>NZ_CP031555.1:1590000-2985000 GCF_003403095.1 Thalassospira indica | reverse complement strand
ACTTTGTCTTAAGGCACGGGAGAGTAGGTCACCGCCGGGCCTTCCAAATACAGCATCCATATTCCCTATATACACACGACTTTGAAAACCCTCGACCTTAACTGGTCGGGGGTTTTGTCGTTTCTGATGTTACATATCGGGAATGGTGGGTGAGACTTGGTCTTTATGGTGGCGTGAGACGATATGCGTGCTCAACTCTGATTCTTCGTTGGCAAAGCTCTTGTTTCCTCGTTGGCGATAAAGGAATACATTAAATTCCCGGAAGTTCTGTTGATGCCCTGATCACGTTGTCAAATGCGATCTGTGATGGAAGTTCCGCCAGACAATGGCACCATCAAACAGGGTACATAGATGAACTACCTTAAAAACCATCAAATCTTTGAGTCACAGGATTTGAGCGAAACGCAAGCCTTTCTGTCGGATATGAACAGTATCGACACGATTGACGCGCTTGGTAAGAATGCCAGCACAGATGTTTCTATTCAGTCTGCGGCCATTGCCGATATTACCCTTCTTGGTGCATCTTTTGGGGCTGGACGCATTCATCTTAAAACCCCGGCGATTGAAACCGATGACTTGTTCCTTCTGTTTGTGAATAGCGGAAATGGTCAGGTCAAACATGGGGCGCATGAATTTGAAATCTCGCCGCAACGCGGGCTGATGCGCAACATGCGTGTCCCGTTATCAGCAATTGAGGACGATTTTTCGGCTCTTGGTGCGCATTTGCCGGTTTCAACAATGCGTAAACATGCCCATGCCCTGACCGGGCGCGATATCTTTCGTAATGAACTGGTTTTCGATGCGGCAATCGATGTGACATTGCCGGGGCAAGGCCATGTTGTGGACACGCTTCACTATATCGCAAATGCTGTTGACGGGCCGCTTTATGGTCTGGAAAACTCGATTATTCTAGCCGAATTGCGCGATTTGCTTCTAACCAATATTCTGATGCAGTTGCCAAACTCCTATTTGGACATTTTGCATGACCGGCCATCGACAGTTGCCCTGCCGCGATATGTCAAGCGTGCCCGTGATTACATCCATGAATATGCAGACAGTGCTATTCATCTTGCCGATCTGGTTGCCTATGCGGGATGTGGCTATCGCACGCTTCTGGTCGGGTTCAACGATGTTTATGGCATGGCGCCCATGGCCTACCTCAAGACTATCCGTTTAAACCGGGCGCATAATGAGCTGCTTGAAGCTGCCCCGGGAACGACGGTTGCCAAGGTCGCCGATAAATGGGGATTTGGCCATGCCGGACGGTTTGCGCAAAGCTATGCCGTACATTTTGGCGTTTCACCATCTGAAACGCTCAAGCGTTGTCGTTAGGCGCAAGTCGTTCATGATTTTATGTGGGTGTGTTCACGCGAGCGTGAGGAGATGTGCAGAATGTCTCACGCCCCTTTGACTACGCGTGTGCGAATGGTGCAGTGACCAAATAGATCTTCGCCCTTAGGGTTAAACCATCACATGGATGTGGTGTTCCGACTTTAACCGAAGGGAAAAGACGATGAAAAAAGCTATGGTTCTGGGTGCAGCATTGAGTGCTGCTGTTTCAATGGCCGCTGTCAATCAGGCTGCTGCCGATGGTGCCAAGGAAAAATGCTTTGGTGTATCGCTGGCCGGTCAGAATGACTGCGCAGCAGGCCCGGGCACGACCTGCGCCGGTACGTCGACTGTTGATTATCAGGGCAATGCCTGGAAGCTGGTTCCGGCGGGTACCTGTGAAGATATGAGCTTCACCACGGCGGATGGTCGTGAAGTCATGGGCAGTCTGGAAGCGCTTGATCGCGATATCCCGCAGGGCTAAGTCCGACAATCCCCCAAGCCGAACTCCAAGCCGAACTCCAAGCCTAACCCCAAGCCTAATCGCGTCCCAACGGACGGTCGGCACAGATCAGCATATGTCTCCCCCCTGTCCCGATGTGCTGACCGTCCACCCGCGCAAACGGCGAAAAGATAAGGTTGCCCCGATATGACACCGCTGACACAGCTTCCTGAACGTGCAGGTGTTGGCTTCAAGGCCGAGCACGCGCAAGATGTCTTTGACGCAGCACCGACTGTGGGCTGGTTTGAGGTTCATCCGGAAAACTACATGGTTGCCGGTGGCCCGCGACTTGCCATGCTGGAAGAGCTGTGTGCGCACTATCCGGTCTCCATGCATGGGGTCGGATTGTCACTTGGGGGCGGGGAGCCGCTCAACAAGAACCATCTGGCCGACCTTAAACGTCTGGTCGACCGGTTTAATCCCGCCATGGTGTCGGAGCATATTGCCTGGTCCGCCCATGAGGGGCTTTATATGGCTGATCTCCTGCCGACACCAATGACGAAAACGTCGCTTTCGCAGTTGGTGGATGCGATCAATAGCGTGCAGGACTTTATCGGGCGGCGGATCCTGATTGAAAATCCGACCTCCTATGTGCCGTTGCCACAAAACTCGATCCCCGAACTTGAATTTATCACCGAAGCCGCCGCGCGCAGCGGCTGTGGTTTGTTGATCGATGTAAACAATGTTTACATATCGGCGCATAATCTGGGCTTTGAGGCCAACGCCTTTATTGATGCGGTGCCGGGCGATCTGGTCGGTGAAATCCATCTCGCCGGGCATGAGCGCGATGCCAACCCGGATGATGATGTCCTGATCGATACCCATTCACGCCCCGTGGCTGATCCGGTGTGGGATTTGTTTGATCGCCTGATTGCCCGCATCGGGCGCAAGCCGACCCTGATTGAATGGGATAATGACGTGCCGGGCTGGGATGTTCTGGCCCATGAGGCCGCCCTTGCTGATCGTCATCTTGATATTGCCGTGGCGACGCAGCTTGAGGCCGCGTCATGACGGAACTTAAATCCTTTTATGACGGCTTTGCCGATGCACTGCGCGCACCGGAACCCGATGCGGTGCCACGCAGTTTCGCTGATGGCTATGCGCACCGCTTTGCGATTTACCGCAACAATGTTCATCGCGGTTTGTATGACGCGTTGGGTGCTGCTTACCCGACCGTGCGCAAGCTTGTGGGCGACGGCTTTTTTGATCGTTTGGCACAGGGGTTTGTTCAATCCGAAACCGCGCGTTCGGGATCGCTGGCCCTGTATGGCGCTGGATTTGCCGAATATCTGGCAGGCCACCCGATCCTCGAAAGCCTGCCGTATTTACCCGATATCGCCCGGCTGGAACGTGCACGCCTTGAAGTCAGCACATCTGCGGATGCGAAGCCGCTTCTGGCCAATGATCTTGCCGGGCTTGAAGACCAGCTTGAAACGATGATTTTGGGCGCCCATCCGGCGTGTCAGGTGATCGCATCACGCCATCCGATCTTTGCAATCTGGATGGCCCAGAACCCGGTAAACGGCGAACAGGGTGGCAAAACCAGCATCGTGCAACGCCCTGAAACTCTTCTGGTGACGCGGCCATATATGCAGGTCGACATGCGCCCTCTGACAGCCGGGCAGGACGTGTTCTTTACCTCACTGACGCAAGACGGGCTTGATCTTGGTGAAGCCTGCGCCAAAGCCCTTGAGGCGGATGCCAGTTTTGACGTCATGCCAAGCTTTGCCGAGTTCTTAACATCGGGCGCATTCGATGCCCGTTTTAATATCCCGAGAGGAAACGGGTATGATGATGAATAGTGTAATCGGCGGCTACGCCCGTCTTGAGACGAAAATAGACGCCCTTGGCGGGCGCGATGTTATTGGTATTGCCAGCCGGGGGCTTTTTGTCCTGTTGCTGCTGCCTTATTACGTCAATAGCGCGCTGACCAAGATCGATGGTTTTGGCCTCAGTGCAGGCGCATTCGCGCAGATCCTGCCGCCGATTGCCGAGCAATATTTGTACGATACGTCCGCCATTCCGTTCTTCCCGTGGCATCTGATTGTCTGGGCCGGAACCCTTGGCGAGTTTGTCTTGCCGATCCTGATTGTTGCCGGCCTGTTCACCCGTCTTGCGGCCCTTGGCATGATTGGCTTTGTCGTGGTTCAGACTGTCGTGGATGTTGTGTTTCATGGTGCAGCTCTGGGCGCACTTGCCAACGGATTGCCGACCGAGCTGATTGATCATCGCCTGCTTTGGATTTCGCTTCTGGTGGCACTGGTCTTTGCCGGTGGAGGCAAGCTGTCGGTGGATCGGTTCCTGTCGCACCGACGCGCCTGATGGGTGTTAGATCGGCAGCAACATCGGCGCCATTGATGCGACCAAAAGCACGGCCATGATGATGTTAAAGATGCGGGTTCGGTTGCCCTGACTGATAAAGGATCGCATGGCCGCGCCAAACAGCGCCCAGCTTGAAATAGATGGGATGTTGACCAATGCGAAGACGGCGGTCATCAGCAATAGCCCCTTTATGCCTGCTGACGGCACCGTGTAGGTGACTGTTACGATCAGGGCGACAGTCCAGGCCTTCGGGTTCAGAAGTTGCAACATTGCGGCCTGAACAAATCCGATGGGCTGTGCTGTCGCCTGATCTTTGGTTTCAAGCGATCTGATCTGCGATATCTTGTAGGCAAGCCAGAGAATATAGCCAAAGCAGATGATACGCAGGACATCCTGCGCCATCGGAAAGCTTTCCAAAATCTCGCCCAAACCTAAACCCACCACAAATACCATCGACAGAAAGCCACTGCTGATGCCAAGGATCAGCGGGATGGTGCGGGCAATGCCGAAATTGGCACCGGATGCCAGTAGCAGGAAATTGCCCGGGCCGGGCGAAACGGACATGACAAAGGCAAAGCCGATCAGGGCAGTCAGGTTTTCGGGGCTCATGATTTGATCATCCATCTGGGTAAGTGGTCCGGTGATCATTGATCATTTCCGGGGGCGCGTCTTTGCGATAAGCTGCCAATAAATTATCAGATCGTTCCAAATTGCGATGGTGGATAAGATGCAGCAAGATGTGCTTAGTGACGTTTGTGCCGGATTACGGTTGCGCAGTGATCTGTATTTCACGGCGGAGCTTGCCGGGGATTTCAGTGTGCATATCCCTGCGGACGGCGCGCGCATCCGGTTTCATCTGGTTTTGGCGGGCGGGTGCAAGCTTTTGCTGTCTGAAAATGCACCAGCAATTGATCTTTGCGCAGGTGATCTTGTGCTGGTGCCAAATGGCCGTGGTCACATCCTGTGCGATGCACCGGAAACAAGGACAATACCGCTCTCTGATGCGATGGCGGCCGGGTTTGACCCGGGTGCCGGGATCTTGCGCAATCAGCCTGAAGGCGCGGGGGATGTGCGTTTGCTGTGCGGGTTTTGCGCCTTTGATGACGATGATCGTCATCCAGGTTTTGGTCTGATTGAGGATCACGTGATCCTGCGCGCAGATGATCCGGCAACACAGGCGCAATCCTCAATCGTTGCGATGATCCAAACGCTGGCGCAAGCAACGGAGCCCGGTTGGCGCAGTGCCTTGGCGCGTCTGATGGAGGTCCTTGTGATCGCGCTTATGGCAGCACAAGTGAAGCGCGCCGATCTGCCGCAAGGTTTCCTTGCCGGATTGGCCGATAAGAAAATCGCACGCGCCCTTTCAGCCATGCATGCCCAGCCGGAACGTGACTGGACCGCGGAGCTTTTGGCTAAACAGGCCGGGATGTCGCGGACGCGTTTTGTTGTGCGGTTTGGCGACTGTGTCGGGATCGCGCCAATGCAATATCTGCAAAATTGGCGGATGCGCCGGGCCAAGGCGCTTTTGCGCGATACCAACTTGTCGATGGATGAGGTTGCCTTGCGCTGCGGCTATCAATCGATGCCGGCATTCTCGCGGCGGTTCAAGGCGCAATATGGTGAAGGGCCGGGGGCGTTCCGGCGGGGATTGCGGCAGCCGGTGGCGGGGCAATAGGCCCTGTTTCGAAAACCTATTTTGCCGCAACCCGGTCGTTCTGGGCGCTCGCATCGCGCAGACTTGCGAGGTATTCCTGGCTGATTTCATGCACCGCCATGATATGCCCGTAAAGCAAGTCTTCGGCGGCCTTGACGTCACCGCGCAGGATGGCATCGACGATGCCCTGATGTTCTTCGTGTGAGGAGGCAAGGCGCGACAGGCTTTGGAATTGCACGCGGCGGAACGGGGCAACGCGCCGACGCACCGAAAGCGTGACATCAACCAGCACATCGTTATGCGTGCCACGATACAGAGTATTGTGGAACGACCGGTTCAGCGTTTCGTAACCGTCGCTGTCGCCCAGACGCACCGTTTCGGCCAATTCATGATGCAGGCGTTCAAGGTTGTGGCGCTCCCCACTTGTCATGCGCTTGGCGGCAAGCCGCCCGCACGTGCCTTCGAGTTCTGCCATGCTTTCAAACATCGCCGTCAGGCGTTCCGGGGTGGCGAGCGAGACATAAACACCACGATTGGGAATCTTTTCGGCAAGTTCGGTTGCGGTCAGAAGCTGCAAGGCTTCGCGCACCGGCGTGCGTGAAACGCCAAACCGCTTGGCCAGAAGCGGTTCTTCCAAACGCTGCCCGGGAGGGAGCTTTCCTTTGACGATGTCATCTTCCAGCGCCTGACAAAGCTGTTGGGCGATGCCGACCTGTTCGGTCTGTTCGGACGGGGGGCTGAGCGCTTGGCGAAGCTCGATCATCTGAAGTCGATACCCTTCTTGCGAGGTTTGGTTGGGCTCCTATTGATCAAATGTATACACCAATTTTCAGGGCAAGGCCAAGTTTCTCAAGGGTTGTAAAATCTGCACATTTTTTCGCGCCAGTTCCTGCATATTTATTGTGCGGTAAAAATGTGCATTGCAATGTTTTGACTATTTAATTGGCATTTCAAACATCAAAGAATAAGAGGTATTTCGTTAAGTCATTGAAAAATATGCAATGGCATGGGTGTTGCAAGATGTATACACAATGCGGAATGCATTCCGTTGAGATCACGTTTCAAAGAAATAGCCATCTCTATCAGGGAGACATCAATGACAAACATTAAACGGCGCGATTTTCTGACCAAATCGGCAATCGGTGCGGCAGCAACCGGCGCAGGCGTTATTGCCGCGCCAAGCATCGTTCGTGCGCAGGAAACCTTTAACTGGAAAATGACCAATGCCTATGGTCCGGGATCACCCTTTTATGTGACCGGTCCGGGCAGCCCGGAAGATTTCTGTAAGCGCGTGACGGAAATGTCGAATGGCCGTCTGAACATTCAGCATTTCGCCGCCGGCGAACTGATCCCGGCCCTTGAGGGCTTTGACGCGGTTCAGGCCGGTACGGTCGAAATGAATGCCGCCAACGCCTATTTCTGGGCCGGTAAAATCTTTGCCGCGCAGTATTTCACCACGGTGCCGTTCGGTCTGAACTTCCAGGGTGTGAATGCCTGGCTGTATCATGCTGGCGGACTTGAGCTTTGGCACGAAGTCTATCAGCCTTATGGTCTGGTGGCCTTCCCGATGGGCAATACCGGCGTTCAGATGACCGGTTGGTTCCGCGAGCCGATTGAAAGCCTGGATGATTTCAATGGCCTTAAAATGCGTATCCCGGGTCTGGCGGGCAAGGTTTACCAGCAGATCGGTGTTGAAGTGAAACTGCTGCCGGGTGGGGAAATCTTCCCGGCACTGGAACGTGGTGTGATTGACGCGGCCGAGTTCGTTGGCCCGTATCAGGACCGTCGTCTGGGTCTTCAGAAAGCCGCCAAATACTACTACACCACCGGCTGGCATGAGCCGTCCAACGTCACCGAACTTCTGATCAATCAGAAAGCCTGGGAAAGCCTGCCAGCCGATCTTCAGGCGATTGTCAAAAACGCCGCACAGGCGTGTAACCTTGATAGCCATTCCTGGTGCGAAGCCAATAACGCAGCCGCCCTGCGGGATCTGGTCGAGAACTTTGGTGTCAAGGCGCAAACCCTTCCGGATGAAGTCGTGACCAAGCTCAAGGACATCACCAAGGATACCCTCGAAGCCGAAGCAGCCAAGGACCCGGTCACGAAAAAGGTCCATGACAGCTTCATGGCCTTCCGCGACACGCACCGTGAATGGGCCGCGATCAGTGAAAAACCCTATCACGGGATCATTTCATCCAAAGGCGGGATGAGCTGATATGAAGTCGACCCGTACTGAGCCGTTACCGGACCGCGTTCTTGGTCTGGTTGTCGATATTGCCGGATGGGGCGCTGCGATCAGTGGTCTTGCCCTTGTTCTGGTGGTCGGGGGCAATGTGTTGCTGCGCTATCTGTTCAATTCCGGAAGTGTCGCGATGCAGGAACTTGAATGGCATCTGGTGTCGCCGATTGCCCTGATGGGGATGGCCTATGGCATGCGCCATGGCGGCCATGTGCGGGTCGATTTCCTTTATGAACGTCTGGGCCCCCGGGCCCAGGCGATCATCGACCTTTTCTCGGCCGTTTTGATGGCGGTGCTGGGCGTGGCCCTGATCTGGTTTTCGATCCCCTATGTCGAACAATCCATCATGATGGGCGAAGGCTCCCCCGATCCGGGGGGCTTGCCATATCGCTTTTTGCTTAAGGCCTTTATCCCGATTGGCTTTGGCCTTTTGCTGATCCAGGCGATTGCGCAAGCATTGATCAATTATCGCCAAATCACTGCTGGTGACCACAGCATACCCGCCTTTGATGCACGTGACGGAGCACCGCAAACCGGTGCAGGAGACTAATCAGACATGACCGGAAATGAATGGCTGGCCATCGGCATGGTCGGGGGCTTCTTTGGCTTCCTTGTGCTCGGTGTGCCAGTGGCAATCTCGCTTGCTATTTCGGGATTTGCCTTTGGAATTATGGGGTTTGGCACCGGTTTGTTTAACCTGTTGCCGGCACGCGTTTACGGGGTTGTCACCAACTATACGCTGCTTGCCCTGCCGCTTTTCATCTTCATGGGGGTGATGCTTGAAAAGTCAAAACTGGCCGAGGAACTGATTGACGTCATTGGTCATGCCATGGGCCGCCTTCGGGGCGGCATGGGCCTTGCCATCGTGATCGTTGGCGTGCTGATGGGCGCATCTTCAGGCGTGGTCGGGGCGACGGTGGTGACTGTTGGATTGCTGTCCCTGCAACCCCTGATCAACCGTGGTTATGACAAGGGGGTTGCCAGTGGCGTGATTTGCGCATCGGGCACGTTGGGGCAGATCATCCCGCCCAGTCTGGTGCTGATCCTGCTTGCCGATATTCTCGGTGAGTCCGTCGGAACCCTGTTTGCCGCCGCCATGGTGCCGGGGCTTATTCTTGCCGGGATGCTGGGCCTTTATCTTGTGCTTCTGGGGATTTTCAAGCCTGACATGGTGCCCGCGATCCCCAAGGAAGAACGCGACGCCATGAGCACGCAGCAACTCCTGATCAAGATCGCCAAGGTGGTCGTGCCGCCGCTTGCGCTTGTCTTTGCTGTGCTGGGATCCATCGTTGGCGGCATTGCCGCCCCGACCGAGGCCGCCTCGATGGGGGCTCTCGGGGCGTTGCTTCTGGCCTTGATTGCCGGGCGTCTGAATTTCGGTGTGATGCGCGATGTGTTGCATGACACGCTGATCACCAGTGCGATGGTGTTCTTTATCCTGATCTGCGCACAGCCCTTTGGTCTGGCCTTCCGTGGTTTGGGCGGCGAGGGTCTTGTGCATGCGATGTTTGAATGGGTGCCGGGTGGCGACATGGGCAATCTTCTGTTCATGATGGGCGTGATCTTTGTGCTCGGATTCTTCCTCGAATGGATCGAGATTTCCTATATCGCGCTTCCGATGTTCTTGCCGGTCTTCCTCAATAGCGGGATCGACATGGCCTGGCTTGCCATTCTGGTGGCGATGAACCTGCAAACAAGCTTCCTGACACCGCCTTTTGGCTGGGCGCTTTTCTTCCTCAAGGGGGTTGCACCACCATCGGTCTCGACGGTCGATATCTATCGCGGGGTGATCCCGTTTATCGGCATTCAGGCAGTGGCATTGATCCTTCTGTTTATCTTCCCGGAACTGACAAGCTGGTTACCAAACCTGATCGGCTGGTAGGGCGGTTAGGCAAACAGGTATTCTACAATGTGAAAAGGCGCTGAACGGAAACGTCAATAAGCGCTATGAACAAACCGGGCATGTCGCACTAAATCGCGGCATGCCCGCAACGCATCGGGCAGGGAGGCCCATTGATCATGTTACGTTCAAGAACTGCACTCGGTGGCATGGTCACCGCCCCGCATCATCTGGCGGCTGAGGCCGGGCGCGATATCCTGCGCGAAGGCGGTAACGCGGTTGAGGCAATGATTGCTGCGGCTGCGACCATTGCAGTTGTCTATCCGCATATGAACGCGATTGGTGGTGATGGCTTCTGGCTGATTTCCGAACCCGGCAAAGACCCGGTTGCCATCCGGGCGTGTGGCGGGGCCGCAAACCTCGCAACACCGGACTTTTACCGCGAACAGGGCCATGCCGCGATCCCGGCCCGTGGTCCGTTGGCTGCCCTGACGGTGGCAGGCGCAATCGGTGGCTGGATCAAGGCGGCCGAGGTGGCACGCACGCTTGGCGGCAAGATTTCCCAAAGCCGCCTGATGGCCGATGCGGTCCATCACGCCAAAACCGGGGTTCCGATCACCAAGTCACAGGTTGCCCTGACCACGACCAAAATGGCAGAACTCAAAGACTCTCCGGGCTATGTTGAAACCTATGCTGCCAACGGCATCCCTGCGATTGGCGATGTGCTTCGCCAACCGGCCCTTGGTGCAACCCTTGAACATCTTGGTCGTGCGGGATTTGATGATTTTTACCGTGGTGATATCGCGCAAACCAATGCGCGCGGGCTTGAGGCCGCCGGAAGTCCGCTTCGCCTGGCCGATTTTGAAGCCTATCACGCCAAAACCATGACCCCGCTGTCGGTCAAACTTTCAAGCGGCACAGTGTTTAACATGGTGCCGCCGACCCAAGGTGTCGCGTCGCTGATGATCCTTGGTCTATATGATCGCTTGGGGCAGGGGGCCGCGCAGGTCGATAGCTTTGATCATATCCATGGCTTGGTCGAGGCGACCAAACGGGCGTTTCTCAAACGTGATGCTCATATTGGCGACCCGGACCGCATGCGCATTGATCCAATGGCGCTGCTATCTGACGAAATGCTGGATGCCGAGGCCGCCAAAATCGATATGGAAAACGCACTTTCTTGGCCGCATGTTGCAAAGCCGGGCGATACCATCTGGATGGGGGCGGTCGATGCCAATGGTGTTGCGGTCAGCTATATCCAAAGCATCTTCTGGGAATTCGGTTCCGGCGTCGTCGTGCCCGAAACCGGGGTTCTGTGGCAAAATCGCGGGGCGAGCTTCACGCTCCATGATGGCCCCAATCAGCTGGGCGCAGGCCGCCTACCGTTCCATACGCTCAACCCGGCCTTGGCAAAGCTGAATGACGGATCGGTGCTGACCTACGGCACCATGGGCGGCGAAGGGCAGCCACAAACCCAATCGGCGGTCTTTACCCGCCATGTCCTCTATGGGCAGGACCTGCAAGAAGCCATCACCGCCCCGCGCTGGTTGCTGGGCAAAACATGGGGCGAAGACACCACAACCCTTAAACTCGAAAACCGTTTTGACCCGGCCCTGATCGAACAGCTGAAATCAGCCGGTCATACGGTCGAGCTCGTCGGTTCTTATGAGGATATGATGGGCCATGCGGGCGGTATCCGTCTGCGGAAGGATGGGGTCATGGAAGGGGCGAATGACCCCAGGGCGGACGGTTCTGTTTCCGCCATTTGACCTAAACCAAAGCCCCGCAAATGCGGGGCTTTGTTATTTTAGGAAAACTCCCACTCAATCACATGGCGATAAGTCTCACCCGGCTTGAGCCACGGGCTCGGAAAATCCGGGCGGTTGGGGCTGTTGGGGTAGGTTTGCGGTTCAAGGGCGATGCCGCCTGACGGGTGCAGGGATACGCCGTTTTCCGTTTTCATCGCATCATTGAAATGCTGCGAGAGATAGAATTGCAAACCGGCCTCGGTCGAAAACAGTTTGATTGACCGTTTGCTTGCGGGATCTGAAAGGGTCGCGATCTGGCGCAATTCGCCGCGGGGGCCGGTCAGGCAGAAATTGTGATCAAAGCCTTGGCACGCGTGCGGCAGCATATCGGAAACCCGTGCCGGGCTTCGGAAGTCATAACCGGTCCCCATGACGTCACGGATTTCGCCGGTCGGGATCAGTTTGTCATCCACCGGAAGCCATTGTTCAGCATTGATCTGCAAAACGTGATCGCCAGCACTTTGGTCAAACTTGCCCGTCAGGTTCCAATAGGCGTGACTTGTCATGTTGACCGGGCAGGGCTGATCACAGGTGGCGGTGATTTCAAGGCGAAGGCGATCATCGGCCACCAGTGAATAGGTGGCCCATGCGGTCATGGTGCCGGGATATCCCTGATCCCCTGCGGGCGAGGTCAGTTCAAACGTAACACTGCGATCTGATTGATCGGAAATGGTCCAGGGCCGTCTGTCAAAACCATCCGGTCCGCCATGCAGGTGGTGTTCGCCTTCATTGGCGGCAAGCTGAACGATATCCCCGTTTCCATCGGGGTAGCGCGACTTTTCAATGCGATTGGCATAACGCCCGCAGACTGCCCCGATATAGCTGTCCTGATCAAGATAGGCGGCATCGTCAATCAGGTTAACCGCGATATTGGTTTCGTGTCCATCCTTTGTGTCGCGCAAATAGACCCCGCAAAGACGCGCGCCAAGCGCAGAAACCAACACGCGAATCTGAGAGCTCTCTAATGCAGCGCGCGGGGCATTTTCGCCCTTTTTAAGTGTGGTGGTATGGGGATTTGCCATGTCTGGTGTCGCCGTAATTTGTGGTATTTGATTTTTATCAACGTATTGATTTTTATTGGTTTTGTCCAGATTTGATGTCCCTTTGCGCGATCACTCTAAAGGATGAGACACTATATGGTTGAGGGCCAACAAATCATATTGTAATACTATATGGCTTTTAAGCAATAAGCCACTCTTAGGGAGGAAATCGTGGTAAGTTTTAAAAAATTGGCAGTCTCGACTGCCGCAATGGGTGTTGCGCTTGGTCTTTCGTTTGCTGCACAGGCAGAAATGATGATCGGTTTCTCGCAGATCGGTTCAGAAAGTGGCTGGCGTACGTCCGAAACAGCGTCAATCAAGGCCGAAGCCGAAAAGCGTGGCATTGATCTTAAATTCTCTGATGCACAGCAGAAACAGGAAAACCAGATCAAGGCAGTCCGTTCCTTCATCGCGCAGGGCGTGGACGGCATTCTTCTGGCACCGGTTGTTGAAACCGGTTGGGATCAGGTTCTCAAAGAAGCAAAAGACGCTGGCATTCCGGTCGTTCTCGTTGACCGTGGCGTTGATGCAAGTGAAGACCTGTATCTGACCAAAGTGGCGTCGGACTTCGTGGTTGAAGGTGCTCTGGCCGCGGCATGGCTGGCTGCTGAAACCAATGGCGTTTGCGACGTTGTCGAACTGCAGGGTACTGTTGGTTCGTCTGCCGCCAATGACCGTAAGGAAGGTTTTGAGTCGGTTGTGTCAAACTTCCCGGCCATCAACATCATCCGTTCGCAGTCCGGTGACTTCACCCGTTCCGGCGGCAAGGAAGTCATGGAAAGCTTCCTGAAAGCGGAAAATGGCGGTGCCAACATCTGTGCGGTTTATGCCCACAATGATGACATGGCACTGGGTGCCGTTCAGGCCATCAAGGAAGCCGGTCTGAACCCGGGTGAAGATATGCTGATCGTATCAATCGATGCGGTGCCCGATATCTTCAAGGCGATGGCCGATGGCGATACCAACGCAACCATCGAATTGAACCCGCATCTCGGTGCGCCGTCCTTTGACGCAATCAAGGCGGCGAAGGCTGGTGAAGAAGTTCCGAAATGGATCAAGGCAAATGGTCCGCTCTTCCTGCCAGATACCGCTGCCGAAGAATACAAAATGCGTAGCAAATAACCTCTGAATTCCCCCATGGGTTCTGCCCATGGGGGCAAGAGGAACGCTTCTCATTGCATCGGACGTGCTCCGGCGAATGCCGGGGTGCGTCCGGTTGTATCCGCAGCAAAAGACTTTAAAGACAGTACTAGGGAGAGGGGCAGGATATGTCAGACACGGTGCTTTCAGTGCGCGGTGCGGGGAAGTTCTTTCCCGGCGTCAAGGCGCTGGAGGATGTGGATTTTGACCTTGAACGCGGCGAAATTCACGCCCTTCTGGGCGAAAACGGGGCCGGTAAATCGACCCTGATCAAGGTGATTACCGGGGTGCATCCCCGCGATGCCGGTACGGTGTCACTCGAAGGGCAGGAAATCCATCCGCAGCATCCGGGCGATGCGCAGGAACTCGGCATTTCCACAGTTTATCAGGAAGTCAATCTGGTGCCGACCTTGTCGGTGGCTGAAAACCTGATGCTGGAACGCCAGACCCGCAAGTTCGGGCTGATTTCATGGAAAAAGACCGAGGCCGATGCCAAGGCAGCGCTTGAGATTTTGGGGCTTGATATTGATGTCAATCGGCCGCTGGGCTCCTATTCGGTGGCGATCCAGCAACTGGTTGCAATCGCGCGCGCCGTGGCCCTTGATGCCAAGGTTCTTATTCTTGATGAACCGACCGCGTCACTTGACGGCGAAGAAATCAAAACATTGTTCCGGATTATGGGCGAGTTGCGCGACAAGGGGCTTGGCATTGTTTTTGTCACCCACTTCCTGGATCAGGTTTACGCCATTACCGACCGTATCACGGTGCTGCGCAATGGCCGGTTGGTTGGTACATTTGTCACCAAGGAACTGGCCCAGATTGACCTGATCAATCACATGCTGGGGCGTGAACTGGCTGAAGTCAGTGCGCACCGCCATCAGGACGAGGGCAGCTATGATGGCCCGGCACGCCAGATCCAGATCAAGAATCTTGGCAAAAAGCGCGTGCTGGAACCGGTATCACTCGATCTTAAGGCAGGCGAGATCGTTGGTTTGGCCGGGCTTTTGGGATCGGGCCGGACGGAACTGTCCGAACTGGTGTTTGGTACGCAGCGTGCAGATAGCGGCTTGGTGTTTCTCGATGGGGAGCCGGTGATGCTGCGTTCTCCGCGCCATGCGATCCGGGCCGGTTTCGGGTTGTGCCCCGAAGACCGTAAGCAGGACGGCATTGTTGCCGAACTGAGTGTGCGCGAAAACATCGTGTTGGCCCTTCAGGGGCGGCGGGGCTGGTTGCGCCCGATCCCGCGCGCCGAACAACAGAAATTTGCCGATGACATGATCAAGGCACTGGGCATCGCCACCCCCGACAGTGAAAAGCCCGTCGGGCAACTGAGCGGTGGTAACCAGCAAAAAGTCATTCTGGCCCGCTGGCTGGTGTCCAAGCCGATCCTGTTGATCCTTGATGAACCGACACGCGGCATTGATGTCGGTGCGCACGCCGATATCATCAAGCTGATCAAGGAACTGTGTGACGAGGGGCTGGCACTTCTGGTCGCGTCATCAGAGCTTGAGGAAATCGTCGCCTTTGCCGACCGCGTGGCTGTGATGCGTGATCGTCAAAAGGTTTCTGAACTGGTGGGTGCGGAAATCACCCAGAACAGCATCATCGAGGCAATTGCGCGATGACCAGTTTAAAAGACAAAAAGAAAATACGGGAAAGCAGCACCATGTCTGCATCTTCTTTGTTAAGTCGGCCGTGGTTTGGCCCGGTCGCAGCCCTGATTTTGATTGTGCTGGGCATCGGGATCATTTCACCGGATTTCTTTAGCATCCGTATCGTTGACGGGCACCTTTACGGGTCGCTGGTTGATGTTGTCCATCGCGGGGCATCCACGGCCCTTGTGGCGGTCGGTATGGCAATTGTGATTGGCACGCGCGGCATTGATCTTTCGGTTGGTTCGATCATCGCCATTTCGGGGGCGGTGATGGCGGTTCTGATCCGCGATACCGATTTGCATCCGGCGGTGATTATTCTGGCCGCCCTTGGTGCCGGGATTTTGTGCGGTTTGTGGAACGGCATCCTTGTGGCCTTCCTTGATATTCAGCCAATTATTGCAACCCTGATCCTGATGGTGGCCGGTCGCGGGATTGCCCAGATGATCACCGGTGGGCAGATCGTGACCTTCCATGGTGAGTTTTTCGAGGCGATTGGCAGTGGCTATCTACTGGGTATTCCGTGGCGGGTGATTATTGCCGCCGCCGTGATTGCGGCGATCTATTTCATCATGCGCAAGACCGCCCTTGGCCTGTTTGTTGAATCGGTTGGTGGAAATGCGCGTGCCAGCCGGGTCGCGGGCATTGATGCGCGCGGCATCAAGCTGATGGCATATGCGGCATCGGGGCTGTGTTCGGCCTTTGCCGGGATCATTATTGCCGCCGACATTCGCGGGGCGGATGCCAACAATGCCGGTTTGTGGCTTGAACTCGATGCCATTCTGGCGGTTGTGATTGGTGGCGCGTCGTTGATGGGTGGGCGGTTCTTTATTGCCATGACCGTGATTGGCGTTCTGATCATCCAGGCCCTGACCACGGGTATTTTGCTGTCGGGTCTTCCGTCGCAATACACGCTCATCGTCAAGGCGGCGGTGGTGATGATCGTCCTTCTGGTGCAGGCACCAAAATCCCGCGAACTGGTCGGGCAGGCGATGGAACGCTTCAAGCGGGGGAAATCCGATGAAAATTAATGAACGGTTTTATCCGATCCTTGCCACGCTTGCGGTTCTGGTACTGCTGTATGGCTATGGGATTTTTGAACACCGCGCCTTTTCCGATACCTATGTTCTGGGCGCGCTTCTGACCGACAACGCCTTTTTGATCATTACCGCCGTTGGCATGACTTTTGTCATTCTGTCGGGCGGGATTGATCTTTCGGTGGGGTCGATGATTGCCTTTATCGGGGTTCTGATGGCCGAACTTGTGACCGGCTTTGGCATGCATCCGGTGACGGCGGCAGTGATCGCGATGATTGTCGGATCGGCATTCGGGGCGTTTATGGGGGTGATTATCGCCAAGTTCGATATTCAGCCCTTTATCATCACGCTGGCCGGGATGTTTTTCCTGCGCGGCATATGCTTCCTGATCAATCTGGATTCCGTTCCGATTGACCATCCGTTTGTCTCAGACTTTGCCGGGTTTAAGGTTCAATTGCCCGGGCGTGGCTGGTTGACGGCATCGGCCCTTTTGATGTTGGCGACCGTCATTGGCGGGGTGGTGATTGCCCACTTCACCCGGTTTGGCCGCAATGTCTATGCAATTGGCGGGGATCGGCATTCGGCAGAATTGCTGGGTGTTCCGGTCCATAGCACCATCATCCGGGTCTATACCTTGTCGGGCTTTTTCAGTGCGCTTTCAGGTGTCGTATTCGCCTTTTACACCGCATCGGCCTATCCGCTGGCGGCGGTGGGTGTGGAGCTGGATGCGATTGCTGCGGTGGTGATTGGTGGCACGCTTCTGACCGGCGGGATGGGCTTTGTGCTCGGCACGTTCTTTGGCGGGATCATCATGGGGGTTATCCAGACCCTGATCGCCTTTGACGGGTCGCTGAACAGCTGGTGGACCAAGATCATGATCGGCGCGCTTCTGTTTGGCTTTATCGTCCTGCAACGCCTGATCACGCGTTCCTTCTCGGGCATGCGCGCCGGGGCGACATAAGGCGTCCTGCGATCAAAATACCTTCCTTCAAAACGCCCTGTTTGAATAAGCAGGGCGTTTTTTCTGTTCCCTTACATGGGTCGTTTTGATCGTGCAATCAGGCACCGGCGCGGGGGCAAAACTTTTGATAAAAAAATTGGTCAATCAGGCGCATTATTCATTTTTGGTGAATAATAAGCCCTGTCTGCGCCAAACGCGCTACCCGGCGTTTTGGGGGTAAATTCAAATAGTATGAGGAATGGGGGCGGTGATCGTTTTGATCCGCCCCATCGGCATCGATTACAGGCCGATCTGATCCCAATCATGTTCGACCGACATGCCGAGCTCCTTGCGCAGTTCGCGCATGGTCCGGCGCAGCAGGCCGTGCATTTTGCTGCGCGCCTCTTCGGGATCGCGTTGGCTGATGGCGGCATAGACCGCGTGGTGATCGGGCAGCGACTTGACATGCGCCTTGGGTCCGCCCGATGACAGGCGGAAAGAACCGATCAGGGCGGTTTCGATCAACATGCCAAACGACTTCATGAAATCGTTGCCCGACGCATCCAGAATGCCCTGATGGAACACAAGATCGGTAATATAAACCGCCTCGGTGCCGGGTTCGGCCTTTTCCATTTCGAAATAGGCGGTTTCAAGATGCTTGATCTGTTCCGGCGTGGCGCGGACGGCGGCCATGGCGGCCGTGTTGGGCTCGATGATCAGGCGGGTTTCAAGCAGGCTATAGAGAAATGCCGGGTCCGGGTCCGGGAAGTGCCAGGACAGGACATCAGGATCCAGCAGGTTCCAGCTTGAACGCGGTTTGACCCGGGTGCCGGTCTTCGGGCGGCTTTCAATCAGCCCCTTGGCCGAAAGGATTTTGATGGCTTCACGAAGGGCTGTGCGTGAAACATCAAGGGATTCACTTAGGGCCGCCTCTGTCGGCAGGACATCGCCAGGCGCAAGCTTGCCCGAAACAATGCGTGCGCCAAGATCGTGGGCAACAATGCTGTGCAGACTGCGTTTGGCGTAAGTTCTCGACATGGTAGACGACATATATTCCCTCCGGCGTGGCCCTGATGAACACGCAAATAGGCAAAAGGCCCGCTTTGTCATTATTCATATAATATGAATTAATTTTCAGGGCAACTTATCTGGTGCCGTCAACGCCTTGTGCTGCATAGCATATAATTATTTCAGGGGTGCGTCACGATGGCTGTTACGTATTTGCTTATGTCATGAACTTATAAACAAGCTTTCAGATAATGAAAGAAAAGACTGCATGGTTTGACGCTTGACAGGCCCGGATATCCTGATCATTAATGTTATTGTATGAAGAATAAAAAACAAGATTATCAGGAGGAAGCATCACGCAGCCGCGCACGGGAACGTGCCCGGACCATTCGTCTGGTCTGAAGGGGGCTTGTCGGCGTAGCATGATGTTGGCGTCAGGAATTTTTCTCCTGTTGCGCCGCACATAGCTTGATGGATGCACTTTCTGTCAATTTTGGCCTAGAATCGTGTTTGGCGTCAGGGGAATCCGACGTCTGACATCTGAAAACAAAACGCACGACGGGAGATGAAACGATCATGTCTGATCGCATGCCGACACACTACACAAGCCTAAAAGACAAATCGGTATTCATCACCGGTGGGGCATCGGGTATTGGCGAGGCGATTGTGACCGCCTTTGTCGAGCAGGGGGCAAAAGTCGCCTTTGTCGACATCATGGAAGATGCCGGTAACGCACTTGTCGAAAAGCTTTCGAAAGATGCGCGAAATTCGCCTGTCTTTATCAAATGCGATCTGACCGATATTGCCGCCTTGCAGGCAGCCGTTGCCAAGGCGGCCGAGATCAATGGCCCGATCACCGGGTTGATGAACAATGCGGCGAATGATACCCGCCATAAATGGCAGGACGTCACCCCGGAATACTGGGATGAGCGTCAGGCAATCAATATTCGTCCGTCCTTCTTTGCCATTCAGGCGGTGGCGCCGATGATGCAAAAGGCCGGTGGCGGTGCGATCATCAATTTCGGGTCGGTCAGTTGGATGATGGGGCAGGGCGGTATGCCCGGCTACACGACGGCAAAGGCCGCGACCCATGGTCTGACGCGCGGCATGGCACGCGATCTTGGCAAGGATCACATCCGCGTCAATACGCTTGTGCCCGGTTGGGTCATGACCCAGCGCCAGCTTGACCTGTGGGTCGATGAAGCCGCCGAGCGTGAAATTGATGAGCGCCAGTGCCTGAAAAACAAGGTGATGCCCGATGACATTGCCCGCATGGCGCTTTTCCTGATTTCGGACGAGGCCCGCATGGTCACCGCCCAGAACTTTATCGTTGATGGCGGCTGGGTCTAAGGCCCGCGTCACGCACCCCGTATTCCGACATCGCCATATTCCGACATATATCCAAGACCGTTCAGGACAGAATTCATGAGACTGGTTCAATTCAAGGACACCGCCGGCGCGCAACATGTGGCCGTGGTCGAAGACCAAAATACCCTGATCCCGCTTAAGGGCGTATCCACCACCCGTGAACTTGCGACCATCGCCCTTGCCAAAGGCATGACGATGATCGAAAAGGCAAAAATTCGTATGGGCGACACCACGGTCGACTATAACGAAGTTGCCCGTGATGGCCGCCTTTTGCCGCCGATTACCCATGTTGATCCGGCGCATTTCCTTGTGACGGGCACGGGCCTGACCCATCTTGGGTCCGCATCGGCGCGTGCGAACATGCACAAGGCCGATAACAAGGACGCCAACGAAACCGATTCCATGAAGATGTTCCGCATGGGGGTTGAGGGCGGCAAGCCCAAGGCTGGCGAACATGGTGTGCAGCCGGAATGGTTCTATAAGGGCGATGGCTCCATCGTTGCCAATCCGGGGGCAGATATCCCAAGCCCGTCCTTTGCCCTGGATGGCAGTGAGGAGCCGGAAATTGCCGCGGTCTATGTCATTGACCATGATGGTACCCCGGTGCGCATCGGCTTTGCCATTGGCAACGAGTTTTCCGACCATGTGATGGAGCGTCAGAACTACCTGTATCTGGCGCATTCAAAGCTGCGCCATTGCGCGATGGGCCCGGAATTGCTGCTGGGCGATCTGCCAAACCATGTCGAGGGCACCTCGCGCCTCTATCGCGATGGCAAGGTGATCTGGGAAAAGCAGTTCGTCAGCGGCGAAGACAACATGTCGCACTCCATCGCCAACCTTGAATACCACCATTTCAAGTATGACCTGTTCCGCCGTCCGGGCGATGTGCATGCGCATTTCTTTGGCACCGCGACGCTCAGCTTTGCCGATGGCATCACGACGCAGGACGGTGATGAATTCGAAATTGAATCTGCCCTGTTTGGTCGCCCGATCCGCAACCGCCTGATGGTTCAGGCAGAGCGCCCGGTGACCGTCAAGGCGATCTGATGTCTTTCTGAGACTCCCAAGGGCCAAAAACCCTGTCTACCTCCAAACGACACGACTTGCCCCGGTTCAGTATTGGACCGGGGTTTTCTTTTTTATTTTAGGTTGTGTGCGATGGATAAATTATGTTCTTCTAAAGTGGAGTTTTATACGTTCTGAATTTCGGGAAAATACAAGTCAGGTTTGGAAGTTGCGCGGCCGTGCTATTTTCACCAATAGTTATTGCGTTGCCAGCCTTCACCGAGGGGCGAAAGTAGGTGAGCCTATGGGGGGAAGAAGAGAAGATACTGATGCCCTAAATCAGCTTGGCGTACAGTATGTTGGCAACTTGCTCGGAATAAGGTTACCAGCAGAAGGTACGATTCGTTGCCCTTTTAAAGGGCATGACGACCGCAGACCTTCCTTTGAGGTGTGCAAAGGGGGGCGGTATTGGGTCTGTTATGCTTGTGGCAACAAGGGCGGACCGATCGACCTCGTTAAGACCTATCTAGGTATCACATTTATAGAAGCGAAGAAATGGCTTGCCGAAAAAAGTGGTTTAGACAGAGGTAAGTCAGGTTGGGGGCGGAGCCCACAACTTAGGATGAGCAGACCGATCTCTAGGAAAAATCAAAATCATACTCAACCTAGAGAGGTGGAGGAGTCTGCGTATGATCATGAGCTTTATGCGTCTTTTCTTGCACAGTCACCGCTAAGGTCTTCGGGCAAGCTTTATTTGCAAAATCGGGGGTTTAGCGACGCGATCATATCGCGTTTTTCTATTGGTCAGGTGCCTGATATCGCCATGATCAGGACATTGATAGCGGACTTCGGGTTTAACCGTGTGGAGGTTGCTGGGCTGTTAACGAAATCGTCGACCCAAAGTAGCTATTGGCCGATTTTTCCCAAAGGGTCACTGTTGTTCCCGTATTTGGAAGGGGGGCGCGTCGCCTATTTTCAGGCACGCCTTATCAATGAAACAGAAAAAGAAAAGCGATGGAGAAATCTAAATCATCGCCGCCGCCGCCTCTACAATGTGGATGTATTGACTGACATCAATGTAAGACGTGTTGCCATCTGCGAAGGCGTGACTGATGTGCTATCGGCAACGCAACTTGGATGTGAGGCGATTGGTTTAATTGGGGTTGGCGCGGGACTTTCTGAGAGTGAGATGATCGCACTGCGCGGCAAACAGATCGACCTGCTCCTCGATTGGGATACGGCAGGAGAAAAGCGGGCCACAACACTTGGCAAGGAACTAAAGCGCTTTGGCGTTGCTGCTACCCGAAAATCTGCTCCTCAAAGTGGGGCAACGGACATTAACGATTATCTCCGTCAGGGGAACAAGCGAATATGAGTGTATATGAACGTTTGCTGGCCCCGGAAAATCTTAACTATGCTTGGATCAAGGCGAAAAACCTTTACCGAATGGCTGACGGATATGTTGATAGAGGTGAAATCGCTGCATTTGAACTCGATCTTGAGAACCGCCTCGAGCTCATTCGCCGTCAGTTCAAAAAGGGCAGATACCGTCTCAAAAAGCTGCGTCCTCTCCCACGGCCAAAGAAAATATCGAAAGATCAGCCAGAAGATCGCCAATACTATCATGTGGCTATTGACGACCAAGTAGCGTGGTTAGCAATGGTTAATGCGCTAGGCCCGGAGCTTGATCTTAAAATGGAGCCGTGGAGCTATGGCAATAGGCTTTACCGCCCAGCTTGGTATGAGAGAGACGAAGCAAGAAACTCTAAGTTAGAGATTGGCCCATATCGACATGCATCTGGCCATTTGTATCGGAAATTCCAGCACAGCTGGCCGTTATTTCGGCGTCACGTAACCCTTACTGCACGGATGATGGTGGAACGCAGGAAACTGCGAGACAACGAAATGGATGATGCTGACAGGCTAGCTGCTATCACCGCCGAACATGCGAACCTTGCCTATTTCAGAACAGGTTACTGGCCTGATGATAATCCAGAAGGTTCCAAAAATGATCTTTATCATGCTTCAATCGACCTTAAGCAATTCTTTCCAAAACTGAAAATCGACGCCGTAGCGAGAAGCCTACATGAGGTTAACGTATCGGATGATAGCTGGTTCACCAATTTGGTGACGTCTATGTTGAATTTCCGGGTAGACATGACTGGAGTGCCGAACTCCGCGCTCGAAAATGTCGTTCCGCAGTTTCAAAAGGGCAGTGTTAATGGGATTCCGACTGGTCTTTTCGTTGCCGGTTTCTTAGCCAATGCGGCTATGCTTCCGATAGACAGGAAGGTCGCGGAGAAGCTTGATGCGCAGCACAATGTAGCACATTTCCGGTTTGTCGACGACCACACGATTATTGCCTACGATTTCGATACTTTGTGTGAATGGCTCCTCTGGTATGAGAAATTGCTTGTTAATGAGGGCGTCGGTCCCTCGATAAATGAAGAAAAGTTTGATCCACCGAGCCTTGGTAACTGGATGGAGCGTCTGAAGAAAGGCAAGTCGCTCGGTGAGTTGAAGAAGAAGCATGCAGATGACTGGTCCACGGCGATCTTGGAAACAAAACTGGATGGCAAGAACCCAACCAAGTTGATGACAAAGACTTTGGCGCAGGTATCGACAATAGCTGCAACCGATATTCATATCCTTGATGATGATGATCTGGATGAGCGCTTGAAGATGCTTGAATGGCTTCTTCTAGCAGACATTCCCGAGCGCGAGATACGCCCGGATACACGTGCTTCTTTTGCTGCAGGTCAGATTGCCTCTCTTGTTCCCGTTTTGGTTCAGGAAGCTGACGGTCTTGTCGATGCGGCGCGTGATGTAGCGAGGTTCAAGGCGCATGAGCCCGTGCGGAGCCGATCAACAGACGAAGAGTTGCAGGTCTATAAGGAAAAACTCGCCGGACTGGAGGAGATTCTAGCGAATTGTATGAAGGAGGACGCAGAGAATAAAAATATTCTGCTTGGTCGCTGCTTCAGCCTGTTACTCCAATCTTTACGCGAGTATCCGGGCAAGGCACGGCTTTTCTATCGAACTCATCAATATTGCCGGATAACTGGGTATCATGGTCTCAGGGCTATCGCAGAATGGTTAAAAGATACGCGGATTGCAGGGCAGGCTGCTTGGGCGGATTATTACATTGCGCTTTCGATGCAGATCATAGCAGCTGGTCTTCTTGCGACAGTTGGACGGCTTATGGCAATGGACGCCCTACAGTCCGATATCGAAGCCGCTGCTAGCCACCTTCGAGACGTCGCCTCTCTCGATAACAATGACTTTCGAGTGCCGCCTGATCGAGAAACTTGGTATCATGCCATTGGGCGTAGGGAGTTTGGCGTTGCATTGCTTCAGGTTGCTCAGGTGCTTTGGGATAAACCGGAGTATAGGCCCATTGCGCGCAAGTTATCTGCACTTTCCAATGAATATTTGCATTTTGCGTCGGATGGAAAATCTGATTCATGGCTCGATGCAACTGGATGGACACCGGGAGTATGGGCACATCTTGCTGAAAATAGCTTAGGCACGGGGGGGAGCCTTCCACTGCATGGTTAGCTATATCGCCATTCTTTGCTTTTGAGCAGCGTTATGATCGGCAAGCTTCGCGTCGTTATCCAGCGTACATATCAGCGGCGGGGTGGGAGTATTTTCTTAAATCACAGACACTTCCTGCAAATGATTCAGCTTGGCTCCGTGAGGTTATTGTTAATGATGAAGCCAGACGCAAAGCAGCTTATGCAAGTCGCAAGATTGCATTTCGACGGGCAGCGCGATCATTAGAGCGGCCTGACAAGAAATTTATAACGATTGCTGAGTGGACTAATGTCGTTCGGGATTGCAATGCTTTTGACCCTCGGCGTAGCGAGTGGACTGCGCTGGAGATTTTGGAGCAATTGATTGCAGGAGCAGTTGTATTTGGTCGTGATGAAACCGTCTTGGATCGTGTGCATCCTTTTAATGTACTCTTGCCCAGAGAATGGGTCGATCATTTCCCTTGTAAGCAGGACGCCACGACATTGAGTTGGGAGGACTGGAGACAATTTGCTAAAGATGAGGGGGGGCGAAGATCGGGCGTTGTTCTGCGAGAGAGTGCTAAGTCAGTTTTTGACTACCGCTATGCCGAAAGCGGCGCAGGCCAGAAGGTTTCCCCCGATGAGCGACGCTTGACCTCCCTTGGGCGGCTTTTGCTTGGCCTTCTAAAGAATGATCACTCAGCTCCGCAGATATGGAATATGCGAGGCAACGAGCTGGTCTTTCCTTTTCCGCGATCTCGTTGGTTTCGGGGGTTGGCAATATCTTCATTGACGACGCAATTACTGGAAGCCTGTCTTGGTGCGCGACCAGCTGAAACTCGCACTATCGCACGTCAACCTGCATTATTCGGTTGGGAGGATGGTCGACCTGCTAATGATGTCAACTTCGAGCCTTTGCCAATTTACAGTCCCTCAGATCTTCTGAATGGTATTAGGTCCGCGCAGAGAGTTCTTGAAGGCAATCAGATTGCAGTTACGCGAAATCAGCCGCGCCAACTTATACCTTTTCGTATAGCTGACTTTTCTGCAGGCGATGACAATGCCGATGGTGTTGATGAAGGAGTGAATGATGGTCAATGACCAACTTCATGTCGGTGTGATTCAGACCTCGCTTGATGCAAATGCCGCGTGGGAGGATGACCGTTCCGGTAACTGGCGAAAATGTGTTCGAATGTCAGCGATTGAGGAACGGCGTGCAAAAAAAGAAATACGCCACTTCCTTGCCTCTATACGAGGCTTAGATCGCCAACCTGACATAATTCTTCTTCCTGAGCTTTCGGTTCCTCTCGGCTTTGAGCGGGAACTTAAGAGAGCGGCAGAGAAACTTGAGGCAATTGTTATCGCTGGTCTTGATTATCGTATCGAGTCAGATGAGGACGATCCAACAGTCTCGAACGAAGCATTGGTGATCGTCCCGCCGCGTCTGCGAGGTCTCAGGATTGGACGGCGCACAGAGGTCCGTCGAGTTGGCAAAACCTACCCGGCACCGGCCGAGATAAAAAAGCTTAAGGATATTCACTTGGCGAGTGTTGCTTTTCGTTCTCACCCGACAGTCTGGATTTTCGAGAGTGCCGAGCTAGGCAAGTTTGCAGTCGCTATTTGCTACGACTTCATGGATATCGACCGGATATCCATGTACCGAAACAAAATCCAGACGCTGTTCATTCTGGCATACAACCGCGATACGACTACTTTTGACCACTTGGCCGAGGCATTATCGCGAATGCTATTTTGTAATGTGGTTGTATGTAACTGTGGTCAGTTCGGTGGTTCGTTGGCAGTAAGTCCTTTTAAAGAGCCTTTTCGTCGAACGATCTATAGACATGCTGGGCAGGGGTTGCCTCATGCGCAACTCATCCAATTGCCACTAGCTGCCTTGGTTAGGTGCCAAACCGGAACGCTGGATCCAAATTTCAAGAGCTTGCCTCCGGGCTTTGAAGTGCCGTCAATAGAGCTCGATGAGGAAATTTCCCAATTATGAGTTGGTGCAAACTCAAATAGTATCTTGGGTTATGTTTGCGAGAAAAGGGCACAGACCCCTTTTAGCTTGTTTGATAGATGGACAACCCGCCTTCGCGGGCGTGACGGGCTGTGGGGCGTGGCATGACGGGGGTGGTGTTCGTTGTGGCAGATGGATGTCGGTAGAACGCGATAAGGGCAGCGAGGGTTCGCTGCCCTTTGGTGTGTTCGGGGTCATTATGGTGGTTGTGCGAGGGTAAGAAATGCCCCGGCAGTGGTGACACTGCCGGGGCGGGCTGGGCCGATGCGGCATCGATGGGGGTTGGGGCGATGCTGCTATCCCTGTTCGGCGGGAACAGGGGCGGTTCGCAGGCCCAGGGTTACGATGATCGATGCGGCGAGAAGCAGGAAACCGGCGATGGTAAAGACGCCAAGCGCGCCGCTGGTGTCAAAGACAAGGCCGCCGACTGCGGCACCGGTGGCAATGGCAAGCTGGAAACCGGCGACCAGAAGTCCGCCGCCGCTTTCGGCCTCATCAGGCACGGTGCGCGTGATCCAGGTGGACCATGCGACCGGCACACCGCCAAAGGCCATGCCCCAGATCGCAACAAGCACGGTGGTCGGGGCAACCGCACCATCAATGGCGACCATGCCGACCCCGGCCAGCCCCATGATCATCGGCATCAGGGCGATGGTCATGCGCAGCGAGCGGGCAATCAGCGCGCCGCCGACATAGGTGCCAATAAAGTTGGCAACTCCAAAGCCCAGCAAAATGCCCGAGACACCCGCCGTCGTCACACCCGAGACATTTTCAAGGAACGGGCGGACATAGGTAAACAGCGCGAAATGGCCGGTAATGATCAGGACAAGCGAAAACAGCCCGAATTTCATGCGCGGGCGGTTGATGACCTCGATCAAGGTGCGCAGGGTCGCACGCCCGCGCGGCGGCATTTTGGGCAGGGTTGCGAATTGCACGACAAGGGCAAGAACGCCCAGCAGGGACGCCAGCATAAAGACATTGCGCCAGCCAATGACATCGCCAAGATAACTGCCGAGCGGGGCGGCAAAGACGGTGGCGGCGGAAACGCCGCTAAACAGGATGGCAAGGGCGCGCGGGACGTTCTTTTCCGGCACAAGGCGCATGATGATGGCCGCCGACATCGTCCAGAAACCACCAAGGGCAACGCCCAGCAAGACCCGGCCAGCCAGAAGGATGGCATAGTTCGGGGCCTGTGCGATCATGATGTTCGCGGCAATCAGAAGAACCGAAAAGCCAAGCAGAACATAGCGGCGGTCAATCTTGCGGGTAACGGTCGCGGTCAGAAGGCTGGTGATCAGGGCCATAACGGCGGTGGCCGACATGGCTTGGCCTGCCATGCCTTCGGTAATGCGCAGGTCATCTGCCATCGGGGTGAGCAGGCTGACCGGTAAAAACTCGGCCGTGACCAGCCCGAAAACCCCGAGCGTCATGGAAATCACAGCAGCCCAGGCAGCAGGTGCGGGCGCTGTGGTTTGATCCACGGCTTGATCGGGGCGGGATTGTGCTTCACTCATGGAAAGTCCTTTGAGTTGGTGTTTTGCATTGCACACAGAATAGTCTGGACGCGCCGGACGATCTATGACAGTTTGTCCGTATTGTTTGATCAATCGTCCGAAATGTGATGTCACCCATTCCTGATACCGCGCTTAACAGCCCGTCTGATCATCTTGAGGGCCAGTTCAATGCATCGGGCCATGACATGGTCAATGAGCTTCTGTCCGGTGTGCGCCTGCGCGGGCTTGATTACCGCCGGATCGAGATTTCCACCCCGTATGGTTTGCGCTTTGGCGAGGATCAGGACGAAACCCGTGCCTGGTTTCATTTTATCGCGCAGGGCACGGTTCAACTCCGTACCAAAACCGGGGCGACGCATGTTCTGGGCTGCGGGGATGCGGTGTTGCTGCCCTGTGCGGGCATTCACGATCTTTACAGCGAAGATGGTGTGGCCCTGCGCAGTGTCGATGCGTTTGAAAAGGCGCGGCTGTGTGATGCGGCATCCGAAATTCGTGCCTGCGAAGAGGGTGTTTGTCGGTCAAAGGACAATCTGATTTTCAGTTGTGCGATGGAGTTTGATCTGGGCTGGTTGCATCCGCTCGCCCACCTTAAGCCGGAAGTCATGCATATCGAAACCGTGCCGGAGCATGACCCGCAAATCCCGGCGATCCTCGATGTCATGACCGCAGAGCTTAAAGCCAAGCGCCCGGGATATGGCGTGATCCTGACCCGGCTTGCCGATGTGGTGGCGGCGGCCATTTTGCGCCGTTGGGTCGAGACGGGCTGTGATGTTTGTGGTTGGGTTGAAGCGGTGCGGGATCCGAAACTGGCGCGCGTTCTGGCGGCCCTTCACAAGGAGCCGGGGCGGAGCTGGTCGGTTGCGGATATGGCATCCGAAATGGGTGTGTCGCGATCCGTCTTTGCCGAACGGTTTGCAGAACTGACCAAATCAACGCCGCAGCACTATCTGACCAATTTGCGCATGCGTCTGGCCAGTCAGTGGATCGGGCGGGAAAACCTGTCGCTGGATGAGGTTGCCGATCGTCTTGGTTATGCCTCGGTCGCGGCATTCAGCCGCGCGTTCAAGCGCACCACCGGGATTTCGCCCGGTGCCGTGCGATCAAGCCAAAGCTGATCGGAATGGGTGGTGCCGCATGCGGTTACGGCGTGCTGCGCACGACCGCGACCAGATATCGGCAGTTTTCGTGGCTTTGGTTGTGGAAAATGCAATCCTGCGGCGGGCCGAGTTCGAGGCAATCGCCCTGATCAAGCTTGTGCACCCGGTCGCCTTCATGAAACAGCAAGCTGCCCTCCAGAACCCAGATCGCCTGTTGGATGAAGGTGAAGGCCGCGGCGGGCATGGTGACCTGCTGACCGGCGGGCAAATTAACCTCGACCAATTCCAGCGGGATTTTCTGCCCCGAAAGAACCTGACGGCGGTCATAGCCGGTTTCGGGATCGGACCATAAGGGCTGTGTCGCGTGGGTCCGTACACCATGATGGACAGAAGGCGTGCGCGACAGAAGCGCGGATACCGTCAGCGACAAGGCCCCGGAAAGCCGGCCCAGAACCGTTGCCGTCGGGCTGGCTTCGCCGCGTTCGATCTTGCTGATCATGGCCTTGGAGACGCCGGATTCCTCGGCAAACTGGCCCAGTGACCAGCCGCGCATTTCACGTTCACGGCGAAGGCGTGCCGAAAGCCATGCTGTGGTGTCGTCTTCCATATCGATCAAAAATCCATTTATATCGGTTAAAATAGGCATTGACTGTCTACTATAATGGATTAACGTTGGCAACAGGTAACAGATGATGTGAAGTGGAGGCGAGCATGCATTTACGCGATGCGACCAGGGACGATATGGCGGAAATTCTTGAGATTTATAACCAGGTGCTGCGCGATAGTACGGCGATCTATGATGATACGCCGTCGACCCTGGAGGCACGCCATGCGTGGTTCGCGGAGCGTCAGGAAAAGGGCTTTCCGGTGCTGGTTGTTGAGGATGATGGACGTATTGTGGGGTTCGGTTCCTATGGCCCGTGGCGGGCGCGGTGGGGGTATCGCTTTACGGTCGAGCATTCGGTGCATGTGCATATCGACCATCGCGGCACGGGTGTCGGCGGGATGCTGGTGCGCGCGCTTATTGGCCATGCCAAACAGGCGGGCATGCATGTCATGGTTGGCGGGATTGATGCCGAGAATGTCAACTCGATCCGCTTTCATGAACGGCTTGGCTTTGTCGAGGTCGGGCGGGCGCAGCAGGTCGCGCGGAAGTTTGATCGCTGGCTGGATCTGGTGACGATGCAATTGTTTCTTGATGATGCATCGGTTTCGGCGTGATGCGGCGATATGGCCTGTTATAAGGAGCCGTTGCGGTCAGGATGTCTGGAACAGCGCATCCTGGGCGCTTTGAGCGGCTGATTTCAGGCGTTTTAAGGTGTCGTTGCCGGTTGCAAGCAGGGCGGGCGATGCGCCAAACACCGAAAAGGCCGAGATCATGGTGCCATGCTTGGTCAGGATCGGCACGGCGAGGGCGTAGATATCGTGTTCGCGTTCGCCATTGTTGGTGGCAAAGCCCTGCGTGCGGATGGTGGCGAGTTCGGCCTTGAGCGCCGTGATGTCGGTGATGGTGTGATCGGTCATGCCGGTCAGGTCGGCATTTTTGAAATAGCGGTTTTGATCATCAGTGCTCATATGTGCCAGCCACAGCTTGCCGTGCGCGGTGCAAAAGGCATCAAGGCGCGAACCAATCCGGATATCAACATAAAGCGGCCGGTCGGGCAGGGCCTTGGCGATGCAGACCGCCATATCGCGATCAAAACTGGTGGCCATGCAGGCTTCGCCTGTGTCACGCGCCAGCTGATCAAGGATCGGCTGCAGAATGGTTGGCAGGTTGTCGCCCTGTAAGACGCGTTCGCCCAGATCCGCAAACAGATAACCCAACCGGAAAACCCCGCGTGACGTTGTGCGCAAGGCGCCGGCATGGACCAGCGTATGCAGAAACCGATGGGCGGTGATCATGTTGATGCCCAGCGCATCGGCCGTTTCCTTGGCGGTCAGTTCACTTTGCCCCGCCGCAAACAGATCCAGAATTTTAAACGCCTTAAGCACAGAGCCATTCAGTTGACTGGTCATCGGATCGCTTTTCTCCACGCAAACAGATCGGGCACCGCTGTGCCGTCTTGACGACCACCGGATTTCAATAATAAACTATATTATAAATCATATTTCAAATAAAGAAATAACGGGCATGATCCCGCAAAGCAAGAGGCGTCTGATGAAAAGCGACAAGCAGGAAAATCCCGGCCAACTCACCCTGACCGCCGGTGGGGCGGTCCTGGCCCGTATGAAGGCCATCGGGATTGATTATATCTTTGCCAATTCGGGCACGGACTTCCCGCCAATCATCGAAGGTCTGGCCGAGGCGGCGGCAAAGGATATCGCCCTGCCGCATGCGTTGATCATGCCGCACGAAAATGCGGCGATGGGGATGGCGCATGGCTATTACCTTGCGACGGGCAAGACGCAGGCGGTGATGGCGCATACCAATGTCGGCCTTGCCAACTGTGCGATTGGCGCGATCAATGCCGCGACCGAACATGTGCCGGTTGTTTTGATGTCGGGCCGAACGCCGGTGATGGAAAAGGGGCGGCTTGGCGCGCGCACCGTGCCGATTGGCTGGGGCCAGGAAATGCGCGATCAGGCGGCCCTGGTGCGCGAAAGTACGAAATGGGAGTACGAGCTTAAATTCCCCGAACAGGTGCCTGATGTTGTCGACCGTGCCTATGCGATTGCGTCGTCCGTGCCCAAGGGCCCGACCTATGTCAGCCTGCCGCGTGAAGTGCTGTGCGAGCCGTGTCCGAGTGATCAGATCGATGGACCGCTTCGCATGCAGCCGGTCCCGGTCGCCCCGCCGCAAGCATCTGTCGAACAGGCCGCAGACATTCTGGCCCATGCCAAAAACCCGGTGGTGATTGCCCAGCGCGGTACCGGCACGGCGGAAGCTTTTGGCCGCTTCGGCGATCTGGTTGATCAGTGGGGCATTCCGGTCGTGCAGTACTGGGCGATCCAGCTTGCCATCGGTACCGAACATCCGATGTTTGCCGGGATGGATCCGGCACCGTGGCTCAAGGATGCCGATGCGGTGGTGGTGATCGATTGCCTCGCCCCGTGGTCGCCCGATATCCATGATTTGCCGGATGACTGCAAAGTTATTCAGATCGGTCAGAACCCGCTTTATTCGCGCTTTCCGGGGCGGAATTTTGCCGCCGATGTCTCGCTTGTTGGGGAAACCGGCGATGTGATCATGATGCTGGCGGATGCCATGGATCGCCGCCATGCGGACCACACATCGGTTTGTGCAGATCGCCGGGCCAAGGTTGCGACCATCAATGCCGACATCCGCAAAAAAGCCTTGGCGGCGGCCGATGCCGGGGCGGTAGACCCGATGACCAAGGCCTATGTGTCGCGCTGTTTGTCGGATGCGATTGCCGGGCGTTCGGCGACGGTGTTTTCCGAACTTGGCTGCCCGCTGGAGCCTTTGTCGCTTTCAGCGCACAGCAGCTGGTATCAGGAACCGCATTCGGGCGGGCTTGGTTGGTCCTTCCCGGCGGCGATGGGCTATCAGTTGGCCGATAAGGACAAGCTGGTTGTCGCCACGATGGGCGATGGATCCTATATGTTTGCCAACCCGACGGCCTGTCATCAGATTGCCGAGGCGCTTGAATTGCCCATCCTGATTTTGGTGCTCAACAACAATGAATGGGGGGCGGTGCGCCAGTCCGTGACGGGCATGTACCCGGATGGTTATGCGGCCAAAACCAATGAAATGCCGCTAACCGCGCTTAAACCCAGCCCGGATTTCACCAAGGTCGCCGAGGCCAGCCGCGCCTGGGTTGCCAAGGCCAAACGGGCGGAAGATTTACCAGGTATCTTGCGTGATGCGATCCAGCATATCGACACCAATCGCACCCATGCGCTGATTGAGGTGACGATTGCGCCTTAGGCGTTTTCGTATGTGATCTGCCATTGACGCCCGGCATATTGTCGGGCGTCATCGTTTTGAAGAGGTGCCCTGTATTTTGGCAATGCAAAATGCCTGCTTGCATCGCAGGCAAATTCATTATTTCATTAAGCTAATTATTTGAATTGCCTGCCCGGAAGGAACCATTATGGATCGTGTCGTTGGAACATCGGGACGTATCGCGTTTGCAAGCGCGATGCGCAATCTGCTTGCGGATGTGTATCCTGGGCACGATCAAGCGGATTTGGTGCGTCGGGTTTTTGAAGTTCTTGGCTTGCCGATTGAGGGCGACGGGCCGGAACCCTGCGAGGAATATTTGCGCAAATGGGATCAGCGCGATGCGTTTCTGATCACCTATGGCGACAGCATCCAGCAGGACGGTAAAAAGGGGCTGCAAAGCCTTGGCGAGTTTCATCGCAAATGGCTGAAAGACTGGCTGACGGGTATTCATATCCTGCCGTTCCATCCGTTCACATCCGATGACGGCTTTTCGGTCAGCGATTTTGATATGCTCCGCCCGGAACTCGGCGACTGGAGCGATGTCGAGGAACTGTCAAAGCATGCAACCGTGATGGCCGATCTGGTGGCCAACCATATTTCGGCATCCCATCCGTGGTATCAGCAGTTTCTGGCGGGCGAGAAACCCGGGATTGATTACATCAAGACCGCAAGTCTTGAAGATGACCTTTCCGATGTCGTCCGCCCGCGCAGTCATGCGTTGCTCAACCACGTGGTGACCAAGCAGGGCGAGAAGCAGGTCTGGTGCACCTTTAGCTATGATCAGGTCGATCTGGATTACGGCAATCCGGAAGTTTTCTTTGAGATGCTCCGGGTCGTTCTGAACTACCTCAAGCACGGCGTGCGCGTGGTTCGTCTGGATGCCATCGGCTTTATCTGGAAGGAAGTCGGCACGACCTCGATCAACCTGGATCAGACCCACAAACTGATCAAGGCGATGCGTCTGGCGTGTAATGCGGTGCATCCCGATGTGTTGTTCATTACCGAAACCAACCTGCCGTTGCTTGAAAACCTGTCTTACTTTGGCAATCAGGACGAAGCGCACCTGATTTATAATTTCTCGCTGCCGCCGGTGATCATTCATGCGCTGCTTAGTGGGCGAAGCGATTTTATCCGCAAATGCATCATGGCAATGCCGCCGGCGCCTGCGGGCTGTACCTTCTTTAACTTCACCGCCAGCCACGATGGCATTGGCCTGCGCCCGGCCGAAAACCTGATCCCGGATGAAGATATTGAAGGCCTGCGCGATCATGCGGTCAAGATGGGCGGGCAGGTCAGTTACCGTGCGCTCAAGGGTGGCGGGCAGAAACCCTATGAGCTTAATGTCACGCTGTTTAGCATGCTGGCACAAAACTTCGCTGGCGAGGCCACCATGGGGCTTGAACGCTTTGTGATGAGCCAGGCGATTGCCATGTCGCTTGAAGGGATTCCGGCGATCTATATCCAGACCATCCTGGCCACCGAAAACGATCAGAAGGCATATGAGGAAACCGGTATTCCAAGGCGTCTGAACCGCAAAATCTGGAAGCTTGATGATGCCGAGGAAACGCTGTCACGCGAAGGTGCGGCGCGCTCGGCCTTTAATCAGTTGCGCGCCCTGATGTCGATCCGTCAGGGACAGCCGGCCTTCCACCCGAATGCCACGCAATATACCCTTAATCTTGGCTCGGAACTTCTGGGTGTCTGGCGACAATCGCACCTGAATGAACAGAGCATTTTCTGTGTGTTCAACCTCACCGAAACACCGCAGGATCTTGATCTTTCAAAGATCAACCTGATCATGACCGAAGGTTGGCAGGACCTGATCACACAACAGGTCGTAGAAGACTATAACGGTGTGATGAAACTCGCACCCTACCAGATTGTCTGGATTTCCAACATGGACGGTCGCAACCGCACCGAAAGCCGCCTTTTGCAGCGTTACCGGGATGCGATGCCGGTTTAGGGGTTTGCGTTCAAAATGGCGGACGGTTTTTCAGGGATTTTTCCGACGCAAAGTAGTGAAAATCTGCAGGTTATCCGTGCCTTGTGTTGCGGTTTGTAATCATTTGATTATCGGTTGAGCATGAGGCGATGAATCGCTATTGCACAGCAATATGTCTTTCCTGTATTCGTGGCCCGGATTAAGGGAGATCAAGGGGCATGACGCGCAATGGCTTATGCGCAGGAAGTTCGGGTTCTTCATTTGCCCGATGATACGGATTACCGCGTCCGGGCATATGTTGAAATCTGGTGGGATGCGGCACGTAACGGGCAAATTCCTGACCGCAAGCGTCTGAATGCAGATGTTCTGTCGCAATGGATCGATGACATCTGCATCTATGAATTCCTTCCCGAGAAACGCGACTTCGTGATCCGTATTGATGCACCCAATATTATTGCCGCCAGTGGGGAATGTTATCAGGGGTGCTCGCCGCGCCAGATTGATCTCGATTTCGGCACCACGGTGTATCCAACGCTTCTGGAAGTGATTGATACCGGAAAGCCCGCCTTTCACCGTGTCGGCCATGAACGCATGGTTTGGGAGGAATGGCTGCGCGTGATGTTGCCGGTCCAGACCACAGACCGGGCTGGCAAGGTGATCCAGCAGGTCTTTGTTACCCATTTTCTCTATCGCGGGCAAAGCGAGCCGGACTAACCCCGCTTGTTTCGCATGGTGCCGCGCCCCACGTGGATAAAGAAAGGGACGACGGGTCCAATGCATGTCTGGATGCATGCATGCGATGTCAGTGTGACTGGGAATGGTATGGCAAAGCTTGGTGGTGAAAAGGAAATCCCTTTAACATATCTTGATGATGATGCGTCGCCTGCTGCGCAGGCTCTTCTGGATTTCTGGAACGCGCATGCGTCAGAGCACAGTATTCCTACACGATCAGATTTCCAGCCTGATAACCTGGCCCCGTGGATCGACGATATTTCAATCTATGAATATGTCCCGGAAAAGGACGACTTTCAGATACTGATTGAAGGCGAGAATATTATCGCACTGACCGGTGAAAACTGGCGCGGTGCGTTTGCCCGCGAAGTCGATTGCCGCTTTTCAGGCGGACTGCATGCAGCCATGACCGAGGTCAGAATCACGGACCGACCACAGATCCATCATTTGCGAATTTTTCAAAGGGAATGGCAAAGCGGCATACGGTTGCTTTTGCCGGTTCTGCTGCAAAAACCGGGCAAGGAAGATATTATCCAGATCTTCCTTGCGATTTTTCCGGTCAATGATTAGGCACGATTAATTGCGCGCGCTATGCCTTGCCAATATCCATGTCGTTGAGGTCATCTTCGACCGCAGCTGAAAGCTGTTCGAAGATGTCACCCATGGCACTTTCAACACGCTGCCAGCTTGGAATGAACGGGCTTTCCAGCGGGTTTTCAAGATAGTGCTGACCGGCACTGATGATCACTTCCGACAGGACTTCGACACAGTTTTCTTCCTCGTCACGATTGATCTTGAGCCCGTTAAACAGCGCATCGGCACGGTATTGTTCAATCAGGTCAAGGGCAGCCCGGTAATAGGTTGCCTTGAGCGTGCGGAAGGTTTCCGGGGTAAAGACCGTGCCCTGGGTTGCCAGTTTGCGGAACAGGGATTTGGCAATGTCACTTGCCATGCGTGACAGGCCGTCATCCTTTTGCGCCGGATCAAACTCACGGTGCTTGTGGTCATAGATATCGGCGATATCGACCTGGGCGAGACGATGGACCGTGTGATTACGATACATCTCCGAGAGCATGGAAACTTCAAGGCCCCAGTCGGATGCCACACGAAGGCCATAGGCCACATCGGTTCTGATCGCCATTTCGCCCGACAGCGCATAGCGGAAGCAATCAAGATAGTTGAGGAAATCGGTCTTGCCGACAACCTGCTTGAGCGCACGGATCAACGGTGTGACAAACAGGCGGCAAACGCGGCCTTTTAGCGTGCCATTGGCAACACGCGCATAATAGCCCTTGGCAAAGGCAAAGTTGAACGCCGGGTTGGCAATCGGATACATCAGCTTTGCCGGAAGATCCGGCGTATAGGTCGCGATATCACAGTCATGAATGCCGATAACGGAACTGCGCCCGGAGGCCAGCGTATAGCCAAGGCAGTACCAGACGTTACGACCCTTGCCCGGTTCATAACGGGCCAGATTGTTCTCATTCAGACGATCGTGAACGCTGCGCAAGCGCGGCCCGTCATTCCAAAGAATACGGACATGTTGCGGCAGATCCTTGAAGAACTCACGCGCATGCAGGTATTGCTGCGCATCGGCGCGGTCCAGCCCGACAACGATCTGGTCGATATAGGTTGCCTGTTTCAGCCCTTCGACAATTGTTGTCATGGCCGGTGTTTCCAATTCGGAATACAGGCAGGGCAGAATAAGGGTCTGACGCCGTTGACGGGCAAAGGCGTTCATTTCATAGGCGAGTTCTTCCGGGTTTCGGTCAAGAATGCGATGAAGGGTTGTGATCGGGCCACCCTGATGGAAATCAGCCATGAAGTACCTCGCTGTTTTTATTGGTATTAGGGTCAGGACCTATTATCTGATCCAGAATGTCGTTAACCGCTTCGTTCCATCCCGCCGGTCCCGGTTTGGGGGCCACGCGCAAGTTGGGATGGTCAAGCAACGGCATACTGCGTTTGCCATGCTTTGATGGGATTTGAACGGCATAATCTGCCTCGGCCAGCATGGGGATATCGTTCGGGGAATCTCCGAGAGCAATCGTCGTAAAGCGTTGCTGGCGTTTGTTTTCAGGCGCGTCATCAAGCCAGGTGACGCTCAGGCGTTCAACCATGCGTCGCATGGCTTGTCCCTTGCTTGATGGGCCGCATAACGTGTGGAACCGTCCACCTTTCACCAGCGTCAAATCATGCTTTTCGGCGATCTTGCGGGCAAGTGCGATGTCCTTGGCCGCGGGCTGCCAGATCAGCGGGTCTGAACAATGACGCTGACCGGCGCGAATGGCGTCTTCAAGCGGCAAGCCTGTTTCTGTCGCAATGATTTCCGGGCTTACGGTGCGAAAGCTTTCGACCGGGACCGTGACGGCCGACTTGATTTCTTCGCGGGTGCGATCAACGGTTTCGCTGGCCGGGCCATATTGTTCGACATTGCCATTTAGCGCGATAACGCCACCGTTTTCACCGATAAGTCCGTCAAACAGACCGGATGTCTGATTGATATGTTCCAGTTCGGCGAGCGTTTTTGAAGATACCGCGATCAGGGGGATGGAAAGCTGCTTCAGCCGATCCAGTGCGGGGCGGGCATCCGTCCAGCTATAGGTGTCATGATCCAGCAATGTGCCGTCAATATCTGTGAAAATGGCGATGGCGCGGCTTTGAGGCATCTTCCCGTTCTGTCGCGGTTTTAAGGGGTTTTTGGCCATTGTGCAGGGCCGAAAGAAACAACTTAGCATAGAGCTGACAAAGGATCGACAGTTCACAGGATGAATTTTTCATCACGGTGACAAATGCGATGAATTTTCCGGCACTATCGCACCTGTCTCCGGCCAAGGATCGGCCATTGGCGACACGGCGTCCGTCTGACGGTTAGAACCAGATTGCGCGCAAGGTATAACCAAAACCAAATACATGTTCGATTTGTCCAATCATTATCCCGGTTTGTCCATTCTGTCCCACCCGCAACAGGCGTATTCTTTCCGCAATGGAACGGTTCTTGTTCCAATTCAAAAACAGAACCAAAAACCGTGATCTTGTGAGGAAATCGTCATGCATGTCCCTGTCGTTATCGTCGGTTCGGGCCCGGCTGGTCTGCTGCTGTCACATCTTCTGCATGTGCAGGGGATTGAGTCCGTCATTCTGGAACGCAAAAGCCGCGACTATGTCGAAGGTCGCATTCGTGCAGGCGTTCTTGAAATGGGAACGGTCGATCTGATGAAGCGTGTTGGCGTTGATGCCCGCATGAACAAGGAAGGCATCATCCATGGTGGCATCTATATCAGCGTCAATGGCAAGCGCACCCATGTGAATATGGAAGAACTCACCGGTGGTTCGACGGTCATGGTGTATGGCCAGACAGAGGTCACCAAGGACCTGATTCAGGCGCGCCTTGATCACGGTGGTGAAATCATCTTCGAGGCAGAAGATGTCAGCCTGCATGACATCAATGGCGACACGCCAAGTGTTCGATATGTCAAAGATGGCAATGCGCTTGAACTGACGTGCGACTATATTGCGGCGTGTGACGGTTTCCACGGCGTCGGTCGCAAGACCCTGCCGGGCGTCAAGGAGTTCGAGAAGGTCTATCCGTTTGGTTGGCTGGGTGTTCTCGCCCATGCAAAACCGGTTGCCGAAGAACTGATTTACGCCAAGCATGACCGCGGCTTTGCACTGTGTTCGATGCGGTCCGACAAGGTCGTTCGCCACTATGTCCAGGTGCCCATCACCGACAAGATCGAAGACTGGTCAGATGATCGCTTCTGGGATGAGCTTCGCACCCGGCTTGGCGAAGAAGATGCAGAACTGGTCAATGAAGGCGAAGTGTTTGAAAAAAGCATTGCCCCGTTGCGCAGCTTCGTGGCGGAGCCGATGCAGCATGGCCGTTTGTTCCTGGCCGGTGATGCCGCCCATATCGTGCCGCCGACTGGTGCGAAGGGACTTAACCTTGCCGCAAGTGACGTTCACTACCTGTCCGAAGCATTGATCGCGAAATACAAATCCAACCGTGAAGACCTGCTGGCAAGCTATTCCGATACGGCCCTTGCACGTGTCTGGAAGGCAGAACGGTTCTCATGGTGGATGACCTCCATGCTGCATACCTTTGATGACCAGAATGAATTTGATGGTCGCATTCGCAATGCAGAGCTTGAATATATCCTGTCGTCAAAAGCAGGTTTGAAAACCCTGTCGGAAAATTACGTCGGTTTGCCTTACTGATGTAACGGGGATACCCATCCCCGACGGAGAAGTCCCACTCTCCAATTCCGCCCAGAAGTCCGACAGGTCATGAAACGGTCCGCAACCCACGCGGACCGTTTCTTTTTTGGTGTGCCCCGAAATGATCACATTTGCTGCGGGAACCATTTGCCATGTCAGCACGTTACTTGTGTGTTGCTGTTTTCAAGACAATAGGAGAAAACCATGGCGACCAAGACCGAGACGACTGCTGATAATGCAAAACTGCAGGCGGATGTCGATGCCCTGCGCAGCGATCTGGCCGAAATCACCAAAACCCTGAAGACGATGGGTGGTCAGGCGGCAGAGACCAGAACGCAGGCAGCTGCGGAGCGCATTCGTGAAGTGACCGGTCAGGCGCGTGATCAGATTGACCATGCACGCGGAGTGGCTGTGGATCAGGTTCGCGAGAACCCGCTGGCATCTGTAGCCGTGACCTTTGGTGTCGGCCTGCTTATCGGACGTCTGCTGCAGAAATGATTGATCAGCTGACCGACATACTTGTCGATCAGGCAAAGGCCGCGGTCCGAAAGGGCGCGGCTTTTGCTGCGATCGCGGTTGTGATGTTGATCGGGGCAGGGTTCTTGCTGGCGGCCATCTATATGGCGATTGCCGCATCCTTTGGCGCGATTGCTGCTGCCATGGCGATTGGCGGCACGATGGTGACGCTGGGGCTGGTTGCCCTTGCCATCATGTTACAGCGTGATCCCGGCGATGCGGTTGATCCCGCAGCCGTGCATGACGATGCTGCGCGCAGACAAAAAACCGAAGACGACATGTTGTTTGATCTTTTGGTGCATTCGGCCATGACCGGTTATGCCACCGGCCAGGGCAACAAACCGCGCATGCAATCGGGGTTTGATAAAATGGTCACCGACCTTGCTGCTCTTGGTATTTTTGATCCCCCGAAGGGACACATGGAAACCCAAGAAAGCCATGACAATCCGAATACAAAAAAGGCGGAATAGCTGATCAAGCTGCCCGCCTTTTTTTAATTCTGTTTTTTCGCCCGGCTTATTCGCCGTGGAAATGGACCGTGCCGATGAAGGGCAAGTTGCGGTTGTTCTGGGCATAATCGATGCCATAACCGACCACAAATTCGTCAGGAATATCAAAGCCGCAGAAATCAATCGGGATTTCAACTTCGCGGCGCGACGGTTTGTTCAAAAGCGTGCAAATTTCCAGACGGTTCGGATCGCGGGTTTTCAGAAGCCGCACCACTTCCGACAGGGTGTAGCCGGTATCAATGATGTCTTCGACCAGCACGACATCCTTGCCACGGATCTGACCATCAAGGTCCTTGACGATGCGCACATTGCGCGAACTTTCCGTGGAATCGCCATAGCTTGATGCGACCATGAAATCGACTTCGACCGGGACGGTCAGTTTGCGCACCAGATCGGCGATGAAAACAAAAGAGCCGCGCAGAAGCCCGACGACAATCAGCTTTTCTGTGTCCTTGAAGCTTTCATTGATCTCGGCGGCAAGCGTATCGATTTTGGTGGCAATTTCGTCCGCCGTTATCAGCGGCTTGACATCATAGTCGGCCATAAATTCCGGTCCTGAAGCGTTATGGGGTGGTATCTCGCTTGCTAGCATAAGCCGGTCACGATGACCAGCCTGTGAATGGTAACAGAAGTATAATCCCGTAGGTCAAAGGCCGCGAAATCGCGCCATCCGCGAAGCCGGTTGGTGCGATTGCACGCAAAAGTATTTTTATGGTTCTAAACTGTTTTGCGGGGCCGCAAACCAAGACCTTGCTGCCGCGTTTTCTACGCGGCCTTGAAGATCACCGGTGTGTCGCCTTCGTGCCATTGATCATATTTGATCATGGCCTGTTCAAAGAAGGAAGATGCCAGGAAATCATTCAGCCAGCGTTGAACATGCACGAACGGCATGGCGTCAAACGCGTCTTTGTCGGTATTGGCAAACTGGCGAATGAACGGTGCGATGGCGAAATCAGCCAGTGCCGGGCGCGACCCGAACAGGTATTTCCCAACCGCAAGCCGCCCATCAAGACGGTTGAGGATCTTTTCCGCGTCGCGGCGATGTTCGGCCGGGTCAGCGTCCTCGTAACGGTTAAAATACTTGTAGCGATCCAGATGATGCTTGAACGGACCGTCATTCTGGGCAATCAGGGCCAGCATATCGTCAAGCGTGCCGCTTTCCGGTGTCAGCCATTCCAGCGGATCATTTTCCGCCAAGGCCCAGACCATGATTTCTAGGCTTTCATCAATCACCGAACCATCGGGCAGGATCAGGACCGGCACGGTGGCCTTTGGCGATGCCTCGATCATGCTTTGCGGCTTGTCGCGCAGGACAACTTCGCGCAGTTCGACATCAATGTCGGCGGCCAAAAGGGCCATACGCGCACGCATCGCATAAGGACAGCGGCGAAAACTGTAAAGGATGGGCCGTGATTGCGAAGTCGCGTCTGTTGTGGCCTTCGCTGGCGGAAGGTCGGTCGTCGCGCTGGACGGTGATTCTGACTTGGTCGTTAGCTCAATCTCGGACATATATTCGGATTAAACCGTGCATGACGCGATTGCAATAGACATTCTGATGACGCGACATTTGCGCGCCCCCTTGGTGCCCTGACGCGCAGAATGGGAAAATTGGCCTGTTTTGCGACTTTTTTGGCCAGGTGGGCTTGATTTCACTGCCCGGTTTGTGGAAGGACAGTGCACCAGATTTCACAACAGGCACAGGAAAGAGGGCAGACGCTAAAGCGCGTATGCGATATTCTGTGAACCTGCAGATAAACAGCCGTTGGAAAGAACAAGGGGCAAGTCCTATGACACCGTCAGAGATCGCACGCGTCGAAGATTACCTGCGTCGCACATTCGAGAACCCGAAAATCGCCGTTGATGTGCCCAAGAAAAAGCATCTTCCGGTCGAAATGCGCGTTGGCGACGAGTTTGTCGGTGTTGTTCACCGTGATGAGGATGAAGGCGAAGTCAGCTACTCGCTGAACCTTGTCATTCTCGAAGAAGATCTGCCGCCGGCAAAATAATTGGAGATCTGATCGCATTCAAAGCGCCCCGTGCCTGAACTGGCCGGGGCGTTTTGCATTTCAGGCCAGCACTGGATCACGACAGCATCAGTCGAATTTCGTCGGGGGTGGCGACCTTGCCTTCCACCAGAATGTCATCATCGACCATCAGGGCCGGGGTGCGCATGATGCCGGCATCAATGATCTGGTTCATGTCGGTGACTTTCTCTATCTCATACTCAAGACCAAGCGCCTGTCCGGCGGCTTCGGCGTTTTTCGCCAGCGTCTGGCACTTTGCGCAACCGCTGCCATAAATGCTGAGTTTCATCTTTGATCTCCTGTGATCAGAATGATTGGATGTTGCCATAGATAAAGCCCGACAGCGTCGCCATCACGACGACCAGCGCGCAGTAAACCAGTGTTTTCTGGGTGCCGATGACGGTGCGAATAACCAGCATGTTGGGCAGCGACAATGCCGGCCCGGCCAGAAGCAGTGCCAATGCCGGGCCCTTACCCATGCCAGCGCCCATCAGGGCTTCGACGATCGGAATTTCGGTCAGGGTCGAGAAATACATGAACGCGCCAAGCACGGAGGCCAGCGCGGTCGAGGTCAGGGAATTATCCCCGACGGCCGCCTGCACCCACGCGTTGGGGATCAGGCCTTCGTGGCCGGGGCGGCCCAGTAGTAACCCGGCGATGAAAACGCCCATCACCAGAAGCGGCAATATCTGTTTGGTGAAATCCCAGCTTTGATCGACCCATTCGCGGTCCGGATCGCGGGTAAGCGCGATCATCATCAACCCGACCACGCCAAGGGCAAAGGCCAGCTGCGGGTATTGCGGAAAGATCACCGACGCCAGGATGACAACCGCAGCTAAGCCCGCGACCTGTTTAACGGGCCAGTTCCATTGCCAGATCAGCAGTCCGGCAAAACCCGCCGCCAACAGGCCGGTCAGCACCCATTTGATATCAAAAACGGCCATCCAGGTTGGGCTGTCCGGGACCGAGGCCCAGTTGGCAAAGACCAGAATGCCGGTCATCAGGCCAAAGAAGGCAATGGTGATCGAAAGCGGTTTGCCATCGTCATCCGTGCCAAAGCCGCGTCTGGATTTCTGTGCGCGTTCGCCTTCCTCACGGCGATAGATCACATGCATGATCAGGCCGATGACAATCGCAAAAACAATCGCGCCGATCGCGCGCGCAAGGCCGATCTCGGCGCCGAGGACCTTTGATGTCACAACAATCGCCATGACATTGATCGCAGGACCGGAATACAGAAACGCAATCGCCGGGCCCAATCCCGCACCGCGTTTGTAAATCCCGCCAAACAGCGGCAATACCGTGCAGGAACAAACCGCCAGCAACGTGCCCGAAACCGATGCCACGCCCAGCGCCACCGGCCGCGATGCATCCGGGCCGAGATAGCGCATCACAGAGCCCTGGCTGATATAGACCGCCATGGCCCCGGCAATCACAAAGGCCGGCAGCAGACACAAAATCACATGTTCGCGGGCATACCAGTTGGTCAGATAGACCGCCTCAAGCACGGCATTATCAAACCGCCCCGTACCGGCCGGAATGAAGTAGATCGCCAGAAAACCAAGCGTGATGGCGGCAAACAGCCGTCCTTCACGCGGGTTTTCCCGATAAAGAGCGATCAGGCGATGAAACATCCAATGGCCTCCACATGACCCTGTTCTTGTTTGTAATCTATCCAGATTGGCAGACGTTTACCTTGATACATCGCAACATTGTGCACTGCCGCGACGCGGGGCAGGGGCTTGGCGATTTTCGCGCCAATGCAACCCACGGCGGGTGACCCGGTGAAACAATTGAAAGCCCGAACCCGGTTAATCGTCGCAAATCTTCTCAACTCAAGAGGAAGTTTAGGGGAACGCTTGCTGTTCGTTTGACAGTGTTATTTGCGCGATCCTACCGTTTTGATTGCACTGCGGATGTTCAAAAACGCGCGGTGGTCTTGGTTCGGGAAGGGTCAGGCTACAAGAACTCGCAATACCCGGACTTCAACAACAATCCTGACAATCCATATCAGGGAAGAGGAAACAGAATATGAGCAGTCCATCAAATCGTGGCGTTGTATTCAAAGGTCCGGGAAAAGTCGCAATTGAAAGCATCGCGTTTCCGGAATTGGCGCTGGGCAAGCGCAAATGTGACCATGGCGTCATCCTGAAAGTTATCACCACCAATATCTGTGGCAGTGACCAGCACATGGTGCGTGGCCGTACGACGGCGCCCGAGGGTCTGGTTCTTGGCCATGAAATTACCGGCGTGATCGTCGAGGCCGGCCGTGATGTCGAATTTCTCAATGTCGGTGACGTTTGCTCCGTGCCATTCAACATTGCGTGCGGCCGTTGCCGTAACTGCAAATCCGGCCTGACGGGTATTTGCCTGAATGTGAACCCGGCGCGTCCGGGGGCGGCCTATGGCTATGTTGATATGGGGGGCTGGGTCGGCGGGCAGGCCGAATATGTCATGGTGCCCTATGCCGACTTCAACCTGCTGAAGTTCCCGAACGCGGATCAGGCGATGGAAAAAATCCGCGACCTGACGCTTCTGTCTGACATCTTCCCGACCGGCTTCCATGGCTGTGTCACGGCCGGTGTTGGGCCGGGCAGTACGGTCTATATTGCCGGTGCCGGTCCGGTTGGTCTGGCAGCTGCCGCATCGGCCCACCTTCTGGGTGCGGCCTGCGTGATTGTTGGTGACATGATCGATGACCGCCTTGAACAGGCACGCAGCTTTGGCTGTGAAACCATCGATCTTAAAAAAGACATGCCGATGGAAGATCAGCTTGAAGCGATCCTGGGCGAACGCGAAGTTGATTGCTTTGTCGATTGCGTGGGCTTTGAAGCACATGGTTGCGGCTGTAACCACAGCCACGAAGCCCCGGCAACGGTTCTGAACTCTGCGATGCAGGTGACCCGTGCCGGTGGCTCGATCGGTATTCCGGGTTTGTATGTAACCGAGGATCCGGGTGCCGTCGATGATGCGGCCAAGGTCGGGGCGCTTAGCATGCGCTTTGGTCTGGGCTGGGCGAAATCCCATTCCTTCCATACCGGTCAGTGCCCGGTGATGAAGTATCACCGCAACCTGATGCAGGCGATCCTGTTTGAAAAGATCGACATCGCCAAGGCGGTCAATGTCCAGATGATCAATCTGGATCAGGCACCAAAAGGCTATGCCGACTTTGATGGCGGGGCGGCGAAGAAATTCGTTATCGACCCGCATGGCAGTGTCGCGGCCTGATCGGGCACATAGCAAAACGAATAACAGGCACCCCGGTCTTTGGCCGGGGTGTTTTGCATCCCCCTGAAACAAAATCCCCTGAAACACGTTGAATTGATGATGCCGGAAATACCGGCAGTCAGGTCGATTTTGTTTTCAGGGGTACCCCATGGGTTCATGGATTGAACAACACGCCACCTTGCTTCAGGTTGGCGTCAGCATCGCAACATTGATGGTGTGGATTTTCTATGCGCAATTGCTGTTTCAAAGCTATCGACGTGTCAGACGCCCGAAAATCGTCATCAACCAGATGCTTGGCAATTCGGACAAGGCGCGCTTTCTGATCAGCAATATGAGCCAGGAAGCCATTCATATCGACAAGGTGCTTGTCTGTATTGGTGATGAAACGCAACAGGTGTGTGAGCAGGTCACAGATAGCGATCCGGAAGTGGACTTCCAGACCGATCAAGGCCGCAAATCGGCCCATGCCGCACGTCTTGAGGAACTCACAGTGCAAGGCCCGCTTGAATCCGGCAGATGCATCGAACTGGGCGCGCTGCAAAACCTGATGCGGCGGATTACGCATCAGGCCCGCGCCAGCGATAAGGACACAGGTACTGATCCTGATAAAGCAGTCGGCGAAGGTAAATGCCGCATCGAAATCATCGTGATTGCGGTCTATAGCTCGGAAAAGGGCGTGATCGGTGCCAGCCGGGCCTTTGTCTGTGACGAGGACGGGCAGCTGCACCCGGAAATGGTTCAGACAACCCAGCATGCCGGCTTTTTCGCGCGCAGACGCATGGCGCGCCTGCATGCGCAATATGCCTGATCAGCTCAATCAATCGCCAAACGCAAACGGGCCCCGCAAAGGGGCCCGAAATGTTTGTTCGATTGTGATGTGTTCCGATCAGGCCGCCGTTTTGGCATCCTCGGACTTGATGACCTTGTGAGTGTCTTCATTCATGCCAAGCTTCCAATAGCTTGAGATATAAAGATCATCCTTGCCAAGGCCGCGTTCCTCGCGGAAGTAGCTGCGCAGTTCCCGCATGGATGTAAATTCGCACGCCGCCCAAACCGAAAGGCGACCGTCTGCGTGCCAGGGGATGCGTTTGACCACATCGCTAAGCACCGTATTGACTTCGCCCGGACGCGGATTGATCACCCATTCAATCGTGATGTTGTCGGGCTTTTTCAAATCCTGCATGTCGGCCTCTGAGCGGACTTCGATCACGGCATAGCCGCGCGCATCATCGGGCAGTGTTTCCAGATTGACTGATACTGCGGGAAGGGCTGTCATGTCCCCGACAATCAGGAACCAGTCGGCGGTCGGATCGACCAGTTTTTTGGGGCCGGGGCCGCCAATGGTGATCACATCGCCGGGCTGGCAATTGACCGCCCAGTTCGATGCCGGGCCACCATGATCGTGATCGTCGTCGCCGTCCGCATCACCATGCATGACGAAATCAATATCGATCTCCCGGCCCTGATCGGTCATGCGGTCATGGCGCACGGTATAGGTCCGGCGCAAAACGCGGCCTTTGTCGTCCCCTTCGATCGGAAACATCAGTTTGACATAGGCACTTTCCTGATCCTCGGGAAAGTCCTTCATGCCGTCACCGCCAAGGGTGACGCGCAGCATATTGGGGGTGACGTATCCCTTTTTGATCACGGTCAGATCGCGCTGGGAAGGTTTACTCATTTCTTCACTCCTTGGTCCCAAGTCCTTGGTCATTTGGGCTGTCGGCCGCAAAGTCCAGTTTCTTGCATTTGTGGGTTTCCAGATTGTCGGACATCAGATTGGCAATCTTGACAAAATCCTGGATCTGCTGTGGCGTAAGACCGCGTGTCATGCGGGTTCGGACATCTTTTTCAACAGCGCGGAAATCTTCCATTTTTGCGCTGCCTGCGGCCGTCAAATGCAGGGTTTGGCTCCGTCGATCTTCGGGGTGCGGGCGGCGTTCAATCAGCCCGTCATTTTCAAGTTCTTTCAAAAGCCGGGTGATCCGGCCTTTGTCCTGACCGGATTTTTCGGCCATTTGCTGGGCGGTGATGCCGGGAATGCGGGTGATCCATTTCATCACCCGTTTGTGCGAAATCGGCATTGGCATGTCGGCATCAACCATCGCCGTCATCAGGCGGCGCTTATAGGCATGCACCAGCCGATGCAGCGTTTCGCCGGGGACGTGGATCTGATCTTCTTCCGTCATGGTCTTCTTCTTCCTCACACGCCAGCCGGGCTGGCAATCAATCCGGTACGAAGGGCATGGCGACGTCCTTCGCAAATGATGGCAGACAAAACGGCCGAGCCACTTGCCACCAGCATGATGGTCGAAAGGTCAAACCCGCCACCGGTGCCAATCAGAATGGCCGCCAGTGCCGCGCCAACCGACTGACCCGTCAGACGCGCAGTCGATAGCATACCACTGGCCCCGCCGGACCGTTCACGGGGCGCACTGGTCAGCATCAGGCGATTGTTGGGCGCCTGAAAAAGACCAAAGCCAGCACCACACAGGGCAAGGGCGGCAATGATCGGCACCAAGCCCCCGGCATCGGCGGCAAGGGTTGTGCCATAAAGCCCGATGGCAAACACCGCCATGCCAATCCCGGTCAGGCGGATTGGCGAGAATTTGTCGGCCATCCGCCCGGCAATCGGCGCAATGATCGCAGTGGCGACTGGCCATGGCGTCATCAAAAGGCCCGTCATGGTGGCGCTATGTCCCAACACATCGTGGAAATAGAAGGGCAGGGTGACGAACGCAATCATCTGGGCGCAAAAACCGGTCATCGATGACCCGATGGAACAGGCAAAGACCGGAATTTTCAAAAGGTCGAGGGGCAACATCGGGCGACTGCGCGATAATTGACGCCGCACCAAAAACACCCCGGCGATGAACGACACGGCAAATTGGCCTGCGATCAGGATCGGGTTGCTGTCAATGCCCATATTGCCAAGGGCGGCAACCAGCCCGCCAAAGGTCAGAACATTGAGGAGCGCACTGATAAAATCAAACCGGGCCCGGCTTGGCGTATTAAACGGCAGGCTGAAATAGCCCATTGCGATCGAAATCACCGATATCGGCAGGTTGATCAAAAACAGCCAGTGCCAGCTGCCAACCGCCATGATCGCCGACGCAATGGTGGGGCCAGCAGCAGCCGATACCGATACTGTCATCGCGATCCAGCCAATCGCCTGTCCCAGTTTCGCATGCGGGAAGACATGGCGCATGATGGCGGCATTGATGCTCATGATTGCGGCCGCGCCAAGGCCCTGCAACACGCGCGCAGCAATCAGAAATTCGATATTCGGTGCCATCGCACACAGGGCAGATGCCAGCCCGAACAGGGTAATGCCGCTCAGATACACCTTGCGAAAGCCAATCGCCTCGCCAAGGGCGGAAAACGGCAGAAGGGCAACCACAATTGCCAACTGATAGGCGGTGATCACCCAGATTGCATGCGCCGGTGTTGCCCCCTGATCCTGGGCAATGGCGGGCAGGGCGACATTCATGATCGTGCCATCGAGCACCGCCATCATGACCGTGATCAAAAGCGCCAGGGCGGCATAAATGCGCCGTGGTCCCGGCAACCCATCGGGATGTACTTCGGGGGATATTTTGAGACGTTGGATATGAGGGATCGGCATGGGGCGGTCTCTTTATCAAATGGTGTGCGCGAAGGGGCCTTGGTTTCAGGCACGGCATGTCGCCTTGGTATCGCGTCGGCAAAGCGTGGGGCGCTTGTGGGGTGCAGACGCGACCCTTAATTGGTTGACACTATCAACTATATAAAAATGGTTGATCATGTCAACTATCTTTTTGACCTGCCCTTAAAGCAAGGCTCAGGACCTATTAATTTGGTTTGAATGGTTCACCTGATTTGTGCGGATACGCGGAGCAAAGCCGACGGAAGATATTCATCTTTCAAGGCTTTGCGACAAAGTAGCCCGTGCAAATCAGGTGAATCCAAAGGACAGACGTTATATTTGTGAACTCCGACGTCAAACCCCTTGGCCGGGATACCAGCCCGCCCGGCGGGATTTTCCTTGGATTTCACAAATATAACGCCTGCCATTTAAATCAAATTAATAGGTCCTGAGCCTATTATTTCTGCCGTGTGAGGATGTTATCATCACGGGATAAACAGGGAGGACAAATGATGAAAACAGTTCTGATGATTGCCGCAGCCTTGCCGTTTGCATTCGGCCTGGCCGTTATGCCGGAACCGACAAACGCGCAGCCGGTATTTGTCGATCAGTCGATTGAGCATGGTGGCGGCTGCCGAAAAAGCTCCCCACCCGGTCAATGCTGTCACATGGATCGCAAGGCGAGCACGGTTCATTGCCACTAAGCGGGTAGGCATAAAACCCGATCGCAGGGTTATTTCACCCGATAGACATCATAGAAAATGTGTTTCTTGTCGGCGAAATCTGCGTGGTTGGGCAGATAGGGCATCGGATCGGAATGGGAAATCAGTTCCCACTTCCGGGCCTTGGTGGTGGCCTGAATGGCCTTGATGAAGGCATCGTCATACAGGTCGTCGCGCTGGGTAAAGCTGACAATGCCGCCGCGCTTCACAACCCGGCAAAATTCCGAAAACAGCTGCTTGATTTCGCGGACATAGGTCAGCGTCCCGATGCATTGAACGGCGGCAAAACCATTATCGCCAAAGGCCAGCGTTTGGTTCATATCGCGCTTTTTAAGATGACGATAGACGCCCTTGGCCTCGGCCGCCTGCAGGGATTCCAGCGAAAGGTCAATGCCGGTGATATCGCTATATCCGGCCTTTGAAAGTTCCAAACCCGTCAACCCGGTGCCGCAACCGGCATCCAGAACCGGTGCGTCAAACGGCACCCCGTGCTCAACCATGATGGCCGCCGCCCGCTTGGGCGCGTCATAGCCCATCTTGGGCAAATCCGCGTCATAGCTTTCAGCCCACTTGTCGTAATAGGCCGCAAGGGCTTCTGGCCCTGCATCGGTCATGCGCGTCAAATCAGATGCGCTGTCGGAAATATCCGTACCTCTGGAATTGCCATCACTGGCACCCGTCATGGCTCACCTCGCTGTTTTTATTCTTGGATTTTTTGATCTTGGAGGTGGGTATTAAGCCAAAGATGAAGCCGCAAAGCAAATTTTATGAGGGTTTCTGCAAGGCAACGGAATTCGATGTATATATTCGTATAGTATTATTAGTAGATTTGAAACTAACCTTGTGGTGTATTTGGCAATTATGGGTTGTGGAGGTAGGTATGCCGATTGAACATATGCACACATACTTGGTTTATCCGAACAAGGGCAAGGCAGAACCGTCAGAGATCGGGGGAACAGAAGTCCCAGCTCAAGGACAGTTGTTTGAGATGCTGTCAGATGTATACGAGAAATCTCCTGCAGAATGTTCAATAGAGATATCTTTCAATCAGGCACCGGACGGCCAACAGCACAACGCATGTAGAGATTTGCTTATCTCCTATATAAGAATGCCAAGTGTGGAGACCGGACTTGCAATTGCGCAGCACCTGTCTTCTTTCACCACCAATCGCTCAGGGCTCGGCTTGTTATTTCTGCTTGTTGGTAGGGAAGACGGGATGTACAGGGTAATTGTATCTCGCTTTCCAGCCAACCACGGTATTCTTGCTGAACAAGAGCAAAATGGACTTAATGTTGAGTTCTTGGAGAGAGTTTTCCTCAAAGGTGTCAAAGCCTACAAAGCCGTGATCTACGAAGACAATTCTTTTGAGGCAGGGTTTTGGGATGGAAAAGCGGTCGATAAGCAAATCAATAGTAAAGAAACAGAGATTTCTAGTTATTGGATCAAAGAGTTTCTTGAATCAGATTTCCGTACAACTGGCGCCATGGGAACGAAAAGGTTGGCAGTGGCTCTGCGTGATGCCTCACGATCAGAGATCGATTTGGATATTAAGCAAGAGATTGTCGCTGCCGTAACACTTGCCCGCGGGTTTAATGGCAGGAACCTCAATGCTAGACAGTTCATTGAGCAACTGGGGTTGTCTCCAGCAGCCAGAGAACGTGTAATTTCACAGTTTAAGCACCCGGATTTAACTGAAGAGATTTTTACATTTCAGCACAATACTTTTGCTGATCAGTTGCCTTACAGATCTGTAGAGCTCAATTCCGGGGCAATACTGACTGGTCCAGCGGGGCAATTTGACAACATATTTGATAGGGAGGAAATGCATGCCGAAGATGGTGTTGTAAGATACTCCACCGTAGGCAGGGAAACTGGAGCTAAACTTGGGAAGAAGAAATGAGCGATAAGATAGAAAAAGAATATGCAGAGCGCTTTGAACAGGCTTTGAACCCTATAGCTGCAGATTTAGAGAATTTCCTAAACGAGATTTTGGCTGGGGTTCCTAGGATTGATCGCGTATCAGCTCGGGCAAAAACTGTGGAGCGCTTTGTAGCGAAAGCTGATAAGAAACTTGATAGTGGTGAGCCAAAGTACACCGACCCGATAAATCAAATTCAGGATCAGATTGGCGCGCGTGTCGTGGCTTTCTATAAGGCAGATTTAGACACTGTATCTGATCGCTTGAACGAGTATTTACGCCCAATTGAAACCCAAGAGGTATTTCCAGAATCTGAGTGGGAATTTGGTTACTTTGGTAGGCATTATATTTTTTTGTTGCCTAAGGATGTTATCCCAATTGGTTCTCGAAAAGAAATCATCCCCCGTTGCTTTGAGATGCAAGTAAAGACCCTATTTCAACATGCTTGGTCGGAAGCCAATCATGATTTAGGTTACAAAATGATAGAACATACTCTCGAGGCCGATGATAAGAGAAGATTAGCATATACATCTGCGCAGGCGTGGGGAGCGGATCACGCATTTAACGAGCTGTTCTTGAAAACGGCAGACTAAAATTTGCTGACTTCTATCTCGGCATTTGCGCGAAGCACCCACTCAACAAGTACCCCCCCGTCGGCGCTTCCCAATCAACCATTTCACCAAGGCAGTAAGTGCCGGGGCGTTTGATGAGTTGGAAGTTTTCATCGAGCTCTTCCCATGCGACACCGCCTGCGGTGCTGATGGCCTCGTCCAGTGGACGGGGCTTTTTGATCTTCAGGGTCAGGTTTTTGATGGCGGTGGCGAGTGCGGTTGGGTCGTTCAGGGTTTCGCGCGGGGTGACTTCGAAAATGAGGGCTGTTTTGGTGGCATCAAGGCCAAGCGTTTTGCGCAGGTGATTGCCGATTGAGTTTTTGCCGCGTGGTTTTGACAGGCGGTTGGTGACGTCATCCAGCGTGCGGTCGGGGCAGAGGTCGAGTGTGAGCGTGCCCACACCGGTTTCAAGCCATTGATCGCGCAGCGTTGCCGAAATAGTGTAAACCGCACTGCCTTCGATGCCGGTTTTGGAAATGACGAATTCGCCGCGCACCGTCTGATCCCCACAGGTCAGCGTTACGGCCTTGACCGGGGAGCCTGCACATTTGTCGATTAAATGGTCGGTCCAATCGAGTTCAAAGCCGCAATTGGCCGGTTTAAACGGGTTGCACTTGATCCCGGCGTTAAGCAGGATTTCCATCCATTTGCCGTCTGATCCCAATCGTTTCCAACTGCCGCCGCCAAGGGCCAAAATAGTGATGTCGGCGGTGGCGGTAACTTCGCCATCGGGCGTTTTGAAAACCGCCTGATCGGCGTCGTTCCAGCCGGTCCAGTAATGACGATAATGGATGGTGCAGCCCAGATCATCAAGTCGCCTAAGCCAGGCGCGCAAAAGCGGGCTTGCCTTCATTGCAGTCGGGAACACCCGGCCAGATGAGCCGACAAAGGTTTCAACCCCCAGCCCCGCACACCATGCGCGGATTTGATCGGGCCCAAATTTGCGCAAATGCGGTTCAAGCCGTGCGCGTGATGTGCCATAGCGGGTCAGGAAGGTTTCAAGGTCTTCGCTGTGCGTGATGTTAAGTCCCGATTTCCCGGCCATGAGCAACTTGCGACCCGCACTTGGCATGCCCTCATAGATCGTGACCGCATAGCCATCACCGGCCAGCCGTTCGGCCGCCATCAGGCCCGCCGGACCGGCACCGATCACCATGGCGGTTTTGCCATTCGGGGCAGGGCGGGTGTGCGGCGCATTCGGTGTTGGGCTTGGCATGTGCGGCCTTTGGTGCGGGTTGATATCGGCTGGTTTTAGCGGCTTTGGGCCTTATTGGCAATTTGTCCGGCGTCCGATGGGTTGTTGTGGTCTGGTTCGTGATACTTGACCGCACAGAGCTCGCTGTTTACCACTGCCATCTTGTAACGCCACCACCAGCCCATCAGGACCATAGCCATGATTACCGGAACCTGGCACACGCCAACCGATGAAGAACTTCTGCGCATTCGCGACATGATGGAGGATGCGCAGTTTTATGACGCGATTGCGCGCGTGCCCGATGATGCCCTGAGCGCCGCACTGGCCGGATCAAAGGACACGGCACTTTGGGTGTTTCGCGTTGATCAAAAAGCGGTTGCCTATGTCTATATGACCGAGATGGCAACAAGCCTGCCCAAGGTCGATGAGTTTGGCGTGTTTGAACGCGGGCAGGGCTTTGGCAGGGCAGCGTTATCAAGCCTTGCTGCCAAAGTTGCGCAAACGCCGGAGTATGAAAAGCTGTGGCTGAATGTTGTGGATGGCAATGACAACGCGCTTAATCTGTATCGCAAGGTCGGGTTTGGTGAGGAAAAACTCATTGCCAAGGGCTGGAAAACCCGGTCCGGCCGGGTGGTTGATCAGGTGCGCATGTGGCTGACGCTTGATACGTTGCGAAGCTAGGAGCCCCAACGCCTAAAGCCTATCGATTATCAGTGCGAAACCGGGCCGGGGATACCCCGGCCTTTTTGGTGAAGAAGCGCGAAAAATATCCGGCATCGCGAAAGCCCAGACTATCTCCGATTTGTTGAATGGCGATGTCGGTATAGATCAGGGTCCGCTTGGCTTCCAGCATCAGGCGGTTTTGCACCACTTCGCTTGCGGTCATACCATAGATGTCCCTGGCGATGCGGTTAAGCTGGGTGGTGGTGACGCCAATTTCACGGGCATAGAAATCAAGCGATTTGTGCTGCTTATAGAACGTTTCGACCAGCGCCTGAAACTTGCGGAATTTTTCGGTCTTTTGTTCCTGGCGCGACAGGCGTGCCGAATGATCCTGCGGTACGGTGCGTCCGATGCCAAGCAACAGCAATCCAAGGATATGACGAAGCGCAAACAGCCGACCGGTATTGTGGCTGTAATATTCAACGGCGAGTTGCGATATCAGGAAGTCGGTCGGGCTGTTGGCATCGCCAGAGGATGATCGTGTATCAACGCAGATCGCCTGATCTAGGCGTGCAAGAAGTTTTGGCGCCGGGGCCAGGATTTCCTGCAGGTGATAATCGGTCAGTGAAATCACCCAGCCATCAATATCATCACTGAATTTAAAGCCATGCACGGTGCCCGGCGGGACCGTGATCAGTTGTCCTGCCTGCATGGTCAGATGTTGATCATCAAAGCTGATCTCGGCCGTGCCGTGCGTGATATACAGCAGCTGAAACAGGTTGGTATGGCGGTGCGGTTTGATGTGCAGGTCATGCAGGCGCGATCGTTCCGGGATGCTTTCAAGATGAAAGAATTCCGGTTCGGTGATCGGTTGCGGATCGGATGCGGGGATGTTTTCCAGATCATAGCCATCACGTGCGCGGGGGCTGCTTGCCGCATCGCGTTCGCCGTAAAGCTTGTAGATCGGGATGGTGTTGCGCATGGATGCCTTGATCCTTGGATCGCCGGATAGAGGATTGATTGGCGGTAGTTTAGCGTGTTTTCGGACCGACCAAAAGAAAAGCCCGCCAATATGACGGGCGGGCTTTTCCGAGTTCTGTTAGCGTCGCTAATTGCCAAGCAGCGTTGGCACAAACAACGTTAATATTGGCGCAAAGATCAGAAGCAGAATACGAATAATCTCGGCGCCAAAGAACGGCATCACACCGCGGAAGGTCTGGCTCATCGGCACACCCTTGGCGAGTGCGTTAATGATAAACACGTTCAGCCCCACCGGTGGCGTAATCAGCCCCAATTCCACGACAATGAGTGCGAGGATCCCGAACCAGATCTTCAGATCCTCGGTCCCCATGCCATAGGCCGCGGTTGCCGCCGTCGCCCAGTCGCCACCATTGATATCAACAAGGGCCGGCCAGAAGAACGGGATGACCACGACAATCATCGACAGGCTTTCCATGAAGCAGCCCAGAAGGATCAGGGCAAGCAGCATGAGAACCATGACAAGCCACGGATCAAAGCCGCTGGTGGCGGCGGCTTCGGCCATATAGGCCGGAAGGTTCGCGCGGCTAAAGAAGCCCTTGAGGATTTCCGCCCCCAGCAGGATGAAGAAAATCATCGAGGATGTGATGGCGGTGTCTTTCAGCGACTGGCGCAAACCTTTCCAGGTCAGTCCGCCTTTGCCGCGAATACGCATATAGACGCCGTAGACCAGAATGGCGAAAACGCCCACGCCGGCCGCCGGTGTCGGGGTGAACAGACCGGCACCGAGCCCCAGAATGATCGAGCCAAAGATCACCATCACCGGGATCAGGCGCAGCAAGGCTTCCTTGCGTTCGGCGGCTGGCATCGGTTCGGGTTTCGGGGCCAGTGACGGGTTCAGGCGCACCTGAATGGCAATCACCGCCATAAAGAACAGAACCGCAATCAGGCCCGGAATGATGGCGGCCTGAAACATCTGAATGATCGATGCTTCCACGGTCACGGCATAGATCACAAGTGCGACTGATGGCGGGATCAGGATGCCCAGCGTGCCGCCGGCGGCCAGCGTGCCGGTCGCCAGACGCGGTGAGTATTTCAGGCGGTCAAGCTCGGGCAGGGCGACCTTGCCCATGGTTGATGCGGTGGCAAGGGATGATCCACACACCGCGCCAAAACCGGCACACGCCCCGATGGCCGCCATGGCAACGCCACCGCGGAAACGGCCGAGGATGGCATTCACACCCTGAAACAGATCGCGTGACAGGTTGGCCTGACTTGCGAGATAGCCCATCAGAACAAACAGTGGAACCACGGAAAGCTCGTAGTTCGAGACAATCCCGTAAAGCAGGGACTTGAACTGCTGCAAATAAGGATCAAAGCGCAGGAACGGGAAAAACAGGCTGAGCACATAGTTGCCGCCAATGCCGACACCGACCATGGCAAGGCCGACGGGCACACGCAGTGCCAGGATCACAAAGAGAAGGGCAAGGCCACCAAGGCCGATCAATTCACGTTCAGACATCGGCCTCTCTTTCGAAAATCTGAGTTCCGGCAATCGCCGCCCACAGGAACATCGCAATGATGCCCGGGACATAGAACGGCCAGATTTGCCAGCCGAGAATTGCCGAAAGGGTATTATCGCCTCGCACCTCGATCAGGCCGTTGACCATCATGTAACCCAGAAACAGGGCGAGTGCGGTCATCAGAACGGATGACAGGGTGTCGACCATCCGCGCAAACCAGTCAGGAAACATCTTGATGAAAACGTCCACCGCGACATGGCCGCGATGTGCCTGACAATAAGGGAAAAACATCAACGCTGCCGAACTGACGATCATGCTGACAAAGTCCTCATAGCCGATAATGGCCGGGACGTTGGCATCAAACAGCCGGGCGATCTTGTCGAGACCAAAGGCGGTCACGTTTACGATCGTAACAATCGAGATCAGCAGGGCAAGCATGCCACCGGCAACAGCAAGCCACGAAGCGGCCTTGTAGAGCACGTTTTTCATATCTCTAACATTCTTGCGGGAACAGAGGGTCACGTATCGCCATGATACGTGACCCCACAAGATTTACCAGCAACGTCGGGATGTTACTTGGTGTGGCTCTGAACAGCGGCCTTGGCATCTTCGACAAGTTTCGCGCCATCGATGCCGTTGGAATTGGCTTCTTCGATCCAGCGATCGACGACCGAGGCGGACGCATCGTCAAAGGTTGCCTTTTCGGCGGCGGTGATCTGAACGACCTGGCCTTTGCCTTCGTTGACCATGCGCTTGCCGACTTCTTCAACGTCGTTAAACACGTCACCGATTTCGGCGGCAAAATCACGGCCGGAGTTGCGGTCGATGATTTCTTTCAGGTCATCGGGCAGGCTTTCGTAACGGTCCTTGTTCATGGCAAACAGGAAGGTCGAGGTGCCAAAGCGTGAATTAACGCCTTCGCCTTCAACAGAATAGGAAATCAGTTCAGCCAGTTTCAGCGGCGGCACAACTTCGAACGGCACCAGGCCGCCATCAACCACGCCAAGCGACATGGCCTGCGGCAGGGCCGGAACCGGCATGCCAACGGGCTCTGCGCCCCAGGATTCAATCACCCAGGAACCGGTACGGGTCGGGGTACGCAGCTTCAGGCCCTTGACGTCATCAACCGTGCGGACTTCCTTGCTGGTCAGGTGGATTGCCTGACCGGCATGCACGTGAACGGCAAGCGGGTGAATATCCTTGAGGTCTTCGGCATATTCATCACGAAGATCCCACATCGCAAGGTTGGTTGCGCGTGCATCACCAAGGTGAACACCCGGAAGTTCAAACACTTCAAGACGCGGGAATACGCCCGGGGTATAACCCGGAAGGGTCCAGACGATGTCGGCAACGCCGTCACGGACCTGACGATACAGTTCCGGCGGATTGCCGCCGAGCGACATGGACGGGAAGATTTCAAACTTGATACGGCCGTTTGATTCTTCTTCGATTTTCTTGGCCCATGGTTCAATCATTTTCGACTGGGCCGGTGCTTTCGGACCCAGGAAATGGTGGACGGTCAGGGTGACTTCCTGTGCGTGTGCGCCGAACGACACCATGGTCGCGACAGCTGCACCGGCAAGCAATTTGGTGATCTGTTTCATTCTCTTCCTCCTTTGAACGTCTTGTCGCGTTCATTGCGCTGACAAACGTTCAGCCACGATGCGCATCTAGCGTGCGAAGTTTTCCAAGAGTTCTTTTTGTTATTGTTTTTGTTCTTCTTTTTATCACATGACTTGCGTTTGGCGCATTTCAGCCATGTCGAATTAAAGGCAATCTAATCGCTACGTGATGGTTATGTATAATGATATGTAAGCACATATCCATAACCAAATGATTATCCTTTCGCCCCTGCCTGTGCACTGTGATGACGTTGTGCTTCTTCACGCACAGCATTGATCAGCATTTCAACCGGCGGCGAAATTGGCGAATCAATTCTGGTCGTCAAGCCAACAGGACCAAAGGTGTCGCTGGTATCGATCGGCAGTTCGACCAGATGCCCTTCGGCAATGTCGGATGCCACAGCCCCGTTCGAAATGATCCAGATTGCATCGGTTTCGCGCGTAAAAGCACGTCCGAAAGATGTCGAAACGGTTTCGATACGGTCAGGGATGGCGCCAATACCATGCGCAATCAGCATCTTGTCCACTGTGGGGTGAATAATCGCATGTTTGGGGGGCACCAGAACGGTGAATTCCCGAATGCGGGTAATGTCCGGGTTCTTGTCGGCCAGCAACGGATGCCCCGGCCGCGCAACCAGCGAGATATGCTCGGAATATAAATGTATGAACGACAATCCCGACATCTGATCGGGTTCGGCAAGCCGTCCGACCACCAGATCAAGTTCGCCCACCCGGAGTTGCCCCATCAACATCACGTTCGGCCCCGCCACAACCTTGACCGTGGTGTCGGGGCTGAGTGTTTTGAAATGGCGGATGGCGTTGGGCATGACGCTGGCGGCCACCGTTGGCAGAACCCCCAGATTGATCGAAATCCCGCCTTGCATGCGCACCTGACTGATACTGTCGACACCCTGACGCAGGGCGGTGACACTGGCCCCGGCATAACGCAGGAAAACCTTGCCGAAATCGGTCAGGGTGACGCCGCGCTTTGATCGGTCAAACAGCCGCGCGTCAAGGTGTTCTTCAAGCTCGCGAATGGTTTTGGAAACAGCGGGTTGGGTGATGGACAACGTATCGGCTGCCTTGACGACACTGCGTTGGCGCGCGACCTCAAGAAAGCAGGTCAGATGGCGGAATTTAATGCGTTGATCAAGCATGGGCGCCCTATACATCAACAATTTAGAATGTTCTTATGGCTGGTTCATGCATAATTATATAGTTATGCAAATTACGCAATTCCTCATTTTACATAACCAAATCCATCTGCGAATGTGAGGGCAAACAAGCAGGGTGGAAACGATAATGAGTCTGAAAGTCGCCCCGGTCAACGGGACACACATTCATTACAGCCAGTCGGGCCCGAAAAACGGCCCTGTGCTGGTCTTTGCAAATTCTCTGGGAACGGATCTGCGCATCTGGGATGATGTCGTTGATGCGCTTTCCTCAAAGTTCAACATTGTTACCTATGACAAACGCGGGCATGGCCTGTCGGGTATTGGTGATGCGCCCTATGACGTCGCGCTGCATGCCAATGATCTGATCGGGTTGCTTGATTACCTTGGCCTTGATCAGGTGATCATTTGCGGTCTGTCTGTTGGCGGTCTGATCGCCCAGAAAGTCACCGAGATGGTGCCAAACCGCGTGCGGGGTCTGATCCTGTGTGATACCGCCGCCAAGCTTGGCGATTATGACAGCTGGAACACCCGGATTGAGGCGATCAAGGCGGACGGAATTGCATCCATGGGCGATGCGATCATGGAACGCTGGCTGTCGCCGACCTTCCGCAAGGAGCGGGTTCTCGAAACTGCGATGTATCGTGACATGCTGGTGCGCACCACGGTCGAAGGTTACATCGGGACCTGTATTGCGCTGCGCGATGGAGATCTGCGCGATGCAGCAGCGAAAATTGCAGTGCCGACATTATGTATCTGTGGATCGGAAGACCTCGCCACACCACCCGATGTGGTGCGCGCGACGGCAGACATGATCCCCAATGCGGAATTTGAATTGATTGACGGGGTCGGGCATCTGCCATGCATCGAAACCCCGGAATTGCTGACCCGGTTGATCGACCGATTTACCAAGGAGAAGAACCTTGTCTGAGAGCCGGTATGACGTTGGCATGAAAACCCGCCGTTCCGTTCTGGGTGATGCACATGTGGATCGCGCCACCCAAAAAATTACGGAAATCGACGAGGGTTTTCAGCGCTATATCACCGAGAATGTCTGGAACGGTGTCTGGACAAGCGACGCCTTCACCAAGCGTGAACGCTCCATCGTGACCATCGCGCTGCTTGCGGGGCTTGGCCACGAGGAAGAACTCGCCATGCACATCCGGGCGACCTTGAACACCGGGGCAACGCGCGACGATATCCGTGAAACCCTGATGCATGTTGCGGTTTATGCAGGCGTTCCCGCCGCCAATACGGCCTTTCGCATTGCCAAACAAACCTATGCCGAGATCGACGCGGCATCAGACGCGTCACCCAAGGGAGAGTAAGCCTCATGTCCACCTTTAAACCGCGTGACTGGGGCTCCCACGCCCCCTATATCGCACCCGGTTACAAATCGACCCTGTTGCGTGGTCCGACCCAGGCACCACTTGCCATCAAATCGGGTTTGACCGAAAGCACCGGTCCGCGCTTTGCGCCCGCAAGCGTGCGAGAGCTTGATTTCGATCTGACCAAAAACGGCCTTGTCAATGGCGAGCCGCTTGGTGAACGCATTGTCGTTCATGGTCGTGTGATGGATACCGATGGTCGCCCGCAACCCAACACCCTTGTTGAAATCTGGCAGGCGAATGCTGCGGGGCGTTATGTGCATAAGGTTGATCAGCATGATGCGCCGCTGGATCCGAACTTCCGTGGGTCGGGGCGTTGCTTTACCGATGATCAGGGCAATTACAAGTTCTATACCATCAAGCCGGGTGCCTATCCTTGGGGCAACCACTTCAATGCATGGCGTCCCAACCATATCCACATTTCGCTGTTTGGTCCGGGCTTTTCCACCCGTCTTGTAACCCAGATGTATTTCCCGGGTGATCCGCTGCTTGATCTTGATCCGATTTTCCTCGGTACCGAAGACGCAGCCGCCCGCGAACGCCTGATTGCCAAATTCTCGATCGACAAGACCGAGGAAGGCTTCGCACTGGGCTATCAGTTTGACATTGTCCTGCGTGGACGCAACGGCACCCCGATGGAGAATTAAGTCATGGCTTATGGTGAAACCCCCTCACAGACGGTTGGTCCGTATTTCGCCTATGGCTTGACCGCAGGCCAGTACGCATACGACTTTACCGACATCGCCGATCCGACCGTTGCTGGCCCGGATGCAGCGGGCGAACACATCCGCATCACTGGTACTGTCTTTGATGGCGAAGGCAACCCGGTCAATGACGCGATGATCGAAATCTGGCAGGCTGATGCCAATGGCAATTACAACGAAAAGCCGGTTGATGTGTCAGCAACCGATTTCCGCGGTCTTGGCCGTTGCGGTACGGGTACAGATGCGCAAAACCGGTTCTGGTTTGACACGGTAAAGCCGGGCGTCGTTGCCGATGCCGGTGCACCGTTTGTCAACGTGATCATCTTCATGCGCGGCATGCTGGTCCATGCCTTTACCCGTTTCTATTTCGACGACGAAGCTGATCGCAATGCAAAAGACCCTGTGTTGCAGTCGGTGCCAGAAAATCGTCGTGACACCCTGATTGCCAAGCGTGTCGAAACCCCGACGGGGATTGAATACCGGATCGATATTCACATGCAGGGGGACGCGGAAACCGTGTTCTTCGACGTGTAAGTCGATCTGGTCCGATGGCTGCGTCCGCTGCTTTGGGGAAAGCCGGCGGTCGCAGCCATCGACCTGAATTTCCTTTGGGGCGATTGCCCCGCATTTCTATGTTTTGAATTGATGCCACAGGAGTTTTGCCGTGGTTGCACGTTTTATGTCGCTTAAAGAGGCCGTCGCATCCTGCGTTAAGGATGGCGACACCATCTCGATGGAAGGCTTTACCCATCTGATCCCGCATGCTGCCGGACACGAAATCATTCGTCAGGGCATCAAGGATCTGACCCTGATCCGCATGACGCCCGATGTGATCTATGATCAGCTGATCGGTGCGGGTTGCGCGAAAAAATTGGTCTTCTCCTGGGGCGGTAACCCCGGTGTTGGATCGCTGCACCGTCTGCGCGATGCCTATGAAAAAGAATGGCCGACCAAGCTTGAGATTGAAGAACACAGTCATGCGGCCATGGCCAATGCCTATGACGCGGGGGCTGCTGGCCTGCCGTGTGCGGTTTTTAAGGGGTATCGGGGTGCGGAACTGCCGCGCGTGAACCCGAATATCAAATTCATTGAATGCCCGTTCACCGGTGAAAGCCTGGCGGCGGTTCCGGCGATCCGCCCGGACGTCACCGTGGTGCATGCCCAGAAAGCCAACAAAAAGGGTGATGTCCTGTTTGAAGGCATTGTCGGTGTGCAAAAAGAAGCCGTTCTGGCGGCAAAAAAATCGATCATCACCGTCGAAGAGATTGTCGATGATTTCGGCGACATTTCGCCCAATGCCGTCATGTTGCCGAACTGGGCCATGACCGCAATTGTCGAAGTGCCGGGCGGGGCGCATCCGTCCTATGCCCAAGGCTATTACAAGCGCGACAACGCGTTCTATAAGGCGTGGGATCCGATTGCGCGTGATCGCGACGCGTTCCAGGCATGGCTTGAAGAACATGTCATCAATGGCGGCCCCGAAGATTTCGCGGCCAAGCGCGACGCAAACAAAGCCTGAGCGGAGGAAAGATCATGGTTGAATATACCCCGACTGAAATGATGACGGTATCCGCTGCACGCGCGCTTAAAAATGACGATGTGTGCTTTGTTGGTATTGGTATGCCATCGGCGGCCTGCAATCTGGCGCGCCTGACCCATGCGCCAGACATCACCCTGATTTATGAAAGTGGCACCATTGGCACCAAGCCCGATGTCCTGCCGCTGTCGATTGGCGATGGCGAGCTTTGCGAAACGGCTGTGAACACGGTTGCCGTACCGGAAATGTTCCGCTACTGGCTGCAGGGCGGCAAGATTTCGGTTGGCTTCCTTGGGGCGGCCCAGCTCGATAAGTATGGCAACATCAACACCACCGTGATTGGCGATTATGATAACCCCAAAGTCCGTCTGCCGGGTGGTGGTGGTGCGCCGGAAATCGCGACCAGCTGTGGCGAAGTGTTCCTTGTGATGAAGCAAAGCAAACGTGGCTTTGTTGAAAAGATCGATTTCGTGACATCGCTTGGTCACGGCAAGGGTGGCAATGATCGTGCATCTTACGGCGTTGATACCAAGGGGCCTTCACGTCTGATCACCGATCTTTGCATCATGGAACCGCATCCGGTGGGCAAGCAATTCGTTGTGACCTCGATCCATCCGGGCGTAACCCGCGAAGAAATCATCGAAAATACCGGTTGGGATGTTGAGTTTGCCGACGAAGTCGCGGAAACTGCGATCCCGTCCGAGAAAGAATTGCAGGTTCTGCGTGAACTGCATGCTCGTACCGCCAAGGCCCATGGGGACCAGCAGTAAGAGCAATAATAAGGATCTTAGAAATGGCTGACGCATATATTTGCGATTATATCCGCACCCCGATTGGCCGCTTTGGCGGCAGCCTGTCGCAGGTGCGTGCCGATGATCTTGGCGCTGTGCCGCTTAAGGCACTAATGGACCGCAATCCGGATCTGGATTTTGCCGCTGTTGATGATGTCATCTTTGGCTGTGCCAACCAGGCCGGTGAAGATAACCGTAACGTTGCGCGCATGTCTTCGCTTTTGGCAGGGCTTCCGGAAACAGTGACCGGAACCACGGTGAACCGTCTGTGTGGTTCGGGTATGGATGCGATCATTATTGCTGCGCGTGCCATCAAATCGGGCGAAGCCGATCTGATGATTGCGGGCGGCGTTGAAAGCATGTCGCGTGCGCCGTTTGTCATGCCAAAGGCGACGTCGGCATTTTCGCGCAATGCGGAAATCTATGACACCACCATCGGCTGGCGGTTTGTGAACCCGGTGATGAAGAAACAGTACGGCGTGGATTCCATGCCCGAAACCGGCGAAAACGTTGCCGAGGATTTCAAGATTTCCCGCGAAGATCAGGATGCCTTTGCCGCCCGTTCGCAGGACAAGGCCGTCGCCGCACAGGAAAATGGCAATCTGGGCGAGGAAATTACCCCGGTCACCATTCCCCAGCGCAAAGGCGATGCGATCATCGTCGATAAGGATGAACATCCGCGTCCGGGCACCACGGCCGAAAAGCTTGCCAAATTGCCGACCCCGTTCCGCGAAGGTGGTTCGGTCACGGCTGGCAACGCATCGGGCGTCAATGACGGGGCCGCGGCCCTGATCATCGCATCTGAAGCCGCGGTCAAGAAATATGGCCTGACCCCGATTGCACGCGTTGTTGGCGGGGCGACCGCAGGTGTTGCGCCGCGCATCATGGGCTTTGGCCCGGCACCGGCCAGCAAGAAGCTTTTGGCGCGCATTGGCTGGTCGACAGAGCAGCTTGACGTGATCGAACTGAACGAGGCCTTTGCCTCACAGGGGCTTGCGACGCTTCGTGATCTTGGTATTGCCGATGACGACGCACGCGTGAACCCGAATGGTGGTGCGATTGCCCTTGGTCATCCGCTGGGTATGTCGGGTGCGCGTATCACTGGCACGGCTGCGCTTCAGATGAAACGTGCTGGTGGCAAGCGGGCGCTTGCCACCATGTGCATTGGTGTCGGTCAGGGGATCGCGATTGCGCTTGAAGCTGTCTGAGGTTGAGCGCAGATTGATCTTTTAAAGGTGCCCCTGTGCCGGTTGTCGGGCAGGGGCTTCTTTTTGCGTTATTGACCAATATGGTTGCTGGCGCGACACTATCGACTTGATTTCACACCTGTTTGAACGGTGGATGACCCCTGATGAGCGTTTCGCCCTTTGACTCTGCCCTGCTTGGAAATCTGTTTTCCGATCCGGAGATCGCGGCCCTGTTTGATGACCGGGCACAGATTGCATCCATGCTGCTTTTTGAATCGGCCCTTGCCGCAGCCGAGGCGCGCGCAGGTGTGATCCCCGAAAAAAGTGCCACCCGCATTGCCGAAGTCTGCCGCGAGTTCAATCCGGACCCGGCAAGCCTTGCGGCGGGAACGGCGAGTGCCGGTGTGCCGGTGCCAGCACTCGTCAAGGCCCTTAAGGCTGAAATTGGCGGTGACGATGCGCGTTATGTCCATTTTGGTGCGACCAGTCAGGATGTTGTGGATAGTGCGCTTGTTCTGCAGCTGCGCGATGCGGTTGCGATTATCCGTCGCCGCATTCGCAAACTGGCCAAGGCGCTGTCAGCCCATGCCGATACCCATCGCACAACGGTGATGATCGGGCGGACGCGGTCCCAACAGGCTGTACCCACCACCTTTGGTCTCAAGGCTGCCGGATGGCTCGCACCGCTTGTACGGATTGATCACCGGATTGATAGCCTGTCATCAGATTTGTTGCGGATTTCTTTCGGCGGCGCTGCGGGGACATTGGCCTCGATCGGGGTTAAGGCCGCAGACGTCGAAAGCAATCTTTCCGAAGAACTTGATCTTCCACTTGCCGATATGCCCTGGCATGCGCAGCGTGACGTCCTTGTTGATTTCGCAAGCCAGTTAACAGCGTTAACTGGCGCGCTGGGCAAGATGGGGCAGGACTTGGTCCTGCTAGCACAGTCTGAAATTGCCGAAGTCCAACCGGGCAAGGGCGGCGGGTCATCGACCATGCCGCACAAATCAAATCCGGTGCAGGCGGAAATGCTGGTGACACTGGCACGTTTCAATGCCGGGCTGCTTGGCACCTTTGCCCAGGCGCAATTGCACGATCATGAACGAAGCGGGGCAAGCTGGCTTCTGGAATGGTTGACCTTGCCACAGATCATTACCGCAACTGGTGCGGCAATTGCGCAGGCGGTTGATATGGTGCCGGATCTTAAAATCAATGCGGGCCGCATGGCCGAAAACCTTGAACTGTCACGCGGGGCGATGTTGGCAGAGGCCGCAACATTCGCGCTTGCCGATCACCTTGGCCGCGATGCCGCGGATAAATTGGTAAAAGATGCCATTGCCAAGTCGGCAGAAAACGCATCGAACCTGTTTGATGAATTGCAAAAACTGACCGACGCCCCGGTTGATTGGGCACATATCCGTAACCCGGCAAACTATATCGGGCAGTCGGATGTGTTTATCGATCGTGTTTTGGGGGCCGCCAAGCGTGGCTTGCGCGACTAGGAAAAAGGCTGCCGGATGGCAGCCTTTTTTGTGTGTGATGCGGTGATTTGGTTCAGCGTGGTGCCCGCAGGCGCTTTTCAACCGCGTAATTGTGGATGGGGACGCCGGCGACTTCGAAATCGCGGCGTTCCACAACGCTAAAGCCCTGTTTAAGCAGGAAGGATTTGGCAAATTCACTGGCCTCTGAATAAAGCTTGCCGATATCTTGTTTGCGCGCGTGCGCTTCAAGCGCGTCGTACAGCTTTGTCACAATACCTTTGCCCGCAAAATCGGGCAGGGCATACAGAAAGCCGATATGGCCATCGGCCTTGACATCGCCAAAGGCGACAACCTGATCATTTTCATCAACCGCGACAAGACTGAACCGTCCATCTGTCATGATTTCGATAAACCGTTCCGGTGTCGGCAGAAGCTTTGCCCACACGGCAACCTGTTCGGGATTATAGGCGTTGGGGCCGATTTCCGTAACGGAGTGGCGATAAATCTCGACCAAGGCCTTGGCATCACTGTCCGCAAACGGACGAATTGTGATCATTCTTGTGGTCCCCATGCCGTATCAAAGAACTGACATTCAAGATCGGTTGCGCGTTTGAAATATGACAGGCATTCGGCGCGATCTTCACCTGACAGTGACGGTCCGACCTGATCCAGTTGGGTATTCAGATAGGCAACCACACTTTCAAAATACACCCCGACATGCAGATCAATCCATTCGGCGTACCAGAAATCATCGGGGCGTTTGGCGATGGCTTTGTTGACCCGATCCGCCCAGCCAAGATAGGTGCCCTCGGCAACGGCCAGAACGGCCAGCATATTGGCGTAACTGTTACTGTCCGTGGCGTCTTTCATAAGCTGCTTGAACGCTGCTGTTGCTGGCCAGTCCGGCAGGTTTTCACGTGCATCATCGGATACGCCAAGGGCGGCAAAGGATCGTTCGAAATAGGTGTTTTCTTCGCCCGTGACCAGGGCAAGGAACTGACACCCCGGAATGCGATCCTTCAGGCTTGGTGCACGCGAAACGGCCGCGGCCAGCAGGGCAACAAACCGATCAATAAACCGGTGATCCTGAAAAAGGTAGTTTTCAAGATTGGCCTTGGGAAGCGCGGCATCACCCCAGGCATCGGTAAAGACATGGTGGGTTACCGCACGCCATTGATCCGCACAGGATGCCTTCAGCCAATCTGAAAACAAACCATTCGGATTGGTTTGACGCCATGACGGAAAATCCGGGACGGCTTTTGCGGTGTTGCTCATATCTGCGCGTTTCCTGAGGAGCTTGATATCATTTGGGTTTTGAACTTTTGGCATGGTCTCAACCATTGGGCAAGCCACGAAATAGGGCATCCGCCAAAGTACCGATCCGCATGGAGGCGATTGATAAGTATCAAAGTAATCGATTGGATTATAATGTTATAAATCACTCCATCAGAGCTTTTCCCAAGGAGGAAGTTATGGCGAATGTTGGAACTCTGGACCGTGTTGTCCGTGCGATTGCCGGTGTTGTTTTACTGGCCATTCCGTTTGTTTCTGCTGCGCCCGAAGGTGGCGGCATGGCGTATGGTGTTTATGGCTGGGTGATGATTGCTGCCGGTGTTGTCATGTTGGCGACTGCAGCACTGCGTTTCTGCCCGCTTTACATGCTGTTTGGCCTGCGGACCTGTCCGCTTTCCATGTATGGACGGCCCTCTGAAAGCAAGGAAAATTAGACCTGTTGTGCGACCTGGTCGGGTGCATCCATGTATCCGGCCTGTTTATGGCGGCGATTCGCCTGGCCCTGATGAAGTCCGCGAATCTCGGTTCCGATCAAATAAACGCGGTCACTTGGCCGCCTGGAATAAGCTGGAGTGTCCGAAATCCCGGTAGTGACCGGTTCACATCAGTATCTGTTCACCTTGCTAACCTGTTGTAATTCCGTGGGATCTAAAAACGGTGTGTTCTATGCCGCAGTTGCAATTGCTGTTGTCCGATATGTTTCCTTTTTGGTCATCAATGCCCAGGCGATGCGCGCGGCTTTGTTGGCCATGGCGATCGTCACAAGCCTTGTCGGCTTACGCTCCAACAGCCGTTTCGCCCAATCTGCCTGCCGTGACGATTTTCGGCGAACGACGCTCAGCATGCTGGTAGCCCCTATGACAAGCAGCTTTCGCAGATACCGGTTGCCCTGTTTTGATATCCGCCCCAGACGTTCCTTGCCGCCGCTGGAATTTTGTCGCGGTACCAGACCGAGCCAGGCAGCAAACTCGCGGCCGGATTTGAAGAACGAAGGATCCGGTACCGTGGCGGCGATCGCACTCGCTGTCAGAACACCGACACCGGGTATGGACGCCAATCGCTGGCTAACCTCATTTTCCTTGTGGGCCGCCTTGATTGCCCGATCTATATCGTCGATAGCAGCTTCATTTGCCTGGAGCATGGCCACCAGTGGCCGAAGAGATGCCCGCGCCAATGCCGGCAGGCTTTCATCTTCTTCTTCCATGATGACATCAACAATCCGGTCCAGTCGTTCCCGTCCCTGGGCGGCAACCATCCCCATTTCGGCCATGTGGGAACGCAGTGCATTGACCAGCATGTTTTGCTGGCGGATCAGAAGCTCCCGGGCCTTGTGCTGCATCAGGGCGGCCTGCTGGTCTTCCGATTTGACCGGAACGAAGCGCATGTTCGGTCTGCCGACAGCCTCACAGATCGCTTCCGCATCAGCTGCATCGTTTTTACCACGACGAACATACGGCTTCACATAAGATGGCGGGATGATCCGGACATCGTGCCCGCGCGCTGCAAGCTCCCGAGCCCAGTAATGAGAAGTGCCACAGGCTTCAAGGCCGATCAGACACGGAGGGAGTTCCGAGAAGAATGAAAACATTTGCTGACGACGCAATTGGCGACGAACTGTCACGTTCCCTTCGTCGTCGACACCATGAACCTGGAAGACATTTTTGGCCAAATCCAGGCCGAGCGTGCTAACTTTCATCTGTGGATGGCTCCTGTAGTGTTTGCCCAACTGATCAATGCACTATGGCACATCGATGCCGATTTGTGGGGGCCGTCCACACCATCAAATAAGGTAATAAACGGCGTTTGAAACCGGAATATTCCGTTCGATCTGTTGTTGTTTGAACGTTATGCTGGCGTCCGTAGATCTCTGCGGTATGTTGGATAGACGTGCTGTTGATGCCCGACGTTTGGGCACGGCGACCAGCAACGACGAACGGAATATAAAAATGAAACGCCTGAGTGATGAACTGACTGTATCCCCGCAAATGCCGCTTGCTGCGATTGACGAAATTGCTGCGGCCGGTTTCAAAACCATCATTTGCAACCGCCCGGACGGCGAAGATCCTGGGCAGCCGTCATTTTCCGAAGTCGCCGCCAAGGCCGAGGCTGCCGGTATGAAGGCGATCTTCCAGCCCGTCGCAAGTGGCAATGTGTCGGATGCGGATGCAGATGCCTTTGCGGCCAATCTGGCCGCCGCCGAAAAGCCCATCTTTGCCTATTGCCGCAGTGGTACACGCTGCACCATCCTGTGGTCGCTGGCCAATGCCGGGCAGATGCAGGTTGGCGATATCGTCAAGGCCGCGGCTGAGGCCGGGTATGATATGGCACCGCTGGCACCACGGATTGCAGCACGCGGCTAAGCCGTTTGAATTTGCAGGTTATGCGGTGCATTGCTGTGCAAAAAACGCAGTGAGCATCGCATAAATTGCACTATTCCTTTTGTGCGTTTCATGACGATATGTCCGCGCATGCTGTATCTGGCATGGTTTTATCAAGTGGCACCGGTATGACGTCAAACGCAGACCAACTTTCCAACATCAGATTTCGACTGGCCAAGAGCGAAGATCTCGACGCCCTGTGCGAGATCGAAAACTGGTCCTTTGAAGTCGACCGACTGACACGGCGCGCCTTCAAACGTTTCGTCGGCAGTGAAACCGCCCGTCTGACCGTGGCGGAAACCACCAGGGACGGGGGCGTTGTTGTGGGCTACGCGCTGGTGATTTTTCGCAGCAACGTAGCACTTGCGCGCCTGTATTCGATGGCGGTGTCACCTGATCAGCGCGGGCAGGGGATTGGTCGTGCCCTGATTGAACGGGCCGAAGAACTCAGCCTTGATTTCGGCACACCGATCCTGCGCCTTGAAGTCAGCCAGAAAAACAAGGATGCGATCCGGCTTTTCAAGGCAGTCGGATATCGCGAATTTGCACTTTATCCGGATTATTATCCCGATCATTCGAATGCGCTTCGCATGGAAAAGGTATTGGTTCCCAATGCCATGCATTTGCCATCGCCGATCCATTTCTATCACCAGACCCTGCCATTTACCTGTGGTCCGGCGGCCTTGATGATGGCGATGAATGCGCTGGATCAGGATATCGAACTTGATCGTAATCTTGAGATTGCGTTGTGGCGCGAAGCCACCACGATTTTCATGACGTCCGGGCATGGCGGCTGTGGCCCGCTGGGGCTGGCGTTGGCGGCGCACAAGCGCGGCTTTGATGTCGAAGTGCTGAGCAGCCGGGACGGGCCGCTATTCGTTGATACCGTGCGCAAACCGAAAAACCGCGAAGTGGTCGAACTGGTTCATTACGACTTTGCCCGTCAGGCACTTGATGCCGGTATTTCGGTTACGACCGGCCCGTTTGGCATTGCCGAGATCGAAGAACGCACCAAACAGGGCAAGATGGCCCTGGTCCTGATCAGCCAGTACCGTATTTATGGCGATAAAATCCCGCACTGGGTGGTGGTTTCGGGCTTTGATGACCGGTTTGTCTATGTCAGCGATCCCGATATCGGCGAAGATCATGAACCCTATACCGGCAGTGATTGCCTGTCTGTGCCGATCTTGCGTCACGAGTTTGATCTGATGGCGCGCTATGGCCGCGATAAACTGCAAGCTGCCGTCTTCATAGACAAAAAGGCCGGGTAAAGACCCGGCCTTTTACTTTTATTGATTTGCTATGACTGCTCAGGGTCGCGCGATCTTGCCCAGCAAGTGCGCAATGATCCGGCGATACAAATCCATGCCAAGCACCACATCCTCAACCCCGGCATCGATGTTCGGGTTGTCATTCACCTCGATCACCATCGGGCCATAAGGCGTTTCCTTAACGTCCACGCCATAAAGGCCATCGCCCATCAAACGTGCAGAGGCAAGAGCCGTGGCAACGATGTCGGCAGGGGCATCTTCGACCGCAAGGGTTTCAAACCCGCCTTCCTCATAGCTTTTGCCATCATATTCATGTTTGACGATCTGCCAGTGGCCCGGTGCCATGAAATAGCGGCTGGCAAAGATGGCTTCACCACCCAGAACACCAATCCGCCAGTCAAAGGTGGTTTCGACATATTCCTGAATGACGAGAAGTTCGGAGTTCTTGAACATCTCGGTCGCGACTTCATTCAGGTGTTCTGGCGATTTTACCTTGCGCACCCCGCGCGAGAAGCAGCCATCCGGTACCTTCAGAACCGACGGGAAGCTGAATTGCTTTGCGATGTCGGGAATGCGGCGCTTGTCGAAAATCGCACTTTTGGGTGCCGGGATACGGTGCGTGCGCAGCAATTCCGCCAAATAGACCTTGTTGGTACAACGCAGCATCGAGTCCGGATCATCAATTACCGGGATGCCTTCCTTTACCGCCCGCTTGGCAAAGCGATAGGTATGGTGATCAAGGGCGGTGGTTTCGCGGATCAAAAGGGCATCAAATTCCGAAAGATGATGGAAATCCTTGGCCGTAATCAGTTCGGCCTTGGCCCCAAGATCGGACGCAGCCTGCACGAAATTGGCCAGCGCCTCCTTGTCGGACGGTGGCAGAACTTCATCCGGGTCATGGAGGATCGCGACAAGGGCGGTCGGCGGGGTGACGTTACCCTGTTTGCGCACACGTCCGCGCAAATAGGCGCGCAATGCGGCCTCGAACTCGACAAGTTTGTCGTCATCAAGCTGGCTGATCGACGGGGCCTCGATTTCGCGCAAAATTCTGCGATCCTGCTTGTTTAGGTGCAGGCGTAGAATAGGGCAGCGGAACTGATCAAAGGCGCGTTCGCCAATCTGACGGAACTTTTTGTTGGCGGTCCGCCCGAAATAGACATCGATATGATCGGGTGCCTGATCAGGTGTCTGGCCGGATTTTTCCAGTGCCTCGATGATTTGAGGGCTGAGTTCCGCACGGGCAGTTTTCTGAAGCCGTTTCCAGTTCAAATCCAAAAGAACATCGGCCTCGGGAATGACGCGCTCTGCACGGGCTGCCGCAAGCAGGCTGCAATAATAGCCCCGCGACAGATATTCATAGGATTGGCACAGGTTGATCACACGCCGGTTGCGCACACCGTGATCAAGTGCGAGATAATCTCGGACCCGCATCACGCGTGCCCCCGATACGGCAAAGCGTTGATCCGACAGACGGTCGACCAAAATCAGCGGCGCGCCGGTGGCAACAGCCGGGCTGACAGCGCTTTCGCCGTCATAAAGCGCGTGTTCAAGGCGGATGCCATCACTGCCATCTTCATAGTAACCTGGAAGGTCGGCAATCCGGACATAGCCATGACGTTCATATAGATTGCGCGCGGTTTCATTGGTCACACGCACTTCAAGGCGCATGCGCGTGCATCCCGCATCCATCGCCAGATTTTCAAGGCCAGCCAATAGCTGTGTGCCCAAACCCTTGCCGCGCCAGTCTTTTGCAATCGCCAGCGAGTAAATCCGTGCTGTAACGGTATTGGTGCGCAGCAACAGCAAACCATAGCCGACAATTTCAGGATGATCGGCATCGCCGGCGTCTGCAACAAGAAGGCGCGCGCTGGCCTGACGCAGGAACCGCGAAAAAGAAGCCCGCGAAATCAGGTCGCTTTCGAAATTGCCGCTTTCAAGGGCGCAAAGACCATCAAGGTCGTCGCGCACGGCTGCACGGATGATGACAGTATTGGTCTGGGGCAAAGTCACTGTGCAGCTCTCCTACGATGAGGGTAAATATGTTGCGCTCAACTTCCGGTACGCCCAAAGATCGTTCGTCGCAAGCGCATTTATTGTTCATAGCCATGCCTTTTTTTCATGGATCATGGCATAGGTCACACTCGACCAGTACGTCCAATGAAAATAAGGTGTTTTCAAAAGACTGCTGTGAAACATTTAATCATCCTGATCGTTTGCACTTATATAAACAAGAGATCAGAAACAAACAGGTTGGCGTACGTTGCACTGCGTCCGCAAAGCTTTCAAGGGCAAGATGGTTTGAATAAACGCATCCTAGACACATCTCCGATCCACAGGCGCAGCTTTGCAATCGTTCCGCTTTTACTGGCAGGGTCGATGCTTTCGGCGTGCACCTCGGACGAGGGGCTAACTGGTGTGCTTGGCTTTGGCGACGGTGCTGATAGCGAGATTGCGCAAAATGATCTGCAACAAACCATCCCCTATGAAGTCGAAATTGCCGGCATCGATCCACAGGAAGAAAATCTGATTGCGGCGCTGGAGGGGGTCAGTACAGCACGCCGTCTGCAATCGCGCCCGACAGCGTCGCGCGCGGGCCTGCAACGCCGTGCCGAAGACGATGTCGAACGGTTTCAGGCTGTTCTTCGATCCAAGGGGTTTTATGACGGTCAGATCACATTTGAGATTAATGAAAAGGTAGCCGCAGACGCATCGGATAGTGCGCCAGCCGAAGACGCATCTGATGCTGGTTCAGAGCAAGATCCGGCGGATGGCCAGTCCGGGGATGATGCATTGGCATCAACATCCGAACAGCCGACACCACTGGTTCTGACCTATAATATCGATGTCGGCACACCTTATCTGATTTCGGCGGTGAACCTTGTGATCACATACCCTGATCGCGTGGTGGAACGCCATGCGACGGATAAGGAACTTGAAAAGACCCGCCTTGAGATCGGGCAACGCGCGACTGCGGAGCCAATCATTCTGGGCGAACAATACGGTGTGGATATCCTGCGCGAACAGGGCTATCCGCTTGTCGAGGCTGGCAAGCGAACCGTACTGGCCGACACCGCGCAAAAAACCATTACGATCAATTATGCCTTTGAAACCGGACCGCAGGCCGATTTTGGCAAGATCACCGTTAATGGTGCAGAGGACGTCGATGCGGACTTCATCGCAGGATACCGCAGCTGGCGGTCAGGCGAGCAATATCATCCCGAACAGGTGCGCACCACGCGGCGTGATCTGGCGCAAACCAACCTGTTTGACAGTGTGATTGTCAAGGTCGCCGGTCCGGTTAATGACAATGGCGAAATCCCGGTCGAGATTGAAGTGGTTGAACGCAAAATGCGTTCAATCGGTGGCGGGCTTGATTTCTCAACCGCCGAAGGCCCAGGGGCAAATGCGTTCTGGGAACATCGTAATCTGTTTGGTGCTGGTGAACGCCTGCGGCTGGGGATTGATGTTTCAAGCCTTGAACAAGGTCTGTCGGCAGAATTCAAAAAACCGCAATTCCTGGAACGTCGCCAGTCCTTTGTGGCTGAGGCCAACGCCAAGAACAACGATACCGACGCCTATAAGGGTTCAACGCTTGATAGCTTTGCCGGTATCGAACGTCCGCTTTGGGAAAACTGGACAACCACATTTGGTGTCACCGCAGAATATTCCGACCTGACCGGCTCAGACTCCCCGAACGAGGAATTCTATCTTGCCGGTTTGCGGGGCATCTTGCGCCATGACAACACCGACAATCCGCTTGATCCGACACGCGGAAACCGTTTTGAAATCAACGTGTCGCCCTATATGGGCCTGACAGACAAGGATACCGGGTTTACCACCGTATCGGTCGTCGGGTCGCAATACCTGTCGATTGACGAAGATGGTGATTATGTCCTGGCTGCCCGTGCGCGTACCGGCACGATTATTGGTGAGGATCGCGGCAATCTGCCATCGAACAAACGATATTATTCCGGCGGTGGCGGATCCATCCGGGGCTACGAATACCAGAAAGTCGGGCCACTTGATGATGATCATGATCCGCTTGGCGGACGTTCCGTACTGGAAGTCGGGGCCGAATTCCGCGCCCGTGTGACCGAAAGCTTTGGCATCGTGCCCTTCATCGAAGGCGGCAATGTCTATGCCCGATCCGAACCCGAAGACATAAGTCTTCTCTGGGCTGCCGGTCTTGGCTTCCGCTATTACACGGGGGTCGGGCCGCTTAGGTTTGATGTCGCGGTGCCGCTTGATAAACGCGACAATGTTGATGATGATTTCCAATTCTATATCAGTCTGGGGCAAGCATTTTGACCGGGTCTGACACGACACCACCGATCGATCCCAAACCCGCAACACCTCGCCGCCAAAACCGAAAATGGTTGCGCTATGCTGCGTATGGTTTTGGTGGAACCGTGCTTGGACTTGTCGGCGTGATTGCCGTTGCCGGGACGGGGCCGGTGTTGCGCATGGCAACACCGATGATTAACGAAGCTGTGTCCGCCGCGACCGACAGCGAATTTGCACTGGGCGAGATTGAAGGCATCCTATGGACCGGTCTGACACTTGATCAGGTAAAGATGGACCGTGCAGCAGACGGTTTGCACGTGGCGCTTAAGGACGTTGACTTCGACTGGTCGCCAACAGCGCTCCTTGGCGGGAAATTGCAAATCAACCGGATCGCTCTGGCGTCGGCAAATGTCATTTTGCCAGATGGCACAGCACCGGAAACGGTTGAGGAAGAAGATGAAGACGGCGGCGGTTTTTCAATGCCGCTGGCTGTTTCGCTTGATGCGCTTGAGCTTGGCGAAATTGCGATTGTTGATCCGATGACAGGCAACAGTTTCCTCTATAGCCTGAATGGGCGGGCAAAGGTTGGCACAAACCTGTCTGCGACGGCATTTCTCGATTTGCAGCCGCGTGATGGCGGTACCGACCAGATAAAACTTGATCTGGATTTTGATGGTCCCGAGCAACGGTTGGCCGCCGAAATTAATGGCGCCTTGGGGCGCGAAGGGCTTGTCATGACCCTGGCCGGCGTTGATCCGGCCAGCGCAACAGATATCAAGATTGCGCTTAATGGCGATGGTCCGGCCAATGACTGGAAAGGCAAGATTGACCTGTCGGCGGCGGGCTATGCATCGCTTGCAAGCGACATTGGCGTTCAACTGTCTTCGGATGTTGTGGCATTTGCCGTAGACGGTTCGGTTTCGCCGCAGGAACGCATAAGCGAACAGTTGCCTGCAAGCATGGACAAAGAAGTCGCGCTGGGCATTGGTGGGGCATTTGATCAATCAGAACAAATCCTTTCGTTTGATCGCATTTCCATCGCTATGGCAGATATGCTGGCGCTATCTGGCACAACGGAACTTGACCTTGATGACAGCCTGATGACGGCCGATTTAACGGCCGATATTGATCCTGAAATGTCGGCACTTCTTGATGGTGCGGTTTCATGGGCGGAACTTGGGCTTTCCGTTCAGGCCAATGGCAATCTTTCGATGCCCGGTGTGGCGCTGCGGGTAAATGGTCGCGATGTGAAAACGCCTGTGTCGCGTATCGGCGACATCGCCTTGCAGGCCGATATGGCGGCCCCCGATGACGCGGATGAGCCACTTGACGCAACCGTCGCATTTTCTGCAACCGGCACGGATTGGGATGACCCGGATCTCGGCGCGTTTCTGGGGGCGGCGCAGGATCTGTCATTTGATGCGCGGATGTCGCCGGAATTTGCCGACATTTCGATCCGCAATCTGGCATTGAACACGCCTGATATGACTCTGCGCGGGCAGGCGGACGTGAACGAAGATCTGGTCGTCACGACATCGAACATCGTTGCCGATATCCGCGATCTTGCCATTTTTGCGCCGATTTCGGGACTTGATCTGCGCGGGCAGGGGCAGGTTGCCTTGCCCGGCCTGACCTGGTCGGAGGCCAGTGGTCTGGAAACCGGGATTGAGGTTTCAGCCAGTCAGGCCGGTTTCGGGATTGCCGACCTTGATCGTATCGTCGGCTCCGAGCCGCGTATCACGGGCGATGTAACTCTTGCGCCTGATCTTGATCTCAGCGTTGAAGTCAGTGCACTTGATACCGCGATGATTGACGGTCCGCTGATGCTTCGCATTACAGAGGCATTCGGGAAACTGTCGCTTGAAAGCACGCTTGATATTGCATCTGGTGCCGTGCCGCCGGATCTGGGCATTGAAATGGCCCCGGCAAAGCTGACAGCCAACCTCGAAGGTGACTTGGCGGCACCCCCGGGGACGTTTGAATTAAGTGTTCCAAGCCTTGCTGTTTCGGGTCAGAAATTCTCTGATATCGTGCTGACAAGCCGCATGACTTGGTCAGAACAGTCGGTGTTGTCACTTGCCAATAATGGCAACTTCACCTTTGCCAGCCGTCCTTACGAAGTGGCTGCAAATCTTGTTCTGCCTGAAGATGCGCTCCGTGTTGAGCAGATATCGTTTGAAGGCGAGCATGTCGCGTTAAGTGGCGATATTGCCTTGCCCGACTACAGCATTCCAATGCGCGGTGATGTTACACTGTCAAATCTCGATGCCGAATTTCTCGATCAGTTTGGTGTGAGCTTGGTGAACGGTACCGTGACGGCCGATATTGCCCTTCGTCCGGATGGGCAACGCCAAAGCATTACGGCAAATGCATCGGCCAAGGGCCTGCGGATGGCAAGCACAGATGGCACCAATCCGACAATGATCGAGGATGTTGAACTGACCGCGAAGATCGGCAATGCGTTTGACGTACCGGAAATTTCAGCGGAGCTGGATGGCCGTGACATTATTGCCGGATCAATTGCGGTTGACGAGCTTGCCCTTGATCTTGACGGCGGCATGGATGCCCTTGCCATTACGCTGACCAGTTCAGGTCTTTATCAGGGCAATGTGCCGATTTCGACCGACTTGGCTGCTGATCTGTCGCTTGGCAATGATATCGCTGTGATGGCCAATCGGCTTGAAGCGATCATTGGCGATCAGACGATTGAGCTTCGAAAACCACTGGAACTTGTTTTGCGTGAAAACGGTCGGCAGCAACTCGACGCCGACCTGACGGTTGGCACCGGCCATCTTGTCGCAAGCCTTGATCAGGAAGCCGGGCAAAAATCCATTTCGGGTGAGCTGCACCTTAATGATTTTGATCTTGGTCCGTGGGGGCGTATTTCCGGCTTTGACGGGCTGAGCGGCACCGCAAATCTTGATGCGTCCTTGCGTGAAACACGCGGGAACTTGCCAAGTGCACAGGTCAATGGCCGCATTTCCGGCATCACGGCAAAGGCAGTCGCGGGGCTGAAGCCCTTTGAAATGCGGCTTGATATCACGCTTGAGGACGGAAAACTTGCAGGGCAGGCGTCGCTTGGTAATGGCGATGTCGAAGCACTGACAGCCGAAGGCAATGTTCCGCTTGCGATTTCTGTGCTTGAACAGGAATTCAGCCCGGATCTTGCTGCGCCGGTTTCTGCCCGCGTGCGTGTGAATGGTCAAATTGCCGAATTCTGGCCTTATGTCCCGGCACCCGATCATCAGATGTCGGGCAAGATCAAACTTGCGCTTGATGTCGCTGGGACGCTTGATGACATCCGCTGGAACGGGGATGTTGCGCTTGCCAATGGACGATATGAAAACCTCGAGTACGGCACCATCCTTGATCAGATGACGCTTGAGGGCACCTTTGATCAGGCGGGTCTTTCCATTCCGTCCATTACGGCCACGGATGGCGGCAAAGGCACTGTTGATGCATCGGTTGATCTTGATCTGCTTGACGGCGGGGAGATGCGCTATGACGTTTCGGCTGATCTGCGCAATGTTGCCGTATCACGTAAGGATGAACTGCAATTCTGGGCGGATGTAAAAGCCAGCGTGACAGGATCCCAGTCGGAGGCCGATATCCAAAGCACGGTGTCGGTCCAGCGCGGGGAGGTCGATCTGACCCTGGCCTTGCCGGAATCGGTTCCGACCATCGAGATTGAAAACCTGCCGGACGCTTCGCAGGCCGAAAAGACCGAGGATACAGAGGAAGCGGATGACGCCTTTACCGGTAATCTTGATGTGACCGTTGATATCCCGGGACGTCTGTTTGTGCGTGGCAAGGGACTTGATTCCGAGTGGGGCGGGCGACTTGAAATTGCCGGAACCACCGATGGTCCGCGCATCACCGGGCAGTTATCTGCCTTGCGCGGGCAGCTTGATGTCATCGGCAAAACCTTTGTCATCCGGGATTCTCAGATTACCTTTGCCGGTGCGTCGCCCCCTGATCCGATGCTTGATATCGAAGGGGTCTACACCACCGAAGATCTCGTTGTAACCGCAGGCTTCCAGGGGCCGTCAAGCGATCCGGAACTGGTGCTGTCGTCCAATCCGTCCCTGCCGGAAGACGAGATCCTGTCTCAGGTCCTGTTTGGTAAATCCCAAGGCAGCCTTTCGGCAGTCGAGGCCGTGCAACTGGCAAGTGCCCTGAACGAACTTTCTGGCGGTGGCAGTGGTCTTGATGTGGTTGGCAGCATCCAGCGCTTTATCGGTGCAGATGTCCTGCGCGTTGGTGGTGGCGAAGACGGGCCGGAGGTCAAGGTTGGCAAATACCTGATAGAGGGGGTCTATGTCGGCACCAAGGCGGGGTCAACGCCGGGATCAAGTGGCGTCGAAGTCGAGATCGAAGTCACACCAAATATCAGTGTCACCAGCGAAACCACCGAAATCGATAGCAAGGCCGGTATCCAATACAGACTTGATTACTAAGACAGCACAAACCTTAGTCGCCGATGGGTTGGCGGCCGGTTGGGGGATTGACCGTCAGCAGGGATGAGCGAATGCGTCTGAGCTTTTCCTTGGCCTGATCGGGCATGCGTCGTGCCACAGCCGTCGCAATCACATCAATTGTCGCCAGAAACGCGTGGCGTGTGGCGGTTGGTTTATAGATGTCAGGGTTTTCCGGCATATTGATTGATATGACCAGATCACTTTCGGCGGCAAGCGGACTGTCAGGATTGGTCAAGGAGATGACCTTGGCACCATATTGGCGGGCAATGGCAGCAGAATGGATGATTTCCGTCGGGCGACCACTGGTGGAGATCGCAAATATTACGTCCTCTGCGCCAAAGGTCGAGGCCAGCATACGCTGCAAATAGCCGTCACTTTGTGATTGCGCTGGAATTCCCAGCCGGAAAAAGCGGTTTGCGGCATCAAAAGCCACAGTGGTCGATCCCCCGCCAACCCCGAAAAACGCCACCTGACGTGCCTTGACCAGAATATCGGCAGCCTGATCAATTTGATCGGAGGATAACTGATCACGCAGAAGACGCAGGTTATCAATGATCACGCCCAGCACATGGTTTGACAGAACGTCTGCGGCGGTTGTGTCGTCTGAAATGTCTTCGGATGTCAGATACTGAATGCTGACAGCAAGGTTTTGCGCCAAGCGGATTTTGAAATCGCGGAACCCGTCGCAACCCAATGTGCGACAAAACCGGATAACGGTCGGTTCGCTGACCCCCACATTCTTGGCAAGATCGGACAGGGCGATGGTTGTGACATCTTCCAGATGTGCGCTGACATAGTCCGCGACCAGTTGTTCGCGGTTCGGGAATTTGCCCGACTGGCTGCGCAGCAGGCTGATGATGTCGGCGGTTTGTTGCATGGAATCGACCTGATCCGTCTATCTGGTTTGATGTGTCAAAACCGACACCTTATTGGGAACTAACATTATTTCCGTTTGCAGGCGATAGCCACAATTTCAATTTAAGCGTCATGTCAGTACCCCGCATGCGTGTTTTCTCACATCAAATATCATCGTTTTGCCCGACATTAACCCGGTCGAAATCGACCATGTAGTTATTCAATGCACGAGACGGCGAAGTTACTGTTTCGGGCTTTGGGTCATTGGGATCCTGGGCGTCTTAATCATTGATCCAATTGGTGAATTTCCTGCCTGAAAGTCAGATCGAAACAGGGGCGCTGCGAAACCTCATAATGTAGTTAAGCTACTTATAGCAGTTTAAAAGTCAGTTTAAGAGCAAAAATATGAAATTTTGGAGATAAATAATGTAGACAAACTACAAAATGAACCTCAGTATGTAGAAAAATTACATAACATTTGATCAGTGGAGAGTTTGGCGGAGATGGCTTTACGCCGTATTGAAACCACAGCTGTAACCGCAAGCCGGTGCCTGAATTGGGTGGTTGAACGCATCATAGCTGTTCTGATGCTTGTTCTTGTTCTGGACGTCTGGCTGGGTGTCGTTGACCGATACATCTTTCATTGGCAACTGCCATGGCCGGAAGAACTGGCGCGCTACCTGATGATATGGGCGGCACTTCTGGCGATCTCGGCCGGGATTGCGCGGCGCGAACATATCGGGATTGGCATGTTTGTTCTAAGCCTGCCGATGCCGATCCAGCGCACAATCCTGTTTCTGGTGGATCTGATTGCGCTCGCAGCCTTCCTTTACCTTGCGATTTATGGATTTGATTTCGCCCAGGGCGGTATGCGCCGTCAGGCGATGATTTTCGGCATGTCACTGGCACTGCCCTATGCGGCCGTACCTGTTTCGGCATTGCTTGCAGCCATTCAGCTCCTTCTCGTTGCCTTGCGTGATCAGGGCCGTTTTGTCCCGGTTGATCTTGCGGAGGGCGCAGAATGATCGTCGCCATTATTTTTGTCGTTCTGATGGTTCTGGGCATGCCGATTGGTTTTGCCCTGGGTGTGGCAGGGGTTGTTGGCCTGTTTGATATGGGCGGGGGGATGTTTTTATCCCAGGGTCCAAGCAAGGTCTTTAACGGGCTGAATGTGTTCCCGTTCCTTGCCATGCCGTTCTTTATTCTGGCGGGCGAAATCATGAACCATATCGGCATTACCAGTCGGTTGGTGAAATTCGCCCAGGCGCTGGTCGGGCATATGCGCGGCGGTCTGGCGCATACCAACATGCTGGCATCGGTTTTCTTTGCAGGTCTAACCGGGGCCGCAACCGCCGATGCCGCGGCCTTTGGCAAGACGCTGGTGCCTGCCATGGTCGAACGCGGATATCGCCGTGATTATGCCTGTGCGGTGACTGCGGCGGGGTCGATTATCGGCCCGACTATCCCGCCATCCGGCTTGATGGTGGTCTATGGATCGCTGATGGGCGTTTCAATCGGCGGTCTGTTTGCCGCCGGTATCCTGCCCGGGCTTATGATCTGTCTGATTTGCATGACTGTGATTGCCGTTACCGCACGGTCCAAGAACCTGCCGAAAAATGAACGCCGCGCGTCGCTTCTGGAAGTCTGGAAGATTTTCAAATCGTCGATCACCGCACTCATTATGCCATTGATCATTCTGGGCGGTATCCTTGGCGGGATCGTCACCCCGACCGAGGCCGCATCGGTTGCCGTGGCCTATGCCCTGTTCATTGGCGTGTTTGTCTATCGCGCGCTTAGTTTTGCTGATTTCTTCAAGATGCTGGTGCGCACGGCCCGTGTGACCGGGGTGATCTTTGTCATCATCGCCTTTGCCTCGATCCTGGGTTGGTGGCTGAGCTTTAACCGTATTCCGCAAGAAGTCGCCAGCATGGTTCTGGGCGTTTCAGAAAATCCCTACATCGTGATTTTCATGATTGTCGGTCTGCTTTTGATGATCGGCATGGTGATGGATATCAACGCCATCCTGATCATTCTGGCCCCGGTTCTGGTGCCGCTGACCGTTCAGATCGGCATGGACCCGATCCATGCCGGGATCATCTTTATCCTGGCACTCAATATCTCGCTGATGACGCCGCCTGTCGGGGCCTGTCTGTTTGTCCTGTCATCCGTCACAGGTGAAAAGCTTGAAAAGATTGCCGCACAACTTTGGCCGTTCCTTTTGGCCGAGCTGGGCGTGCTGTTCCTGTTTGCCTTCTGGTCGGACCTTGCCCTCGTGATACCGCGATTGCTGGGCTTCCGGTAGGTCATCGGGATGAATACAGCCCCGGTCAGGTCCGGGCCGGGGCACACACCACAAAAATGCCGGACACATAAAGTCGTTAAATCAAGGAGAGGTAGAAATGAAAACCGTAAAGCGTTTGGGCGCAGCCGCCCTTGCAACCGCGATGCTGATGGGCAGCACCTCGATGGCATTCGCAGAGCCGAAGGTTCTTAAATTCGCGCACGACAACAAGACCGACCTGTTTGAAAACCCGGCACATGCCTGCACGGCTGTTTTCGCCAACATCGTCGAAGCCGACACCAACGGCGAAATCGAAGTCGAAGTTTATCCGTCCAACCAGCTTGGTTCGGCTGCCGAACATGTCCAGATGGTGCGTGATGGCCTGATCCAGGGCACGCTGACATCGACCGGTGCGCTGGCGTCTTACTATCCGCGCATCGATGTTCTGAACCTTGCCTTTGCGTTTGATAGCAACGCATCGACCTATGATGTGTTTGATGGCCCGTTTGGCGAAACTCTCGCAAGCGATATCGAAAATGAACTTGGTGATGTGAAGGTTCTTGGCTTCCCGGATACCGGCGGGTTCTTTGCTGTGACCAACTCGCAGCATTCGATTGCAACACTTGAAGATTTCAAGGGTATCCGCATTCGTACCATGTCACTGCCATCCCATCAGAAAATCATGCAGGCCCTTGGTGCCGAAGCATATCCGATGGCTTGGGGCGAAGTTTATGCCGGTCTTCAGACCGGTGTGATCGATGGCCAGATGAACCCGGTTCCGACCGTGACCTTTGTCAAATTCAACGAAGTTCAGGGCTATCTGACCCTGACCAACCACCTGTTCTCGCCTTACACCATGATGCTTTCGAAGGCATTCTGGGATGACCTGACCGCCGATCAGCAGAAAATCATTCGTTACGCGGCACAGTCTTGCGTGGTTGCAAGCCGTGGCGTGTCGCGCGTGATCGAGGCTTCTGATCGTGGTCTGGCCGGTCTGAAGGACAAAATGGAAATCACCGCGCTGTCGTCCGAAGATCGCGAAAAGTTCAAAGAGGCGACCCAGCCGGTCGTGGTCAAACACGTTCAGGAAAGCCTTGGCGATGAAGGTGTCAAACTTCTGAACCTGTTCAAGGAAGAAGTCGAGAAGGCCAACGCCAACCGCTACATGGAATAAGCCATTCCAATTGCCGAAGGGGCGGGGTTCTCGCCCCTTCGGAATTCTTTAGCTGATATCAAAAGACCAATAACAAAGGCACGGGCCATGCGGATTTTTTGCGCCTCGATTGCAACCGAGACCAATACATTTTCACCTTTGCGCACTGATTTTTCCGATTTTCAGGAAAGCTTTTATGCCCCGCCGGGCCAGCATCCGGTTACACCGACACTTTGCAGTGCCGTCTTTACCGAAGGTCGCCTGCGCGCGGCCAAGGAAGGCTGGGATTTGATCGAAGGGACCGCGACATGGGCGGAACCAGGCGGGCTGGTTAATCGTCAAACTTATGAACAGTTGCGCGACGAGGTGCTTGGTCAATTGCGTGCGGCCATGCCGATCGATGGCGTGATCCTTGGTCTGCATGGGGCGATGGTTGCCCAGGATTACCTTGATTGTGAAGGTGATCTGGTGGCACGTGTGCGCGCACTGGTCGGTCCTGATGTTGTGATAGGCACCAGTTATGATCCGCATAGCCATCTGAGCGCAAAACGCGTTGATAACGCCGACATCATTGTCGCGTTCAAAGAATTCCCGCACACCGACTTTGTTGAAACCGGGCGGGCCGTGGTTGATCTTGTCCTGCACACATTGCGCGGCGAAATCAAGCCAACCAAGGAAGTTTTTGACTGTCATATGATCGAGGTCCTGCCGACCTCACGCGAACCGATGCGATCGTTCATTGATCGGGCAAAGGCAATGGAAGGAACGGGGGATATTTTATCGGTATCCTTCATTCACGGATTTATGGCCGGCGACGTGCCCGATCTTGGGGCCAAGGTGATTGTCACCACCAACGATAACCCTGCGGAAGCCAAGCAGATAGCACACGACCTGGGGGTTGAGTTGTTTGGTTTCCGTGGGGCCACCCGCCCGAGATTCGTAATACCCGACGAGGCCCTTGATCAGGCCTTGGCGTCGGACGCCAAACCGATTGTCCTGACCGATGTCTGGGATAATCCGGGCGGTGGTGTGCCGGGTGACAGCACCATTTTGCTGCGTGCGGTGATTGAACGCGGTTTGCGCGATTATGCCTTTGGCACCCTGTGGGATCCGATGGCAGTCCGGACCTGTTTTTCCGCGGGCGAGGGCGCAGTTTTACCCCTGCGTTTTGGTGGGAAAACCGGCGCGCATGCCGGCTTGCCAATTGATGCCGAGGTCCGGGTCAAAACGCTAAAACGTGATGCCTGGCAGTATTTCGGTGAAAGCATCGTGCCGCTTGGCGATTGTGCGGTGATCATCCTGCCGGACGGGGGTGAGGTGATCCTTAATACCAACCGGTCGCAAAGCTTTGACCCCAGCCTGTTTTCCAACATGGGGATTGATCCGGTATCGAAGAAATACCTGTTTATCAAATCGACGAACCATTTTTATGACTCGTTTGCCAAGATCGCGGGCGAGATCATTTATGTCGATGTGCACGGACCATACCCGTCCGACCCGAAAACCAACGGATATCGCCATTTGACCCGCGACCTGTGGCCAATTGTCGAAGATCCGTTTGAAAAAAAGGTCGGTTAGAAAGTTTACCTTGTGCCAGTCGAACGCGGTTCAAAAGCCACACATTCGAACCGTTCAAAGTCTCCCTGCGAAAGACTGGTCAAGGATTGGGCCATGATTGGGTTTAATGCCCGGTCATGGCTCTTTTTTTGTGGGGGCATGGTCTGTTGTGCGCAATTAAAATTGCCTGCATTTGGTGAAGTGATTGCAAACAGCCCGAATTTAAAGAAAGATTGAGCCGGTGACGTAATCTTACTGGAAAAATCGAGGTATCAATGGGTTGGGGTGGTTTCACATCTGCAGAGCTGGAATGGCAATATAATCCGCGCGAAACCGTGCCGGATTTCATGACCCATTTCGAACGGTTCGTGAAACTGTCCGACGAAACGCGCGCCCAGATGGGCGGCAAGATTGATGTCCGTTTTGGCGATGGTCCTAAGGAAACCATGGATGTTTTCATGGCCTCCGATCCCGGCGCGCCGGTGCATGTGTTTTTCCATGGTGGTTATTGGCGCAGTCAGGACAAAAAGGACTATGCGTTTGTCGCGCGCGATCTGGTAGCGGCAGGCTTTACGGTAATTTGCCCGAATTATGATCTGTGCCCGGATGTCACGGTTGCCGACATCACCGAAGAAGCCGTGCGCGCGATTACCTATATCTATCAGCATATCGAAGAATTTAACGGCGACCGCGACCGGATTTCGATTTCCGGCCATTCGGCAGGTGGTCAAATCGTCGCCCGCCTTGCGACCCATGATTGGGCTGAAACGCTTGGCGATGCGATGCCGTTTGAGGCCATTGTGCCGATTGCGGGTGTTTTTGATCTTGAACCGATCCGGCACACGACGATCAATGATGATGTCCGCCTTGACGAAGCATCAGCTGCCGACAATTCACCGATGCTCGATGGTGTGCCGCTTGATGCGCGTTTGATGGTTGTGGTTGGCGGCAATGAAAGCCCCGAATTTGTCCGCCAAAGCGATGCCTATGGTGCTTATTGCGGCAGTGCCGGGCTTAAGGTTTCGGTCTATAAGGCATGGGGTGCCAACCACTTTACCGTGCTTGAAGAAGTGTTCCTTGGCACCGGATCCCTGTTTGGCACGCTCAAACGGTTTTTGTTGCCGTAAATCGCGCTGATATTCCTTCAAAACAGCATAAAAAACTGCTGGTCTTCCTGTGACGTGCGTGGCTCAACGTGGTATAAAATATGACCGCTACCGCACTGATAACAAAAATGCTTATACAGGAAGGCCCATGCGTTTCATTACTGCCGAAGATATCGAAAAATTCGTCTCGCCCCGTGATCTGGTCGAAGCCCTTCGCGACGGGTTTGAACAAGGCTGCAAAGCACCGCTGCGCAGTCATTTCAACATGGAACGCAGCAACGAGGATGACGCGACCTTCCTGATCATGCCTGCCTGGCAAAAAGATGGTGCAGCGGGTGTGAAAATCGCCGCCGTCGTACCGGGCAATTCGGCGCGCAATCTTCCGGCGGTATCGGGCACTTATGTTCTTTTGGATGCTGTCACAGGGCAACCGTCAGCCGTAATTGACGGCACCAAACTGACCACGCGCCGCACGGCCGCCGCATCCGCATTGGCATGTGATTATCTGGCGCGCAAGGATGCCCGCGACATGGTCATGGTCGGATCGGGTGCGATGGCACCGCAATTGATCAAGGCGCATGCATCGGTGCGCCCGATCAAGAATGTCACCATCTGGAACCGCAATCCCGAAAAGGCGGCAAAACTCGCCGCCGAGATTACCGAGCTCGGCTTTAACGCCAAGGGAACCGATGATCTGGAAGCGGCATGCAAGACGGCCGATCTGATTTCGTGCGCGACCCTTTCGACCGCACCGCTGGTGCATGGGGACTGGTTGCGTGAAGGTACGCATGTTGATCTGGTCGGCGCGTTCAAGCCGACCATGCGTGAAACCGATGACGCGGTCATGCAAAAGTGCCGCATCTATGTCGACAGCTTCGAAGGGGCCAGTGCCGAGGGTGGCGACGTCGTTCAGGCGATTGATTCCGGGGCGATTACCAAATCCGACATCATCGGCGATCTGTTTGGTCTGACACGCGGGCAGGTCAAGGGCCGCGAAACTGATAGCGAATGCACGGTCTTCAAATCGGTTGGTCATTCGCTTGAAGACTTCGTCGCGGCGGTCGCGGTGGTGAAGGCCGTCGAAAAATGATCAGCACCGATCTGTTTGCGCCAGAACCGCTTGAAGCCTTTCGCGGGCATATCAAGCCGGAATGGATTGATTTCAATGGTCATATGAATGTCGGCTATTACGTGGTGGCATTCGATCTGGGATCGATGGCGTTTCTGGATGCGGTGGGGATGGGATATACCTATCCCGAGCGGCGCGGCGGATCGACCTTCGGGCTTGAAATGCATGTGACCTATGATCGCGAAATTCATCAGGATGATCCATATGTCATCCATACCCGTGTTCTGGATTGCGATCAGAAACGCATTCACATGTATCATGAAATGCGCCATGGCACTGAGGGCTGGCTGGCTGCGACCAATGAAATCATCACCATGCATATCAACATGAAGGAACGGCGTTCGGCCCCGTTCCCCGATGACATCATGGAAACGCTAAACAGGATCAAGGACGCGCACGCCAATTTACCAATCCCATCCGGGGTTGGCCGCAAGATCGGCATTCGTCGCAAATAATCAAAAGCCCCGCATCATCGGATCGCGGGGTTTTGTTTTGGTCTTTGCGATGCGTTTTAGGGGCGGGTTGCCACATAAAGCCTGCACATTTCGCCAGACTGATTGACATCCTGATCGCGCAGATAAGTCAGGCCAAGCTTTTCAAGCATCCGAACAGACGCGATATTGTCAGGCAGGCAATAGCCATAAATCTTGTCAAACCCGTAGTGATGCCAACCATGATTAATCAGTGCCGAACTGACTTCATAGGCATATCCCTTGCCCTGATGTGTCTCGGTCACGGCATAGCCGATATCAGGTGCATCAAGCGTGTCACGCTTTACAAAGCCGATCAGGCCAATCGGGCTCTGGCCTTGTTTCTCCAGTGCAACGCACATCCCAAAGCCAAGCTTGTCATAGTTTTCGCGAAAACGCAGATCGATATAATCCCGCGCCGCCTGAAGGTCATGAATGTTGCGATCGCCGATAAACCGAAGCCATCCGGGCTCATTTAGCAGCTGAAGAATGAACGGGGCGTCGTCATGTGTGGCTTCTCGCAAAATTGTGCGTTCGGTTTGAACGATCATCACTGAACTGTCCGTGTTAAGGTGGCATCAAGAAGGATATTATCGGCACTTACCTGAAATAGCAGTATGATTTCACCCCGCAAAGGTCAGGAGAAAGACGATGCCCGGAAAACCGATCAAGGTGACATTTGAAGGGGCCCATGGTGCCGAACTGGCCGCGCGGCTGGACCTGCCGACTGGCCCGGTCAAGGCCTATGCGCTGTTTGCCCATTGTTTTACCTGTACCAAGGATCTGATTGCGGCCCGCAAAATTGCCGAGGCGCTCACGATTGAGGGCATCGGTGTGCTGCGGTTTGACTTTACCGGGCTGGGTGGATCGGGCGGTGATTTCGCCTCGACCAACTTTACATCCAACCTTGATGACCTTGAACGCGCGGCCGATTTCCTGCGTGACGCGTTCGAGGCCCCCAAACTTTTGATCGGACATTCACTTGGTGGGGCGGCGGTTCTGGCGGTGGCCGATCGCATCAAGGAGGCAACGGCGGTTGCAACCATCGGCGCACCGGCAGATGTCCATCACGTCACCCATAACTTTGCCGATCATCTTGATGAAATCCGCGAAAAGGGCGAGGCCCAAGTTTGCCTTGGCGGGCGGCCGTTTGTCATTCGCAAGCAGTTTGTCGATGACCTTGGTGGATATGATCTGCCAACACAGGTGGCGAAGATGAAAAAGGCGCTTCTGGTCCTGCATGCGCCGCTTGATCAGACTGTCGGGATTGAAAATGCCGGCAAGATTTTTGACGCTGCCAAGCATCCCAAAAGCTTTGTCTCGCTCGATCAGGCAGACCATTTGCTGAGCGATCCTGATGATGCGCAGTACGCTGCGTCCGTGATTGCCGCATGGGCAAAACGATATCTGCCGGCAGGCAAATCGGCAAAACCGGATATCGGCGAAGGTGTGATTGTCCGTGAAACCGGCCTTGGTAAGTTCCAGTCGATGGTCATGGCGGGCAAGCACCGCCTGCTTGCCGACGAACCGCAAAAGGTTGGCGGGCTCGATAGTGGACCGTCGCCCTATGATTATCTGTCAACCGCCCTTGGCAGTTGCACGGTAATGACGATCCGGATGTATGCCGATCATAAGGGGATCCCGATTGATTCCATCCGTGCTGAAGTCCTGCATCAAAAAGTCCATGCCGATGATTGCGCGGAATGCGGCGAACAGCATTCGGCAAAGGGCGGCAAGATCGACCGGTTCGAACGCATCATCCGGTTCACCGGCGATCTGGATGATGCAACCCGTCAACGCCTGATCGAGATTGCTGATAAGTGCCCGGTGCACAGAACGCTTGAGGCGACATCCCTGATCGTCACGCGCGAAGACCGGGTTTAGCCCGCCAGATTTCCGATGAAACAAAAAACGCCTGACCGGTTTCCCGTGTCAGGCGTTTCTTATTGATGCCAAAGTGACTTACGGCTTGGCCGCAATCACAATGAACTCAACCAGGTAATCCGGGGTGGCAAGCTTTGCTTCGCCGCAGGCACGACCCGGGGTGTGACCCTGCGGGACCCATGCATCCCAAACGGCGTTCATTGCCGCAAAGTCTTTCATGTCGGCAAGCCAGACGGTGGTCGACAGGATGTTTTCTTTGCTGGAGCCGCATTCGGCCAGAAGTGCATCAACCTTTTCAAGGCATTCCTTGGTCTGATTGGTGATGTCGCTGTCGGGGTTACCAACCTGACCGGCAAGATAGATGGTGTTGCCATGGACAACGGCCTGGCTCATACGCGGGCCGGTGTGAAGACGCTGGATGCTCATGAAACGCTCCTTGTTAAAGCATTGGATATATTATTCGAATTGAGATTTAGGTAGGACGCTTTTGCACACCGCACCAGTCGGCAATGAACAGGGCAAGCACCTCGGTGACTTCCATCATGGATGCAATCGAAACCCGTTCATCAATCCCGTGAATGCGTTCGGCCTTGGGGCCATAACAAGTCGCCGGGATGTTGCCATAAATCTGGAAAAAGCGCGCATCGGTCGTCGCGGTCGAGGCAAGGTTTCTGATCTCCTTGCCTGTCACTTCCTGATGAATGTCGCCAATCATCGACATCATCGGATGATTGATATCCATCTCGCAGCCTTCGGCCTGAAAACCGCGATAGGTGATCTCGATCTTGGCCCCTTTGCAGGAAGGGTGGTTATCAAGCGCGCTTTGCTTCACGGCCTCAACGGTTTCGCGCACCTTTTCAAGCTCCATGCCCGGATAGAACCCAACACGGATATCAGCGGTGCAAACCGGCGGCACGGTGGACGCCCATTCGCCGCCTTCAATCTTGCCCAGATTGAAGTTCACCGGATGGACATGCGCACCAAATGCCGCATGACGGTGGGTCGGGTGGTTCCAGATTTCCTCGACTTCCTTCAGGGTTTCAAAGAAACCAAAGGCCGCCTCAATCGCGTTGCTGCCAGCAGAGGTATCGAGAACATGTGCCGGGCTGCCCGATACATGGATCTGGAACCACATGACACCAAGCTGGGCGGTCATCAGGGTCTGGTTAAACGGTTCGGGAATGATGGCGCAATCGGCCTTGTACCCGGCATGCAGGCAGGCCAGTGCGCCATTGCCGGTACATTCTTCCTCGATCACCGATTGCAGGGTGACCGGGGCGGCGGGTTCAAGGCCAATATCGTGCAGGGCCTGAAGCGCCTGGCAATAGGCAATAATCCCGGCCTTCATATCGCCCGCACCACGGCCGTAAATCCAGTCATCCTCGACATGCGGGGTAAAGGGACCAAACCGCCATTGTTCCGCCGGACCGGTCGGCACGACATCCATATGACCATTGAGGATCAGGCTGCGCCCGGTCGGGTTTTGCGGGCGATGCAGGCCAACAACGTTTTCACGCCCGTCATAGCCGTCAATCACCGGCGGGGAAAAGCCCGGCTGATCGCGTAAGGCGCTGATATCAATCTTGACCCGTTCGACATCGAGCCCCATCGCAGCAAACTTGTTGGCAATCCAGTCCTGTGCCGATGCCTCGTTGCCAAGCAGGCTGTCATGACGCACCAGCGCGCACAAATCATCTATGGCACTTTGGGTGCGCTTTGAAACAGCTTCGCGAAGGGCAGCGCGATCAAAGTCTGTCATTGGTGGTTCTCCAAAAACGGCCGGTTCCGTTGATTTAGTTGCCGATGATTTACTTGCCGGTAACAAGGGTGGGGCGAGTTGCCGACAGGGCATCTTTGGTGACGCCAAGTTTTTCCATCTGCGGCGGGATACCCTTGCCCGTGATGATGCTTGCGGCATATTCGCCCATCGCCGGTGCGGTCTGAATGCCGTATCCGCCTTGACCGGCCAGCCAATAGAAACTGTCATCAGCGGGATCAAAGCTTGAAACCGGATCGCCATCAGCAAAGAAGCTGCGCAAGCCCGCCCAGCTTTCACCCGGGCGGCGGACCTCGATGCTGGTGGCCGTCATCAGGCGATCAATGGTAATCGCGATATCAAGTTCTTCGGGCTGAACATCATGCGGCTCGGTCGGTGTGGTGTCTGCCGGCGACACCAGCAAGCGACCGGCATCTTCCTTGAAATAAAGCGTCTCATCAAGGCTTGCGACCAACGGCCAGCCATGCGGCTTTACGTCGGCCGGAACATCAACCATCACCGCTGTGCGGCGTTTGGGCACGATGCCAAGCGGTTTGACACCGGCCTTGGTCGCGATGTCATCAGCCCAAGCACCGGCGGCATTTACAACGACATCACCGGTATAGACATCACCTTTGGCGAGTGTGACTTGCCATTTGCCATCTGCCTTGCCAATCGCGCTGACATCGGCCTTGGTGATCAAGGTGCCGCCAAGCGCCTTGAACTGGCGAATAAAGCCCCAGTGCAGTGCATGCACATCAATATCCATGGCATCGGGTTCATATGCCGCCTTGGCAACTCGGTCGGTATGAATGACCGGCACGATTTCCTTGAGCTCATCTGGCGTCAGTTCAACAAAGTTGGCACCATTCGCGCGGCCCTCCGACAGGATGGCGTCAAGCTCGGCTTCTTCGCCGGGGGCTGCGGTCATGATGATGCCGCGCGGGGTCAGGATCGGGTTTTCGGTAAATCCATCTGGTGGGGTGATGAAGAAAGCCCGACTGGCGGTTGACATCTTGCGGATGATTTTCGGGCCATAGGTTTCGCTATAAAGCGCAGCCGACCGCCCGGTGCTGTGATAGCCCGGCTGGTCTTCGCGTTCTAGGACGGTGACGGATTTACCCGCCTTGGCCAAAAAGAATGCAGCTGACATTCCGGCAATGCCGCCGCCGATAATCAGGATGTCCGAATGGGTCATGTGGGGCCTTCTTAAATCGTGTTTGTTGTGCTGGTCGCGCCAAAGCCACTGATGAATTGATACAGGTTTTCTGCAAGCGTTTCACTAACATAGCCACCTTCCTGCACTAACACGGTTGGGCGCGAAAGCGTGGCAATTTTTTCGCCGATCCGGGCAAAACCATCGGGGCTTACTGTCAGCCCACCAAACGGATCATCACGCGATGCATCAAGGCCAAGCGCAATGACAACCGCATCAGCACCGAAATCGTCGATCTTTGCCAATGCCCGGTCAAGCGCATCAAGAAACACCGCATCACCACTGCCAAGGGGCAGGGGTTGATTATGGTTAAAGCCAAGCCCGTCTTTTTCCCCGATCTCCTCGGCGTGACCCCAGTAAAACGGATAAAAATCCAGCGGGTCGGCATGGATCGACAGGGTCATGACATCAGACCGGTCATAGAAAATATGCTGCGTGCCGTTACCGTGATGCAGGTCGATATCAAGGATCGCGACGCGGTCATGTTTTGCGCGCAGTTCCTGGGCTGCAATCGCACTGTTGTTCAGATAACAAAACCCGCCTGCAAGATTGCCACTGGCATGGTGTCCGGGTGGGCGGCAAAGGGCATATGCGTTATTCGCCCCCTGATCACGGACATGCAGGGCCGCGGCAATTGCGGTTTGCGCACTGGCATAGGCCGAGTTCCACGTCGTTTCTGATACCGGGCAGGATGTATCGCCAAGATGAAAACCGGCTTTGCCCGCCGGATGGCGCGGGTAAGGACCGTTGCGATCAAACGGATGGATATTTGGAATAACCTGTTCCGCGCCGCCGACATTTTGCCATTCATCATGAATGGTCTGCAGGAAGTTCAGATATTGCGCATCGTGAATGGCCGCAATCGGGGCAAGGCCTGCATCAGTAGGACTTTGAAGATCAAGACCCAGACGTGATACGGCACCGCGCAGAATTTCGGCGCGCTTCGGGACTTCCGGGATCGGCTTCTTCTCGCCCGCGACAATGAATGTCTTGCCGTGATGGCGAAGCTGATCGTCTGAGAAATAGGCATGCATCATCTCTGCCGCCTTTCAGTGAATGCGTGGTCAAACGGTGGTGGCTTTGTCGGTCCTGCCGTCAGAAGGCGACCTTGTCGCCACCTTTCAGGCTCAGAAGCGCACGGGCCTCATCCGGGGTTGCGATTTCAAGCGACAACCCGTCAAGCACTTCGCGGATTTTGCGCACCTGTGATGCGTTGTCTGGCGCCAGCTCGCCCTTTTTCAGATACAGGTTATCTTCAAGGCCGACCCGCACATTGCCACCCATCGCGGCTGACATGCTGCCAAGTGGCATCTGATGGCGTCCGGCGCCGAGGACTGAAAACTGGTACTGATCACCAAACAGCTTGTCAGCGGTGCGTTTTAGATGGGCTAGATTGTCTGGATCCGCGCCAATGCCGCCCAGAACGCCCAACACGAACTGGATGAAAATCGGCCCCTTGATCAGGCCGCGATCGACAAAATGCGCGAGCGTGTATAGATGGCCGACGTCATAGCATTCAAACTCGAACCGGGTGCCATTGGCCTCCCCGAGATCGGCCAGAATGGTTTCAATGTCCGAAAAGGTGTTTTTGAAAACAAAGTCGCGGCTGCTTTCAAGGAATTCAGGTTCCCAGTCATGTTTCCATTCGCTGCGCCCGGCAAGGGCCGGGAACAGGCCGAAATTCATCGTGCCCATGTTCAGTGACGCCATTTCCGGCGCGGCTTCGCGTGCGGCCCGGATGCGGTCACGAACATTCATGTTCATGCCGCCACCGGTGGAAATGTTGATCACTGCATTGGTTGCCGCCTTGATTTTTGGCAGGAACTGCATGAACACATCCGGATCCGGGCTTGGATACCCCGTTTTGGGATCACGCGCATGCAGATGCAGGATCGATGCCCCGGCATTGGCAGCATCAATCGCCTGCGTTGCGATCTCATCGGGTGTGACCGGCAAATGCGGGCTCATGGAAGGGGTATGAACCGATCCGGTAATCGCACAGGTGATGATGACTTTGCGGCTCATGCGAAGGCTCCTGCGACTACGAGTTCGTCTTGCAGTTCGCTCAGTGCCTTGCGCAGCGGCACCAGAATGTCTGCAAACTGTTCCTTGGTAATCGTCATTGGCGGGCAGACCATGACATGATCACCGCGATACCCGCCGCGTGTGCGCCGCCAGTAAATGATCAGGCCCATGTCATAGGCGATATCAACCAGTCGCGCTGCCGCCATGTGTTTGGGATCAATCGGCTCCATGCTGTCGCGATCCTTGACCAGTTCGATCGCCAGCAACAAACCCTTGCCACGCACATCACCGATCATCGCGAAATCATCGGCAAGCTTGGTCAATTCATCCTTGAGTGCCGCACCGTTGGTCGCAGCATTTTCAAGCAGATTGTCTTCTTCAATCACATCAAGAACACCATTACCCGCCGCACAGGCCAACGGGTTGCCGGCATAGGTATAGCCATGAATAAACCCGCCATGATCAAGCACCGGACCAACGATCCGATCCGGTGCGATCATCGCACCAAGTGGCGCATAACCGGCGGCCAGTCCTTTGGACACGGCAAGGATATCGGGCACGATGCCCCAATGCTCGGCGGCGAAATACTTGCCGGTACGACCGGCCCCCGTCATGACCTCGTCATAGATCAGAAGAATGCCGTATTGATCGCAAATCTCGCGAATACGGCCATAATAGCTGTCGGGTGCAACCAGTGCGCCAGTGGCAGCCCCACCGACTGGTTCCATGATGAAGCCAAGAACTGTTTCCGGGCCCTGTTTGATGATTTCGGCTTCAAGCATGTTGGCATATTTGATGCCGCGCTCATGATCGCTCAGATCATCACGATCCAGATAGCATGTCGGGGCGGGAATTTTCGGCTGATCGACCATCATCGGGGCAAAGGGCGCATGCATCGGCGTATAACCGGTAATGGCAAGCGCACCCAGTGTCGCACCATGATAGCTCGGAAAGCGTGAGATGATCTTTGTACGCTGTGCCTGGCCCTTGGCCAGTGCATATTGCCGGGCAAGCTTGATGCAGCTTTCAACCGCCTCCGACCCGCCGGAAACAAAGAAGACGCGTTCAAGATCACCCGGTGCACGGTCGGCAAGGCGGATGGCAAGGTCTTCGGCCGCGTCATTTTCGAAATGCAGGCGATAGGCGAAGCTGGCCTTTTCAAGCTGCTTGGTCATTGCGGCGATTACGCGCGGGTCGCTATGGCCGATATTGCTGACCATGGCACCACTGGACGCATCGATATAACGTTTGCCATCGACATCCCACATATAAACGCTTTCTGATCGTTCGATCAGCGGGCGGCGGGACCGGCTTTGATAAAACAGACGGGATTCCCGGTTATGTCCGACGGGGCTTTTGGGATCATGCGTCATTCTGGTGGCTCTCCTGAACCGGCGGAGGATTAATCCTGATGGCCGGGTAACAACACACAATTACGGGCCGCGATATGCATGAAGATATCGGCCCCTTCCTTATGGGGGTGGGTATCAATCGGGTTGATGACCTGCCAGTCGCGGCCATTGGCCTCGACAAAGTAACGGGCCTGTTGGCCCAGATAGTCAACGGTTTTGACCTTGCCGGGGATCGAGATTACGCCATCGGTGGCGCGGTTTTCCTCGGAAAGATCAATTTTCTCGGCCCGGATTACGGCGCGAACATCTTTTGAATTCTTTGCCTTGGCGGTCTGCTCGTCCGTGGTCAGCAATGTCTCACCGCTTTCAAGTGCCACCTGGGTAAAGGCGGCATCCGGGCTGCCAAGGTTGGCTTGGATGATATTGGAATGACCAAGGAAGTCGGCAACAAAGGCCGATGCCGGATTGTTGTAAACTTCTTCGGGCGCGCCTTCCTGTTCGACAAAACCATTATTCATGACAACCAGCTTGTCGGACATGGCAAGCGCCTCGGACTGGTCATGGGTGACGAACACTGTGGCAACGCCCAGTTCGCGCTGGATGCGTTTGAGCTCCACACGCATTTCTTCGCGCAGATTGGCATCAAGGGCCGAAAGCGGCTCATCAAGCAGCAACACATCCGGCTCAATCACAATCGCACGCGCGAGCGCAATACGTTGCTGCTGACCACCGGAAAGCTGATTGGGATAACGGTCTGCGACATGGGGCAGTTGCACAAGATCAAGCGCCTTGTTGACCTTCTCAGCAATGTCGGCCTTGGAAACCTTGCGGTATTTCAGGCCAAAGGCGATGTTGTCAAAGATCGTCTTGTGCGGGAACAGGGCATAGTTCTGAAACACAAGGCCAAGGTTGCGTTTGTGGATCGGCAGGCTGTTGACCCGTTTACCGCGGATCAGAAGATCCCCCTCGGTGATATCGGTCAGACCCGCAATCATGCGCAGCGTCGTTGTCTTGCCGCAGCCCGACGGACCGAGGAAAGTTACAAAGCTGTTGTCCGGGACGGTCAAATCAATGCGTTTGACGGCGGTGAATTCACCAAACCGTTTAACGACATTGTGCAGTTCAACAGCGTTTTGTCTGTCTGCCATTGTTAGATACCCTGTCTGAATTGCGCCGCACCCGTCATAAGGCGGCAAGTCTGTCCTGGCCGGTTGTGCACGGCCAGGACACAGTTTCAGGCAAGCAGGCGGGGCTTAGTAGCCGCGCTGCACACGCGAGAACGTTTTCGACCAGTCGGCTTCGTTTTCGTTCCAATAGGCCGGATCGAAGAAGCTCAGCGATGTGAGCGTGCCGGTCGGATCAAATGCCGGAAGCGTCGGGATGATTTCACCCAGATCAACTTTCTGCGGATCAAGGGCTGGCGGATAGCTTTGACCTTCGGCAACCGCAATCGCGACTTCCGGTTCCAGCATGAAGTTCAGAAGCTCTTCACAGGCGGCCATCGGGCTGCCACGCAGCACGAACAGGCATTCCTGCCAGCCAAGGCCACCGGCCGGATCAAGATAACCAATGTCATGGCCCTGATCCTGCAGCGCCTTGATGCGGCCAGACCAGCCTTCGGTGACATAGATTTCTTCTTCGGCAAGAAGGCTCATAAGCTCCGCCCCCGACGACCAGTATTTCAGCGCAAGATCGCGGTGCGCACGGATCATGTCCCAAACTGCGTCGATATCCTTGATGTTGTTCGGATACTGATCGGACTGAAGCGCGCCATACCAGATACGGGTCTTCCATTCACCCCAACCGCCGATTTTGCCCTTATAGGCCTCATCGACCATCAGCTTGGCACCCTTGGCCTTGGCTTCGTCGTCGCTGATATATTTGCGGTTATAGGCAATGCCGGTGGTGCCATAGTCATACGGAACGGCCGAAATCGTGCCACCGGTGATCTTGCGCAGCGGCTCGACCAAGGTCGGGATCACGTTTTTAAGGTTCGGAATGTTGTCTTCATTGAGTTCTGACGTCAGTTCCAGACCATGATAGCGGGCATAGTCAAACACACCTGACAGGTGGGCGAGGTTGAATTCGCCCGGCTGGCTGGCCTTGACGCGGGCAATATATTCATCCGCACCGCCAAAGGTGCCCGAAACCACTTCAATGCCGGTTTTCTTGGTGTAGGGGGCAAATGCATATTTTTCGAATGCCTCGGAAACAACGCCGCCCCAACCGTCAAAGCGGACCTGTTCCGGGGTTGCGGCCATCGCCTTGCGGGCCAGCATGCCCATCGGGCCGCCAGTGACCCCGGCAACAACGCCGGCCGCACCCAGTGCAGTCAGGAAAGTACGGCGGTTGATGTCCCCGTCGCGAAAACGGGTAAGTAGGCGTTCATAACGTTTGGTATCGTCCATTTAAGGCCTCCTGATAAAACGATATATCCGTTGATCGGTCTTGTTGTTTTGGTCTTGTTCTTGGTTTTGGCGGTTGTCCGCATTTTGCAAAAAGTTATTTCGATGCACTTGTCTTGCGCATGGCCATGACCCGCGCGATTGAGGCCGCGACAATTGGCAGGGCAATGGTGAACATCACCATCACAGCCCCCAGCGCGTTGATCTCCGGGCTGATGGAGTTGCGCAGCATGGCAAAGATCTGGGTCGGCACGGTTTCAACGCCCCCCGGCTTCCAGAACAGGGTGCCGGTGATGTCATCAAATGAAATCGTGAAGGCAAACAGCATCCCGGCCATGACAGCAGGCAGCATCAAGGGCAGGGTGACTTCAAAGAATGTCTGCACCGGTGTTGCGCCAAGGCTCATGGCGGCTTCTTCAACGTCGCGGCGTATGGACACAAGCCGTGCCTGAACCACCAGCACCACAAACGGCAGGGTAAAGACCACGTGGCCCATCAGCAGAAGCCCAAAGCTTTTGGGCATCGACAGGAATTGCAAAAACAGCAGGAGAGCCACAGCCAGAACGACTTCCGGGATCAGGATTGGGGCAACCAACAATGTGGAGATGGTCCGTTTCCCGGGGAAATCGTATCTGACCATGGCAAGGGCGGCGAGGGTGCCAAGCGTTGTTGAAATGGCGGCGGTTAGGACGCCAAGCAAAAGCGACGTCTTGAACGCGCGCACAATCGCATCATTGTTCCAAAGTGCTTCAAACCAGCGGAATGAAAAACCTTCAATCGGGAAACTGCCGAACTGATTGGCGTTAAACGCCAACAGGATGACAACGGCCACCGGCGCAAACAGGAACAGATAAACAAGGATTGTGGCAATGCGGATGACTGACCAACCGGACATCATTTGCTGCTCCCTTACTTGAAACTCTTGGCGATCTGATCGATGCCGAGATAGCGGGTGTAAATGATGACCAGCGCCCCCAGAAGCGCCAGCAGGACAAGCGAAAGTGCGGAGCCAAGCGGCCAATTGAGCTGTGTGACGATGGCTTCGAACACGAGGTTGGCAAACATCGCATCACGTGGCCCACCCAGAACAATCGGGGTGATATAGGTGCCCGCCGCCAGCACAAAGCACAGCAACGATCCCGCAGCCAAGCCGGGCATGGACAGCGGCAAGGTGACTTCACGAAACGCCTGAAAGCCGGTGCAGCCAAGGCTTTGGGCGGCCTCGGTCAGGTTCTTGTCGATGCCATCCAGGCTGACATAGACATTCAAAATCATGAAGGGCAGCAGATAATGCACAAGACCCAGAACCACGGTTTGTTGGTTATAAAGCATCTGGACCGGGTCATCGATGATACCGATCGAGATCAAAAGTGTGTTGAGTGCGCCCGAAGTGCCCAGAATATTGATCCACGACATCGTTCTGATGATGTAGCTGATCCAGAATGGCAGCACCAGCAACAGCAACAGGAATGCCTTGGATTTCATCCGCGTATTGGCAACGAAATAGGCCGGGATATAGCCGACAAACGCGCAAATAACCGTGGTGTAAAAGGCAATCAAAAGGGTCTGGAACAGGATATCGCGATAAAACCGATCGCCAAGGACCTCAATCCAGTTATCCAGATAAAAGCCAACCTGATCGGCCCCGGTCGCGGTCCGCAACCAGAACGAATAAACGACAATGAACAGCATTGGCACGATCAGCAGAAGGCTGATGGTTGCCAGTGACGGTGATAGCAGCACCCACGGAGTCCTGCGGGCTCCGGCGACATCTGCGGCCATTTGTGCCTCCCGTTATTGTCTGCGGTCAGTGCCGCACCCGGTTATTTGGCCGTGAAGAAATATGTTGGAGGCATTCCAACCCAGACTTGCGCATAGCGCAAATAGATAAGTAGAATAGATCCCATAGCCATTATCTATGAGTGGTGCTGGAAAGGTCGGAAAGGTCAGCAGAATGAACGAGTTGATGCGTCGGCAGTTCGACTGGAACTTGCTGCATACCTTTACCGTTATTGTCGAGGAACGCTCGATCACCGGGGCGGCTAACCGGTTATTGTTGCGCCAGCCCAGTGTCAGTAATGCCTTAAAACGGCTTGAAGATCAGATTGGCGCGCGCCTGATTGACCGTGAACGCGGCCGGTTTGAAGTCACCGAACAGGGACTGGCGCTGTATCACGAATGCCGCGAAATTTGCGGTGCCATCGGCCGACTGTCGGATGTGATGTCTGATAGTGGCAATCAGTTGACCGGGCATTTGCATATGTGGCTGGCCAGTCATGTGGTGTTTCCCCCCCTTGATGATGCCCTGTTTGAATTCAATCGCGCCCACCCCGAAGTCACGTATGAAATTGATGTTGCGACCTCGGTTAATGTCGTCGATCAGGTGCTGTCACAGCAGGCCAGCTTTGGCATCTGTCTGGTCAAGGAACGCCATCCCAGACTGGAATATCGCCGTTTGTATCGCGAACATTTCGGCTTTTTCTGCGGCCCGACCCATCATTTGTTCGGCCAAAAAGACCTGACCCTGGCCGATTTGCGTCGCGAGGCATTTGTGTCCTTCGCGACCGACCAGCTCAGCGATGCACTGGCCCCGGTCGCGGTCCTGCGTGCGCAGGAAGGCATGAAGGGCAAGGTGGTGGCCGTCAGCCCGCACCTTGAAGAAGTCCGTCGCCTGATTAATGCCGGGCTTGGTATCGGGCCCTTGCCGATCCACGTTGTGCAAAGTGCGACCGATCGTGGGCAGCTTTGGCGCCTGCCGCCCTATATTGATCCGCCGGCGATTGACATTTATCTGGTGACCAACCCGCGCATGTCACTGAGCCGTGCGGAACGGTTCTTTATCGAAAACCTGACTGCGCGACTGGATGCAGCACCGGATGGCTATTTTGTTTACCCATAAACTGTAAATTCGTCGGATCACGCCATTGGGACTTGCCACCGGGCAGGGTCTTGCGCAAGCATGCGGGCAAATTGAAGTTTGTTGTCAGGATTGAACATGAAGCTGATCTATTTCTCGTGGGTCAAGGACCGCATCGGCATGGCGGAAGAGGCCGTTGACCTTCCCGATACCGTCAAAACGGTTGCAGACCTGCTGGCGTGGTTGCCCGGGCGTGGCGAAAACTTTGCCAATGCCCTGGCTGATCCCGCGATCATTCGCGTTGCGGTAGATCAGGAATATGCCACACCCGACACCGACGTCACCAAAGCGACCGAGATTGCGTTGTTCCCGCCGGTTACAGGCGGCTAATTCATTCCTCATACAAAAGAGCGCCTTGTTTCCAAGGCGCCCTTTTAATCATCAGACTATTTGATCCGCTTAATCCGCAACCGATGCGGTTTGCGTCAAACTGTCAAAGAACTCTTTGCGGCCGAGCGTGCCGGTCACCTTGCCATCGCGGGTCAGGATGACCGGGTTCTGGGTGATGGATCGCATCTCGATCAGATCCTTAAGCAGCACATCTTCCTGCGCGACAAAGACAATCGAGTTGTCGGTCGCGTCCAGTTCATCGGGCAGGGTGCCGTCATAATTGATCAGCTTAAGCTCGCCGCGTTCGCCATTATTGGCAGAACGCACCACGCCATCCTGCAGGGTGACGCGGATATTGGCGTCTTCAAGCAGGAACTCGGTATTGCCGGATTTCTGATCACTATCAAGGCGATGCATGATCGCCCGCCCGCGCAGGATATTGACCGGGTTCATATGCGCCACGAAGTCTGCAACATATTCGTTAGCCGGGCGGAGCGCGATGTCTTCGGGCGTGCCATGCTGCACAACATAACCACCTTCCATGATGGCAATCGAATTGCCGAGTTTCATGGCTTCGTCAAGGTCGTGGCTGACAAACAGGATGGTTTTATTGAGCTTTTCCTGAAGGTCCAGCAACTCGTCCTGAAGACGGTTACGGATCAGCGGATCAAGGGCCGAGAACGGCTCGTCCATCAGAAGGATCGGCGCATCTGTGGCAAAGGCACGCGCCAGACCAACACGCTGCTGCATGCCGCCGGACAATTCATGGGCATATTTATTCGCCCATTTATCCAACCCGACAAGCGCCAGCTTTTCACGCACGATCTCGCGGCGCTCCGCCGGACCCATCCCGCCCAGTTCAAGGCCAAAGCCGACATTGTCTTCGACCGTTCGCCACGGGAACAGGGCGAATTGCTGGAAGACCATTGCGACACATTCGCGACGCAACTTGCGAAGGGTGGCGCCGTCACATTTGGTGACGTCTTCCATCCAATCGCCATCACGTACCCGAAGCGAACCGCGTGATACAGCGTTAAGGCCATTCACGCAGCGCAGAAGCGATGATTTGCCTGAGCCGGACAGACCCATCAGGACGCATATCTCACCCTGAGGCACATTGAAGGTCACATCGGCGACACCAAGGACATTGTTGGTGGCAGCTGCGATCTCTTCGCGGGTTTTGCCTTCGTCGAGCAGCTTAAGGGATTCTGCCTGACGATTACCAAAGATCACGTCAATATTCTCGAATTCAACAGCATTGCTCATGATCACTGCCCCGACTTTTCTTTGTGGTCACGACGGCAGATGCGGTCCAGCACGATGGCCAAAATCACAATTGCCAGACCGGCTTCAAAGCCTTGCGCGATATTCACCGTATTGAGCGCACGCACAACCGGCTTGCCAAGGCCATCTGCCCCGACGAGGGCTGCAATCACCACCATCGAAAGCGACAGCATGATACACTGGGTCAGGCCCGCCATGATCGATGGCATCGCCGATGGCAGTTCAACCTTGAACAGCAACTGGCGCGGCGTACAGCCAAAGCTTTCCCCAGCTTCAAGAAGGGATTTCGGCGTGTTGGAAATGCCAAGATGGGTCAGGCGGATCGGGGCGGCAATCGCAAAGATCACGGTCGAAATAAGGCCGGGAACGACACCCAGACCAAACAGGATCAGGGTCGGGATCAGATACACGAATGTCGGGATCGTCTGCATCAGATCGAGGACCGGGCGCATCGCCTGATGTAGCCACGGGCGGTGGGCGGATGCCACGCCAAGCGGCACACCAATCAACATGCAAAACAGCGTCGCATAGATCACCAGCGCCAGCGTTTCCATGGTTTCTTCCCAATAGCCAAGATTAACCACCAGCAACAAGGACAGAACCGTAAACGCCGTCAGTTTCCATGATTTGTGCAAGACAGCGGCAAGCGCCCCGAAGACTGCAATTATCAAAAGGGCCGGCAGCCACACCAGAAAATCGATGGTGTTTTCAATAATGAATTCGAGAACATCCGAAACGGTATAGAAAACGAAATCGGCATGTTCGTTCAGCGCATCCATCAGGGACGATATCCACTGTCCCAGCGGAATCTTCGTTTCCGTGAGCCATTCCATGCGAAAAAATCCGTTCAATGAGAATTAAGAAAAATACATCCGATGCGCCCGCATCGGCCGGAAGCCACAAATGGAAACCAGTGGCGGGCACATCGGTAAAATCAATCGCGGTGCTTAAAGACCAAGACCGGATTTGAGCGCTGCTTTGGCATCGCCACCGTCAAAGGTGGTTACACCGTCAAGCCATGCCATCGCGGCATCCGGGTTGGCTTTAAGCCATGCGGTCGCGGCTTCTGACGGATCGGTACCATCATTGAGGATCGCGTCCATGATTTCGTTTTCCATGGCGAGACTGAATTTCAGGTTGGTCACGAATTTACCCGCATTCGGGCATTCGTCGGTGTAACCGGCGCGCAGGTTGGTGTGAACAGTTGCACCGCCAAAGTTCGGGCCAAATACGTCATCGCCACCATCAAGATAGGCCATGTCGTATTTCGCGTTCATCGGATGCGGTTCCCAACCGAGGAAGACGATGAACTGATCGCGCGATGATTTGCGGTTCACCTCGGCCAGCATGCCCTGTTCGGAGGACTCAACAAGCTCGAACTCGCCCAGACCGAACTGGTTGCTGTCGATCATGTCCTGGATAAGACGGTTACCGTCATTGCCCGGCTCGATGCCATAAATCTCGCCATCAAGCTGATCCTTGAACTTGGCAATGTCTGCAAAGTCCTGAAGACCCGCATCAAAGGCGTTCTGGGTGACCGCAAGGGTGTATTTTGCACCTTCAAGGTTTGCACCGGTCGACACAACGGTGCCTTTATCAAGGTAGGGCTGAATATCGGCTGCCATGGTTGGCATCCAGTTGCCGAGGAAGACGTCAACGTCGCCATTGGCAAGGCTCGTGTAGGTGACCGGTACCGACAGCAATTCGGTTTCCGCAGTATAGCCAAGTGATTCAAGGATCACGGATGCGGTCGCTGTCGTTGCAGTGATGTCGGTCCAGCCCACATCAGAGAAAGTCACGGTTTTGCAGGCATCGCTATCAGCAGCTTTGGCACCCGCTGCACCCAGAAGGGTGGTTGCAATGATGGTGCTGCCAAGAAGGCGGCCGAACGTGGAAAGATTGGTCATGCTTCTGGTTCTCCCTTGTATAAACCTGATGTTGCTGATGACCGAAATTTGCCGGTCATCAGAATACGCTCGGTTCCGGAGGCCAGACGAACATCAACGCAACATACATGTCGCCAACACTCGCCCAGAGCCATCAGCCACGTTACCCCGAACGTGGTTGATGGGCCGGAATAATCACAAAAACAGCCGCAAAGCCACGCAGCAAAGGTTCAAGGCCCTGAGAAACGCGCCGCACATGTCGGCGTGTTTTTATTGATTGATTGTTCAATTAAATTACAGCATATTCTGGTTACGTCAATTGCGAAGGATTAAAAACTGCGTCTTATGCTGTTGCTCCGGCGTTAAACCCTTCGCAACGCAGAGGATTGGATGAGTTAATGCCCAAAGTTGGTATGCAGCCTGTACGCCGCAGGCAGTTGATCGACGCAACGATTGAAACCATTCATCAGCACGGATTCGCCGACACCACGATTGCGCGGATCTCGAAGGCTGCCGGTATGTCGTCGGGGATTATTTCGCACTATTTCGGCGGAAAAAATTCACTGTTGCAGGAAACCATGCGCTCCCTGATGAAGGATTTGCGCGATGATTACATGGCGCGACTTGCAACGGCCAAAACGCCGATGGACCGCCTTGAAGCGATCATCAATACCAACTTCAACGAAGAACAGTTCACCCCGCAGGTGACGGTGGCATGGTTGTCGTTCTGGGCACAGGTGCCATTTTCCGATCAGTTGCGGCGTCTAAACAATATCTATTTTCAGCGGCTTGCTTCCAATCTGCGGCACGAGTTGCGTCAATTGACCACCGAAGAATGCGCAGATGAAATCTCGTCTGCAATCGCCGCCATGGTTGACGGGATCTGGGTGCGTACCGGCCTGTCACGCGGGCAGGCCGACATTGCCGGGGCGCGCAAGATGGTGCTGGGCACCTTGCGCCTGTATCTGGCGAATTCGCCCAGTCCGAAGAAGTAACCGAACCAAACACAAAGATCATGGCTGCCGGTTGTCCCGGTGGCCCGCAGGAGTTTTAAGATGAGCCTTTATCAAATCCAGAATTTCATCAACGGCAAGAAGGCCCAGGGTTCGGGCGCAGAAATGGTTACCCTTAACCCTGCGACCAACACGGTTCTGGCCAAGGGCCACGAAAGCACGGCTGCTGATGTGGATGCCGCGGTCAAGGCCGCACGCGCCGGGTTCGAAATCTGGAAGAATACACCGGCTGCAGAACGCGCACGTGTGCTTTTCAAGGCTGCCCAGATCCTTCGGGATCGTAATGATGAACTGGCACTGGTTGAAACCCGTGATACCGGGCGTGCCATTCAGGAAACCGAAATTGTCGATGTGATTTCAGGCGTTGAATGCCTTGAATATTTTGCCGGTGTGGCTGGCAGCCTTGCAGGCGAACATATCGATCTTGCGGGCAACTTTGCCTATACCCGCCGCGAGCCGGTGGGTATTTGTGGTGCCATCGGTGCCTGGAACTATCCGATCCAGATCGCCTGCTGGAAAGCAGCCCCGGCATTGGCATGCGGCAACGCGGTTGTTTACAAACCGTCCGAAACCACGCCGCTCTCGGCTATTGCGGTTGCCGAGGCCCTTCAAGAAGCGGGTCTTCCCGATGGCGTTTACAACGTTGTGCAAGGCGCGCGCGAAAGCGGTGCGGCGCTGGTGGAGCATCCGGGCGTTGACAAGATTTCCCTGACCGGATCGGCTGCGACCGGTGCCAAGGTGGCCTCTGTTGCCGCGGGTGGTATGAAGGCCGTCACCATGGAACTTGGCGGCAAGTCGCCAATGATCGTGTTCGAAGATGCCGATCTGGATAACGCTGTTTCCGGCGCACAGATGGCGAACTTCTATTCATCAGGTCAGATTTGCTCGAACGGGACGCGTGTGTTTGTCCATGAAAGCGTTGCCGATGCCTTCATCGAAAAGCTGATCGCGCGTTCCAAGGATCTTGTTCTTGGCGATCCGGAAAAGCCTGAAACCCAGGTCGGCCCGATTGTCACCAAGGCCCAGTATGAACAGGTCATGTCCTATATCGAAAAGGGCAAGGCGGAAGGTGCCAAGTGCATTCTTGGCGGCCATGCCGTCACTGAAGGCATGCCGGAAGGCGGACTTTTTGTCGCGCCGACCGTGTTTGCAGATTGCACCGATGACATGACCATCGTGCGCGAGGAAATCTTTGGCCCGGTAATGTCTGTCCTGACCTTTAGCGACGAGGACGAAGTGATCAAGCGTGCCAATGATACCGAATACGGTCTGGCCGCAGGCGTGTTCACCAAGGATTTGTCGCGTGGTCATCGCGTGGTGGCACGGCTTGAGGCCGGCACCTGCTGGATCAACACCTATAACATCACGCCAATCGAAATGCCGTTTGGCGGTGTCAAGAAATCGGGCGTTGGCCGCGAAAACGGCCGTGCGGCGATTGAATATTACACCCGCATCAAATCCGTTTATGTCGAAACCGGCGATGTTGAGGCCCCTTACTAAGGGGGCTTTGACCAACCAACGTCGCCAACCACTCACCGGCTGCCCACACAGCACGACCAAACAAGGGATCAGAAATGACGACCCCAACGACCACTGAAAAATATGATTATGTGATTGTCGGTTCAGGTTCGGCAGGGGCTGTGCTTGCCAACCGACTGACCGAAGATGCCGAGGTTAAGGTTCTGGTGATTGAAGCAGGACCAAAGGATCACTGGTGGGACTGGCGCATCCATATGCCGACAGCGCTGTCCTATCCGATGCAGTCGGAAACCTATAACTGGGCCTATTGGACGACGCCGCAACCGAACCTCAATAACCGTCGCATGGAAACGCCGCGCGGGCGCGTTTATGGCGGGTCAAGTTCGGTCAACGGCATGGCCTATGTCCGAGGTCACGCCCTTGATTACAACCGCTGGGCCGAAGAAGACGCCGCGCTCAAGGAATGGGACTATGCGCGCTGCCTGCCATATTTCCGCAAGGCCGATACGCGCAATGAAGACACCGAAGGCGATGAATATCACGGCGGTGATGGTCCGCTGCATGTGACCACGGGGGCGTGTCAGAACGACCTGCACAAGGCCTGGATCAAGGCCGGTCAGCAGGCCGGTTACGAATTCACCCCGGATCAGAACGGCTATCGCCAGGAAGGTCTCGGGACCATGGATATGACGGTCTATAAGGGCCGTCGCTGGTCAACTGCGCGTGCCTATCTGCATCCGGCGATGAAGCGCCCGAACCTGACGGTTTATCACAAGGCCTTTGCGCAACGTGTTGTTTTCGAAGGAAAACGTGCCATTGGCCTCGACTTCTTCCATGATGGCGAAAACAAGCGCGCCCTTGTGGATCGTGAAGTGATCATTTCGGCTGGTTCGATCAACTCGCCAAAGCTTTTGATGCTTTCGGGTGTTGGTCCGGCGGCACATCTGCGCGAACATGGCATTGATGTTGTCCATGATCTGCCCGGTGTCGGTGAAAACCTTCAGGACCATCTTGAACTCTATGTTCAGATGGAATGCACCAAGCCCATCAGCCTCAATAGCAAACTCGATTGGTGGAACAAGCTTAAGATCGGGGCGGAATGGTACCTGTTCAAAACCGGTCTTGGTGCCAGTAACCATTTCGAGGCGGGCGGATTTATCCGATCCAAGGCGGGTGTGCAGCATCCCGACATTCAGTATCACTTCCTGCCAGCAGCGATTAACTATAACGGCTCCAAGGCTGCCGAAGGTGATGGTTTCCAGGCCCATGTGGGCCCAATGCGCTCCAAATCACGCGGCACGGTTCGTCTGGCATCCGCCAACCCGAAGGATCGCCCGATCATTGACCCGAACTATATGAGCCACCCGGAAGACTGGGAAGAAATGCGGGCATCCGTGCGCCTGACCCGCGAAATCTTTGCCCAGGATGCCTTTGCCGATTTGCGCGGGGCGGAAATTTCACCGGGCAAGGACATCCAGACCGACGAACAGATTGACGCATTTGTCGCCGATCACGCCGAAAGCGCCTATCACCCGTCCTGTTCGTGCAAGATGGGCAGTGATGACATGGCCGTGGTGGATGAGAAAACCCGTGTTCATGGCGTCGAAGGCCTTCGCGTGGTCGACAGTTCGATCATGCCGACCATCGCATCGGGCAACCTCAATGCGCCGACGATCATGATCGGTGAAAAGGCCGCCGACATCATCCGCGGTCGCACGCCGTTGGCACCATCGAATGCACCGTATTTTGTGCATCCGGAATGGGAAACCAAACAACGCTAAATTTGCGGGCTTTAAATAGTCTGATGATTATCCCCGGTTCATCTTTTTGATGGATCGGGGATTTTTATTTCCGGTGATTGCAATCACGTCGGCATCGGAGGATGATCGTCCGATCATAAGCGCCAGATAAGAAGTGCCGCCATGCAAGAAATCAGCCTGCTTAATTCCGTTATCGGTCCCGTTATGCGCGGGCCATCCAGTTCACACTGTGCGGCACCCTATATGATGGCGAAGCTTGTGCGCGAGCTTTCCTGTGCCAACGGTGAAACGCTCAGGCGTGCCGTGATCCGCTTTGATCCCCGTGGGTCCTTTGCGCCATGTTACAAGGCGCAAAGCTCGGACGAAAACTTTGCGGCCGGGCTTGCCGGGGCCAAGCTGACCGATCCGGATTATCGTGAAATTCTTGGCCGGGTAGAGCAGGGCGAGGGGTTTCATTTCTCGGTCGAAGTGACCGAGCTTGAAAACAACAACCACCCCAACCGTGTTGATCTGGAACTTGGTGTCGAGACTGCGGATGGCGAGGCGCGCACTGACCTGTATACAGGTGCCTCGACTGGCGGCGGGATGTATTACATCGACAGCCGCAATGGCGAACGCCTGTTCATGACCGGCAAAACGGCAACAGTCTTTGTCTGGGGCGCCGATGCGGTGGCACAGGCCGACGCGTTGGCAAACGAGCTGGCGGCAGGGGAAAACAGCCTGCTGGGTGTTTCGGTTGAACCCGATCACGCGCGGGTCGAAATCGCGCTTCAGGCCTTGCCGAATGCAGAAATTCTGGCCTCTGTCCGAAACCGTGACGGCATTGTCGATGTGCGCTTTGCCGACGCCTCGCAATATCCGGTGTGTGCCACCGATGATCTGTTTTCCGAAAGTGCCGTGGTGATTGCGGTGGCCGACGACCAGGAGGGTGGCTCCATCGCCGATGCCGCGCTGGTGTTGGAGGCAAAACGACTTGGACTGTCCCGCGAAGCCACCCGCGCGCTGTTTCGTGAACGGTGCGAACTGATGCTGCGTGTCGTGGCAGAGGGCTTTGATGCCAAGCCAGAAGACAATGTTATGCGGTTCCTGACACTTCGGGCCCGTACTGTCCGTGATGCCAACCTGCCCGCGGGGCTCGGTGGTCCGGTCTTGCAGGATGCGATGGCCGGTGCGCTGTCGGCCATGGAGCGCGACAGCAACCGGGGCCTTGTTTGTGCCGCACCAACAGCGGGCAGTGCCGGTGTTGTGCCGGGCACGCTTTATGGCCTGATCCGCCATGGCATTGATCTTGATGGCGCAACCGATGCATTGCAAACCATGGCGCTGATCGGGGCGGTTTTTGCTGCGCGTGGGACATTTGCTGCGGAATGCGGCGGCTGTTCGGTGGAAACCGGCGCATCGGCCGCGATGGCCGCCGCCGGGGTGACACAGGCCTATGGCGGCACGCCAAAGCAATGCTTTGATGCCGCAAGCATGTGTTTGATGAATACACTTGGCCTTGTTTGTGATCCGGTGGGGGGCGACGTTGAAATCCCATGCCATGCCCGAAATGTCGCCGGGGTATCACATGCCTTTTCATCTGCGATGGCGGTTCTGGCCGGGTTTGATGCGGTGCTGGAATATGACGAACTGGTCGATCAGACAGTCAAGATCGGCAATATGATGCATCCTGATTTGCGCTGCACAGCGCGCGGTGGCTGTGCCGCCACCAAAACCGCCCTTCGCATGGTCGAAGCGGTTAGTCAGAAACCTTAAAACGCTGATTCTCAAGGGCCTGTTGCGTACCAACAGCAAAAACCATTGCCGCAGGTATCACGCATTGTTGGCCGCTTTGCGCAATCGTTCTGCTTTGACTTGGCCGGTTTTGGCATAATCGGCGAAAAGCGGGTTTAAGGCTGGAAAAACGGCAGTTTTTCCTTGATAGGTCGACCGGATTGGGCAGGATAAGCTCACATCCATTTTCAAATATGAGGGTTCCTCATGTTCACTCCGAACTTGCTGACCGCCAATGACCGGGCAGGTCACTATCCTGATTCCTATTATGCCGCGACGGCGAATGCGACTGCGCCCTTCGCCAAGTGTGAGGGGGATCAGACCTGTGACATTGTCATCATTGGTGGTGGCTTTACCGGGTTGTCATCGGCGCTCCACCTGGCAGAGCGCGGCTATGATGTGATCCTGCTTGAAGCGCACCGGGTCGGCTGGGGCGCGTCGGGACGTAATGGCGGGCAGGTCGGATCCGGTCAGCGCCGTGAACAGGATGACCTTGAACAGATGGTCGGGCGCGATGATGCGCATAAGCTTTGGGATATCGCCGAAGAGTCAAAGGACGTCGTCAAGGCCCTGATCGCCAAGCATAATATCCAGTGCGACTGGAAGCCGGGCATTTTGCATGCCGATCACCGTGCACGCTTTGTCGAACATTCCCGCGGCTATGCCGAAAAGCTTCAGGCCGAATACGGCTATGAGGATATCCGTTTTGTTGACCGCGATGAAATGCGCGCGATGCTTGGCACCGAATTTTATCATGGCGGGTCGCTTGATATGGGAGCGGGGCATTTGCATCCGCTGAACTTCGCCCTTGGTCTGGCCGACGCCGCACGCCACGCAGGCGCACGCATTTTCGAGGGCGCGGTTGTCACGTCATATGAAAATCAGGCTGGCAAGGTTACGGTGAAAACCAAGGATGGCGGCGTTGTTAGCGCTAACAAGCTTATTCTTGGCTGCAACGGGTATCTTGATGCCTTGGATGATCGGGTGGCGAAACGTGTGATGCCGATCAACAATTTCGTCATTGCCACCGAACCGCTTGGCGATGATCTGGCGCGCGAACTGATCCGCGATGATGTCGCAGTCGCGGACTCAAAATTCGTGATCAATTACTACCGGCTGAGTGCGGATAAACGCATGCTGTTTGGCGGCGGGGAAACCTACGGATATAATTTCCCGCGGGACATCAAGGCGTTTGTGTCGCCGCATATGCTGGAAGTCTATCCGCAGCTTAAAGATGTGAAGATTGATTATGGCTGGGGTGGGACGCTGGCGATCACGATGAACCGCATGCCGTTCTTCGAGAAGATCGAGGATAACATCTTCACCGCGTCGGGTTATTCCGGGCACGGGGTTGCGATGGCAACCCTTGCCGGACAAATCATGGCCGATGCCGTTTCTGGCACCATGGAACGGTTTGACGTGATGGCCAATATCAAAACCCCGGTGTTCCCGGGTGGGAAAATGTTGCGCTTCCCGATGTTGGTGGCCGCGATGCTGTGGTACTCGATCCGCGACAAGCTTTGATCTGATGTGAGGTGATGTGATGTGCTTGGCGCCTCGAAAGGCGCTAAGCCATTTTGCGGCCTTCGTCTTCGTCTTCGTCTTTGTCTTTTTTGTTCTGGGCGCTGGTGTCCTGGTCGCCAGTGTCGGGCGCTGTGGTGTTTTTGTTGCCCGTATCGGGCGTGCTGTCAGGGGTATGGGCGCCAGACGGGTCAGCATCCGTCGGATCGGTCTTAACGACCTGTGTGTCTTGGCCGGTATTATAAGATGCGCCGCGTGCGGTCAGCAGGGCCTTGGTGCGTTCCCATTTTTTAGGGTTCAAAGCCAAAGTGGTCGCGTCGCTGAACGACACGTCATAGCCACGGTTCAGGGCGGCCTGCATGGTTGCCTTGACGCAGAAATCGCCGTCCAGACCCACGATAATCAGTTTGCCGACTTTCTGACGATCCAGAACGCGATCAAGCTCTGGCTCGCTAAAGCCATCCGCGCGCGCCTTGACGATATCATGGTCGATATCGCCGTTAACCCGTTCATCAAGATCAAGGCCCTTGGATTTGGGGCTGCCACGACCTTCATTGAGCAATTTCATAATGAAATTCATGTACCAGCCACGGAATGTCTGGCGGATCGAGATCACCGGAGTGCCATTGGAATTGGCGGCTTCAACCAGTTTATTGATTGCAGTGATCAGTTTTTCGACCATGTCGGCCGGGTAGGCATGTTTGCCGTCCGAGCTGGTGAAATCTTCCTGGACGTCCACGATCAGAAGGGCGCTATTGGGCCGTTCTGCGAGATTGATCTTTTTGCCCTTGCTGGGGGCGAGGTGATGGCGTTGGCCATAGATGGTGTAGGCGATGGCGCCCACCAGTAAAATGACAATAAGAGTGATCACCGACCACATGTCCAGGTTCTCCGTTTCGTCGTCTCAGGTCGCTTCGTAAATCTACTTTGCAATCGGACTTAAAGACCATCGGTGAACCGGGCAGTTCAGGTGCGGTAACGCACTGAACCACACCCGACCGCTTTGGGGTGGGTGTTCCAGGCCAGATGTATCCAATTGTCAGAATGCCGGATGCCGCGTTGCGGCGCGTCCATTGGACGTCACGAACAGAGCTATTTTTTTCTACTCTTCCAGCATTCTTCATAGCCATATGAAATCGCAATCATTTCAATTTGTCAACGAACTGACAAAAGGCAACTACGCGTTAATCGCGACGCATGACCATGCGTATCAGATTGTTTAACGTGCGGGGATCAATTTGGTTCCCAACTGCATACCGGATCGTAACGTTCGCCCTTGGACAGGATCACGCCATTATGGGCGGCAATACCGATTTCAAAGCTTGAAGCAATGCGAAGGGCCCGTTCCATGAAATGTCTTGCGGCGGGTTCTTCGCAATATTCCGACAATGTCTGGGCAAAGAGTTGAAGCCAGCGGTCAAAATGATGGCGGGTGATCTTGAGCGGCAAGTGCTTTTGCATCGGGCGCCCGTCATAGTTGCCTGTCGCCAGCGCGACCGAGGACCAGAACATCACCATGCGATCAAGATGATGGTCCCAGTTCTCGACCTTTTCCTCAAACACCGGGCCCAGCAGCTCGTCATCACGCACCTTGGCGTAAAAGCCATGCACGATGTTCTTGATCATGTCCGTATCAATGCCGGTATCTTCCTTGATACGCCGCGTGGCAATTTCGCGACGTTCCTTGATTTCGGCAAGGGTTGGCTGTTTTTCGGACATGGTAAAGGGCCTGTTCTGCGCATCAACTGGAACCGCTTTAAACGACGAAGCGATTTTCGGACATGACATATGTTACTTTGTGTCCGAACGCAAACAGATCACCCGTTATGGCATTATCGGTCAGGCAAACCGATCATGCAGGCCGTAATAACGATAGCCGATCGAACGCGCGACACGCCGGAATGACGCCATCGGGAACTTTTTCATCGGTGTCGTCAAGACGGCGCCAAGATCGTCCTCGTCGCAGATGCCCAGCATGCGTTCTGCCAGAAGCTTGCCGCCCAGACTTGCCATCGCCACCCCGTTGCCATGCCAGGCAAGGGCGGTCCAGACATCGTGATGCCCGGGAACCCGACCGATATACGGACGCCAGCTTTGCGACAGGCAGGCAAGCCCGTTCCAGTGATGGGTAAAGGCAACATCCTGCCAGGCCGGGAACATGCGTTTGAAGTTATCGAGCAGATCCTGTTTGCCTGCGGCAAAGGCCTTGGGTGTTGCGGTAATGCCGCCGCGTCCACCAAACAGAAAACGATTATCAGGCAGTTTGCGGAAGTAATGCAGCAGGATACGGCTGTCAAAAGCCATCAGGTCGCTGGTCCAGCCTTGATTTTCCAGCTCATCCGGGTGGAGCGGACGGGTAATCAGAATACTCGAAAAGACCGGCATCAAGCGCCCGCCAATCCAGTCGGGCAGGTTTTCCGCACTATATCCGTTGGTGGCGATGACGATCTTGGCCGCCCTGATTTGGGTGTTGCCGACAAAAAGGCGATAGGTATCACCATCTTCCTCAAACCGTTCGATGGTTGCCTGTTCGAATATCCGAACACCTGCGCGAGCACATTGTTCATGCAAGCCCGAAAGATACTTCATCGGGTTGATGCCAAACCCGGCTTGAACATGCAAACCACCGTATGTTTCCGCCGCGCAAAGTCCGCGTTCCTTCAATGCGTCGCGGCTTAGCAGTTCTGTCGGGATGGTTGTGAAATGGGATAGTTCCTGTGCTTCGTGGGCCAGTTCGGCGACCCGGTTGGGTTTGTGCGCCAGAACCACTTCGCCGTCAGAGTGACGATCCGCATCAATATCCCAGTCATTCAGGCGTTGATCCACCAGATCAATGGCATCGCGTTGATGACGGGCAAACTGTTTGACCGCGTCTTCGCCAAAGGTCTTTGCCAGTTGGCCAAATCCCTTGCCACTGCCACCCATGCAGCAAAAACCGCCATTGCGTCCCGACGCGCCCCAACCGGATCGACCGGCATCGAACACCGCAACACTGGCCCCATTTCTTGCCAGTTCCAGGGCCGTCGAGAGGCCGCAATAACCGCCGCCGATGATGGCGATATCGGTTTTAAGCTGGCCTTCTTTGGGCAGGGTTTCACAGGCAGGAAGTGGTGATGCGCTTTCGACCCAATAGCTGTCAGGCAGGGTGTCGGTGCGATAGGCGGCGGGTTGATAGATACGTTTTAGCATGGTGGGCTCTTTTGGGCGTTGGAAAGTGCGTGCCTGTGGGGCAGGCTTTGGTGGGCGGTTTGTTATCGCTGTAGTCAAAAATACCCGGCAATGATAACTCATGCCGGGTATTTTGTGTAAGTTCCTGTAATCGAAACCGGATTACATTTTGCCAAGTTTCTTCGCGGTCTCGTCAAAGGCGGCGCGCGCCCGTTTGACCAGCTCGTCGATTTCTTCCTTGGTGATGCAAAGCGGCGGCGACAGAACCATGCGATCACCACAGGCACGCATGATCACGCCATTGGCAACACAGGCATCGCGGCACATGGTGCCAACGGTGCCCGGCTTGTCGAACATCTTGCGGGTTTTCTTGTCATCAACCAGCGGCATACCGGCAATCAGACCAACGGTTTCAACCGCACCGACCAGCGGGTGGTCTTCAAGGGTTTTCAGCGCCTTGGCGAAATACGGGCCGATATCGTCCTTGACGCGTTCGACCATCTTTTCTTCGCGCAGGATACGAATGTTTTCAAGTGCGACCGCCGCACATGCCGGATGACCGGAATAGGTGAAGCCGTGGGTGAATTCACCGCATTCATTGATCAGCACATCGGCAACCCGATCGCCAACCATGACAGCCGAGATCGGCAAATAACCCGAAGACATGCCCTTTGCCATCGGCATCAGGTCCGGCTTGATGTCAAAGGTGTCCGAGCCAAACCATTCGCCGGTCCGGCCAAAGCCGCAAATGACTTCGTCGGCAATCAGAAGGATGTCGTATTTCTTGCAGATACGCTGAATTTCCGGCCAGTAGGTTGACGGCGGAATGATCACGCCACCAGCACCCTGGATCGGTTCACCGATAAAGGCACCAACGCGGTCTGCACCAAGTTCCTTGATCTTTTCTTCAAGCTTGCGGGCTGCAATCAGGCCGAATTCCTCGGGGGTGTGATCGCCGCCTTCGCCGTACCAGTATGGCTGATCGATATGAACGATATCGCGGACCAGCGCACCGCCCTGTGAATGCATGCCCGACATTCCGCCAAGCGACGCACCGGCAACGGTGGAGCCGTGATAGGCGTTCTTGCGGCTGATGATGGTGGTACGTTCCGGTTTGCCCTTAAGGTTCCAGTACTGGTGCACCATGCGGACAACCGTGTCATTCGCTTCCGAGCCGGAATTGGCATAGAAAACGTGGTTCAGGCCTTCTGGCGTGATTTCGGCAAGAACTTTGGAAAGCTCGATCGCCGGGGTATTCGCGCACTGGAAGAAGTTGTTGTAATAGGGCAGTTCAAGCATCTGCTTGTAGGCCGCTTCGGCAAGTTCCTTGCGGCCATAGCCGATATTGACACACCACAGGCCCGCCATGCCATCGAGATAGCGTTTGCCGTTGGAATCTTCGATAAAGACGCCTTCGGCACGTGTGATAACGCGGGTCCCACGATTGTTCAGGTCCGCCGTATCGGTGAACGGGTGAATGTGGTGAGCCTGATCAATATCCTGCCAATAGGCGGTTTTGTCGAAATTATTCATAACATCTCCTGACAGCGGCGCTGCTCTGCTTTCGTGCGATATGTTGAACATCTGACCTTAGTGTTCGTTTTTTCGAACACCTTTGCAAGAGGATTTTTCGACAATCTTTTTGACTGGTTCGTGGTCAGTTTTTGTTGCCTGGCGGTCGATGTGGGTGGTCTGTGCTACTTAACCATCCTATCGCGCCAGAAAATTGTGCATTGCATGATTTGCACGATATATCGAACGAAGGGGCTTGACCGGGGCTATCCGGCGCGGCACGATGTGTTACAGTATAGGGTCCAAACTCATTCACATGACCGATCCGGCAACTGATATGAGAGAAAAAGCTAGGAAAAGCCTGCAGGTCGGGGTGATCCCCGATCAAGGGATTTGACGCAGAGGCTTTCTCTCATATCAGTTGTCCTTCGGATCACCCGGATTTGCACGGGCTATTTTGTCGCAAAATCTTGAAAGATATAGATCTTCCTGCGATTTTGCTCCGCATATCCGCACAAATCCGGGAGACCGGGTCGATTATGTGAATGAGTTTGGACCCTAATAACAGGCCTTTTCTGGGAGTATATGACGATGAACAAGTCGTTCGTCGAAGACAGTAGGGCGGAAGCCCAACGATTCTTTGAAGAAAATCCGGATGTCGAACTTGTTGAGTTGCTCATTCCCGACATTAACGGCGTGTTTCGCGGCAAGCGAATCAGCAAACAGAAATTCCTTAAAAGCTTTAGCGAAGGTGTAACGCTGCCGGGCTCGATGTGCCTGGTTGATATCACGGGTGACAACCCCGAAGGCACGGGCCTTCTTTGGTCGAGCGGTGATCAGGACAATCTGGCAAAACCGATCCCGGGAACCCTTTGCCGTGTGCCTTATGGTGAGCTGCCGCTCGCTCAGGTGATGATGAGCCTGTATAACCTTGACGGCACCAAGTTCTTTGCCGATCCGCGCAATGTGTTGCAGGGCGTCGTTGATCGCATGGCGGCCGATGGTTTTTATCCGACTGTCGCTCTTGAGCTTGAATTCTATCTTGCCGATCAGAACCAGGAAACCGCCGCACCGCTACCGCCGCAGCCGCTTGGTGGTGGGATTGCGTCTGACGGCGTGCAGGTTTATGGCCTGCAACAGATCGAGGATTTTGAAAAAGTCCTGCATGATGCGGTTGCCGAACTCAACCGTCAGGGCATTCCGGCCGATACCATCGTTGCCGAGGCAGGCCCGGGGCAGTTTGAAATCAATCTTGGTCACGTGACCGATCCGATGATGGCGGCTGATCACGCCATGCAGCTTAAACGCGTGGTTAAGGGTATTGCCTGGGATCACGGTGTGACTGCGACCTTCATGGCAAAACCGTATTCCGATCAGGCGGGCAATGGCCTGCATGTTCATGTGTCGCTGCGTGACAAGGATGACAATAACGTTCTGTCACCGGTGGGTGACGAGGAAGTGTCGGACAATCTGCGCTTTGCGATTGGTGGCCTGCAGGAAAGCATGTTTGAAAGCATGGCGATCTTTGCACCCAACCCGAACTCCTTCCGCCGGTTCCAGAACAAGGCCTATGCGCCGATGTCGCCGAACTGGGGTTTGAATAACCGTACCGTCGCCCTTCGTATCCCGGCAGGCAGCCCGAAGGCCGCCCGCGTTGAACACCGCGTGTCGGGTGCCGATGCCAACCCGTATCTGGTTCTGGCGTGCGTTCTGGCTGGCATGCATCACGGCATGAAGAACAAACTTGATCCGGGTGAACCGACCGTTGGCAACGGCTATGAACAGCATGGCGGACGCATTGTTCCGCGCAGCATGATTTCGGCCCTCGATCGCTTTGTCGAAGGCGATATCGTCAAGGAATATCTCGGCGAACGTTTTGTCGAGGTGTTCGATATCTGTCGCCGTGCCGAATATGACGAGTTCTTTGCCGAAGTCACCCAGCTGGAATATCGCTGGTATCTCGACGCGGTATAACCAGCCAAAACAACAATAAATTTTGACAGGGAAAAGACGGGAATGTCGCAAAAGGTAGGGGATCGTCTGAAGGCGGTGCGCAGCATGTACGGGCTGTCGCAGCGTGAACTGGCCCGCCGGGCCGGTGTGACCAACAGCACGATCTCGACGATTGAACAGAACCGGGTCAGCCCGTCTGTTGATAGCCTGGCCAAGGTTCTGGCCGGCATTCCCATGAGCCTGATTGATTTCTTCACCATTGATCTTGATACCGGTGAAGAAATCTTTTTCAGGAAAGAAGACCTTGTCGAACTTTCTGATGGGACGATGTCGATGCGTCTTGTCGGGGCATCGCGCAAGGATCGTAACCTGCGCGTGCTGCATGAAACATACCCTGCGGGTGGGGATACCGGTAACAACCTGATTGTCCAGAAGGGCGAGGAAGCCGGTGTTGTCGTCCGTGGCAAGCTTGAAGTCACGGTGGGCGAACGGGTCAAGGTGCTTGGCCCCGGTGATGCTTATTACTTCAATGCAGAAATTCCACATCGTTTTCGAAATGTGGGTGACGGGGAATGTGAAGTCGTCAGTGCGGCGACACCACCGTCATATTGATGACAGATCGTGCTGCCAGAGTGCCTATCAAGGTGCCAAGTGCCACGATCAACTTTGAAAAATCCAAACGCGCCATCCGTCAGGAGACTTGCGATGACCAATCCGATGAATTTTGAACAGCTGACCGCGCAGGCCGCCGCCCTTGATATTCGCAACAAGGCGTTCATCAACGGTGCCTATGTCGATGCGGCATCCGGCAAGACATTTGATTGCATCAGCCCGCGTGACGGGTCGGTGCTGACCAAGGTTGCCGAATGCGACGTCGAAGACGTCAATCGTGCGGTGGCATCGGCGCGTGCGGTGTTTGAAAAAGGCAGCTGGTCCGAAGCCGCCCCTGCAAAACGCAAGGCAATCATGCTGCATTTCGCCGATCTGCTTGAAAAGAACGCCGCCGAACTGGCGCTTCTCGAAAGCCTTGATATGGGCAAGCCGATCACGCTGGCTGCGCGCGATGACATTCCGCTGTCCTATAAATGCATCCGCTGGTACGCCGAGGCGATTGACAAGATCTATGACGAAATCTCGCCGTCGGGCACCAATGAAATCGGCATGATCACCCGTGAACCGCTGGGCGTGGTTGCCGCGGTTGTGCCGTGGAACTTCCCGCTGATGATGGCGGTCTGGAAGCTTGGCCCGGCCCTGGCGATGGGGAACTCGATCATCCTCAAGCCAGCTGAGCAGTCACCGCTGACCGCCCTTCGTGTGGCGGAAATCGCGGTTGAGGCCGGTATTCCCGAAGGCGTTCTGAACGTTGTGCCGGGCTTCGGCCCGACGGCGGGCAAGGCGCTTGGCCTGCATGAAGATGTTGATTGCGTGACCTTTACGGGGTCGGGCGAAGTCGGCAAGCTGTTCTTGCAGTATTCCGGTCAGTCGAACATGAAGCGTGTCTGGCTTGAATGCGGTGGCAAAAGCCCGAATATCGTTCTGGCCGATTGCCCGGATATGGATGCGGCAGCTGCTGCGGCGGCGGGCGGTATCTTCTATAATCAGGGTGAGGTCTGCACGGCTGGTTCGCGTTTGATTGTCGAAGAAAGCATCAAGGACGAATTCATCGAGAAAGTGGTCGCCGCGGGTGCGAAAATGCAGCCGGGTGATCCGCTTGATCCGAAAAGCCAGATGGGCGCGATTGTCGATGAAAGCCAGATGAACCGTGTTCTGGGCTATATCGAAAAAGGCTCCAGCGAGGGCGGGGTCCTTCGCACGGGTGGTAAACGGGTTCGCACCGAATCTGGTGGGTATTATGTCGAGCCGACCGTGTTTGACGGCATCAAGAACGACATGACGATTGCCAAGGAAGAAATCTTTGGCCCGGTTCTGTCGGTTATTTCGGTCAAGGACTGGAAAGAGGCTGTTCAGACCGCAAATGATACGCCATATGGTCTGGCAGCAGCAGTCTGGACGCGCGACATCAACAAGGCACACATGACCGCAAAGAAACTGCGTTCGGGGCTTGTCTGGGTCAATTGCTGGGACGGTGGATCAATCACCATGCCGTTTGGTGGTTACAAACAGTCCGGTACTGGTCGCGACCGTTCGCTGCATGCGCTGGACAAATATTGTGAAATCAAGTCGACCTGGATTGCACTGGGCGACGCGTAAGAACTCCGTCGACCGCTGACAGGCAGACGGTCCGGGTTTGATACGGGAAGTAAGAAGGGTTTAAAAATGAGTAGCACCGGGGTCATTGACACCAAGGGCGGTGATAACGCCTTTACGGCAAAATCTGTGCACCAGAACACCAGCGAGCCGATGTATTCCGGTGCGCTGTCCTTCATGCGCCGCCGATATTCGCGCGATCTCAATGGGATTGATGTTGCTGTGACTGGTATCCCCTATGATCTTGCAACATCAAGCCGACCGGGCACGCGCCTGGGGCCGCAAGGTGTGCGTCGTGCATCGACCAACCTTGCCTGGGCACCGCATTTCCCGTCCGGCCGTGATATCTTTGCCGAGATGGCGGTGATTGATTATGGCGACATGGTCATTGATCCGGGCCATCCGGAAAAGCTTCCGGAAATGATCGAAGATCACGCGCGTGACATCGTGCAGTCCGGTGCCAAGATGCTCACCATCGGTGGCGATCACTTCATCACCTATCCGATCCTGAAGGCACACGCCGAAAAGTACGGTGATGGCATTTCACTCATCCAGTTTGATGCCCATTCCGACACCTGGGAAGATGACGGTGATCGCATTGATCACGGCACCATGTTCTGGCATGCCGCCAAAAAAGGCATCGTCAATCCGTCAAAATCCATTCAGGTCGGCATTCGCACCCACAATGAATCGACCCACGGGTTCAATATCCTTTATGGCCCGGATGTTCAGTCGATGTCGATTGATGCCATTGTGGAAAAGATCAAGGCCACGGTGGGCGACAACCCGGCCTATATCACCTTTGACATTGATGGGCTTGATCCGTGCTATGCGCCGGGGACGGGTACGCCGGTTCTGGGCGGTTTGACCAGCCATCAGGCAGTATCAATCCTGCGCGGTCTGGCAGGGCATGTAAACCTGATCGGCAGTGACGTGGTCGAAGTTTCCCCGCCTTATGATGTTTCGGACATCACATCGCTTGCCGGTGCGACCATGGCGTGGGAAATGCTGAACATTCATGCGGTTAACCGCGCAAAGTAATCTGACGTTTCAGATCAAAAAATTAGAGGGCCGGTATTATTTCATGATACCGGCCCTTGTTTTTTCATTTTCCTGTGCTCTGATAGCCGTCAGAAAAAGAAACGAAGACAGGAGATCAAGGAAATGAAACCAATTGCTATTTCGCGCCTGACCATCTGTGGCATCGACGAACTGCCGACCCATCGCAGCCATGGTGTGACCCATGTCCTGTCAGTCCTTGATCCCGAACGCGAAGATCCGACCATCTTTGCCAACTTTGACCCGCATGAACGCACTATTTTACGTTTCCATGACGTGATCGAGGACAAGGAAGGTCGTCCGGCACCGACCAAGGCCGATGTCGAAGCCATCCTTGCCTACGGCGAAACCCTGATCGGAAGCCGTGCGGATCGTCGCGATGGCCATTTGCTGGTGCATTGTCACATGGGCGTGTCGCGTTCGACCGCCGCGATGATCACCCTGATGGCACAGTGCGAGCCGGACCGTGACGAAGACAGCATCTTTACCAGCATCCGCGAAATGCGCCCGATTGCCTGGCCGAACTCGGTCATGATCGCCTTTGCCGATGAACTCTTGGGGCGCGAGGGGCGCCTGACCGCGGCCCTTCATCGCCACTACGCCATTCAGCTTGAGCGTGATGCGATGTTCGAACGCTGGATGACCGAACTGGAACGCCAACGCGAAGTCGGCTTTGGCAAAGGCCTGCAGAGGACGTAATTCGCCCGCCACAGGCACAGTGTCGCAGCAACTTCGTGGACGTTACAGCTGCTGCGATAGGGTTTTGGTTTTTTCAGTAACAACATTGCCGGTGTGTTTGGTCGATTTGCTTTCGATCAGCAGGACCCAGCACTCTTCCTTGGCAATCGGGTTATGCATGACCCCTTTGGGGATGGTCAGGAATTCGCCTTCGCTCAGTTCGACCTTGTGGTCTTCGAACTCGATGATCAGGCTCCCCTTGACGATATGGAACAGCTCGTCTTCCTCGTCATGGGCATGCCAGACCAGTTCGCCTTTTACTTTTGCAATTTTGAGATATTGGTCATTCACCTCGCCAATGATCTTCGGCGACCAATAGTCGGTAATTTGATCAAAACTTTGCATCAGATTGCGTGCGACGAGTGTGCTCATGAAAATGCCCTGTTGTCTGCTAGTGTGGTTTGATTTTGATTTCGCGATTTTATATCCGGGGCGATTTTCGCACTGAAGTCCTAATCTTTTTGGGCCAAGCCTTTTGCGCAAGAATGTGAAAAGCCGAAATGCTGGCGAATGCGACGCCGCGTTCGATTAGCATTTGTGTGACGCGTTGAATCGATTTAAAAGGCGGTGGGTCCCACAGACCACATACTATTGATCCGCCGAATTTGCGGACAATTCGAACGGAGAAACGTCATGACAGCCAAAGCTGTTTGTCTTGGGGAACTGCTGATTGATTTTGTTCCGACCGTGACCGGAACCGGCCTTGCCGATGCGCCGGCCTTTGCCAAGGCGGCCGGGGGCGCACCGGGAAATGCGGCTGTGGGTTTGCAGCGTCTGGGTATTGAAACCGGTTTTATCGGTAAACTCGGCGATGATGCCTTTGGCCATTTTCTGGTCGATACCCTTAAGGCCGACAATGTCGATACATCGGGCATTGTTCTGACCAAGGAAGCCTTGACCGGGCTTGCATTCGTCTCCCTGCGTGCCGATGGGGAACGCGAATTTTCATTCTATCGCAGCCCGTCAGCCGACATGCTGCTCAGCATTGCTGATCTTGATCAGGACATGCTGAAATCCACCGATCTGTTCCATTACGGAACGCTTTGCATGATTGATGATGACCCGCGCGCGGCAACGCTTGAGGCGATCAAGATTGCGCGTGAAAACGGCGCGATCATTTCGTGTGATCCGAACCTGCGCCTGCCGCTTTGGCCGAGTGCAAAAAAGGCACGTGAAATCCTGCGCCTTGCGATCAGTCAGGCCGATGTCGTCAAGATGTCGGACGAGGAAATCACCTTTGTTTCCGGCAAGGATGACCTTGAAGAAGGCATCAAGGATCTGTGGTGTGATCAGTGGCGTGCAATGATTGTGACTTACGGTCCCAAGGGATCACGTTACATCACGCCGGCCTTCGATGGCTTTGTGCCGTCCTTTGAAATCACCGCGGTTGATGCGACCGGGGCAGGGGACGGCTGCACGGCAGGCTTCCTGTCGCGCCTTTTGAAGGATCCGGAACTTCTGGGGGCCGAAGAAAAACTTGCAGCCGCGTGCCGCTTTGCCAATGCGGTCGGTGCGATTACGGCGACCAAGCGCGGGGCGATCAACGCCTTGCCGACGGAAAAAGAAGTCGAAGAGTTTCTTTCGAACCGATAAGATCACAGGCGTAAATGAAAAATCACGCGGCGGCCATAATCTTGCCGCCGCGTGCTGCAAACTGTCCCACACATGGTTTGAAACGCGTGTTAGCCTGTTGGCAACAGCACCGTATTGTTACGAATAAATTTGAATGGGCCGAGGGTGGTATGTCTGCTGATAAAATGACCGCAAGCTGGGATAAACTCGATCAACTGGGCGCGGAAGTTTCCGAAAAGCTCAATCTGCGTCAGGCTTTTGCCAACGATCCTGCGCGCTTTGAACGATACAGTGCGGCCCTCAATGACCTGTTTGTTGATTATTCCAAAAACCTGATCACCGACGATGTGATGGCGGCCCTGGTTGAGCTTGCCAAGGCGGCCAACGTTGAAGGCTGGCGCGACCGGATGTTTAATGGTGATCGGATCAATGTCACCGAAAACCGCGCAGTCCTGCATACGGCGCTGCGCAATCTTGATGGTGGCCCGGTCGAGGTTGACGGCGAAGACGTCATGCCGGCGGTCAAGGAGGTCCTTGGCCGTTTGAAGGACTTCGCGGCACGCGTGCATTCCGGTGAATGGAAGGGCCATACCGGCAAGAAAATCACCGATGTGGTCAATATCGGTATTGGCGGCTCCGACCTTGGCCCGGTCATGGTCAACGAGGCGCTGCGGCCATATCACATCGATGGCATTCGCTGCCATTTCGTGTCCAACGTCGATGGCGCGCATATTGTCGATACGCTGAAATTCCTTGATGCGGAAACGACGCTTTTCATAATCGCGTCCAAGACCTTCACGACGGACGAAACACTGACCAACGCCTATTCGGCGCGTGATTGGCTTGTCGGGATGCTGAAAGACGAAGCCGCCGTCGCCAAGCATTTCGTTGCGGTTTCAACCGCGCTTGATAAGGTCGCGGCATTTGGCATTGATACCGACAATGCATTCGGTTTCTGGGATTGGGTTGGCGGACGTTACAGCCTGTGGTCGGCAATCGGTCTGCCGATCATTCTGGCCGTCGGGTATGACAAGTTCGAAGAACTTCTGCGCGGTGCGCAGGCAATGGACAACCATTTCAAAACAGCCCCGATTGAAACCAACATTCCCATGATCCTTGGTATGATCGGGGTGTGGTATCGCAATGTGCTGGGGGCATCGAGCCAAGCCATCCTGCCTTATGATCAGCACCTGTCACGCCTGCCGGCCTATCTGCAGCAGGCCGATATGGAAAGTAACGGCAAATCAGTCACCCGCGATGGCAAACCGATTGCCTATGAAACTGGCCCGATCATCTGGGGTGAGCCGGGGACAAACGGCCAGCATGCGTTTTATCAACTGATCCATCAGGGTACCGAACTGATCCCGGTTGATTTCATCGTGGCGGCCAATGCGCTGCATCCGTTGGCGAACCATCATGACAAGCTGGTGTCGAACTGCCTTGCACAGGCCGAGGCATTGATGCGCGGCAAGACCGAGGCCGAAGTCCGTGAAGAGCTTTCTGGCAGTGACCTGTCACCGGCCGAGATTGATGTGCTGGCACCGCAAAAGGTGTTTGATGGCAACAAGCCCAGCACCATGATCCTCTATAAGCAACTTGATCCCTTCACCCTTGGCCGACTGGTCGCGATGTATGAACACAAAATCTTTGTTCAGGGCATCATCTGGAACGTCAATTCCTATGATCAGTGGGGCGTTGAGCTTGGCAAGCAGCTTGCCAAGGAACTGCTTCCGATGGTTGAGGGCAAGGAAGATGCCGGATCGCGTGATGCATCGACCGCCGGTCTGATCAAGCGCCTGCATGCCTTGCGTGGCGCATAAGCTGGATTAGTCGTCCTGATCATCGGCGACGATGCGCAATCGATAATGACCCGAAGGGCGGTTTTGGCCATGGCTGATGCCGCCCTTTTCAAATGTCAGGCCGCCCTTTTCAAATGTCAGTTTGCGCTCGGCACACAGTTGTTCTGCCACCTGATGCACGCGCGGAATCAAATCCCGCCAGTAGGAGCCAAAGGTTTTGGCAACTTCGGACGGGCAGATCGTTTTGTCCGGCCCGCGCTCTGTTGCCAGATCAATCACGCGCTGGCGCAGGATGGCATAGGTTGGCTGATCTTCGTCTTTTTGGTCAAACATCATGATAATTGGTCCTGCATGTCGGTTTTTGCAGGTTGTTTTCGCTGGCGTCGGCACCGGTCAGAGCAATATTGAACCTCCTCCCAGCAATCCTTCCATTTGCGCCGCCAGTTAAACGGGCGGGCGCATGTCACGCAGGTTTTCTGCGGCAGGTCTGATTTGCTGTGACTATGTCCATTGGCATTTTGCGGCATGATACTGTGTTCGGATGACGTTTACCGATTATCCGATCAGGGCTTCGACCATGGCATGTGCAGCGGACCGGCCACTGCGCCAGGCCGCCTCGACCCGTGCGCCAAGGCACCAGTCGCCTGCGGCAATCACCCGGCCGTTCATGCCGTTAAGGTGACTTTTGCCAAGTGGCAATTCAGTCCGCGCATAACGCCAACGATGGGCCTGCACCGAATGAAGTTCCGGCAGTTTCACACCACTGACATCACGAAGGGCGGCCAGCAGCTTTTCAATCACGCGGTCCTTGTCTTCTTCAAGGTGCTGACGTGACCATTCCGGGCTGGCGTGCAGGACCCACGGATCGGGTGTGCGACGGTGGAACATGTCATTGTTCTGGCTGCTGCGTGCGGCCCAGCTGATTTCGGGGCTGGGATGCAGCATCGCGTCAAAGCCGGTCGGAAGCGGCGTTTCAAACGCCGCCATCACCGCCCAGCACGGCGCCATGACAACCTCGTCAATCGGGGAATAGCGCGGGGCAAGCGGACGCAAAAGTTCGGCGGTTTGCGGGGCAGGGGCGGTCACGATCACGCCATCAAACGGGCCGAACCTGCCATCGAGATCATCATGCAGCATAAAACTGCGCGGACCAGTCGGTTCGATCCCGACGATGCGATGCTGTTTCTGGATCGGGAAAGTATCGATCAATGGGCCGATCAGTTTGTTCATCTGCGGCGCACCCTGATACCAGGACTCTTCTGCCAGATTGCCGAGATGGCGTGCGATCGGTGACAATGCCACGCCCGATTGGGTCGGGGCCGGAGTCCCGCGATGCAGGTTCGGCGACCAGTTCTGTGCGGCGTTAAATTCTTTGGCTTCTTGCAGGAAGGCATTAAATCCGGGATCGCGGGCTGTCACGTATTGCGCCCCGTGATTAAAATGGCCGAAATCGGTACGCCGAGATGCCAAACGTCCGCCAAGCCCACGGCTTTTTTCAAACACGGTTACATTCATGCCAATGCGATGAAGGGTGCTGGCCGCCTTAAGGCCCGCCATTCCTGCACCAATGATCGCAATATTCAGGTTTGACATCTGCGGCATGTGTGGCTCCTGTCTGGGTCCCGGGGCACGTCCCGAAGGCGTAAATTTATTGATGGTTTCAATACGAAACGACATCGTGATTGGAGCAGTGCGTTTGCGAAGAAATTTATGAAACTGTCATGGCCGGGTCATGAAGCCGTTACAACAAACACGCAGTCTGCCAGACTTGTTTAAGGTTATTCCAAGGGGAAAACATGCGTTCTTCATTGATGGCGACAGCCGCTGTTTCACTGCTTTTGACTGCCTGTGCGGGCACGACACCCAATCACACCATGATGGCTGGTGATGTCATCAATGCAGGTGCACATCCGATCACGATTGTGCCGATGGGCGAATACCGTACCGGCATGCTCGATGAAAGTGCGGCCGAAATCCCGGCCTTCGACCCGGTTACAAAACGCGTCTTTGTCGTAAACGGTGCCGACAAGGTGATCGACATTCTTGATATGTCCAATCCGTCCGAACTTGGCAAAATCGGTTCGATCGACCTGTCCATATGGGGCAAGGGTGCCAACAGTGTTGCCGTGATGAATGGTGTTGTCGCGGTTGCCGTTGAAAACGAAGACAAACAGTCACCGGGTCAGGCTGTTTTCTTTGATACCGAAGGCACCTTTATCTCGGCTGTGACTGTCGGTGCGCTGCCCGACATGATCAAGTTTTCCCCGGATGGCAAATATGTTTTGGTCGCCAACGAGGGCGAACCCAATGATGCCTTCACCATTGATCCGGAAGGCAGTGTTTCGATCATCTCCATGGCCGGTGGTGTAGAAAACCTGTCGGCAGGCGATGTTAGCACGGTTGATTTCAACTTCCTGAATGATGGCAAGCTGCCCTATGGCATGCGGACATCAAACCCGGGTAAATCAAGCGTCGCGCAGGATGTTGAACCGGAATATATCGCCGTCTCCAAGGACAGCAAAACCGCCTATGTATCCCTGCAGGAAAACAATGCTGTCGCGATCATTGATATCGAAACCGCAACCGTTAAACGCGTTGCTGGTCTTGGTTTCAAGGATTATTCGGTTCACGCCTTTGATGCCAGCGACAAGGACGGCAAGATCAATATCCGCACCTGGCCAGTGATGGGCATGTACATGCCTGACACCATTGATGTGATCCATATCGATGGCAAGGACTGGGTACTGATCGCCAACGAGGGTGATTCACGTGATTATGACGGCTATAGCGAGGAAACCCGCGTTGGCAAACTGACCCTTGATCCGGGTGTGTTCCCGACGGCAAGCACTCTGCAAAAGGACGAAAATCTTGGGCGTTTGAAAACCACAACCGCACAGGGCGATATCGACTTTGATGGCGATGTTGATGTGATCTACAGCTATGGTGCACGGTCGTTCTCGGTGCTTGATGCCGCTGGCGAGATGGTTTTTGACAGCGGCGATGCGTTTGAACAGATTTTGGCGGCACGCTATCCGAATGTGTTCAACTCGTCGGATACGGAAAACGGCAGCCGTGACAACCGTTCCGATGACAAAGGACCGGAACCCGAGGGAATTGCCAGTGGCTATGTCAACGGCACGCCCTATGCCTTTATCGGGCTGGAACGTCAGGGTGGCTTCATGGTCTATAATCTGACCAACCCGACCAATCCGCAGTTCGTGACATATCACAGTGATCGCCGTTTCTCGGGCAATCCGGAAAACGATACGGCCGGTGAACTGGCCCCGGAAGGCTTGCAGTTTGTCGCTGCCAAGGACAGCCCAACCGGCAACGCAATGCTGGTGGTGGCATCGGAAGTATCTGGTAGCACCAAGGTTTATGACTTGAAGTAACCCGATTACAGCCCTGATTACTGGATATGGGGAAGCCGGGCATTGCCCGGCTTTTTCCTTTTTAAACGCCAGATGGAAAACGGTTCAAGCCGGTGACGATATCGACTAAACTCCCGCCGCGGTCGGGGACATGGCCGATGAATATCAGGGGAGTTCGGGACACTGACGACGCGACGTGAACCACATATTCTGGTCGTTGATGATGACCAGGAAATCCAGAAGCTTTTGAAGAAGTTCCTGTTGCAACACGGTTTTCGCATTACCACCGTGTCCGACGGCAATGAAATGCATCGTGCACTGCGCGACTGGAAAATCGATCTGGTGATTCTTGATATCATGTTGCCGGGTGAGGACGGCTTTGCGCTGTGCCGGGATGTTCGACGGACCTCCAAGGTGCCGATTGTCATGCTGACCGCGGTGGGCGAGGATACCGACCGTATTCTTGGCCTTGAACTTGGTGCCGATGATTACCTGACCAAGCCGTTTAACCCGCGTGAATTGCTGGCCCGCATCCGTGCTGTGTTCCGGCGCTTTGAAACGGGTGCGGTTGGGCCGTCTGATAACGAAGTCGCCCCGGCGCACAAGATCATTTTCGGCGAATGGACGCTTGATATCGGGTCACGTGAATTGCGCGACGCCGATAACGTTGCCGTGCATCTGTCGACGGGCGAGTTTTCGTTGCTTCTGGCACTGGTCAAGAACAACAAGCGGGCGCTGTCGCGTGAACAGCTTGTCGATATTGTGCGCGGGCAAAGCTCGCTTCCGTTTGATCGCAGCATCGATATCCAGATCAGCCGCCTGCGCCGCAAAATCGAAAAAGACGCCAAGAACCCGAAACTGATCAAGACAGTGCGCGGCATCGGCTATCAGTTCTGCGCCGACACCCAAACGATTTAGGCCGACCCATGGCCGATATGTTCGCAAAATTCAGCAACTATATGCGCCGCTACAAGCCGCGCACGCTGGGCGGGCGTATCTTTCTTCTGATGATGCTGGGCGGACTGATCATTGCAGCCCTCAGTGCCATGGCGTCCTATTACGTGATCGAGCGGGACGAACGCATTGGCCGGGCCTATACGCTGGGCTTTACCATTCGCGAACTGGTACGGATCGCCGAAAACCCCGAATTTGAAGAAAACATCATCGATATCGCTGCGCGCGATGGCATGACAATGCGCATCCTGCCATCCGATGATGTCGGGACCTTGTTGTTGTTTTCCAGACCCGCGCAGCATATCGCCATGCCGGTCCGACTGGCCAATACCGGCTGGCCGACCTCGGTCAAGGTGCATTTCGAACGTGGTCGTTTGAGTGCCGAACAGCGCGCCACCATCGAGGCCACCGAAAATCCCAGCCTGTTCTTTGCCGAACTGTCGCGTGAAATCGCGCGTCTGGGGCTTGAGGCGCAGGTGGAAATCATGATGCCGTCGGGCAAGCGCATTCTGGTGCACCATAACGAACTGTGGGCGAACTATTCATCGCCGTCGCTGGTTTTTCTGATGTTCCTGATGGGGGTGGCCGCGGTTCTTGTCGTGTTTGCCGGGCTTGCCGATTTGTTGGCAGGGCCGTTCAAGCGCCTGACGCGTGCGATCATTGATCACGCCGATGATGTCAGCGGCCCACCGGTCGAGGAACGCGGACCGACCGAGGCCCGGTCAATGGCCGCGGCCTATAACGATTTGCGCGAACGTATTTCACGGATGCTGGGGGACCGCACCCGGATGCTGGCCGCGATTTCGCACGATTTGCGCACACCCAGCACGCGGTTAAGACTACGCGCCGAGTTCATTGAAAATGATGAGCTGCGCGAAACCGTTTTGCGTGATCTTGATGAAATGGACAGTCTTCTCAATGACGCGCTTGATTTCCTTGGTGACTGGATCGCCAAGGAAGAAGAACGCACGGTTGACTTCATTTCCGTGCTTGAGGCCATCTGTGACGATTACGCTGATCTTGGCCGCCCGGTGAGTTTTGCCGGGCCACAGCCGTTGCAGTTCAGTTCGGTCCATACGGTGTTCGGCGGCAATGATGATGCCCATTCCTTTGAGGGCAAACGCAGCATCCGGTTATCCTGCCGTCCGGGCACGTTGAAGCGTGCCTTCACCAACCTGATTGAAAATGCCCTGAAATACGGCCATCGCGCCAATGTCAGTTTGGAAGCCACGGCAGATACCGTGCTGGTCACCATCCGTGACGAAGGGCCCGGTATCCCGGTCGAACATCAGGATAAGGTGTTCCTGCCGTTTTATCGTGTCGAAGGATCTAGGGCGCGCAGCACCGGGGGCAGTGGCCTTGGGCTTTCGATCGTTAAAACCGTGATTGATGCCCATGACGGATGCATCGAGTTGCGCAATATGCCGGGAAAAGGTCTGGAAGTTATCGTGTCCCTGCCGCGCAGGGTTTAGGCAGGTGCCGCACAGGGCAGGGCCCAAAAAGAAGAATGGCGGGTGGCCCCCAGAACCACCCGCCAATCAGATCAGATCCGCAACTCGGTATCCGGGTCAAACAGACTGATCTGAGACATGTCGGCCGAGAACGTCATGCTCTCGCCTGGTTTCGGTTGACGGTCCGGACGGACGCGCGCCACGATTTCCTTACCGGCGATTTCGATCACGGTCATCGTGTCGGCACCGGTCGGTTCGATCACTTCGACCTTGCTGTCGAAATTGACATATTGGCTGCCCGGTTCGTCCGACCCGGTACGTTTGTGGGTCAGGGCTTCCGGGCGAATGCCAAACACGACATCCTTGCCGATATAACCACGATAGCTTTCCGGCGCCTCAAACAGCGGCAGGACGATCGGGTTGCCGTTACGCGGGATGGTAATTGCAAGCTTGCCGTTTTCTTCGCTCAGCGTCGCATCAATGAAGTTCATCGACGGCGATCCGATGAAGCCTGCCACAAACATGTTGTTGGGGCGTTCATAGATGTTTTGTGGCGTATCGAACTGCTGCAGGATCCCATCCTTCATCACCGCGATGCGAGACGCCAGCGTCATGGCTTCGATCTGGTCATGGGTGACATAAACGATGGTCGAGCCAAGACGCTGATGCAGCTTCTTGATTTCGGTCCGCATGTCGACACGCAGTTTCGCATCAAGGTTTGAAAGCGGTTCGTCAAACAGGAAGATATCCGGATCACGGACAAGCGCGCGGCCCATGGCAACACGTTGACGCTGACCACCCGAAAGCTGGGACGGTTTACGATCCAGAAGCGGCTCAATCTGAAGCAGCTTTGCAACATCGGCAACGGCCTTGTCGCGTTCCTGATTGGAAACGCCACGGATTTCGAGGCCAAAGGTGATGTTCTTGCGCACCGTCATGTTCGGGTAAAGCGCATAGGACTGGAACACCATGGCGATGTTACGGTCTTTGGGATGCACGTCGTTGATAACGCGATCCCCGATGCGGATTTCCCCGTCGGTGGCTGTTTCCAGACCTGCAATCAGGTTCAGAAGGGTCGATTTGCCGCAACCGGACGGACCGACAAGGACGAGAAACTCGCCATCGTCAATCGCCAGATTGATTTCCTTGAGAACTTCGACAGGGCCAAAAGCCTTGCGAACTTTATCGAGGGTGAGTGATGCCATTTGCTTATCCCTTCACCGAGCCGGCGGTCAGGCCGCGGACGAAGTATTTGCCAGCGAGAACATAAACCAGCAACGTCGGAAGGCCGGTCAGCAGGGCTGCTGCCATATCAACGTTATACTGTTTCACGCCGGTCGTGGTGTTGACGATATTGTTGAGTGCGACGGTCATCGGTGCGTTTGCGCCAGAGGCAAACGACGCACCGAACAGGAAGTCATTCCAGATCTGGGTAAACTGCCAGATGACCGAAACCACGATAATCGGGGTCGAGATCGGCAGAATAATGCGCCAGAAAATGGTGAAGAACCCGGCACCGTCAATGGTGGCTGCCTTGACCAGTTCGTCCGGGATCGAAACGTAGTAGTTCCGGAAGAACAGGGTGGTGAAGCACAGGCCATAAACGACGTGGACCATAACAAGGCCTGCGGTCGAGCTGGCAAGACCAAGCTTGCCAAGAACCTGCGACATCGGCAGCAGAACGACCTGGAACGGAATGAAGCAACCAAACAGCAGCAGGGCAAAGACGATGTTCGCCCCCTTGAACCGCCACTTGGTCAGCGCATAGCCGTTGATCGCACCAAGGAAGGTCGAAATCAGAACGGCGGGGATCGCCATTTTGACCGAGTTCCAGAAATAGATTTTGATCCCGGTGCATTCGACACCAACGCAGGCTTCGTTCCATGCATAGTTCCATGCATCAAACGTCACCACGCGCGGCAGCGAAATCAGCGACCCTTCACGAATTTCGTCAAGTGATTTCAACGAGGTCGAAATCATGACGATCAGCGGGAAAAGGTAATAGGCCGCAAACAGGATCAGAATAAGATACAGCAACCCGCGCAGAACGGTATGTTTCCAGCCTGCATCGTGGCTATAGGTCTGAATATCAGCCATTTTTCTTGCCTCCGCGCAGTTCGGAATACAGATACGGCACAATGATCGCCATAACGGTCGCCAGCATCATCATCGCACTGGCGGCACCAACACCAAGCTGGTTACGCTGGAAGGCCATCGTGTACATGAAGGTTGCCGGAAGATCGGATGAATAGCCCGGGCCACCACCGGTAAGCGCAATGACAAGGTCAAAGCTTTTGACAGCAAGGTGGGCCAGAACGACGATCGCACTCAGGAAAACCGGGCGGATCGACGGAATGATGATGCCAAAGTAGATCCGGGGCAGGCTGGCACCGTCCATATAGGCTGCGCGAATGATGTCCTGATCGACGCCGCGCAATGCCGCAAGGAACATTGCCATGACAAAGCCCGATGCCTGCCAGACTGCTGCGATCACAACCGTGTAGATCGCCATGTCCGAATTGACCAGCCAGTCGAACTTGAAGCTCGTCCAGCCGAGGTCATGCATCATGCTTTCAAGGCCAAGGCCCGGATTAAGAAGCCATTTCCAGACAGTACCCGTCACGATGAAGGACAGGGCCATCGGATAAAGGAAGATCGTACGAAGCGCACCTTCGGCGCGAATACGCTGATCAAGAAGAACTGCCAGAAGGCACCCGATGATCAGGCTGGTCACAATAAACAGACCGCCAAAGATCAGCAGGTTTTCAATGGCAACATGCCAGCGTTCCATCTGCCACAGACGTTCATATTGCCGAAGCCCTGCCCAATCCCAGACGGGAAGCATGCGCGACTTGGAAAACGCCATATAGCCGGTCCACAGGATGAACCCGTAGACAAAAAACAGGGACGCAGCAAAGGACGGTGCAACAACGATCTTGGACAGATGACGCTGGATGCTGGCCGTCAGGTTGCTTTCGGTGCTTTGAGAAGCCCCCATAACCTTTGCCTCAAAAGTTAAATGAGTGGGAAACAGGCCCCGGAAATTCCGGGGCCTGCAAATTGCTCATATCTCAGATTGTACTGATCAGATGAGATTAGTCTTTGGCCAGTTCAACTGCTTCGACCAGACGCGAGACGGCTTCGTCAGACGACATGTCGGAGTTGAAATGTGCGGTCACGACGTCAACGATCGCACCTGCAAGGTGGCCACGCAGTGCCATGCCATGTGCCATGGACGGAAGGAAGCCACCGGCTTCCTGTGCAGCCTGGAGATCAGCTTCGGACTTCTTGGCGCAATCGTCGAACTTATCAAGCGAAACGCCTGAACGTGCCGGGATCGAACCTTTGAGAAGGTTGAAGGTTTCCTGGAACTTCTCGCCAACAATCAGTTCGGCAAGCAGTTTCTGGCCTTCGACCTTGTCGTCGCCAGAAACGTTGAACATGGCAAAGCTGTCAACGTTGAACAGATAGCCGTTTTCAGACGGGGTTGCTGCGCAGATGAAGTCTTTGCCCGGTACTTTGCCAGCAGCAAGGAATTCGCCTTTTGCCCAGTCACCCATGATCTGCATGGCAGCTTCGCCATTCATGACCATTGCGGTTGCAAGGTTCCAGTCACGCCCCGGGAAGTCGGCATCGACATAACCACGGATTTTGCGCATCTGGTCAAACACCGCTTTCATGGTGTCGGAGTTCAGTGCGTCTTCGTCGAGATCAACCAGAGCACTCTGGAAGAATTCCGGGCCGCCAAGGCCAAGAACGACGGTTTCGAAGACGGTTGCGTCCTGCCACGGCTGACCACCATGGGCAACCGGCGTGATGCCAGCAGCCTGAAGTTTGTCAGCAAGGGCGTTGAATTCGTCCCAGGTGGTCGGTGCGGAATCGGCACCAACTTTTGCCAGAAGGGTCGGGTTTGCCCAGATCCAGTCAACGCGGTGAACGTTTACCGGAACAGCAACATAGTCGCCTTTGTATTTCATAACGTCCTGGATCGCAGCCGGGATCACGTCATCCCAACCTTCAGCAGCGGCAACGTCATTGAGATCAGCAAGGGCTCCCTGTTCGGCCCATTCCTGAATTGCCGGACCTTTAAGCTGAACAGCAGCCGGTGCATCACCCGACAGAACGCGCGAACGCAGAACGGTCATGGCTGCATCGCCAGCACCACCAGCGACCGGGCTATCAACCCAGGTACCGCCATTGGCTTCGAAATCTTCTTTAAGGGATGCGACAGCTTTTGCTTCGCCGCCCGAAGTCCACCAGTGCAGAACTTCAGCGGTCGGCTCGGCATGAGCAAAGCTTGCGGTCGCGAGTGCAGAAAACGCCACACCAGTGGCGAGTATGGTTTTGCGCAGATACATCTAGGTTTCCTCCCTGGCTTTTAACCATTTGCAGCGACAACATGCTGCGAGAAGGGACACAATGCATCCACAAAACTGTAACAGGGCGTTTCCAGATTGCGAACTGAAACACTCTGTTACAAAATTGGCAATATACTTAGCTAATATATTGCAGGGCAGCAAAAACAATTAGGGCGTTTGTCGGCATTAAAGCTGTGACGCACCGGAATAAGTGCATTGAATTTGGTCGTGATTATCATGTGATAACAGGGGAATAGAGGACGGCCATGTGGAATAGTGTACCTGTTATCGACTGGATTGCCAAAGAAGGTCGTCTGATCGAGGATGCAAATGCGTTCCTTGACCAACTGATGACACGGATCAACGCCCAAGGATTTCATATCGCACGCATGTGCTGCTCGATGGAGACACTGCATCCGCAAGTCGCCGTCTGATCGTTTCCTTGGGATCGCGAACACGGGGCCCGTCTGTGGGGGGCGACCCATGGCATTCATGAAAGCGGTTCTTACATCGGAAGTCCGGCCGAAGACGTGAACCTGCATGGGGGCCCGGTGCGCATTCACCTTGCCAGGGTCAATCCGGCCGATCATCACCCGCTTGTCGGCGAGCTGATCGGCATGGGGTTGACCGACTATTATTGTACGCGCATTCGGTTCAGTGGCGGACGCTGGTGCGTTATGACCATCGCAACAGATCAGCCCGACGGTTTTGATGATGACGAAATCGCCTGTTTCGAAGGATTACTGGATCACGTTGGCGGGGTGCTTGAACTGCATGTGACCAAACGGATCGAACATTCGTTGCTTGATACCTATTTGGGCGAACGCACGGGCGCGCGGGTCATGCATGGTCATATTCGTCGCGGCGACGGTGAAACCATTCGTGCTGCCCTTTGGTTCAGTGACGTGCGCGATTTCACGGTGATGACCGAAACCCTGTCGGTCGAACAGCTGCTTGACAGTCTTACTTAATGTCTATTTCGAAACGGTTGAACGTGCCGTGCGCACCCACGGGGGCGAGATTTTGCGTTTTGTCGGCGATGCGATGCTGATTGTCTTTGCCCAGGAAAACAATCAATCGGCCGAAAGTGTCTGTGAAAACGCCATGCGTGCGGCAAAGGCCGCATTGGCCGATCTGGAAAATGTGAACCGGAAACGTTTGGAAGAGGGCTTACCAATCCTTCGCTTTGGCGACGGACTTCATTACGGCGAAGTGGTCTATGGCAATGTCGGCGGCACCCATCGACTGGATTTCACCGTGATGGGCGTGGCGGTAAACCGGACAGCCCGTCTGGAAAGCCTGACCAAACAGATCGGCACACCCTTGTTGATGTCAGATGTTCTGGCAAGCCACATTACCGAGCCGACGGTGTGCTGTGGTGATTTCGCGGTCAAAGGCGTTGCCGCGCCGCTTACCGTCCATGCCCTTCAATCGGCTTTGCCTTTTGCCAAGGTCGCAGAGGGGAACGCCTAGGCAGGGCATGGAGCAGGGTGTTTTGGCCTGAAAATCCGGAGAAAATACTGCGGTGCACCATGTGCGTTCAAGTATATTTCAACTCAAAACATCATACTTAATCGCCGTATCAGTCACGGATTGTTGGTTATGGTTTGTCCATCTGTGTTTATATGTGAATAAACGGCACAGATGATATGCATTTTTTGGTGGTTGAGGATCAAGTGGAATTTCGACATATTGCAACGCGAAGCAAGCTGATGAATGCGCCAGACAGTTGGAGGTCACCTCCAAGGCAGCATTCAAAATTGTAACCCAAGGAGGTTCAACATGTTCCTGTCCAGTATTCTTGTTGCTGTTCGCCGTTGGGCCTATGCACGCTCGGTCGCGAATGAACTTTACGGCCTTGATAAGCGCGATCTTGATGATGTCGGGATTTCCCAGTGGCAGATCAAAGACGTTGCTCGTAAAGCAGCACGTGACGCGATTGCATAACGCTCGCACCATATAGGCACCCGTCAATCGGGATTGCCAATGCTAAAGCCGGACACAAGTCCGGCTTTTTGTGTTTCTGGGCGAGACTCTGGGCCAAACCAATCCGGACAAAGTCACGCAGCGTATGGAAGCAATGTTCTTGTGATCGCGAGTTCCGTTTGCATGCCGCTGTTTTGTTTCCGCATTTTATATAGTCCCTCCAAATTTGATCCAGACGTTGTCGTTGGGTGGTGCTGATGCGCGCACCAATCACAATTGTCTGGTTAAAGCGCGACTTGCGCCTGCATGATCATGCGGCGCTGAATGCGGCAATCGCAGACGGATTTCCTGTTGTGTTGCTTTATGTCGTCGAGCCCGACTATTGGCGGCTGCCAGATACATCGGCACGGCATTGGCAGTTTATCCGCGCGTCGCTTGATGAACTGGCGTCTGATGCCCGCGCGCTCGGTCAATCGCTTACGGTGCGGGTTGGTAACGTTGTTGATGTCTTGGCCGGGCTAGCCGCCAAATTCGATATTCGTGCCATTCATGCACACGAAGAAACCGGTAATCTCTGGACGTTCAAACGTGATCTGGCCGTTTCGGATTGGGCGCGCCGAAATGGCATTGCATTCCACGAACATCGTCAATTTGCCGTCATCCGTGGCAGGCTTGATCGCGATCACTGGCACGAGGCATGGCAAGCGTTTTTTGCCAGCCCACCGACCGGGATGGTGCGGTTTCAAACACCTGCTGTTGATCTTGATCCCGGCACAATTCCCGAAAATCCGGTGGCACATCTTTCCGCAACTTGCAATGACCCGCAGGGTGGTGGACGGCGCGCGGGGATGCGGCTGCTTGACAGTTTCCTTGGCTATCGCGGGCAGCGATATCACCGCGAAATGTCATCGCCCCGAACCGCATTTGAAAGCTGTTCACGGCTAAGCCCGCATATTGCTTATGGCACATTGTCGTTGCGCGAAATCATTCATGCCGTGCGTGAAAGACGGCGCGATATCCATGCCATGCCTGCAACAGATCGGCCCAAAGGATTTCTTTCCGCACTAAAGGTATATGAAAGCCGGCTGCACTGGCATTGTCATTTCGTCCAGAAGCTTGAAACCACACCGGGGATCGAGATTGAAAACCTGCACCCGGCCTATGACGGGTTAAGGCCTGATCATCCCGATGATCAGGGACTTCTGGCGTGGAAAGCAGGCAAAACCGGATTTCCGTTTATTGATGCCTGCATGCGCGCCCTTGATCACACAGGCTGGATCAATTTCAGGATGCGCGCGATGCTTACAGCCTTTGTCAGCTATCAGCTTTGGCAACATTGGCGCGAACCTGCATTGCATCTTGCCCGGCAATTTGTCGATTACGAACCCGGCATTCATTACCCGCAGATCCAGATGCAATCAGGCACGACCGGAATCAACACGCCACGTATCTATAACCCGGTCAAACAATCCAATGATCAGGACCCCGATGGTGCGTTTATCCGCCGTTGGGTGCCGGAACTGCGTGATGTGCCGGACACCTTCATTCACGAACCCTGGCGTCTTGCCCCGATTGAACAGATTGATCTGGGCGTTGAGATCGGAAAACACTATCCAGCCCCGATTGTCGATCACATGGCCGCCGCCCGACATGCGCGTACCAACATCTGGGCCATTCGCAAAAACGATGATTTCCTTGATCAGGCACAGCAAATTGTCGAACAACACGGCAGTCGAACATTTAAACAGAAACGACCACCGGCCGGGCGCGATAAATCCGATCAACAGATCACGTTTGATTTCTAAGCCTCAGAAAAGGCTGCCTTGTTCTGATCCGGTATCAAATTTACCATCATCAAACTTGCCATCATCAAGTTTGCGTAAGAAAGCGTCGGCCTGTGCGATCAGATCGCGCTTTTTGTCGTCCTTCATGCGGGCCCAGTTGCGGTATGGCATGCCAAGGCGCGGATTGTTGCCAAGCTTGTCGGCGTTACGATCCAAAAAATGCCAGTAAAGCGCGTTAAACGGGCAAGCATCCTTGCCGGTATTGTTGCGCGGGTTGTACAGGCAGTCCTTGCAGTAATCCGACATGCGGTCGATATACTTGCCGCTGGCGGCATAGGGCTTTGATGCCATCTTGCCGCCATCGGCATAAAGCGCCATGCCAAAGGTGTTGGGAAGTTCAACCCATTCGAACGCATCGATATAGACCGCCAGATACCAGTCGCAGACTTCTTTGGGATCAAGCCCGGCCAGCAGGGAAAAATTGCCAATCACCATCAAGCGCTGAATGTGATGGGCATAAGCATTTTCAAGCGTTTCCCCAATTGCCTGTTTCAGGCAATTCATTGGCACTTCGCCATCCCAGAAAAATCCGGGCAGGGGGCGTTTGGCATCGAAATGATTGTCGCTGCCGTAATCCGGACCAAGATACCAGTAAAGCCCCCGGACATATTCCCGCCAGCCAAGGATCTGGCGAATAAACCCCTCGACCGCGTTCAGTGGCGCCTTGCCCTCATGATAGGACTTCTCGGCCGCACGGCAGACTTCATCGGGCAATAACAGCCCGGTATTGAGGCATGGACTGATCAGGGAATGATAAAGGGTGGCGCTTTTGACCGTCATCGCATCCTGGTAATCGCCAAACTGCGCCAAGCGATGCTTGATGAAATGATCGAGCGCCTCAAGCGCATCTTTGCGCGTGACCGGCCAACCGAATGACGCAACATCGCCCATCGCATCGGGAAAATCATCGCAAACGCGATCAAGCAAGCCTTGCGTGATCTTGTCGGGCGCAAAGGTCTTTGGTGATGGGGGCGTCACATCATCGGGCAGGCTTTTGCGGTTGTCGTGATCAAAATTCCACTGCCCGCCAACCGGCTTGCCATCGGGTTCCATCAGGATGCCGGTATCGCGCCGCAAACCGCGATAGAAATACTCCATCCTGAGTTCCTTGCGGTCCTTGGCAAAATCCGCAAATGCCGAAAGCGGGGCAAAGAAGCGGTCATCGGCGCGCATTTCAACCGATATATCAAGGTCTTCGGACCATCTATCGATTTCATGTTTGACCCGCCATTCACCGGGCTCGGTGATGATGACTTTTTTGATGCCATGTTCTGAAAGTGCAGCTTTCAGGGCGTCGGTAAAGGACGTTGTCGGGCGTTCCTGATAATCAAAGTACTCAACGTGGAAGCCGCTATCACGCAGTTCGGCTGCGAAATGGCGCATGGCCGACAGGATCATCACGATCTTCTGGCGGTGATGGGGGACATAGGTGGCCTCATGATGCGGCTCTGCCATGACAATCAGATCACGATCCGGATCGGCGTCCTTCAGGCTCGAAAGCGACGGTGTCAGTTGATCGCCAAGGATGAAACGAATGGTTTGAAAGCGAGGCTTCATGTTTTGCTTCAATCAATTGCACGGCAGTTGCGAGTCGTACGAAAACATCCGGGCACAAGATCTTTGCGAAGGGCAATTTCGCCGAACCGATTTTCATTCTCAGGGAAATCCGTGCGAATGATTTTTAGTCATTCACCCCAACTGGCTTATTTCGGAAAAATCGGCTAAATTATTGATAATGGTAATCAAAGGCGCGTTTTTTCCTTGAAACAAGCCGGGTGGATTCCCATTATCTGCATAGCCCAACCATCAGGAGAGCCATGATGAAAGGTGATCCCAAGATCATCACATATCTTAATCGCATTCTGACCAACCAGTTGACTGCGATTAACCAGTATTTCCTGCATGCCAGAATGCTGCGGGACTGGGGCGTGGAAGAAATGGGCGAGTATGAGTACAAGCTCTCGATCAAGGAAATGAAACGCGCTGACGACACGATTGAGCGCATTCTGTTTCTTGAAGGTCTTCCCAACCTCCAGAACCTCAACAAACTGATGATCGGCGAAAATGTCGAAGAAATCATCAGCTGTGACATGAAGTTTGAATTGGCGTCTCTGCCGCTTCTGCGCGAAGCCATCACCGCCTGTGAAAAGGCCGAGGACTTTGTGACGCGCGATCTGCTTGTGAAATTCCTGGAAGAACAGGAAGAGCACGTTGATTGGCTTGAGACCGAAGAATGGCAGCTCGAAAATGTCGGGATTGCAAACTATATCCAGAGCCGTTCAGGCGACGGCGACTAATCAGATCAGGAGTATTACGCCATGAAGGGTAGTAAAAAGGTCCTCGCCGCGCTGAACAAACAGCTCACTGCCGAACTGTCGGCGGCTGACCAGTACAACACACATGCTGAAATGTATGCCGATTGGGGGCTGCATTCGCTCTATGAACGCATGCATCACGAAAAGGATGAGGAACTCGAACACGCAAAGCGTCTGATCGAGCGTATCTTGTTCCTTGAAGGCGTGCCGGACACCGCATCGCGCGAACCGATCAAGATCGGCAAAACCGTGCCCGAGATGATGAAAAACGATCTCGAACACGAATATCACGTGATCAATCTTCTGAAAAAGGCGATCAAGATCGCCGAGGCAGAGGATGATTTCCAGACCCGCCAGATGCTGGTCGCCCTGCTTGATGACAGCGAAGAAGATCACGCCTATTGGCTGGAACAGCAGATCCGCCTGATCGACATGATGGGCCTGCCGAACTACATCCAGTTCCGCGCAGCCGGGGAACCAAGCCCGGAAGGTTGATCATCAACCAGCAAATAATTTTCAGAAGGCCCCGGCAATGTCCGGGGCTTTCTTTTTGGTATCAGAGGCTTAGCCCTGCGTTTTTATATGTCGCTTTTTTATCTTGACCTTCCAGTTGCTGGAAGGTCTATCGTGCCCCATATCTTGTAATAACCCCTTTTTTGAGGTGCGTGATATGGATCGCCGAACAGACGAATATGATACCGCAGCAGGCGGTGGGGCATCCGTGCAGCCGACTGCCAATACCAGCGAAGTGAACCTCGAGATCGAAGGCATGACCTGTGCAAACTGTGCAGGCCGCGTTGAAAAGGCCATTGCTGGTCTCGATGGTGTTTCTGATGTCACCGTGAACTTTGCACTCAACAGCGCAAATGTGCATTTTGACGACAGCAAGCTTGATACATCCAAAATCGCCGAGGCAGTCGCGGATTCAGGCTATAGCGTCGCGACCCAGCAGCTTTCCTTTGATGTCGATGGCATGACATGCGCGAACTGTGCTTTGCGGGTGGAAAAGGCACTTTCGGCCTTGCCGGGCGTCACCGAAGTCAGTGTCAATTTCGCGCTGGAACGTGCCGATATCTCGGCACTGTCGGGCAAGGTCAATGATGCCATCGCGATCAAGGCGATCGAGGATGCCGGCTATCACGCAACGTCACGCAATAAATCCGGATCCGAAGACGGTGACGCAGACGAGGCGGCACGCAACGATAAGAAACAGGACAAATCCCTGATCCTTCTTGCTGTATCGGCATTGCTGACCGCACCACTGGTTTTGCAGATGGTGTGGATGAACCTTGGTGTGTCCTATCATCTGCCGGCATGGGTTGAACTTGTGCTTGCGACCCCGGTTCAGTTCTATATCGGTGCACGCTTCTATCAGGGGGCATATGCAGCCCTGCGCCATCGCAGTGCGAATATGGATGTGCTGGTCGCACTCGGGACATCGGCGGCCTATTTCCTTAGCCTCTATAACATGCTGACCGCCAATGCCGGGCAGACCCATCTTTATTTCGAAGCGTCCGCTGCGATCATTACCCTGATCCTTGCTGGTAAAATCATGGAAGAACGCGCCAAACGCGGGGCATCAGCCGCCATTCGTGAATTGATGGCGCTGCGTCCACGGCGTGCGCGCAAGGTGGTCGCGGGCGAAGGCGAACAGGATGTCGCGATTGAAAGCCTTACGGTTGGCGATATCGTTCGCGTTTTGCCGGGCGAACGTGTGCCGGTCGATGGCAAGGTTCATGCCGGTGAAAGTGAACTGGATGAAAGCCTGATCACCGGGGAAACCCGACCTGTGGCGCGAATCACGGGCGATACTGTTGTTGGTGGCGCTGTGAACGGTACGGGCCGTCTTGATATCGAAGTCAGTGCTGTTGGCGATGATACGACGCTGTCGCGCATCATTCGCTTGGTTGAAAAGGCCCAGACCGGCAAGGCCCCGGTTCAGAAGCTTGTCGACCGGGTATCGGCCGTGTTCGTGCCGATTGTTGTTGTCATTGCACTGCTGACCTTGGCCGCCTGGTTGTTTACCGGCTTTGGCGCAGAGGCATCCATCGTTGCCGCGGTGTCGGTGCTGGTGATTGCATGTCCTTGTGCGCTTGGTCTGGCGACGCCGACTGCGCTGGTGGCTGGTACCGGCAGTGCTGCGCGCAACGGCATTCTGATCCGCAATTTCGAGGCACTTGAACAGGCCCATAATGTCGATACCGTCATCTTTGACAAAACCGGCACCCTGACGGAAGGCACGCCGACCGTGCGCGATATCTGCCCGGTTGAGGGTGTCGACCGTAATGAGTTGCTGCGCCTGACAGCAGCCGTTCAGGCCGCCAGTGAACATCCCCTGGCGCGTGCGGTTGTCTCGATCGCCAAGGATGAAGGTGTATCACTGCCCGATATCGATAACTTCAAGGGCAAAACCGGTGCCGGTGTCATGGCCGATGTTGAAAAGCACAAGATCGCCATTGGCAGCGAAGCCTTGCTGAGTGATCTTGATATCGCAGGTCCGTCGAAAGATCTGGCAAAGGACATCAAGAAACACGAAGGCGAAGGCAGAACCGTTATTCTGGTTGCGATTGATGGCACGTTTGCCGGTTATCTGACCCTTGAGGACCGCATTCGCGAAGGTGCCAAGCAGGCGATTGCGGATCTGAAGGCACGCGGCATTTCATCGATCATGCTGTCGGGTGACAGTCAGGATGTCGCAAGCCACGTGGCACGCGAACTTGGCCTCGAACGCGGCGAAGGCCGTATTCGCCCGCAGGACAAGGCACGTGAAGTCGAAAAACTCCGCAAGGAAGGTCGTCATGTCGCCATGGTTGGTGACGGCATCAATGATGCGCCTGCATTGGCCGCGGCCGATGTCGGTATCGCCATGGGCGGTGGCACCGATGTTGCCATGGAAACGGCTGGCATCACCCTGATGCGGTCTGATCCGGCACTTGTGTCTGCCGCGATTGATATTTCGATCGCCACCCGTCGCAAGATCGCACAGAACCTGTTCTGGGCCTTTGCCTATAACGTGGTCGGTGTTCCGTTGGCAGCATTCGGCGTGCTTAGCCCGGCGATTGCCGGTGCGGCGATGGCGCTCAGCTCCGTCTCGGTTGTCGGCAACTCGCTGACACTGCGGCGCTGGACAGTCCGGAAATAGGAGAGGGCGATGAACATTTCTGACGCCGCGACTGAATGCGGACTTCCGGCGAAAACCATCCGTTATTACGAGGATATCGGTCTGGTTTCGCCGGGGCGTCTGGCCAACGGGTATCGTGATTATGACGAAAACGATCTGCATAAGTTGCGGTTCCTGCAACGTGCCCGCGGCTTGGGATTCTCGGTCGAGGATTGCCGGGTGTTGCTGTCACTTTACGAGGACCGCAACCGTGCCTCTTCCGATGTAAAGGAAATCGCCAAAACCCATCTGGCAGAGATCGAACGCAAGATCGCCGAACTTCAAAGCCTGCGCGATACACTTTCCGACCTTGTGCAGTCCTGTCATGGCGATGATCGTCCGAATTGCCCGATCATCAATGATCTTGCCCGCAAGGCATGATACTGAAACACAATTGAATGAGAGAACGTATTGAAGAATAAAGGTGTTATGGCGCTTGGCGCCCTTGTCGGTGCGGCGATTATGTATGGCATCGTCACATTCTTTGGCCCGGGCGGGATTACGGGTCAGGATGTCTCGTTGCGTCCTGATGATCTGCAACTGGTGGCGCAGGGCAAGAAGATCTATGACGCAAATTGTGCGTCCTGCCATGGTGCCAGACTTGAGGGCGAAGCCAATTGGCGTGAACGCGGTCCTGACGGTTTGCTTCCGGCGCCACCCCACGACGAAACCGGCCATACCTGGCATCACCCCGATCAGGTGTTGTTTGAACTGACCAAATACGGACCGGCGGCGATGGCCGGGGGTGATTATAAATCGGCCATGCAGGGTTATGAGGGCGTGCTGAGCGATGAGGAAATCATTGCCAGCCTGTCTTACATCAAAAGCCGCTGGCCCAAGGACGTCATCGCGCGGCATGACCAGATCAATCAATCTGCGGCCCAATAAGGCCTGAAGATCAAAAGACCCGCCTCGGACATGTCCACGCGGGTCTTTTGCTGTGCGGCGTTAACGATATCATGTTACGGTCGGGGCAGGGTAATGCGCACGGTCGTGCCCTTGCCAAGGTCGCTTTCGATACTAAGCCGACCACCATGCAGTTCGACCAAAAGCTTGGCCAGCGGCAGGCCAAGGCCGGTGCCGACACTTTCCTTCACCCCGGATGGATGAAGCTGCGAGAATCGGGCAAGCGCGCGGGGAATGTCATTCGGGCTCATGCCGACACCATTATCCTCGATCGCAAAACTCACGTCTTCGTCGGTTGTGGTCAGTCCGATGCGGATCTTGCCGTGTTCGGGGGTGAATTTTGCCGCGTTACTCAGGATATTGATCAGAATCTGTTTGAGTTTCAGCTTGTCACACAGCATCGATACCGGCTGATCCGGCAGATCGAATTGCAATTGATGGCTGCGCCGCGAAATATCATCCCCGACAAGCCGTGCGGCATCGCGTATCACAGAACCAAGGTCGGCCTCTTCAAGCTGCAAGGTCATCGAACCGGCCGAGAGCTTTGACACGTCCAAAACATTATTGACCAGTTCAAGCAGATGCTTGCCCGCCTCGTAAACGTCACGGCCACATTCGCGGTACCCTTCGGGCAGATCGCCAAGAACCCCATGCGCAATCAGTTCGGAATTGCCGATAATTGCATTAAGCGGGGTGCGCAGTTCATGGCCCATATTGGCGATAAAGTCGGATTTTGACGCGTTTGCGTCCGACTGATTGCGGTTTTGCTCCATCAGGGTGCGTTCGGCCTGTGCCTGACGGTCATTCTCAAGCAACGTCATCAGCACCGCGGTGCGCGTTTCATTGTTCTGGCAATATTCAAGTGGGGCGATGGAAAGGTCGCAGACGTGGCTTTCCTTGGCCGCACCGACCAGAATGATATCGCCGCGCCAGGTGCGGCCCGAAGAAAACACATCTTCGATGTCGCTCATCAGGCCTTTGGAAATGAAACCGGCCTTGCGGCCCAGCATGCGATCACGCGAAACGCCGATCAAGCGCGCGATGGCTTCGTTACATTGCATGACGATGCCGTTGCGGTCGCATATGACGGCGGCATAGGGCAGGGCGTTCAGAACAACCTGGTCGGCCAATGGCACATTGGTTGAACCAATTGGTGTGTTGCTGGTCATGTCAGCCCGTGATCCCATAATAATCAGGTCGTCCGCTAAAAGCGGTCGATACCCAGCCCCGTCAGAGAGATGTCAGGGGTCTTGTCGCTGATGAGATCGGCGACGGCTTTTGCTGATCCGCAACTCATCGTCCAACCCAACGTCCCATGCCCCGTATTGAGGTATAGATTAGCATACTTCGTATCCCCAAGAACAGGGGCAGAATCCGGCGTTACCGGCCGCAAACCCGACCAGAAATCGATGCTGGAGCGATCACCTGAATTCGGGAATAATTCCAGTGCTTTATCAACGATAAGTTTTTGGCGGCGTGGCGACATCCGCAGGTTATAGCCATCAAGCTCCGCTGTGCCCGCAACTCGAAGGTGTGTTCCAAGTCGCGAATACACCATTTTCATGCTATCATCGATCAGGGCCGTTTCGGGTGCCCCGGAATAGCCGGCGGTATTGATGCTGATCGAATATCCCTTGCACGGATAAATTGGCAATTTGATGCCAAGCGGGGCCAGCATCAGCGGGCTGTAGCTGCCCAGACAGACCAGAAAGGCATCCGCATCGATATCACCCTTGTCAGTTTGAACACAGGTGATCTTGCCCTGATCGTGCACAAGGCCGGTGATGTTGGTATTGAAGTGAAACGCGGCGCCCCTGGAAATGCAATGTTCGCTCAGATGTTCGGTGAATTTGTGCGCATCGCCGCTTTCATCATCTGGCGTAAAGCTGCCGCCAATGATCGGCGCTGTGGCATCGCGCAGGGCCGGTTCGATGGTAAGACATTCCTCGGGCGAGACAAGCCTGCGTTTAAGGCCATATTCCTGCATCTGGGCGGTGGCCTTTTCGACCGCGACCATGTCCTGCTCAGTACGGCAGATATGCAGGATGCCACGTGTGCTGTGATCATATTCAAGATCAAGTTCATCCCGCAGGGCTCGCAGGCAATCGCGACTATAGATCGCAACGCGAAGCGCCTTTTCCAGATTGATTCTGGCCCGCGCATCGGTGCAGTTGCGCAAGAACTGCAGGCCCCAAGAAAACAGCTGCGGGTCAAAGCGCATCCGAAACAGAAGCGGTGCTTCTTCCCGGCCAAGCCAGCCGAGGATTTGTTTGGGGGTGGATGCATTCGCCCAAGGTGTGGCGTGACAGGCAGAAATCTGACCGCCATTGGCAAAGCTTGTTTCCTGCGCACTGGCATGCCGACGCTCAACGACCGTAACCTGATGACCATTTTGCAAAAGATACCAGGCCGCCGTTGTCCCGATGACCCCGGCGCCCATGACGACTACATGCATGCGGGCAAAGCCTTGCTGCGGAAAGTTTCGTTTTGCGGTCTGATGGTCAGCCTTTCTGCCAACTATCCGACATGCGAATTTCGCTGCACTATAGTGGGGTGAAATTTAAATGGCTACAGTCGACTGGACCTGTTTTAAATGCTGTCTTGATGCACAACGCAGACCGGAAGTTCATGACAAGGATGACGGGGTGAAATGTTTGAAATCCTGACAACCGATCAAATGTACGAAGCAGACCGCCGCACAATCGAAGGCGGCATGCCCGGTGATGTTTTGATGCAAAATGCCGGTCGTGCCGTGTTTGAGGAAATCATCCGTCACTGGTCACCGCGTTCTGTATCGGTGTTGTGTGGCCCCGGCAACAACGGTGGCGATGGTTTCGCCATTGCCAAGCTTCTGCGCGATGAAGGCTGGTCGGTGCGTTTGGGGCTGATGGGCGATGTGGCTGACCTAAAAGGGGACGCAGCCTTGCATGCCGCGCGCTGGGAAGGGGCGACCGAACTTCTTTCACCGGCCCTTGTTGTTGGCGCGGATCTGGTGGTTGATTGCATTTTCGGGGCCGGGCTTGCGCGTGCCATCACCGGCGATATCGCCGAACTTGTCACCACAATCAATTCAAGCCCGTGCAGCGTTGTTGCGGTCGATGTGCCATCGGGGGTTGATGGTAATACTGGTATGGTTCTGGGCGTTGCGGTGAAGGCCGACCTGACCGTGACGTTTTGTCGCGCGAAGCCCGGGCATTATCTTTTGCCGGGGCGTTTGATGTGCGGTGAACTGGCCGTGCGCGATATCGGCATAACCGATCAGACGGTGATTGATATTGCGCCAGCCTGCTGGCGCAACGATCCGGTTTTATGGCGGGCCGGCATCCATTGGCCGGGGCTTGAAGGCCACAAATACCATCGCGGGCATCTTCTGGCCTTGGGCGGCGCTACCATGACCGGGGCAACCCGCCTTGTGGCACGCGCCGCACGCCGATCCGGTGTGGGGCTTCTGACCATCGTGGCAGATGCGCAAGCATTGCCGATCTACGCATCGGATGCGCCGGGCAACATGACCGCCCCTATGTCTGCGTTCGATGCGCTTGTGAATGACTGTCGTCATAATGCCTTTGTTATTGGGCCGGGATTTGGGGTTGGTGATGATACGCGTGCCCTTGTCCTGAAACTTTTGCATCTGTGTCGGGCGACGGTGCTTGATGCCGACGCACTCACAAGCTTTGCCGAAGATCCGTCTACCTTGTGCTTTGCCGTACAAGGCCCGACCGTCCTGACCCCGCATGAGGGCGAATTTGCCCGCCTGTTTCCCGATATCACCGGCGACAAGCTGTGTCGGGCACGTGCAGCGGCCAAACGCTGCAGCGCCACTGTCCTGATCAAGGGGGCTGATACGGTGATTGCCGCCCCCGACGGGCGGGCCGCCATCAGTGCGGTGGATGTGCCTTGGCTGGCAACCGCCGGATCGGGCGACGTGTTGGCCGGGATCATTGGTGGTTTGATGGCGCAAGGCATGGACAGTTTTGACGCCGCCTGCATGGGGGGATGGCTTCATGCACGAAGCGGGGCGGATATCGGCCCGGGACTGATTGCCGAAGACATCCCGGAACATCTTCCGGCTGTCTTGCGCGAACTGTGGCTGGCGTCACGCAAGAAGGCATGACGTGAACTAAGGTGAACAAGAAGTCGCCGCAGCCGCTGGCACTTGCGGTATAATCACCCGATATAAAAACGGTATGGCGTGACGGGATAGAACATCACGCATTGAGGAAACGATTTGAAGTTCTTCTGATATCGGAGTGGGAAACAGGCATGTCTCAGACGTTTCTCGACAGAACCCTTGATAATCTTCGTGGCGCCTGGCGCGAACTGCGCGATAGCCCGGTGGTGCGTGGTCTTGGTTTTGATGAAAGCCAAACCCGCCAGGACCGTTGGCGTGAACAAATCGCCGATTGTCTGGCAAGGCGCGGTGGGGCGGTATCGGCCCGTGCGCGCGCAGCCGCCCTTGGACATGATTTCTTGCGCCTTGATGATGCGGGGAAACGTGAATTCTTGCATCTTCTGGTCAATGAATTCGGGGTGGATCGCGACCGGGTTGCGGCTGTCATGGCCGATTGGACGGCGGCTGATGATCTGGCCGAACAGGCATTGCTTGAAACTGAACTGCGTGCCGCACTGGTGCCGCCATTTCGTTTGATCCTCAAGGAATTCAATTCATTACCACAAGGTGTGAAGTTCCTGGTTGATCTGCGCGCCGACCTTTTGCGTTGGCGCAAGGAGGCCCCGGGGCTGGCCATTCTGGAACGCGATCTCAAGACACTGCTGGCAAGCTGGTTTGATATCGGCTTTCTCGAACTCCAACGCATCACATGGAATTCACCGGCCGCACTGCTTGAAAAACTGATCGCCTATGAAGCCGTTCACGCCATTCAAAGCTGGGATGATCTTAAACGGCGACTGGCGTCAGACCGGCGGTGTTTTGCCTTCTTTCATCCCGGGATGCCCGATGAGCCGCTTATTTTCGTGGAAGTCGCCCTTGTGAACGGGATTGCCGGCAACGTCGATGAGCTGATCGAAAGCAAGGATGACGATTTGGGCGGCACGGAAAAGGCGCCCAAAAGCGAAACGAAGCCCGACACGGCGATCTTCTATTCTATTTCAAACGCGCAGGCCGGATTGGCGGGAATCAGCTTTGGCGACTTCCTGATCAAACGTGTGGTCGCCCAATTGCAACGCGATCTGCCGCATCTCAAACAGTTTTCTACCCTGTCGCCGATACCGGCACTGCGCAGCTGGATGGACCGGCAGCTTGATACCATGGCCAAGGGTGAGGAAACCGGCCTGCCCAAGGCGATTGAGGCCGCTTTGACCGATTGCGATGACTTGCTGGGACCAAAACCACCGGCCACCAGCCCGGACGGGGTTTCGGAGCGCACGCGGGCAAATATCGAGTACCTGACGGCATGGTATCTTTTGAATGCCAAGCGTCCCGGCATGGATACCGCCTATGACCCGGTCGCGCATTTTCATCTGAGCAACGGTGCACGGGTTGAACGGCTGAACTGGAACGGCAATGCCAAGGAAAATGGCTGGAACCAGTCATTCGGGATGATGGTGAACTATCTCTATGACCTTTCGACCATCGAAAAAAATCACGAAAGTTACGTCGGGCAGGGCAAAATTGCGGTTTCCAGTGCCGTAAAACGTCATTTCCGCTAGGGTTGCGTTACCTGAAATCGGCTGATTGCCCCCGATTTAGGCCCTGTTTGATGGATATTTTCGACAAGATTGCGTTTGTCGAAAAGGCGATGCTTGCATGAGGGGATCGAAGTTTGTATTAAGGCGCACTCATTCCGGTGTGACCGGAGTGATTTCTATGCTTGTGTGCGGGTGTGGCGGAACTGGTAGACGCGCTGGATTTAGGTTCCAGTGGAGCAATCCGTGGGGGTTCGAGTCCCTTCACCCGTACCATGAGCAGGCTGAAAATTTGACCGGGTACCATATTCGTTTAGTCGTATTGACTTTCTGACGTCCGGACTGCGTCGCGTAACGGACATTATTCGAACCAAGCAAAAGAGTTATCTATGCAGGTTACTGAAACCAAAAACGAAGGCCTGGCGCGCGAGTTCAAAGTCGTCGTGCCCGCCGCACATATCGAAGAAAAAGTCGTCGCCAAACTTGACGAGATCAAGGATCAGGTTCGCCTGCCGGGCTTCCGTCCGGGCAAGATTCCGGCGAAACTCCTGCGTCAGCGTTATGGCCAGGCCGTCATGGGCGAAGTCCTTGAAGCCGCTGTCAACGAAAACACCGGCAAGGTTCTGAACGACAATGACCTGCGCCCGGCTGTTCAGCCGAAAATCGAAGTCACCAAATTCGATGAAGGCGGCGATCTGGAATTCGACATCGCAGTCGAAATCATCCCTGCCATCGAAGCAATGGACTTCAAAAAGCTGAAGCTGACCCGTGAAGTTGTTGAACTTGACGACAGCAAGGTGAACGAAACCCTCGAGCGCATCGCATCCGCACAGGGTACGACTGCACCGCTCGCACGTAAGCGCAAGTCCAAGGCCGGTGACGTTGTTGTCATCGACTTCCTGGGCAAAATCGACGGTGAAGCGTTCGAAGGCGGCAAAGCCGAAGATTACGAACTCGAACTCGGTTCTGGTTCCTTCATCGAAGGTTTCGAAGATCAGCTGACCGGTGTGAACGCTGGTGACGAAGTCGTCGTCAAAGTGAAATTCCCGGAAGCTTACGGTGCTGCTGAACTCGCAGGCAAAGACGCTGAGTTCGACGTAACCGTTAAGGAAATCAAGGAAAAGAAACCGGCTGAGCTGGATGATGAACTGGCCAAGAAACTCGGTCAGGACAGCCTTGAGTCCCTTAAAGAAGCGATCCGCAAGGACTTTGGCCGCGAATACGAATCGGTTTCCCGTCAGAAAATGAAGCGTCAGCTTCTTGACGCGCTGGCTGAAAACCACAGCTTCGAACTGCCGAAGTCGCTCGTTGAAAACGAACTCGAAGGCATCATCGGCCAGATCAAACAGGCCCGTGAAGCTGGACAGGAAGACGACGAGACCAAAGGCAAGTCCGAAGAAGAGCTGACCGAAGAGTTCCGCGAAATCGCAGAACGTCGCGTTCTTCTGGGCCTTCTGCTTGCAGAAGTCGGCCGTGAGAATGAGATCCAGGTCACTCAGGAAGACGTCAACAAGGTCCTCGTTGCCGAAGCCCAGAAGTATCCGGGGCAGGAACAGCAGGTTATCGAATTCTATAAAAATAACCCGCAGGCCTTGCAGGCGCTTCAGGGCCCTGTATATGAAGACAAGGTCGTTGATTACATCGTCGAACTCGCCAAGGTAGAAGAAAAAACCGTTTCGGTTGAAGACCTTCTGAAGCCGGAAGAGGAAGACGAAGCTCCGAAGAAGAAATCGGCTGCTAAAAAAGCACCGGCGAAAAAGGACGCAGAGAAAAAGGCTCCGGCTAAAAAAGCCCCGGCCAAGAAAGCTGCAGCCAAAAAGCCGGCCGCTAAAAAAGCTGCTGACAAATCCGAAGACAAGTAATCCGGCCGGACACGGTTTAGGATCATGCAGGGAGATTGCAGTTGATGATTGAAGAACGGATGAATTCGCTTGTACCGATGGTCGTTGAACAGACCAGCCGTGGCGAGCGTGCCTATGACATCTTTTCGCGCCTTCTTAAGGAGCGCATCGTTTTCATCAACGGTCAGGTCCATGACGGCATGTCGTCACTGATCTGTGCGCAGTTGCTGCATCTCGAATCGGAAAATCCGGATAAGGATATCTCGCTTTACATCAACTCACCGGGCGGTGTTGTGACCTCGGGTCTCGCCATCTATGACACCATGCAGTACATCCGTTGCGATGTCTCCACGGTGTGCATGGGGCAGGCGGCATCCATGGGCTCGCTGCTTCTGATGGCCGGTGCAAAAGGCAAGCGTTACTGCCTGCCCAATGCACGCGTCATGATCCACCAGCCGTCTGGCGGCTTCCAGGGTCAGGCATCGGACATCGAAATTCATGCCCGTGAAATTCTGGCTCTGCGTCAGCGTCTTAACGAGATCTATGTCGAACATACCGGCCGTGATCTCAAGACCATCGAAGACGCAATGGAACGTGATAACTTCCTCACCCCTGATCAGGCCAAGGAATTTGGTCTGATCGACGAGGTTGTTACATCGCGTCCGAAGCCGGAAAGCGATGAAAAGAAAGACTGATCACTCAGGTGTGATTGGTGGAAACGCCCCGGTGATCGGCCGGGGCGTTTTTTTTATGTCTTGCCTCATGGCAGTTTTAAGTCATAGACAAGAGTATGTGCAGGCTTGGGCGTTATTGTTCGGAACTTGCTGGCCGCCCGAACGTTTGGGTGATTAATGCAAGGGGTTTCGCAACCAAGATAGCGAACCCATATCAAACATGACGCCATAAAGCCGAAAAGCGCAGATTAAACGTTGAGATCGGTATCGTTTACCGGCTAACATGGCGATAAAAGATAACGTCAAACGTAATTGGGGTTTGTATGAGCAAATCGAATAGCGGGGACTCCAAGAACACTCTGTACTGTTCTTTCTGTGGAAAGAGCCAGCACGAGGTTCGCAAGCTCATCGCCGGTCCAACCGTGTTCATCTGTGATGAATGCGTAGAGCTTTGCATGGACATCATCCGCGAAGAGCACAAAACACATCTCGTCAAATCGGCAGACGGGGTGCCTTCTCCGCAAGAGATTTGCAAGGTCCTTGATGACTATGTCATCGGTCAGGGCCATGCGAAGAAAGTTCTCTCGGTCGCGGTTCACAACCATTACAAGCGCCTGCACCATTCCAGCAAGAATGAAGACATCGAGCTGGCAAAATCGAACATCATGCTTGTTGGTCCGACCGGTTGCGGTAAAACGCTTCTGGCCCAGACCCTGGCACGTATTCTTGATGTGCCGTTCACCATGGCAGATGCCACCACCCTGACCGAAGCCGGTTATGTGGGTGAGGATGTCGAAAACATCATTCTTAAGCTGCTGCAGGCTGCTGACTACAATGTCGAGCGGGCCCAGCGCGGCATCGTCTATATCGACGAAGTCGACAAGATTTCGCGCAAGTCCGACAACCCATCCATCACCCGTGACGTCTCGGGCGAGGGCGTGCAGCAGGCATTGCTCAAGATCATGGAAGGCACTGTTGCTTCCGTTCCGCCGCAGGGTGGCCGGAAACATCCGCAACAGGAATTCCTGCAGGTCGATACTACCAATATCCTGTTCATCGTTGGCGGCGCGTTCGCTGGCCTGGACAAGGTGATTTCCCAGCGTGGCAGGGGTAGCGCAATCGGCTTTGGTGCCGATGTCCGTGGCCCTGATGAACGCCGTGCTGGTGATGTTCTGCGCGAAGTCGAGCCGGAAGATCTGCTGAAGTTCGGTCTTATCCCGGAGTTCATTGGTCGTCTGCCGGTTCTGGCGACGCTCGAAGACCTCGACAACGAAGCTCTGGTCCAGATTTTGACCGAGCCGAAAAACGCACTGATCAAGCAGTATCAGCGCCTGTTCGATATGGAAGACGTGAAACTCACCTTCCAGACGGATGCGCTCAAGGCGATTGCCGACAAGGCAATTGAACGCAAGACCGGTGCGCGTGGTTTGCGCTCGATCATGGAAGGCATCCTGCTTGAAACCATGTTCGATCTGCCGACCATGGAAAGTGTCGAGGAAATCGTCATCAACGCTGACGTCGTTAATGGGAAGGCAAAGCCGTTGCTGATCCATGCAGAACGTCGTGAAGGTGTTGAAAATACTGCCTGAACGTAATTCCCGCACCGGCAACTATTGCGGTGCGGGAAATCCGGATTATCTAACGATTATCTAAAACATGTTCGCGTTGCTGGCGGGGCCTATGGCAGGACCGCACAGCAGCGTTACGGCTCAGAGTAGGGAAAGAACATAATGGTCGAATTGGCGCGTGGCGAAATATACCCGGTGCTGCCGTTGCGTGACATTGTCGTGTTCCCGCACATGATTGTTCCGCTGTTTGTCGGACGTGAAAAATCGGTGCGTGCACTCGAAGATGTGATGCGCGAAGACAAGCAGATCCTGCTTGTCACCCAGAAAGACGCCGGTCTTGATGACCCGGCTGTCGAAGATCTCTATGAAATTGGTACTGTCGCAACTGTCTTGCAGCTTCTCAAGCTGCCGGATGGAACCGTCAAGGTATTGGTTGAAGGCGGGAAACGTGCCGAAATTACCGGCTACGTTGATAATCCGGAATTCTTCCAGGCCTATGGTTCGGTGCGTGAAGACAGTGACGAGGATGACAGCGAACTCGAAGCGCTGGCCCGTTCTGTCGTCACCCAGTTCGAACAGTACATCAAGCTGAATAAGAAAATTCCGCCTGAAGTTCTGGTGTCGGTCAATCAGATCGAAGAACCGGCCAAGCTTGCCGACACGGTGGCATCCCACCTGTCGCTGAAGATTTCCGAAAAGCAGGAATTGCTGGAAACCAAGCTGGTTGGTGATCGTCTGGAACGTATTTTCGGCTTCATGGAATCCGAAATTGGCGTGTTGCAGGTTGAAAAGAAAATTCGCAACCGCGTCAAACGCCAGATGGAGAAAACCCAGCGCGAGTACTATCTGAATGAACAGCTCAAAGCCATTCAGAAGGAACTGGGCGAGGGCGAAGACGGCAAGGATGAAGCTTCTGAAATCGAAGAGAAGCTGAACAAGGCCAAAATGCCCAAGGAAGCCAAGGAAAAGGCACAGGCAGAACTCAAGAAACTGCGCAATATGAGCCCGATGTCGGCAGAAGCCACCGTGGTGCGCAACTATCTTGACTGGATGGTGTCCATTCCGTGGAACAAGCGTTCGCGTGTTTCCCATGACCTGAAAAAGGCCAAGAAGGTGCTCGACAAGGAGCATTACGGTCTGGAAAAGGTCAAGGAACGCATCCTTGAATATCTTGCGGTTCAGGCGCGCACCAAAAAGGTCAAAGGTCCGATCCTTTGCCTCGTTGGTCCTCCCGGTGTTGGTAAAACCTCGCTTGGCAAATCAATGGCCAATGCGACCGGGCGTAGCTTTGTGCGCATGTCACTCGGTGGGGTTCGCGATGAATCCGAAATCCGCGGTCACCGCCGGACCTATATCGGGTCCATGCCGGGCAAGATTGTCCAGGGCATGAAAAAGGCGAAATATTCCAACCCGCTGTTTCTTCTCGACGAGATTGAAAAGATGGGTTCGGACTTCCGCGGTGATCCGGCCTCGGCCCTGCTTGAGGTATTGGATCCTGAACAGAACTCGACCTTTAACGATCACTATCTCGAAGTCGATTACGATCTTTCGGATGTGATGTTTGTCACCACGGCCAACTCGCTTCGCATGCAGCAGCCGCTGCTTGACCGTATGGAAATCATCCGGATTTCCGGTTACACCGAAGACGAGAAAGTCGAGATTGCCAAACGTCACCTTATTCCCAAGCAGGTCAAGGATAACGGCCTGAAAAAAGGGGAATGGAGCATCTCGGACGAGGCACTTCGTGATCTGATCCGTTATTACACCCGCGAAGCAGGTGTGCGTAACCTTGAACGCGAACTGGCCAAGCTGGCCCGTAAGGCGACCAAGCGTATCATGCTTGAAAACCTGAAAACGGTTCGTGTTACCCCGCGCACACTTGGTAAATATGCCGGTATCCGCAAGTTCCGCTTCGGCGAGACCGAGGGTGAAGATCAGGTCGGTGTTGTCACCGGTCTTGCCTATACCGAGTTCGGTGGCGATTTGCTTCAGATCGAATCTGTTACCGTGCCGGGCAAGGGCAACATGAAAACCACCGGTAAACTCGGTGAAGTCATGACGGAATCGATCCAGGCGGCGACCTCGTTTGTCCGTTCGCGTGCGGTTGATTTCGGGATCAAGCCAACCTTGTTCCAGAAACGTGACATCCACGTTCACGTGCCAGAAGGTGCCACCCCCAAAGACGGCCCGTCGGCCGGCGTTGGTATGGTGACCTCGGTTGTTTCGGTTCTGACCGGCAACCCTGTGCGCAAGGACGTTGCGATGACCGGCGAAGTTACGCTGCGTGGCCGTGTGCTTGCGATTGGCGGTTTGAAAGAAAAGCTCTTGGCTGCGTTGCGCGGCGGGGTGAAAACCGTTCTGATCCCGCAGGAAAACGAAAAGGATCTCGAAGAGATTCCGGACAATGTCAAACGCGGCATGGAAATCATTCCGGTGTCGCATGTTGACGAAGTTCTGAGCCACGCCTTGGTCAATCCGCTTGTCCCGATCGAGTGGGAAGAAGAGGTTGATGACGTTGCTGTCAAATCCAAGGACGGCGAAGAATCGGAAATCGGCGGTGTGACGACTCACTAAGGATCGTCAGAACGCGCAGAAAACAAGGGGGCCGACACTGTCGGCCCCCTTTTTCTGTGGATAACTTTGCCCAAGAATCGGCACAGGAACATGTCGGGATTGGTGTAAAGCGCAAAAAATCGAAAAAAACGTCAAAAACCGCAGAAAACTGCGTCTCTCGCATTGACGAGCTGTTGGCGACCTGCTTACACTGCCCATGCAACAGGTTTGGGGCAAACCAAATTTCCTCATAACTCCGAACGTCCAAACAAGGGGGCCAGGAAGTGAATAAAAACGATCTCGTTGGAAGTGTAGCTGCTAAAGCTGATCTGTCCAAAGCTGACGCTGCAAAAGCGGTTGATGCTGTTTTCGATTCCATCACCGATTCTCTGAAATCCGGCGACGAAGTTCGTCTGGTTGGTTTCGGTACCTTCGCTGTCGCTGCTCGCGCTGCTTCAAAAGGTCGCAACCCGCGCACCGGTGAAGAAATCGACATCCCGGCATCGAAACAGCCGAAGTTCAAGGCTGGTAAAGGCCTTAAGGACGCCGTCAACTAAGTTTGACGATGTTCAGCTAAAAAATGCCGGTGACTTGCGTCACCGGCATTGCTTTTTGGAAAATCCATGCTATGTTCCGCTCCGCTTCGGGGCCATGGACCCCAAGACGACGGGTGATTAGCTCAGCTGGTTAGAGCATCTCGTTTACACCGAGAGGGTCGGGAGTTCGAATCTCTCATCACCCACCATGATAAAGGCAGCCCTAAAGGCTGCCTTTTTTGTTTTCCCGATCTTTGCGAATCATCCTGCCCATGTCTGGCATTTGGGACCCGCTTCAGGCTTGTGTCATGTGCCTGAAAATACGGGGAAATCAGGCCATTTTGGCAGGCTTGGGTTGAGCATTTGCCAAAGATAATCCGCCCTGAAATAGAAGTTACATTTTTATGCAAAACTGGCATTGCTTTTTGGGGAAAGCATGGTAAGTTCCGCCCGCTTCCGCAGAACAGCGCGGTTTGCAAAAGGGTGATTAGCTCAGCTGGTTAGAGCATCTCGTTTACACCGAGAGGGTCGGGAGTTCGAATCTCTCATCACCCACCATGATAAAGGCAGCCCTAAAGGCTGCCTTTTTTCGTTTCTGGATTTTGCGTATCCCGACGCCTTGTAAGCAGTTGCTTTGCTTCCCCATATCGTCCTTCGGACAGGGGCTTGTATAAGTTGACGCTTGGTCGGCAGACAGGCACTGTTGATGCCATGGTCAAGAGAATCGGAACCTTCAAGATGAACAGTAATCCGGCCCGCCATCTGTCTGGCCCTGAGAGTATCAGCCGTGTCGCAATGCCAACGCGTTTCGCGCGTCAAACATGGTCGATATGCCGACAGGTTCTGATCGTTCTGTGCCTGCCGGTAATGCTTGCCAGCTGCTATCTGCCCGAGGCCTTTACGATTGATCTGTCCATGGAGCGTAATGGCGATTACCGACTGAGCTACCGCGGTTTGCTGGTGCAGCCAAACATTACCCAAGGCCTTCTGGATAAAAGCCTGGATGCGGAGGGTGAAAAGGAAAAGGTCGCCAAGGTTCTGGCAGATCTCAAGCGCGATTCGGCTGTAAGACAGCTGACCTATACCGGGCGCGGTGTGTTTAACATGGTCTATGAGAAGCGCGGCAACATCATGCGCGAAAAAAGCTTCGTCTTTGTCCGTCGGCAATCGCGCATACTGGAAATGTTCTTTAATTCAGAGCGAAACACCGTCGAAATTCGGGGTGGCTTTGTCCCGGATCAGTATCAGGACCGCCTGACTGCACTGGGCTACCAGATGACCGGCAAGATCGAGGTTCGCACGACCGCAGGGGTGCGGAGCCACAACGCGGCAGAATTCCGTGAAATCAACGGTCAGAACCGCCTGCGCTGGGAAATTCAGTCGATCTCTGATCCGGTACCTAACGTCATTCTGGGCTAGGGCAGGGTAGTTTGGCTTAGCTTGGGATATTCCCCCATCTGATCGCGCCTGACGAACGAAAAAAGGGACAGCATTGGCTGTCCCTTTGGTGTTTGTGCAGTTGCGGTATTTTGGTGGGGGCTAGAAGACCATTTCGTCTTCGGCACCGCCTTCGGAAATGACGATCTGGCCCTGTGCGGCCAGTTCCTTGGCCAGCTGGACGATCATCATCTGCGACTCTTCGACGTCTGACAGACGAACCGGGCCCAGCGCGTCCATATCTTCCTTCATCATCTTGCCGGCACGTTCGGACATGTTCTTGAAGAACAAGTCGCGCATCTGATCGGTCGACCCTTTCAGCGCCAGGGCAAGCTTGTCCTTTTCGACCTGACGCAGCAGCGTCTGAACGCCGTTGTTGTCAAGCCGCGCAAGGTCTTCGAAGGTGAACATAAGCGCCTTGATCTTCTCGGCCGAATCACGGTTGCGTTCTTCAAGCGCAGTAAGGAATCTGTCCTGACTTTGGCGGTCCAGGCTGTTGAAAATATCCGCCATCAGTTCGTGGTTGTCACCGCGCGAACCGCGCGCAAGGTTCGACATGAACTCGGTGCGCAGCGTCTTTTCAATGTTATCGAGAACTTCTTTCTGAACTGCTTCCATGCGCAACATACGCATGATGACTTCCATCGAGAAGTTTTCCGGCAAAAGCGACAGAACCGACGCAGAATGTGCGGGTTTGAGTTTGGACAGAACTACACCGACGGTCTGCGGATATTCGTTTTTCAGGTAGTTCGCCAGAACCGCTTCGTTCACGTTGTTCAGCTTGTCCCACATGGTACGACCCGCAGGACCGCGGATCTCTTCCATGATGCCGTTCACGCGGTCTTCGGGCAGTACCTTGGAAAGCAGCCGTTCGGTGGTATCAAACGAACCGACCAGTGACCCGGTTGAAGAAAGCTGGTCAGCGAATTCGACGAAAAGGCGCTCAACGATATTAGAGTTGATCGTACCGAGGCTCGACATGGTTTGGGAAATCTCTTTGATTTCCTCGTCATCCATCATGCTGAACATCTTGGTTGCGTGCTCTTCCCCAAGAGCAAGCATGAGAATCGCTGCCTTTTCAGGTCCGGCCAGTGATCTGTATTCTTCTTTTACGCGCCCCACGGGTGGTCTTCTCCGTCGTAATGACTCTGTTCGGGGTGGAACCTGACGCCCGAACCTGCCTCTATCGCACCGTAAGATAGGGGTTATTTGTCAACAATTCTATAAAAGCCGACACCCCTTTGCAAAGCCCCATCGGTATAAAGCGCCCTAAATGTACAAAATTGATTAATGCCGTACAATTTCGGGGCCAAATTACCCCGCAAAGGGTGATGTTTGCAGGCGCAATTGTCGAATGGGTTGAAATCGTTGCTAGCTGCTTGACTTGGTTTGGGGGGTGGTCTAACAAAGGCGCGCCGATTGATGGTCATTTTGCGGGCGTAGCTCAGTTGGTTAGAGCGCCGGCCTGTCACGCCGGAGGCCGCGAGTTCAAGTCTCGTCGCTCGCGCCATGATCCATCATCTGTTGTCTTTTTTAGGGCGAATTGTCTTTTCCGCGGTCGCCTTTTCTTGTGTTGCTAATGCTGCTTCGCACGATTGGGTCTTGATCATCTCGACGTCCAGCCCGATATCGGACGATAGTAAACGGTAAAAAGATTAGAAAGTTTCCGGTCTTAGAGCATGTTCAACGTGCTTGGGGACTGGAACTTGTGCGGTGCATACGTTATGGTGCGCCGTAATTGGCCAGGTGGGGACCTGGTCGGGTCAAAAGGCCTGTTCTTGAGAGGTCAGAGAGATGCAAGAGCTTCTTTCGGAATATCTTCCGATCCTGGTGTTCATCGGGATCGCCGTCGGTCTTTCGGCGGTAATCGTCATCGCGTCGCTGGTTCTTGCCAAGCAGGCACCGGATGTTGAGAAACTGTCCGCATACGAATGCGGGTTTGCGCCGTTCGAAGACGCGCGCATCAAGTTCGACGTTCGGTTCTATCTGGTCGCAATCTTGTTCATTATTTTCGACCTCGAAGTCGCCTTCCTGTTCCCGTGGGCTGTAACCCTCGGTGATATCGGAACATTCGGCTTTGTATCGATGGTGATCTTCCTGGCTGTTTTGACGGTCGGCTTTATCTACGAATGGAAGAAGGGAGCTTTGGAATGGGAGTGAGCACCAACTCAGGCGCACCCCTGGCACCCGGTTCGGATCAGGATGCAATGCTTAAGGGCGTGTTTGACGAGATGAACGACAAGGGCTTTGTCCTTGCCAATCTCGATAAACTCGCAAGCTGGGCAAGCACCGGTTCCTTGTGGCCGATGACTTTCGGTCTGGCCTGCTGTGCTGTTGAGATGATGCATTCGGCGGCGTCGCGTTATGACCTTGACCGTTATGGTCTGGTTTTCCGCCCAAGCCCGCGTCAGTCGGACGTGATGATCGTTGCTGGTACCCTGACCAACAAAATGGCCCCGGCACTGCGTAAGGTCTATGACCAGATGGCAGAGCCGCGCTGGGTTATTTCGATGGGCTCGTGCGCCAATGGCGGCGGTTACTATCACTATTCTTATTCGGTGGTGCGCGGTTGTGATCGCGTTGTGCCAGTGGACGTATACGTTCCCGGGTGCCCGCCGACAGCCGAAGCGCTGATTTATGGCGTGATGCAGCTGCAAAAGAAAATCCGCCGTACCGGTGTCCTGACACGCTGATCCGTAATAGGGGGCTTGCATGAGCGAACTGCTCAGCGATAACAGCGCTGCTTTGAAAGATCTGAAAGATCTGGTGGCGTCACAGCTGGCCAACGAAATTCTCGAAAGCGAGATTCGTTACGGCGAGCTGACCATCGTCGCCAAGCGCGATGATATCCTTAAAGTTCTGACCTTCCTTCGGGATGATACCGGCTGCTTGTTCAAGCAGCTGATTGATGTTTGTGGTGCAGACTACCCGGAACGTATTGAGCGTTTCGACGTCGTTTATCACCTGCTGTCTCTCAAGCATAACCTGCGCATTCGTGTGAAGGTCCGTACTGACGAAGACACCCCGGTACCAAGCTGTGTTTCGCTGTTCAGCGCCGCCGACTGGTTCGAGCGCGAAGCGTGGGACATGTACGGTATTTTCTTCGCCGGTCATCCGGATCCCCGCCGTATTCTGACCGATTACGGTTTTGAAGGTCATCCGCTGCGCAAGGACTTCCCGCTGACCGGGTATGTCGAAGTGCGTTATGACGACGAACAGAAGCGTGTTGTCTACGAGCCGGTCAAACTGGTTCAGGATTTCCGTAATTTCGATTTCGAAAGCCCATGGGAAGGCATCCAGCATGTTCTTCCGGGTGATGAAAAGGCGGAGGGCAACGCCTGATGTCCGAACAAAAAATCAAAAACATGACCATGAACTTCGGCCCGCAGCACCCTGCGGCGCACGGCGTTCTGCGTTTGGTTCTGGAAATGGACGGCGAAGTCGTCGAACGTTCCGACCCGCATATTGGTCTTTTGCACCGTGGTACGGAAAAGCTGATCGAATATAAGACCTATATTCAGGCAACTCCGTATTTCGACCGTCTCGACTATGTCGCACCGATGAACCAGGAACATGCATATTGCCTGGCCATCGAAAAGCTGATGGGCGTCGAAGTGCCCAAGCGTGCGCAGTATATCCGTGTTCTTTATGCGGAAATCGGTCGTATCCTGAACCACATTCTGAACCTGACCGCGTTCGCACTGGACGTTGGTGCGATGACCCCGCTTCTGTGGGGCTTTGAAGAACGTGAAAAGCTCATGGAATTCTATGAGCGCGCCTGTGGCGCCCGTCTTCACGCCAACTACTTCCGTCCGGGTGGCGTTGCTGCTGATCTTCCGGCAGGCTTGCTTGATGATATCGACGCATGGGCAGACCAGTACGAAATCTTTATGAAAGACTTCGACCGCGTTCTGACCGGCAACCGTATCTTCAAACAGCGTACGGTCGATATCGGTATCGTCAGTGCCGAGGAGGCCCTTGATTGGGGCTTCACCGGTCCGAACATCCGTGCATCGGGTCTGGCGTGGGATCTGCGTAAATCGCAGCCCTATGACTCGTACGAAGAATTCGACTTCGACATTCCTGTCGGCAAGAATGGCGATTGCTATGACCGCTTCCTTGTCCGTTTCGAGGAAATGTGGCAGTCGCTGAAAATCATCAAGCAGGCCATCAAAAATATGCCGGATGGCCCTGTCATTGTTGAAAACAACAAAGTGGCACCGCCGTCGCGCGCCGAAATGAAGCGTTCGATGGAAGCCCTTATTCACCACTTCAAACTCTTCACCGAAGGTTTCCACGTACCGGCCGGCGAATGCTATGCCGCGGTCGAGGCACCGAAAGGCGAGTTTGGTGTGTATCTTGTTTCGGATGGCTCGAACCGTCCGTATCGCTGCAAAATCCGCGCCCCGGGGTTCCCGCACCTCCAAGGCATCGACTTCATGTCAAAAGGCCACATGCTGGCCGACGTCGTTGCCAATATCGGGTCGCTAGATATCGTGTTCGGTGAGATTGACCGATGAGCCATTTGAGAAGACCAGCTCCGAAAGAGCTTCAGCCGACCAGCTTTGCTTTCACGCCTGAAAATCAGGAAAAAGCAAAGAAGATCATCGCCAAGTATCCGGAAGGCCGCCAGCAGAGCGCGGTCATGCCGCTGCTTGATCTGGCACAGCGTCAGACCGAAGGTAACTGGGTTCCGACCGTCGCAATGGATTACATTGCCGACATGCTCGAAATGCCGGCCATTCGCGTCTACGAGGTCGCAACCTTCTATACGATGTATAACCTTGCCCCGGTGGGTAAGAACTTCATCCAGGTTTGCACCACCACGCCGTGCTGGCTTCGCGGTTCTGCCGACGTTGTCGATACCTGCAAAAAGGAACTCGGCATCGGCGTTGGTGAAACCACCGAAGACGGTCAGTTCACCATGATCGAAGTCGAATGCCTTGGGGCGTGTGTCAACGCACCGATGATGCAGATCAACGACGATTATTACGAAGACCTGACGCCGGAAACGACCAAGGCCATCCTCGATGCCCTCAAAAAGGGCGAGAAGCCGAAAGCCGGTCCGCAGAGCGGCCGCAAAGGGTGCGAGCCGATCGATGGTCCGAAGGTTCTGAAGGCATTCTGTGGCTGCGGCGCAGCCCCGCAGGATGCTGATGCTAGCGAAGGGGACGCCTGATATGCTGCAGGATAAGGATCGTATCTTTACCAACCTGTATGGTTTCCAGGATTTCGGCCTTAAAGGCGCGCAGTCCCGTGGCAACTGGGATGGTACCAAGGCATTGATCGAAAAAGGCCGCGACTGGATCATCGACGAGATGAAAGCATCCGGTATGCGTGGTCGTGGGGGCGCTGGCTTCCCGACCGGCCTGAAATGGTCCTTCATGCCCAAGGAATCTGATGGTCGTCCGAGCTACCTGGTTGTGAACGCCGACGAAGGTGAACCCGGTACCTGTAAAGACCGCGAAATCATGCGCAATGATCCGCACACCCTGGTCGAAGGTTGCCTTCTGGCCAGCTTCGCGATGAATGCGCATGCGGCCTATATCTATATTCGTGGTGAGTTCTATCACGAGGCATCCAACCTGCAGCGCGCGATTGACGAGGCATACGAAGCCGGTCTGATCGGTAAAAACGCCTGTGGTTCTGGTTGGGACTTCGACCTTTACCTGCATCTCGGTGCCGGTGCTTACATCTGTGGCGAAGAAACCGCCCTGATCGAGAGCCTTGAAGGTAAAAAAGGCCAGCCGCGCCTGAAACCGCCGTTCCCGGCGAACGCAGGCCTTTATGGTTGCCCGACCACGGTCAACAACGTCGAATCAATTGCTGCTGTTCCGACCATTCTGCGTCGTGGCGGTTCGTGGTTCGCCGGTTTTGGCCGTGAAAACAACCACGGCACCAAGCTGTTTGCCATTTCCGGTCACGTCGAAAAGCCGTGCACTGTCGAAGAAGCCATGAGCATTCCGCTCAAGGAACTGATCGAAAAGCACTGCGGCGGCGTTCGTGGCGGCTGGGACAACCTTCTTGCGGTTATTCCGGGCGGTTCATCTGTTCCGCTGATGCCAAAAGACGTCTGTGATGACGTGCTGATGGACTTTGATGGCCTGCGTGAAGTCGGCTCCGGTCTTGGGACCGCTGCTGTCATCGTCATGGACAAGTCGACCGACATTGTCTACGCGATCGCGCGTCTGTCGGAATTCTACAAGCATGAAAGCTGTGGTCAGTGCACGCCGTGCCGTGAAGGTACCGGCTGGATGATGCGCATGATGACGCGCATGGTTCGCGGCGAAGCCACGCTCGATGAGATTGATCTGTTGTGGGATGTGACCAAACAGGTCGAAGGCCACACCATTTGTGCGCTTGGCGATGCTGCTGCATGGCCGATTCAGGGCCTTATCCGTCACTTCCGTCCCGAAATGGAACGTCGGATCAAGGAATATCGCGCACGGATCGCGGCCTGAGAGAGGCCTGTTGAGAGGGATTGAGACATGCCGAAACTAACAGTTGACGGTATTGAAGTTGAAGTAGAAGTCGGGGCGACAGTCCTTCAGGCCTGTGAAGAGGCCGGTAAGGAAATCCCGCGTTTCTGCTATCACGAACGCCTGTCAATCGCCGGCAACTGCCGTATGTGTTTGGTGGAAATGGAACGTGCGCCGAAACCGGTCGCATCCTGCGCCATGCCTGCGGCAGATGGAATGGTGATCAAAACCGATTCCGACCTTGTGAAAAAGGCACGCAACGGCGTGATGGAATTCCTGCTGATCAACCATCCGCTGGATTGCCCGATTTGTGACCAGGGTGGTGAATGTGATCTTCAGGACCAGGCAATGGCCTATGGTTTTGACTCTTCACGTTACGCCGAGAAAAAACGTGCGGTAAAGGACAAGGAACTGGGCCCGATCGTCAAAACGATCATGACCCGTTGCATCCACTGCACCCGTTGCGTTCGCTTCTCCGAGGAAGTCGCCGGTGTCGGCACCATGGGTGCTGTTTACCGTGGCGAGGACACCGAAGTCGGACCGTATATCGAAGCCTCCATCAACTCCGAGCTTTCAGGCAACCTGGTTGACCTGTGCCCAGTCGGTGCTCTGACTTCCAAGCCGTATGCGTTTACCGCGCGTCCGTGGGAGCTCAAGAAAACCGATAGCGTCGATGTCATGGACGCTGTTGGCTCGAACATTCGTATCGATGCCCGTACCGGCGAAGTGATGCGTGTTCTGCCGCGCACCAACGAAGACATCAACGAAGAATGGATTTCGGACAAAACCCGTTACGCCATTGATGGCCTGAAACGTCAGCGCCTTGACCGTCCGTATGTTCGCAAGGATGGCAAGCTGCAGCCGGCAAGCTGGGACGAAGCATTTGCTGCGATCAAGGCAAAGGTTTCTGGTCTGGACGGCAAGAAAATTGCCGCCCTTGCGGGTGACACGGTCGATTGTGAAACGATGACCGCGCTGAAAGACCTGATGGATAAGCTTGGTTCGCCGAACCTTGATTGCCGTCAGGACGGCTCGAAGATTGGTGGCCCGCGTGCCTCCTATATCTTCAACAGCACGATTGCCGGTATTGACGAGGCAGATGCCTGCCTGATCGTTGGTGCCAATGTCCGTGCCGAAGCACCGATCATCAATTCGCGTCTGCGCAAACGCTGGCGCACGACCGCTGGCGATTTCAAAGTCGGCATCATTGGTGAAAAGTGGGATCCGACCTACAAGAACGATTATCTTGGTGCGGGTCCGGAAACCCTCCAGGAAATCCTGGATGGCAAGAACGAGTTCGCCAAGGTTCTCAAGGCTTCTGAAAAGCCGATGATCATTGTCGGTATGGGCGCGCTTAACCGTGAAGACGGTGACGCGGTTCTTGCTGCCACCCGCGCCATTGCCGAGAAATACGGCATGGTTTCCGGTGAGTGGAACGGCTTTAACGTTCTGCACACCGCGGCATCGCGTGTCGGCGGTCTTGATCTTGGCTTCGTGCCGGGTGAGGGCGGCCTGGCAACCAATGACATTCTCGATGGTGCCGCCAAAGGCGATATCGAGGTTGTCTATCTTCTGGGTGCTGACGAAGTCGACATGAGCAAACTGGAAAAGGCATTTGTCATTTACCAGGGTGCAATGGGTGATGCCGGTGCGCAGGCAGCCGACGTGATCCTGCCGGGGGCTGCTTACACCGAAAAGAATGGCACCTATGTCAACACCGAAGGCCGCGCCCAGCAGGGCTGGCGTGCGATCTTCCCGGTTGGTGACGCGCGTGAGGACTGGGCGATTGTCCGTGCACTTTCCGGTGCGCTGGATCTGACCCTGCCATACAACAATATCGATGCCGTTCGCTCGCGTATGGTGGAACTCAGCCCGACCTTTGCGTCGCTGAATGTTCCGACCAAGGCAGAATGGACCGATTTCGGTGTGTCAGGTGACATGAAGTCTGATGGCTTTGTATCGCCGGTTCGCAATTTCTATATGACCGACCCGATCAGCCGTGCTTCGGTGACGATGGCCAAATGTACTGAGGCCTTTGTCAAGGATGCGGCTGCCGAGAAGGTTGCCTGAGTAAGGGGAGCGACGATCTGATCGTCGCTCATCCCGCAAGGGGGTGTCCCAATTTTGGGACGAAACGCAAAAGATACGGTTTGACCGATGGAACTTCTTTGGGACGGATATATTGAACCGCTCGTCTGGATCGTCGCCAAAATTCTGGCGATTGTTCTGCCGTTGCTGGGTGCTGTCGCCTATCTGACCTACGCCGAGCGTAAGGTCATCGGTGCTATTCAGCTCCGTAAGGGCCCGAACGTTGTGGGGCCGTTTGGCCTTCTGCAGCCGCTTGCCGATGGTTTGAAGCTGTTTCTGAAAGAAACAATCATTCCGAGCAGCGCGAACAAGGGCGTGTTCATCATCGCCCCGATGCTGACCTTTATTCTGGCAATCATTGCCTGGGCGGTTATTCCGTTCGACGAGGGCATGGTTCTGGCCGATCTGAATGTCGGTATTCTTTACATCTTCGCGATTTCTTCGCTGGGTGTTTACGGTATCGTGATGGCCGGTTGGGCATCGAACTCCAAATACGCCTTCCTTGGTGCGCTGCGTTCCGGCGCCCAGATGGTTTCGTACGAGATTTCGATTGGCCTGATCATCATCTCGGTTCTGCTGACGACCGGTTCGCTGAACCTCAGCGACATTGTCCGCGGGCAGGTCGGTGGTATCTGGGAGTGGAACTTCGTTTATCACTTCCCGATGTTCATCGTCTTCATCGTATCCATTCTGGCAGAAACCAACCGCGCACCGTTTGACCTTCCCGAAGCGGAAGCCGAACTGGTCTCGGGTTATAACGTCGACTATTCGGCGATGACCTTTGCGCTGTTCTTCCTGGGTGAATACGCGAACATGATCCTAATGAGTGGCCTGTGCGCCATTCTGTTCCTGGGTGGCTGGAGCGCGCCGTTGCCGTTCCTCGAATTCATCCCGGGCGCAATCTGGTTCATCATCAAGATCTGCTTCGTTCTGTTCATCTTCCTGTGGGTCCGTGCAACCTTCCCGCGTTACCGTTATGACCAACTGATGCGTCTGGGCTGGAAAATCTTCCTGCCACTGTCCTTCGCATGGGTCATGCTGGTTGCCACGTTCCTCGTTGTTTTTGACAAGGTCCCGGCCTGATCGCCGCGCATCGGAAAGAGAGAGGTAAACGATGTCATTTATTGATCGGACGGCCCGGAGCTTCCTGCTCGCGGAACTCGTTTCGGGAATGGCGCTCACCTTGAAATACATGTTCAAGCCCAAGGTGACGATCAACTACCCGTATGAAAAAGGTCCGCTGAGCCCGCGTTTCCGTGGCGAACACGCACTGCGCCGTTACCCGAACGGCGAAGAGCGTTGCATCGCCTGCAAACTTTGCGAAGCCATTTGCCCGGCACAGGCCATCACCATTGAGGTCGAACCGCGCAATGACGGTTCGCGTCGTACCACGCGTTACGACATTGATATGACGAAATGCATTTACTGTGGCTTCTGCGAGGAAGCCTGCCCGGTGGATGCCATCGTCGAAGGTCCGAACTTCGAGTTCGCAACCGAAAACCGCGAGGAGCTGTTCTATGACAAGGACAAGCTGCTGGCAAACGGCGAGCGTTGGGAAGCCGAGCTTGCTGCACGATTGGAGGCAGACGCACCTTATCGGTAAGTGTCGCGTCTGATCGTTAGAAAGAGAGTTCATGGGCCGTTGTAAGCCATTGGGGCAACAACGGTTCGCCAAGGGGGTACCTTATGGTCGTACAGGCTTTGGCTTTTTACCTGTTTGCTACCGTCGCGGTTTTGTCCGCGACTGCGGTTGTGACCGTTCGCAACCCGGTGCATTCGGTACTGTTGCTGATCTTGACATTCTTTAACGCAGCCGGACTTTTCGTCCTGCTGGGTGCCGAGTTTCTCGCCATGCTGCTTGTCGTCGTCTATGTCGGCGCGGTTGCAGTCCTGTTCCTGTTCGTCGTCATGATGCTCGACATTAACTTTGTCGAAATGCGTCAGGGCTTTTTGAACTACCTGCCGATCGGTGTTCTGATCGCGGTTGTTCTGTTTGTCGAACTGGCATTGGTTGGCGTTGGCTGGACCCTAACCGACGAGGCGGTCGCGGTTCTCGCGCAGCCGACACCGGCAGGTCTGACCAACGTCGAGGCACTCGGTCAACTGATCTACACCGATTACGCATACATCTTCCAGGCGGCTGGTCTGGTTCTGCTTGTTGCGATGATTGGCGCAATTGTCCTGACACTGCGTCACCGTGAAGGTGTCCGTCGTCAGAAAATCTCCGAGCAGGTCAAGCGTACCCGCGCTGATACGCTTGAAGTCAAAAAAGTTCCGGTCGGAAGGGGGATCTGATGGAAATCGGTCTTGCACATTATCTGACCGTCGCGGCGATCCTTTTCACACTCGGGATCTTCGGCATCTTCATGAACCGCAAGAACGTCATCATCATCATGATGTCGATCGAGCTGATGCTGCTGGCGGTCAATATCAATCTGGTCGCGTTCTCGTCGTTCCTCGGCGACCTCGTCGGACAGGTATTTACCATCTTCGTTCTGACGGTTGCTGCGGCTGAAGCGGCAATTGGTCTGGCGATCCTGGTCGTCTATTTCCGTAACCGCGGCACCATCGCGGTTGAAGACATCAACATGATGAAGGGGTAAGGCAGATATGTATCCGTTGATTGTATTCCTGCCCCTGATCGCGGCAATCCTTGCCGGGGCCATCACGCTGGTCGGCGCCATGTCGACCGCAAAGGATGCCCCGCATGACAGCCATGGTCATCACCATCATGGTGTGTCCGCGTCTGATCGTCTGGCACAGCTCGTCACCGTCGCCGGTGTTGTGATTGCCTTTGTGATTTCGATCTTTGCCTTTGTCGATGTTGCCCTGGGTGGCAACCCGGTTGTGATTGAACTGTTTACCTGGATTTCCTCGGGCAGCTTCGATGCGTCCTGGTCGCTGCGTATTGATACGCTGACCTGTGTGATGCTGATTGTTGTCACCGGCGTGTCCTCGATGGTTCACATCTATTCCATCGGCTATATGTCGCATGACCCGGACAAGCCGCGCTTCATGGCGTATCTCAGCCTGTTCACCTTTGCGATGCTGATGCTGATTACCGCCGACAACTTGATCCAGCTGTTCTTCGGCTGGGAAGGCGTTGGTCTGGCGTCTTACCTTCTGATCGGCTTCTGGTATTCCAAACCGTCGGCATCGGCTGCTGCGATGAAAGCCTTCATCGTCAACCGTGTCGGTGACTTCGGCTTTGCCCTTGGTATCTTTGCGGTTTATGTCCTGTTCGACAGCGTTCAGTTCGACGTCATCTTTGGCAATGCCGAAGAAGTCGCGGGCACAACCCTGATGTTCCTGGGCCATGAATTCTCCGCACTCGAGATTACCTGCTTCCTGCTGTTCATCGGTGCGATGGGTAAATCGGCACAGCTTGGTCTGCACACCTGGCTTCCGGACGCAATGGAAGGCCCGACCCCGGTTTCCGCGCTTATTCACGCGGCAACCATGGTGACGGCCGGTGTGTTCATGGTCGCGCGTCTGTCGCCGATCTTTGAATATGCTGAAACCACCCTGATGATCGTGACCATCGTTGGTGCGTCGACTGCGTTCTTCGCAGCCACCATCGGCTGTGTTCAGAACGACATCAAGCGCGTCATTGCCTATTCGACCTGTTCGCAGCTGGGCTATATGTTTTTTGCCTGCGGCGTGTCGGCTTATTCGGCGGGTGTCTTCCACCTGATGACACACGGCTTCTTCAAGGCGCTTCTGTTCCTTGGTGCCGGTTCTGTCATCCATGCCATGTCCGATGAACAGGACATGCGCAAGATGGGCGGCATTGCCAAAATGGTTCCGCTGACCTTTGCTGTGATGGTGATTGGGACGCTTGCGATTACCGGTGTTCCGGGCTTTGCGGGTTACTATTCCAAGGACCTTATCCTTGAAAGCGCCTATGGGGCACATACCGGCGTTGGCCTGTATGCGTTCTGGGCGGGTATCCTTGCGGCTCTGATGACCTCGTTCTATAGCTGGCGTCTGATCTTCCTGACCTTCTTTGGCGCACCGCGCGCTGATGAACGCACCATGGCGCACGTGCATGAAAGCCCGGCGATCATGACCGGTCCGCTCCTGTTCCTGACCGTCGGTGCTGTCTTTGCCGGCTGGTTCGCCAAGGACTGGTTCGGTGGCGGCGACTTTGAAGAAATGCTGACCTTCTGGAATGGCGCACTCTTCATGGCCGAAGGTCACAACGCTCTGGAAAATGCACACCATGTTCCGGGTTGGGTGAAATGGGCACCGTTTGTTGCCATGATCACCGGTCTGTCGCTTGCGATTGTCATGTACAAGCTCGTGCCGTCGCTTCCGCGCACGCTGGCCAACACCTTCAACGGTGTTTACCGCTTCGCGCTGAACAAATGGTACTTCGACGAACTCTATGACAAGATTTTCGTCAAGCCCGCCTTTGCTTTGGGCTATGGCTTCTGGAAATCAGGGGATGGTGCCATCATTGATGGTTGCGGTCCGGATGGTGTTGCTGCTGCTTGCCGTAACATCGCACGTCGCGTCAGCGCCATTCAGAGTGGTTTCGTCTATCACTATGCATTTGCGATGCTGATCGGCATTGCAGCGCTGGTCTCCTACACAATTTGGAAGATGGGTTAACGGGCGATGAGTGATTGGCCAATTCTTTCGATCGTCACTTTCCTGCCACTGGTCGGTGCAGCCCTGCTGCTGCTGATCAATGGTGAAGAGGCGACTGTTGCCCGCAATTCCCGTTGGGTTGCGCTTTGGACCTCGGGGTTCACGTTCCTCGTATCCTTGATGCTGTGGGTGAACTTCGATGCAACGACCGCAGATTTCCAGTTCGTCGAACAGGCGGACTGGATGCCGGGTCTGAACATTTCCTATCACATGGGCGTTGACGGTATTTCCGTTCTCTTCGTCCTGCTTGCGACCTTCCTCACACCGATTTGTATCCTGTCGGCATGGGAAGCCATCCAGAAGCGCGTGAAGGAATACATGATCGCCTTCCTCGTTCTTGAAACGATGATGGTCGGTATGTTCAGTGCCCTTGACGGTCTGCTGTTCTATCTGTTCTTCGAAGGCGTCCTGATCCCGATGTTCATCATCATCGGCGTCTGGGGTGGTCAGCGTCGCGTCTATGCGGCATTCAAGCTGTTCCTTTATACCCTTCTTGGTTCGGTCCTGATGCTGGTGGCACTGCTTGCGATGTATTTCGAAGCGGGCACCACCGATATCCCGACCCTGATGGAATACGGCTTCGATTATAATATGCAGCTCTGGCTGTGGCTGGCCTTCTTTGCATCGTTCGCCGTCAAGGTGCCGATGTGGCCGGTCCATACCTGGCTGCCTGATGCCCACGTTGAGGCACCGACGGCTGGTTCTGTGATCCTGGCTGGCGTGCTGTTGAAAATGGGTGGTTACGGTTTCCTGCGTTTCTCGCTGCCGATGATGCCGCTGGCATCTGAAACCTTCGCACCGCTCGTCTTCACGCTGTCGATTGTTGCAATCATCTATACGTCGCTGGTCGCCCTTGCGCAGCAGGACATGAAAAAGCTGATTGCATATTCGTCGGTCGCCCATATGGGGATTGTTACCATCGGTGCATTCACCTTTAACCAGCATGGTATCGAAGGTTCGATCTTCCAGATGCTCAGCCACGGTGTGGTTTCCGGTGCACTCTTCCTGTGTGTCGGTGTGGTCTATGACCGTATCCATACCCGTGAAATCGACGCCTATGGTGGTCTTGTCCACCGTATGCCGAGCTACGCACTGATCTTCATGTTCTTCACCATGGCATCGGTTGGTCTGCCGGGGACGGGTGGGTTCGTTGGCGAAATCCTCGCACTTCTCGGTGCGTTCGAAGCCAACACCTGGGTCGCCTTCTTTGCGGCAACCGGTCTGATCCTTGGTGCGGCCTATGCGCTGTATCTCTATCGCCGGATTATTTTCGGGGCACTCACCAAAGAGAACCTGAAAACCATCCTCGATCTGAGCCCGCGTGAATGGATTATCTTTGCACCGCTGGTGATCATCGTTCTGTGGATGGGGGTCTATCCGGTCTCCTTCCTCGACATCATGCATGTCTCGGTTGAGAACCTCGTCAACCAGGTCGAAACGGCCCAGGCTGCAGCGGCACAAGCCGCCCAGCTGGCTGCGAATTGAGGGGAATGAACATGGGAGTTTCTATGCTCAACCTCGGGGCCGCGCTGCCCGAAATGTTTATGGCAGTTTCTGCCTTGGCGCTGTTGATGCTTGGGGTTTTCGCCGGCAAGGACAAATCCTTCCGCACCGTATCCTGGCTGGCAGTTGCCGCCCAGGTCATTACCATTGCACTGGTGGTGATGGGTGATGGTGGTTCGGCATTCTTTGGTCAGTTCAGCGCTGATCCGTTTGCCAAGTTCTGCAAGGTTCTGATCCTGATCGGTTCTGCAACCGGTATCATTATGGCCATGAACTTTGCCGAGCGTGAAAACATGGCACGCTTCGAGTTCCCGATCCTGATCTCTCTTGCCACCCTTGGCATGATGGCGATGGTATCGGCAACCGATATGCTGTCGCTGTATCTTGGCCTCGAACTGCAGTCACTTGCGCTTTATGTTGTTGCGGCAATCCGCCGTGACACCGTGCGTTCGACGGAATCGGGTCTGAAATACTTCATCCTCGGTTCGATCGCCTCGGGTATCCTGCTGTATGGCATGTCAATGGTCTATGGCTTCACCGGCACCACGAACTTCACTGTTCTTGGCAATACGCTTGTCGGTGGTGAACTGCCGCTGGGTGCGCTGGTTGGTCTGGCCTTCATCTTTGCCGGTCTGTGCTTCAAGGTTTCCGCTGTTCCGTTCCACATGTGGACCCCGGACGTTTATGAAGGTGCGCCGACCCCGGTCACGTCCTTCTTTGCGGTTGCCCCGAAGATTGCCGGCCTGGCGCTGTTCATCCGCGTTGCCGTTGGTCCGTTTGGCGGTGCTGTTGAAGACTGGCAGCAGATCATTGTCCTGATCTCCATCCTGTCGATGGCGGTTGGTTCGTTTGCTGCACTCCGTCAGGAAAACATCAAACGTCTGATGGCCTATTCGTCCATCGGTCACGTTGGTTTCGCACTTGTCGGTCTGGCCGCAGGCACGCAGGAAGGTGTCACCGGTGTTCTGGTTTATCTGGGTATTTACCTTGTCATGAACCTTGGCACCTTTGCCGTCATCCTGTGCATGCGTCGTAACGACCGCATGAACGAGGAAATCACCGATCTCGCCGGTCTTGCGAAAACCAAGCCGCTGATGGCTGCGATCACTGCGATCTTCATGTTCTCGATGGCAGGTATCCCGCCGCTGGCTGGCTTCTTTGGCAAGTTCTATGTCTTCAAGGCAGCCGTCGATTCCGGTCTTGTGACGCTTGCAGTAATTGGCCTCGTGACCTCGGTCGTCAGTGCCTATTACTACCTGCGTATCATCAAGGTCATGTATTTCGACGAGCCGGTCGAAGGCTTTGATCGCAATGGTACCGAGATGAATGTCATCATGGCGGTTGCCACGATCATCATCCTGGCCTTCGTCTTCTTCCCGAACCCGCTGATGGATAGTGCAGCTGTTGCCGCGGCATCGCTGTTTGGGATGTAAGAATGGCATTGCGAACGATCCGTCTTCCCGAAGGTTTCACCCTTCACGAACTGGAAGCGGTCGACAGCACGAATGAAGAGGCCAAGCGCCTCGCAGACAAGGGCGCCCAAAGTGGCGCCCTTGTTATAGCCAGAACCCAGACTTCCGGACGTGGCCGCCGTGGCCGTGCCTGGTCGTCACCGGTGGGTAATCTGTATTCGTCGCTGTTGCTGCGTCCGACCTGTTCACTGGCCGAAGCCGCCCGTCTGACCTTCCTGATTGCTGTTGCCATGGCCGAGGCGGTTGAAACCGTCACCGGCGGCATGGTCCGCCCGGATTGCAAATGGCCCAATGACCTGATGGTCAATGATCGCAAGATTTGCGGTATCCTGCTTGAAAGTGCCTCCAATCAGGGGGCCGCAACCGATTACCTTGTGATCGGGGCAGGGGTGAATGTCGCCTTTTTCCCCGACGATGCCGAACGCCCGGCAACCTCATTGGCGGCGTCGGGCTCCCCGGTTTCGGTTACGGATCTGGTAACGACCTATGTGGCGCGTGTTGCGCACTGGTTGCCGATCTGGGAACAGGATGGTTTTGCACCGATCCGCGAAGCCTGGCTGGCGCGCGGATATGGCATTGGCAAACCGGTTGTTGCCCGTTTGACCGAACGCGAACTTCAGGGAACTTTCGTCGGGCTTGATGAGGGTGGCGAACTTATCCTAAGAGAAGACAGCGGTTTTGAGCACCGCATCGGGGCTGGCGAAGTGTTCTTTGCCGCCTGATATCACCAAATAGCTTGCTTTGTAGCGGAGGCTTGTAAGCATCATGTTGCTTGCGATTGACGCCGGGAACACCAACATCGTCTTTGCGGTTTTTGATGGCGATACCATCAAGGGCCAGTGGCGCTGTTCCACCACCACCGAACGCACCGCGGACGAGTTGGGCGTGTGGTTGCACCATCTTTTCACGCTGTCTGGCGTGCCCAAGGATGCGATTACGGGGGCGATTATTGCCACCGTGGTTCCGGCTGCTGAATTCAGCCTCAAGACCCTGTGTCGCCGCTATTTCAATGTTGAACCGATGGTTGTCGGCGATCCTGCGGTCAATCTTGATATGAAAATCATCATGGACCGACCGAGCGAGGTGGGCGCTGACCGTCTTGTCAACGCGATTGCTGCCCATGAACTGTTTGGCGGGCCGCTGGTGGTGCTTGATTTCGGGACGGCCACGACCTTTGACGTTGTCGATGGCAATGGTGATTACCTTGGCGGTGTGATTGCGCCGGGTGTTAACCTGTCGATCAAGGCCCTGCATATGGCGGCTGCCCAGTTGCCGATGGTCGCGATTGAAGCCCCGCGCAGTGTGGTGGGCAAGAACACGGTCGAAGCCATGCAGTCGGGGGTCTACTGGGGCTATGTCTCGATGATCGAAGGGTTGCTTGCGCGTATTCGCCAACAGCAAAATGTCGACCAGATGAAAGTCGTGGCAACCGGTGGGCTTGCGCCGCTCTTTACCAAGGCGGTTGATGAAATTGAATATCTGCACGGTGATCTGACGATGCTGGGTTTGTTGATGATCTATCGTCGCAACAGCCAGCAGACCGAACGGCCTACAGGATAAAGACTTGCGTGACGCAAGGGGAACGATTATCCCGCATGTAATTGATGCGCCGAAAACAAAGGATATAGCTTCCGTGGATTTGTATTTGCCAAAAGATGACGTTTTGTTCGTGCCGCTCGGAGGTTCCGGCGAAATTGGCATGAACCTGAACCTTTATGGCTATGACGATCAATGGTTGATGGTCGATATGGGGGTTTCGTTCGGCGAGGAAGGCCTGCCGGGCGTCGATGTGGTCATGCCCGACCCGACCTTTATCGAGGAACGCAAGGACAAGCTGCTTGGCTTGGTCCTGACCCACGCGCACGAAGATCACCTGGGCGCGGTGCCATATCTGTGGCCGCGCTTGAAATGCCCGATTTACGCCACCCCGTTTGCCGCCGAATTTCTTAAGGCCAAGCTGTCCGAAACCGATTTTGCCGACCAGGTGCCGATCCATGTGATCGAACTGGGCGGGCGGTTCCAGCTTGGTTGCTTTGATATCGAATTCGTCACCATGACGCACTCGATCCTGGAGCCCAACGCCCTTGCCATCCGCACGCCTAAAGGCCTGATTGTCCATACCGGCGACTGGAAGTTCGATCCCGATCCCCAGATTGGCGAGGCATCGGATGTCAAAAAGCTCGAAGCACTGGGCGACGAAGGCGTCATGGCGCTGGTGTGTGATTCGACCAATGTGTTCTCAGAGGGCAAAACAGGCTCCGAAGGCGACGTTGCCAAGAACCTGTCCAAACTGTTCGCCGAACATCCGCAGGGGCGCATTGCCGTTGCCTGCTTTGCCACCAACGTTGCCCGTGTGCAGTCGGTGATCGAAGCCGCCCACGAAAACGGCCGCTGTGTCGGGCTTGCCGGCCGGTCGCTTAACCGCGTAACAGAGGCCGCGCGCGAAGTGGGCTATCTTAAAGGCTATCCGAACCTTCTGACCGACGAAGATGCGATGGAAGTGCCCAAGGATCAGGTGCTTTTGCTGTGCACCGGGTCACAGGGCGAACCACGTGCTGCATTGTCGCGCATTGCCAAGGGCGATCATCCCACCGTTCAACTCGATCCGGGCGATACGGTTGTGTTCTCGGCGCGTGAAATTCCGGGCAATGAAAAGTCGATCGGCTATATCCAGAACCTGCTGATCCGCCGTGGCGTCAAAGTCATCACCGCGCGTGATGAACCGATCCACGTATCGGGCCATCCTGGCCGTGAAGACCTGACGCGAATGTATCAGCTGACCCGCCCGAAAATCCTGGTGCCCGTGCATGGCGAAACCCGCCATCTGTGCGAACAGGCCGCCCTTGGTGCGGAATGCCAGATCCCCGAACAGGTCATCCCGCATGACGGCACGGTTATTCGGCTGGCGCCCGGCGATGCCCACGTCATTGGCGTGGCAGAGGCCGGCGTTCTCGCCCTTGATGGCGGCCGGTTGCTTAAACGCGATGCCGATACCTTCCGTAACCGCAATCGCATCGTCTGGAACGGCGTGATGTTTGTGACCGTGGTGCTCAACCAGTTTGGCGAAATGGTCAAAGAACCGATGATCACAGCCCCCAGCTTGTTTGACGAGCCCGGCGAAGAAACCCGTCTGGATCAATTTGCAGCTGAAATCGGCAATCGCATTGATCAGCTTAATGACGAAGAAGTCATGGACGATGCCACGGTGATCCTTGCTGTCCGTCAGGCTTTGCGCCGTCCGGTGCGTCAACGTATGGGCAAACGCCCGTTGATTGAAGTGCATCTGGCGCGCGTGAAAGAGCAGGGATGATCCGCCAAGTAACGGGCATTCGACCAAAAGCGCAGTTGTCTCTGAACGCGCAGCTATCCTAGATTGGCGTCAATCGGGCAGACTGAAGACGTTAGGAGAACACCATGATTGGACGGCTGAACCACGTTGCGATTGCTGTGCCGGACCTTGAGGCCGGGATTGCGCAATATCGCGATGTTCTGGGCGCAAAGGTCTCGGAGCCGCAAGACGAACCCGATCACGGCGTGACGGTTGTGTTCGTCGAACTGCCCAATACCAAGATCGAACTGCTCTATCCGTTGGGGGACAACTCCCCGATCAAGGGTTTCCTTGAAAAGAACGCGTCGGGCGGCATTCATCATGTCTGCTACGAGGTCGATGATATTCTGGCTGCGCGCGACAAGCTGCAGGCAAGTGGTGCACGTGTTCTGGGTGATGGTGAACCCAAGATCGGTGCCCATGGCAAGCCGGTTCTGTTTTTGCATCCCAAGGACTTTAACGGAACCCTGGTCGAACTCGAACAGGTTTGATTAAACGCAAAACGCTTTAGCCCCTCACGAGATCCGCCTCACAACGTCCGGCCTTGCAAAACAGGTCGGGCGTTTCTATCGTCTTTTAAACATTCAGATGCTGCATCCAACCTGAAGGCACCCCCTATGAACTGGTTTTCCGGACTTCTTGTTTACATCGTTATCTGGTGGCTGGTTCTGTTCATGGTGCTGCCGGTCGGCGTGAAGCGGGTCGAAAATGTTGAACCGGGCCATGACAGTGGCGCACCGGAAAAACCGCATATGTGGAAAAAGATCCTCGCCACCAGTCTGATTTCGGCAATCCTGTGGGTGGTCGCATTGTTTGTCATCACCAGCGGCATGATCGAAGTTCGACCGCCGCAATAAGGCGCTTCACCCAATCCGGAAACATAAAACCCCGCAACATTTTGTGCGGGGTTTTGTCGTTTGGTGCGTCGTGAGCCCTGCAGAAAAATCATGGCTTGGCGCGTCGATTGGGGCAGGGGCAAAAAAAAAGCAAGATCACAAGGATCTTGCTAAGACGCTATTTTTATAGCTGTTTTCCCGTAATCTTTTTATACTTCCTCCTAAGACCTGGGCTTATGCACAGGTTTTATTTCGACGTCGCGCCTGCTTCTTGTATGCTTATTGGGAACAAAGCCTCCCGCAATATTATGAGCGGCTGCGATACGCCTACCGCAACGATCTTGCGCCGTTAGCGGACGACTAAAAAGCCACATGTTTCGTTTTTATGCAAGATGTTTTGACCAAACTTCACAAATGAATCGTTGCTGCACTGCACACAGATAGGACGAAACTAAATCATGCCCCAGTTTTCATTGGTCCAATCTATCTCAAAAGCCGGATTTGGTCATAAAATCAGACTATTGGCGCCTGTGACCGCAGTGATGCTGATGGTGTCCCCACTCATCACGGCCAAGGCGCAGGACGAATCCCCATTCCCCTCTGCAACAGAACAAACGGATGGCGGTGCTGCGGATGATGCTGCAGCAACAAGTGAGGCACCGGCACCAACGATCATCGTCACGCGCTCTGCCTGCAAGGAATTGGTCACGCATGTGCCCGACGACGATGTGGCGTACAAACCGGGTGTTGATGTGCGCGGCAATGTGGTTGCCCCGGCCGATTTGAATGGGGGCAGCAACATCTTGAAGTCGCTGCCCAAGGAAATCGAATTCCCGGTCACCATCGACTTCTTTAAATATTCCGGGATCACCGTGCCGGACGGGGTCAGCGGCGAACAGAATATCGGCAGGATCACCTATCGCAACGGGCGGGTTTATTTCAATGATCAACCGCTTGGCGATGATGCCAATAACGCTGAACTGATTGATGCATGCCGCAAGGCGGGCTTTCGCTGATTGCCGTCGTTGTTTTGCCATCTTTGGCGCTTAACCAGCCATCGATGATATAAAGCAAGTTCCGGCTTGCGTTTCGGGCGCTGCTGTCGCATTTTCCGGGCAAGGTTATTACAGACCCAAATATTCAGATCTGATCATCACGAGGCATTGATGCGTCTTTCCCAGTTCTTTCTGCCGACCCTGAAGGAAACCCCTTCGGAAGCCCAGATTGCGTCCCATCGTCTGATGCTCCGCGCCGGTATGGTGCGTCAGCTCACCGCAGGGATCTATTCCTGGCTGCCACTCGGCCACCGTGTTCTTAAAAAGATCGAACAGATCGTTCGCGAAGAACAGGACAAGATCGGCTTTAACGAGCTTCTGATGCCAACCATTCAACCGGCCGAGCTGTGGCAGGAAAGTGGTCGTTATGATGATTACGGTCTTGAGATGCTGCGCATCACCGACCGTCATGATCGCAAGATGCTGTTTGGTCCGACCAACGAAGAAGCGATCACCGACATTTTCCGCAAGGATGTGCGCTCTTATAAACAGCTGCCGCAGCTGCTTTATCATATCCAGTGGAAATTCCGCGACGAAATCCGCCCGCGCTTCGGCGTGATGCGGGGTCGTGAATTCTACATGAAAGACGCTTATTCGTTCGATATCGATTACGAAAGCGCGCGTCACACCTATAACAAGATCTTCCTGGCCTATTGCCGGACCTTCACCCGTCTGGGTGTCAAGGCGATCCCGATGGTGGCCGATACCGGCCCGATCGGTGGTGATCTTAGCCACGAATTCATCATTCTGGCCGATACCGGCGAAAGTGAAGTGTTCTGCGACAAGAAGTGGCTGGACAAGGACCTGACCGGCAAGGGTGTTGATCTCAATGATCGTACCGGCCTTGAAAACTGGGTACAGGGCACGCTTGAAGATTACGCCGCGACCGAAGAAATGCACGATGCCAGCAACGAGGCCGTAACGGCCCTTGGTGATGATCTTGTCACCACGCGCGGCATCGAAGTCGGTCACATCTTCCACTTCGGTACCAAATATTCCGAACCGATGGGCGCAACCGTCCTTGGCCCGGATGGCGCCGAAGTTCCGGTTCAGATGGGCTCATACGGCATTGGTGTTTCGCGCCTTGTCGGTGCATTGATCGAAGCATCCCACGATGAAAACGGCATCATCTGGCCGGAATCTGTCGCGCCGTACAAGGTTGGTCTGATCAACCTGCGTACCGGTGATGATGAATGCGATGCGGCCTGTGAAGATGCCTATGCCAAGCTGACCAATGCCGGGATCGAGGTCCTTTATGATGACCGCGACATTCGGGCCGGTGGTAAATTTGCCGATATGGATCTGATCGGTTTGCCTTGGCAGATCGTCATTGGCCCCAAAGGCCTCAAGAACGGTGTTGTCGAGCTTAAGAACCGCAAATCGGGTGAGAAAACCGAAGTCACCTTTGAAGCGGCGCTTAATCAGCTCAGCGCCTGATCACATATGCTTTCGGACGGGGCAGCATGTGCTGCCCCGTTGCCATTTTCGGTTTGAACGCTAAGTTCTTTGTTCATACCTTTTTCCTGACCCGCTTCCACAAGGATCGATTGCCCATGTTCAGTCCGTTCGAACGTATGGTGGCCTTTCGCTACCTGCGTCCACGTCGGCAGGAAGGCTTTGTTTCCGTCATCGCCATCTTTTCGCTACTCGGCATCATGTTGGGTGTTGCGACACTCATCATTGTTATGTCGGTGATGAATGGTTTCAGGGCGGAACTGCTTGGCCGAATTCTAGGGCTGAACGGCCATATCTCGGTCTATGCACAGGGTAATGGCGGCCTTGGCGATTACGCCAAGATCGAAGACGAGATTGCCAAAAATGGCAATGTGGTTCTGACCGTACCCGTGGTCGAAGGGCAGGTGATGGCATCGAAAAATGGCCGTGCGTCCGGTGCCATCGTGCGCGGCATGCGCCCCGAAGATGTCAAGAAACGCGAAACTATTGCCGATAATATCGTTTTCGGCTCTCTTGATGACTTCAAGGGTGAAGACACCGTAATCATGGGCGCGCGTTTGGCCATGAAGCTTGGCGTGGGCGTTGGCGATACGGTCAACCTGATCTCGCCAAAGGGCAATGTCACTGCATTTGGTTCCGTGCCGCGTGTGCGCGGCTACACCGTGGCGGGCTTGTTTGACATTGGCATGTATGAATATGACAGCGGCTTTATCTTCATGCCGCTTGAGGCCGCACAGGTCTATTTCCGCTTGCCGGAAAAAATCACCCATTTTGAAGTGATGCTTGAAGATATCGGCGCACTTGATGAAACCATGGAAGAATTGCTGACAAGCTTATCCGGGCAATCCTTGCGTCTGGTCAATTGGCAACAATCCAATGCCGGGTTCTTTAACGCGCTTCAGGTTGAACGCAATGTGATGTTCCTGATCCTGACCCTGATCATCCTTGTTGCGGCCTTTAATATCATTTCGGGCATGGTCATGCTGGTAAAGGACAAGGGGCGTGATATCGCCATCCTGCGCACCATGGGCGCGACCCGACAATCTATCATGAAGGTGTTCTTCCTGGCTGGTGCATCCATCGGTGTGCTGGGCACGATTTCGGGCTTGGTCATTGGGGTTCTGTTCTGCCTGAACATCGAGAATATCCGTCAGTTTATCCAAAGCCTGACCGGGACTGACCTTTTCAATGCCGAGATTTACTTCCTGTCGCAGCTTCCCGCCGACATGGATGTCGGCGAGGTCGTTATGGTATGCATCATGTCGCTGACATTGTCCTTCCTTGCCACGGTCTATCCGGCATGGCGGGCATCGCGCCTCGATCCGGTGGAGGCCCTGCGTTATGAGTGATCTGTTGAAAACAACCGCCGAACAGCGCGCGCGCAAAGTCGTACTGCGCCTTGAAAAGATTGATCGCATTTTCAATCAGGGCCCCGATCAGCTCGAAATTCTGAAGGCCGTCGATCTCGAAATCCATCAGGGCGAAATCGTTGCTCTTGTCGGGCCGTCAGGTGCGGGTAAATCAACCCTGCTTCAGATCGCTGGCCTGCTTGAAAAGCCCGATGGGGGGCTGGTGTCCATCGGTGGCAAGCGCAGCACGGATTTGTCTGATCTTGCACGTACCGAAATGCGCCGCAGCCACATCGGCTTTGTCTATCAGTACCATCATTTGCTGCCGGAATTTTCAGCCCTTGAAAACGTCGTCATGCCGCAAATGATCAAGGGCCTTAAACGGGCCGAGGCCGAAGAACGCGGGCTGGAATTGCTGCGCTGTCTTGGCCTTGAAAAACGTGCTGATCATCGTCCGGCGCGTCTGTCGGGCGGTGAACAGCAACGCGTGGCGATTGCCCGTGCGCTGGCCAATGTGCCTGATGTGCTGTTTGCCGATGAACCCACCGGCAACCTTGATCCGCAAACCGCCGAAACGGTGTTTGGCATGCTGATGACACTGGTGCGTGAAACCGGTCTGGCGTCGCTGATTGCGACCCATAACCCGGAACTTGCACGCCAGATGGATCGGGTGGTGACGCTGCGCGACGGTCATTTGATCGAACTCGATCCCGCTGATCTTCCCTAAGCGATCAAAATTCTTTAAGCTGGTTTTGCCGCGCCTGTGAAGGGCGCGGCAATCCTGAATTTTTCTTACATTTCAGAGGTCTGGCTCCGATGGAAAATGGTTTCGTCCATCTTCGTGTACACACCAACTATTCGCTGGCCGAAGGTGCGATCACGACCAAGGAGCTTGCCAAACTCTGTGCTGCTGACGGCCAACCCGCCGTTGCTATAACCGACACCGACAACATGTTCGGCGCGCTTGATTTTGCTGGCGCGTTGAGCGGTGCCGGCATTCAGCCGATCCTTGGCGTGCAGATGGGCGTGGAACGTTATGGCGATAAACCCGCTGTTGGAAAAATCGTCCGCGAACCGATGCCAGACCGCCTTGTTCTGATTGCCCAGAACAAGGAAGGCTATTTCAACCTGCTGAAAATCGTTTCGCGCGCACACATGACGTCTGAGGCCGGAAGCGAGCCAAAGGCCCTTTACGAACACATCCGCAAATATGCGGACCACATCATCTGCCTGACCGGTGGCCCGACCGGGCCGCTGGCGCGTTTGCTGGGTGAAGAACAGCTCGAAAAGGCCGAAAGCTGCTTGTCCGAGCTCAAGGACATCTTTGGTGACCGCCTTTACATCGAACTACAGCGCCATGGCGAACCGCTTGAAGAACAGGTCGAACCCGGCCTGATCAAGCTGGCCTATGATCATGATGTGCCGCTTGTCGCGACCAATAACTGCTACTTCCCGACGGTCGATATGTACGAAGCCCATGACGTGTTTATTTGCGTCGGGCAGGGGGCGGTTGTTGGTCAGGAAGATCGTTGGAAACTGACCCCCGATCACCGCTTCAAGTCGGCAGCTGAAATGCGCGATCTGTTCGCCGATATTCCCGAGGCCTGCGACAATACGATTTTGATCGCCCAACGCTGTTCTTGGCACGTTGAAAAGATCGATCCGATCTTGCCGCCCTTTGATTGCGGCGAAGGCCGCACCGAGGTCGACGAACTCCGCCACATGTCCGAAGAAGGCCTGAAAGGCCGTCTCGAAAAATACGTCTTCACCGATGAAATGTCGGATGCGGAAAAAGAAGAAATCGCCAAGCCTTACTGGGAACGCCTTGATTACGAACTTGGCATCATCAATCAAATGGGCTTCCCGGGTTACTTCCTGATCGTTGCCGACTTCATCCAGTGGGCCAAGGATCATGAAATCCCGGTCGGGCCGGGCCGTGGTTCGGGTGCGGGCTCACTCGTGGCTTATGCGCTTTTGATTACCGACCTTGATCCGCTGCGGTTTTCGTTGCTGTTCGAACGTTTCTTGAATCCGGAACGTGTGTCGATGCCTGACTTTGACGTCGACTTTTGTCAGGACCGGCGTGGCGAGGTGATCGAATACGTTCAGAAAAAATACGGCCATGACCGCGTTGCTCAGATCATTACCTTTGGTAAATTGCAGGCAAAGGCCGCTGTGCGTGACGTCGGCCGCGTTTTGTCGATCCCCTATGGCTATGTCGACAAGATCTGTAAAATGATCCCGGGCGATCCGGCCAAGCCGATCCCGCTGAAAGAAGCCATTGATATGGAACCGGACCTTCGCCGCATCGCGCGCGAGGACCCGGATATTGATCGTCTGCTGTCGATTGCCATGCAGATCGAAGGCCTTTACCGGAACTCTTCGACCCACGCCGCAGGTGTCGTGATCGGTGACCGTGACCTTGATGAACTGGTCCCGATCTATCGCGATCCGCGCTCAGATATGCCGGTCACCCAGTTCAACATGAAGTATGTTGAAAATGCCGGCCTGGTGAAGTTCGACTTCCTTGGTCTTAAGACCCTGACGGTGATTATCGAGGCCGTCAATTTGATGCGTCTTCGCAAAGACGTCCCGCAAGACTTTGATATCAGTGCAATTCCCCTTGATGATCGCCCGGCCTTCAAGCTTCTGTCAGCAGCCGAAACCGTCGGTGTGTTCCAGCTTGAATCCCAGGGCATGCAGGATGTCTTGCGCGGGCTAAAGCCCGATACGCTCGAAGATATTATCGCTGTCGTGGCGCTGTATCGTCCGGGTCCGATGGATAACATTCCGCATTACATCGCGCGTAAGCACGGTCAGGAAGAACCTGACTACATGCACCCGATGTTGCAGCCGATCCTCGAAGAAACCTATGGCATCATGATCTATCAGGAGCAAGTCATGGAACTTGCCCAGATCATGGCGGGCTACTCGCTCGGTGGTGCTGACTTGTTGCGCCGTGCAATGGGTAAGAAAATCGCGGAGGAAATGGAAAAACAGCGTTCGCTGTTTGTCGATGGCGCGGAAAAGAACGGCGTTGATCGCGGACAAGCGTCTGACATCTTTGATCAGGTCGCCAAATTCGCATCCTACGGCTTTAACAAATCCCACGCGGCGGCCTATGCGCTGGTGGCCTATCAGACGGCATATCTCAAGGCGAACTACCCGGTCGAATTTATGGCTGCGTTGATGACGCTTGATATGCACAACACCGAAAAGCTGGCGATTTTCAAACAGGAAGTCGAACGGCTTGAAATCGAAATCCTGCCGCCATGTGTCAACAATTCCCAAGTCGCGTTTTCGGTTGAAAACCACGATGGCGTGCGCAAGATCCGCTACGCGCTGGCCGCGGTTCGAAATGTCGGCGATGCCGCAATGGAAAGCCTGGTTGCCGAACGCGAAGCCAACGGACCATTCAAAGACATCACCGATTTCGCATCGCGCATCGACAGCCGCGCGGTCAATAAACGCCTGCTTGAAAACCTTGTTCGCGCCGGGGCGCTGGACTGTCTGGCGTCCAACCGCAAGGTCATGTTTGAAAATGTCGATAAGGTCATCGCCGTTGCGCAGCGCGAAATGCATGCGCGTAATGATGATCAGATTTCGATGTTTGGCGACAGCAGCGGCTTTGGCAAGGATCAGATCCGCCTGCCTGATGAACGCGACTGGGTGCCGATGGAAAAACTGACCGAGGAATTCTCGGCCATTGGTTTCTATCTGTCGGCCCATCCGCTTGATACATTTGGCAAAAGCATCCAGCGCATCGGCATCGCCCCGATCAAGGAACTGCCGGCCCGCATGCGGGCATCAAACAAGGGCACCATCCGCTTGGCCGGTACCCTGATCAACGCACGCGAAATGATCTCGAAAAAGAACGGCTCGAAATTTGCCTTTGTAATGTTCTCGGACCCGACCGGCAGTTTCGAAGTCGCCTTCTGGGCCGAGGCATGGGCGGCTTATAAGGAAATCATCAATGCCGGACGCCCGGTTTTGCTCAACGTTTCTGCTGAAATGCGTGAAGGCCAATTGCGCATTCAGGGCCAGCGCGTCGAAGACCTCGAACAGGCGGTTGCCGGTGCAGCCGAAGGCATTCGCATTCGCCTGAACCGTCCTGATCCCGTCGCGGAAATTCGCCAGTTGCTTGAACAGGCGGGTCGGGGGCGTGGTCTTGTCAGTCTGTCAACGGTCTGTGATGACGGGCGCATGGCCGAGATCGAGCTTGAAGAAAACTACAAGGTCGGGCCATCCTTGATCGGTGCAATAGGCGCGATTCCAGGTGTGGAATTTGCCGAAGAAATCTGATGATTTCATCTGGTTGGCGTGCATCGTCTGTCGGAACTGTTGAGAACCGCACATTTGTGCGCATTTTAGGGGTTGCAATCTCTCGCTGAGGGGATTAAAACCCGCCCGAACATCGCACGCGGAAGAGCGGCGACTGCCGTCATATGGCAACTCGTCCATCCGGTGTTTCATACATGGTGTATGGAATTCCCTTCCGCGGAGGTATTAACCGGAAAAAGGTAGGAATTATCATGGCTTTGCCAACCTTTACCATGCGCCAGCTCATGGAAGCTGGTGTCCACTTTGGTCACCACACCCGCCGTTGGAACCCGAAGATGAAACCGTACATCTTTGGTGCCCGCAACGACATTCACATCCTGAACCTGCAGGAAACCGTTCCGATGCTGCATCGCGCGATGCAGGCTGTTCGTGACGTAACCGCTTCGGGTGGTCGTGTTCTCTTCGTCGGTACCAAGCGTCAGGCTTCCCCTATCATCGCAGACGCTGCAAAGCGTTGCGGCCAGTACTATGTGAACCATCGCTGGCTCGGCGGCATGCTGACCAACTGGAACACCGTTTCCAACTCGATCAAGCGCCTCAAAGAACAGGACGAGATCCTGAACGCTGGTGCAGAAGGTCTGACCAAAAAAGAAATCCTGAACCTGACCCGTTCGCGCGACAAGCTTGAGCGCGCTCTTGGCGGTATTAAGGACATGGGTGGTCTTCCGGACATTATCGTCGTGGTCGACACCAACAAAGAATCGCTTGCTATTCAGGATGCCAAAAACCTGAACATCCCGGTTGTTGCGATCCTCGACTCCAACTCTGATCCGGCAAACGTTCAGTTCCCGGTTCCGGGCAACGACGACGCGATCCGCGCAATCCAGCTGTATTGCGATCTGTTCGTTGGTTCCGTTCTGGACGGCATCCAGGAAGAAATGACTGCTTCTGGCGCAGACCTTGGCGAGGCGGAAGAAGTTCCGGCCGAGGCAGCTGCTGCTTCCGAAGCTGCAGAAGAAGCTTCCGCATAAGTTTCATTTTGTACCTGATGAAACGGCGGCTAGCATGCCGCCGTTTTGTTAGGTGTTAACCTGATCGCGTACTTAGGGGCTTTAAAAATGGCTATTACCGCTGCTCTCGTTAAAGAGCTTCGCGAAACCACCGGCGCTGGCATGATGGATTGCAAAAAAGCGCTGTCCGAAACCGATGGTAACCTTGAAGCAGCTGTTGACTGGCTGCGCACCAAAGGTCTTGCTGCTGCTGCCAAGAAAGCTGGCCGTGTTGCTGCCGAAGGTCTGGTTGCTGTTGCAGTTGACGGCACCAAAGGTGCAGTTGTCGAGCTGAACTCCGAGACCGACTTCGTTTCGCGTAACGAAGACTTCCAGAAATTTGTTGGCGAAATTGCAAATCAGGCGGTTGCTGCTAACGGCGATATCGATGCCCTCAAAGCTGCTGCTTACCCGGGTACCTCGCGTAACGTCGAAGAGCAGGTCACCCACATGATCGCCACCATCGGCGAAAACATGTCGCTGCGTCGCTCGGCTGGTCTGGCTGTCGACAAAGGTGTTGTTGCTTCCTACGTTCACTCCGCTGTTGCCACTGATCTGGGTAAGATCGGTGTTCTGGTTGCGCTTGAATCCGAAGCAGACGCTGGTGTTCTCGAAGGCCTTGGCAAACAGATCGCGATGCACATTGCTGCAACCAACCCGGCATCGGCAACCGTCGATGATCTTGATCCGGAACTGGTAGAGCGTGAAAAAGCTGTTCTGACCGAACAGGCCAAAGAATCCGGCCGTCCGGCAGAAATCATCGAAAAGATGATCGAAGGTCGTATCCGTAAATATTACGAGCAGGTTGTTCTGGTTGAACAGACCTTCGTGATTGACGGTGAAAACAAAGTCAAAACCGTGATTGAGAATGCTGCCAAAGAAGCTGGCAAGCCGATCACCCTTAAGGGCTTTGTTCGCTTCGAACTCGGTGAAGGCATCGAGCGCGAAGAAAAAGACTTTGCTGCCGAAGTTGCTGAGCAGCTGAACAAATAAAACATCTGTTCGGAATGGTGCGTTTGCCACCATTTCGTGTATGATCCGGACCGGCGAGGTCGGCAGCGCATATCCGCCCTGTTACTCGCCGGTCTTTTTATATCTGAATTCTGCATTTCCCGCGTTTGGGCAATGCGTTACATCGGCATTTAAGAGGCAATCCGACATGGCAGAAAACGGCCCATTGAAGTTTCGTCGCGTCCTTTTGAAGCTCTCGGGCGAGGGGCTTTTGGGTAAACAGCAATACGGTATCGATCCAGAAACTGTTGACCGGATTGCCAGCGAAATCAAAGCCGTTCATGACATGGGTGCTGAAGTCTGTATGGTGATCGGCGGCGGGAACATCTTCCGCGGTGTCAAAGGTGCCTCCCAGGGCATGGAACGCGCAACCGCCGACTATATGGGCATGCTGGCCACCATCATGAACGCTCTTGCTGTTCAGAACGCGTTGGAACGCCACGGCGTTCAGACCCGCGTACAATCCGCCATCCCGATGTCTTCTGTCTGCGAACCCTATGTGCGCCGCCGCGCGGTCCGTCACATGGAAAAGGGCCGTGTCGTGATCTTTGCTGCGGGCACTGGTAACCCGTTCTTCACCACCGATACTGCTGCTGCCTTGCGTGCGGTTGAAATGGGCTGTGATGCGTTGCTTAAAGGTACTCAGGTTGACGGTGTCTACACTGCGGATCCGAAAACCGACCCGACGGCAGAACGCTATGACTCTCTGACCTATATGGAAGTTCTGTCCAAAGATTTGCGTGTTATGGACGCATCGGCTATTTCTTTGGCACGCGAAAATGATATTCCGGTTATTGTATTTTCTTTGCATAATCCGGGTGCCTTCGCAGACGTTGTTTCTGCGAAGGGGACGTTTACGATTATTTCGAATGGAGACTGAACGTGTCTGACGTTGCTGGCCTAAAAAAGGACCTGTCCCGCCGTATGGAAGGGGCTGTGGAAGTATTGCACAAGGAGTTCACCGGTCTGCGTACCGGGCGTGCCAGTGTGAGCCTTCTGGAACCGGTCATGGTTGAAGCCTATGGCGTTCCGACCCCGCTTAATCAGGTGGCATCGGTCAGTGTTCCAGAATCCCGTATGCTTTCCGTTCAGGTTTGGGATAAGTCGATGGTCAAGGCCGTCGAAAAAGCCATCCGTGATTCGGGCCTTGGCCTGAACCCGGCGGCTGATGGCACGCTTGTTCGCGTTCCGATTCCGGCCCTGAACGAAGAACGTCGTGCCGAACTGTCAAAAGTTGCCGGCAAATATGCCGAGCAGGCCAAGATTTCGGTTCGTAACGTCCGTCGCGATGGCATGGATCAGCTGAAAAAATGGGAAAAGGAAGGTGACATCTCCAAGGACGAGATGCACGACGAAGAAAAAGAAGTCCAGAAGCTGACCGACAAGGTCATCGGCGAGATCGACGAAGCACTCGCCCACAAAGAACAGGAAATCATGCAAGTCTGATTATGGCTGTGCTTTCTTCGCAAACTCAACCTTCAGATGCGCTTTGTGTGCCGCGTCATGTTGCCATCATCATGGATGGCAACGGGCGCTGGGCGCGTGGGCGTGGCCGACCGCGGACGATGGGGCATCGCGCCGGTGTTGATGCCGTCCGTCGCACCATCGAAGCCGCAGGCGAACTTGGGATCGAGTATCTGACGCTTTATGGCTTCTCGACCGAGAACTGGAAGCGTCCGGAAAGCGAAGTCAGCGATCTGATGGGGCTGCTGCGCTTGTTCGTGAAACGCGAATTATCCACTTTGCACAAAAATGGTATCAAAATTCGCATTATCGGTGATCGTTCGCGTTTTGCTGATGATATCCGCGCACTTCTGGCCAAGGCCGAAGATCAAACACGCGACAATACGCGCCTGAACCTGACCATTGCGCTGAGCTATGGCGCACGTGCCGAAATCACCCAGGCCGTACGCGATATTGCCGCCAAGGTTGCCGCAGGCGAGCTGTCTGCAGACGAGATTACCGAAGACCTGATCGAACAAAACTTGTCGACAGCCGGTATTCCGGACCCGGATCTTCTGATCAGAACCAGCGGCGAACAGCGGATCAGCAACTTCTTGCTCTGGCAGTCGGCCTATACTGAATTCGTCTTTGAAGATGTGCTTTGGCCGGACTTTGATCGCAGCCACCTTGAAAAAGCTATCGATAATTTTGCCGGGCGGGAGCGGCGTTTTGGTGCCGTCATCTGAGACACAAGATCGCAAAGATACCAATTCCGGCCTGTTGCCACGTGTTCTTTCCGCGATGGTTATGGCGCCAGTGGCTATTGCTGCGGTCTGGTTCGGATCTCCCTATTTTGACATATTACTGTTTGTGTTTTCTGCGGGAATGATGTGGGAATGGTCGCGCATGTGCGCCCCGAACCACCATAACGGAATATCGGTTGTTACCGCCGTTGCGCTTGCGGTTGCGATGATAATGTATGTCGCTGGTCAGGAAGAATACATTGTCATGCCGATTGCCATCGGTGTGATTATTGCTGCGGCTCGTTCTGGTCCAAACTGGTTGCTTGCCGGCGTTGGCGTTTTGTACATCTCGGTTGCTGCACTGTCAGCGCTTTGGCTGCGTACCCAGGATGGCGACGGTCTTCTGATCATTATGTGGCTGTTCTTCCTTGTCTGGGCGACCGACACAGGCGGTTATGCCTTTGGCAAGACCATCGGCGGGCCAAAACTCGCACCACGCTTCAGCCCAAAGAAAACATGGGCGGGGTTGATCGGTGGCATGGTCTGTGCCGGTTTGATCGGTGGATTGGTAACCTATTTCAGTGCCGATGCGATCAATTGGGCGATTGTCGCTGTCAGTATGGTTTTGGCGATCGTTGCCCAAATCGGTGATCTTGGTGAATCCGCGCTCAAACGTCGTTTCAAGGTCAAGGACAGCAGTCACCTGATCCCGGGCCATGGCGGATTGCTTGATCGTGCTGACGGGATGTTGTCGGTGTTTCCTGTGGCCTTTGCTATTATCTGTTTCGCAGGGCTTTCTCTGCGTTAAGGCGGCCGATCCTCAGGCTGCTGTCTTTACAGGTGTTTGATGACTTTGAAGAAATCCGTCAGTGTCTTTGGTGTAACCGGTTCCATCGGAGCCAGCACCGTTGATGTTTTGAAGTCCCACACTGACAAATATGTTGTCGAAGCTGTAACGGCGCATCGCAATGTCGATGCATTGGCCAAGGCCGCCATCGAACTTGGCGCCAAATGTGCCGTGATCGGCGATCCTTCCTGTTTTGCTGACCTGCGCGATGCTTTGGCGGGGAAGGGCATTGAAAGTGCGGCTGGCGAAGACGCACTGATCGAGGCTGCCGAACGCCCCTCTGACATCGTGATTGCCGCAATTGTTGGGGCAGCTGGCCTGAAACCGACGCTGGCGGCCATTCGCCGCGGTGCGCGCATCGGACTTGCCAATAAGGAAACGCTGGTCTGTGCCGGCGCCCTGATGACGGCGGAAATTTCAAGGCATGGTGCGACGCTGATCCCGGTTGATTCCGAACATAGCGCGATTTTCCAGGTTCTCGAGGATCGCGAAGAAACACGCATCGACCGTATCCTCTTAACCGCGTCGGGTGGTCCGTTCCGGGAATGGTCGTTAAAGGACATGCAATCTGTCACCCGGGTACAGGCTTTGGCACACCCGAATTGGGAAATGGGCGCAAAGATTTCGATCGATTCTGCGACCATGATGAACAAAGGGTTGGAGCTGATAGAGGCTTGGCACCTGTTCCCAGTGGCCGAGGAACAAATTGAGATTGTTGTTCATCCTCAATCAGTTGTTCACAGCATGGTGGAATATCCTGATGGTTCTGTGCTCGCACAGCTGGGATCTCCGGATATGCGTACGCCAATTGCTTATGCGCTTTCATGGCCGGATCGGATCAAAGTGGACGCACCGCGTCTTGATTTTGCCACGATCGGGCGTTTGAACTTCGAGGCGCCGGATACAAATCGTTTCCCGGCTCTTCGTCTGGCACGACAGGCCTTGCAGGAAGGTGGCACGCTGCCTACTGTTCTGAACGCTGCCAACGAAGTCGCCGTCGAAGCGTTCCTGAATGACAGAATCGGCTTCCTTGATATCGCCGCGACTGTCGAAAAGGTCATGACAAGGCTTGGAAGCGAACCGCTGACCAGCCTTGAACAGGTATTTGAAACAGATGCAATGGTGCGCCGGGAAACCTCGGCGTGCCTTGTGTCGGCTTCTTAGATTGAAACTGCCGGTTTCACCGGCTTAGGGAATTCTTGATGGAAACCTTACTTGCTTTTCTTTTTGTGCTCTCGGTACTCGTGTTCGTTCACGAATATGGTCACTACTGGGTGGCAATCAAAAACGGCGTGAAGGTCGAAGCCTTTTCAATCGGGTTTGGCCCCGAACTTTTCGGTTGGCAGGATAAAAAAGGCACGCGCTGGAAAGTCAGTCTGATCCCGCTTGGTGGGTACGTCAAAATGTTTGGCGATATGAACCCTGCCAGTGCCGGTGGTCGCGATGACCTTGATGCCGAGGAAGCAAAACACGCCTTCCATCACAAAGGGGTTGCCGCACGCGCAGCAATCGTTTTTGCCGGACCTTTGGCCAACTTCATCTTTGCCATCATCGTCTTTACCTTCCTGTTTGCTGCTGTCGGACAACAACGTGCCTTGCCGGTTGTTGGCGAGGTCCTTGAAAACAGCCCGGCATCTGTTGCTGGCCTGATGGCTGATGACCGGATCACGGCGATCAACGGTCAGTCGGTTGAATGGTTTTCTGAGCTTTCTGACATTGTGCGTGCAAATCCGGGGCAATCGATTGCTGTCACGGTCCAACGCGACAGCGAAATCGTTGATCTTGCCGTAACGCCCGAAGCTGTCGAAGTCGACGAGGGCGGTATGACCGCGACCGTCGGACGTCTTGGTATCACGGCCGGTGATTTTGAAATGAGCCGCACCGGTGTTGTTGAATCGGTCGGTCGCGCGTTTGAGACGACCTATTCACTTACGACGCAGACCTTTTCGGCATTGGGCGAAATGATCAGTGGTGATCGCGATAGTTCTGAACTGGGCGGGCCGATCCGGATCGCGCAGATGTCAGGGCAGGTGGCCGAAGGGGGCATCGCGCCGCTACTGTTCTTTATGGGCTATCTTTCCATCAGCCTTGGGTTGATCAACCTGATGCCTGTTCCGGTCCTGGATGGCGGTCATCTTGTGTTCTACGCGATTGAGGCAATTCGCGGTAAGCCATTGGGGGCAAAAGCACAAGAATATGGTTTCCGTATCGGCGCGGGTTTGGTATTCAGCTTAATAATTTTCGCAACGTGGAACGATTTGACGCAATTGGGTGTCTTTAGTTTCCTCAAAGGACTTGCTGGCTAATGCATGACAGCAACAGGGGGGTTAACTTGCTGCGTAAGGTAAAAGCGGCCGTTGTCATTACGGCACTGCTTGGCGGAACGGCGCCATTGATTGTTCCTGTGGCCGTGCATGCCCAATCGGGTCTGATTCGCGACATTGAAGTCGAAGGCAATAATCGTATCGAAACGGCTACGGTGAATGCTTACCTCACCGTTGCTCCGGGCGATTCCTACGACATTCAGAAAATCAACAGTTCACTTAAGGCGCTTTTCTCCACTGGCCTGTTTGCCGACGTATCTTTCTCCTTCAATCAGGGAATTTTGCGGGTAAATGTCGTTGAAAACCCGATCATCAACCGGATCGCCTTTGAAGGTAACCAGCGCCTTAAAGACGATACCCTGAGTGCCGAATTGCAGTTGCGCCCGAGGGTTGTTTACACCCGAACCAAGGTTCAGGCCGACGTTCAGCGTATCCTCGAACTCTACCGTCGTAGTGGACGTTTCGCCGCAACAGTTGAGCCCAAGGTGATCCAGCTTGACCAGAACCGTGTCGATCTGGCGTTCGAGATTGATGAAGGTGAAGCCACCGGGATCCGCAAGATCAACTTTGTCGGCAACAAGGCCTTTGACGACAGTGAACTGTCTGACGTCATCCGCACAACCGAAAGTGCGTGGTGGAAAATCCTGACGGCCGACGATAACTACGATCCCGACCGCGTAACCTTTGATCGCGAACTTTTGCGCCGGTTCTACCTTTCTGCTGGCTATGCGGATTTTCAGGTTCTCTCCTCGGTTGCCGAACTGACACCTGATCGCTCTGACTTCTTTGTCACCTATACGGTGAACGAGGGGCAGCGCTATCAGTTTGGCGAGATCAATGTCGTCTCACAGATCGACAAGATCGATCCGGAAACCCTGATGCCGTTGACCGAGATTGAAAGTGGCGACTGGTATAATGCAGACTTGGTAGACGACGCGGTTAATGCTTTGACCGACAGTGTCGGGGATCAGGGCTATGCCTTTATCGATATCCGCCCGAATGTTCAGCGCAATCGCGAAGCCGGTACCATTGACATCACCTTCAATATCGCCGAAGGACCAAAGGTCTATGTCGAACGTATCAACGTTGTTGGCAACGTCCGCACCTTGGATGAGGTGATCCGTCGCGAATTTCGTTTGGTCGAAGGCGATGCTTTCAGCAGTTCCAGGATGCAGCGCTCCAAGCAGCGCATCGAAAACCTCAACTTCTTTAAATCGGTTGACGTGAAAACCCTTCCGGGCGCGTCACCGGATCAGACCGTCATTGAAGTCGATGTCGAAGAAAAATCCACCGGTGAATTCTCCATCGGTGCAGGCTACGGAACGGATGACGGCGCGTTTGGTCAGCTTGGCATTCGTGAGCGTAACCTGCTTGGTAAAGGGCAGGATTTGCGCCTGAACTTTACAATCGGTTCGTCCGATCAACAGATTGACCTGTCCTTCACCGAGCCATATTTCCTGGATCGCGAAGTTGCGGCAGGGTTTGATATCTACCGCCGCGAAGAAGATAACCAGGACGAAAGTTCCTACGATGAAGAACAGGCCGGTGGGCGTTTGCGTGCCGGTTTCCGTTATAGTGAAGAGCTGTCCCATTCTTTCCGCTATACCCTTGAGCAAAACAGCTACTCGGATATTGACGAGGATGATGCATCACGCCTTCTGTTGGCTGAAGAAACTGAGTTCGTTGAGTCTGCAGTTGGTCACACACTGACCTATGATGAGCGTGACAGCACTATTTCCCCGACCGAAGGGTATTTTGCCCGCCTGTCAAATGATCTGGCCGGTCTTGGCGGGGATGAGCAATATTTGCGTACCCGTGTTGAGGGTGGCTATTACTATCCGCTGGACCGTGAACACGAATGGATTCTCTCGACGCGCGGGTCTACCGGCTATATCTTTGGGTTCGACGATGATACCCGGATTTCCCAGCGGTTTTCCGTCGGTGGTTCAAACCTGCGTGGCTTCGAAGCTGCTGGTGTAGGTCCGCGTGACATTGCCACTGGCGATTCTCTGGGCTCTAAATTGTACTACACTGGAACCGTTCAGTTGGACTTCCCGCTCGGGCTGCCGTCTGAGTTTGCTTTAACCGGTCGCGTGTTTAGTGATTTCGGCTCTGGCCAGGATGTCGATGGTGCCCGTCCTGGTGAAATATATGATACCGGTTCTCTAAGAAGCTCTGTTGGTATTGGTATTGGTTGGGAATCGCCGTTCGGTCCGATTGGGGTTGATATTGCTCAGCCCGTCACAAAAGAAGATCACGACAAAGAGGAGTTGTTCCGACTTAACTTCGGAACGAGATTCTAATGAAAATGATCAAATCTCTCCGCAACCTTCTGGTTCTCTGCGCTCTGATCGGGGGCAGTGCATATACCTCTGTGGCGCATGCACAAGAACCTAACCCGGACCACATTGCCTCTGTAATGATTGTCGACGTTTCCGGCATCATGCGTGAGGCATCTGCCATGCAGGATGCGCGTAAGCAAATCCGTGAACGTCAGGTCGCCTTCCAGAAGGAAATCGAAACCCGCGAACAGGGCCTGCGTGAGGAAGAAAAACAACTCGCTCAGCAACGCACGCTGCTCGCCGCAGACGTATTCCAGGGCAAGCAGAAGGAATTCCAGCAAAAAGTTGCAGATTTCCAGAAATTTGCTCAAGCCCGCAGTCGTGTTCTCGATCAAGCGCTGGCAGAGGCTCAGTCCAAATTCTCGCAAGCCCTGAATGAAATCATCGGAAGCATTGCCGAAGAACGTGGTGCCAACCTTGTTCTGCATCGTGGTCAGGCGGTTCTGTTCGCAACCTCCATGGACGCGACCAAGGAAGTTTTCGATCGCGCAAATGCTGAGGTTCCGACCATCAAGGTTGAATTCAAGGAAGGCTCCTGATGGCGGACGCCCGTTTTTTTAGCCGCAAGGGACCCTTCAGTGTTGCTGAAATCGCCGCATTGACGGAAACAACACCGGTCAATGCGCCCGACGAAACACGGGTTTTTCAGGATGTGTCACCGTTGCAAAACGCAGATGGCGATATCCTGAGCTTCTTTGACAATCGCAAATATCTTGATGCGTTTGTCAACAGCGAGGCCGGTGCCTGCTTCGTACGCCCCGAATTTGTCGAGCGAGCACCGCAAGGCATGGTCTTGTTTACGACCAAGGATCCATACCGTGCCTACGCCAAGGCCGCGACCGCGTTCTATCCGTTCGAAACCGGCAATGGCATCATTTCCGATAATGCCGTCATTGATTCGTCGGCCAAGCTTGGCAAGGGTGTGCAGGTCGATGCCGGTGCGGTCATCGGTGCCAATTGCGAAATCGGCGATGGCACCATCATTGCATCCAATGCTGTCATTGGTGACGGGGTGGTCATCGGTGCGGGCTGCAAGGTGGGTGCGAATGCCTCCATTAGCCACAGCCTGATTGGCAATCTATGCCTGATCTATCCCGGTGCCCGCATCGGACAGGACGGCTTTGGCTTTGCCATGGGCCCGCAAGGGCACGCCAAGGTCCCGCAGTTGGGCCGCGTTGTCATCGGCAATGACGTCGAAGTCGGATCAAACAGCACGATTGATCGCGGGGCAGGGCCAGATACCGTTATTGGCAATGGTTGTCGTATCGACAATCTGGTGCAAATCGGCCATAACGTTGAACTTGGTATGGGCTGTGTTGTGGTCTCGCAAGTCGGGATCTCTGGCTCGACCAGGATTGGCAACTTTGTCGTGCTTGCCGGTCAGGCAGGCATTACAGGACACCTTGAAATCGGCGATGGCGCCAAAGTCGCAGCCCAGTCAGGTGTCATGAAAAATATCGGGCCGGGGGAAACCGTGGGCGGAAGTCCCGCCGTTCCGGTCATGGAATATCATAAACAGACGGTCGCCTTGTCGCGTCTGATACGAAAAAAGAAATAAGGGCTACACACATGACCGAACTGGTAAGTGTCGATATCCAGCGCATTCTGGAAATGATTCCGCATCGCTATCCGTTCCTTCTGATCGACAAGGTCATCGACATCGAAACCGATGTCCGTGCCACCGGTATCAAGAACGTGACGATGAACGAGCCGCAATTTACCGGCCATTTCCCGCAGCAGCCAATCATGCCAGGCGTTCTGATCATCGAAAGCATGGCGCAGACCGCAGCCATTCTGGTCGTCCAGACCCTTGGCGCGGACGCGGAAGGCAAGCTGGTCTATTTCATGAGCATCGATGACGCCCGTTTCCGCAAGCCGGTAACCCCGGGTGACGTCATGCATATCCATGTGACCAAAAAACAAAGCCGCGGCCCGGTCTGGAAATTCGAAAGCCAGGTCAAGGTCGATGGTCAGGTCGTGGCCCAAGCAACCATCGCCGCGATGATCCGGGATAGCTGATAATGTCAAAAGTGCATCCAACCGCCGTTGTCGAAGATGGCGCGCAGATTGGTCAGGATGTCGAAATCGGGCCCTATAGCGTGGTCGGTCCGAATGTTGTCTTGGGTGATGGTGTCAAACTCCATAGCCACGTGGCGATCGCGGGTCTCACCACCCTTGGCGATCAGTGCGAAGTGTTCCCGTTTGCCTCTGTCGGTCATGCGCCGCAGGACCTGAAATTCAAGGGCGAACAAAGCCGCTTGATCATTGGTAAACGTACCAAAATCCGCGAAGGCGCGACCCTTAACCCGGGTACAGAAGGTGGTGGTATGGAAACCACCATCGGTGATGATTGCCTGCTGATGACAGGCGCCCATGTCGGCCATGACTGTCATGTCGGCAACCACTGTATTCTCGTCAATAACGGAACGCTTGCGGGCCATGTATTGGTTGAGGATTTCGCGATTGTTGGTGGACTTTCCGCTGTTCATCAGTTTGTCCGCATCGGCAAGCACGCCATGATTGGCGGCATGACCGGTGTAGAAAGTGACGTCATTCCCTACGGTTCCGTGATTGGCAACCGTGCCTATCTTTCGGGGCTGAATATCGTTGGCCTGAAACGCCGCGGATTTGACCGTGAAACCATCCATTCGCTGCGCAAGGCCTATCGCCTGCTCTTCGCACAGGAAGGCACCCTGGCCGAACGTGTCGAAGAGGTCGCCAAGGATTTTGAAGGTGTCGGTCCAGTAATGGAAATCATCAATTTCCTCAAAGCGGAAAGCATGCGTTCCGTATGCACGCCAAAATATGACAGCTCCGCAGGATAATCCGCAGCCGAAATTGGGGATTATTGCCGGGGGCGGGGCGCTTCCCGCCCGTCTGGCCGCCGCTGCTGTTATGGCGGGTCGCGAAGTTTGCATCGTCAAGCTTGACGGCTATGTCGATGACCCTGTGCTTGACCAATATCCCAACGTAACGGCACGTCTGGGCGCGGCCGCCAAAATTCTTGATGCCATGCGCAAGGAAAACTGTCAGGACGTTGTTCTGGCAGGCAAAGTCGCGCGCCCCAGCCTGTCTTCAATCCGTCCTGACTGGCGGGCCGCCAAAATGCTGATGAAGGTCGGCACCAAGGCGCTTGGCGATGACGGTTTGCTGCGCCTGGTTGGCAAGGAGCTAGAGCGCGAGGGATTCCGCCTGCTTGGTGCGCATGAAATTCTGGGTGATCTCGCAGTTGAGGAAGGCGTCCTGGGCGCTGTTTCCCCGGATGAACAGGCCATGTCTGATGCCCGCCACGGCCTTTCCGTAGCCCGCACATTGGGTCAGGCCGATGTCGGGCAGGGGTGCGTTGTTCAGCAAGGATTGGTATTGGCCCTTGAGGCCATCGAAGGCACAGACGAAATGGTGCGCCGTTCGGGATCTTACCGTCGTGATGGCATTGGTGGCGTGCTGGTCAAATCCGCCAAGCCACAGCAGGACAAACGCCTTGATCTGCCGGCCATTGGCATGAAAACAATCGAAGAGGCCCACAAGGCCGGTTTGCGGGGTGTTGCCTTGCTTGCCGGTGGCACCATGATCATTGACCGGGCCGCTGTCATTGCCCGTGCGGATGCGCTTGGGCTGTTTGTCGTTGGTTTGACCCTGCCAGACGGGGACAATGTCAATGGCGGATGAAAATACCCCCATTGGTCCAAAAATCATGCTCGTTGCGGGCGAGGCCTCCGGTGATCAACTCGGCGGGCGTTTGATGGCGGCGCTGAAGGCCAAGCAGGACCATATTCGCTTTATCGGTGTCGGCGGCCCCCGCATGGAGCGTGAAGGCCTCAAAAGCCTGTTTCCAATGAATGAAATGTCGGTGATGGGCCTGACGGAAGTCGTGCCCCATATTCCGCATTTGCTCAAGCGCATTTCCCAAACCGCAGACTTCGCCAAATCTGAGAAACCCGATGTGGTGATTACCATCGATGCCCCGGATTTCAGCTTTCGTGTCGGCAAGAAGCTGAAAGGCAAGGGCATCCCGCTGGTGCACTATGTCGCCCCCTCGGTTTGGGCGTGGCGCGAAGGCCGGGCAAAGAAGATTGCCGGTTTCCTCGATCATCTTCTCGCACTTCTGCCGTTCGAGCCGCTTTATTTTGAAAAAGAAGGCCTGCCAACCACCTTTATCGGCCATTCAGCAGTCGAAGAGCGTCATGACGGGGATTGTGAGCGGTTCCGCACGCAACATCGCCTGAATGCCAACCAAAAGCTTTTGGCAGTCCTGCCCGGAAGCCGGAACTCCGAAGTCAAACGCCTGTTGCCAGTCTTTCGCAAGGTCGTTGACGATCTTGCGAAAAAATTCCCCGATGCGCGCATTGTGGTGCCAACTGTCAGCAAGGTTGTCGATACCGTCACCGATGAAATGAAATCATGGCCGCTTGATCCGATCATTGTCGCAACCGATCAGGAACGCCATGACGCCTTTTCGGCAGCTGACTGTGCGCTGGCAGCGTCAGGTACTGTATCCCTCGAACTGGCTATTGCCGGTGTGCCGCATGTGATTGCCTATCAGGTCAATGCGGTGACAGGTTGGATCGCAAAACGCCTGATCAAGATTGATACCGTGACCATCGTTAATCTGGTCCTCGGCACAAAGCTGATCCCCGAGTTCCTGCAGGACAAATGCAAGGCCAAAAAGATCATACCGGTTCTTGAAACCCTGATGGCTGATAGCCCTGAACGGGCAGCACAGATCGATGGATTTGATAAAGCCTGCACCTTGCTGGGATTTGGTGACAGGCCGCCCAGCGAAAAGGCCGCAGAGCAGATTTTGAAAATCATCGCCAAAAAATAACCCGTTACGGGTAGCGCCAAACCCGCATTGCAATTAGTTTCTTCGGGTCCAAACTCATTCACATGACCGACCCGGCAACTGATATGAGAGAAAAAGCAAGAAAAAGCCCGCAGATCGGGGTGATCCCCGGTCAAGGGATTTGACGCAGAGGCTTTCTCTCATATCGGTTGTCCTTCGGATCACCCGGATTTGCCCGGGCTATTTTGTCGCAAAATCTTGAAAGATATATATCTTCCGGTGATTTTGCTCCGCATATCCGCACAAGTCCGGGTGACCGGGACGATTATGTGAATGAGTTTGGACCCTACCTTGATCAATTCATAACGGAGAGTGTTATGCGCTACCTGCACACGATGGTACGTGTCGAGAATGTCGATGAATCGATGAAATTCTATTGCGACCTTCTTGGCATGAAAGAAACCCGCCGCATCGAGAGCGAGCAGGGCCGTTTCACCCTGATCTATCTTGCACCGCCGGCCGACGTCGAAAGCGCCAAATCCGTCAAGGCCCCGGAACTTGAACTGACCTATAACTGGGATCCGGAAAGCTATTCCGGTGGGCGCAATTTCGGCCATCTGGCCTATGAAGTCGATGACATCTATGCGCTTTGCCAAAGTCTGATGGACGCAGGTGTGACCATCAACCGTCCGCCGCGTGACGGCCGCATGGCGTTTGTCCGTTCCCCGGACGGCATTTCGATCGAATTCCTGCAAAAAGGCGAAAGCCTCGCCCCGGCAGAGCCATGGGCCAGCATGGAAAACACCGGCAGCTGGTAAATCGCACTCAGCTACGTTGATATTTAAAAAGGCCCGGGAGGAATCCGGGCCTTTCGGATTCCTGACAAAGATTCAATCCTCTGCATTTCCAGCCTTCGATCATCCTGGCGAATTCCGGCATCCTCATTATAGAGCGCGACGCGCTCTAGGGGAACATATTCCAAATGCTCGGACTCATGGCAAGTTCCCGGCGAAGCCAAACCCGGAACGCCTTCAATTTCTCGCACTGGCTATTTTCGCGTGGGTAGACCATCGAATATTCCATGTCTGCTGAAAGCGTGAAATTGAGAATGATGTCTAGCTTGCCAGCTTTAACGTCATCCATGCACAGGGAAAACCGGGTTAACGCCACGCCTTTGTTCGCGAGGGCTGATAGGACAACCGTTGCGCTGCTGCTATGTTTCTCGATCATAAGCTTGGACCTATCCAGCTCCAGCGCATCAATAGCCTTGTTCGTGGCCAGGCTGGTAAGGTCGATCATCTGTTCACTAAGATTAGGCGTGCCATCGACGAGAAGTGGGTGGTTGTAGAGGTTTTCAATATCAGTTCCAATGCTGCGGGCGCGTTCGGGGAGAGCGACCAAGCACATGGTATCTCTGAACAGAGGTTCGGTGCAGAGTTCCGCGTCTTCCTTTGCTCCGAGCCGGATAGCTCCGTCAATGCCACTTGTCGAGAAATCAACCTTGTATTCTGAGGTATGAATGCTCAGCGAGATCGATGGGTGCGCCGATTCAAATTGAGCAACTCGCGGGATCAGCCACTTGGTGGCAAAGGAGGACAGGGTGGAGATCGTAAGGTTTCCACTGACATCCGTCTGGGTAATCTTGGAAAAGGCTTTATTGATGCGGAACAGGGCAGCGTCCGTGGCGTCGGCAAGTTCCTTGCCTGCTGCCGTTAGTGTTACGCGTCCGGATTCTCTCACGAATAGTTTCACGTTGAGTTGATGTTCCAGTCTGCGGATCTGCTGACTGACAGCCGCCTGAGAGACATTCAGCTCGGCAGCACTTGCGGAAAAGCTCAAGTGACGCGCGGCAGCGTTGAACATCCTTAGCCCGTTCAGTGAATAATGGTTCATATCATAACCCAAGCTTATAGGGATATCACAATATATCGCTTTTTCTGCTTGGGACATCCTTCTAAATCATAATTCATATTTTGCGGGGGGCGACAAATTCCCGTCCATCAATAGACGTCAACGAAAGTGCAGCATCAAACGCACCGTTGTTGATACCGCCATCAAGGATAATCATGGAAAATATTCAAACGTATCTTCCGGGGCTGCTGGCAGTTTTCGCCGCCATATCCGTTGCATTCATGAGTCCCGGTCCAAATTTCCTCGGGATTGTCTCCAGCGCGGTGAAGCACCGGTCTAATGGTGTTTTTGTCGGCCTGGGTATCAGCTTCGGAACTGCTGTCTGGGCGTTTTTTGCCAGCACCGGGGTGACGGCTATCCTGATGGCCTATGATAATGCAGCTTTTGTCCTTGGTATATTGGGTGGGGTCTATCTGTCTTGGTTGGGTTTCAAGTCTTTGAGGGATGCCAGGACGAGTAAAACCATGACCATTGCTCAGGAAGGGGAAGCCGTATCGTCCAAGCCATTTGCCAGTCTGCAAAAGGGGATGTTGATCCAGCTAACTAATCCGAAAACCGCCATGTTCTGGTTAGCTGTGGCTCCGCTTGCCATTTCGCCGCAAACACCTTGGAGCATCATTGCCATGCTGGTGCTTGGCTGTTTCACCATTGCGGTTGTTTGGCATGTATTGCTGGCCCTGATGTTTTCGTCCGGCCCGGCACGAAGTGGTTACCTCCGGCTGAAGCCGATCATTTCTGTAATCTTCGGGATTTTGTTCATTGGACTTGGTCTCAAGCTTGTTTACGGCAGTGTGATTGCCTTGATGAAGGCAACTGTATGAAACAGACGTTCCATGACCAAGTCGAGGGCAATGATTGTCAGGGCCAGTATCAACAGGTTGTGTTCTGGGATGGGGGCTGTTGTGTCGCTTGCTGTCTGCAACAGTGCTTTGCTGTCAGATCATTGAAGATTAACGCAAGCAAGGGAGAGATATCTCGTGCAAAGGATAAACAAGCAAGTGCAATTCGATTTTCGGGATTACAATGACGGTTTCGTCATAGCAATATGGCTTGTGGCAAAAGACGGAGAAGAAGAGGAGGTCGCGAAACTTCTGGAAGGACTTGTCGCACCAACGATGGCCGAGCCGGACGTCAAACTGTTTCTGCCATACAGGTCGCCGAAAGATATCAAGACCTTTTTCCTTTTTGAGCTTTACCGTGATGAAGCTGGTTGGCAGGCACATCAGGAAACCCAGCATTTTCTAGATACAATCAGGGTTCTGGAACCCAAGCTGGACAAGAGAGAACGGGTGCCGTTTGTTCCCTTTTTATAGTCTCAGTACTTAGAAACATCTCAAACTGAATGCTCACAGAGAAGAGGTCGTGTTCTGTGGATGAAGCTCTGAAGGGGATAGATAATCAAAAAAAGGCCCGGAAATTTCCGGGCCTTTTTCTTGTCGTATGATCGTTTTGCGGCTTAGCGCTTGTCGACCGGAACGAACGGACGTTCTGCAATACCGGTAAACAGCTGACGCGGACGACCGATTTTCTGAGACGGATCTTCGATCATCTCTTTCCACTGGGAAATCCAGCCAACGGTACGTGCAACAGCGAACAGCACGGTGAACATGCTGACCGGGATACCCATCGCCTTGAAGATGATGCCCGAATAGAAGTCGACGTTCGGATAAAGTTTCTTCTCGATGAAGTACTCGTCTTCACGTGCGATGCGTTCCAGTTCCTGGGCAACGTCAAGCAGCGGGTCGCTGATATTGAGTTCTTTGAGAACTTCGTGGCAGGTTTCCTGCATGACCTTGGCGCGCGGATCGTAGTTTTTGTAAACGCGGTGACCAAAGCCCATCAGACGGAACGGATCGTTCTTGTCTTTTGCTTTTGCAACATATTCCGGGATGTTTTTCACATCGCCGATTTCGTTGAGCATGACCAGAACGGCTTCGTTTGCGCCACCATGTGCCGGACCCCAGAGGGATGCGATACCAGCCGCAATACAGGCAAACGGGTTGGCACCGGATGAACCTGCCAGACGCACGGTCGAGGTCGACGCATTCTGTTCGTGGTCGGCATGCAGGATCAGGATACGATCCATTGCCTTGGCCAGAACCGGATTGACTTCATAGTCTTCACACGGGTTGCCAAACATCATCTGCAGGAAGTTTTCCGCATAGCCGAGCTTGTTGTTCGGATAACGGAACGGCTGACCGATGGAATATTTATATGCCATCGCCGCAATGGTCGGCATTTTCGCAATCAGGCGATAGGCCGAAATCATACGCTGCTTCGGATCGTTGATGTCGGTGCTGTCATGATAAAACGCAGACAATGCGCCAACAACGCCGCACATGATCGCCATCGGATGCGCATCACGGCGGAAGCCGTTATAGAAATTGCGCATCTGTTCGTGGACCATGGTGTGCATGGTGATATCATTTTCGAACTTGGCTTTATCGGTGGCATTGGGCAGCTCACCATAAAGCAGCAGATGGCAGACTTCGAGGAAGTCGGCATTTTCTGCAAGTTCATCAATTGCATAACCGCGGTGACGAAGGATACCAACGTCGCCATCAATATAGGTCAGCTCGGACTGGCAGGAGCCGGTCGAAGTGAAACCCGGGTCATAGGTAAAATAACCGGTTTCAGAATAAAGTTTGCGAATGTCGATAACAGACGGGCCGACACTACCCTCCATCACCGGCATCTCGAACGACTTGCCAGTGGCATTGTCGGTCAGGGTCACGGTGTGGGAAGTCTTGGTATTGGATGCCATGACTGTTTTTCCTTCCCTGTTTGAACGAACACGGTTTCAAGTTGTGTGCAGCATAATGCTGCGGCGCACAAAGCGCAAACGGGTTATTAGCTTTTCTTTATTCGCTGTTGTTAAGCATCAAAATGGCGAATGCGTTTCAGCGTTTGGGTTTTGCCAAGCACAATCATTACTTCGAAAATGCCTGGTGAAGAGTTGGAGCCTGTGAGCACCGCCCGCAAGGGCTGCGCGACTTTGCCAAGCTTTAACTCAAACTTATCGGCAATGGCACGAACACTTGCGTCAACGTCCTCTTCGGTCCAGCTATCAAGCGCTTCAAGACTGTTGGCAAGTTCCTTGAACAGACCTTCAGGTGCACCATCAATCAGGGACTGGGCTTTCTCGTTAACGGACGTGACGCCATCGGTAACGTAGAAGGCAGAAGAGTCGGCGAGCTCGATAAGAGTCTTGGCCCTTTCTTTAAGGCCTGCCATGCCGTTGATCAAGATTTCTTTTTGCGATACATCAAGCGCCTCAACGCCAATTTTCTTGGCAATCAGCGGGGAAACCTCGTCTACAAGGCGTTTGTCATCGGCCTGACGCAGGTAGATGCCATTAAGGTTGGTCAGCTTTGCAAAATCAAAGCGTGCAGCCCCTTTGCCGACATCTGTGATGTCAAACCATTCAATCGCCTGCTCGGTCGAAATAACTTCATCATCGCCATGGCCCCAGCCAAGACGCAGAAGATAGTTGTTCAATGCCTCGGGCAGGAAGCCCATTTCATCGCGATAGGCATCAACACCCAGCGCACCATGGCGTTTCGACAGCTTGGCGCCATCCGGACCATGGATCAGCGGGATATGCGCAAAGGTCGGGACATCCCAACCCATGGCATCATAGATGACTTTCTGGCGGAATGCGTTGGTCAGGTGATCGTCACCACGGATCACGTTGGTAACACCCATGTCATGGTCATCAACCACTACTGACAGCATGTAGGTCGGCGTGCCATCGCCGCGCAGGATGACATAATCGTCAAGCTGCTCGTTGCCGACGCGAACTTCGCCCTGCACCTGATCATGGATCACCGCGTCGCCTTCTTGCGGGGCCTTGACGCGGACTACCGGTTTGACGCCCTCAGGCGCCTCGGATGGATCGCGATCGCGCCAGGTGCCGTCATATTTCATCGGACGGCCTTCTGCGCGGGCTTTCTCGCGCATGGCGGTCAACTCCTCGGGGGAGCAATAGCAATAATACGCTTTCCCGGCATCAAGAAGCTGTTGGGCGACTTCTGCATGGCGGTCGCGACGGGCAAACTGGAAAGTCGGCTCTTCGTCTGCGGTCAGGCCAAGCCAGTTCAAGCCGTCAAAAATGGCGTCTACCGCCTCGGGCGTTGAACGTTCACGGTCGGTATCCTCGATCCGGAGCAAGAACTTGCCACCGGTATGTTTGGCATACAGCCAGTTATAAAGTGCGGTGCGTGCGCCGCCGATATGCAGAAACCCGGTCGGAGACGGGGCAAAACGGGTAACAACCGTCATTCAATCTATCCGTTATTTGGATGTTGTCGCTTGTCCTGAGGACTTTTGGCGTGCAGGCTATAGCACAAATGACACGCTGTTGCACCACAGCGGATGTTAGATAGAAACAATGCGGCAGGCGGGCTATTGGACATTCGTCGTACGGCGGCAGGTAAAATTAAATTAAAACAATTGTTTGTGAGTATTTTCTCACAAATTGATTTTGTTGTAACAAGCCAAAGAAATAAATGGTTTCTGTCCTCGGTTATCTTCTTTGGGTTGGGCTGTGCTGCGTATTTCTTGCTCCCTGCGCGTATCGGGCTTGGTCAAATTGGTCTGGCGGTGATTCTGTTGTGCTGCGGTTTCTGGATGTCGCGGCGGGTTGCCACTCTGGCCTTCGCGTTTCAGCTGTTTGCCAGTTTGGCGTTCGGGGCTTTGACAAGTGCCATTCATATTGAACTAGGCCCGAATAATATCCCGACAAAAACGCTTTATATGACCGAGGTCACAGGCACCATCATTGCCCTGGAACCACGGAACGGACGCATCCGCGCCACCGTGCAACCGTCCGAGATTGTCGGCATTGCCCAAGACCAACTGGACTGGAATGTAAGGCTAAGTTTCTTGGGTGATAGTGCGCTTTCGATTGGTGATCAGATCCGCGCGAACGCACGCCTTTTTCCATTGCGCGCACCTGCCGTTCCCGGCGACCCGGATTTTTCACGCAACCTGTATTTCAGCAATATTGCCGCATCCGGCTTTGTCTTTGGGCGACAATTCGAAGTTCTGGAAACTCAAAAAGATATAAATAACAACACATTGTTGGGGAGTATTGAAAAGGCGCGTCAATATATCTCAGCTGTCATCAGTGATGAGATGACTGGTCCCGAAACCGGCATTGCCAAGGCGCTGATCATTGGCGAGCGCGGCGAGGTTGCCCCGGATATTGCCGATAACCTTCGCAAATCCGGCCTTGCGCACCTGCTGGCGATTTCCGGTCTGCATATGGGGTTGCTTTGCGGGACGGTATTTTTCCTGATCCGGTTCGGGTTGGCCGCCATTCCTCAAATAGCCTTGCGCTATCCGATCAAGAAATGGGCGGCGATGGCGGCCATGCTGGCGGGGCTTGCCTATCTCGGATTATCCGGGGCAACCATCCCGACCCAGCGCGCCTTTGTCATGTTGCTTGTGGTTTGGCTGGCACTCCTGCTGGATCGCCGTGCCATATCGTTGCGCCTTGTGGGTGTGGCCGCGATCATTGTGCTTGTCATTCGGCCTGACGCGGCACTTGGGGCTAGCTTCCAACTCTCGTTTGCCGCCGTTGGCGCACTTGTTGCGTTTTATGACGGTCCGGGGCGACGCTGGCTGGATCGGCAGGGGATGCTGTCATGGTATGAGCGTGTCGGTCTTTATCTTGCCGGTTTGCTGCTGACCAGTCTGATTGTGACGGCCGTGACCGCTCCCATCATCGGTTATCATTTTGGCCGTATTTCGATGCTGGGCGTACTCGCCAATCTGGTCGCCATTCCGGTCATGGCATTCTGGGTCATGCCATGGATTGTCGTAACGCTGGCGCTTGTGCCGATTGGGTTATCGGGGCTCTCACTGTCCGCGATGAAGCCGGGTTTGACGGTGTTATTGGAAACAGCCGAACTGGTTGCCGCACAGGATTGGGGGCTTTGGTATGTCTCGGGACTTGATATGCTGACGGTTGCCTTGGGGCTGTTTGCCCTGGCCTGGATCGTCATCTGGCGTGACAAGGCGATGATCGTGCCGGTTCTCCCGGTGATTATTGCCGCCATCATCTTTCAGGTGCTTCACAAAGAACCCGAAATCCTGATATCGGGCGACCGCGAAAGCTGGGCTGTCTATGATCGCGATGCCGGTATCCTGCATACCTCATCGCGGCTGAATGATTTTCAAAAAGGCATCTGGATGAGCCGCTTTGGCATTCGCCCCGAACACGAACAAAGCCGCGTACAGGCCTGCCAGAACGACCCATGCTCCCTTGATGTTAGCGCTAACATCGTTCAGTCACGGATTATTGTCGCAAGTCGGATTGCCAATCCGTTTTATGCCTGCCGTAATGCAGATATCATTGTCAGCCTGCAAACAGATTTGCCCACCACCTGTCAGGCCTCTGGCGCGCGCATGGTCATTGATGATGACGTTCTGTGGTGGCAGGGTGGCGTTGCGATCAAGCTGCCATCGAAGCCAGATGAAAAGCCTGTCATCAACACCGTCCGCGCTGAAGCCGGCAATTGGCCATGGATCATCATCGGCGGCAGAGCAGGGCGATAAGAGCCTGATCTCACTCAAAAAAAACGCCCGGGCGTGCGCGCCGGGCGTTTGTGGTTGATAACTTCGCGCAAGCAATCAGTACTGACGCAGCAGCCCGACCAGACGGCCCTGAATGCGCACACGGTCCGGCGACAGGGCGCGGGTTTCATAGCGTGCGTTGGCCGGTTCCAGCAGAACTTCACCACGGCCACGCTTCAGGCGCTTAAGCGTGGCTTCGGCGTCATCGACAAGGGCCACCACAATCGTGCCGTCATGGGCCTGTTCGCAGCGCTGGATCAGGACGGTATCTCCATCAAGAATACCGGCATCAATCATCGAATCCCCCGATACTTCAAGCGCATAGTGATCGCCGGCGCCAAGCAGGGCGGCGGGAACCTGTACCATGGTCGTTTGATCGCGAAGGGCCTCGATCGGTGTACCGGCAGCAATCCGGCCATAGAGTGGCAGACCAACGGATTCCCCGGCCTCGGAGAAGGCGGTTGGCACCGTGGTCGGCCGGTGGGCGGCCTTTCGCACACTGGCAAGCGAGGTCACATTGCTTGGCGTTTCCGGGGCGTCATCATCGCTGTTTTCGGGCAATCGTACGACTTCAAGCGCGCGCGCACGATGGGCAAGGCGGCGGATAAAGCCGCGTTCCTCAAGGCCTGTGATCAGGCGATGAATGCCGGACTTGGATTTAAGGTTCAGGGCCTCTTTCATTTCATCGAACGAGGGCGAAATCCCGTGATCGCGAAGGTAATTGTCTATATAGACCAGCAACTCATATTGCTTGCGCGTCAGCATGATATTTCCCGAACCTGTAAAAAGAACAAAAAGGATACATAAATGTTCTACTTTAGTTCTTTTCGCGGGTCAAGCGGCTCTGTGCGATTAAACGATAAAATCGAATAATCAGCGCAACTGTTCAAAAAATGTGAATAGTGGCCGTGCTGGACAGAACGGAATCTAGTCCGCGACGAAGGTCCCCGATTTGCCACCTTCTTTCCGGGTGACCCGCAGATCGGTAATCCTCATACTTTTATCCACTGCCTTGCACATATCAAAAACCGTCAGCGCCGCAACCGAGGCAGCGGTGAGGGCTTCCATCTCGACACCGGTCTTGCCAGTCGTCTTGCAGGTGGCGGTGATATCGACGGCATCCGCGTCGGTCGCAAGTTCCAGATCCACCGTCACCGAGGTTAAGGGCAGGGGATGACAAAGCGGGATCAAATCGGGGGTCTTTTTTGCCCCCATGATCCCGGCAAGCTGGGCGATGCCAAGAACGTCGCCCTTTTTATGGCCGCGCGCGGCAATCAGATTGGCGGTTTCGGAAGACATCAGAACCCGGGCCTTGGCAATGGCGGTGCGCGCAGTTTCTGCCTTGGCCGAAATATCGACCATCACCGCGTTGCCACCGGCATCAATATGGGAAAGCTTGTCTGCCATTGGTTCTGTCCAGTATTGATCAGGCCGCAAGGCCCAGCAGGTTGCGGGTGGCGGTTGCGACGTCGTCCTGGCGCATCAGGCTTTCGCCAATCAGGAAGCACTCAGCGCCGACCTTTGCCATGCGTGCCAAATCGTCCGGGGTAAACAGGCCGCTTTCGGCCACCAGCAACCGATCATCGCCGACCATGCCTGCCAGTTCCTCGGTCGTGGTGAGGCTGGTTTCCATGGTTTTGAGGTTGCGGTTGTTGATCCCCAAAAGGCGTGATTTCAGCTTAAGCGCGCGTTCGAGTTCCGGGGCGTTGTGCACCTCAATCAAAACATCCATGCCAAGGCTGTGCGCAGCATCTTCAAGCTCAGAAGCCAAGCTATCTTCAAGGGCCGCCATGATCAGAAGGATGCAATCGGCCCCCAATGCACGCGCCTCGGTGATCTGATAGGGATCAACCATGAAGTCCTTGCGAAGGGCCGGAAGATCAACCGCCGCACGGGCTGCGACCAGATAGCTGTCATCGCCCTGGAAATAGGGGATGTCGGTCAAAACCGACAGGCAGCTTGCGCCGCCCGCCTTATAGGCCTTGGCGAGTTCGGGCGGATTGAAGTCCGGGCGGATCAGCCCCTTGGAAGGCGATGCCTTTTTGATTTCGGCAATCAGGCCATAACGCCCATAGGCAACGCTGGTTTCAAGCGCCTTGATAAAGCCACGCGGGGCGGATTGTTCCTTTGCCTCGGCCTCGAGGGTGGCGAGCGTCTTGCGCGCCTTGCAGGCCGCAACGTGATCGCGCTTGTCATTGCAGATTTTGGCTAGTACGTCGCTCACGCCGGGGTTCCTTCGTTGGTGATTGTCACAAGGCCTTGCAGGGTTTCGGCGGCCTTGCCGCTATCAATCGCCTCGGATGCCTTTTTGATGCCATCGGCCAGATCACTGGCAATCCCGGTGACGACAAGGGCCGCACCGGCATTCATCAAAACGATGTCGCGATAGGCCCCTTTTTGGGCAGCCAGCAGATCAAGAATGGCCTTGGCATTGACATCGGCATCACCGCCCTTGAGGTCGTCAAGCGTTACGGTTTCAAGGCCGAAATCACTTGGGCTGATTTCAAATGTGGTGACCTTGCCGTTCTTGACCTCGGCAACATAGGTCGGGCCGGTGGTCGAGATTTCATCAAGGCCGCTGTGGCCATGAACAACCCAGGCATGGACCGATCCCAGACGGTTCAATACATTGGCAATCGGTTCTACCCACTGTTTGGCAAAGACGCCAAGAACCTGACGTTTGGTCTTGGCCGGGTTGGCCAGCGGTCCCAGCAGGTTAAAGATGGTGCGCGTGCCCATTTCAACACGGGTCGGCATGACATGGCGCATCGCCGAATGGTGGCGGGTTGCCATCATGAAGCAAAGATTGATGTCGCGCAGCGCCTTTTCCAGAAGCTTCATATCGGCATCAAGATTGACACCAAGCGCCATCAAAACATCCGCAGACCCGGATTTGGACGATGCCGCACGGTTGCCGTGCTTGGCAACGGTGGCACCGGCGGCGGCAGCCACGATCGCCGCCCCGGTCGAGATGTTATAGGTGCCACTGCCATCACCACCGGTGCCGCAGGTATCGACCGCATTTTCCGGGGCGATGATGCCGGTGGCCTTTTCGCGCATGACACGGGCCGCACCGGTGATTTCATCAACGGTTTCACCGCGCAGGCGCAACCCCATCAGGAAAGCCCCCATTTGCGATGGCGTTGCCTGACCGGACATCAGCACGTTAAAGGCCGCCTCGGCCATGCTTTCGGTCAGTTTTTCGCCATCTGCGACTTTGGCCAGAATTGGCTTCAGATCATGATCAGTCGACATCGGGTCTTCCTTGGTTTGCGGTCCGGTGCGAATTATGCACCGGTATAGTCGATAAAATTCTTAAGCAGGGCGTGGCCATGTTCCGAAGCGATACTTTCCGGGTGGAACTGGACACCATGAATTTGATGGGTCTTGTGACGCACACCCATAATCAGACCATCTCCGCTTTCGGCGGTGATTTCAAGGCTGTCGGGCAAAGTTTCGCGTTCAATCACCAGCGAGTGATAGCGGGTGGCCTCAAACGGGCTGGGCAGGCCTTTAAAAACGCTGGTACCAGCATGTTTCATTGCATCGGTTTTGCCATGCATGCATTCGGGCGCACGGACCACCTTGCCGCCAAAGGCCTGACCGATGGATTGATGCCCCAGACACACACCGAGCAATTTGACCTTGCCTGCCGCAGCCTTGATCAAATCAAGGCAAATGCCCGCCCGTTCCGGGTCACACGGGCCGGGGGAAATGACAATGCCCTCGGGATTGAATGCCATAGCCTCATTGACGGTAACCTCGTCATTGCGGCGCACTTCGACCTCTGGGCCGAGTTCGCGCAGATAGTGCCACAGATTGAATGTGAAACTGTCGTAATTGTCGATGAGGAGATACATCGTCGGATGGGCCTGTCTACATTAAGGTCGGCAGAGAATAAACGCCCGTGTCGCTACGTCAAGCAGAAGCAGAGCAAGGGTTTTTTGCGACCGGGGTGTCTTTGATCATCGCGTAAATGATCCTTTAACCGTGCGCTAACCAGAACTGTTTTAAAAACGTGAAAACACAAACCGACTTGATCGGTATATAATCACCATATGGGAAGGGGCCAAACCGTGTGTTTGGTCGCTACGAGCATCCCAGCCAACGAATACTGGAGACCACAGCGTGGCACGCCGGGCAACGACCGCCAAACGTAAGAAGGCGGCACCCAAGAAATCCACTCGTAAAAAGACCGCCCCGAAAAGGAAATCGGGCGGCATTGGCCGCCTGATGCTGGGCGGGGCCTTTGTTGCGGGCACGCTTTCGGCTATTATTGCCGTTGGCAGCATGCTTGAACTTGATCGCGCGTCGGATGAATTTGGCCGCGCAGCGGATCAAGGTGCACCGAATTATGCCCTGGCAGAGCCGGAGCCGACCCCGAAGCTTCGCAAGGATTACAGGCTTTCGGAAAATGCCAATGTTTCCGAACGCGGACGCACGGGATATCTTGTCGGCGAAAATAACGAAACGACGCGATCCACCGGGCAAGGCGGGCAGGGTCTGACGGACTTTGTGCCAGCACCGGCCGCGCGCAAACCGGCCCAGGCCGGGGATATCCTTCCTGGCGATAGCGGCAATGATGTTCCGGTCGCAACCGTTGGCCCGACAAATCAGCCGTGGCAGAAATATGCCGCGCTGACACAGGATACTGGCGACAAGCCGGTGATTGCGATTGTGATTGATGATGCCGGCCTTGATCAGCCGCGCACCGCCAAGACGGTCGATCTGCCGGGGCCGATCACGATTTCCTATCTGCCCTATGCCCGTGATTTGCAGGCACAGGTCAATGCCGCGCGCAAGGCCGGTCATGAAGTGATGTTGCATATGCCGATGGAGCCGTCATCCGCATCGGTTGATCCGGGGCCGCATGCCTTGCTGGCAAGCTATGACCGCCAGACGATCCTTAATGAAATGACCTGGATGCTGGATCGTTTTGATGGCTATGTCGGTGTGAATAATCACATGGGCAGCAAGTTTACCGCCGATCCGGAACGCATGAAAATCGTCATGGAAGTGATGAAATCACGCGGCCTAATGTTCCTTGATAGCCGGACCAGCGCAGACTCGGTCGGCTATTCAACGGCCAGCAGCTTTGGCGTCCCGGCAATCACACGTGATATCTTTATTGATGATGCCGATGATGCGGCCAAGATCGCCGATATGTTGGCCCGCACCGAAAATGTCGCCCGCAAACAGGGCTTTGCGATTGCGATTGGCCATCCGCGCGATCTGACAATCGGGGCGCTTAAAACATGGATCCCCGAAATTCAGGCCAAGGGCTTTGTGCTGGTGCCGATTACCGATGTGTTGCGCCGGTCGATGCGAAGTGTTACCGGCTAGGTTGACCTAGCGGATATGAAAAAGGGCTGCAGTGATTCTGCAGCCCTTTTTGTTTGCGCGATCGAAGATCAGGCGAAGCGATGGGCTTCGCGGGCAGCGGCCATCAGCGCACCAGCCTTGTTCTGGCATTCCTTGTGTTCGAGTTCCGGTTTGCTGTCGACGACGACACCGGCACCGGCCTGAATATGGATTTTTTCGTCCTTGATGACGGCGGTGCGAAGCGCAATGCAGGTATCCATCGAGCCGTCGGCCGAGATATAGCCGATGCACCCGGCATAGATGCCACGGCGCACCGATTCCAGTTCATCAATGATTTCCATGGCGCGGACCTTGGGCGCGCCCGAAACGGTTCCGGCCGGGAAACCAGCCTTGAGCGCATCCATGGCGTCATATTTGGTTTCGTCAATCTGCCCGACCACGTTAGAGACGATGTGCATGACGTGGGAATAGTATTCGATCTGTTCGCGGTCGGTGACGCGGACGGTGCCCGGTTTGGAAACGCGCCCGACATCATTGCGGCCAAGATCGAGCAACATCAGATGTTCGGAGCGTTCCTTGGGATCGTCGAGCAGGTCCTGGGCCATGAGTTTGTCGTCATCGGGCGTTTTGCCGCGCCGACGGGTACCGGCAATCGGGCGAATGGTGACTTCGCCGTCGCGGAGCCGCACCAGGATTTCCGGGCTGGCACCGACGACCTGAAACCCGCCGATATCAAGATAGAACATGAAGGGTGACGGGTTGATGCGGCGCAAAGCCCGGTAAAAGGCAAAGGGCGGGAGCTGATAGGGCAGCGTGTAGCGCTGTGACAGCACCACCTGAAAGATATCGCCAGCGCGAATATAATCCTTGGCCTTTTCGACCATGTCGTGGAACCCGGCCTCGGTCACGCTGACCGCAGGCTCCGGCAGGGTATCGGGCACGGATTTGGACCGGCGGTCGATAAACAGATTGCGCTGGAACTGTTGGACCACGTCATTAAGACGCGCGCAGGCCAGATCATAGGCCGCATCCGCCGAAATGCCGCTTTCCGGGCGCACGGGCGTCACCACGGTAACCGTGTCTTCGATGGTGTCAAAACTTGCCGTCACGGTCGGGCGGATGAAAATGCCATCCGGGACATCAAGTTCGTCCTTGTTGCTGTCAGGAAGCTTTTCCATCAGGCGGACGGTGTCGTAACCCATATAGCCGACCAGACCGGCACTCATGGGCGGCAGGTTGTCGGGCAGTTCGATATGGCTTTCGGCGATCAGTTTCTTGAGGCTTTCGAGCGGGGCGTCATCCTCGGCCACGAAGGCGTCGGCATCAGCCATGGCGCGTCGGTTGAGTTCGGCCTTGTTGCCAAAACAGCGCCAGATCAGATCGGGCTTGAGACCGAGGAAGGAATAGCGCCCGCGGACCGATCCGCCTTCAACAGATTCAAGCAAATAGGTGTTTGGCATGCCTTCGGCGATCTTGAGGAATGCCGAGACCGGCGTATCAAGATCAGCGGTCAGCGCGGTCCAGAGAACCTGCGAAATGCCGTTGTCGTAGTTTTGCTTGAAACTGGTGAAATCCGGTTTGATTTCCATGATTTGTCCGCTGGTTGGGCTTGGTCCGTTTGGCGACGGCGTCTTTGAGATAGAAAAAGGGCGACCGGATTTTCCGGTCGCCCCTGGATGCGTATCAGTTTGCAGCGGTCGGCTGATAAAGCTCGTTGATCACGCTGTTATTGACGCTGACCGAGATTTCCTCGTTCAGGTAGTTGAGATACTGCGCAAGGATGTCTTCGTTGAGCGCTTCCTTGAGCTCGTCATTTACCGGTGCGGCATCGGCGGTGTTGATGTCGGCGGCCTGAATTTCATCAAGCTTGACGATCATGACGTCTTCGCCGGTCTGGATGGCTTTGGCCTTGCCGTCTTCAAGGGTGAAGAGGGCAGCGGCAATCGCCGGGTTGACGTCATCTGCAAGACCACGGCCGGTACGACGGGTCAGGCCGGTTTCACGAACGTCTGCCCCGTCTTCGGAGGCGAGGGTTGCGAGATCAGCACCGGACGTATTGATGTTGCCAGCCAGTTCTTCGGCCTTTTCCATCATCAGGCGTTGGCGTTCTTCGGCGGTCCAGGCGGCGACAACTTCGTCGCGGACTTCGTCAAACGGACGAAGCGCCGACGGAGTTACGTTTTCAACACGAACGACATAGCGCGTGCCCGAAGCGGTTTCTTCGAGGAAGCTTTCCTCGCCATTTTCGAGCTCGAAAATCTTGGCGTTGATTTCATCGGCACCATCGACATCCTGACCAGCAAGGCCTTCGCCGCGGACAACACCATCAAGCTTGTAGGTCTTTGCGCCAACATCGCGTGCGGCATCTTCGATCGGGGTGCCGGCACCGAGTTCTTCATCAAAGGTGGCCGCCAGATCATAGATGGCGTCTTCGGCTTTGAACTGTTTGAGGCCGTCAACAATGATGTCGCGGACTTCATCGAGGCTTTGCGTGCTGCCCGGGGTGATCGAGGATACGCGAATGATGTGCCAGCCAAGAGCGGTTTCAACCGGCTCGGAGATGCCGCCTTCGTCAAGCGAGAAGGTCGCATCGCTGAGATCCGGCAGGATGTCATTTGCGGTGAACTGGCCAAGTTTGACCATGGCTTCGTCCATGTTCGCGTCTTCCTTGGCGACCGTCATGAAGTCTGCACCTTCCTGCAGGCGCTTATAGGCTTCACGGGCGGTCTGTTCTTCGTTCGGCGAAAACAGGATTTGTTCGACCGTGCGTTTTTCCGGGGTCTGGAATTCTGCCTGACGCTGTGCGTAGGCATCCGCGATTTCATCTTCGGTTACGGTGACGGTCGAAATCAGGTCAGCGGCACTCAGCGTTGCAAGGGTGACATTGCGGCTTTCCGGCGCGGTGAACTGGGCCGCGTTTTCTTCGTGATAGGCACGCAGGGTTGCGTCATCAGCAACCGGAATGTCAGCGAATTCATCCTTGTTCAGTGTAAAGAACGAACCGCTGCGCTGTTCATTGCGGTAAGCGACGATCTGACGCGCCATGATGTCTGGCACCGTTGCCGGGTTGGTCAGGCTGCTGACAACCTGCTGGCTCATCATGTCGCCACGGACACCGTTGATGAATTCGTTTTCGGTATAGCCAGCCTGATACAGGGCCTGCAGGAAGCGATCACGGCTGAACTGGCCGGTGGTCGGATCCTTGAAGCTGTCAGACGAGAAGATCTGATCGCGGACGGCTTCGTCGCTGATGCCGATACCGATGTTTTTGGCATCTTCACGCAGGATCTTCTGGGATACGAGCGACTGCACCGTATTGTTCAGAAGGCCCATCTGAATGGCCTGCTGCTGGTTGAAGTTCGGTCCGAACATGTTTTGCATATTCTGCACGCTACGCTGGAAGGCGCGATCCAGTTCGACCGGGGTGATTTTCTGGCTGCCGATTTCGGCAACTTCACGCGAGGTGCCCAGATTGAGCATCGATGCGTTCAGGCCCCAGATCACGAAGCTCAGTGCAATCACGCCAAAGATGATCTTGGCGAAGATTGATTTCGAAAATGTGCGAATGCCAGCAAGCATATGATAAGCCTAACAATCCGTGGTTTGACGCCAAAATCAGGCTTTGACGTCGTTTCATTATGGTCGCCCGGCCGACGCGATAGACGAAAAGGTCCGAGCAAATTTGCCGCGCATCTTAATGGCGAGTGTTATCAGCGGCAACAGGCGATTGTATAGAAGATGACAGCAATCACACTCTAAATGCGCGATCAGGTGTTTTCGGGTACTTGGCCCCGATGTGCTGGCATGCTAAAACCCGCGTCGAACCAGATCTTGTAACAAATGGTAACGGCTTCGAAATGGCCGCGATGAATTTGATACATTGATAATATGTGAACCTGATCAGCACGAGGTATCGTCCCATGACCCAACGCCGTCCCCTGATTGCCGGAAACTGGAAAATGAACTGTTTGCGTGCAGACGGTCTTGCGCTGGCATCAAGCCTGGCAGCAAAGGCATCTGAAAAAGGGGATCTTGGCTGCGATATTCTTGTATGCCCACCCGCAACGCTTCTTTCGGATGTTGTCGGGGTGACACATGGCAGTGTGGTGGCGGTTGGCGGGCAGGATTGCCACGTCGCGATTTCTGGTGCGCATACTGGTGATCTGGCTGCGCCGATGCTGACCGATATCGGGGCGCAATATGTTCTGGTTGGACATTCCGAACGCCGCGCCGATCATGGTGAAAGTTCGACCGATATTCGCAAAAAGGCGATTGCCGCCCATGACGCCGGCCTGATCGCGGTTGTCTGTGTTGGCGAGACCGAGGAAGAACGCGATCTTGGTGCGACACTGCCGGTGGTGAACGGGCAGGTGGCAGTATCGCTTCCGGACGGGGCGACGGCCAAGAATACGGTTGTCGCCTATGAGCCGGTCTGGGCGATCGGGACCGGGCGCACGGCAAGTGTTGAAGAAGTTGCCGACGTGCATCGAGCGATCCGTGCGGAACTTGTGAAACGGTTCGAAGACGGAAATGAATTCCGTATTCTTTATGGTGGCTCGGTCAAGCCGTCCAATGCCAAAGAATTGCTGGGCGTTGAAGATGTCGATGGGGCGCTTGTCGGCGGGGCGAGCCTTAAGGTTGAAGATTTCTGGCAAATTATTGAAAGTTGCGCTTAAATCATACCCAAGCAGATTTAATTCAATATGCTCTAGCCAACAGCCATAAAACGCGTTAAATACGCATCAAATTTATGCCCGATCCGGGCCAAATTGCGTTTGGATCGGTAGATTAGGACAAGAGTTTCGACACCATGCAAACAGTTATTCTGGTAATCCACCTTCTTCTTGCGCTCGGCCTGATTGCCGTGATTCTCGTGCAGCGCAGCGAGGGCGGTGGGCTTGGTATCGGCGGTAACAGTGGCGGCGGCGGCGGTGGCGGCGGCTTCGGCGTGATGAGTTCACGCGGTGCTGCGAACCTGCTGACCCGTACAACCGCGATCCTTGCAGGCGCATTCATGATCACCAGCATCATCCTTGCCCTTCAGTCGAATACCCATAGCCAACCGGCCTCGATCCTGGATCAGGCGCCGGAACCGGCCCCTGCGGTCACCGAGCCTGCCGAGGACACCGGTCCCGCAGCTCCGACCCGATAAACAAATTAACCGACGACCTGAGGCGGCAAACTTGCCGCCTCAATTTTTGATTGTTGTATTCCCCGGTTCGTGATGCACTGAATGGCATCGAACCGAGGCTTTGTGCTTTGAGATGAGGCCAAGATAATGACTCGTTTTATCTTTATTACCGGTGGCGTGGTTTCCTCGCTGGGCAAAGGTCTGGCTTCCGCTGCTTTGGGGGCGTCCCTGCAGGCACGCGGCTTTACAGTTCGTCTGCGTAAACTCGATCCGTATATCAACGTCGATCCGGGCACCATGAGCCCGTACCAGCATGGCGAATGCTATGTGACCGAAGACGGTGCGGAGACCGACCTTGATCTTGGCCACTATGAACGTTTCACCGGCGTATCATCGCGCCGGTCCGACAACGTCACCACCGGTCGTATCTATTCCAACGTGATCGCGCGTGAACGTCGCGGCGATTACCTTGGCGGGACTGTGCAGGTCATTCCGCACATCACCGACGCGATTAAGGAATTCGTCATGTCCGATGCGACCGAGGATTTTGTCCTGGTCGAAATCGGCGGCACGGTGGGTGACATCGAAAGCCTTCCGTTCCTTGAAGCCATCCGTCAGATGGGCAATGACCTTGGCGATGGCCGGGCGCTGTTCATGCATCTGACACTTGTTCCTTATATTTCGTCTGCCGGGGAGCTTAAGACCAAGCCGACCCAGCACTCGGTCAAGGAACTGCAGAGTGTTGGTATTCAGCCTGATATCCTGCTGTGCCGTTGTGATCGCGAAATTCCGATCAATGAACGCCGCAAGATTGCGCGTTTCTGTAACGTCCGCGAAGCAGCGGTTATTCCGGCCTATGACGTTGACAATATCTATCAGGTGCCGATCAGCTATCACCAGTATGGTCTGGATAACGAAGTGCTTTATCACTTTGGCCTGCAGGCGCAGGAACCTGATCTGCAGCCGTGGGAAGATATCTGCAACACCATCCGCAATCCGGAAGGTGAGGTCACCATCGGGATTGTCGGCAAATACATTCAGCTTCCCGATGCTTATAAGTCGCTGACCGAAGCACTGACCCATGGCGGGATCGCCAACAAGGTGCGTGTGAAAGTGGAATGGATTGCGTCTGACGCGCTGGAAAAAGAAGGCAACGTCAACGAAATCCTGTCCAAGCTTGATGCGATCATGGTTCCGGGCGGCTTTGGCGAACGTGGCACCGAAGGCAAGATTGCTGCGGCCCGCTATGCCCGTGAAAACAATGTTCCGTATTTCGGGATTTGCTTTGGCATGCAGATGGCGGTCCTGGAAGCGGCCCGTAACCTTGCCGGGCTTAAGGATGCGTCCTCGTCCGAGTTTGGCCCGACCAAGACACCGCTTGTCGGTCTGATGACCGAGTGGGCGAAAGATGGTGGTTCGGTTGAACGTCGTTCGGATGATGATGACCTTGGCGGCACCATGCGCCTTGGCAATTACGAGTGCAAACTTGTTGAAGGCACCCGTGCGCGCGAGATTTATGACAGTGAAACCGTTCTGGAACGTCACCGTCATCGCTATGAAGTGAACGTCAACTTCATGGGCCAGCTTGAAGAGAAGGGTCTTAAATTCTCAGGGCTGTCGCCGGATGGCCGTTTGCCGGAAATCGTCGAATATCCGGATCATCCGTGGTTCATCGGTGTGCAGTTCCACCCGGAACTGCGTTCGCGTCCGCTGGATCCGCACCCGCTGTTTGTTTCCTATATCAAGGCCGCCAAAGAGCGCAGCCGTCTGGTATAAGCCTGGTATCTGAGTGCCAGAACAAACAGCCACAAGTGATCGACAGAAAGTCAGTGCAATGACCGAAATTAAAACCGTCAAAGTCGGCAATATCGAAATCGCCAACGACAAGCCGTTTGCCGTTCTGGCAGGCCCGTGCGCGATCGAAAGCCGTCAGCACGCGCTCGAGATGGCCACAGCCCTTAAGGAACTGTCCGAAGGGCTTGGCATCGGGCTTGTTTATAAAAGCTCGTTTGACAAGGCCAACCGGACCAGCACCACGTCCAAGCGCGGTGTTGGCCTTAAGGAAGGTCTTGATATCCTGGCCGAGGTCAAGGAAGTCACCGGGCTTCCGATTGTGACCGACGTGCATTTGCCTGATCAGTGTGCGGCAGTGGCCGAGGTTGCCGATATCCTGCAGATCCCGGCATTTTTGTGCCGTCAGGCCGATCTGTTGCAGGCAGCTGGCAAAACGGGCCGTGCGGTTAATGTCAAAAAGGGTCAGTTCCTGGCACCTTGGGACATGGTCAATGTGGCCAACAATCTGGCTGCGACCGGCAATGAAAACATCATGCTCTGTGACCGTGGGACCAGCTTTGGCTATAACACGCTTGTCACGGACTTCCGTGGACTTCCCACCATGGCCCAGCAGGGCTATCCGGTTGTCTTCGATGCCACCCATTCGGTTCAGCAGCCGGGCGGACAGGGCACCTCATCAGGTGGCCAGCGCCAATTTGCGCCCGTTCTGGCCCGTGCGGCCGTATCGGTTGGTATCGCAGCACTGTTTATCGAAACCCACGATAACCCGGCGACGGCCATTTCCGATGGCCCGAACCAAATCCCGTTGAACAAGCTTCCCGAAGTTCTTTCGGTTCTGATGGAACTGGACAAAGTGGCAAAAGCCAATCCGGTCCGTCTGGACATGTTTGACGCATGAATATCAAATGCCGCCAGTCAGTGATTGGCGGCATTCTTTTTTGCTGTAACCTGCATACCTGATAAATACAAACAGGTATGGTTCCTACCAGTGAGGAGAACGTTTCTGTCATGACCGCTATTATCGATATTCGCGGCCGCGAAATCCTTGACAGCCGTGGTAACCCGACGGTCGAGGTTGATGTCACCCTGGAAAATGGCGCCTTTGGTCGTGCTGCCGTTCCGTCGGGCGCATCTACCGGTGCGCACGAAGCCGTTGAACTGCGTGACAAGGAAGACCGCTATCTCGGCAAGGGTGTGACCAAAGCGGTCGCATCTGTGAACGGTGAAATCTTTGAAGCGCTGGCGGGCATGGATGCCGAAGACCAGCTTGCCATCGATAACGCCATGATCGAGCTTGATGGCACCGAAAACAAAGGTCGCCTGGGCGCAAATGCCATTCTTGGTGTGTCGCTTGCCAATGCCAAGGCCGCAGCCGAAGACGCCGGTCTGCCGCTGTATCGTTATGTTGGTGGGTCCTTTGCCCGCACGCTGCCGGTGCCGATGATGAATATCATCAATGGTGGCGAGCATGCCGACAACCCGATTGATGTGCAGGAATTCATGGTGATGCCGGTTTCGGCAGAAACCGGTTCGGATGCCATTCGCATGGGTGCGGAAATCTTCCACAACCTGAAAAAGGCTTTGTCGGCAGATGGTCTGAACACCAATGTCGGTGACGAGGGCGGCTTTGCGCCGAACATCGCATCGACCGAGGCTGCCCTCAGCTATGTCATGAAATCGATCGAAGCTGCTGGCTATCGGCCGGAAGAAGACGTGGTGCTGGCGCTTGACGCGGCATCGACCGAGTTCTTCAAGGACGGCAAATACGTTCTGGCCGGTGAGGGCAAGTCGCTTGACCCGAGCGAGATGGTCAAGTACTGGGCCGACCTTGTTGGCAAATACCCGATCTTCTCGATCGAAGACGGCATGGCCGAAGATGACTGGGATGGCTGGGCCGAATTGACGGCCGCCATCGGCGCCAAGACCCAGCTTGTCGGTGATGACCTGTTTGTCACCAATCCGAAACGTCTGGCAGATGGCATCAAGAAGGGCGTTGCCAACTCGATCCTCGTCAAGGTCAACCAGATCGGCACACTGTCGGAAACGCTGGAAGCCGTCGAGATGGCACATCGTGCCGGTTACACGGCTGTGATGTCGCACCGTTCGGGCGAAACCGAAGATGCGACCATTGCCGATCTGGCGGTTGCCACCAACTGTGGTCAGATCAAAACCGGTTCGCTGTCGCGTTCTGACCGTATGGCAAAATACAATCAGCTGATCCGCATCGAGGAACTTCTTGATGCTGGTGCACACTTCCCGGGTCGTTCGATCCTGAAGTAAGGGCTGCTGATATTTCGACTGCGTAACAGGCCGCTTCCCGATCCGGAGGCGGCCTGTTTTGTATGGGCGCCAAGTGATAAATTCGAATATCAGGATTAGTGAATTGAGCGTAATCGCGCAGCTTTGCGCAGATTGCTTAACTCTATTTTTACCCGAATATGCGCATGGTTACGGGTAATCTTGCCGGTTTTCCCGACTTGTCCGATGGTAAATCATTGTCAGACAAGCGAAATAACGTATGTGGTTTTTACGTTATGTGGCCGGAACGATATATTTGGTCATCACGTCGCACAGATGTGCAAGGGGCATAAGGTAAATGTCGTCCAGTTCACCGGTCATTCTTCGCCTGAAACAGGCTGTCGCACCGGTAATTGCATTTACCGTGATGGCGTATTTCATCTTCCATAGCGTCGAAGGCGAACGCGGGCTTTTGAATTACTGGTCGATGCAAGACCGCGTCAGCCAGATCACCCAGGTTCTTGAAGAAACGACCGAGCGCCGCAAGTTGCTTGAACAGCATGTGCTTTCGCTGCGTGCCAGCCACCTTGATCCGGATCTGCTTGATGAGCGCGCACGTGCGATGCTGAATGCCGCCCATCCCGACGATGTGATCATCTTCCACCATGATGGCTACAGCGATGTCATCACGGCTGCGGCTGCGGCTGCCGACGCCAACTGAGCCTGATGCCTGATGCCCGACGCCTGCCTTTAAGTGGGTGAGGGATCTGGTACGAAAGAATCCGCTGGCGGCACAATCGTATTTCTCTGCGTAAAATGGCTCTGTACTGTTGACCAGATCACAGTTTGACAGAAATTTTGGGTTGTGAATTGTGTTCAGCAATAATCGCAAACGGGTAAGTCGTTGTTTAAACTGACTTCTGGTTTAGGGCGCTATTTTGCCAAACCAAGTAGAGGTCATTGATATACAATGCATTCTTTCGGTTGTTTTCCGTTTTGCGCTGCTATGCGGTATTATCCCCGCGAAAGCATAGCATTTGTGACGCAGGGGAATGAACGAGTTTTAAAGCAGGCGTCCAAGGTGCTGAAAATCCTGCAACTCTGTAAAAACGCGTAAACTCAAAGATTAACTAAAATTAGGTTTATTTGTGATTGTGCGTTGCAAAACAACAGTTTAATCGAAGTTAGATTGCTTGCCCTTGTGGTCTGTTTTCGGTAGTCATTTCGGTGGTCCAGTACCGAATTAAGCACTCATACATGATGCTTAAGCGATAGCCATCCACCGGGAGGAAATATGGCGACCACACCAAAACGCAAACGCGGCACGACGCGCGCCGACAATCAGGCGAGCAGTGACGATCTCCTCAAATATTACCGTGAAATGCTTCTGATCCGTCGCTTTGAAGAAAAAGCCGGTCAGCTGTATGGCATGGGTCTCATTGGCGGTTTCTGCCACCTTTATATCGGGCAGGAAGCCGTTGTTGTCGGCATGCAGGCCGCCGCATCGAACGAAGATGGTGTTATCACCAGTTATCGCGATCACGGTCATATGCTTGCAACCGGCATGGATGCCGCCGGTGTGATGGCCGAACTGACGGGCCGCGAAGGCGGGTATTCCCGCGGTAAAGGCGGCTCGATGCACATGTTCTCCAAGGAAAAGAATTTCTATGGTGGTCATGGTATCGTGGGTGCGCAGGTTCCGCTCGGAACCGGTATTGCCTTTAGCTACAAATACCGTGGCGAAAACAAGGTTTGCATGACCTATCTGGGTGACGGTGCCGTCAACCAGGGCCAGGTCTATGAAGCATTCAACATGGCCGCCCTTTGGCAGCTTCCGGTGATTTACTGCATCGAGAACAACCAGTATGCGATGGGCACCTCGACCCAGCGTCACTCGTCGAGCCCGGATCTGTATGAACGTGGTAAGGCCTATGGCATTCCCGGTGAACAGGTTGATGGCATGGACGTTCTGGCGGTCAAGGCTGCTGGTGAGCGTGCTGTGGAACATTGCCGTTCAGGCAAGGGGCCTTATATCCTTGAGCTGAAAACCTATCGCTATCGCGGGCATTCCATGTCCGACCCGGCGAAATACCGTACCAAGGACGAGCTCGACAAAATGCGTAAAGAGCACGATCCGATTGATATGGTCAAAAAACTCCTGATCGACGGCGACATCATTGATGAATCCGGTCTGAAAGACATCGACAAGGAAGTTAAAGCCGAAGTCGCAAAAGCGGCCGAGTTCGCGCAAAACAGCCCGGAGCCGGATGTTTCCGAACTGTTTACCGACATTCTGATCGACGCGTGATCGCAAGCTCTGCGAACCGCTTTTGAACGATATTTCCCGGGAGAGAGGGAACAATGCCGATTGAAGTTTTGATGCCGGCCCTGTCGCCGACCATGACCGAAGGCACACTTGCCAAATGGAACGTCAAGGAAGGCGACACTGTCGCATCCGGTGACGTGATCGCAGAAATCGAAACCGACAAAGCCACGATGGAAGTCGAGGCCGTAGATGAGGGCACCATTGGTAAGCTCGTTATCGAAGCCGGTACCGAGAATGTCGCGGTCAACCAAGTGATTGCCTATATCCTTGAAGAAGACGAAGACGCGTCCGCACTTGATAACGTTTCTGCGTCCTCTGAACCCAAGAAAGACGCCGCACCGGCAAAAGAAGAAGAATCTTCCAAGGAAGAATCTTCTGACAAAGCCCCGGCATCGGCATCTTCGAATGCCGCACCGGTTTCTGCCAGTGGTGCGATTGAACGTTCTGACGCTGAGCCGCGCGCAATGAGCGTGATGAACGCGACCCAGGACGAAAAGACCTATACCAGCTTTAAAACCCAGACCGTTCGTGAAGCCCTGCGCGATGCAATGGCCGAAGAAATGCGTTCTGACGAAAACGTCTTCGTCATGGGTGAAGAAGTTGCGCAGTATCAGGGGGCCTACAAGGTTACCCAGGGTCTTTTGGATGAATTCGGTGACAAGCGCGTGATCGATACCCCGATCACCGAGCATGGTTTCACCGGCCTTGCAACCGGTTCGGCCTTTATGGGTCTTAAGCCGGTTCTGGAATTCATGACCTTTAACTTCGCAATGCAGGCGATCGACCAGATCATCAACTCTGCTGCGAAGACGCTGTACATGTCCGGTGGCCAGCTTGGTTGCCCGATCGTGTTCCGTGGCCCGAACGGTGCTGCATCGCGCGTCGGTGCCCAGCACTCGCAGTGCTATGCATCCTGGTATGCACATTGCCCGGGTCTCAAGGTTGTTGCACCCTGGTCGGCCGCAGACGCCAAAGGCCTTCTTAAGGCGGCTATTCGTGACCCGAACCCGATTGTCTTCCTTGAAAACGAAATCATGTACGGTCAGAGCTTTGAAGTGCCTGACGACGAAGATTTCGTCCTGCCGATTGGTCAGGCCAAGATCGAACGCGAAGGGACCGATGTCACCATCGTTGCCTTCTCGATCATGGTGGGCAAGGCGCTTAAGGCGGCCGAGCAACTGGCAGAGCAGGGCATCTCGGCAGAGGTCATCAACCTGCGCACCATCCGTCCGCTGGATGTGAACACCATCGTGCGTTCGGTCATGAAGACCAACCGTCTGGTGACTGTTGAGGAAGGCTGGCACTTCTCGGGTATTGGTGCGGAAATCGCGTCTGTTGCGATGGAACATGCATTTGATTACCTCGATGCACCGGTTGCCCGTGTAACCGGCGAAGACGTTCCGATGCCGTATGCTGCCAACCTGGAGGCGCTTGCGCTTCCGCAGGACAGCCACATCGTCGCCGCGGCCAAGGCCGTTTGCTATCGCTAAGTAAGACGGACAGGGGCTGGTCGCGGGTTACACCGCGCCGCCCCGTTACCGGGAGAATGCGTTCATGCCTGTAAAAGTATTGATGCCGGCCTTGTCGCCGACCATGACCGAAGGCACCTTGGCGAAATGGCACGTCAAGGAAGGCGACACCGTTGAATCGGGTGACGTCATCGCCGAAATCGAAACCGACAAAGCCACAATGGAAGTCGAAGCCGTCGACGAAGGCAAGATCGGTAAAATCCTTGTTTCTGAAGGCAGCGAAAACGTTGCGGTAAACGAAGTTATCGCGTTGCTGCTTGAAGAAGACGAAGACGAAAGCGCGCTTGAGGGTGCGGACACGTCTGCTGCTAGCACGTCTGGCGGCAGTGAAAGTGCGCCGGCCAAGGACGACGCCAAAGAGGAAAAAGCACCAGCAGCAGCCGAAAAATCGGCTTCTGGTGACGACAAGCCGGCACCGGCTGCCCCGGTTTCCGGTGGGAAGCGCATCAAGGCAAGCCCGCTTGCGCGGCGAATTGCCGCCAACGAAGGTGTCGAGCTTTCTGATGTTTCCGGTTCGGGCCCGCGTGGTCGTATCGTGAAACGAGACATCGAAGCGGCTCTGTCGTCGAAACCGGCCGAAAAATCGGCCGCATCCGAAGACAAGAAATCGGCAGATGCACCGGCAGCAGCAAGTGCACCGGCCGCATCTGGCTGGAACCCGGATCTTACCGGTCTTCCGGAATACGAAGAAATCCCGAACAGCGGCATGCGCAAAACCATCGCGCGTCGCCTGACCGAATCCAAGCAGCAGGTTCCGCACTTCTACCTGACGGTGGATTGCGAACTCGACAATCTGTTGGCCACCCGCAAGCAGCTCAATGAAAAGGCGGGCGAGGGTGTCAAGATTTCGGTCAATGATTTCGTCATCCGTGCGGTTTCGCTGGCGCTGAAAAAGGTTCCGGCTGCGAACTCCATCTGGACCGACAAGGCGACCCTGCAGTGCAAGAAACAGGATATCTCGGTGGCGGTTGCCATCGAAGGTGGCCTGATCACGCCGGTTGTTCGTGATGCCGGTTCGAAAGGCCTTGCTGAAATCTCAAGCGAGATGAAGGCACTGGCTGGCAAGGCACGCGACGGCAAGCTGAAGCCGGAAGATTATCAGGGCGGGACCTTCTCGGTCTCCAACTTGGGTATGTTCGGTATCAAGGACTTCTCGGCGATTATCAATCCGCCGCAGGGCTGCATCCTTGCAGTTGGTGCGGGTGAACAGCGCCCGGTCGTCAAGGACGGTGCACTGGCAATCGCCACTGTCATGACCTGCACCCTTTCTGTTGACCATCGCGCGGTCGATGGCGCAGTCGGTGCGGAATTCATGGCCGAATTCAAAAAGCTTATTGAAGATCCGCTGAGCATGTTGCTCTAGGGTCCAAAGTTGCGCGGGGGCTTTAACAAGTCCCCGCAAGCATTTGAATTTAAAAGACCTGTAACCATTAATGGGCAGGCGAAGGAGATCCTACGATGGCGGATAACAATTTCGACGTAATCGTGATTGGCGCAGGCCCGGGTGGTTATGTAACCGCAATCCGTGCGGCCCAGCTTGGCCTGAAAACGGCTGTTGTCGAACGTGAACATGTTGGCGGTATTTGCCTGAACTGGGGCTGCATCCCGACCAAGGCGCTGCTGCGTTCGGCCGAAGTTTATCGCAACATGCACCACGCAAAGGATTATGGTCTTTCATGTGAAAAGCCGTCCTTTGACCTGGATGCGGTGATCCAGCGTTCGCGCGGTGTATCCAAACAGCTTGCCGGTGGTGTTGGTCATTTGCTGAAAAAGAACAAGGTGACCGTGATCAACGGTGAAGCCAAGTTCGACGGCCCGAAAAAGATCGTGGTCGAAGGCAAGGACAAGGGTACCTATACCGCGAAGAATTATATCATCGCGACCGGTGCGCGCGCCCGTTCGCTGCCGGGTCTTGAGGCCGACGGCAAGGTTGTCTGGGATTACAAAAAGGCGATGACACCTGACAAGATGCCCAAAAGCCTTGTTGTGGTGGGGTCCGGTGCCATCGGGATCGAGTTTGCCAGCTTCTATCACACCATGGGTGCGGATGTGACCGTTGTGGAAATCATGCCGCAGATCATGCCGGTTGAAGACAAGGAAGTCGCAGGCCTGGCACAGAAGATGATGACCAAGGACGGGATGAAGATCCTGACCGAAGCCAAGGTCGCGAACCTTAAGCGCAATGCCGATAACGTTGTCGTCACGGTGGAAACCAAGGACGGCAAGAAACAGGAATTGACCGTGGATCGCGTGATTTCGGCCGTTGGCGTGATCGGCAATACCGAAGGTCTTGGTCTTGAAACCACCAAGGTCAAGGTTGATCGCAACGTGATTGATACCGACGAGTATTCGGCAACTGCGGAACCGGGCATCTATGCCATTGGTGACGTTGCCGGTCCGCCGATGCTGGCCCATAAGGCCGAGCACGAAGGTGTCATCTGCATTGAAAAGATTGCCGGTGTCAAAGGCGTTCATCCGCTTGATCCGCGCAAGATCCCGGGTTGCACCTATTGCCATCCGCAGGTCGCAAGTGTCGGCCTGACCGAAGCCAAGGCCAAAGATGCCGGTTATGAAGTCAAGGTCGGCAAGTTTCCGTTCATTGGCAATGGCAAGGCAGTTGCCCTTGGCGAGGCCGAAGGTCTGGTCAAGACCGTGTTTGATGCCAAGACCGGTGAATTGCTTGGTGCGCACATGGTTGGTGCTGAAGTGACCGAGCTGATCCAGGGCTTTGTGGTTGCGATGGGTCTTGAAACGACCGAGGAAGATCTGATGCATACGGTCTTCCCGCATCCGACGCTTTCGGAAATGATGCATGAGTCGGTCCTTGACGCCTATGGCCGTGCGATCCACTTCTAGAGCTTGAGATATTGTGTCGTGCCGGGCGGACATGCCCGGTATGATCACCTTTTACGAATGTCGGTTTGACAAATGCGCGGCGTGGCGGCAAATTGCCGCCCGTCCAAACCTTCGGAGGTAACTCTATGTCGACGGCGCCCAGCGAACAGAAACCCGTTCGTCACCCGGAAAAACAGAAACGGCCAGATCGTCCATCGGGGCGCAAACCGTCCTGGATCAGGGTCAAGGCTCCGACCTCCAAGGGGTATCAGGAAACCCGCGACCTTGCGCGTGGCCTGAACCTTCATACCGTGTGTGAAGAAGCCGCATGCCCGAATATCGGCGAATGCTGGCAGAAGAAACACGCATCCTTCATGATCATGGGCGATACCTGCACGCGTGCATGTTCGTTCTGTAACGTCAAAACCGGTATGCCGAACGCGCTTGATCCGTTCGAGCCGGAAAACCTGGCGATGGCGGTTGCCGACATGCAGCTTAAGCATGTTGTGATCACGTCTGTTGACCGTGATGATCTGGCCGATGGCGGGGCAGCGCATTTTGCCCGTGTGATTGAGGCGATCCGTCACAAGTCGCCGGAAACCACTATTGAAATCCTGACCCCGGACTTCCGTGACAAGCCGGGTGCGGTTGAAATCGTTGCCAAGGCCCGTCCGGACGTGTTCAACCACAATCTTGAAACCGTTCCGCGGCTCTATACCAATATCCGTCCGGGTGCGCGCTATTACCAGTCGCTGCGTATTCTTGATCGCGTCAAACAGATTGACCCAACGATCTTTACCAAATCCGGCCTGATGGTTGGTCTGGGTGAAGAGCGCAAGGAACTGGCACAGGTGATGGATGACCTGCGTGTGGCCGATGTCGACTTCCTGACGATTGGCCAGTATCTGCAGCCGACCCTTAAGCACGAGCCGGTCCACAAGTTTGTGACACCTGATGAATTCAACGAATATGCATCGATGGCACGTGGCAAGGGCTTCTTGATGGTGTCAGCAACGCCGCTAACACGGTCGAGCTATCATGCGGACCGCGACTTCGAGCAGCTTCGTGAAGCGCGCGAGAAGAAGCTGGCAGCTGCGGATGCCGCCAAAGCCAAGGCGGAACAGACCGTAACGGCGGCACAGTAATCCTTTCACCCGTTTAGCCACAGACCACGACGATCAAGGGAGATATCGCGTGCCGACGCATGCAGAGCGCAGGAAACTGCCCTATACGCCGGAACAACTCTTTGATCTTGTCGCGGATATCGATTCCTATTCGGAGTTCCTTCCGTGGTGTGTCGCATCGCGGGTGCGCAAGCGTGAAGGCAATGTGCTTAAGGCGGATCTTGTGATCGGCTTTAAGATGTTTCGCGAGAAATACACATCGAAAGTCACCCTGCAGCGCCCGGATCGGGTCGATGTTGAATATCTGCAGGGGCCGTTCAAGTACCTTAACAATCACTGGGTGTTTGAAGAGGATGAAGACGGAGGCACGTCGCTTGATTTCTTTGTTGATTTCGAGTTTCGATCAGCCCTGTTGCAAAAAATGATCGGCGTTGTGTTTAACGAAGCCGTCAAGATGATGGTCGGTGCGTTTGAAACCCGGGCGCGTGAAGTGTATGGCGAGCCGAACTTGCCGACATCGGAAAATCAGGCCTGAGTCCCAGTCCTAGCGATCCAGCATTTCTTCGATCAGGGCAAAGGCCTTAAGGACTGTTGCCTTGCGCACGGTATGGCGATCGCCGGGAAAGACCGTGTGGGTCGTGATGGTTTCACGCCCCTTGGCTGCACAGCCAAAATGAACAAGCCCGACCGGTTTGGTGTCGGTGCCGCCACCCGGGCCGGCAATGCCGGTGACCGAAACGGCGATGGTGGCATTGGGCGCACGATCAAGCGCACCTTCGCACATGGCACGTGCAACCTGTTCCGATACCGCGCCATGTTCGGCGAGCAAGTCATTGCCAACGCCGATCAGGCTGTGTTTGGCCTCGTTCGAATAGGTGACAAAGCCGCAATCGACCACCGATGAGCTGCCATCAACGCCGGTCAGGGTTCCGGTGATCAGACCACCCGTGCAGGATTCGGCCGTGGCGATCATTTCGCCCTTGGCCTTGCAGCGCGCGATCAGGGCACTTGCCGCATTTAGAAGATCAGGGTCATTCATCATCACGATCATCCGTCCATCAGGTACTGGTCAGGAGCCTGACAGGTCGCCAGTCAGGTAAACAACGCCGACAAGCGCAATCATGGCAAAAACGCCGGCCAGGACATCATCAAACATGATGCCAAACCCGCCGCCCACGCGCCGGTCAACCCAGCGTATCGGCCAAGGCTTGATGACGTCAAATATGCGGAATGCCAAAAAGGCAATCAACAGCCACACAGCATCCATCCAGACAGCGCCAAGCGGCACGACAAGCAGACACATCCATTGACCGACCACTTCGTCAATGACGATCTCGCCGGCGTCATGGATGCCCAGCATGTTGCTGTAAAGATGGGCGACCCAGATGCCGATGGCAAAAACGGCGATGCTGGCGATGATCAATGCCGTGTTCCCGCCATAGGCCCAGATCAACCAGCCAAAAGGCAGGGCGGCGAACGATCCGGCCGTACCGGGTGCCTTCGGGCTTTTGCCGCTATAAAACCAGGTTACGGCAAAGGTGATCATAAATCGGGAAAACGCCATTCTCAGCAAACGCATATGATGTGGAAGATGGCCATAGGTAACACAGCATTTCGCTCTAAGGTGAAGATTTTACTCTTAAGGGTGTGTTAACGGGCTTGCTTGCAGGCCGAGTTACAGGTAGCGTAAAAGAAAAGACGAAAATGTCTCAGGCGGGGTCTAAAGAAACTCTGCATAACCGGGGTAACCGGGATGCATACGGGCAACTAGGGGTTAGACACTGAATATGTCGGCGTTTGAACGCATTCGTCGGTTGGTGGATAAATGGTTTCCGGATCGGCAGTTGCTTCTCCGGTCTAATGATTCCGTTTACCAGCTTCGGCTTGGAAAATACGCGCAGGTCGCACTGGCCTCATTCGGGGCAGCAGCCATAACCTGGACGGTCGGCGTCACAGGTTATAGCTGGTATCTTGATCAGCGCCTTACAATGCGTGAAGAGCAGCTTTTTAGAAGCGAGCTGTCCTATAACCGTCTGATCGCCCGGGTTACCGAAAGTCAGCGCCGCTTTGGCGAGATTACATCCCAGATGGAAGATACCCATCGTAATCTGTTGTCGATGGCGGAAAAGAACCTGCAGCTTCAAGCGCGGGTACAGGATTATACCTCCAAGCTTGCCGATAGCGAGAAGGAGAAAGTGCGGATTTCATCGCTTCGCACGTCGATGGATAACCAGATGAATGCGCTGCAGGGGCAGATTGACGGGATTACCAACCGTAACCTGGCTTTGCGCGATGAACTTGAGACCGTGGAAACCGTGATGTCGCGGGTAATGCGCGAACGTGATCAGGCGTTGCAGCGGTCCAAAAAGCTTCAGGGTGAACTGAGCGAAGCGCGTCAGCGGATCGCTGATCTTCATTCGATCCAGCAGCAAGCGATGCAGCGGGTCGCCCAGACGGCAGACACCACCATTCTCGAGCTTGAGAATGTGCTTGAAATGACCGGCCTGCAGCCGGAAACATTTGTTTTGCCGCCGATGAAGCCGCAGCAGCCCGGCGTTGGTGGTCCGTTCGTGGCGTTTGAGCCTGAACACCCTCAGGACGAGGAATTTGTCAATACGGCGTTGGCGCTGAATGATCGCATGGATCACCTTGCCAACCTGCATGACAGGATCAAGAAGACGCCAATCGGGGAACCGGCGGCGAAATACTATCTATCGAGCTCGTTCGGTAAACGAAAAGACCCGATCAATGGTCGCTGGGCTTTTCATTCCGGTGTTGATCTTGCCGGACCGATCAAGACACCAATTCTTGCAACCGCACCGGGCAAAGTGGTGCATGCGGGATGGAGTGGCAAATACGGGAAGATGGTCGAAGTTGATCACGGAAACGGTATTCGAACCCGTTATGGCCACCTATACAAGGTCCTCGTAAAGAAGGGCGACGAAGTGCAGTACCAGGACCATATCGCCTTGATGGGAAGCACGGGCCGCAGTACCGGTAGCCATGTGCATTATGAAGTTCTGGTCAATAATAAGCCGGTCAATCCTGTAAAATTTATTGAGGCGGGACGTTATGTTTTCAAAAGCGAGCAAGACGACACAAACAACGAATAAAAGTGGTTCACACGGTACTGAGAAAAAGGGTGGCCTGTCGGTCATCAATGCCGATCTTCGTGTGACGGGTGATCTGATTTCGGAATCCGATGTTCAGGTTGATGGTTCGGTCAATGGCGATATTCGCACACGAACCCTGACCATCGGTCAAAGCGGCGAAGTCCGCGGCGAAATCGTTGCCGACAAAATCCGCATTTGCGGCACTGTTATCGGTCAGGTCCGGGCAAAGGACGTTTCCCTTTCCGATACCGCCCGCATGATCGGTGACATTCTTCATGAAAGCCTTTCCATCGAGCCGGGTGCCCATATCGAGGGCCATTGCCGCCGCATCGAAAGTGCTGCCGACGAAGGCGGCCTGACGGTGATCCAGGCGGGGCAGGTGGTTGCTGCCAACGTGAAGAAAGAAAACAAATAATCACTCAAGTGATTTCTGTTGCGGTTTTCAGGTGGCGGGTCCGGCCATGCGCAAAACCGACAGAGAAACCAAAAAAGGCAGGCACCGATATCGGGCCTGCCTTTTTCATGTTTGGGCGTGATTGATCCTGCCGGGCGTTATGCCTTTTGCGGTTCGCCAACCAGCGGCAGCAACTCATCAAGGCCGTTCAGCACCACATCGGCGGTATGCGACAGGCGTTCGGCCGGGCTGTGCGCGCGATTGATCCAGGCGGTGCGGAACCCGAAATGCCCGGCCCCGGCAATATCCCAGCCATTTGACGACTGGAACGAAATTTCGGCCGGTTCGACTTCCAGCTTGTCGACGGCAAGCTGATAGACATCCGGATGCGGTTTGTAGGTTTTGAGATCATCGACACAGATGATCTGATCAAACAGTGACAGAATGCCCGACGATTTGGCCGCCGAGATCAGCATATGCTTGGCACCATTCGACAGGATCGCGAGCTTGTGGCCCTGACTTTTCAGGGTTTTCAGCGTTTCGACCACTTCCGGGAAGGTATCAAGCGACAGATAGGTTTCCATCAGCTTGGCGCGCAGCACCGGATCCTTTTTGCCAATCTGATCAAGAGCGTAATCCAGCGCATCACCGGTCACCGTCCAGAAATCGGCAAACTCGCCCATCAGACTGCGCAACCAGGTGTATTCAAGTTGCTTTTGTCGCCAGAGTGATGAAAGGCGGTCTGCCTCGTCGCCGACGCTGTCGCGCAATTTGGCAACGGCAGAGCCGACATCAAACAGGGTGCCATAGGCATCGAAAACAAAAGCACGGCAGGAAGACAGTGCGTTATCGGACATATTGCTGACCTCTTCTGACAAGCAGTGTTGATCAAATATGGGGCAATTGCGCGCAGGCGCAAATCAGGACAGGCGGAAGATACCCCCGACTATCCTTATTCGGTATCCTGTGCTGCGTCGCTTTGGCCCATTGCGATCTCGTCCCGGGCAAAACGTCGGCGATAGACATAAGTTCCTTCCATCACACGCTGAACGTAATTTCGGGTTTCGCTGTAGGGGATCATTTCGATCCAGTCGACCAGATCGACATCCGGGTCGCGTGGATCGCCATATTCGTTGATCCATTGGCGCACACGGGTCGGCCCCGCATTGTAACTGGCAATCGTCAGGACTTCCTGACCATCCCAACGATCAAGAAGGCGGCTGAGATAGGCGCGGCCAACAGCGATGTTGAAGGACGGATCCTCGGTCAGACGATCGGTGTCGTAATCAAGTTTCAGGGACTTTGCCATGCGTTGTGCCGTGGCGGGCATCAACTGCATCAATCCACGTGCGCCAGCAGACGAGATCGCCTGCGGGTTAAACAGGCTTTCCTGACGCATGATGGCATGGACCAGTGCCGGGTCGGGTGCGCGGCCAAGCGGAACCTGTTCATGGATCGGATAGGCGGCATCGAGATAGCCACTGCCAGTCCGGATGCTGCGTTTGGCGGCAAGAATGCCCAGATCGGTGCGGCCATATTCACGCGCCAGATCGGTCGCCATGGCGAGGTATTCCGGTTCATCATGTTCGTAAACCAGTGCCATGATGAACGGCCGGATGATATTACCAAGGCCCATCGCGCCAAGCTTGCGAACAACCTGGGTCAGTTCCTGTGCCTCGAATTCGGCACGCTGTTCGGCGGTCGGGACCGGCTGTTCAACCGAATAGGATGGCTTGCTGCCCAGTTTGTCGATGGCAAGCTGACCATAGAAGGTATGGGCATGTTCGGCCGCGATTGCGTACCATTCCTTGGCGCGTTTCTGATCGCCAAGCGCCTCGTTGGCACGCCCGGCCCAGTAGGAGCCGCGCGACAGGCTGATCGGGTATTGAACGACATCATAAAGGTTCTGGAAATGGGTCAGCGCGATGTCGGCATCACCCAAAAATTCAAGCGCGATCCAACCCGCATACCATTCGGCCTCGGCGATATCGCCCGGATCAACCTGCCCATGGTTGGCGACCAGCCGATAGGCATCGGTGATATGGCCCTTTTGCAGGGCGCGGCGGGCCAGAATGGCCTTTTCCAGCCACCAGTATTGCGGCCGGATCGAGATATAGGCGAGATCATTGGCCTGCGAGAGCAGAAGATCACGCGCATCCTGATCACGGTCCTTTTTGCGGCGCCAGCGCACACGTTCATAAATCAGGCCGGGATCATCGCGGTATTTTTCCGGTACGCGATTTATCGCACCGTCAACACCGCCACTCATGGCGCGCAGGGCGGCGCGCGCCTCGGCCAGGCGACGGTAATCGTCGCTAACATATTTCATCATACGCGCGGCAGTCGTCAGACGGCCTTCCCATAACAGGCGATCAAGGCGCTGTTGGTGGGTTTCCTGATCAATGTACTGGCCATAGCGATCAAGGAAGCGGCGTTCCTGGCCGCTGCCGAAATTCTCGTTAATCCAGCTGTGGCGGACCAGTGCGATGGCCGCCGATTCCTGTCCGGCACCCAGTAACGCCTTGATCTGGCGCGTTGCGCCATCAGCGGTCACCGGGGCCGATCGTTTGAACCAAGCCAGGATTTCGTCATCGGGCACGGCATCGGTCATGGCTTCTTCGGCGCGCTGTCTTAGCAGCGCCTGATTGGGCCATTTCGGATGGGCATCGATGAAGGCGGTGATTTCTTCGAAGCTGTGCCCGGAATTGGGGGCGGTCAGCAGCATCCATTCCGCTGCCTTTTGCAGCAGGGGATCGTCAAAATTGGTCAGGAGTTGTTCGAAAATGTCGGTCTTGCCATCTTCAACCGCGTCCAGAAAGGCGTTCAGGCGCGCCCGGCTGACAGCAGAATACAGCGGCGAGGGCGGCTGCGTCTGAAGAACGTTGTCTTCATTCGTTGCGGCCTGCACCTGATAACTGCCTGGTATCAAGATCGAAAAGCCCAGTGCCAATGCGCAGATCGAAATCTTGCGGAAAGACGCTTGCGCCATGTGATGTTCCCCTTGTGCCTTGCGGCAACGAATGCTCTCTCGAGCCGGGCATTATGGCAGCGAAATTGATAAAAGCCAAACAGTCCTGACGGGAATTTTCAGAGCCGATCCCGGATCGCCCGGATTATTGGATACAGTGCTTGCGGGAAACCCCAACAGCGGCTATTTTCGCGACCGCTTTCAATATATCCCGAATTTGGAGATCTCTATGTTTAAGGGTTCAATCACAGCTTTGATCACACCATTCACGCAAGATGGTGCGATTGATGAAAAGGCGTTCCAGTCTTTTGTGGATTGGCAGCTTAAACAGGGCACGACAGGTGTTGTGCCTGTCGGAACCACCGGTGAATCTCCGACCCTTAGCCATGCCGAGCATCATCGCGTTGTCGAACTGGCACTTGAAGTTGCAAAAGGCCGCGGTCCTGTGATTGCGGGAACGGGTTCGAATTCGACCGCAGAAGCGGTGTCGCTGACCCGTCATGCGCAGAATGCCGGTGCGGATGCCGCACTTGTGGTAACGCCGTATTACAACAAGCCGACCCAGAAAGGCCTGTATGCGCATTACAAGGCAATTCATGACGCGACCGATATCCCGATTGTGATTTACAACATTCCGGGCCGTTCGATCGTTGATATGCATGTTGATACCATGGCGCAGCTGGCCAAATTGCCGCGCATTGTTGGTGTTAAGGATGCGACCAGCGATCTGGAACGTCCGGCATTGACCCGCCTGGCTGCGGGTGCCGATTTCTGCCAGCTGTCGGGTGAAGACGGTACGATTGTACCGTTCCTGGCACAGGGTGGTCATGGCTGCATTTCCGTGACTTCGAACATCGCGCCGAAATTGTGTGCCGATCTGCATACGGCCTGGGCTGCGGGGAACATTTCGAAAGTTCAGGAGTTGAACTATCGACTGATGCCGGTTCACAAGGCGATGTTCTGTGAATCCAGCCCCGGACCGGTGAAATACGCAGCAGAGCTTCTTGGCCTGTGTGGCAGCCATATGCGTTTGCCGATGGTCGAGATTGCCGAAGAATCCAAACGCAAGGTCGAAGCCGCACTTAAGAATGCTGGTATTCTCGGCCAGTAAGCGATAACAAGCGTCTTATGGCACCCAAGAAAGAAACAAGTAACAACAAGATTGTCGCGCAGAACCGGCGGGCCCGCTTTGACTTTTTCCTGACGGAAACGTTTGAAGCCGGCATCGCCCTGCGCGGTACCGAAGTTAAATCGCTGCGCGATGGCAAAGGGAATATTCAGGAATCCTATGCCGAAGCGAAGAACGGCGAAGTGTGGCTGATCAACGCTTATATCCCTGAATATCAAAGCAAAATGCCGTTTGGCCACGAAGAGCGCCGACCGCGCAAGCTGCTTTTGCATAAGCGTGAAATCACCAAGATGCATGATGCCCTGAACAAGAAGGGTTTCACCCTTGTTCCGGTCAAACTGTATTTCAATGAGCGCGGTATTGCGAAACTTGAACTCGCCATCGCCGAGGGCAAGAAAAAGGCCGACAAGCGTGAGGCGGTCAAAGAGCGTGACTGGCAGCGCGACAAGGCGCGTTTGATGCGCGACTTTGGCTGATTGAAAGATCGGTCGCGGGCATGTGACTTGCCGTAGCCGTGTGAAAAGAGATTAAATGGCGCTGACATGGTGAACGTGTTGGCGCCATTTTTCGTATGTCGATCATCAACCAAGGAATATCCAGTGACCGAGAGCTTTTCAGGCAAGATCAAAGACAAACTGATCGCGGCCAAGCGCAAGTGGGCCGAAGACGGGCGCTTGATGACCGGCGCACCGGATACTGAGCGTGCGAACCGTTTGCCGCCGGGCCAGCGCCTTGTCACGGATTGGCCGGTTCTGGATCTTGGCATCACGCCGCATGTGTTAGCGGATGACTATCAGCTTGAAATTAACGGGCAGGTCAGAAAGCCGATGACACTGAGCTTTTCCGATCTGCTTGATTTGCCACATGTCACAGCCAAAAACGACATTCACTGTGTGACCAGTTGGTCACGATACGAAAATCACTGGCAGGGCGTGTTGTCAAAGACATTGGCAGAGCTTGTCGATCCATTACCCGATGCGCGTCACGTCCTGTTTACCGCCCATGACGGCTATACGACCAATGTCCGGATCGAACAGTTTCTGGATGATGATGTGCTGTTGGCCCATCATTGGGAGGGCGAGCCGCTGAGTGAAGAGCATGGCGGGCCGTTGCGTGTTGTGATCCCGAAGCTTTATTTCTGGAAAAGTGCCAAATGGGTGAAAAAGATCACCTTTGCCCGCGACGACAAGCCGGGCTTCTGGGAAGAACGCGGATATCACAACAATGCCGACCCATGGACGGAGGAGCGCTATGAATAGGCGGCAATTCGTTGTATTCTTTGTCTTTACTATTGTTGTCGTGAGTTTGTCCTGGAGGGAGACAATGGCATCGGATGATGCGCCATCTGCATACGACTTTTCTTTCCCGGCGATTGATGCCGGTGAAATCCGTCTTTCAGAGTATAACGACAAAGTCGTTTTGCTGGTAAATACCGCCTCGATGTGCGGGTTTACGCCGCAATATACCGGCCTGCAGAAACTGTGGGAAGATTACCGTGACGAGGGGCTTGTTGTCCTTGGCGTCCCGTCGGCCGATTTTGGCGGACAGGAATATAGCGAGGATGCCGATATCCTTGATTTCTGTGAGGTTAATTTTGATGTCGACTTCCCGCTGACATCAAAAACCACGGTCAAAGGCCCGGATGCGCACCCGTTCTATAAGTGGGCGGAGCAGGAATTGGGCGCTGAAAACGCCCCGCAATGGAATTTCCACAAATATCTGATTGGCCGCGATGGCAAGCTTATTCAAAGCTTTGACAGCCGGACCAAGCCGGAAGACGAGGAAATTGTCAGCGCCATTCGCGCAAGCCTTTAGGGCAAAACTGCCAAAAGATGATTTGATGACGGCACGGCGGATTACCGCCGTCCGTCCATGACATCAAGAAATGCCAATCCGTACTGATCAAGCTTTTTGACGCCGACACCGTTGATGGATGCCATATCTTCAAGGGTGCGGGGCTTGAAACGCACCATTTCCCAAAGTGTCCGGTCACTGAAGATTACATAGGGCGGCACGTTTTGGCTGGTGGCCAGTTCGCGGCGTAGCGTGCGCAAACGTTCCCAAAGATCGCGGTCTTCCTCGTTCTCGAATTCGGTATCAAAATCGCGCAGACGCTTTGTCATGGCGCGTTTGCTTTCGCCGGGGTCCTTGCGCATTTCGACGACTTTTTCGCCGCGCAGCACCGGTCGGGACTCCTCGGTCAGATATACGCCACCATGTCCTTCGACATCGACTTCAAGATATCCCATGGCAAGGAGCTGTCGGAAGACCGAGCGCCATTGCGGCTGGGCAATATCCTTGCCAATGGCATAAACCGAAAGCTTGTCATGGCCGTTTTGACGGATTTTTTCGGTCTTGCGGCCCATCAGGACTTCTATCACATGTGCCGGGCCAAAGCGTTGGCCGGTGCGATACACCGCCGACAGCGCCTTGCGTGAGGCCTGGGTGGCGTCCCAGGTATCAACCGGTTCAAGGCAGGTGTCGCAGTTGCCGCAAGGCTCGTGGCGATCTTCGCCAAAATAGGACAGGATCACCTGACGGCGGCAACGGGTGGTTTCCGCAAGACCAACCAGCGCATCGAGTTTACGCGATTCAATGCGTTTTTGGGCTTCGGGTGCGTCGGAACCGGCCACCATGCTTCGGATCGAAACAATATCGGACAGATCGTAATTCATCCACGCATTGGCCGGCAGTCCATCACGCCCGGCACGCCCGGTTTCCTGATAATAGGCTTCCATGCTTTTGGGCAGATTGAGATGGGCGACAAAGCGGACATTGGGTTTGTCGATCCCCATGCCAAAGGCCACAGTGGCACAGATGATCAGCCCGTCTTCACGCAGGAAGCGATCCTGATGCAATTGGCGTGTTTCCTGTGCCAGACCCGCATGATACGGCAGGGCAGGCCGACCATTTTCCGAAAGCCATTGCGCGACGTCTTCGGTTTTACGTCGTGACAGGCAATAGACAATCCCGGCATCCTTCGCATGTTCGCGATTAAGGAACGACAGCAGGCGTTGCTTGGCATTGCCCTTGGTTTCAATGCGATAGGTGATGTTCGGGCGATCAAAACCGGTGATAAAGCACTGTGCATCGGTCAGATGCAGGTTTTCGGCAATGTCTTTGCGGGTGGGCGTATCGGCCGTTGCGGTCAGGGCAATGCGCGGCACATGGGCAAAGCGGGTTGGCAGTAAATCAAGCCGGCGATATTCCGGGCGGAAATCATGGCCCCATTGCGACACACAGTGGGCTTCATCAATCGCAAACAGTGAAATGCTGATCCGGTCGAGCAGGTTCAAGAACCGGTCAGAGGCAAAACGTTCCGGCGCCACATAGAGAAGATCGATATCACCATCGACGGCACGCGTTTCAATTTCGCGCGCGGCATCGGGGGCAAGGGTCGAATTAATAAAGGCGGCCTTGACGCCCAGCTGATTAAGCGCATCGACCTGATCCTTCATCAACGCGATCAGCGGGGATACGACAACAGCCGTTCCCGGACGGCAGAGGGCTGGCACCTGATAGCAAAGCGACTTGCCGCCACCGGTTGGCATCAGGACCAGTGCATCATTTCCAGCGATAACATGATCAATGATTTCAGCCTGTTGGCCGCGAAAGCTGTCATAGCCGAACACCTCTTGCAGAACGTCAATCGGCTGACGTTGTACAGGTCGGTCGAGAAGGTCGGGCATGGGCAATGTATCGGGCAAATTAACCGTCCAGATGTGCGCGAATTCCGGCAAAGACGTTTTCAAACATCTCTGGCGTCAGGCGATAGGTCTGGGTGTTGTAGCGCGAACAGTGATAGCTATCAAACAATGTGATGCCATTTTCCATTTTATGCGATGCGCCATGGCCAAATTTCAGCGATGAAAGCTTAAGCCCGAAGGTGCGCAGCATCGCCTGATGGGCCACCTGCCCAAGGCAAAGAATGGCCGACAGGTTCTTCATGGCGTCAAATTCGCTGATCAGGAACGGGCGGCATGTATTGGCCTCTGGCCCGGTGGGCTTGTTTTCCGGGGGCACGCATTTGACCGCGTTGGTGATGCGGCAATCAAGCAGTTCAAGGCCGTCATCCGGGCGTTTGTCATAGGTTCCCCTAGCAAAGCCGAACTTTTTAAGCGTTTCATACAACAGATCACCAGCATAGTCGCCGGTGAAGGGGCGGCCAGTGGCATTAGCCCCCTTAAGCCCGGGGGCAAGGCCGACGATCAGAAGGCGCGCATCAAGCGGCCCGAACGGACGCACCGGCCCGTTGTAGAATTCGGGAAATTTTTCCTGATTCTTGCGGCGGAATTCCACAAGGCGCGGGCAAAGCTGACAATCGATATCGGGTTGCTGATAGGCGGTCATGGCAAGTCTGACGTTTTGCCGGTTACAGTGCGGGCTGTAACCGGTGGTGATCAGGGCAGGGTGACGTGCGACGCAGTGTCGCGATCAATCGTAATCGAATTCTTCGAGATCGGGATGTTCAGGATGATCGTCGATATCGGGATGATCGTCGTCGCGGCGCTGCTGAACCTTGCGCGCAATCGTGCCTTCAAGGGCGGTCAGTTCGATAAAGTTATCGGCCTGACGTCGCAATTCGTCGGCAACCATCGGCGGGTTTGATTTGACGGTCGAAACAACAGTGACGCGCACACCTTTGCGCTGCACGGCGTCAACCAGACGGCGGAAATCACCGTCGCCCGAGAAAATTACAACATGATCAAGGTGTTGCGCCATTTCCATGACGTCAATTGCCAACTCGATATCCATGTTGCCCTTGATCTTGCGGCGACCGGCGGCATCGGTAAATTCCTTGGTCGGTTTGGTGACCATGGTGTAGCCGTTATAGTCCAGCCAATCGACAAGCGGGCGGATCGGGGAATATTCCTGATCTTCAATCAGGGCGGTGTAGTAGAAGGCCCGGATCAGCTGACCTTTCTGGGCAAAAAGATCCAAAAGACGTTTGTAATCAATGTCAAAACCAAGGGCACGGGCAGCGGCATAAAGATTGGAGCCGTCGATAAATAACCCGATGCGTTCTTGCGGGTAAAAAATCATCGTTAAATTCCTCAAACATCAAATTTAATTATGCAGTTCCTAAAATACGGAACTTTCAAATACAGACCTTTCATGTTTACCGTGGGTGCAGGGACAAAGAAAGGCGAAAATATCGTGGACAGAGCAGGGTGGCTCCCTTAGATATGCCGTTTTTCCGAACCTTGTCATACGCCCAATCACCGAACCGAAGGTCTTCTTTGTGCGCAATTCTTCACCGTCAGACACCAGCATGATCGCGGATGACGCTATCCTGATTGCTTTCGGTGCAAATTTGCCTACCGAAGAATATGGTGCGCCTGCACAAACATTGAAAGCCGCACTGCGTCGATTGGCCGAAAATGGCGACATTTCGATCGATCAGGTGTCATCGTTTTATGAAACCGCACCGGTGCCGATTTCCGATCAGCCCTGGTATGTAAACGGTGTTGCACGCATTTCGACGGGCTTGTCAGCGCATGATCTGCTTTTGCGGTTGCATGACGTTGAGGCCGAATTCGGGCGTGTCCGGCGGGAACGCAATGCCGCGCGTGTCATTGACCTTGATCTGATTGCCTATGGCCGGGAACTGGTGCGTGAAGAGGGCGGCATTCAGGTTCCGCACCCGCGCATGGCGGAGCGTGCGTTTGTCTTGCTGCCCTTGCGTGACGTGGTTGCCGACTGGGTTCACCCGGTTTTGAACCGCACCGTTGACGATCTGATTTCGGATCTGCCGGCCGATCAGCAGATTCGCAAACAAACGAATGGCTGATAAAGCATGCGAAAACCTGATCGAAAGAGTGGTTTCGCTGTTGCAACACAAGTGATCCGACGCTATAAAGCTCGGTCTGGACACCCCAAAAGTATTTCTGGAGACATTTATGGCGCGCGTTACCGTCGAAGATTGCGTTGACAAGATTCCGAACCGCTTTGAGCTTGTAATGCTTGCAGCTCAGCGTGCACGCAACATCTCGGCCGGTGCAGAACTGACCATTGATCGTGACAACGACAAGAACCCGGTTGTTGCGCTGCGTGAAATCGCCGAAGTAACGGTTGATTTTGACGATCTGCGCAATGGCATGGTGCAGGGTCTGCAGCGGCATGTTGAAGCCGATGAGCCGGAAGAAACCGAAGACGATTTCGGTCCGAAACTGGTTGCTGAAGCTGTTGAAGAAGCTTCCGCTGGCGTTGTTGCTCCGTCGGAAGAAGAATAAGGTCAGACTGGTTTTGATCTGAACCTTTCCAAAAGAAGAGCCACGGTGTTTATCTTCCGTGGCTTTTTTTTGTCCAGATCGTACTATCTTATGAATAGGGAACGCAGACTGTTCCCGGAAATACTTGCGGAGACGCCCCTGAATGATGCGGCAATACGAACTTGTTGAACGGGTTAAGGCATACGACCCCGATGCGTGCGAAACCACGCTGAACCGGGCCTATGTCTATGCGACCCAGAAACACGGTTCGCAAAAACGCGCATCCGGTGACCCGTATTTTTCCCATCCGATTGAAGTCGCAGGCATTCTGACCAATTACAAGCTTGATTGCGACACAATCATCACGGCCCTTCTGCACGACACCATCGAAGATACCGATGCGACGCCCGAAGAGATCACCAAGCTTTTCGGGACCAACATCATGAAGCTGGTCGATGGTGTGACCAAGCTGACCCAGATCGAGCTGAAGTCCGCTGATTCCAAGCAGGCGGAAAACTTCCGCAAGCTGCTTTTGGCGATGTCCGAAGACATTCGCGTGTTGCTGGTCAAGCTGGCCGACCGACTGCACAACATGCGGACGTTGCATTACATCTCCAAGCCGGAAAAGCGCGTGCGGATCGCTGCTGAAACGCTTGAGATTTATGCCCCGCTTGCCGAGCGCATCGGTATGCATGACATCAAGGAAGAGCTTGAAGATCTGGCCTTCCAGCATATCAATCCCGAAGCACGTGATTCGATCCTTGCCCGTCTGGAATTCCTGCGTGAAAAGGATGACAACGTCGTTAGCCGGATTGTTTCCGAACTGACCGAAGTGATTTCACGTCAGGGGCTTAAGGTCGACATTTACGGGCGCGAAAAGCGGCCCTATTCGATCTGGCAGAAGATGCAGCGCAAGAACATCACCTTTGGTGAGCTGTCTGACATCATGGCGTTTCGCGTGCTGGTCGATGACATGCCCAATTGCTACGAAGTGCTGGGCTATCTGCACGCCAATTACAAAGTGGTTCCGGGACGGTTCAAAGATTATATCTCGACGCCCAAACCCAACGGATATCGTTCAATCCATACCACGGTGCTCGGCCCGGAAAATCACCGGATCGAGGTTCAGATCCGCACCCGCCAGATGCACGAGGTCAACGAAAACGGTGTGGCCGCGCACTGGGCCTACAAACAGGAAGCACCGACCGGACAGCAGAAGGAAGGAGTGCAGTATCGTTGGCTGCGTGACCTTCTTGATATTCTTGAACATGCGTCCGAACCGGAAGAATTCCTTGAACATACCAAGCTTGCGATGTTCCAGGATCAGGTGTTCTGCTTTAGCCCGAAGGGCGATGTGATCGCGCTTCCGGCCCGCGCGACCCCGGTTGATTTCGCCTATATGATCCATACCCACATCGGCGATACCTGTGTCGGGGCGAAGGTCAATGGCGCGATGGTGCCGTTGCGCACGGTGCTTAATAACGGTGATCAGGTCGAAATTGTCACCTCCAAGGCGCAAACGCCGAATCCGACGTGGGAACGGTTTGTTGTTACCGGCAAGGCGCGGGCGCGAATTCGCCGCTTTATCCGCCAGCAGCAGGAAGACCAGTACAAGGACCTTGGCAAGGCGATCCTGCAAAAGGCGTTCCGACAGGAAGGCTATGACTATTCCGACAAGGCGCTTGAAGGGGTTCTTAAAATCTTCAAGCAGCCGTCGGTTGATGCGCTTTTGACCCTTGTCGGGGCCGGGCATCATACCGGGCGTGAAGTTGTTCATGCCGTGTTCCCGGGCACCAAGGACAAGGAAACGGCGCGCAAGGTTGTGCCACTTGATAAGGTGCGCGCACGCAAACATGATCACGCCATCCCGATCAAGGGGCTTATTCCGGGTATGGCCGTGCATTATGCTGGCTGCTGCCATCCGCTGCCGGGGGATCGCATTGTCGGGATTGTGACAACCGGCAAGGGTGTGACGATCCATACGATCGACTGCGATACGCTGGAAACCTTTACCGAGCAGCCGGAACGCTGGCTTGATGTCGGGTGGGATAACGAGGGCGAACCGGAACACTTCATCGGCCGCCTTGGATTGACCGTTGGCCACGAGCAGGGGGCGCTCAGTTCAATCACCAGCGTGATTGCCAAGAACCATGGCAACATCACCAATCTGCGCTTTACCAATCGCACGACAGACTTCTTTGAAATGCTGATTGATATCGATGTGGTCGATGTCAAACACCTGACCAATATCATTGCCGCATTGCGTGCCACACCGGTGGTCAATGCCGTTGAACGCGCGCGCGGGTGACGGCGAACTGTAAACGCCTTCACCTTTTAGGCGAATTTGGCGCAAAAGCCTTGCCAATCGCGCAGTCAGCACTTACGCATATGCTTCAAGATTTTAGCATTACGTGATTAGATCCAGAACTGACCCCGCATGTTTCGGCGCCGCAGCAAACCTTCATCCTTTCAGCGTGTACGCAACGTGGTATGGCCGCGCGGCGGATGGCGTCGTTCGTCACAGTATTTTGCCCATCGGGTCGCCCGTTTGCCCGGATCGCCCTATAGCATCGCATCGGGTTTTGCGATCGGGGCGGCGGTGTCTTTCACGCCGTTTATCGGGTTCCACTTTGTCATCTCGACACTGCTGAGCCTTTTGACGCGCAGTAACGTGGTGGCGTCGCTTTTGGGCACAGTGGTTGGCAATCCCTGGACGTTTCCGTTTATCTGGTTGTGGCTTTATACCTGTGGCAACTGGATCCTTGGCGCGCATTCGGCAAGTTCGACAGTGCATTTCGATATGGCGGTGCTGTGGGAATTTGTTGTCCTGGGCCTGAACTATGTCGGCGGCGGGCTTATTTTCGGCAATTGGGATGTCAGCGATCAGCAGGCACTGGGGCAACTTTGGGCCAGCATTGTTGATATCATCTGGCCGATGGTGGTTGGCTGTATTCCGACAACGATTGTTATCTGGATACTGTTTTACTTCCCGATCCGCCGTGCGGTTGTGATTTATCGCCATAACCGCATCTTGCGCCGGATGAAAAAGACCGAGCGCCATGGCCTTGGCCCGATGCTTGAAAGTGCCAAGGAAAAGATCGGAACTGCCGCAAAGCACGCCACCAAAAAGCAGGATGAAACATCATGAATGCGAAGCTGCGCCTCGGGGTCAATATTGACCATGTTGCGACCATTCGAAACGCCCGCGGCGGCGATTTGCCTGACCCGGTGCGGGCAGCAGAACTTGCCAAGGCGGCCGGTGCGGATGGTATCACGGCACATTTGCGCGAAGACCGTCGCCATATCCGTGATGCGGATATGCAGCGCCTGCGCGAAGAAGTTGATTTGCCGCTTAATTTCGAGATGGCGGCAACCGATGAAATGCTGGCCATCGCAATTCAGACCAAGCCGCATGCGGTGTGCCTGGTGCCGGAAAAACGCGAAGAACGCACGACCGAAGGCGGGCTGGATGTTGCCGGTGGGCATAATCATCTGAAACGTTTTGTCTCGGACCTTGGTGATGCCGGCATTCGCGTTTCATTGTTTATCGAGGCATCCGAAGCACAGCTTGACGCGGCCAAAAGCCTTGGCGCGCCGGTGGTGGAAATCCATACCGGGGCCTATTGTGATGCGAAGACCGACGAAGAACGTGCCCGCGAACTGGACCGTATCCGCCATGCTGTGCAATATGGGGCAGGGATCGGACTTGAAATACATGCCGGTCACGGTTTGAATTTCGAAACCGTCAAGCCGATTGCCGCCATGCCGGAAATTGCCGAGCTTAATATCGGGCATTTCCTGATTGGTGAGGCGGTGTTTGTCGGGCTTGAAGCGGCGATTGCCGAAATGCGCCGTTTGATGGATGAAGCACGCACGCAGGCAGGTTATGCGTAAATGATCATTGGGATTGGCACAGATTTATGCGATATCCGTCGGATAGAGGCTACTCTTGAACGCCATGGTGAGCGTTTCATGAAGCGTGTCTTTACCGATATCGAGATTGCGCGTGCCAAACGCAAGCCGCACCGGACTGCTTCGTCGCTGGCCATGGCGTTTGCCGCCAAGGAAGCCTGTTCAAAGGCGCTTGGGACCGGTTTTCGTCGCGGTGTTTATCATAACACCATGGGTGTGGTACATCAGCCCAGCGGCAAGCCCGATATGGTTTTGATTGAAGGTGCGCAAGCACGACTTGAAGAATTGACCCCGGATGGGAAAACTGCCTCTGTGTATGTGACCCTGACGGACGAATATCCGATGGCCAATGCGGTCGTTGTGATTTCGGCAGATTGACAAAAATTGATTGGTTGAACACGGAATGGAAAAGCTTGTGCATAAGAAGAAAACGGGTGGTTTGCTCGATACCCTGAAGACCGTTTTCTGGGCCGTTATCATTGCACTTATGGTTCGGACCTTTGCTTTCGAACCGTTTAATATTCCGTCTGGCTCGATGATCCCGACCTTGCTGGTTGGTGATTACCTGTTTGTGTCGAAATTCTCTTATGGGTATTCGAAGCACAGCATGCCATTCAGCCTGCCGATCATTCCGGGCCGTGTATTTGAAAGCGAGCCGGAACGTGGCGATGTGGTTGTCTTTAAACTGCCGTCTGATACCTCGCAGGATTATATCAAGCGTGTGATTGGTCTGCCGGGCGATACGGTTCAGGTCAAAGAGGGTCGCCTCTACATCAACAACAAGATGATCGAGCGTGAGCGTATCGAGGATTACATCCTGACCGATGGTGGCGGGCGATCAGCCGCGGTGCCGCAATATATCGAAACCCTTCCCAATGGCCGCGTGCATCGCATTCTTGAAATGTTTGGCGATCAGGGACCGAGTGACAACACCGAAGCTTTCACCGTTCCCGAAGGTCATTTCTTCATGATGGGCGACAACCGTGACAATTCGGCTGACAGCCGTGCGTTCCCGTCGCGCTTCCGGTTTGTTCCGATTGAAAACCTGGTTGGTCGCGCAGAATTCCTGTTCTATTCCAAGGACAGCTCCCAGCCGGTTTATGACCTTGGCAGCATCCGCTTTGATCGCCTGTTTCAGGGGGTTAACTGATGAGCGACGGCCTGCCGGTGATCGCCGAGATTGATCACGGTTTTTCCAATCCCGACCTTTTGCGTGTGGCACTGACCCATCGCAGTGCTGCCAAGGGCAAGGATATGCTAAGCGGCGGCAACGAGCGCCTTGAGTTCCTTGGCGACCGTGTGCTGGGTCTTGTCGTGGCCGAGATGCTTTATACCCGGTTCGGGCGTGAGCGCGAAGGTGCCATGGCCAAACGGTTTGTCGCACTGGTGCGCCGCGAGACGTTGGCGCGCGTGGCAGAACAGATCAAACTGGGTGAACACATCCAGATGGCCAAGGGTGAACGCGCAGCAGGGGCGGATACCAATCCGGCGATTTTATCTGATTGCATGGAGGCGGTGATTGCCGCACTCTATCTTGATGGTGGTCTTGAACCGGCGCGGCGTTTCATTGAAAAGCTGTGGACGCCGCTTTTGGATGAAGCCAACAAGCCGCCGCAGGATGCCAAAACGCAATTGCAGGAATGGCTGCAAGGGCGGGGCAAGCCGTTACCGAAATACGAGATGGTCGGCCGTGAAGGCCCGGCCCACGCGCCGTTATTTACCATCGAACTGACCACCGGCGACGGTGACAGTGTCAGTGCCGAAGGCAAATCGAAACGCGAAGCGGAACAACTCGCCGCAAAATTGATGTTGGATAAACTTAGTGATGAATGAGGTTCCCACACCGGTGGCCGAAGACAGATTACCTTATCAGCAACGTTGTGGCTTTGTGGCCCTTGTTGGTGCGCCGAATGCCGGCAAATCGACACTTTTGAACCAGTTGGTTGGTACGAAAGTGTCCATCGTCTCGCCGAAGGTCCAGACGACACGAACGCGCGTGCGCGGTATCGTCATGACCGAAGACGCGCAGATTGTTTTCATTGATACGCCGGGCATCTTTGCACCCAAACGCCGTCTTGACCGCGCGATGGTCAAGGCAGCCTGGAATGGGGCAGATGACGCGGACCTTGTTGTTCTGGTGATTGATGCCGGAAGCGGCATCACGGACGAAGACCTGGCCATCATCAAGACGCTTAAGGAACAGAACCGCAAGGCGATCCTGGCGTTGAACAAGGTAGACAAGGTATCGGACAAGGAAAAGCTTCTGCGTCTGTCGCAGGACCTGTTTGCTCATGAAGTCTTTACCGACGTCTTCATGATTTCGGCCAAGAAGGGGGCGGGCACGCAGGATCTGGTGAATTTCCTTGCCGCCAAGATGCCCGATGGCCCTTGGATGTTCCCGGAAGATGATGTTTCGGATATGCCGCTGCGACTGCTTGCGGCCGAAATTACCCGTGAAAAGCTTTATTACCAGCTTCAGCAGGAACTTCCGTATTCGGCAACGGTCGAGACCGAGCTTTGGGAAGAGCGCAAGGATGGATCGGTCAAGCTTGAGCAGACCATCTTTGTCGAGCGTGAAGGCCAGAAGGCGATCATCCTTGGCAAGGGTGGTAAACGTATCAAGGCGCTTGGCAGTGACGCCCGCAAGGAACTTGAAGCCATTTTCGAACGCCGGGTACATTTGTTCCTGTTTGTGAAGGTGCGTGAAAACTGGGGCGATGATCCCAACCGCTTTGCCATGTGGGGTCTTGATCACAACGCCTGATCGCGTTGACTGGTCCCATGCTGCGTGACCACAAATTGCCGGGTAAGTAATGGAAATCGGATCCGTCTGGGGAATTGTCATGATCATTGTTGGCGCTGCTGCCGCAATGATTGTTGCGCGCGTCGCCAGACGTCCGTTCCGCAACCGCAATTCCAGTGCGTCTGTGCAACGTGAAAAATCGTTCCTGCACAAACCGCTTAACCTGATTGCACTTCTGATTGCGATCGCCGTCTTTGTGCTGGGCCTGTTCTGGCGCATGACGGGTGGAGGCCCGACCTAATGCGTAATGACTCATCTGATCCGCTATCTGATGCCATCGAAGAAATCCCGAACCGCCCGATTCTGCGCAAGGTTGTGTTCGGTTTGGCGTTGTTTAGTCTTGCGTCCTGCCTGCTCGGGTTTTTCTTCCTTGTCACCCGCCTCATTGTACCCAGCGGGTTTTTCTAAGGTACGCGTATGGATTGGCGGGATGACGGTATCGTTCTTTCAACACGCAAGCTGGGTGAAAATTCAGTCCGTCTTTCTGTCCTGACCCGTGATTATGGCCGCCATGCCGGTCTGGTGCGCGGAGCGACCAGCAAATCCATGCGTGGCACCCTTGAGCCCGGTAATGAAATCAGGGTGGGGTGGTCCGCCCGGTTGGCCGAACATCTTGGGCAATTTCGCTGTGAACTGACCGGTGCGCATGCCGCAGACCTTTTGTTGCATGCGGGGCCCTTGATGGCGATGAGTTCGGCCTGTGCGATGCTTGATGCGACACTTCCCGAACGCGAAGCCCATCCGGATCTGTATCGCGGGACCGTCGCGTTGATTTCGGCCCTTAAGTCCGAGCAATGGTTGCCTGCCTATATCCGTTGGGAAGTCGGGTTACTGGAAGAGCTTGGTTACGGCTTGGCACTGGATCGATGTGCCGCGACCAACGAGACCGAAAACCTTGCCTTTGTGTCACCCAAAAGCGGGCGTGCCGTTGGCGAGGCATCAGGGCAGGCGTATCGTGACCGGATGTTGCCGTTGCCAGCCTTTCTGGCTTCTGGTCGGGCGTCTCAATCGCGCAAGGAAATGTCTTTATCAGAACAGTTGCGCGATGGTCTGAAACTGACCGGCTTTTTCATTCACCGCGATATTTTCGAGGCAAAAGGTATCAAACCTGTTGCTGCACGGGATCGTCTTGTCAGCCATGTCTGGCGCACGGATATCGGAGCAGAAAAATAAATTCGGCAATTTGCGCGCCATATGTTGACCAAGACCATGCCCGGCGTAGTATGTTGCCAATAACGTAAGGTGTTCGGGTCCGAACGCACTTGCACATGTCCATTTTGACAAGCAACAAGAAAAATCGTTCATGAGCACCAAGACTTCCGATCCGGCCAGTGCCGGACAAATCCGGGAAACCCGGCTTGCAGACGCGCTGAGCGAACGATATCTCGCCTATGCGATGTCGACAATCATGTCGCGTTCCCTGCCTGATGTGCGTGATGGCCTTAAGCCAGTGCATCGTCGTCTTCTTTACGCCATGCGTCAGCTTAAACTGAACCCGGAACAGGGGTTCAAGAAATGTGCGCGTGTTGTCGGTGACGTGATCGGTAAATATCACCCGCATGGTGATCAGTCGGTCTATGACGCGCTGGTACGTCTGGCACAGGATTTTGCGGTTCGTTATCCGCTTGTCGATGGTCAGGGCAACTTCGGCAACATTGACGGCGATAACGCCGCGGCAATGCGTTACACCGAGGCCCGCATGACTGCGGTTGCCGCGGCGTTGATGGATGGCCTTGACGAAGATGCCGTTGATTTTCGCCCGACCTATGACGGCGAGGAAAAAGAACCGGTTGTGATGCCGGCTGCTTTCCCGAACCTTCTGGCCAATGGTGCCTCGGGTATTGCCGTGGGTATGGCCACCAACATTCCGCCGCACAATGCCGGTGAGCTTTGCACGGCACTGATCAAACTGATTGATGATCCGGAAACCTCGATCGCGCAGCTTGTGCGTTGTGTGCCTGGGCCGGATTTCCCGACCGGTGGTGTTCTGGTCGAGCCGCGTGAAAACATTCTGGAAGCCTATGCGACCGGGCGTGGATCATTCCGCCTGCGTGCGAAATGGGAAGTCGAGAAGCTTAGCCACGGTCTTTATCAGGTCGTGATTACCGAAATTCCCTATCAGGTTCAGAAAGCCAAGCTGGTTGAACGTATCGCCGATCTGATGGTGGCAAAGAAATTGCCGCTTTTGAACGATGTGCGCGATGAGTCGACCGATATCATCCGTCTGGTTCTGGAACCGCGTACCCGTGCGGTTGAACCGGAACACCTGATGGAAATGCTGTTCAAGAATACCGAACTGGAAATCCGTTTTGGCTTGAACATGAACGTTCTGGACGGCGACAACACGCCACGTGTGATGAACTTGCGCGAAGTTCTGCGCGCATTCCTGGCACATCGTCAGGATGTTCTGATCCGTCGTTCCAACCATCGGTTGGCCAAGATCAATCACCGTCTTGAGGTGTTGGAAGGCTATCTTGTTGCCTATCTGAACCTTGATGAAGTGATCCGGATCATCCGTTATGAGGATGAGCCGAAAAACGCGTTGATGAAGGCGTTTGGCCTGACCGAAGTGCAGGCCGATGCGATCCTTAACATGCGTCTGCGGTCTTTGCGCAAGCTCGAAGAGATGGAAATCAAGAACGAGCATGCCAAACTGACCGAAGAAAAGCAGGGCCTTGAAGCACTTCTTGCCAGCGAGAGCCTGCGTTGGGAGAAAATCCGCGACGAGATCGAGGTGATGCGTGAAAACTTTGGCAAGAAGACTGCCATTGGAAAGCGCCGCACCGAGATTGGCGATGCACCGGAAGAAATCGAAGTTCCGCTGGAAGCATTGATCGAACGTGAACCGATTACGGTGATCTGTTCGAAAATGGGTTGGGTGCGTGCGCTTAAGGGCCACGTTGCCGATATCAGCGACCTGAAGTTCAAGGATGGTGACGAGCATCGCTTTGCGCTGAAGGCATTCACCACTGACAAGCTTCTGATCCTGTCGACGGCCGGGCGTTGTTACACCATGTCGTGTGACAAACTGCCGGGCGGGCGTGGTCATGGAGAGCCGATCCGTCTTTCCATCGATCTGCCGCAGGAACATGACATTGTTTCGATGGTGGTGCACAAGGAAGGCCGTAATCTTCTGGTGGCAAGTTCCGGTGGACGTGGCTTCCTGGTGGCCGAGAAAGAAGTGGTTGCGCAGACCAAAAACGGCAAGCAGGTGCTTAACCTTGGAACTGGTGAAGTTGCCAAGATCTTCCTGCCGGTTGAGCAAGATCATGTTGCCGTTCTGGGCGATAACCGCAAATTGCTGATTTATCCGGTTTCGGAAATTCCGGAAATGACGCGTGGTCGCGGTGTGATCTTGCAGAAATACCGTCAGGGCGGGCTTTCGGACCTTATCCTGTTTAACCTTGAAGAAGGTCTTAGCTGGACCATGGGTGGCAGCGAAGGTCGTACCCGGACCGTGACCGAACTGGCCGAATGGATTGGCAAACGGGCAGGGGCAGGGCGCCTGCCGCCAAATGGCTTCCCGCGGTCCAATAAGTTTGAATAACGGGTGTTAAAACGCCTTGATAAAAGCCGGATGGTGCCAAGCCATCCGGCTTTTTCTTTGCCTGAATGACGAAAATTGATGCACTGCCTGTGATTTGTTGCATTTCCCGGCAGAAATGGCCGAAATTCGGTGCAAAAGATATAGCGTTTTCGGTGGTTAATCTGTAACTTCCCAACCTGTTTAACAGGAAGCCCGCAATTTTCCTGTGAGATTCAAAAAAGGGCTTGGGAGTGAAAAGTGAGATTTCTGGGAAATTTCGTCCGCGCCGTCGACAGTCTTAATGACTGGATCGGACGCGGAGTAGCCTGGCTGGTGATCCCCATGGTGGTGATCACATTTTTGGTAGCAACGTTGCGTTATGGCTTTGCGGTCGGCTGGGTGTCGATGCAGGAAAGCTATATGTGGCTTTACGGCATCATGTTCATGGTCGGCGCGGGTTACACGCTGCTGCATGGGGGGCATGTGCGTGTTGACGTTTTCTATCGTCCGGCATCGGCGCGCTACAAGGCATGGGTAGACCTTTTTGGTTCCCTGTTCCTGCTTGCGCCTGTGGTTATCATGATCCTGATGTACAGCTACCCTTACGTTGTCACGAGCTGGCACCGTCTGGAAGGATCGCATGAAACCGGCGGGCTTCCGGGACTGTTCCTTTATAAGTCTGTGATTTTGGTCTTTGGTGTCCTGATGCTGCTGCAGGGGCTGTCTTTGGCAGCGCGCAGTGTTCTGGTCCTGACCGGTCACAAAGAGTTTGAAATCAAAGAAGAAGAGCACGAGGGCGTCTGATGACGGGGGAAATTCTTAGCCTGGTGATGTTCGCCGTAGCTTGCGGCGTGCTTCTTCTTGGTTTTCCGGTTGCTTTCTCACTTGCGGGCACCGGTCTTGCTTTTGCGCTTATTGGCAACGCCATGGGCACATTCGATATGCCGCTTCTGGGCTCTTTGCCGTCACGCTATTTCGGTGTGATGACCAACGAGCTTTATGTTGCGATCCCGTTGTTCGTGTTCATGGGTGTGATGCTTGAACGCGCACGGATCGCCGAGAAGCTTCTGACCACCATGGGCATGCTGTTTGGCACCATGCGTGGCGGCCTTGGTATTTCGGTCGTGATCGTTGGTATGTTGCTGGCAGCATCCACCGGTATTGTCGGTGCGACGGTTGTGACCATGGGCTTGCTCAGCCTGCCGGCGATGCAAAAAGCCGGTTATGATCCGAAACTGTCGACCGGTGTGATCTGTGCATCCGGTACGCTGGGTCAGATCATTCCGCCGTCGATCGTTCTGGTTCTGCTGGGTGATATCTTGCAGGGGGCCTATGCCGAAGCGCAGCGTGCGCTGGGCAACTGGGCACCGGAACCGATTTCGGTGATGGATCTGTTTGCCGGTGCCTTCATTCCGGGAATTATGCTGGTTGGGCTTTATATTGGCTGGATCATCATCAAATCCCTGATTGATCCGGAATCAGCACCCGCACTGGTCGAGGGCAAACGCCCGGCAGGCCTTTGGGGTGAAGTGCTGCGTGCATTGCTGCCGCCGGCATTGCTGATCGTGGCGGTTCTGGGCTCCATCCTGACCGGGATTGCAACGCCGACGGAATCCGCGGCATTCGGCTCTGTCGGTGCGACCATTCTGGCTGCGTTCTATCGCCGTCTTGATATGCCTGTGCTGCGCCATGTGGTGCGCCAGACGGTTCAGGTCAGCGCGATGGTGTTTGTCATCCTGCTGGGTGCGTCGGTGTTCTCGCTGGTGTTCCGTGGTCTGGGTGGCGATCATCTGGTTGAAGAACTGCTGCACAACCTTCCGGGTGGTGTGTTCAGTGCGATGCTGGTCGTGATGTTGCTGATGTTCGTCATGGGCTTCTTCCTCGACTTCATCGAGATCGTCTTTGTCGTGATCCCGATTGTCGGTCCAATCCTTCTTAAGCTTGATGTCGATCCGGTCTGGCTGGGTGTGATGATTGCAATCAACCTTCAGACCAGCTTCCTGACACCGCCATTCGGCTTTGCGCTGTTCTATCTGCGCGGTGTGGCCCCGGCGGCGATCAAGACGTGGGATATCTATCGCGGGATTGTTCCGTTCGTGGTTATCCAGATGCTTGGCCTGTGCCTTGTGGCTGCCTTCCCGTGGTTGGCAACCTGGCTTCCGAGCGTTCTGTTCTAAGAACGACGGCGACATATCATCAAAGAAAAGGGCACCCGTGATGGGTGCCTTTTTTGTATCAGTGGCCGGCTCTGATAAGTTTGGAGCATGCCAAATAAAAAGGGCTGGCAAATGCCAGCCCTTTGTCGTTTTCCGAATTCGGAGAACTTAGTATTTGAACGGCAGAACACGTGCCTGTGCGAATGCCGCTTCCGAGAATTTCGACCATGCGATCGACTGGGTACGGAAGGCGATAAGGCTTTCGAAGACTTCCTGCGACAGCGGGTTCGACGAAACCAGATCACGTAGAACTTCGCCCGACAGTTTGCCAAGGCCGGTCAGAATGTCGTCAGAGAACGGACGAACATCAACGCCGTGCTTGTTGCGCAGGGTGTCGAGTGCCTGAACGTTACGCGCGGTGAATTCCGACAGAACCATCTGGTTCACAGCACGGTTTGCCTGCTCGACAATGGCTTTCAGATCATCCGGGAGTGCATTCCATGCATCCAGGTTGATGAAGTTGTCGAGAACGGTCGCCGGCTCGTGCCAGCCCGGATAGTAGTAGTATTTGGCCGATTTATAGAGACCAAATGCCAGATCGTTGTACGGACCAACCCACTCGGTCGCGTCAATCGCGCCCGACTGCAGTGCCGGCGGAATTTCGCCGCCCGGAAGGTTCACAACGTTGGCGCCAGCAGCTTTGACAACTTCGCCACCAAGGCCTGGAATACGCATTTTCAGACCTTTATAGTCGTCAATGGTGTTCATTTCCTTGTTGAACCAACCGCCCATCTGGGTGCCGGTGTTGCCCGACGGGAAGAACTTACAGTTCAGTTCCGCATAGACTTTATCAGCCAGTTCCTGACCGCCACCCCACTGGAACCAGGCATTCTGTTCCTGTGCGTTCAGACCGAACGGCATTGCTGCGATATACTGGGTCGCGTCGACTTTGCCTTTCCAGTAGTAAGGCGCGCCGTGGCCCATTTCGACGGTGCCGTTGCCAACAGCGTCGATGGCTTCGAATGCCGGAACAATTTCACCTGCGCCAAAAACGGTAACTTTCAGGCGACCTTCGGATGCCTTGGTGATGTATTCAGCAAGAAGGTTTGCGCCGGTGCCAAGGCCCGGAAAGTTTTTCGGCCAGGTGGTGACCATCCGCCATTCGCGGACGTCCTGGGCAATTGCCGGTTTGGCGAAAGTTGACGCGGCAGCAGCAGTCGCACCTGCTACGGCAGCGCCGGAAAGAAATTGGCGACGTTTCATTGGTTACAACCTCCCAAAGATGCAAGCTCATGATTTATCTGTAAAAGCTGGATGATCAGCTTTGAGACGAAGCTTATATGCGTCTTTACGGGCAGGCAACCGAGGATCGAGTTGTTGTATGGTACTTTAGTCTAATTGGGGAAAGTGGTTCACGCAATTGGTGCAGAACGCGAACTTTTACAGCTTAGTCCGCGTCGCTATCAGCGTCTTCCATCGAGACCCATTGACCATCGCGGAAGCCTTCCAGGGGCTGGAAGCGCATCTTATAGGACATCTTGCGGCAATCGCCGATCCAGTAGCCAAGATACACATGCGGAAGCGACAGCATTCTGGCTTCGTCGATCAGATCAAGCACGATGTAAGTGCCCAGTCCGCGGCGGTCTTCTTCCGGGTCAAAGAAGCTGTAAACAGCAGACAGTCCATCGGCCAGAATATCAACCAGCGCCACAGCAATCAGGCTGTCATCATCCCGGCGATATTCGAAGATCGAGGTTTCCACAGTGCTGTCTTCGATCATTGCGCGGTAATCACGGGCATCCATGCGTGCCATGTCACCATTGCCATGTCGGGCATCCTGATAGGTGCTAAACAGCTGATATTGTTCCTGTGTCGCGGACGGTGGCATCACCTTGCGGACAAGATCGTTGTTTCTGTTCTTGATGCGGCGGAAAGACCGGCTGGGTTCGAACCCGTCACAGCGGACGCGAACCGGAACACAGGCATTGCAATCGCTGCAGGCCGGCAGATAGGCGATGGAGTGGCTGCGGCGAAAGCCTGCACGCGACAACAGATCATGGACGTTGTTGGCCTCGGGCCCGCGCAACTCCGTGACCAATTTACGTTCGAACCGGCCGGGCAGGTAAGGGCACGGCATCGGTGCGGTCATAAAATAGTGCTGGGTCAGGCGCCGCTGATTAACTGTCATTTGATCCGATCAGTCCCGGTCACATCAAAGAGAACTATTCTATGAGATTAGGTGTTGTTTATGACAGTTTAAAGGCCTGACGGTCAAAAGGGCACCGATTTCTGTTGCCGGATTTCAAATCACCGTTGTGACGGAACCGAGAAGGTCGGGCGGCGCTGGTTTTCACCCTGTGCCGGTTGTTGTGTCGGCGATGGTGCCGGGCCAGCGGGTGCTGCACCTGTCGGTGCAGTTTGGCCGTTTTGGCCAGCTTGGCCGGTGCCTTCAAGCGCGGAACGTTCGCCGGTACCACGCAGCAAGGTGATACTGATGCGGCGGTTGCTTTCATTTTCCGGCGCGTCAGGCAGGAGCGGGTCGGTATCCGACAGACCGGCAACCTTTGCAAAGCGTCCGGTTTCAAGCCCCATGTCTTCAAGCGCACGACGGGTTGCCAGCGCACGATCGGCGGACAGTTCCCAGTTGGAATATCCGTCCGTGCGGTTGAACGGCACGGCATCGGTATGGCCTTCGATCGAGACATCCTGTGGCATGTTTTCAATCACGCCTGCGACCTGTTGCAGCAGAAGGCGGGTATGATCGGCCATGGCGGCACTGCCGCTCGGGAACATGGCGGTGCCGTCTTCGTCAAGGATCTGGATGCGAAGGCCTTCATCGGTGTTTTCGATGCGGATGTTCTTTTCAAGGCCCTGAAGTTCCTCGTTGGCTTCGATTGCCTTAAGGAGTTCTTCCTGGGCCTCGTTGAATTCCTGTTCTTCCATCTGGGCCACACGGATGGCTTCGCGTTCTTCCGGTGTTTCGACCGGCGGGATATCCATGCTGATCGACGGTGATCCGAATTCGGAACGCAGGGCACCTTCTTCGGCAAGGCTGGTGCCGCCCAGCAAGCCACCAGAACCCGATTCATTTTGCGAGATGGTCTCGGGCGTGAAATACATTGATACGCCTTGCAGCTGTTCCTCGGTCGCGCTGGAAAGCAGCCACAGCAACAGGAAGAATGCCATCATCGCCGTCACAAAGTCGGCATAGGCAACTTTCCAGGCACCACCATGATGCCCGTGCCCACCTTTTTTGATCTTTTTTATGACGATATCGGGCATTTGCTGCGTTGTCCTCTAAACCAGATCTTTTATCGCAAAATCAAGCCGTGGGCGCGTCTTGCAGCGCTTCGTCAAGCTCTTTGAAGCTGGGTCGAAGATTATGCGGGAGGGTTTTACGGGCGAACTCCACCGAGACCTGCGGGGCATATCCCTGCATGTGACCAACCAGGGCTGCTTTGATGCAGCTGTAATATTTGCCGTCTGCGTCCACAGTATTCTTGATGATCGATGCGGTCGGGCCGACAAAGCCATAGGCACCAAGAATACCAAGGAAGGTACCGACAAGGGCCGCCGCAATCAGGCCACCGAGAATTTCAGGCGGTTCAGTCACCGAGCTCATGGTGACGATAACGCCAAGAACAGCTGCAACAATGCCAAGTGCCGGAAGGCCGTCACCAGCCGTTTGCACAGCAGACGCAACTGCGTGTTCTTCTTCGTGATGGGTTTCAAGTTCCTGATCCATCACGGCTTCAAGTTCATAGGCGTTGGTCGTGCCAAGGGTCAGCAGGCGCAGATAGTCACACATGAATTCCATCGCATGATGATCTTTCATCAGCATCGGGAAATTGGAAAACAGACTGGAGCTTTCCGGGTTTTCAACGTGGCTTTCAAGCGCAAGATCGCCTTTGGATTTCGCAAGGCGGAAAATCGCGTAAAGGCAGATCAGAAGTTCCAGATAGGCGGCCTTTTTCTTTGGGCCTTTCATGGCGCGAATGGTGTAGGTGAAGGATTTCTTCACGATGCCAAGCGGGTTGGCAGTCAAATAGGCACCAAACGCAGCCCCGAAAATGATCAGAACTTCAAGCGGTTGTACAAGAATGCCAAAGTCGCCATGCGGCAGATAGCCACCCAAGACAGAGCCGACTACGACGATATAACCAATGATCAAGAACATTCTTTTTTCTTCTCCGCTACCCCAAGCCAGATACCTGAACGATCAACCCCGAGTTCATCGAAACATCTGCCTTCTGCGGCAGTGCAGAACGTGTTTCTGATATCTATATGCTCTTATTAAGTTTTAATCTTATTAACATCGCGTTTAAATTAGCTGCGAGTTAGGTTTGACAGCGCGGTGAATAGACGCCATTTTCCCCACGCTCCATTCGGGACGCGTCACCCATCCATATTGGTATACGAGAGCTTCCTTCAATATGTCTTTCTCTGCGCGCGATTTTCGCGATTGCCTTGGTCAATTCACAACCGGCGTTGCCGTTGTAACCACCCGCGCCCAAGACGGTGCAAAAGCGGGCATTACCATCAACAGCTTTGCCTCGGTGTCGCTTGATCCAGCGCTGGTTTTGTTTTCGGTTGATCACCGTGCGGCGACTCACGCGCTGTTCACGGGAGATGCCAAACGATTTTGCATCAATATCCTGAGCCAGAGCCAAAAGCAGGTGTCCGAGCTGTTTTCAGCCCCCGGGCAGGATGGTTGGGACAAGGTTGCATATGAAGATGACAGCCTTGGCATGCCGCGTCTTAAGGGCAGTGTCGCGGCCCTTACCTGCGAACGTCACGCCCTGCATGAAGGCGGTGATCACAGCATCATCGTTGGTCATGTTCAGGAACTGGTGATGGGCGAAACCGGTGCGCCGTTGCTGTATTACGGTGGGCGGTATCGCACCCTGGGTGACTGATTTTGTTGCTTGTGATGTGATATGGTTCACATTAAGAAAAGGGCCGTGGTGAAACACCAACGGCCCTTTGTCGTTTTTATGCCCTAGTCGAGCGACGTATTGCCAAGCAGGCGGCCGCCGAATCCTTCCTTGATCAAGCGGTCGATGACCTGTTGCCCGTGCTGGGTGTCGCGCACTTCAAGCACCATGTCGACATCGGTTTGTTTTGCCGGCACATCATAGAAATGACGCTGGTGATAGACTTCAATGATGTTGGCGTCTTCTTCACCGATCAAGGCACTGATCGTTGAAAGTGCGCCCGGCACATCCGGGATTTCGATCCGGACACGGACAAGGCGGCCTTCGCGGGCCATGCCGCGCATCAGAACCTGTGCCAGCAGGCGGGTGTCGATGTTGCCACCGCTGATGATCAGGCAGACTTTCTTGCCCTTGAAACGATCCGGGTGATCAAGCAGGGCGGCCAGCGGGGCGGCACCGGCACCTTCGACAACGCTTTTCTCGATCTCGATCATCATCTGGATGGAGCGTTCGATCGAGCTTTCTTCGACCAGAACGACGTCATCGAGCTTTTCCTTACAGATTTCAAGCGTCAGGCCGCCGGGTTGTTTGACAGCAATGCCTTCGGCAATGGTGACGCCTCCGCCGGTGAATTCTTTGCCGTGTATGCCTTCATACATGGAGGGGTAAAGCTTGGTCTCAACCCCGATCACTTCGATGTCGGGGCGCCGCGACTTGATTGCGGTGACAACGCCCGATGCCAGACCGCCACCGCCAATCGGCACGACAACCGTATCGATGTCTTTGTTTTCATCAAGGATCTCGAGCCCGACGGTACCCTGACCTGCGATGATATGCGGATCATCAAACGGGTGGACGAAGGTCAGACCGCGTTCTTGCTGGATGCGACCGGCGGCCTCAAGGCTTTCGGCAAAGACGTTGCCGGTCAGAACGACTTCGGCGCCGTGCGAACGCGTATGATGAACCTTGGTGTAGGGGGTGTTTTTCGGCATCACGATGGTGGCCGGAATACCAAGTCGTTTGGCGTTATAGGCGACACCCTGCGCGTGGTTGCCAGCCGAGACGGCGATAACACCTTTTTCGCGTTCCTCCGGAGTCAGGCTTGCCAGTTTGACATAGGCGCCACGTTCCTTGAACGACGCGGTATATTGCTGATTTTCAAGTTTTAGATAGACATCCGCCTGGCAAATGTTTGACAGCGTTAGGGATTTCACCAGTGGCGTTTTCGCAACAATGCCTTCGAGCAGGCCCGAGGCGCGAACAATATCGTGATAGGAAACAGTCATGATTTCCGTACTCCTGCGGCCATCCGCAATCTGATGCGATGGCTATAGTAATATTTTATGGCGTGAATAGCGGTATTAAACCGATCCTGTCATCCGCAGATGACAGGGATCACATTCGCAGGTCGGAAATACCCATAATCATGGCGATCACACCGGCACGAAGAGGCGGGCAAGAGTGTGATGCGAGGATGTCAGTAGCTGCAGACATAGCCATGTACTTTCCGGGTTTCGATGTGTTTGAGAAAGGCACCTTTGCGGATTGTGCGCGCAAGGTCAAGCGCCGGAACGGAAAAACCGGGTTGCGTCACGTGCAACCCGGTTTCGTGTGGTCAATCGTGTCAAGCGACAGACAGGTTATTCCATGTTCAGGATAATGGTCTTCTTGTAGGTGAAGTGTTCGAGCATGCTTTCAAGCGATGCTTCCTTGCCAAGACCGGAAAGCTTGATGCCGCCATAGGACAGGTTTGGCTGGACAACAAGGTTCTGGTTGACCTGAACGAAGCCGGCTTCGAGGCGCTTGGTGGCGACAAGTGCGGTTTTAAGATCCGTGGTCCAGACGGTCGCAGCCAGACCAAAGTCGCTGTCATTGGCAAGTTCAAGGGCCTCTTCAAAGGTTTTGAACTTGAACACGCAGGCAACAGGGCCAAAGATTTCCTCGCGTGCGATCCGGGCATTCGGATCAACGTTGGTGAAGATCACCGGACGGACAAACAGGCCATCGGAAAGGGCGCCGTCGGTGGGAAGGGCGCTGAGTTCGTTCTTGGTTGCGCCTTCGTTTTCACCAACTTCGATATAGCCACAGACCTTGTCGAACTGTTTGCGGTTGATGATCGTGCCGATATCGGTTTCTTCATCCAGCGGATCACCCATTTTAAGGGTGTTGACCTTATCAATCAGGCGTTTGACGAATTCGTCATGCAGGCTTTCATGCACCAGCATGCGCGAAGCCGCTGTACAGCTTTGACCCTGACGGGTGAAGCGCATGCCGCCAATCGCACCGGCAATCGCCTTATCAAGGTCGGCATCATCCATGACGATCATCGGGGATTTGCCGCCCAGTTCAAGGGTGACCGGAATGAGTTTTTCGGCAGCGGCGCGATACACCGTGCGGCCGGTTTCAACCGATCCGGTGAAGGAAACCTTTTTGATATCCTTGTGTTCGACCAGCGGGCCGCCACAAGACGGGCCAAAGCCCGACAGGATGTTAAAGACGCCAGCCGGGAGAACTTCCTGCATGATCTGACACACGCGCAGAACCGCAAGTGGGGTGTCTTCGGCGGATTTGACGACGACAGCGTTGCCGGCAACCAGTGCCGGGGCAACCTTGATCGCCATCAGCATCATTGGCACGTTCCAAGGAATGATCGCACCGACAACACCAACGGCCTCGCGGGTGGTCAGGGTCATCATGTTGGGATTGAACGGAACCGTTTCACCTTTAAGCTCGGACGCCAGCCCGCCGAAAAAGACAAACATGTCGGCCAGAACCGATGCCTCAACCCGGCTTTCGGTGCGCAGCGCCTTGCCCGATTCAAGGGCGACCAGACGGCCCAACTCCTCGGAATGGGACATCAGGATACGACCACATTCCGCCAACAGCTTACCGCGTTCACGCGCCGGGCGTTCGGCCCAATCTTTCTGGGCGGCCTTGGCGGCTGCGACTGCAATCGCGACGTCGTCGGCGTCACCGTCGGCTGCCTGACCGATGACCTTGCCCGTGGCAGGATTAAGAACATCAAAGGTCTTGCCGTTTTTCGGGGCGACAAGTTTACCGTTGATCAGATGATAACCGGATAGCTCCTTGGCCAGAACGGACGGATCAAGGATCGGATCGATGGGCATTTCAGGCTCCCTGTGGGTTGGCGTGCATCCGCGGTAAACCGTGTGGGGCGCACGATATTGGTTATTCGGTATTGTTTTACCAAATTATCGACAGGAGGGTGCAATATCAAGCGCAATTCGTGTCCTGATCAAACCGCGATGCCTGCAAGGTGCATGACAGGGTGCAAAAGGGCTGTTAGGCTTAACGCGCGAAAAGGCCAGCCCGGCGGCGGTACGTGTCTGGGCGCCTGATATTGCTAAACGATGGAGTATATTGTGCCACGTCATTTCGATACGACGTTCGATGTTGTTAAGGAACTCAAGCCTTCCTATCCGGTGTATTGCCTTAGACCCAATATTCTTCGAGAAACAGCGCAGCGCTTTGTCGAAATGTTCCCGGGAGACGTCCTTTATGCGGTGAAATGCAATCCGCATCCGGAGGTCATGCGATATCTTCACGAAGGCGGGGTGCGTCATTTTGACACCGCTTCGCCTGAGGAAATCTCGATCGTGCGGCGGCAATTCCCGGGGATGAAGGCCTATTTCATGCATCCGGTCAAAAGCCGCGATGCCATCCGCAATGCCTATCGGGTATTCGGGATTGATCACTATGTGATTGATACCGCCGAAGAGCTTGAGAAAATCCGCGAGGAAACCGAGGGCGACACGAACCTGGTGATCCATGTGCGTCTTGCAACGCCGCCTGCCGGTGCGACCTATAACCTGTCAGCCAAGTTTGGTGCGCGCCCGATGGTGGCGGCCGAACTTCTGAAGAAGGTTGATGAATACGGTTACCATGCGGGCCTGTGTTTCCATGTCGGGTCGCAATGCACGACACCGACCGGGTATCGGATCGCGGTCGAGCTTATCCGTCAGGTCGTTGATTTTTCCGGTGTGAAGGTCAAGCATATCGACGTTGGTGGCGGGTTCCCCGGCCAGTATATGAACCAACGCGGGGCCAGCCTTGAAGAGTTCATGGACGAGATCAAGGATTGTATCCGCTGGCTTGATATGCCCGCCACGACCTATATGTGCGAACCGGGCAGGGCGCTGGTGTCGAGCGGTATTTCCCTGATCACGCAGGTTCACCTGCGCAAGGAAGATACGCTGTTCATCAATGACGGTGTATACGGCAGCCTGTCGGAAACCGTGACCGGGCAATTGCGTTATCCGGTGCGTCCGTTGCGCATTGAAGGTGATTTCGATCTGGAAGAGACACTGGAATTTACCATCTATGGGCCGACCTGCGACAATATGGATGTCTTGCCGGCGACCGTGACCTTGCCTGCCGATATCCGCGAAGGCGACTGGATCGAGTTTGGTCACATCGGGGCGTACAGTAATGCTTTGGCCACTCATTTCAACGGCTTCCATCCCGAGGTGCAGGTGACGGTCAGTGAAGCGTTCCCGTATATTGACGGGGAGTTCCCGTCGGTTGCGCTGGACTAGCGTCACAAGGCCAGAGCAGTCTGATTGACAGACAAAATCGATCATTGCGGTAAAAAGGTACTTGTTTACCTATAATGGTTGGTTGCACTATGCTGCCCGCAGAAAAGACCGGCAGGGGAAACCTGCCGGTCAAAACGAATTCTCGGGGAAGCAGTACAGTGACCAACAGCCTTTTCATGCGCATCCGCGACCGGTTTCCGGCCGATCTGTCATCAGTTCTGATTGAGACGCCTGATGGCAAGACCTATAGCTATGGCGATGCGGACGCAGCATCGGCCCGGATCGCCGGTCTTCTGACGTCGTTTGGCGCGAAAAAGGGCGACAGGGTTGCCGTTCAGGTCGATAAATCCCCCGAAGCGCTGTTTCTTTATCTTGGCTGCATTCGTGCCGGCCTTGTTTATTTGCCGCTCAATACCGCGTATCAGGCGGGCGAGCTTGCCTATTTCATGGATAACGCATCGCCGGTGATCTTTGTTTGCCAACCGCATCGTGAAGATGAGGTCAAGGCCATCGCGGACGAGCAGGGCGTTGCGCATGTTCTGACACTGGGCATGCAGTCTGAGGGCAGCCTGATGGATGGGGCGGCATCGCAATCATCGGACTTCGCACCGATTGCGTGCGAAGACGATGAATTGGCTGCCATTCTTTATACGTCGGGCACAACGGGCAAGCCCAAGGGTGCGATGATGACGCAGATGAACCTGTGGTCGAACGCATCGACGCTTGAAAAGCTTTGGGGGTTTAAAGGCGACGATACGCTGCTTCATGCCTTGCCGATCTTCCATACCCACGGGCTTTTCATTGCGTGCCATTGTGTGATGCTGTCGGGCTCGAAGATGTTCTTCCTGCCGAAGTTTGATCGCGATCAGGTGATGGCGCTTTTGCCACGCAGCACCGTGATGATGGGCGTTCCGACATTCTATGTTCGTTTGTTGTCGGGGGATGATTTCACCAAGGACTTGACGGCAAACATGCGGTTGTTCATTTCAGGGTCAGCACCGCTTTTGCCTGAAACCTTTACCGCGTTCCAAGAGCGGACCGGCAAGGCGTTGTTGGAACGTTACGGCATGACGGAGATGGGCATGGCGACATCCAATCCGCTGGATGGCGAACGCATCGTTCATACGGTTGGTCCGGCATTGCCCGATGTCGAGGTGCGGGTTTGCGATGAGGATGGCAATGTTCTGGGCGTCGATGAGATCGGCGTTCTTGAAGCGCGCGGACCGAACGTATTTGCCGGTTATTGGCAGATGCCCGAAAAAACCGCCGAGGAATTCCGCAAAGACGGGTTCTTTATCACCGGTGATATCGCCAAGATCGACGCCAAGGGCTATGTCCATATTGTCGGGCGGGCCAAGGATCTGGTTATTTCCGGCGGGTTTAACGTTTATCCCAAGGAAATCGAAACCCTGATCGACAAAATGGAGGGGGTTGTTGAAAGTGCTGTGATTGGCGTCCAACATCCCGACTTTGGTGAAGCGGTCGTTGCTGTGATCGTGCCGGAAGAAAAAGGTGGCTTAAGCGAAGAGGGCGTGATTGCCGCGATAAAGTCCGAGCTTGCCAACTTCAAGGTGCCCAAGCGCGTGTTCTTTGTCGATGAACTGCCACGTAATGCGATGGGCAAGGTGCAGAAAAATGTGCTTCGTGAAGAGCACAAGGTCCTGTTTGCCAACTAAGAAGAAGCAGGCAAAGCGGATCTTTTAGCGGCGATCCCAAAATCCGGACAAAGAAAAACCCCGACAGATACTGTCGGGGTCTTCCTCATGGACGCTACGGTCGTGGCTTAGCGACCGAAAGCAACACGGTGTGCAACATCGTCGATCATGTCGCGGTTCAGACCGATGTCTGCCAGTTCGCGCGTATCAAGCTTACGCAGCGCATTCTGGGTCTGGTACTGAACGCGCAGAGCGCGAAGGAAAGCAAAAATCTTGGTTACGATCATTTCATCACCTATTTCAAACCGGCCGATTATTCGGCGTCTGTTCAGTTAACCGGCATGTTCTCACCGAGATATTCCACACAGGAATAGTTAGCTGGTTTGACGTGTCGGTTTGCATGGGATGTATCGAATGATCAACTGCTTGGTGGCGCATTCATCAGTCGATACGTCCTATTCATTTCGTGAGGGCAATCTAAGGGTGATTGCGGATATAATCCAATGCATTTTTTGCATGTCTGCGGATTGAAAAGCGCAGAAATCCCTGAAATCTCTCGTTAACTGTTCTAAAGTGGATGGCTGACGCAGATTTGATACTATTTATTGCTATGCGTGTGATGCATGGGTAATGAAGTTGCGTGATGTGTTCTGGTTGATTATCCGCGTTTGTGGTGTTGCGAATAATTTTGGGTGTAATTAACGCGCTAATCGGTTTGAATACGCCAGAATTTTAATAACGTGCCGTTCGTGTGGGAGAAATGACGATGAGTGCCAATCGGTTGCAACTGGATTTTGCGCAGGCCCTGGATGCCTATTTGCGCTATGCACCGCGTCTGCCACAGGTCGCACCCGATGCCGTGCCCAAAGCAACCGATTATGTCGATAATCTTTTGGCGATTGCCGATCAGTTTGATCTGATCGTGTTTGATGCCTTTGGCGTACTCAATAGCGGACAAAGTGCCATTCCCGGTGCGGTCAAAACGGTCGCGACCTTGCAGGAAATGGGCAAGAAGATTGCGGTTGTCACCAATGATGCCTCAAGCTCCGGCGAGGCCATTCTGGCGCGTCATCGCAAACGCGGCTTTGATTTTGACAATAACAGCCTGATCAGCAGCCAGCAGTTTGTGGCCCCGCTGATGGGCGAATATGCCGACATCAGCCATTGGGGGGCAATGGCGCCGACCGACTGGCCGTTTGACATTCTGCCCGGTCGGGTCCAGCCGCTTGGCAGTGACCCTGCGCTTTATGATGCGGTTGGCGGCTTCCTGTTGATTGACTCCGATAGTTGGACCGATACCCAGCAAGCGCTTCTGGAGCAGAGCCTTAAGGATAATCCGCGGCCGGTTCTGGTCGGTAATCCCGATATCTGTGCGCCGATGGGCGATTTCCTTTCGGTTGAGTCGGGGTACTTCGCGCATCTGGCGGGCGATGCATCCGGTGTCATGCCGCAATGTGTTGGCAAACCGTATCACCATGTGTTTGAGGAAGTCCTGAAACGCCATCCCGGTGTTGATCGCAGCCGTGTGTTGATGGTGGGCGATACGGTGCATACCGATGTGCTGGGTGGATTGGCGTCGGGCATCAAAACCCTTCTGGTCCATCAGGGCGGGTTCCTTGATGGGCAGGATATCGAAGGCGTGTTTGCCCGGTCCGGCCTGCGTCCGCATTTCTGCGCGCGGGCGATTGGCCATGGCATTGAAGATGATGAGGATGGCATCGCGGCAAAGTCCGCATGATTTGAGGTTCGCCTCCCAAAACAAAAGGGCCTCGATTGAGGCCCTTTTTTCTTACTTGCCTTGGCGGCGGTGAAATCAGCCTTCCAGTGCCTCGGCGACTTCAATCGCGCTATAGGTCAGAACACCGGATGCCCCGGCACGCTTGAAGCAGGACAGGGTTTCAATGGCGCAGCCAATATAATCAAGCCAGCCATTCTGCCCGGCGGCACGCATCATCGCGTATTCGCCCGATACCTGATAGGCAAAGACCGGCACGCCGAATTCCTGTTTGACGCGATAAAGCACATCAAGATAGGGCAGGCCCGGTTTGACGATGACCGAGTCTGCACCTTCATCAAGGTCATAGGCGACTTCGCGCATGGCCTCATCGCTGTTGGCCGGATCCAGCTGATAGGTTTTCTTGTCGGCCTTGCCAAGCGCGCTGGCCGAGCCGATTGCATCACGGAACGGACCATAGAAGGCAGATGCGTACTTGGCCGAATAGGCCATGATCTGAACGTTCTTGAGGCTCGATTCTTCAAGGACTTTGCGGATCGCGCCAATGCGGCCATCCATCATGTCGGACGGTGCAACCACGTCACACCCTGCCTGTGCCTGCACAAGCGCCTGACGGACAAGGGCCTCGGTCGTTTCGTCATTAAGGATCTGACCATCGACCACAATGCCGTCCTGCCCGTCGGCGTTGAAAGGATCCAGCGCGACGTCTGTGATCACGCCCAGATTGGGGCAGGCATCCTTGATCGCCTTGACCGCGCGGCACACGACGTTGTCGGGGTTATAGGCTTCGCGGGCGTCCTTGGTTTTCAGGCTGGCATCGATATAGGGAAACAGGGCAAGGGCCGGAATGCCGAGCTTTTCGGCGTGTTTGGCGGTTTCGACCAAGATATCGACCGACTGGCGTTCAACGCCGGGCATGGACGGGATCGGCGTGCGTTCGTTTTTGCCATCAATGACAAAGACAGGCAGGATCAGATCATGGGAGGTCAACCGCGTTTCCGCGACCATGCGGCGCGACCAGTCGGTCATGCGGTTGCGGCGCTGCCGGGTGCTGGGGAAGGTGCCATAGGCGAATTTGTTGACCATGATCTGTTCTCTATACTGTGAGGCTGGGCAATTTATGGGACAGATTGCGCCGTTGATCAACCATTGGCCGCAATTTGCCAACGCCTGCGCATGGTTAACAGGTAAACCGGGATAATCATGGCAAGGAATGCTGATGTCAGGGCAAAGGCCGTGACCAGTCCGAGGGCTTCACCAATGGCACCGATCACCGGTGGCCCGGCCATGATGGCGGAATAGCCGGTTGCGGCAATGATCGATACAACCGCACCACCACCTTTGCCCGTTGTCTGGGATGCCGCAGACAGCAATAGCGGCAGGATCACCGCAAGCCCCATACCGGCAATCCCGCAGCCGATCCAGGCGACAACGATATTGGGGGACAGGGTCAAAATAAGGGTGCCAAGGGATGCCAGTACCGAACTTGTCAGCAATACCGGCACGCGACCATACCGGGTGACCAGTGCATCACCGGACAGGCGGGTAGCGGCCATGGCAAAGGAATAGATGGCAAAGCCGACGGCGGCCAATGTCGGGCCGGACGACAGTTCGGAATTCATAAACACCGTCGCCCAGTCGGTCAGGACACCTTCACCGAACTGCCCTATGAAGGCACAGACCCCGAACGGCAACAGCATCAGGAACAGATTGCGATCCTTGGTCTTTGCGGCTGCGGTTTGGCTGGCATCCTTCGGGCCAGACAGATGTTCCGTTGCCGCCTGATCCGAAAGAAGTCCCGCTTGTGCGATAATGTGCGCGATCAGAAACAGCGAGAGAACGATTGGCAGATGGAATTCATTGCCAATGGGCAGGGCGAACCAGGCGGCGGCAATCCCCGCTCCGACAAAACCGCCGAGACTCCAGAAACCATGTAATCCTGACATGATGCTGCGACCCTTGACGCGCTCGACCTGCAGTCCATTGGCATTCATCGCGACATCCAGAAAGGCACCGGAAAAGCCCAGTGCGAACATCGCGATCGAAATGCTGAGATAATCGGGCATAAAGGCGGGCAGGCCAACCGCGATAAAATAAAACAGCCCCGAATAGCGCACCACGCGTTCGCTGCCAAACCGGTCTGCCAGTCTTCCGGCGATCGGCATCACGGCAAGTACCCCGATGGCCGCCGCCAGCAAAATGCCGCCAAGTTCGTCATGGCCAAGGCCAAGACGTTCCTGCACCAGCGGGATATGCGGCACCCAGCTTGAAAAAGCGGCACCATGCAAAAAGAAGATGGCGCGCACCCGGTTATGGGCAGTGGCGTGGGTTTGCATTTAACGAGTTTCTCCGCAAGGCGAGGGCAGGCGTTTAGGCCTGAATGACGTTCAAACCACGCCGGGTGTAATTGGCAAGATAACCGTTTGACAGTTTGCGCCCGGTGACCAGATGGGAAATCGCATCAATGTCGCAGACCCGGTGCGGCAAACTGGTTTCAAGTTTATCGGCGGTGGTGATGGCAATGACCTCGGCCGATTGGGCGATCATGGCCGCCTTGGTCGCGCGTTCTTCGGTGCTGCTGGTCGAAAGGCCAGCCTCGGGGTGAAGCGCGCAGGTGCCAAGCAGTGCGATATCGGCATTAAAGTTTCTGAGTTGATCAAGGGTCGTCGGGCCGCACACCACCATGTCCTGTTTTCGCAACGTGCCGCCCAACATGATGACGTTGGCATGAGGGTGATCGGCAAGTTCGACCGCGATCATCGGATTGACCGTGATGACTGTTCCGCGAAAGGAAGGTTTGAGGTTGCGCGCGACTTCGCAGATGGTGGTGCCGCTGTCAAAAAACGCCACGCAATCATCAGGGATCAGTTCGCGTGCGGCCTTTTGGGCAATCGTAGTCCGCTCGGGTTGCAGTTCCTGTGCGCGGTCAGCATAGCTTTCAGATGCCGTATTGGGCAGAACGGCACCCCCATGAATGCGACGCAAATAACCATCTTCCTCCATCTGGCGCAGATCACGCCGGATCGTATCAAGGGATGCGTGAAAGAGGGCGGCCAGATCATGGATATGAACGGTGCCCTGGCTGCGCAGGAGTTTCTGGATTTCGTCCTGACGGCTTGAAACGCTCGACATCTGTATGCCTGTTTTGCATGTTATGCATGTATTGCCGATATTGGTTATCGCGCGCATGCAAAACCGTCAACAAAAAACCGGCCAGACAATTGTCTGGCCGGTTCTTTAAAATAGGGCGATGTGTCGGCTGATCAGGCTTTATCAAGTGCCTGCGTCAAATCCGCCAGAATGTCATCAATATGTTCGATGCCAATCGACAGGCGGACATAGCCGTCGGTCACGCCTGATGACAGACGGTCTTTCTCGGAAAGCTGGCTGTGAGTCGTCGTCGCCGGATGAATGGCAAGGGATCGCGTATCGCCGATATTGGCGACATGGTAGAACAGCTCCAGCGAGTTGATGAATTTCTCGCCGGCGTCTTTGCCGCCTGCCAGTTCAAAGCCCATCAGTGAACCCAAACCGCCTTTAAGGTATTTGTCCGCGCGACGGCGGGCTTCGCCATCCTGTTTGCTGGGATGGATGACCTTGGTGACTTTCGGGTGGGATGCCAGGAAGTCGGCGACCTTGAGCGCGTTTTCGCAATGCCGTTCCATGCGAAGCGGCAAGGTTTCCATGCCCTGAATGGTCTGGAACGAATTAAACGGAGACGCAGCCGCGCCAACATCACGCAGAAGGGTGCAACGCAGTTTGATCGCGTAGGCCACCGGGCCAATCGGTTTGACTGCCTCGGTCCAGACGGCACCGTGATAGCTGGGGTCTGGTTCGTTCAGAAGCGGGAAGCGTTTTGCATGTTTTTCCCAATCGAACTTACCCGAATCAACCACGATCCCGCCAACCGATGTGCCATGACCGGCAATGAATTTGGTTGTCGAATACATGACAATGCTTGCGCCATGTTCGATCGGTTTGCAGATCACCGGGGCTGCGGTGTTATCAACGATCAGCGGAATGCCCAGATCATCACCGATATCGGCAACTTCGCGGATCGGGAAGACCTGTAGTTTCGGGTTGGGCAGGGTTTCGGCGTAGAAGGCGCGCGTTTTGTCATCGGCAAGGCGACGGAAGTTTTCCGGATCGGCCGGGTCAGCAAAGCGGACTTCGATGCCCATCTGTTTGAAGGTGTTGGCAAACAGGTTCCAGGTGCCACCGTAAAGGTCGGTGGAGCTGACGATGTTGTCGCCCGCCTGCGCGATGTTCAGGATCGAGAAGGTCGATGCAGCCTGACCCGATGCCAGTGCGACAGCCGCAGCACCACCTTCAAGGGCAGCCACGCGCTGTTCAAGCACGTCATTGGTCGGGTTCATCAGGCGGGTATAGATGTTTCCCAGTTCCTTGAGCGCAAAAAGATCTGCGGCATGCTGGGTGTCGCGGAACTCATAACTGGTGGTTTGATACAGCGGCACGGCGACAGAACCGGTTGTCGGTTCCGCACGATAACCGGCGTGAAGGACAATGGTTTCCGGCTTGGTCGAAGACATGATGGATGTTTCCCTGATTTATTGTGATTGCTGAGGTGAGGAGGGTATGCGCAGCGACCCGGTATTCGCAAGAAACATTTGCCGAAAGGATAGAGAACCGAGTACCCGTGATTACAATTATGATAATTCGGTACGATTATACCGAATGAATTGACAAGAGGCCGATTTCACGTTTACGTAAAGGGAAAATACAAAAGCAAAAGAGGCGGCGATCCAATGGAATTCAACCTGTCTGAAGATCAGCAGGCATTTGCCGAGGCTGCGCGGGATTTCGCGCAGAATGAAATGGCGCCCTATGCTGGCGACTGGGATGCCAATCATACATTTCCCGAAGAAACCCTGCGCAAGGCAGCCGAACTTGGTTTTGCCGCGATCTATACCGGCGAAGAACATGGTGGCACAGGTCTTGGGCGCCTTGATGCTGCGGTCATTTTTGAAGAGCTTGCGGCAGCTTGTCCGTCAACAGCGGCGTATATTTCGATCCATAATATGGCCTGCTGGATGATCGATACGTTTGGCGATGATGCGCAACGGGCGAAATATCTGCCCAAACTTGTCACCATGGAACATTTCGCAAGTTATTGCCTGACCGAGCCGGGGGCAGGATCAGATGCCGGGTCGCTTCGCACCCGGGCCGAACGGGATGGCGATCATTATATCCTGAATGGCGAGAAGGCGTTTATTTCCGGCGGATCGCGCAGCGACATCTATGTTGTAATGGCGCGCACCGGCGATGAGAGCCCGAAAGGCATTTCGACCTTCATTGTGCCGAAGGACGCCGAGGGGCTTTCATTTGGCAAGCTTGAAGAAAAAATGGGCTGGAACAGTCAGCCGACCGCAGCCGTTATCTTCAGTAACTGCAAGGTGCCGGTCGAAAACCGTTTGGGCGAAGAGGGCGAAGGTTTCAAATTCGCCATGAAGGGCCTTGATGGTGGACGGCTGAACATTGCGGCCTGTTCGATCGGTGGGGCGCGTGCGGCGATGGAGCATGCGCGCGAGCACATGAAAGTGCGCAAGCAGTTTGGCAAAAGCCTTGATCAGTTTCAGGCGTTGCAGTTCAAATTCGCCGATATGGTAACCGAACTCGAAGCGGCGCGGCTGATGCTTCATAAAGGGGCATGGAAGCTTGATCACAAGACCGACGATGCCACACAGTTCTGTGCCATGGCAAAGCGGTTTGCGACAGATATCGGTTTTAATGTCTGCAACGAAGCACTGCAGCTTCATGGCGGATATGGTTATATTCGCGAATATCCTATTGAACGACTTTTGCGCGATCTGCGAGTGCACCAGATCCTTGAAGGTACGAATGAAATCATGCGCCTGATCATCGCGCGTGCAGCCCTGAAAGACTAGGTTATGAGTACTGCATCAAATTCATCGGAAACTGGCGCCGAAGCCCCCGTTCTGTTTTCGCAGGATGGTCCGGTTGGGCGTATCCTGTTGAACCGTCCCAAGGCGCTTAATGCGCTTGATCTGGTGATGGTCGACATGATGATGGCGCAGCTGAAATCCTGGGAACAGGATCCATCGGTGAAAGTCGTTGTCATTGAAGGGGTCGGCGAAAAGGCATTCTGCGCAGGTGGCGACATTCGTGGTCTTTATGATGCCCGCAAGGTTGATGACGAAGAGATGCTTGATGCATTTTATCGTCGGGAATATCACCTGAACCACTATGTCGCGACCTATCCAAAGCCCTATATCGCCCTGATGGACGGGATTACCATGGGCGGTGGTGTCGGGGTTTCAATTCATGGCCGGTTCCGGGTTGTGACCGAACGCACGCTTTTTGCCATGCCTGAAACCGGTATTGGATTTTTCCCGGATGTCGGCGGGGGCTATTTCCTGCCGCGGTGTCCTGGCGAAATAGGGATGTATCTTGGTTTGACCGGGGCGCGGATCAAGGCAGCAGATTGTCTTTATGCCGGACTCGCAACCCATGGGGCGGAAAGTGCGAAACTGGATGCCATTAAGGGGGCGCTGGCAAATGCGGCGTGGGACGGTGATGGCTTTGCCATTGCCGATGATATCCTGAACAAGCATGAAACGCCGTTCGGTTCAGCGTCACTTTCAGAAATTCGCAGCGAGATCGATCACTGCTTTGCTGGCGACAGTGTTGCGGCGATATTTGAAGCCTTGCGGAATACGGCCAGTGCATTTGGCACAGAGACGCTTGAGACGTTGCTGGGCAAATCGCCGACATCGCTGTGCGTCAGTTTCGAACAAATCCGTCAGGGGGGCGATATGTCGCTGGCAGAGGTCCTGAACATGGAATATCGCCTGTCTCAGCGCATGGTGTGCAAGCCGGACCTGTTTGAAGGTGTGCGGGCGGTGATTGTCGATAAGGATCATGCGCCGAAATGGCAGCATGGTGATATCGGTCAGGTCGATCCACGCGAAGTGGCGGAATATTTCGAAAAACTGCCAAAAGACAAAGAGCTTAATCTTTAGGCTATTGGACAGGGAACATCACCCTGCCAGATCACCATAAATCAGAACAAAACACCCAGATAGGGTGTCAGAGGAGACTTCAAATGGCGAATATCGGTTTTATTGGTCTGGGCAATATGGGCGGCCCAATGGCGGCCAACCTTGTGAAGGCCGGACATGCGGTCAAGGTCTTTGATCTGTCGGCGGATGCGGTGGCAAAGGCCGTGGAGGCCGGTGCCTCAAAGGCGGCATCGGTGGGTGCAGCGGCCAGCGATGTCGAATTTGTTGTCACTGTTTTGCCCGCGGGCAAGCACGTGCTTGGCGTTTATGATGGACTGGACGGTATCATTGCACATGCCAAGCCGGGTACAGTTCTGATCGACAGTTCGACAATAGATGTGGACTCGGCCCGCAAGGCAGCCGAGCTGGCCCGTGGGGCTGGTCTTGGGGTTGTTGATGCCCCGATCTCTGGCGGGACGGCCGGTGCGGCGGCAGGTACCCTGACATTCATGGTCGGTGGATCTGAGGCGGACTTTGCCAGTGCGCAGCCCATTTTGGCGGGCATGGGCTGCAATATCATTCATGCCGGTGACAGCGGTGCAGGGCAGGCGGCGAAGATCTGCAACAACATGGTGCTTGGTGTCAGCATGATTGCAGTGTCCGAGGCCTTCATGCTGGCGAAGCGCCTTGGACTGGATGCCCAGAAACTGTTTGAGGTGTCTTCAAAGGCATCGGGTCAGTGCTGGGCTTTGACAAGTTATTGCCCGGTCCCGGGGCCGGTACCGACGTCCCCGGCCAACCGCGATTATCAGCCGGGCTTTGCGGTGGATATGATGCTGAAAGACTTGAAGCTTGCCCAGCAGGCATCAGCGGCATCTGGCGCAACAACCCCGATGGGGGCGTTGGCCGAAAGCCTTTATGCGCTTTATTCCAATGGCGGCAACGGTGGCATGGACTTTTCAGCCATCGTTAAAATGCTGGATGGCGAGAAATAGAAGCACCCAGAAGCAGTACCAAACGAGCGGGTCCGGATTTCCGGGCCCGTTTTGTTATATGTTGCGTTGTCTGAAAATGGGAGCACAATAGACAAGTCCATTTTTGATAACAGCAGTGCATCAATGACCTCACGCTATAACACCTCGAACGAAATTTATTTTGAGCTTCGGCAAGTCGGCACCTATCTGCGGTGTACGGCCATTGATGGCAAAACAGGCGTGGAAGTGACTGTTGCCGGACCTGTCAGCCGGAATCCGGAACAACTGAAGCGCGTTGCTGCACAAAAACTTGAATACGTTCTCAAAAAGGGATAATTTATACAATATAAAGCGTGGGTGACTTTCGAAGTCAGTGTTTTATGCCAATTTCAAATCCTGTTTTGGTGATTTTCACTAAAATGTCAAAGCGGCTTGCAGGGTTTGAAATCGTGTGTCTAATGTCCTCGCTCTAATCGCGCTCTTTATGTAATGGTCGCAAAAAGAATGACCGGCATAGAGGGTTAAAACCGGGGGTTACCCGATAACAATAAGACGGAGGCTTTGCGGGTTTGCCAGGGGGCTATGGGGAGACAGTGTCTCATCCAATCATTACATCTGTGTGTGAATTGATACCTTCTGCTGATCTGGCGAAGTCCTTGTATGTCTGTGCCAAATCTAAGGTTGTGCAATGGATTGGGCTTATTTCCTACAACAATTGATCAATGGTCTGACGCTGGGGGCCATTTATGGTCTGATCGCCATCGGTTACACGATGGTTTATGGCATTATTGGCATGATCAACTTTGCGCACGGTGAGATCTATATGATCGGTGCGTTCCATTCCCTGATTACCTTCCTGATCTGTCAGGCTGCCGGTATCAGCGGAATTCTACCTCTTACCCTTCTTTTGATGCTGTTCGTTTCAATGGTTCTGACCTCTGTCTATGGTTGGGGCGTGGAACGGGTTGCATATCGGCCGCTGCGCGGCTCATTCCGTCTGGCAGCCCTTATTTCTGCCATCGGCATGTCCATCTTCCTGCAGAACTTCGTTCAGATTTCGCAGGGCGCGCGCGTGAAACCGATGCAGCCACTTGTTGAGGGCGGCATTACCCTGATGGAAAGCGCGAATTTCGACGTTCAGCTCAGCTATATGCAGATCGTGATTATCGTTCTGACATTTGTGCTGATGGTTGTCTTCTCGCTGCTGATTGCCAAAACGTCCCTGGGCCGCGCACAGCGTGCCTGTGAGCAGGACCGTACAATGGCAGGCCTGTTGGGTGTTAACGTCGACCGCACCATCTCGACCACGTTTGTCATGGGTGCTGCCCTGGCATCGGTCGCGGGGATGATGGTGACGTTGTATTACGGCGTGATCGACTTCTATATCGGCTTCCTTGCCGGTGTTAAGGCGTTCACCGCAGCCGTTCTTGGCGGTATCGGATCTTTGCCGGGCGCAATGCTTGGTGGTCTTCTGATCGGTCTGATCGAGGCTTTCTGGTCGGGGTATCTCACGATTGAATACAAGGATGTCGCAACGTTTGGCATTCTGGTTCTTGTGCTGATCTTCCGTCCGTGGGGTCTGCTCGGCAAGCCGGAGGTGGAGAAAGTCTGATGTCTGCTGCATTTGCTTCTTCTCGTACCAATGGCTCGGAAGTGGTCAAGGAACTTGCGTTCTTTGCCGTGATTGCGCTGTTGATGTCGGTCATGCTCCTTGGTGTCGAGACGGTTGACCGTCCGACCGGTCTGGAACTGGCCGTGCGTTGGGATCTTGTCCTGATTGCAATCGGTGCAACCGTGATTGGTCGTCTTGGCCTGATTTTCCGCCGCGAGAACATTTCACGTCTTGGCCAAGCCGTTCTGATTACGCTTTCTGCCGTTGCCGTTTTTGAAATGTTCGTACGTTTCCGCGAACTTGATGACCGCTGGGTTTCGCCGGTCTTCCTCGACATGGTGTTTTCAAGTGTCGTCAGCACCATCGTTGGTATCGCGTTTGTGGCGATAATTTTTGCCACGGCCTATTTCACGATGAAAGACAAGACCGCGGCTGATGTCGATGAAAGCGCCAAACTGTCGTCCAAAATCCAGTTGGCGTATCGTTCGAACACCAAGAAAATCGGTCTGATCGGGATTATCTTCTTTATCATTTTCCCGTTCATCTTTGGCGAAGACCGTTCCGCAATCGACCTTGCGACCCTTGTGATGATTTACATCATGCTGGGGTGGGGCCTGAACATTGTGGTTGGTCTGGCCGGTCTTCTGGATCTGGGCTATGTGGCATTCTATGCGGTCGGGGCGTACTCCTATGCATTGCTGTCACAGAACTTCGATCTGAGCTTCTGGCTGTGCCTGCCGCTGGCCGGTATCTTTGCGGCAAGCTTCGGGATTATCCTCGGCTTCCCGGTTCTGCGTCTCCGCGGTGACTATCTTGCGATCGTGACACTGGGCTTTGGCGAGATCATTCGTGTTGTTTTGATCAACTGGTATGACCTTACCGGTGGTCCGGACGGAATTTCGTCGATTGAACGTCCGAGCTTCTTTGGGCTGGCCGATTTTTCGCGGCGTGTTCCGGAAGGGACGATTGGCTTTAACGAGCTGTTCGGCATGGAATACTCGTCCATGCATCGTCTGATCTTCCTGTACTACCTGATCCTTGTGCTGGCACTGGTGACCAACTTCGTGACCCTGCGTCTGCGCAAACTGCCGATCGGGCGTGCCTGGGAAGCGCTTCGCGAGGATGAAATTGCCTGCCGTTCGCTTGGCATCAACCCGACCAACACCAAGCTGTCGGCATTTGCCATCGGCGCGATGTTTGGTGGTTTTGCCGGTGCGTTCTTTGCAACCCGTCAGGGCTTCATCAGCCCGGAAAGCTTCACCTTCCTTGAATCGGCTGTGATTCTTGCGATTGTGGTTCTGGGCGGCATGGGCAGCCAGATCGGCGTCGTGTTGGCAGCAATTGTGATGATCGGTTTCCCGGAAATGTTCCGTGAACTGGCCGAATATCGCATGCTGATCTTCGGGGCAGGTATTGTTGCCATTATGCTCTGGCGTCCGCGCGGTCTGTTGTCCTTCCGTGATCCGACCATTCTGCTCAATATTAGCCAGAAAGAAAAAGTTGCCGGAGAAATCAAATGACCGACAACAAACTGCTTGAAGTCGAACATCTGACCATGCGTTTCGGCGGGCTGGTCGCGATTGATGATCTGTCTTTCAATGCCAACAAGCGTGAAATCACAGCGATCATCGGCCCGAACGGGGCAGGGAAAACAACTGTGTTTAACTGCCTGACCGGGTTCTACGTTCCGACCGAGGGTCGCCTGACCCTTCATGCCGACGATGGCCCGCGGTTGCTGGAACGGACCGAAGGGTTCCGCATTCCACGTAACAAAGGTGTTGCCCGCACGTTCCAGAACATCCGCCTGTTTACCGGGATGACGGTTCTGGAAAACCTGATCGTTGCCCAGCATAACCGACTGATGGAGGCCTCTGCGTTCTCTCTTGCCGGTTTGTTCAACCTTGGCAGATATGCCAAGGCGGAAAAGGAAGCGGTCGAAAAGGCGGAGTTCTGGTTGGAGAAGGTTGGTCTGTATGCGCAGGCTGACTGGAATGCCGGTAACCTGCCATATGGTTCCCAGCGTCGTCTGGAAATCGCACGTGCCATGTGCACCGACCCGTCACTGCTTTGTCTGGACGAGCCGGCTGCGGGACTTAACCCGCGTGAGTCGGCGGAACTGAACGTTCTGTTGCAGAGCATCCGTGATGATCAGGGCGTTGGCTGCCTTCTGATCGAGCATGATATGAGCGTTGTCATGCAGATTTCCGACCATGTGATCGTTCTTGATTACGGTAAAAAGATTGCCGATGGCAATCCAGAAGCCGTCAAGAATGATCCGGCTGTTATCCGCGCCTATCTTGGCGAAGAGGAGGATGACGAGCTTCCGCCGGAAGTTGCTGCCGACCTTCATCTTGATCCGAAAGCGCAGTGAGGGAGTCGATCGATATGTCCATGCTTAAAATCGAAGGTGTTCATACCTTCTATGGCAATATCGAAGCCCTCAAGGGCATTGATATGGAAGTCAATGAAGGTGAAATTGTCACCCTGATCGGTGCCAATGGTGCCGGCAAAACCACGTTGCTTATGACCTGCTGCGGTTCGCCGCAGGCCAGCAAGGGACGCATTCTGTTTGAAGGCCAGGATATCAGTCGCATGCCAATGCATGAGATCTGCCAGCTTGGTATTCAGCAGTCGCCGGAAGGGCGTCGTATTTTCCCGCGTATGTCGGTTTATGAAAACCTTCAGATGGGCGCAATCACCCAGGATCCGAAATATTTCAATTCGGATATCGAAATGGTGTTTGATCTGTTCCCGCGTCTGAAGGAACGCATCAACCAGCGTGCCGGAACGATGTCTGGTGGTGAACAGCAGATGTTGGCAATCGGCCGTGCCCTGATGGGCCGTCCGCGTCTTCTTCTGCTTGATGAGCCGTCACTTGGTCTGGCGCCACTGATCGTGAAGCAGATTTTCGAAACGGTGGAGAAGATTAACCGCGAGAAAAAGATGACGGTCTTCCTCGTTGAGCAGAACGCATTCCATGCGCTTAAACTGGCTCATCGTGGATATGTGATGGTCAATGGCAATATCACGCTCTCGGGGACGGGTGCGGAACTTCTGGCAAACCCGGAAGTCCGCGCAGCCTACCTCGAGGGTGGCCACTAGGGAGTTCTGAGATGGAAGCGATTACGGGTACCAGCATTGGTGTCACAATCGGAATGACCATCATCCTGATGGGGTTCTGCGGTTTCATGACCGGTCAGGCCATCGCAAACACCTGGCGTCCTGCCTGGCAGCTTGTGCCTTATGCACTGTTGCTTGGCTGCGTTGACCGCTTCATGGTTTTTGCCCTGTTTGAAGGTGAGCTTCTTTCACTTTCCGGCTACATTTTTGATACGGTAATCCTGTTTGCCATCACCTTCGCGGCGTTCCGCCTGACGCAGGTGAACAAGATGCTGTCGCAATATCCGTGGCTGTATGAACGGGTTGGTCCGTTTGCGTATCGCGCCCGTGAAGGTGCTGATGTTCGCTGATATTTGCGGGGACGTTACGCGTCCCCGCATGGTTGCCCGATAACAGGCAATCATCTGGTTTGTACTTATGCGCCCCGAATACGGAGCGCTATGGTGCGAGGGAACTGAAACCGGTAATCGGCGATAAACACGGGCCGGTTTCAGATCCAAAAAGATGATTCTGTCATGGTGATGGAATCAACCTTTGGAACAGGGAGACTTCTCTTATGTCGAAAACCAAGCTCGGCCTTCTTGCCACTGCTTCCGCGCTTGTTCTTTCAATGGGTGTAGCAAAAGCTGACATCGTTGTCGCGACCGTTGGTCCGATGACCGGTCCGTACGCTGCATTTGGCGAACAGATGACCCAGGGTGCAGAGAAAGCAGTTGCTGACATCAACGCAGCTGGTGGTGTGAACGGCGAAATGCTCGTCCTCGAAATCGGCGATGATGCTTGCGATCCGAAACAGGCTGTTGCTGTTGCCAACCAGTTGGTTAGCAAAGACGTTGCACTTGTTGCTGGTCACTTCTGCTCTGGTTCCTCGATCCCGGCCTCGGAAGTTTACTTCGAAGAGGGCATCATCCAGATTTCCCCGGCTTCGACCAACCCGCAGCTGACCGAACGTGACATGGACAACGTGTTCCGTGTTTGCGGTCGTGACGATCAGCAGGGTGAAGTTGCTGGTAAATACCTGGCTGCAAACTATGGCGACAAGAAAATCGCCATCGTTCACGACAAACAGGCTTATTCCAAAGGTCTGGCTGACGAAACCAAGAAAAACCTCAATGCGAACGGCGTAACCGAAGCCCTTTACGAAGCAATCACCCCGGCTGAGAAAGACTACTCGGCTCTGGTGACCAAGCTGAAATCCGAAGGCATCGAAGTTCTGTATTATGGTGGTTACCACACCGAACTCGGTCTGATCGTTCGTCAGATGCGCGCACAGGGCATGGACACCATGGTCATGTCTGGTGACGCGATCAACACCCTTGAATATTGGGCAATTACCGGTGATTCCGGCGAAGGCACCATCTTCACCGCATCGCCGGCAATTGAAACCGATCCGCGCAACGCTGACCTCGTCAAATACTTCGACGAAATCGGTTACAAGCCGGAAGGTTACACCCTGTTCACCTATGGTGCGATCCAGGCTTGGGCACAGGCTGCCAACAAAGCTGGTTCGACCGACTTCGAGCCGGTTGTAGATGCCCTGCATTCCGAGAAATTCGACACCGTTCTTGGCGAAATCTCGTTTGACGCCAAAGGCGACGTCGATGCTCCGGGTTACTGGATCTACACCTGGAAAGACGGTCAGTACACCGACGGTGCTATCCAGAATCCGTGATCAACTGCAAACGGTCAGTCCGGCCTAAAGCTGGCCTGACCCGACTTTTGCAGTCGGATACGAAAAACGCCGCCCTGAATGAGGGCGGCGTTTTTTCTTTCGGTATTTGACTGGGTAAGGCGTTATTTCGCCTTGCGACCCAAACCGATTTTCTTGGCAAACTGCGAACGCTGCTTGGCGTAATTCGGAGCGACCATCGGGTAATCTGCCGGCAGGCCCCATTTCGCACGGTATTCTTCCGGGGTGAGGTTATAGGTAGTGCGCAGATGACGTTTCAGCATTTTCAGCTTTTTGCCGTCTTCAAGGCAGACAATATAATCATCGCCAATAGATTTTTTGATCGGAACAGCCGGTTTCAACGGTTCCTGTTCCGGTTCTTTTTCAACACCGTGTATATCATCAAGAGAAGCAAAGACAGTCGAAATCAGTTCCGGAATCTGTGCCGCGGCAAGCGCATTGTTGCTGACATAGGCAGATACAATGTCGACGGTCATCTGTAAAAGTTCGTCGCGATCAAGCACGCTGTTCTCGGTTTCAGCCATAATTGAAGTAATCCTTCATTTGATAAATCACATTAAACTTAATGCACTATTCAATCGGTATAGTCAAACCACAGAAAAACACAAGGTTATTTGTTTAATAGACCCTGTTTTGGTTTATAGGGATGTTATATTAAAGTTTATGCTTTGGCGGTGATGATTAAACCCTCTTAAATTTCAGATCGTACAGGAAATACAACCAAACAGATTGCGCAATAATACTGTTTATATGGCTGGATCGTACTTTACGGCCATGGCGGCATTCTGATACCTGCATGGACCTTGTTGACGGCGTTAAAGCTGACATATGGTTCAATATACGGAGCGTTTGAACCATAACGGTTTTATTGCGTCAGTTCTGTTTGGAAAACTTGCTGTTTTGCATGAGCTGCGCGTTGGCAGCCCCGACGCTATATGCTACAAGGCGCTCAAATTTTAACTTTTGCTTTTGAATAAAGGCACGCCTATGACCGTCAAAACCCTTGCGATTGCCTCCGACCACGGTGGTGTGGAACTGAAATCAACCATTGCTGAAACCTTGAAAAAGCGCGGGATTGAAGTGCTTGATCTGGGCACAGATGGTTCGGCTTCGGTTGATTACCCGGATTATGCGCAGGCAGTGGCCAAGGCCCTTATCGATGGCAAGGCCGAGGCGGGTATTCTGGTCTGTGGATCTGGCATCGGTATGAGCATGGCAGCCAACCGCTATCCGCAAATCCGCGCAGCACTGGTTCATGACCGTCTTTCCACGGAACTTTGCCGTCAACATAACAACGCAAATGTTCTTTGCCTTGGTGCCCGCCTGATTGGTGAAGCCACGGCACTTGATTGCGTTGATACCTTCTTGTCGACCGAATTTGAAGGCGGTCGTCACGAAGGTCGCGTCGCAAAAATGTCCTGCTCCGTCTGATTTTCTCGCCATCTGGCATCAACCGGAACGGGCAGGCGGTTCCTTAAGGGATCGCGTTACCCGTCACATCGCATCGAAAGAGGCCCCCGCATGTCGTTCAAAGGCTTTTTCACCACCAGCTTGGCCGAAGCTGATCCGGCACTGTACAAATCTGTCACCGACGAGCTTGATCGTCAGCAGAACCAGATCGAGATGATTGCTTCGGAAAACATCGTTTCCAAAGCGGTTATCGAGGCACAGGGCACTGTCCTGACCAACAAATACGCCGAAGGTTATCCTTCGCGCCGTTATTATGGTGGTTGTGAATATGTTGACGTTGCCGAACAGCTGGCAATTGATCGCGCCAAGGAAATCTTCGGCTGCGAGTTTGTCAACGTTCAGCCCCATTCCGGTGCGCAGGCAAACGGTGCGGTGATGCTGGCCCTTTGCAAGCCGGGCGATACCATTCTGGGTATGTCGCTTGATGCTGGTGGCCACCTGACGCACGGTGCGCGTCCGGCACTGTCGGGCAAGTGGTTCAATGCGGTTCAGTATGGCGTTCGTGAAGACGACCTGACCCTTGATTACGATCAGGTTGAGGCCCTTGCGGTTGAACACAAACCGGCCCTGATCATTGCCGGTGGTTCGGCCATTCCGCGTCAGATCGATTTCAAACGTTTCCGTGAAATCGCGGACAAGGTTGGCGCGCTTCTGATGGTTGATATGGCGCACTTTGCTGGCCTGGTTGCCGGCGGCGTTCATCCGAGCCCGCTTCCTTATGCAGATGTCGTGACCACCACCACGCACAAAACCCTTCGTGGTCCGCGTGGCGGCATGATCCTGTCAAACAATCTCGAGATCGGCAAAAAGATCAATTCCGCCGTCTTCCCGGGTCTGCAGGGTGGTCCTCTGATGCATGTGATTGCGGCCAAGGCTGTTGCCTTTGGCGAAGCACTTCGTCCGGAATTCAAGGCATATGCCCAGCAGGTTGTTGATAACGCCAAGGCACTGGCCGAAGTCCTTGTCAAACGTGGCTTTGACATCGTGACCGGCGGTACCGATACGCACCTGATGCTGGTGGATCTGCGTCCGAAGGGCCTGAAAGGCAACACGGCGGAAGTCGCACTGGAACGTGCAGGCATTACGTGCAACAAAAACGGTATTCCGTTTGACACCGAAAAGCCGACCATTACGTCTGGTGTACGTCTTGGTACGCCGGCTGGTACCACGCGTGGTTTCGGTGTTGCCGAATTCCAGCAGATCGGTGAACTGATTGGTGACGTTCTGGATGCCATGGTCGACAACCCGGAAGGCAATGCCGAAGTCGAGGCCGCCGTCCGTGCGAAGGTTGAAGACCTCTGCAAGCGTTTCCCGATCTATTCCTGATCGATTTGAGGCTTAGATAAAAATATGCGTTGCCCGTTTTGCGGACATACCGATACCCAGGTTAAGGACTCCCGTCCGACCGAAGAGCATCATGCCATTCGCCGTCGCCGGTTCTGTCCTGCCTGTGGTTCACGCTTCACGACATTTGAACGTGTCCAGTTGCGTGAGTTGATGGTTGTGAAAACAGACGGGCAACGCGAATTGTTCGACCGCGACAAACTGGCGCGGTCGATCTTTCTTGCGTGTCGCAAACGCCCGATCGAAGACGAACGTGTTGAAAAGGCCCTTAATGGCATTCAACGCCGTCTTGAAAGCAGTGGCGAAAGCGATATTTCCACCGACACCATTGGCGAAATGGTGATGGAGGCGCTTAATGCCCTCGATCAGGTGGCCTATGTACGCTACGCTTCGGTGTACAAGAATTTCCGTGAAGCCCGCGATTTCGAACAATTCGTCGAAAAAATGCATGATGGGGAAGAAGAGGCGGACGCAGAGTAATGACAGCCCCGCGTTTAGCGAAGACGACCGGCATTTCATGCGGGTCGCATTGAGCCTGTCAAAACGCGGTTTGGGAAATGTCTGGCCGAACCCGTCGGTTGGCTGTGTCCTTGTTTCTTCTGATGGCACCATTGTTGGCCGTGGTCACACACAACCCGGTGGCCGCCCGCATGCCGAACGTGTTGCCCTTGATCTGGCCGGTCCCTTGGCCCGCGGTGCAACCGCCTATGTCACCCTTGAACCGTGCAGCCATGTTGGCAAAACACCGCCCTGTGCAACCGGCCTGATTAAAGCAGGCGTGTCGCGCGTTGTCAGCGCGCTGACCGATCCGGATCCGCGTGTATCGGGCAGAGGGCATGAAATGCTGCGTGATGCGGGTATTCAGGTTGATGTCGGGCTGTATGCCATTGATGCCCGCCGTGTGAATGAAGGTTTCCTGTCCAAGGCCGAGCGTTCCCGTCCGTTTGTCACCCTTAAACTGGCGTCCACCCTTGATGCGCGATCTGCGACAGCAGATGGCGAAAGCCAGTGGATTACGGGTGCTGGCGCACGCGAATCCGGTCACATGCTGCGTGCTAACCATGACGCCATTCTGGTCGGTGCCAAGACGGTTATCGCCGATGATCCAAGTTTGACCTGTCGCCTTGCCGGGCGGAGCCATCATTCACCGGTGCGTATCATTTTGGATCGCGCAGGTGACGTACCGGTTACCGCCAAGCTTGTCCAGACGGCCGACGACGTGCCGACATGGCTGGTGACAGCCGACAAGAATTTCGCCGAACTATCGGAAAAATTTGAAAAAACTGCGGTAAAAGTGATTTGTGCCGCATGCGCAGGCGATCATTTGGACCTACATGATGTCCTGCGTAAGCTGGCAGATGAAGGTTTGACGCGTGTCCTTGTTGAAAGTGGCGGAAATCTTGCCGCCGGGTTGATCAGGGCGCGTGTTATCGATCGTATCATTCATTTCGTCGCGCCATCGGTGATCGGTGGTGACGGCAAGGCAATGATTGCAGATCTTGGTTTGAAACAGCTTGCAGACGCACCGCATTTCAAACGTACTTCAGTTCGTGAAGTAGGTGCAGATATTGCGGTAACCTACGATAAAATAACGGAATAAATGAATGTTCACTGGCATCGTCACCGATATCGCAACCGTTCGTGCAATCAAGAAAACCGGCGACACCCGGTTTGAGTTCACCACATCGTTTGATACCTCAAAGATCGTTCTGGGGGCATCAATCGCGTGTAATGGTGCCTGCATGACCGTGATCGAAACCGGTGATGACTGGTTTGCCATCGAGGCATCGGCAGAAAGCCTGTCGCGGACAACGCTGGGTGATCTTGTTGTCGGATCCAAGGTCAATCTCGAGCAGGCAACGCGTGTCGGCGATGAGTTGGGTGGTCACATCGTATCTGGCCATGTCGATGGCGTTGCAACGCTGACCAAACGCGTGCCAGAGGGCGACTCTTTGCGCCTGACATTCGAGGTGCCCGAGGCCTTCGCGAAATATATCGCATCCAAAGGATCGGTAACACTTGAAGGTGTGTCATTGACTGTCAATGAGGTTGACGGAAACACGTTTGGTATCAATCTGATACCGCATACCCAAAACGAAACCACATTGGGTTCAAAGCAACCGGGCGACCGGATCAACTTTGAAATTGATATGCTGGCACGCTACGTCGCGCGCATGCTGGGCAAGGATTGATCAACAATGCCGCATAATTATCTTTCGCCAATCGAAGACGTCATCGAAGAGGCCCGCAATGGCCGGATGTTCATTCTTGTTGATGACGAGGACCGCGAAAACGAGGGCGATCTGGTTATTCCGGCCCAGATGGCAACACCCGATGCCATCAATTTCATGGCAACGCATGGCCGCGGTTTGATTTGCCTGACGCTTGAATCTGTGCGCTGCGACGAGCTTGGCCTGACCATGATGAGCGCGCATAACGGCACGCGCCACGAAACAGCCTTTACTGTATCGATCGAAGCCAAGACTGGCGTTACCACCGGTATTTCCGCACCTGACCGCGCGCGGACTGTGGCCGTCGCAATTGATCCCAATGCCGGTCGCCACGATATCGTGACACCGGGCCATGTATTCCCGCTTCGTGCCCGTCCGGGTGGGGTTTTGGTACGAGCTGGCCATACAGAGGCGTCTGTTGATATCGCACGCCTTGCGGGCCTGAACCCGTCTGGTGTCATTTGTGAAATCATGAGTGATTCGGGTGAAATGGCGCGGCTGCCAGAACTGGTCGAGTTCGCCAAGAAGCACAATCTCAAGATCGCACAGATTGCCGATCTGATCCGCTATCGCCGCAAACATGAAAAGGTCGTTCAGCGTAAGGCCACCACCAAGATCAAAAGTGTGAATGGCGGCGAGTTTGACATGCATCTTTATGTCAACAACGTCACCTATGCCGAACATATTGCGCTGGTCAAAGGTGATATTTCTGATGACGCGCCGGTTCTGACCCGTGTGCATGCCCTAAATGTGATAGAAGATGTCTTGGGCGATACCCAAACGGGGCATCAGGGCCAACTTTCAGCCGCCATGCGCCAGATCGGCGAGGAGGGGCGTGGTGTGGTTGTCCTGATCCGTGAACCGCGCCCGAACACGCTGTCTGCATCGATTGCCAAACTGATCGAGATGAATGGCGGTGATGGCGATGCCCTGCGTCAGGAACTGGCGAATGAAAACGGTGATGGCGATTTGCGAGACTATGGTGTCGGTGCGCAAATCTTGCATGATCTTGGCATTCGCGACATGATTCTGCTTTCAAATACCAAACGCCACATTGTAGGACTTGACGGCTTCGGTCTAAATCTGGTTGATCAGCGTCCGCTTGTCGTCTCGGAGGAATAAAATCATGAGCAACGCCCCCCACATTCTGATTGTGGATGCGCCGTATTACACGCATATCGTCGAAGACCTTGTCAAAGGGGCGGCTTCGACGCTGCAAGCTGGTGGCGCGACATGGGACCGTATTTCGGTCGCGGGTGCGTTTGAAGTGCCGATTACCATCCGTTATGCTGTGCAGTCGATGGAAGAATTGGCCACTGGTCCGCGCTATGACGGTTATCTTGCGCTGGGGTGTGTTATCCGTGGCGAAACCACGCATTACGACCACATTTGCGAAGAAGCCAACCGTGCGCTGATGCAGCTTTGCCTTGACTACAACCTGGCAATCGGCAATGGCATCCTGACTGTCGAGAACGAGGCGCAGGCACTTGCACGGGCCAAGGCTGACGAAAAGAACAAGGGCGGCGAGGCTGCCAACGCTGTTCTGCGTCAGATTGAAGTTCAAAACCACTTTGGAATACATCACAAGTAATGACCGAGAAATCAAAGGCATCAGCCGCACAACGGCGCAGCGCGGCGCGTTTCGCCGCTATTCAGGCGCTTTATCAGGCAGAGCTTTCGCAGCTGCCTGCCGCTGATATCGTGCGCGAATATTCCGACTTCCGCCTTGATGGTACGGGTGGTCGCGATCTTGATGTGCCAAACGAAGACCTGATCGATCCGGATCGCGGCTTTTTCGCCGATCTGGTTCAGGGCGTTGCCGCGCGCATGGTCGATCTTGATGCGCTGATCAATGGTGCGCTTGAAAAGGGCTGGACCACGCAGCGTCTTGAAACGGTTTTGCGCAGTATCCTGCGTGCGGGCACGTATGAACTGATTGCACGTGAAGACGTGCCGATGCGGGTTGTCATCACGGAATATGTCGACGCAGCTCATTCGTTCTTTGACGAGAACGAACCGAAGCTGGTCAATGCCGTGCTGGACCGCATCGGGAAAACCTTGCGTCCCGGTGAAGCCGGACAGAATTGATATGGCAGCGCGATCCGGCGAATTTGAACTGATCGCGCGCCATTTTGCGCCCATTGCGCAAAGTGATCCGGCCGCATTGTCTTTGAAGGATGATGCGGCCGTATTTTCACCACCAGCCGGGCACGAGGTTGTTGTCACAACCGATGCGCTGGTGGCTGATGTCCATTTCCGAAGCATTGATGAACCGGAACTGATCGCAAAGAAAGTTCTGCGCGTGAACCTGTCGGACTTGGCGGCCATGGGCGCCCGACCGGGCGGCGTCGTCTTGAGTTCGGGTTATAATCGCGATCTTTCTGATGACTGGGTTGCGCGATTTGCCAAGGGTTTTGGCGAAGATTGTGCGGCTTATGATGTTTCACTTTGGGGCGGAGATACGGTTGCAACCCCGGGTCCGACATTCTTCAGCCTGACGGCATTTGGCTATGTTCCAATGGGCAGGGCCCTGCGACGTGATCTGGCAAAGCCGGGCGATGTTTTGGCCGTCACCGGAACGTTGGGTGATGCGGCCTTGGGGCTGGCGCTACTGAACGGTGAATTTCCCGATCTTGCACCGGATTTGGCCGAGTTCCTGAAAGACCGTTATTGGTTGCCGCAGCCGCGGATGACGGAAAGTGCGGCCTGTATCGCATCGAAACAACGCCTGGCTGCCATGGATATTTCCGACGGGCTTGCAGGGGATTGTCGCAAGATTTGTTCTGCTTCGGGTGTCGGTCTTGTGATCAACCGCGATGCTGTTCCGCTATCCAAGGCGGCACGGGCTGTGTTGGATGGTGATGAAGACCAGTGGTCGCGCATTCTTGCGGGCGGTGATGATTACGAACTTCTGATTGCGGGCTCACCCGATGATGTTGCTGCCTTGGGTGATGCCTTCACCGTCATCGGTGGGGTGACGGATGAAGTTGGGGTGGTGTCGTTGATCGGGACGGATGGAAAAATGGCCGAACTCGCAGATGGCGGGTTCGACCATTTTAAATAACGACAGATCTCTTGATCGGCTCAGGCGGCTTATTTCTGCTCGCTGAACCGGCCGAGGTTGCCGAAGAGCTGTTGCAGGATCGTGATTTCACGACCGGCAGTCGGTGTGACGCGGTCCGTCGGGATAACCGGCTTGCCGTCTTCGAGGTCATATTCACTCAGGATTTCGACGCGGTTGGCCGCATCGAAGCTGATCAGAATGACTTTCTGCTGGACGGTTTCGGGTTCGAAGAACGCAACGGTTTCGGTCACACTGGAAATATAAAGCCAGACATTTTCGTCAAAGGCGGCAACCGATGATGGCGATCCCAGAATATTGGTGACATCACCCTTGGTCGATTCTCCGACAGAGATCTGTTCAAGCTGTTCTGGGTCCGGCGCGTGGCCGCGGGTCGCAATTCTGGGGCTGCAAGCAGCGACAAAGGCAATAGCCAGCCCTGCCAGCATGATCAGGGGAATGCGGGTAGTTTTGTTATCCATGAAGCTCACCTGAGCGACCCTCTTCTTGAAGCGAAACCGGAATTGCCTTGAGTTTCTGCGCGAGGCGCATGATATTGCCGGGCAATGCATGGGGCAGACATGCCCCAATGAGATTTACGGCATTCTGCGTGCCACGACAGGAATGTCAACGAAGGAGTGTTACTGTTGTTTGGATGGCTTAAGAAAAAAGACCGCAAGCAAACTGCTGCGTTCGAGCTTTACACGGCAATGGTAACCCAGGCGCGCCAACCGGACTTTTACGCAAAGCTTGGCGTTCCCGATAAGATGGAAGGGCGCTTTGACCTTATTCTCGTTCATGCGTTCATCCTGTTTCGCCGTCTGAAGGCCGATGATGGCGACCGTGATCTTGCACAGCGCATCTTTGATGTAATGTTTGCTGATCTTGATCAGAATATGCGTGAAATGGGGATCGGCGATGTCGGCATCCTGAAACGGATCCGAAAGATGTCTGAATCCTACCATGGGCGCATTGTTGCCTATGAAGAAGGCGTTCAGTCTGGCGCAGCCGAGCTTGCCGCCGCACTGGACCGTAATCTTTACGCTGACTGTAATGTCAGCAATGAACAACTTATGGCGATGGTCGGCTATATCCACGACGCGCTGACCAGCCTTGAAAATCAAACCATTTTGCAAATGCAGAACGGCGCGGTTCATTTTCCCGATGTCCCGGCTGTTGCTGTATCTGACTCGCACGAGAAAGAACGACCTGATGCCTGATAATTTTACCCCCGAGTTTTCCCGTATTGTCAAAACCGATGAAATGGTCAGTGGCAAAGAGAAACTTGTTATTGAAGCCAACGAAAAGGAACGTGCCGAACTGGCCAAACGGTTCGAGCTGGTTTCAATTGATAGCTTGCGCGCCGAGCTGGAAGTTAAAACCGCGTCAAACGGCGAAGTTACCGTACGTGGCCCGATGAGTGCCGAAATCGTTCAGCGCTGTGTCGCAACACTGGAGCCCGTGCCGGAAACTGTTGAAGACACGGTCGAAGTTCTTTTCTCGCCGCATGTTTCCGAAGAAGACATGCCGTCAAACCCGGACGATCTTGAAAATCTGTCGGAAGCCGAATTGATGGCGCTGCTTGAACAGCCCGAGCCGCTTGTTGATGGCATGATTGATCTGGGCGAGGTTGTGGCACAGTTCCTAGCCGTTGCGATGGACCCGTATCCGCGCAAGGATGATGCAGAACTACCGGACTCGATCCAGACCGAAGAAGAAGCCGACGCCGACAAACCCAACCCGTTTGCGCAGCTTGCAGACCTTAAAGAACAGCTTGAAAAGAAAAAATAGTGGTCATCCGGGCGGTAACGTCTGATGATTAGGCTTGTTGAATATGCCGGTATTTACCGGCATTTCACATTTTGACTGCACTATGACCGTGTTCACACTGTTATGGTGTGGGCAGCCGGAATGTGCTTTACCTTGTATCTGGTGGAGAATTCCGGTAATTACGGGCGTTCCGGCCCATTGATGACAAGCTTTGCCTATTGGCTTGCCTGCCGGATACCCGGTTCAGAGATTTTAGAACAACCATAAGAGAATACGTTGCCTGAACAGGTTTGCATATCACTTGACGCGATGGGAGGAGACCACGCGCCTGAGATGGTTTTGGCTGGTGCCGAAATTGCGCTCAAGCGTTTGCCCCATCTCAAGTTTCTGATGTTTGGTGATGAAGCGAAACTCAAACCGCTTTTGGCCAAATATCCAACACTGGAAGCTGTCAGCGACATCCGCCACGCTTCGCAGGAAGTCATGATGGAAGACAAACCTTCCGTCGCGCTTCGCCAGCGCCGTGATTCCAGCATGCGTCTTGCCATCAACGCCGTCAAAGAGGGCGACGCACAGGGTGTCGTGTCTGCCGGGAATACCGGTGCACTGATGGCGATGGCCAAGTTCGTCTTGAAAACTGTGCGTGGCATCGATCGCCCGGCAATCGCCACCTATATGCCGACACAGCGCGGCGAGACGGTGATGCTTGACCTTGGCGCAAACATCGAATGTGACGAACACAATCTTGTGCAGTTTGCCCTGATGGGGGAAGTGTTCACACGGATCCTGTTTGGTCTTGAAAAACCGTCTGTCGGTTTGCTTAACGTCGGTATCGAAGAACTCAAGGGTAATGAGTCGGTCAAGAAAGCCGCGGCGATTTTGCGCGACATTGATCTGCCGATCCGTTTTGAGGGCTTTGTCGAAGGTGATGACCTGGCCAAGGGTACGGTCGATGTGATCGTGACTGACGGGTTTACCGGCAACGTCGCGCTGAAAACCGCAGAAGGTACTGCGCGTCTGCTGGTGCATTTCCTGCGCGAGACGTTCAAAAGTTCGTTCTTTGCCAAGATCGGTTATCTTCTTGCCCGTCGTTCGCTTCAGCGTTTCCGTGATCGCATGGATCCGCGCCGTTATAACGGGGCCATGTTGCTAGGCCTTAACGGTATTGCGGTCAAAAGCCATGGCGGCACCGACGCGCTTGGTTTTTCCAACGCCATCGGGGTTTGCCACGATCTGATCGTGAACAACCTCAATGACAGCATCAAGCACGAGCTTGCACTATTTGAAGAGGCTATGAGCGGCCTTGAAAATGCGGAGCAAGAAGACGTTGCCGTTCCTGTTGGTCAAGCCAACTGATTAACCCACCAGAAAAACAGAAAACCGGCGGTCCCCAAATCATGACAACTCGTTCTCGCATTATTGGTTGCGGTTCATATTTGCCTGCAAACGTTGTAACCAATGATGATCTGGCCAAGCGCGTTGACACGTCAGATGAATGGATTGTTGCCCGTACGGGCATTCGTCAGCGCCACATCGCAGCCGAAGGTGAAACCACCAGTGATCTTGCCTTTGCCGCTGCCAAAAGCGCGATGGAACATGCCGGTGTCACATCTGATGACATCGATCTGATCATTGTTGCGACCGCGACCCCGGACAACACATTCCCGGCCACAGCCACCAAGGTGCAAAATCGCCTTGGGGTCAAAGGGTTCGCCTTTGATGTTCAGGCGGTTTGTTCGGGCTTTATCTATGCGCTGACGACGGCAGATATGTATATCCGCAACGGTCAGGCCAAAACCGCACTTGTCATCGGGGCGGAGACTTTTTCGCGTATTCTTGATTGGGAAGATCGCCGGACCTGCGTGCTGTTTGGCGATGGTGCGGGGGCTGTCGTCGTGCAGGCCGTTGAAGGCACGGGCACGATTGAAGACGTGGGTATTCTTGCCAACCGTCTGCATTCCGATGGCAGCAAGTATGAGCTTCTTTATGTCGATGGTGGGCCGTCTGCGACCCAGACCGTCGGGCATTTGCGCATGGAAGGTCAGGAAGTCTTCCGCCACGCTGTGACAAACCTTGCCAGCGTTATCCGCGAAGTTCTGGCCGATACCGGCCTTGAGCCGGGTGATATCGACTGGCTGGTGCCGCATCAGGCCAACCAGCGCATTCTCGATAGTACGGCGCGCAAATTTGGTATTTCCAAGGATAAGGTGGTTGTGACGGTTGATCGTCACGCCAACACGTCTGCGGCGTCAATCCCATTGGCACTGGCCGAGGCGGTCCATGACGGACGTGTCAAACGCGGTGATATCGTCGTGCTTGAAGCCATGGGCGGCGGTTTTACCTGGGGCGCATCGTTAATGCGTTGGTAAAGCCGGACCATTTGTACGGAATGGCACAAATTCACGTGAAATTCTTAATTTTCACAACATTCCGTCAAAAAGCATTGTATCCTGTTGATATTGAGTGATTTCGCTACCAGATATAGCCTTGTAAATTAAGTCCCGTAATTAGGAGGCGGCCTGTCATGTCGGAAACAACGATTACCCGTGCGGATCTCGCGGAAGCCGTTTATCAGGAAGTTGGTCTGTCGCGGAATGAATCCGCCCAGCTGCTTGAAACTGTTCTCGATGAAATTTCATCGGCACTGATCAAGGACGAAGTTGTAAAAATTTCCTCTTTCGGAAGTTTCTCTGTTCGTCAGAAAGGTCAGCGTATCGGACGAAACCCGAAAACGGGTGAAGAAGTACCGATCCTTCCGCGTAAGGTGCTTGTCTTCCGGCCTTCACAGGTCCTGAAAGCCCGAATTAACGCTTAAGAAAAAGAAGTCATGAAAACGAACTTGGGGGCTGCGGCGGGAACTTCCCGCCGGACAGCAAAGTCTGACTCTGCTTTTCGCACAATTAGCGAGGCTGCAAAGGAGCTTGGTCTTCAGCAGCACGTCCTGCGGTTCTGGGAATCCAAGTTTCCCCAGATCCAGCCGATGAAACGGGCAGGGGGCAGACGCTATTATCGTCCAGAAGACATTGATTTCCTTGCCCATATTCGCACGCTGCTGCACGATCAGGGCTTTACGATCAAGGGGGTGCAAAAGCTCCTTGATCAGAACAAGGGCAAGTTGCCATCGGAAATCGCTGTAACCGGCCAGGACACAGAGACGGGCGCATCGGATATGGCGCCGGGCGCTACTGTGTCTGGAATGACCAGTGTCTCCGGTCAGGACAAAACAGCGCTGAAAGCTGTTTTGGGCGAACTCGAAGAACTTCAGGCGATCCTGCGCACAGGCCTGCAGGACGTTAAAAAAAATCCATAAAAACCATTTGCGTCTTTGGCGTGGCGCCGCTATTTATCGAGCCGCGCCAAACGGCGCAACTCTACGGTCGGAGCGTGGCGCAGCCTGGTAGCGCACCTGCATGGGGTGCAGGGGGTCGGAGGTTCGAATCCTCTCGCTCCGACCAATTATCTCCCCTTTGATATTATTGCGAAATTTCGCGTCTTCGGATGTTACGGCATCAGCCGGGAAAGCACGTCCAGTTCCGTACCATCATCAGACATCCTAAACAGAATGAGTTCACCGGACCGCGGGAAAATGTCGGTCAGGGCGGTGATGTTCACCTGATGGGTCACCAGCAACAGCTTTTCATCACCGGGAAGGCTGGCAAGCTTTGCTTTGATTTCGGCGGTCTGTGCCGCTTCTGTGCTGCGATTGCGGAAAAAGGAATTTAGTGCTGGCTCCTCGGTCACCGGACCAAGATCAAGCAACTGCGCGGTATCAACGCACCGGCACCACTGGCTTGTCAGGATTGAGGTTAATTCAATCCCCATCTCACGGATGCGATCGCCGGTTTGACGCGCTTGTTGGCGGCCGGTGTTGTCCAGATTGCGCTGTGTCGTGCAGTCGCCAAGGGTGAAGTTCGCCGGATCGCCAGTGCCCGGCGCAATGGCATGGCGCATCAAGGCATGAACACCGTCAGACTGCCAGATCTGCCATGCTACGTCAGAGGCGGCAGCCGACTGCGGAAGGCTCAGTAATGCCCCCAGAACGGCAACCACCCGGAACATATTTCGCAGCAATATCGGCATGATCTTTACCCATCTGTTGCCATTAGCAAGATGAGTCTGATACCCGCAATCATCGGGATCGGATCAGATCGGTCAGGATTTTACGGGTTTGGCACGCCAAGCTTTCTGGGGAAGGGCGTTAATTGCCTGCACTGGCGACGCGACGCCCTTCATCAGTCAGCTTGCAGATCAGCCAATCGGGCTTGACAGGGTTGTCAAACCACGGCGCCGCCCAGCCATGATCAATACAGCTTCGAACCGTTTTTTCGCTGATCTGTTTGCCATTGCCGTCAAAAAGCGGCAATTTGCCACCGGGCTGGCTGAGGCCACGGCGCAGCCATTCAAGCTGCACATCGGTCGGTTTCGAATGTTTTTTCCCCGTCATCGGTACTCCTCGCACCGTTATGATATGATTGGTGATACAAACATCGGATGTTAGGTCCTGACCCTGATCAGTGTGACGGATTATCAACCATGGAGCAATCGCAATGACGCCAGAAGAGTTCCAACCAAGTGAGATGTCATTTCTGTATGTTACGGTGCCGGACATGGATATGGCGCGTGTGATTGCGGGTGGTGCTATTCGCGAAAAACTTGCGGCCTGTGCCAATGTCTTGCCTCATATGACGGCGATCTATGAATGGGATGGCGATGTCGAGGAAGAAACCGAGGTGGTGGTTATTCTGAAAACATCAAAAACAAAGGCGCTTGAATTGGCGCAATGGGTTGAAGATCACCACACATATGAGGTTCCCTGTATTCTTGAACTTCCGTTGGGGCGTGGCAATCACGATTATGTTTCATGGCTGCAAACCCAATTGGGATTCGGATCACGGCTGATGTGATTGCATATGGTGGGCATGCCCCCTAGGATGGCGCAAATTTATTCCATGGGATGATACGAGTTAATGAACCAGCTTACCAAAATGGCGCTCGAAATGGGGCCGTTGGTCCTGTTTTTTGCGGTGAATGCAACGACCAACCTGATGACAGCAACGGCAGTGTTTGTCGCCGCCACCGTCGTAGCACTCGCGACGTCATACGCGCTGGCGCGAACCATCCCGGTGATGCCGTTGATCGGTGGGGTGTTTGTCATCGTGTTTGGTGGCCTGACGCTGTATCTCGATGATGAATTGTTCATCAAGATCAAGCCGACGATTGTGAACTTGCTGTTTGCCAGCATCCTGTTTGGCGGACTGGCAGCAAGAAAACTGTTCCTGAAGCTGGTTCTGGAAAGTGCGTTCAAGGCAACCGATGAAGGTTGGCGCATTCTGACCTGGCGTTGGGCGTTCTTCTTTGTGTTTCTGGCCGTGGTCAATGAAATCGTCTGGCGCAATTTCTCGACCGATACATGGGTGGCCTTCAAAGTCTGGGGCATTATGCCGATCACCATGGTGTTCGGCATGGCACAGGTACCGGTGCTGATGAAGCACCAGTTGCCAGAAGAAGGCGACAAGGCCGCATCCTAAGCTGCTGATGCGCGCATATATCCTTGAAATGCAAAAGGGCAGGATTTTGATCCTGCCCTTTGTTTTGTTGGTTTTCGCGGTTGATTATTTGATCGGAAGGGCAACACTGACGGTCGCCTGTGCGGCAATGCCTTCTTCGCGCCCGGTAAAGCCAAGTCGTTCGGTGGTGGTGGCCTTGACGTTGACGCGTTCCACATCAATCCCGAGAATTTCCGCGACTTTCTGGCGCATTGCCTGGGTGTGAGGCCCGATTTTCGGACGTTCACAGATGAGCGTAACATCGACATTCACAATCCGCCCGCCACGCTTGCGCACAAGGTCGGCCGCGTGTCTGAGGAAGATGTCAGACGCAGCCCCTTTCCATTGCATATCGCTTGGTGGGAAGTGTTGGCCAATGTCGCCTGCACCAATCGCGCCCAAAATCGCATCGGTCAGGGTGTGCAGGCCGACATCGGCATCGGAATGGCCTTCAAGGCGCGCGCTGTGCGGGACTTTTATTCCGCAAAGGATGCAATGATCCCCCGGTGCGAAGCGGTGAACGTCAAATCCGGTGCCAGCCCGATATTCTTCTTGCGACATGTGCGCTGTTTCCTTGTCTGTCGTATTTGCCCAGCTTTGTGCCCTGCCAAAATCATCCCGGTGGGTGATCTTGTCATTGTTTGTGGTCCCGGCAACACAGATCACATCAAGCCCGGTGGCCTCAAGCAGGGCTGCATCGTCGGTAAATTCCTGGCCTTCGAATTTCTGATGCGCATCGAAAATCGTTTTGAAATCAAACCCCTGTGGGGTCTGCGCACGTTGTAGGGTTTCGCGTGCAATCGTTTTGGTTATGACGCCATCCCGATTTGTCTGCTTGATGGTATCCGCCACGGGCAGGGTGGGTATCGCCCCCGGATGGGTCCGAAGTGCTGTCATAACCCGATCAATCACGTCATCGGATATCCCCGGGCGTGCTGCGTCGTGAATTAGAACGATATCCGGTCCCTTGGCCTCAAGGGCGCGCAATCCGTTCAGAACCGATTGCTGCCGGGTGTCACCACCTGGCACCGGCGCAGGGAGAGATCCGGTTTTATCCAAGGTCGCTGTTGCGCTTTCATACCAGTCCTGATGGGCGGGATTATAGACCACCTGAATAAGGTCGGGATCGGTATGTCGTGCAAAGCATTCGATGCAATGTGCAAGAATGCTTTTGCCGCCAAGCATGTGATATTGTTTTGGTATCGGGTCGCCAAATCTGCTACCGCTGCCGGCAGCGACGATGACAACGCCTGTTTTTTGGGTCATAAACATAAAGCCATGGCTTGTCGTGAGTGCGCCGCAGGCTATCTTTCTGCGGAGGTTTTGCCAAGTCGGCAAATGCAATATCGGGGTCGCGATTGATCCCGGAGACTGAAACGGGTTTCAAGATGCTTGCAGCATATATCCATATCCTTGCCCTGTTGCCCCTGACCGGACAGATCATGCGCCCCGAACCGCGGCGCGATATCTGGCTTTATGCATCCATTTGTCTGGCGGCTGTCGGCACGATGGTGTTGCTGGGCGTTACCGGCGAGGAAGTTCAGTCCCGTGGCTTTGCCGCGGCCCTGCACTGGTCGGAACTAACCGTGATCCTGATCTTTGGTGGTCTGGTGATTTGCAAAGGCCCGCATCAGGTCTGGCGATTGGCTGGCTATATCGGCGGTTATCTGCTTCTTTTCGCGGTTTTGGCGGCGGTCTTCCGCGTATTTGGTAACAACGTTGCTGAAACCGTCGATGGGCCGGCACTTTATTCCGGTTGGCTTTGGGCGCATATCGGCAGTTCATTGATCACCTATGCGCTTGTGACTTTGGCTGCGATTGCGGCGATGGCTTATGTCGTTCAGGAATACGCCCTGAAAAAACGCAAGCCGACCCGCTGGAGCCGCCGTCTGCCACCGTTGCGCGACAGTGAATACATGTTGGTCGGGTTTTTGAAATGGTCGGCCTGGATCCTCATCATCGGGATCATTTCGGGCTTTGCGCTTCGGTATGTTGAAGGTCAGAACCTGTGGGAAATCGACCACAAGATGCTGTTGACCTTGCTGGGTTTTGCGACCATTTGTTTGCTGATCTTTATCCATGAACGTTCCACCTTGCGCGGGCGCATGGCTGTACGCTTTGTTCTTGGCGCCTGGTTGCTTCTGACCTTGGCGTTTCCGGGCGTTCGGTTGGTAACCGGCTATATCATCGGCTAACCCGAAAGCAGGGCGACCATATAGCCCTGCCAGATTGTGTCTTGCTCAATTTTTACGATCATCGGTTTGATGTATGCATAATTGCTAGTCATTATTCAGGCATGGGCACGCATTCCTGATCGGATGGTTAGTCCCGGCAATGTTGAACTTTCGTCGGATTTTCCTAGAATTTTCAGGTTTGAAACAACGATAATTGCAACAACAGGCTGAGAGTTGTTGCATGTCGTGGCCAGTTTTATTAATCTGCCCAAGTTTTAGGCAATTGGAATTCCTTCATGTCATTGCAGATCGGTTCTGTACATGTGCCAGAGAATGTTGTGCTGGCACCGATGTCAGGTGTGACTGACCTTCCGTTTCGGCAACAGGTCCGCCAGTTTGGCGGACATCTTGTTGTGTCCGAAATGATTGCGTCGGATGCGATGACCCGCATCCAGCGGCATGAAAAAGAAGTCCGTAAAATGCATGGCGATTGTGCTGCTGAAAGCCCGCTTTCGGTCCAGCTTGCCGGCACCGAACCCGACGAAATGGCCGAAGCGGCCAAGATGAACGAAGCCCGCGGGGCCATGATCATCGATATCAATATGGGGTGCCCGGCCAAGAAGGTGACCAAGGGCTATGCCGGCTCGGCACTCATGTGTGATGAAAAGCTGGCCGCCGATATTATCAAGGCGACGGTGGATGCGGTGTCGGTTCCGGTGACGTTGAAAATGCGTCTTGGCTGGGATGATGATAACCGTAATGCCCCGAAGCTTGCTCGTATCGCCGAGGATCTGGGGATTGCGATGCTGACCATTCATGGACGCACGCGCTGCCAGTTCTATAAGGGCGATGCCGACTGGGATGCGATTGCATTGGTCAAAGACGCAGTTTCAATTCCGGTTCTTGGCAACGGCGATGTAAACAGCGAAGAAGACGCCAAGGAACTGCTTGAGCGATCCGGCGCCGACGGGGTCATGATCGGTCGTGGGGCACAGGGGCGTCCGTGGTTCCTTGCACAGGTTTCGCACTATCTTGCGACGGGGAAAAAGCTTCCGGCGCCAACACTTGAAATTCAGCTCCAGACCATCCTGCGTCACTATGATGCGATGATTGATCATCATGGCCGTCAGGGTGTGCGCATCGCCCGCAAGCATCTGGCGTGGTATTGCAACAGCCTGAGAAATGCGACGGAATTTCGTCGCATTGTCAATGTGTTGGATGACCCAGCCGAAGTCAAAAATCAAATCCGGTCATTCTACGAACCGTTGATCGAAAACGAAATCAAACTGGATCAGGCAGCCGCCTGATTACCTCATAACAATAATATGGCGACGGTCAAAAACTGTTGTCGGGGAAGATATGCATGAGACTGGGATTTGGAAAAGGCAATGGGGTCGACCCGACCGGCGTTCTGAACGCGATTGCGAGTGCTGTTGTCGTGGCCAACCGGGATGGCAAAATCAAGTTTGTCAATCAGGCCACCGAGCAACTGTTTAACACCAGTGCCGCCGTGCTGTGCCGCAGTGACCTGACGGATTTCATTCCGCAGGACAGCCCTGTTTTTTCCCTGATCAGACAGGCCGTTGATGAGGCAACTTTGGTTGCCGATCATAATCTTCTGATCGAAAGCCCCAAAATCGGCAAGCACACGGTCAACCTTACGGTTGGCTCAATGCCCGATGACAGCGATTGTGCGGTTCTGACCTTTGAGCCGCGGTCGATCGCGCAAAAGATCGACAACCAGTTGCTGAGCCGAAATTCAGCACGTTCTGTCAGTGCCATGGCGGCCATTCTGGCGCATGAAATCAAAAACCCGCTTTCGGGTATTCGTGGTGCCGCGCAGTTGCTTGAGCAAACCAGCAACGAAGATGATCGCGTGCTGACACGGCTTATTTGTGATGAAGCCGACCGCATTGTCGAACTTGTTGATCGAATGGAGATTTTCTCTGACAAGCCGCTGGAGCGCGGGGCTGTCAATATCCATACGGTTCTCGAGCATGTGCGTCGTCTGGCGGAAAACGGCTTTGCCAAGAACCTGACATTCGAAGAAATTTACGATCCATCCTTGCCGCCGGTATTTGGCAATCGTGATCAGCTTGTTCAGGTGTTCTTGAACCTGATCAAGAATGCCGGTGAGGCAGTCGATCCGAAGGATGGTGTTATTACCATTTCGACCCGCTATCAGCATGGTATCCGCCTTGCCGTGGCTGGCGGTGACGCGCGTGTTCACCTGCCGCTGGTGGTATCGGTGCGCGATAATGGACCTGGTATTCCGCAAGACATGCGTGAAAGCCTGTTTGACCCGTTTGTGACGACAAAACCGACCGGATCGGGACTTGGCCTTGCGCTGGTTGCGAAAATTATCAATGACCATGGCGGTGTGATTGAAGTGAAAGATGTACCCGGGGGAGGTGCAGAGTTTCAAATCATGCTGCCAATTTACAATCGGGCATTGGCCGAGGGGGCCGCTGATCCGATCATAATCAATAACAGGGAAGAAACCGCATGAGTACGAGCCCTGCGAGAATTCTGGTTGCCGACGATGATCGGGCCATTCGCACTGTTCTGACGCAGGCATTGTCGCGTCAGGGACACGAAGTCCGCAGTACTGGCCATGGCCGCACACTTTGGGACTGGATCGCCGATGGGGATGGCGATCTGGTGATTACCGATGTGATGATGCCTGACGAGAACGGGTTGGATATGGTGCCGCGCATTCGCAAGCTGCGCCCGGACCTTCGCGTTATTGTCATGAGTGCTCAGAATACGCTGATGACGGCGGTGAAGGCCGCCCAGCGCGGTGCGTTCGAATATCTTCCAAAACCGTTTGATCTTAATGAGTTGATGGGGATTGTTGATCGCGCACTTGAGACGCCGCAGGCAAATGAAACCGGGAAGTCCGAGGATGAGGAGGGCGATGATCGCCTGCCACTGATCGGCCGTTCACCGGCGATGCAGGAAATTTATCGTGCGCTGGCGCGTTTGATGAATACCGACCTGACCGTGATGGTGACCGGCGAAAGCGGTACCGGTAAGGAACTGGTTGCGCGCGCACTGCATGAATATGGCGGACGCCGTCATGGTCCGTTTGTTGCCATCAACATGGCCGCCATCCCGCGCGAACTGATCGAAAGCGAGCTGTTCGGCCACGAAAAAGGCGCCTTCACCGGTGCAAACGAACGCAAGGTCGGCCGGTTTGAACAGGCCGAGGGCGGTACGCTGTTTCTTGATGAAATCGGCGATATGCCGCTTGAAGCCCAGACCCGTTTGCTGCGCGTATTGCAGGAAGGCGAGTACACCCGCGTTGGCGGGCGCACGCCTATTCGGGTCAATGTACGCATTGTTGCGGCCACGCACCGTGATTTGCGCAAGCTGATCCGCGAAGGCACGTTCCGTGAAGATTTGTTCTATCGTCTGAATGTCGTGCCAATCCGTCTGCCGTCGCTGCGTGAACGGCTGGAAGACATTCCGGAACTGGTCAATCACTTCCTGATGCAGGCCAGCGAAGAAGGTCTTCCGCGCAAGACGCTGTCGTCCGAGGCGATGGCGCGCCTAAAAGCGCACCGCTGGCCGGGGAACATCCGCGAACTTGAAAACATGGTGCGTCGCCTGACGGCACTTTATTCGCATGATGTCATCGGTGTCGATGTCATCGAAACCGAGTTCTCCGAGAACAATATCAGCGAAGCCGCACCGACTGCAGAACCACAGTCGCTTTCAGAATCCATCGAACGCCATGTTCGCGAATATTTTGATGCCCATGATGACGATCTGCCTGCGAACGGTCTTTATGATCGCATTTTGCGGGAAATGGAGCGTCCGCTTTTGAATGTGACGCTGGAAGCAACACGGGGCAATCAGGTCAAGGCTGCAGAGGTTCTTGGCCTTAACCGCAATACGTTGCGCAAGAAAATCCGTGATCTTGGACTTGAAGTCGTCAGGGGCACGAAATGAATAATACCGACCGTTCGATCTCCAACCGGTTCTTGCGGTCGGGCTTTGTACGGTTTCTGGGGCGGCTGGGACAGTCACGGCGTTTTGCGTTCGGATTGGTTACGGCTGCCCTTGTTTCGGTAACGGCGACCTATCTGGCGATGACGGGGACGGCGCCATTCCGGCCTGACCCGCGCCTTATTTTGTTGCTGCTAAACATCGACCTCGTGTTGGTGTTGCTTTTGGCGACGCTTGTGGCGCGCAAGCTTGTCCAGATCTGGGTGGAACGCCGGCGCGGCGTTGCCGGGGCCAAGCTTCATACCCGTATGGTTTTGATGTTTTCGCTGGTGGCGGTGACACCGGCGATTGTGGTTGCAATATTCTCGGCACTTTTCCTGCATTTCGGTATTCAGGGCTGGTTTAGTGACCGTATCAGAACCGCCGTTGAAGAAAGTATGGTGATCGCCGATGCTTATTTGCGCGAACACCAGGAACTGATCCGCGCGGATGCCCTGGCAACCACCAGTGAATTGCAGCGTTTCGGGGTCAATTTTTCGACCAGTCCGGATCGCATTTCGAATTTTCTGACCGACCAAGCGCTGGCGCGCGGGTTGCCGGAAGTGATGATGGTCGACGGTTCCGGTCAGATTATCGCCCAATCCGAATACAGTTTTTCCTACGATACCAATCAGGTTTCGGTGCCACCGGAAGTCTTTGACGAAGCACGTCAGAAAGACGTCGTGCTGATGATCGGATCAAGCGATAATCGCATCCGCGCAATCGCCAAGATCCCAAGCTTTATTGATGCCTTCTTGCTGGTCGGTCGTTTTGTCGACCCCAACGTTCTGGATCGCATCGACAAGGCACGGCGTGCGGTTGATGCCTATGAAAGTCTTGAGGGTGAACGTTCGGGGATTGTGATTACCTTTGTCATGATCTTCGTTCTGATCTCCGTTGTGCTGCTTTTGGCGGCTGTGACGTTGGGGCTTATGGTGGCAACCCGTTTGGTGCAGCCTGTGTCGCAGTTGATTACTGGCGCGGAACGCGTGCGCGATGGGGATTTGTCTTTCCGCGTGCCGCTTGACGGGCAGGGGGATGAGCTTGAAGCGTTAAGTCGTGCGTTTAACCGGATGACAGCCCAGCTTGAAACCCAGCGCAATGAACTGATTGCGGCCAACCGGCTTAATGATGAACGGCGTCGCTTTACCGAGGCCATTCTTGGCGGTGTGACCGCAGGGGTGATTGGCCTTGATCCGGCTCGCAAGATTGATCTTCCCAATCGCAGTGCTTCGGATCTTCTTGGTGTTGATCTTGAAGAATATCTGTCACAGGAACTGACCGACGTTATTCCGGAATTCCTGCCGCTATTTGATGATTTCGGTCGTGATGGCGATCGCTGCAAGCCACGGCAGATCGAAATTCGCCGTGATGGTGTCAATGTGACACTGATGGCGCGGGTGACCGCGGAATGGGCCGATGATGGAACTGTGTTTGGCTATGTCGTTACCTTTGATGACGTGACCGAACTTCAAACAGCACAGCGCATGGCGGCCTGGGCCGATGTCGCACGGCGCATTGCCCATGAAATCAAAAACCCGCTGACACCGATCCAGCTTTCGGCAGAACGTCTCAAGCGGCGCTATCTCAAACAAATTACCGATGATCAGGAAGTGTTCCAGACCTGCACGGACACCATCATCCGACAGGTATCTGATATCGGGCGGATGGTGGATGAGTTTTCCAGTTTTGCCCGCATGCCAACCCCGACGATGCGGTTGGAAAACATTGGTGAGCTGGTGAAAAGTGCCGTCTTCCTTCAGAAACAGGCACATAGCAACATCACCTATGATTTTGATCGCAGTGGCATCGAGGATTTGCAGATTTCATGTGACGCACATCAGGTTAATCAATGCCTGACCAACACGTTAAAGAATGCAGCAGAGGCCATTCAAGGTCGTGAAAAGCCCGAAGAAGGTGAATTGCCGCGCGGCAAGATCGAGATTTCGGTGGCGGTATCGCCCGATAACCAGCGTGTTTTTGTCGCCGTTTCGGATAACGGCAAAGGTCTTCCGGCAGAGCATCGCGAACGCCTGACCGAGCCCTATGTCACCACCCGATCAAAGGGAACCGGGCTTGGATTGGCGATCGTAAAGAAAATCATGGAAGACCATGGTGGAGAGCTTATACTCTCCGACGGCGTTGAAAGCGGAGCTACGATTACGCTATCTTTCCCAAAGGTTATAGAAGCCGAAATTGATAGTGTGGCTTCGGACGCACATTCCTCAGGCAATTGATTTAGTTGTCAAAATCGAAACAAGAAAAAGATTGATTTGGTCACGACATGGCGCACGACATTCTTATTGTCGACGATGAAGAAGATATCCGGGCTCTGATATCAGGCATCCTTGAGGACGAGGGGTATACAACCCGTCAGGCAGGATCAAGCCAGGGCGCGCTGTCAGAGGTTGCCGCCCGCCGGCCGAGCCTTGTGGTGCTTGATATCTGGATGGATGAAAGCGATCACGACGGCATTGAGACGCTTAAGCTGATCAAGCGCGAGCACAGCGAAGTCCCCGTCGTGATGATTTCCGGTCACGGCAATATTGAAACGGCACTCGAAGCCTCGCGCATCGGCGCATATGATTTTATCGAGAAGCCGTTTAACACCGATCGCCTTTTAATGGTGGTCGAACGCGCCATTGATGATGCACGCCTACGTCGTGAAAACCGAGAACTGACCTTGCGGGCCGGCGGCGATACCGAACTTGTTGGTAAATCATCGGTTTTGAATAACTTGCGCCAGTCGGCCGAACGGGTTGCCCGTACCGGCAGCCGCATACTGATCCATGGCCCGGCCGGATCGGGCAAGGAAGTTGTCGCGCGCCTGATTCATCAGAAATCCGCCCGCGCCGAGGCGCCGTTTGTCGTGCTGAACTGTGCCAATATTTCGCCTGACACCATGGAAGAATCGCTGTTTGGTGCGGTTGCGACGTCGGATCGTGAGGCCCGCACCGGCGTGCTTGAGCTTGCCCATGGCGGGACCTTGCTGCTTGATGAAGTGGCTGATATGCCGCTTGAAACCCAGGGCAAGATTGTCCGGGTTTTGCAGGATCAAACATTTGAGCGCGTTGGCGGATCTGTGCCGGTCAATGTTGATGTGCGCGTTATCGCAACGACTGCGCGCGACCTTGAACAACGCATCGCCGAGCAGAAGTTCCGGCAGGATCTTTATTACCGGCTGAATGTTGTGCCACTTGAAGTGCCATCCTTGCAGCAGCGTCGGGAAGATATTCCGATGTTGGCGGAAATGTTCCTTGATCGCTATGCCGATGCGACCGGTCTTCCGAAACGCAAGCTCTCGCCCGAGGCAATGGCGACCCTGCATGCCTATGATTGGCCGGGCAATGTGCGTCAGTTGCGCAATGTCATCGAAAGATTGATGATCATGGCGCCAGATGATGACGACAAGGTAGATTTGATCAGTGGTAAAATGCTGCCATCAGAGCTGTTTTCTGACGTGCCGACGTCGCTAAGTTTTGACAAAACCAGTGAAATCATGGCATTGCCGCTCCGCGAAGCGCGTGAGATGTTTGAAAAAGAATATCTCCAGACACAGATCGACCGTTTTGGCGGGAATATCTCCAAAACGGCAAGCTTTGTCGGCATGGAACGCTCAGCCTTGCATCGCAAGCTGAAAAGCCTTGGTGTGAACGGGCAGTAAGCCCAAACTCATCATGGACTGTTGTGAACGGGAGAATTCGAAATGAAGGTCATCATTTGCGGCGCCGGGCAGGTGGGGTTCCACATTGCCAAATATCTGGCTGCGGAAAACAATGATGTAACCGTGATCGACCAGTCCGAAGAACTGGTACGCAAGATTTCCGATACGCTTGAGGTCAAGGGTATCATTGGTTTTGGCTCGCACCCGGATGTGTTGCAGCAGGCCGGTGCCGAAGAGGCTGACATGCTGATCGCGGTGACCTTTGCCGATGAAGTCAATATGACAGCCTGTCAGGTGGCGCATTCGCTGTTTAACGTGCCAACCAAAATTGCCCGTATCCGCAGCCAGACGTATTTGCAGCCAGAATGGGCCAGCCTGTTTGGCCGTGAAAAGCTTCCGATTGATGTGGTGATTTCGCCCGAGATGGAAGTCGCGCGCGCAGTTGCACGCCGCCTTCAGGCACCCGGTGCGTTCGACATGATCCCGTTTGCCGATGACAAGGTCAAAATCCTTGGCATCCGGTGTAGCGACGATTGCCCGGTGATCAACACGCCGTTGCGTCAGCTCCATCAGCTTTTCCCGGATCTCAACATCTCGATCCTTGGCATGATCCGCGGTGACAAGGCGGTCTATCCCAAGGGCGACGATCAGATGCTGGCGGGCGACCTTGTTTATCTTGCCGTATCAAGCGATCAGGTGGATCGCGCAATGTCGGCCTTTGGTCATGAAGACCCCGAAGCACGCCGTATCGTGATTTTTGGCGGCGGGAACATCGCATTGTTCCTGGCCGAGGAAATCAACAAGAATTTCCCGGGTGTGACCACCCGACTGGTCGAAGCCGATCCGGAACGCGCGCGCTATGTCGCGCAGAAACTGCCAAAGAAAAGCGTTGTTCTGCGGGGGGACGTTCTTGATCCTGAACTGCTTGAAGAAGCCAATGTCGGTAATGCCGAGGCAGTTGTTGCACTGACCAATGATGATGAAACCAACATTCTGGCATCACTTCTGGCCAAGCGGTATGGCTGCCCGCGTGCGCTGACACTGATTAACAAAAGCACATATAACTCGCTGGTTTCCGAACTTGGCGTGGATGTGGTGATCAGCCCGCGTATGACGACGGTGTCGACCATCCTGCATCATGTGCGCCGCGGTCGTATTCGTGCCGTGCACAGCCTGTCAGAGGGCTTTGGCGAGGTTCTTGAGGCAGAAGCCCTTGAAACTGCACCAATCGTTGGCAAGGCGATCAAGGATATCGCGATGCCGGCAAGCGTGGTGTTTGGGGCCATTTTGCGCGATGGCGAAGTAGTGATGCCACGCGCCGCCACCGTGATCGAGGCCAACGACCGGATTGTCGTATTTGCCGGGTCGGAACAGATCAAGAAGGTCGAAAAGATGTTCGCTGTTCGTCTGGAATACTTCTGATAATCAACCCGCTATCGTAATCCTCATACAATATATTCCCGATCCTGCCACCGGAAGTTCAAATGTCTGATCAATTGCCCCATCCGCCAAAGGCCGTCATTTTTGACTGGGATAATACCCTTGTCGATAGCTGGGGGACGATCCAGGCAGCGCTTAACATGACGTTTGACGACTTCGGTCTTGAGACATGGACACTTGAACAAACCAAGCAGCGTGTTGCCCGCTCGATGCGTGACAGCTTTCCGATCTTGTTTGGTGAGGATCGTTGGGAGCAGGCCAAAGACAGCTTTTATGGTCATTTTCAGTCTATTCACCTTGAAACCCTGATGCCGCTGGCCGGGGCGCATGATCTGTTATGTGCACTGCGTGATAACGGCACCTATATCGGGGTGGTCAGTAACAAGAATGGGGATTTCTTGCGCAAGGAAGCCGATCACCTTGGGTGGACACCATTTTTTGGCAGGATTGTCGGTGCAACCGATGCCGCCAAGGACAAACCGGCACCCGATCCGGTGCATATGGCAATGGGCGACTCTTCGGCGCCGCAATATGAGAATCTGTGGTTTGTTGGCGACAGCGTGGTCGATATTCAGTGCGCGCGCAACGTCGGGGCGACTGCAATTCTGATTGGTGATGAAATTACCGGTCACGGCGATACGCAGAATTCCGCGACTCTTAGCCCTGATTGGCATTTCGCTGATTGCGGGGCGCTTGTAGGGGTTGTAAAAGGCTTCTCGAAAGTCTTATAGTTCATAGAGGTCATTAAAAATGGGGCCGGAATCGTGACAGACCTTTAAGTCGACGGTTCCACATTTTCCTTGACCGCCCGAAACCAAAAAAACGCTCATAAAAGAAGGCTAGGTCTAACCGATGGCGGAAAAATCACAGAATGTTCAGGACGTCTTCCTGAATTATTGCCGTAAAAACAAAACGCCGGTTACCGTGTTTCTGGTCAACGGAGTCAAATTGCAGGGCATTATCACCTGGTTTGACAATTTCTCTGTTTTGCTGCGGCGCGATGCTCATACCCAGCTCGTATACAAACATGCGATTTCGACGGTAATGCCGACGACGCCGATCAAACTGTTTGATCCGAGCCAGCCTGCGACGGAAGAAGAAAATAGCTGAAGAATCTCTGACTTCGGGGGGCGGCGATACGCCAGAAGCTCCCCGGGTCCTAGTTTTCCACCCGGAACTAAAACGCGCAGACCAGACCGGTGCTTGGCGCGACGCATCGTCGCGTCTCGAAGAAGCGGTCAGTCTTACGGGTGCACTTGATTTTGAAGTGGTGGGCGCGGAAATTGTGCCCATCGCGAAATTGCGGCCTTCAACCCTGTTTGGCAAAGGCGTTACCGAACGTCTTGGTCTGCAGATCAAGGCCGATGAGGCCGACATTGTCATGATCAACGGCCAGCTTTCTCCGATCCAGCAACGTAACCTGGAGCGCGAGTGGAAATGCAAGGTCATTGACCGGACCGGCCTGATCCTTGAAATCTTTGCTGATCGCGCGCGGACGCGTGAAGGTCGTTTGCAGGTTCAACTGGCACTGCTGAGCTATCAGCGCTCGCGCCTTGTCCGGACCTGGACCCACCTTGAACGTCAACGTGGTGGGCGTGGCTTCCTTGCCGGTCCCGGTGAACGTCAGATCGAGATCGACCGTCGTTTGATCGGTGACAAGCTTGCCAAGCTCCGTCGTGAGCTTGAGGAAGTCAAACGGACGCGTGAACTTCATCGCGAAGCACGCCGTCGTGTGCCATATCCGATTGTGGCGCTTGTCGGTTACACCAACGCCGGCAAATCGACGCTGTTTAACCAGCTGACCGTGTCCGAGGTCTTTGCCGAGGACATGCTGTTTGCGACGCTTGATCCAACCATGCGTGGTTTGATCCTGCCAAGTGGTCGCAAGGTTATTCTGTCCGATACCGTGGGCTTTGTGTCCGATCTGCCGCACGATCTTGTCGCGGCGTTCCGTGCAACGCTTGAAGAAGTTCTTGAAGCCGACCTGATTGTTCATGTCCGCGATGCGGCTTCACTGGAAACCGAAGAGCAAAAGCTTGATGTGCTTGAGGTTCTTAAGGAGCTTGGGCTTCAAAAGGCGATTGACGGAGAGGAACTTGTCGAGGCGCTGAACAAGATTGATCAGCTCAAAGGCGAAGAACTGCAAGCCGTTTCGGAATATTCTGCGCGCCATGACAATACGATCGCGATTTCAGCCATCAAAGGCACCAATTGCGACGCATTGCTGGGCCTGATTGAAGACCGGTTGACCGAAGATATGCCGGTGTTTGAACTTTGTGTGCCGTATTCGGACGGCAAATCGCTTGCGCGGCTTTATGAGCAGGGCGAGGTTCTGAAACGCAACGAAGGTGCCGACGGCATTTCGGTTCAGGTGCGCGTTGATACGACCCGCGTTGGCCGTTTCGAAGACTGGTGTGCCAAGGCCGGGCTCGATATTCATCTGGTTTGATTGGGAGAGAACGCGTGGCGATTAAAGTCGATATGGACAAAGTGACCGAAATCATTCGGGAAGTATCGGCTGCTGAGATTGCCCCGCGTTTTGGCCAGTTGGATGATGCCGATATCGATACCAAGACCCATGCAATGGATCTGGTGACGATTGCCGATACTGAAGCCGAACGCGTTCTGACCCGCCGTTTGACCGATCTTTTGCCGGGCAGCCGCGCACTTGGAGAAGAAGCCGCCCATGAAGACCCGACTTTACAGGAGCGGATCTTTGCTGGCGATGATCCGTTCTGGATCATTGATCCGGTGGATGGCACCAAGAACTTTGCCCATCACAAACAACCGTTCCGTTGCATGGTCGGCCTTTATTCTGGTGGTGAAACCGTTGCTGCCTGGATTGTTGATCCGATTGAAGGGGCAGCAACCGTTGCTGAACTGGGGTCGGGGACGCGCTACCAGGATCAGCCGGTTTCCGTGCGTTCCAACATCACCAAGGCGTCTGATGCCAAAGGTTTTCTGATTTCATACGCCCGGGACCGCATCCGCAAGCATTACGGCCATCTCGATTTCTTTGCCGATGTTGCGCATTATTCCTGCTGTGGTGCCGAGTATGAGGAAACAGCGCGTGGTGCGTTTGATTTCTGTGCCTATCGGACACTTAAACCTTGGGATCATGCGCCGGGAACGTTGCTGGTGCGTGAGGCTGGTGGCTATGCGCGCTATATCACCGCCGACAAGAACAATGAATATAATGCCAATGCCACGGCGGCCGGGCTTTTATGCGCCAGCTCCGAGGAGCTGTGGGCAGAAATCAATGAAATTCTGATACCGCTCTTTACCTGAGTGTGATCAGACCTGACCGCGTTCAGTCTTCTTCGCCAAATTCCAGAGACTATCCATTTCAGCCAGATCTGAGTCCGCGGCTGTGCGGCCGTCGCGTGCCAGTTCGTCTTCGATGAAGTGGAAGCGTTTGGTGAACTTGTGGTTTGCGCCGCGAAGTGCCACTTCGGGGTCAACGCCGATCTTGCGCGCCAGATTGGCCATCACAAACAACATATCGCCAAGTTCATCCTGCAGGCGGGCCGGATCCGGATTTTGGGTCATCTCGGCTTTGAGTTCGTCGATTTCTTCGTGAAGCTTGTCAAAGACTTCATCGGTGCTGGGCCAGTCGAACCCGACACGCGCGGCGCGTTTGGTGAGTTTTTCTGCACGCATTAACGCGGGCAGAGCGCTTGCGACCCCATCAAGGGCGCTGTGGCGTTCGTGGCCTTTGTCTTCGGCCTTCCGGGCGCGTTCGGCGGCCTTGATCTTTTCCCAAGTCTGATTGACGCCATCGGTCGTCGTGGCATCCCCGTCGCCAAATACATGCGGATGGCGGCTGATCATTTTTGAAACGATGCTGTTGGCGACGTCTTCGAACTCGAAATGACCGGCTTCCTTCGCCATCTGGGCATGGAACACCACCTGCAACAGCAGATCGCCCAACTCGTTGCAAAGCTCGGGCATGTCGTTATCGGCGATGGCATCGGCCACTTCGTAGGCTTCTTCGATGGTGTAGGGGGCAATGGTGGAGAAATCCTGTTCGAGATCCCACGGGCAGCCACCATCGGGATTGCGCAGCTTTGCCATGACGTCGAGCAGTTCGTTGATGGCTTTGCTGTTATGCGTGGTCATGTCGATGTCCCGTCTGTTTTGCTGGTGTGCCCCGTTTATCCTTTAAGTCCTATCGCGCTGCATCAAAACTGACAAGCATATGATCAAGGCAAAACAAAACCCGCAAGGCTAATGCGGCACTTGAGGGTTTTGCTGTGATGTTCGGATGCCCTTTTGGCTTATGCAGCCTTGAGCTTTTCCTGTTTTTCGGTGCTGTCATCCTTGGTTTGCTTGGATGATGCACTTTCTTCTTTTTTGCCTTCGACGAGGCCGCGATGCAGGGCGACGATCGCCTTGTTGAAGTCGCCTTCGGCAACAACAAACTGCAGATCAACGCGGCGGCTCGGATAGTGGGATGCCACCAGTTCGACACCGGCATCATCAAGGATCGATACCGCACGGGCGAACAGACCCGGCTGTTCGATGTTGGCACCAATCACCGAGACAATCGCGACCTTACGGGTCTGAACGGTTGCCTCTGGCTGATTTGCCTCGATCTCGTCAACGCAACGGCGGATCTGCTTGAGCGGTGCCGACACGTAATGCGTGATCGTATTGGCGTTCAGGTTCTTGGTGACGGTCGGGACCTTGTAACGTTTCAGAACGTTCAGGATCGCTTCCTCGCCACCTGGAACACCAACCATATCCTGATTGAAGACTTCAATCTCGAACGCGGTCGGAACGCCAGTCACGATTTCAACACGGCTGTTTTCCGGTTCCCAATGATCGTCAATAACCGTGCCCGGATGTTCCGGTTCAAAGGTATTGGCAATCCGCAGCGGAATATCGTTCTGACGAAGGCCTTTGGCTGCGCGCGGGTGGATGGCTTCCATGCCCATGTTCGACAGCTGGTCGGCCACGTCGTAGCTTGTGCGGCCAATCGGGCGCACAGCATCTTCGCCGACGATGCGCGGATCGGCACTCGACAGGTGGAATTCCTTATGAATGATCGCTTCGCGCGCTTGGGTCAGGCAAGCAATGCGCGAGAAGGTCACTTCACTATAGCCACGGCCATAGATGCTCATGAGGCCTTCGCTGCACTGGGCATAGCCCGTCGCAATGGCAAGCTGTTTGGAAAGGTCGATGTCATCAAACACCTTTCCAATACGACCATCAAGGGTAGAGGCCTCTGGCTCACGCCAGCCCGAAAGATCGGCAAAGACCGCATTTACACCCTTGGCACGCAGGAGCAGCATGGTGTTGTGCGCACTATGCGCTTCACCAATGGCTGACAGCATTTCACGTACGGTCAGAAGATGCTTTTCAAGCTTGAAGTGACCGAAGCTGCACAGGCGATGAAGATCCATCAGGCAGCTGCGCGTGCCTTCAATGCGTTCCTGTACAAAGGCATTGGCAAGTTTCAGTTCCGGCGCGTCGCCAAAAATTTCTTCGTTAATGGCGCACATCTTTTCGGAGACCTTGGTCAAGGCATCGCCCCAGGCCCAATCGGTTTCCGAGCCGGCGTAAAGCTGATAGACGCCCGGTTCACCGGTCTTTTTGTTTTCCAGCAAAAGGTCGGTAAAACCGCCATATGCCGAAACAACAAAGACACGGTTGTAAAGTTCGTCTTCCTTACGGTTGCCGACAAGTATGTTGTCCATGACCGCATCAACCTGGGTCATCGACGTACCGCCGATCTTGTGAACGCTATGCCCTGCGTCCTTGTTTTTCTGGGCTGAAAGCATGTTGCCTCCTTTAGGGGCGTTTCCTTTAAAGAATATGCTTTAAATGGTCGGGCAGTCGTTAGGGGCCGCCCGACCAGAGAAATTGTTAGCTTGCGAGTGCTTCGCCATCGAGCGGATAAACACCGTTCTCGTCATGCACTTCACGGCCATTCAGCGGCGGGTTGAAGGCACAGGCAACAACCATGTCCTCGGTGCCACCGCGCAGATAGTGGCGGTCATGCTTGTCGAGGATGTAAACCGTGCCCGGCTCGATCTTGTATTTCTTGCCGTCAGCAATGGTTTCGACTTCGCCATTGCCCGAGATGCAGTAAACCGTCTCGAAATGGTTGGCGTAGCAAATCTCGGTTTCGGTGCCGGCATAAATGGTGGTGATGTGGAACGAGAAACCCATGCCATCTTCGGCAAGCGACAGGCGGGTGCTTTCCCAGTTGTCCGAAACCACGCGGCGACCGGATGCTTCACATTCTTTCAGAGTACGAACAATCATTTTTAACTCTTTGATATAATTAAGTTGTGGGGCCGGGCGACGCAGTCAAGCGTCGCCCAAACTGTGTTACTCAGCGGCTGCTTTGGACGGGGAAACGTCCTTGCCCATGGCTTTGGCAGTTGCCAGTTCAAGGATTTCCAGTCCATGTGCCAGATCCTGCTTGGAGATGATCAGCGGCACAAGGCATTTGACCACTTCATCTTCCGGACCACTGGTTTCGATCACGAGGTTATGCTTGAAGCATTCCTTGGTGACCTTTGATGCCAGTTCGCCGCTTTCAAAGCAGATACCCTGCATCAGGCCGCGGCCCTTGCGATAGAGTTTGCCATCGCCATAGCGATCAATGATTTCATCGAGGCGCGTTTCGAGGAACGCGGCCTTGTCGCGTACATCAGCAGCAAACTTGTCATCCGACCAGAAATGGTCAAGCGCAGCAGCGGCAGTCACAAACGCGTGGTTGTTACCACGGAAGGTGCCGTTATGTTCGCCCGGATGCCAGACATCGAGTTCCGGCTTCATCAGAACCACGGCAAGCGGAAGACCATACGCCGAAAGCGATTTCGACAGCGTGATGATGTCCGGCGTGATGCCAGCAGGTTCGAAGCTAAAGAACGTACCGGTACGGCCACAGCCCGCCTGAATGTCATCGACAATCAGAAGGATGTCATGCTTGCGGCAAACCTTTTCCAGGTTCTTGAGCCAGCCGAAGTCAGCGGCATTCAGGCCACCTTCACCCTGAAGGGTTTCGACGATCACGGCTGCGGGCAGGGCGATGCCGCTGGAGTTGTCCGAAAGGACACGATCCAGATACTCGGTGGTATCAGCACCGTCACCCATGTAACCGTCAAACGGTACGGCAACAGCATTATCAAGCGAGACGCCAGCAGCGCCACGATGGTGTTCGTTACCCGTGATGGCAAGCGAACCAAGCGTGCAACCATGGAAGCCGTTGGTAAACGAAATCACGGTTTCGCGGCCCTTGACGCGACGGGCCAGTTTAAGAGCAGCTTCGACGGCGTTGGTGCCGGTCGGGCCAGTAAACTGGACCTTGTATTCCATGTCACGTGGCTTGAAGATTTTCTCTTCGAGCGCTTCAAGAAACGCTGCCTTGGCCTTGGTGTGCATGTCCAGACCATGGGTGACGCCGTTTGATTTGATATAATCAATCAGCTTTTCCTGCAGGACAGGATGGTTATGGCCATAGTTCAGCGTACCGGCACCGGCAAGGAAATCAAGATAGCGGTTGCCATCGACATCGGTCAGCCAAGCGCCTTCGGCACTTTCAAAGGTTACGGGGAAGGAGCGTGCATAGCTCTGAACTTCCGATTCAAGGCGATCAAATACAGTCATAGTTCCCTCTTTCAGATTGGGAAAATCAAGTCCACCTGTCATACCGAACGTTCCGGCGTGCCGGATGTTCCAGAAATGGTCGATGCCATTTCGCGTATGACAAGTGGGGAAATGAGGTCAGCCGGATTAGGCGGCGACGCGTTCGACGTCTTCGCGCTCGAACGGACCGATCTGCCAAAGAATTTCGCTGGCAGCGGCGCCTTCGAAGTGTGTTTCGCGTTCAAACTGGACCTTGCGCTTAACATCAGCACCCAGTTCGCGCGCAACGGAACGGAAGACACCCTGCGACGGTGCGTTCGTCGAGGTGATCGTTGTGTTCAGCTGCGAGACGTTGTGGCAGGACGGACGATCCAGAATATCAAGGATCAGACGCTTCGCCAGACGCAGGCCACGGGCCTTGGGCGAAACTGCCACCTGCCAGATGAAAAGCTGTTCAGGCTGGTCGGGGACGATGTAGCCCGAAACGAAACCGACGGCTTCGCCGTTCAGTTCGGCAATCGCGCACGTGCCTGAGAAGTGCGAGCACTGCAGCAGATTGCAATACATCGAGTTTTCATCCAGCGGCTTGCAGTCGGCAATGAGGTTATTCACCGCAGCGCCGTCTGTGGCCTTGGGTTTACGGATAATCAGGTTGGCTTTCTGGCCGGTATTGCCGTTTGTGTTGGCAATTTTCATCGGTCTGCCTGCTCTGTTATTTCGATACACGATCATTTATGTCGCGAGAGATGTATAGAACAACGATACAAATTGATCAACCCCTTCTCTGTGACTTTCCTGTGAAACTCTGTAAGCTATTGATAATAAGCTAAACATTGATGTATCGCCCTTCGATAAGGATAATATTCTTTCGATGAAATATTGTTTCCTGAATAGAGCGATAATCGATGGAATAAATGATCGAAATTCGATATAAAAGTGTCTTAAAGCGTTGCGCAGCCGCGGGTCCGGGGCTAAAACAACGCTTGCTATAGAAACGAAAAACGTCCGGAAAATAACAATGGATAAATTGCATGAAGCGTTGATCTCCATCCGCCGCATTTTGCGGGCGAGTGATATCCACGCCAAAAAGCTTGGTAAGGTGACCGGGCTTAAAACATCCCAGCTTCTTGTTTTGCAATCGCTTGAGGAATTCGGTGAGATGACGGTTGGCCAGATCGCGGCCAAGGTTAATCTGGCCCAGGCATCGACCACGGCGCTTGTCGACAAGTTGCAGGCGATGCGGCTTGTGACACGCGAGCGCGGCGACACCGACAAGCGCAAGGTGTTCGTCAGGCTTACCGATCAGGGCAGGGCTATTCTGGATCGCGCGCCGATGGCGCTTCATGACCGTTTTTCGGACAAGTTCAACAATCTTGAAGAATGGGAACAGACGTTTCTCATCGCAGCCCTGCAACGTGTTTCAGGGATGATGGATGCCAGTGATATCGACGTCGCCCCCGTTCTGGACCACGACGAGATTGTTGAAAGGGCGGTAGATCGACAATGAATGCAGTGAGATCAATGTTTCCTTTAGTTCGTTGTAAATAAAGAAAAAATCACACGACGCGACCTAGGTGTCGTACCCGGGCTTTGGTGTGGCATCCGGGGCTGTTGGCGTGTGGAAAGCTCCACTTGGTATGTTTTTAGGTTGACCAAATCAACCATGAGTGCATTCATTCAAAAAAACATATATGTGGAGGATGCAATGTCTGGAAGCAATTCCTGGTCTCGTCGTGATGTTCTGAAATCGTCGTTGGCACTGGCGGGTATGGGGGCAACCGGGTTGTTTCCCGCGGCCGCGTCGGCGCTTGGTTCCCTGAAACTTGGTGCGTCAGACATCACGGTCATATCGGATGGTAATCTGATGTTGCCGTTATCTTTTGCCTTTCCCGATGTTTCACAGGATGAATTGGTAGCGTTGCTTAAGGCCGAAGGGCAACCAACGGATGCGTTGCTGCCCGATTGCAACATCACCGTTTTGCGCCGTGGTGATCGGGTGGTGATGTTTGATGTTGGCGCTGGCCCGAATTTCATGCCGTCAGCCGGCAAGCTTATGGACAACATTGATGCGGCCGGTGTCACCCCGGATGAAGTGACCGATATTGTTTTTACCCACGCGCATCCCGACCATCTGTGGGGGCTGATTGATGATTTCGACGAATTGATCTTTGCCGACGTGCGCTATCACATGAACCGGATCGAGTGGGAATACTGGCAGGCCGAGGATACGCTTGAAAAAACGCCCGACGCGCGCAAAAGCTTTGTGGTTGGGGCGCGCAACCGCATGGTCTTCCTTGAGGACCGTATCGAGTTGTTCGATTATGGTGCAGAGGTGGTACCCGGTGTCGAGGCGGTCGATACCGCCGGACACACACCCGGGCATACGTCGTTTATGATCCATGACGGATCAAACAGTGCGCTTGTGGTGGGTGATGCCATTACCAATATTGCCGTATCCCTGATCCATCCAGAATGGCCAAGCGGATCTGATCAGGATGCCGAAAAGGGCATTGCCACGCGCAAGATGCTGCTTGATCGGCTTGCTGTTGATGGATCGCGGATTATTGGCTTCCACATGCCGCATCCGGGCCTTGGCGTGATCGAGCGGGCAGGTCCGGCATATCGGTTTGTTGTGGCGGGATAATCGCTGCTTGGGTCTTGTTTTAACCGTGCTTGCGCAGCGATATTGCGCGCAGGAACCCGAACGGTGATCCTTCAAGAAGAACGCCAAGACCCACCCGCGCTCCGATGGCAATCGAGATCATCACAATTGGCGAAGAGATTGCCAGCGTTGAAAAGGCGCTGACACCTTGGCCGATGGTGCAGCCAAGGGCGAAAACGCCGCCAGTTCCCATCAAGAATGCACCCAGCAGGTGGCGACCAAGTTCGCGGGCGTCATCGCAGGCTTCCCAACGCATGTCGTTGCTTTTCCAAGCGGCCAGTGCAGCACCCAGAAACACCCCGATCACCAATCCGACCCCGTAATCGGGCAGGGCCCCGGTAACGGTGATGATCTGCATGATCGTGTCGCCAACCGGGGAGACAAAGGATCCTGCCTCGATCTGGGTTTCAACAAAGCGATATTTTGCAAAGCTTGTTGTCCAGACCCAACCAAGCGATATGCAGGCACCAATGGTGATGGCGCCAAGCGCCTTGGCGCGTTCGGCGCGGAAATCAGAACTGCGAAAGACCCACCAAAGCCCGATGGCGCTGAGCAGCAGGGCGATTGGATACTGCAGATCAAATCCGCTGGCGTTTGATGCGATCGCGCCAATCGATTGCGATCCGGCTGACGTGAACTCAATCGACAGCGGATCAAGAAACCAGACACGAAAATGGCCTGTTACGCCGCGAAGGGCAGCAATGGCCGCCAGTCCGATACCGGTCAGGACAACCAGCGCACGCAGATTGCCCCCGCCCAGACGAATGATGGCCCCAAATCCGCATGTGCCGACAAAAGCCATGCCAAAGCCAAACATCAGCCCGCCCAGAATGCTGCCCGCAATCGGCAGGGTCGGGGTGATGTAGAAACTGTTGGAAAGATCAATAACGCCAAGCGCGATAAACGTTTGGGTACAAAACAGCGCGGTGATGGCCGCCAGCACCCAGGCACGCAGACCGATGCTGTTGGCGGCAAACCAATAGAGTTCAAGGGCTGCCATCGTACAGAAATGTTGTCGACGTGCGACAAATCCCACCACAATACCGGTCAAAACACCGACAAGCGGCAGGGCCCAGGGATTATCCAAACCCAGCATGACGTTTTCCTCCCGCCTTGTTGATTGTAATTTTTTGCCAAGGCGTCGGCGGAATCGTGACGTTTTTTCTGTTCTAATTCAAGGAAGCTTTTTCGATCAGCAGTTGTCGCCTATTCGGCAGCGGCTTTTTCTTCGTCGCGGACCGGGGCACAGAACAGGTCATAAAGTGTGCCAATGATGGTCGCCATTTCCGTATCGACAATGCGGTAATAGATCATGCGGCCTTCGCGGCGGGCCGAGACCAGACCATCAATGCGAAGCCGTGCCAGTTGCTGGGATACAACGGCCTGGGGCATGGACAGAATTTCTTCGAGGTCGGATACCGACTTTTCGCCTTCCTGCAGGATGCAAAGGATCAGCAAGCGTGTCTCATGCGACAGCGCCTTGAGCATCTCGCTGGCCTTGCGCGCCTGCTTGAGGAGAGCTTCGGCTTCGGTCGAGTCCATGTTTTGCTTGAAACGTGGTAGGGCCATCGTTTGCTGTGCTCGTCGGTTAAAGGGCCAAAGCCATTAGATGTCCGATTATGCCAGACATCCAAGTCAATACACGATTGGATACTGTGCTTCAAACCGAATATACAGTTTTCCTAATCGTTCGGCAATTGCGAGAGCATCTCGTCAAGCACCGGCCAGAAAAAATGATCGCCAGGATAACCCCGCAGGCGGGCGACTTCCCGGTTGTTGCTGATTAACACGAATGTCGGTGTAACACGTTCACGCGCGATGTGTTCAAGGTCTTCGGGCCATTCATGAATATCAACACGCCGAAGAGGGGCCAGTTTGCCCTGATCGGTATTGGGGTAGGCTTCGCCGATTTCCTGATGCCAGCGCACACACCATGCGCATCCCTTCTGTTCAAGCATCAGTAATTCGGTCGCCAATGCAGAGCCAATCCACATCTGTGATGCGAAAATCATGGCCAGAGTGAGCCGGAACACCCAGGAAATGTGAGGTTTTTTCATATGTCTGAATTCTACATAAAGTTATGATTGAATTATATATATGAAAAATACTATTCTTTGAAGAGGCGCTGATAAACAAATTCCAAAATCAGATACCCACAGCGCCGGGAGGAACATGAATTGCTCGATATTGGTTTCGGCGCAGCCTTCCTTGCGGGGGTGTTGTCGTTCTTTACGCCATGTGTTTTGCCGATTGTACCGCCATACCTTGCCTATCTGGCAGGGGTCAGTGTTGCGGATCTTGATGATCGTGCGGTCGCAAGTGCGAAGTCGCGCCAGGTGTTTTTTGCAGCATTGGCCTTTGTTGCGGGTTTTAGCACGATTTTCATCGCCCTTGGTGCGACGGCGAGCGTCATTGGCCAGTCACTGGCGAGTTATTTCGACATTTTATCGATCATTGCCGGGATCATGATTGCGGTTATGGGCCTCCATTTTATGGGGGTGTTCCGGATATCGCTTTTGTATCGCGATGCGCGGGTCAATGTTGCGAAAAAGCCGGCGGGTCTTGTCGGGGCCTATGTGATGGGGCTTGCCTTTGCCTTTGGCTGGACACCGTGTGTGGGCCCCGCACTGGCCGCGATCCTGTTTGTTGCCGGGGCGGAAAGCACGGCATTGCGCGGGGCAGGGTTGCTTGCGGTTTATTCGCTGGGAATCGGTTTGCCCTTTGCGCTGGCGGGGCTTTTCGCCGGGCAATTCGTTGGCTGGTCCCGAAAATTCAAACGACACATGCACACTGTTGAGCGGGCGATGGGGATCTTGTTGGTGTTGACCGGTGTCTTGTTCATGACCGGACAAATGTCGGCCATCGCCCAATGGTTGCTTGAGACTTTCCCTTCGCTTTCGACCCTCGGATAGGAGTTGCGTCATGAATATGCGTCATCTGCTGCGTGGAGTGCCTTTGGCGAAATATCTGGTCGCCGGTTTGCTGGTAATGAGTTGGTCACAAGGATTGCACGCGGAAACCATTGGCGAAGATGGTCTGCACAAGCAGGACTGGTTTTCGATCACATTTCGCGACATTGCCGACGATATCGCGGCCGCCCGGGATGAAAACAAGCGTCTGGTGATGATCTTTGAACAACGCGGCTGCATCTATTGCGCCAAGATGCATACCGAACTGCTGAGCGATCCAGAGGTATCCGATTACATCAAGGAGAACTTCAAGGTCGTCCAGTACAACATGTTTGGCGACGAAGAAGTGATTGATCTTGATGGTGACGTGCTGAGCGAGAAAACCGCCGCCCGCAAGTGGGGCTATGTCTTTACCCCGACCATCGTTTTTCTGCCTGAAGAAGCCCCGGAAGACGGCAAAAATGCCGCCGAGGCTGCGGTTGCGACCATGCCCGGCGCGTTTGGCAAGTGGACGTTCCTGAATATGTTTCGCTGGGTGAACGAGAAGGGCTACGAAACCGACGAGCACTTCCAGAAATATCATGCCCGCATCATTCAGAAGCTTCAGGAAGAGGGGCGATTGGGGCAATAGCACCCCCTTGGAATAAATGCATAATTAATAGTTCAGAACATGAAACATTAAAAATATCATATTTATGTGTTGAATTAAAAGTTGAGTTTGAATAACTTGAACTAAAGGCGCCGTCAGAGCCGCCAGATGTCAGACCGGGGATGTTCATATGCCACACAGAGGGCAGGGGCATCGTCACAGGAGGAACCACAACGCCATGTCTTGGAAACCAAGAACCTTTCTTGCGTGCCTGATCGTTGGCCTTCCGGCCCTTGCCGCAGCTGATGCACTTGCACCTGCCGATGTCAAATTCGATGACATGTCTGTATCCCAGTCATTGACCAGCCAGCCGGGGGACCCGGAAAACGGGCGTAAGGTCTTTGCCAATCGCAGCCTTGGTAACTGTCTGGCATGTCACGCCGTCAAAGATCAAAGCGACCAGCTGTTCCACGGCGAAGTCGGGCCGCCGCTTGACGGTGCTGCCGACCGCTGGAGCGAGGGCGAACTTCGCGCCATCGTGGCTGATGCCAAAGAAGTTTTCTCCGAAGAGACGGTTATGCCGGGTTTCTATTCGCTGAATGTCGGCATCAATGTCCGCGAAGATCTGGTCGGCAAAACAATCCTGACCGCGCAGGAAGTTGAAGATGTCGTGGCCTATTTGGCGACGCTCAAAGAATAACAACCACCGAGGAACCAAGATGAATCTCACACGACGCCAAATGCTTTGTGCATCGGTCGGTGCAGCTGCAGCCGGAGTGTTCGGCTTTTCGCTGTCCGCCTCTGCCACGCCGGAAGCCACAGCCGAAAGCATCAAAAACTTTGCCGGTGGTAAAGAACCCGCGATGGGCAGTGACCTGACCCTGACGACGCCGGAAATTGCCGAAAACGGCAACACCGTGCCGATCGAGGTGTCTGTGGCAAGCCCGATGACGGATGACGATTACGTTGAGTCGGTTGTCATCTTTGCCGAAGGCAACCCAAATCCGGATGTCGCAGTATTCCACTTCACGCCGATGAGCGGTGCAGCCGAAGCGAAAACCCGCATGCGTCTTGCGAAAACCCAGAATGTGGTTGCGGTCGCAAAGACCAGTAAGGGGCAGGTTTTCATGGATAAAAAAGAAGTCAAAGTGACCATCGGTGGTTGCGGCGGCTGATCGGATCGGGAGAAAGTCAAATGGACAATATCAAACCGCGTGTAAAAGTGCCGAAATCCGCATCGGCTGGTGAGGTCATCACCATCAAGACGCTGATCAACCATCCGATGGAATCAGGGTTGCGCAAGGGCAAGGATGGCAACCTCATCCCGCGCCAGATCATCAACAAGTTCACCTGTGAATTCAACGGCAAGCCTGTGTTTTCCTGTGAACTCGAGCCGGCAATTTCCGCCAACCCCTATATCGAGTTTTCCGCCAAGGTTAACGAGGCTGGAACATTCAAGTTCAGCTGGTTGGATGATGACGGTTCTGTCTACGAGACTGAAAACAAGATCGCCATAAAATGATTCGGGACGGGTCCTTGATCCAGGTGATCACGGGCCCGCCACTGTATCGGGAGGGAATGTCTTGAGAAACCAAATCATAGCCAAAGCTGCTGCGGTTGCCATGACCGCACTTGTCCCCGGGATTGCGTTTGCCGGTGGGCCGGTTGACGATGAACTCGTCATCGACGGCGAAATCCAGATGATCACCAGGGCGGCACCGCCAGAAGGTCACCCGCTTGACGAGGTGCTGTCAGGTTGGCTGTATCGAACTGAAGAAACGCGTCTTTTGGAAACCGATACCTTTGAAAACCCCGGAATGCTTGAAGTGCAGGACGGTGCGGATCTTTGGAATACGGTTGACGGAAGTGCCGGTAAATCCTGTGCATCCTGTCATGGGGATGCCGAGGAAAGCATGGCTGGTGTCGGGGCAAGCTTCCCGAAGTGGGATCAAGCATCCAACCGCCCGATCAATGTGGAACTTCAGATCAACAAGTGCCGCACCGAAGAGATGGGGGCAGAAGCCTACAAGTTTGACGCCCCTGAACAGAAGGCGTTGACCGCCTATGTCAAACATCAGTCTTTGGGTACGCCGGTTGCGATTGATCTTGCCGAAGGGCACATGCAAAGCTGGTGGGAGAAGGGCAACGAGCTTTATTACACCCGGACCGGGCAGCTCAATCTGTCCTGTGCATCCTGTCATGAACAGAACAATGGCAACTACATTCGCGCCGACCATCTCAGTCAGGGCAATGTCAATGGGTTCCCGACCTATCGCCTGAAACAGGCCAGCTTGGTGTCACTGCATAACCGTTTCCGCGGTTGCATCCGTGATACCCGTGCGGAATTCCCGGCTGCGTTTTCTGACGAACTGATGGCGCTCGAGGTCTATGTGACCTGGCGTGGCACCGGCTTGTCCGTAGAGACACCGGCAGTTCGCCAATAGGACCCAAAAGTTACTACAGGGGTGATTGGCTTATCCTCCCGGTTGCCCCGCTTTCTTCCTTTAAATGCCTCGGCCGCGTTGCCGAACAGGTGAATATCGCCCGGAGGCCACCAATAAATGTTTTCGCGCCGTCAATTTTTACAATGGGCTGCTGTGACCACCGCAGCGACCGGCTATATGGGCAGTTTGACCCGTGTCGCCGCCCAACAGCGTCTGACCCAGGACGATCTTTTGAAGTTTGACAGCAAAGGCAGCATTACGCTTTTGCACTTCACTGATGTTCATGCTCAGCTAAAGCCTGTCTATTTCCGCCCGCCATCAGAAAACTACGGTGTCGGGGCATTTGAAGGCATTCCGCCGCACTTGGTGGGTGAGGAATTCCTGTCCCACTTCGGGATAAAGCGCGGCAGTCCGCTCGCCTATGCGCATACCATGGTTGATTATGTCGATATGGCGCGCACTTATGGACGGCTTGGCGGCCTTGATCGCACCGCGACGCTGGTCAAGGCGATCCGCGCGGAACGCGGGGATAGCAACGTGCTGTTCCTTGATGGTGGTGACACCTGGCAGGGGTCCTATACGTCGCTCAAGACCAATGGGCAGGACATGGTTGATTGCATGAAGCTACTCAAGCCGGATGCGATGGTCGGGCACTGGGAATTCACCTTTGGCGAAGATCGGGTCAAGGAGATCGTTGATGATCTTGGTTATCCGTTCCTGGCCAGCAACGTTTTTGACACGGAATGGGACGAACCGGTTTTCGAACATACAGCGTTCTATGAAACCGGCGGGCACAAGGTCGCAGTTATCGGGCAGGCCATGCCCTATACCCCGATTGCCAATCCGCGCTGGATGATTCCGAACTGGTCGTTTGGTATTCGCCCGGAAGTTATTCAAGCCAATGTCGATGCTGCGCGCGAGGCCGGGGCCGCTGTGGTCGTCCTGTTGTCGCATAACGGATTTGACGTGGACCAGAAACTGGCAACTGTTGTGAACGGCATTGATGTCATCCTGACAGGCCACACCCATGATGCCGTGCCCGAGGCGATAAAGATCGGTAACACGTTGCTTTTGTCATCGGGTTCACACGGAAAATATCTGGGTCGCGTTGATCTGGAAGTTAAAGACGGTCGTGTAACCGATTATAATTCAGCACTTATTCCGGTGTTCTCGGATGTGATTGATCCCGATCCGGAAATGGCCGCCAAGATTGACGAGGTCCGCGCACCTTATGAGGACGAGTGCAATCGCGTTATCGGCAAGACGTCAGGTTTGCTGTACCGCCGCGGTAATTTCAACGGGACATGGGATGACCTGATTTGTCAGGGCATCATGGAAGAACGTGATGCCGAACTGGCATTCAGCCCGGGATTCCGTTGGGGTACGACATTGCTTCCGGGTGACGATATCACCATCGATGATCTTTATAACCAGACCAGCATGAATTACCCGTCGGTTTATCGTCTGGAATTCACAGGTACGCAGATCAAGGAAATCCTCGAGGACGTTTGTGACAACCTGTTTAACAAGGATCCGTTCTTCCAACAGGGGGGTGACATGGTCCGTGTCGGTGGCATGGCCTATAGCTGCGCGCCCAAGGAAAGCATCGGCAACCGTATCTCGAACATGACGATGATCAAGACTGGCGAGCCGATTGAAGCGGATCGCAGTTATGTCGTCGCCGGTTGGGCATCCGTCAACGAAGGCGTTGAAGGACCAGCGGTCTACGATCTGATGGAAAACTACATTACCCGTCACAAGGTCATTGATATTCCACGCAATGACACCGTGAAAGTGATTGGAATGAACTAGGCGAAATCACCTGGCCGGTTCCAATCACCGGGCAGGGCATTTTTCGCCTCAATATATATAAAATTTCGAATGTGTAGGGAGGGCACCAAGAGCCATGTCCAAACAACCTCAAAAAGATAAGAACTTTGTGCCAAGTCGGCGCAGCTTTCTTCAGGGTGGGCTAACAGCCGCCGGTGGGGCGGCGGTTGCCGCAATTGCTGGCGGTGCTGCGTTGGCGGCCGGGCCCCCGGATCCGGCGATTACGGAACTCAAGGACTGGAACCAGTATTCCGGTCCGGGCGTGGATGCCGCACCTTATGGTGTGCCGTCACCGTTTGAAGCACATGTCGTACGTCGCGATGTGCCATGGCTGACCGCCGATCCGATATCGTCGATCAACTTCACACCGTTGCATGAACTTGACGGCATCATCACGCCCAATGGTCTTTGCTTTGAGCGTCATCACAGCGGGGTCGCCGAAGTTGACCCGGCCGAGCATCGCCTGATGATCAATGGTCTGGTCGACAAGCCGCTTGTCTTTACCATGCAGGATCTGATGCGCTTCCCGCGTGAAAACCGGGTCTACTTCCTTGAATGTGCGGCGAACTCTGGCATGGAGTGGCGTGGCGCGCAGCTTAACGGCTGCCAGTTTACCCACGGTATGCTGCACAATGTGATGTATACCGGCGTCCGCCTGCGCACACTTCTGGAAGAGGCCGGCGTTAAACCAGCCGGGAAATGGATCCTGGCCGAAGGTGCCGATGCATCGGGTATGGGCCGTTCGATCCCGATTGAAAAGGCGCTTGATGACTGCCTGGTTGCTTTCAAAATGAATGGCGAGGCCCTGCGCCCCGAACAAGGATATCCGGTGCGCCTGTGCGTTCCGGGATGGGAAGGCAATATGTGGGTGAAATGGCTGCGCCGGATCGAGGTCGGCGATAAGCCATGGCAGCTCCGCGAAGAGACGTCGAAATATACCGATCTTATGCCTGATGGCCGTGCACGGCGCTTTACCTGGGCAATGGATGTCAAATCGGTCATCACCAATCCAAGCCCGCAGGCGCCGATCACCCATGGCCGCGGCCATACAATCATTACCGGTGTTGCATGGTCTGGCCATGGCAAGATCAAGCGCGTTGATGTGTCGATTGACGGTGGCCGCAACTGGCAGCATGCCCGGATTGACGGGCCGAGCCTTAGCCGGTCGCTGCATCGTTTCTATTACGAGTTCAGCTGGGACGGATCGCCGCTTTATCTGCAATCGCGTGCCATTGACGAACAGGGTTACGTCCAGCCGACCAAGGACGCCCTGCGCGCGGCACGCGGCGATAACTCGATCTATCACAATAATGGCATCCAGACCTGGTATCTGAAGTCGAACGGAGAGGCGGAAAATGTCGAAGTTTCTTAAGTTTACCGCAAGCATCGTTCTGCTTGGCGCAGCATGGGCAACCAATGCCAACGCGCAAGATGCAGACGCAGGCGAGAAGGTTTTCCGCAAATGTGCCGCCTGTCACGCCGTGGGTGAAGGGGCCAAAAACAAGGTCGGACCAGAGCTCAATGAAATCTTTGGGCGTGTCGCAGGATCGCTTGAGGATTTCAAATATTCCAAGGCGATGACCAAGGCCGGTGAAGAAGGTTTGGTCTGGGACCACGACAGTCTGACCGAATATCTGGCGAAACCGCGCGACTATGTCAAAGGTACGAAGATGGCCTTTGTCGGCCTGAAAAAAGACGACGAGATCGCCAATGTGATCGCCTATCTGGCAACCTTCTCGGAAAGTGCGGAGCAAGCCGCAGCGGGACCTAAGTCTGCACCTGCAGCTGCTCCTGTTGAAACCGCATCTGCGGCGGAACCTGCTTTGAAAGCAGCGGATGCAGTGATCCCTGAGCATGGTGTTTATCATCTTGGCCGCGAAGCACTGCCCGAAGAAGTTGCTGCGTGGGATATTGATGTGCGTCCGGACGGTGTCGGGTTGCCTGTTGGCAGTGGTACGGTGGCCGATGGTGGCGTGCTTTATGATGAAAACTGTGCGGTGTGTCACGGCGTGTTTGGTGAAGGTGAGGGGCGCTGGCCGGTATTATCGGGTGGCTTTGATACCCTGACGGCGGACCGTCCGGTCAAGACCATCGGGTCCTATTGGCCGTTCGCCTCGACGATTTTTGACTATGTCCATCGGGCAATGCCGTTTGGTAATGCCCGGTCGCTGAGTGCGGATCAGACCTACGCAATTACAGCTTACCTGTTGTATTTGAACGACATTGTCACAGAAGAAGACTTTGAGTTATCCAACGAAACCTTTAGCGAGATTTCGTTACCTAACGAAGAGAACTTCTATCCCGATGATCGTCTGGAAGAGGCAAATTTCGCGACCAATGTCGAACCCTGCATGGAAAACTGTGGCGATGGTCCGGCCGAGATCGTAATGCGCGCGCGTATTCTTGATGTCACGCCGGACGGTGATGAAGAAAACGGTGCCGGGGGGATTGATTAATGCGTGATTGTCACCGGAAACATCATGAAACGGATGGTGGCAGGGCTTTGATAGCGCGCGTGTTTCGGGTGCTGGGCATTGATAGGATCTGGCTGTGTGTTGCGTTCGGGATCTTCTTGATCCCGAACTTTTCATTTGCTGAGACCGGTGCGGAGAAAACGACAACGAATATGCCATTGGGTGAGGCCATCGGACAGGTGTTGGCAGTGCCCGGTGATGCGGATTATGGCGCTTATCTGGCGACAGAATGTGTGACGTGTCATCAGCGACAAGCGGCCAATCATGCGATCCCGGTGATCGACGGATTGCCGCGCGAGTATTTTGTCGAGGCGATGCTGGAATACAAATATCGCCTGCGCGAAAATTCAGTGATGCAGGCAATCATGACAAGCCTTGGTATGGAAGAATTGGCAGCGCTTGCGACCTATTTCTCGACCAAGGACTAAAGGTTGGAGTTTGTGAAACGTCGTTAATCAACGGATCAGGAACAAGAAAATGAGCAATGTCACAAGGCGAACGTTCAACAAGTTTCTCGGTGCCGGTGCAGGTGTCATGGCAATGCCGGGCATTTTGCGTGCCCAAGGCCGCAAGAATGTCGTGATTGTTGGCGGCGGTGCAGGTGGGGCGACGGTGGCCCGTCATTTGGCGGAAAAGGCCGGTGGGGCAATCAACATCACCCTGATTGAGGATTCCGAGAAATACACGACCTGCTTTTTCTCCAACCTGTATCTGGGTGGCTATCGTGATTTTGCGTCGATCACGCATGGCTATGATCGACTGATCAATGATTATGGCATTCGCAAAGTGACAGCCCGGGCGGAAGAAATTGATCGCACAGCCCAGCAGGTGCGCACATCAACCGGGGAAACCATCCCCTATGACCGGCTGGTCCTGTCACCGGGTATTGATCTGATATTTGATAGTGTTCCAGGATATTCGGCGGAGCTGGCGGAAATTGCCGCGCACGCCTGGCAGGCCGGGCCGCAGACGCAATTACTTAAATCAAAGATCGATGGCCTTAAAAATGGTGATCAGGTGGTGATGGTTGCACCACCCAATCCGTATCGCTGTCCGCCGGGCCCGTATGAACGCGTTTCAATGATTGCCCATACGCTTAAGGCACGCGGGCTCACTGACTGCACGATCGTTGTTCTTGATCCGAAGGAGAAATTCTCCAAACAGGGGCTTTTTGCAGAAGGGTGGGAGAAATACTATCCGGGCATGGTGGAATGGTATGGACCCAATATCCACGGGGGTATCAAGGGGGTCGATGTGGAAGCCGGAACAGTGGAGACCGATTTTGATACGTTTCGCGGTGCGTTGCTCAACATCATTCCGGCACAGCAGGCCGGAAGCATTGCCATCGGTGCGGGGCTGTCAGATGACAGTGGATTTTGCCCGGTGGATGCCGAAAGCATGCGGTCCAAACGCGATCAGAACATCTTTGTCATCGGTGATGCGTCCATCGCAGGCGCCATGCCAAAGTCAGGATCAGCTGCCAACAGTCAGGCGAAAGTGGTGGTGATGCATCTGATGGCGGATCTTATGGATATGCGGGTCTTTCCGGCGCGTTATCTCAATACGTGCTGGAGCCTTGTCGAAACCAATGACGGGATCAAGGTCGGGGCGCAATATGGCAATGTTGATGGCGCGATTGCCAGCACGTCATCCTTTATCAGCCAACCCGATGAAAGTGCTGATGTCCGCAGGCATACATTTGAGGAATCTGTTGCCTGGTATGACGGGATCACCAAGGACATGTTTGGCTAATCAGATGTGCATAGCGGCAGGAGACGATTAATCTTGCCGTGCGGCTTTCTTTTGCATGTGGCGCTGAAACCACTTGGCAAGCAGCGGCGCCAGCAACACGATCTCGAAAATGCGCACGATATGGTGAAAGGCGACAAAGCTCGGTTCGACATTGAGTGCCAGCGCAATCAAGGACATTTCAGCAACGCCACCCGGCGCAAAGGCCAGCAATACGGCAATGAAATCAAGATCCAGCCATTGCGATACGAGCCATGCAACCCCGCCTGTAAAGGCCAGGACAACAAAGGTTGCCAGCACCGAATAGCCCGCAAGACGAACAAGGACAGCGATCTTGACGCCCGAAAACCGGCTGCCGATGGCAGAGCCGAGGATCAACAGGCTTCCGGCAAGCAACCAATCGGGCAGGTTACCCTCGACGATGCCCAATACGTGCAACACCATGCTAGCCGCCATCGCACCGGTCATATAGGCCGCCGGGATGCGTAGTTTGCGAAAGACCAGCACTGTGATGATCGCGCAACCTGCGGTCAAAAGGCCTTCATTCAGTGTCATTTGAACCGATTGGCTATCGCCATGGCCGTTCGCCACAACGCCCGTGATCATCAAAACAATCAGCGGTGCGGACATCACCAGCAGCAAAACACGCAAACCTTGCGTCAGGGCGATTTCCTGTTCATTGCCGCCAGCCGCGGCCCCAAGCACGACCATCGGTGTCAGGCCACCCGGAGTTGCGGAAAACAGCGCTGTCGCCGGATCCAGGCGGGCAATGCGGGAATAAAACCAGGTGATCACGAATGTGATGATCGGAACATACAGCAGAACCGCAATCATGCTGATCGGCCACTTTGCGGCCTGATCAAGCGTATCGGGGGTAAAGGATGCGCCGAGGAAAATACCGATAACGCCAAGAATGCCAGAGCGAAATTGCATCGGGACACCCATCGGCACGCGCAGCAAGCTTGCGACAAACGTTGCCAGCATCGGGCCCATCATCCAGGCCAGAGGCATATTGATGAAATGGGCGATCAAGCCGCCAATCAGGCCGATCCCCAAAGCAATCGACAGTTTTTTGAAAAACTGGGGTGTCAAAACACCGGAAAGTCGGTTGATCCAATGGGCGCCTGAGCGACCATCCGGTGTTCTCGTCATTATGCTTCGGCCTTGTTCTTCTCGATTTGTTCAAGGAAGCTATCGATTGCGTTACGCAGTTTGGTGGCCTCGTTATTCAATGTGCTGGTGGCGCGCGTTACGTTTGCAGAACCGTTATGCACGCGGGCTGTTTCGTTATCCAGCGCACCAACCGCCTCGGCCACAGTCCGCATACCGCCATTGGCATCCTGAATGCTGTCAGAAATACCGGCTGTTGAGGCCTGTTGTTCTTCAACGGCAGCAGCGATGGCAGCGGCGGACTGGTCAACCTCACCAATCACATCCGCAACACCGTGCAAGGCATTGACCACGTTATCGGTAAGGCCACGAATTTCTTCGACCTGACTTGCGATATCTTCGGTCGCGCGTGCGGTCTGAGAGGCAAGGTTTTTGACTTCGCCCGCAACAACGGCAAAGCCCTTACCGGCGTCACCGGCGCGTGCAGCCTCGATCGTGGCGTTCAGGGCAAGCAGGTTGGTCTGGTTGGCGATGTCTTCGATCAGGCTGACGATATCACCGATCCGCTGGGTGGCGTTGGTCAGCTGTTCAAACAGGGCACGTGACTGTTCGCTTTCGGAACGTGCACGTCCGGCAACCTCGGCCGAGTTCTGGGCCTGCTGGCCGATTTCAGCAATGGCTTCGGACAAGCTTGCGGTCGTATGGGAAACAGCTTCGATGTGATGAAGAACCTGCTCGGAATGCTGGTTGGCGTCGGCGGACCGTGCGCTTGCAAGGGTTGCGATCTGTTCCATGTCGCTGGCAGATCCGTTGAGCGAGCTGAATTCCTGATCAAACCCGGACAGGGCTTCCTGGACGACGCGCTGGAAATGATTGGTGGCGTCGATCAGGTTTTGCTGACGCTGTCTTTCAAGGCCACGCACGCGTTCGCGTTCCTGACGCAGGACTTCTGCTTCCTTGGACTGATCACGCAGCACCATGACAGAGCGTGCGACTTTGCCGATCTCATCAGCGCGTTGTCCACCGCGAACACTCACATCAAGATCGCCATTGGAAATTTGTTCGATCAATTCGGCAAGGTCGGTCATTGGTCGTGAAATGCGCCGGGAGACGAAGACCGACACAACAACCGCAACAACCACAACAATCAGTGCAACGATGACAAAGACACGCTGCAGGGCTTCGGCCTGCGCATAGGCATTGGCAAACGAGGTGGTGGCAATTTCATGCGATTGGGCAAGGATATCGTTGAGTGGCGCCTGAAGGGCCTGGAAGGTTTCATCGGCCTGAGCAATCACTTCCAGCGCGCCATATATGTTCATTTCGCTTTCAACAAGGAACTGGTTCACCTGTTCCATGTATTTCGCATAGTTCTCGGTAAAGGCATCACCACCCACAGCGGCAAGACGCTGGGCAAGGGGGGCGAGTTCTTCTTCGAGTTTGGCGACCTGTTCACGAAGATCGGGGACAACAGCAGCATTAATGCCGTTTGAGTCCCAAGTCAGAATTCGAAACAGCGATCCGTGCGCCTCGTTCAGGGCATTGCTGAGTGTTAGCGCATCGGATCGCCGTTCATAGGCTTCAACGCGAAGGCTGGTAAGGGTGTCTTTCTCGCTTTCAAGGGTTGCCACAGTGGCAGTACCCATCGCGACAATGACGATCATCAGGAAGACCGGCACCAAAAGGGTTTTGGGACCAATCGACAGATTATCAAGAAACCGCATTACCAATATCCTTCACGTCGCTCAGAGGCAGATCTTAGAGTTCACCATCATTGGGAAGCGCTGATTTGCGGTTTGCCAACCAGCTGCGCAGATTGCCGATCAACGGGGCTGCAAGGAACAGAATGCTGATCAACAGGATCACCAGCGTGATCGGGCGTTCCCAAAGGAACGAAATTGAACCGTCACTAATGGCCAGTGCACGACGGAGGTTTTCCTCCATCATCTTGCCCAGAATGAAGCCAAGCAGCATCGGTGCCATCGGATAGTTCAGAAGACGCAGGCCGATCGCGATTGCAGCTGCAATCACCATCATGTGGATGTCCATGGTGTTAAAGGTCACCAGATAGACACCAACCAGCGAGAAGAACAGAACGAACGGAACAAGAAGCTGTTGGGGCAGGGCCAGAAGACGCGAGATATACGGGATCAGCGGCAGGTTCAGAACCAGCAGGACTATATTGCCGATATACATCGAAATGATCACTGACCAGAACACGTCAGGCTGTTCAACAAACAGACGCGGACCTGGCTGAACGCCATAGGAAATCAGCGCACCCATCATCACAGCCGTGGTGCCCGAACCCGGAATGCCAAGGGTCAGAAGCGGTACGAAGGACCCGGAGCACGCAGCGTTGTTTGCGGTTTCCGGCGCCGACAGACCCCGGATGGAGCCCTTGCCAAAGCCGAGCTTTTCCTTGGCCGAGGCAATATTGCGTTCCATGCCGTACGCAAGGAAGGATGCAATCGTCGCGCCGGCACCCGGCAGAACGCCGGTAAAGAAGCCAAGAACCGAGGAGCGGCCAATGACCGGGATCATGATCTTGACTTCTTCCTTCGACAGCTTCATCGAGCCCAGGCTTTTAAGCGCCTTTTCTTCCTCGGAACGGGTGTCCTTGGTCGGACGCAGGATCGAGAGCAGGGCCTCTGAAAGGGCAAAGGTCGACATGGCCAGCAAAAGGAAGCTGATGCCATCGACAAGATCCATGCTGCCGAATGTAAAGCGGGCAACGCCAGCCGCCGGGTCGGTGCCGATGGTCGAAAGCATGATCCCGAACAGGGTCATGGTAATCGCCTTAAGAACCTGTCCCTTGCCGGCAAAGGCGGACACAGCCGTCAGGCCAAGCACCATCAGTGCGAAATAGTCACCCGACTGGAACGACAACGAAACCGACGCCAGTGCCGGTGCGGCCACCAGCAGGAAGATTGCAGCAATTGTACCGCCAGAGAAAGACGAGTAGGCGGCAATGGCCAGTGCCTTGCCAGCCTGACCCTTCTGTGCCATCGGGTAACCGTCAAAGGCGGTCGCAACGGTGCCGGCAACACCCGGTGCGTTGATCAAAATAGAAGAGGTCGAACCGCCAAAGATTGCCCCGTAATAGACGCCCGCCATCAGAATAAGGCCGGTGGACGGATCAAACCCGTAGGTGATCGGGATCATCAGGGCAATGGCGGTGATTGGGCCAAGACCGGGAAGCATCCCGATAAAGGTGCCTGCGAAACAGCCGACCGCAACCATCAGAAGGTTGATCGGCATGACAGCGGTCGAAAGACCGGAGAAAATTCCCTCAAGCATCGTTTGACATCCAACCGAGATAATAGAAGAAATCGCCCGGGGTCAGGTAGATGCCCATGGCATAGAGCAAGCCCCAGAAAGCAAGCGTGACACCGACAGCCGTCAGGATCAGAACCAGCGGACGTCGTTCGCCAAGCGTATAGAAACCGCCCATCAGGAAGAGCGATGTTGAAATCGGGAAGCCCAGCTGGCGGATGGTCAGGCCATAAAACACCATCAGCGCCGCCAGAATAACAACGCGTTTCCACTTAAGACCGCGGAAAGCGTGTTCGAGGCTGCCGGCCTCTTTGTTGGTCGGCAGCACCAGTTGGATGAAGGAAACCACACCAAGCAACCATGCAAGGGCGTTAGGGAGGGTTCTGGCATTGAACGGGGCATCCTCGTCGCCAAACAGCAGCGGGATGTCATCGACATAGAAGCCATATATCAGCGCAAGGCAAAGAAATAGCAGCGCGCCGAATTTGTCGCGATTGATGGACATGGCGTGGTTTCCTTCGGAGGTCTTTTTACTTGTGTATTAACGGCTTATTTCAGGAAGCCAAGGTCGCGCATCAGGTCGCCAACGACCTTTTCCTGATTTTCCATGAAGGCAGAAAACTCAGCACGCGGCTTGTAGATTTTTTCCCAGCCATTGCGGGTACGAACGGTTTCCCATTCCGGGGTTGCCTGAACGTCCTTGAGGATCGCAGCATAGGCATCCGCTTTTTCAGCCGACAGAGAGGGCGAACCGAAGTAACCGCGCCAGTTGACGAATTCAGCATCAATGCCGAGTTCACCGAGCGACGGAACGTCCGGAGCAGCTTCAACGCGTTCTTTCGAGGTTACAGCCAGAATGCGAACCTGACCTGCCTTGGCAAGTTCAAGCAGTTCACCCAGACCGGTCGACAGAACTTCAGTTTCACCCGACAGAAGGCCAGCAATTGCTTTGCCACCTGCGTCATACGGAATGTATTTTACCTGTTTGGCATCGCCGCCGCCCTGCTGAACGGCATAGGCTGCAACGATGTGGTCCATACCGCCACGGACCGAACCGCCGCCGAACTTGACCGAAGACGGATCAGCTTTGACCGCGTCAACAACGTCGGTGAAGGACTGATACGGGCTGTCCGCCGGAACTGCGAAAGCAGCATATTCGGCAACAACGGCTGCGATCGGGGTCAGGTCGCGGAACGACTGCGGGAAGACACCGGTCAGCGAACGCACGATGATCGGGGTGGAGTTGACCATCAGGGTGTTGTCAAGGCGATCAGCAGCTTCGATCATGTAGGCGATCGCTTTACCGCCGCCGCCGCCCGACATGTTTTCGTAGGACGCGGTGCCAACAAGACCCGATTTGGTCAGGGCTTCACCGGTACCACGTGCCGTACCATCCCAGCCGCCGCCTGCGCCGCCCGGAATGACGAAGTGAATTTCGTCGATTTCTGCAGCTTTGGCATCCATTGCACCAAATGCAGCAGTCGAAACAGCAACAGCCGTGGCTGCTGCGATAAATCCGCGACGCGAGAACATCGACAGTTTGTTCATCAGGGTCTCCTCCAGACACTAAAGCAATTTCCCAGCCACCCGAATAGTGGCAAGCCGATCAATGGAACAAAGCACCAGCAAGGGGAGTCCGAACACCGCTTTCAGAGGCATGAATGCCCACCTGACCCCGGAAATTGACCTGACCTCCCTTGCCGAATTTTCTTCTTGTTTGTTCCGGGGCCAATTTATGACTCACGGATCGGCAGTGGCGGGACGGTAACAGCCAAACCTGTCACCAACCTGTCATTGGCAAAAAATGGGTGAAAAAAGTTCACATGATTTATGCGTTAACGGCAAAGATGGGCGGCCGTTTGTGATCAAGAAGACATGCGTTTACCGCAATCCGCAGCACGTGCTTGCAGCGAAGCCAGGCATTTGAGGCGTTTTTCCGGGGTGAACCGACTGATCGGACCAGAAAGGGCAAGTGCACCGAGCAGGTGGTTCTGCCGATCCAGTACCGGTACGGCAATCGCCGAAACGTCCGGATCACGTTCACCTTCGCTCAGGGCAAACCTGTCTTCGAGGACCTGTAACGAACGGTCATCGACGCCATCGCCCCAGGCGCGGATGACGTGGCCAGCAGCCCCGAATTCACAAGGAAGAATAGCGCCTTCTTCAAGATGATGACGCAGGCTGCTTGGGGAGTTTTCGCGAAACAGGCACAATCGATTGGCGCCTTCGGGCACATAAAAGGACGCGGTTTCCCCGCTTTCCGAAACGAGGATCGATAAGTGTGGGCGGACGATATCGTCCATGCCGTATGATCGCCGGTAAATGGAGCCAAGACGCCAAAGTGCCGGGCCAAGGCGATAGCGGCCACGGCCTGAAATCATCAAAAAACCACAAGACTCCAACGTTCCCGCCAGTCTCGAGATGGTGCTTTTATACATCCCGGTACGCTCGGACAGGTCCTTGAGCGACAGGTCATGGTCCTGATCGGTGAAGGCATCAAGAATTCCCAAAGCGCGCTCAACCGCTGTAACGTTTTGTTCTGACATGGATTTACCTGCTCCCGTTCTCTGGGGGGTGGCCTTGGCCGGGCGAACATCATTTTCCCTAAGTTCAAAATTCTATATAATAGAACATAATTCTACCAGGCAGAATTTAGGAAATATCCATGAGTGGACCAAAATCTCTTTCCGGAATCACGGTTCTTGACCTGACCAATGTGTTGGCCGGGCCGTTTTGCTGTCACCAGCTGGCCCATATGGGGGCGGAAGTCATCAAGGTCGAAGCGCCGGGTCGTGGCGATCTTGCCCGACAGCTTGGTGCCGACATGGAGCTCAATGAAAAGCTGATGGGCGTTTCATTCATGGCACAGAACGCCGGTAAACGTTCGATTACGCTGAACCTTAAGGATCCGCGGGGGAAAGAAATCCTGAAAAAGCTCGTGGCCAAGGCCGATGTTCTGGTTGAGAACTTCCGTCCGGGCGTCATGGACCGTCTTGAGCTTGGCTATGATGTGCTTTCAAAGGTTAATCCGGGCCTCGTCTATTGCGCGATTTCCGGCTTTGGCCAGAGCGGCCCGATGAAGACACTTCCCGCCTATGACCAGATTGTTCAGGGCTTGTCGGGGATCATGACAATCACCGGCGAGGAGGATAAAGGGACCTATCGCGTCGGGTATCCGATGGCCGATACCATCGGCGGCATGACTGCGGCCTTTGCCATCAGCTCGGCGTTGGCGGGGCGGGCCATGGGCAACAAGGATGCCAAGGGCAGCTTCATTGATATTTCGATGCTGGAATCGGTGATTGCCACGATGGGTTGGGTGGTCTCGAACTATCTGATTGCTGGCAAGGAGCCGACCGCCAATGGCAATGACAACTTCACGTCATCACCGTCTGGCGCCTTTGCCACGGCCGATGGCCAGATCAACATCGCCGCAAACAAGCAGGAACAGTTCGAAGCTCTGTGTGGTGTTCTTGGTCTTGAGGCGCTTATCAAGGATCCGCGATTTGTGTCGCGCAAGGAACGGCTCGAAAACAGATCGGCTTTGACCGGACTGGTTGAAGACATGCTGGTTACGCAAGAAACCGATTACTGGGTTGAAAAGCTTAACGCCGTTGGTGTTCCGGCCGGTGCGGTCCTGACCGTGCCACAGGCACTTTCCCTGCCACAGATTGCTGATCGCGGGATGTTGGCGTCGTTTGAAAATGTTCCGGGTGCTGATCGCGATATCCGCATCCTTCGGACCGGAATCAAAATGGATGGTGATGCGCCGTCGGTGAGTGCACCGCCGCCAGAACTTGGACAAGACAATCAGGATATTCTGTTGTCGCTGGGCTTTTCCAATGATGAAATCGATAATTTTGCCAAGGAGGGCGTGCTGTGAGTTCGAAAACTGTTGAAGACGTTGAAAACGAAGTACGCGACTGGTGGCAGACCGGCATCATTGATATGGAGCCGGGCAAAATCCATTATGGCGGTTACGCGATTGAGGATCTGATCGGCAATATCAGCTTTCCGACCATGATCTGGTTGATGACACGTGGCGAATTACCATCAGCACCGCAGGCCAAGCTGCTTGAAGCAGCCCTTGTTTCGGCCATCGATCATGGGCCGCAAGCCCCCAGCATCGCCATTGCCCGTATGGCGGCAACATGTGGCGTTGGCCTGAACAATGCCATGGCCAGTGCGGTTAATGTCCTGGGTGATGTGCATGGTGGTGCGGGCGAGCAGGCGGTTGCCCTTTATCATGACATCGCAGCACGCATGGATGCCGGACAGGACATGACAGCGGCAGTTTCAGACGGCCTTGATCATCAGATTGCCGAGCATGGCAAACATGTGCCGGGCTTTGGCCATCGGTTCCACCCGGTGGACCCACGTGCACCGCGGCTTTTGGCGCTCGTACGCGATGCAGCTCTGGAAGGTCATGTGTTGGGCCGGTATGGCGAAATTGCCAGCGCGATCGAGGCAGAGCTTTTGACACGTAAAGGTAAACGGATCCCGATGAACATCGATGGTGCGACGGCGGTTATCTATGCCGAACTGGGATTTGCGCCGGAACTGGCGCGTGGGTTGTTTTGTCTTTCGCGGTCGGTGGGCATTCTTGCCCATGCGTGGGAACAAACCCAACAGGGTGGCCGCAACAAGGGACCGATCCCGCGCCGGATGATCTGGAACTATACCGGCCCGGATCGTCGTCCGGTACCCGATAGTGCCAAGTCTTAACAAGATAAGTGGTCGGGCAGGGTGCGTTATCTGCGGTTCAGTAGCGCATCCTGCCAGCGGCGCAGGAAGCGCTGACGCTTGGCCTGATCAAGGTAAACCAGCAATCCCGGCCCAACCGGGAAGGAACGTACGCGTTCGCCATAACGGTCAAAGATCAGCGACGAGAATGTGCTGGGCGGGACGTCGGCGCGTACCGGGTTGAAGTTCCCTTCATTCTGCAAGACGCTTTGGCCCTTGATTGACAACATGAAATCAAGGAACCGACCGCCAAGGTCGGGGTTGCGTGCACCACGCGGGATGATGGCGATCCTTGAATAAACGACGATAAAGTCGTCTGGCAAGATGACGCCAAGGTTCGGGTTTCGTTGGGTAAAGGTTTCCGCATACGATCCCAGCAGGTTATAGCCAAGCACCACCTGACCGGACGCGATTTTTTCAAGCATCGGAGATGTGTTGGAATAAAGCTTTACCTTCGCCTGACCCAGAATGCGGACAAAATCCCAGATGCCGGGGAAAAATCGTTCATCGCGCGCCAGAAACAGGAAGCCAACACCGCTGCGTTCAATGTCATAGGTCGTGACTTTTTCACTCAGCAACTCGTCGTGGTTGACAAGTAACCGGATAAAATCTTCGCGGGTTCTGGGCGGTTCGAGTTCGTTTTCGCGGAAAAACTCGCGGTTATAGGCGATGACAGCCGGTTCCTGCGTTACGGCAAAGGCTTCGTTGCGCCAGCGCGCCCAATGGGGCAAAGCGTCTGTTTCACTGCTTTGATAGGAGGTGGCATATCCATCATTGGCCAGCTTCATCTGCAGATCCATCGAGGAGCTGATGATCAGGTCCGCCGCTGGTTCACCGTTGGCGCGCTGGCTTTGGGTGATGTCATACATCTCAAGGGTTTGCAGCTGATGGTATTCAACGCCAATAAACGGGTTATCTTGCTGAAAGGCCTCGATCACCGGGACAAAGGCACCGATATCGGCGGAGCCATAGATAACCGCCATCGGCTGTGTGCTGGTCAGCAGTGACTGTTCTGGATCGGATGCCTGGGACGAACGCAATGCCGGATAAGTGAAAACTTCGGCCATCGCAGAAGAAACTTGCATCGCGAGGGCGATGAAACATAAACCAATACAGATACGGCCCGAAATCATGCTGCAATACTCTGTGTCGCGGATGGTCATTGGCATATGGTGCCGGGGCGAGGATATCGCTTGTTCTTGAATGCCTTTGCCGGGAAAATGGCAGAATAGAAATTACCTCTGTCGAGGTTTATCAGGGAAAAGTCGCGCAAACAATGAGAGTCCTTGTTGTCGAAGATCATGCCGCACTGGCAGACGGAATTGCAGGATCCCTGCGACAGTCTGGCTATGCGGTCGATGTGATTGCCGATGGCGAGGAGGCTGACGACGTTTTGCGTACCCAGGAATATGGCCTGGTGGTACTTGATCTGAACCTGCCGAAGCTTGACGGGCTTGAGATTCTCAAACGTTTGCGTCATCGCGGAGCCGAAAGTGCCGTTCTGATTCTGACCGCGCGCGGTGATATCGAAGACAGGGTCAAGGGACTTGATCTTGGTGCGGATGACTATCTGGCCAAACCGTTCGAGCTGGTCGAGCTTGAAGCACGGGTTAGGGCGCTTATGCGGCGCAATGCCGGAACGCATAATACCCAGCTTAAATGCGGGAAGCTCAGTTTCGATACAGTGGCGCGACGGGTAACGGTTGATGGCACGGATGTCGATATTCCAAAGCGTGAGCTTAATATCCTTGAAATCCTTTTGATGCGGGGCGGCCATGTTCTGAGCAAGGAGCAAATCGTTGACCAGTTGGCCGGGTTTGAAGACGATATCAGTGCCAACGCGGTCGAACTTTATATCAGTCGATTGCGCAAACGGGTCGAGGCGGCCGATGTCAAAATCCAGACCGTTCGCGGTCTTGGCTATCTGTTGAAAAAAACATGAAATGGCGTAATCGATCACTTCGGCGCAGGCTTGTCATATCGCTGCTGATCCCGCTTTTGGTGGTCAGTTCCCTGATGCTGCTTGAAGTCCGAAGTAACGCAATTAATTCGACAAACCAAGCATTTGACCGTGCACTTTTAAGTTCTGCATTAGCCATTGCAGACCGTGTTGTCCTGATCGGTGGCAAGATTGAGGTGGACGTTCCCTATGTCGCGCTCGAGATGCTGACAAGTGCTGCAGAAGACAGGGTTTTCTATCAGGTCAGTACCGCACAGGGCGAATTCATTACCGGCTATGAAGACCTGCCGCCGGTGCCTGAGAAGTTCCTGCCATTGCGTGAAGAACCGGTTTTCTACGATGCGGTTTATAACGGCGAAACGGTCCGGATCGGCGCGCTTTCACGCTATGTGGCGAGTGTTCGCAAAGCGACCCGTTTTCATGTGCTCGTTGCCGAAACTATGGGAACCCGCACAAGGCTTAGCGAGGATATTCTTGCCAGTGCCGCCGCGCGCCAGATCTTGCTGATTGTCATTGCCGCCATGATCGTTTGGTTCGGGATCGGTCAGGGCCTGAAACCACTTGCAAGGCTTGAAGAGGCGCTTAATCGCCGTTCTCCGAGTGATCTCAGACCGATTTTGCACGATGTGCCGATCGAGGTGCGCCATCTGGTGGGCGCCATCAACCAGCTTTTCGGCCGGCTGGAAAACAGCCTGAAGACCATGCAACGCTTTACTGCAGATGCAGCGCATCAGCTTAGAACGCCATTGGCAGCACTTCGAACCCAGGCAGAACTTGGGCAGCGTGAAAAGGATCCTGAGAAAATCCACCAGATCATGGATACCATCGCGGCCTCGACCAGGCAGACATCGCATCTGGCCAATCAGTTATTGGCATCCGCACGTGCCGCACCCGAAGGCCTTGCGGGTCGGCCGTTTGACAAGATTGATCTGTGTGAAATTACCCGTGCGGTAACCGGATCAAAAGTGCCGGTCGCGATCGAGCGTGGCATTGACCTTGGATATGAGGGGATCACCGATCCTGCGTGGATTATGGGTGATGCGACCTTGATTGAAGAGCTGCTTAAAAACCTTGTCCATAACGCACTGACATACTGCCCAAGTGGTAGTGCCGTGACCGTTCGGCTTGAACAGAACACTGCCAAAAATAAGGTGATATTGACCGTCGAAGACAACGGCCCGGGTATTCCGGTCGAACATCGCAAGGATGTCTTCAAACGGTTCTATCGGATCAATGATGCAAGATATGACGAAGGATGCGGACTGGGACTTTCCATCGTCAAGGAAATCGCTGCACGCCACGAAACCAAGGTTAAACTGACGCAACCCAAAGAGCATAGCGGGTGCATCTTCAGTATCAGTTTCGATATGGCACCTTTGGACGAGCGCAAAGAAATCTGATAGCCCAGTTCTGCTGATTGGTGATGCCGACCAAGAACCTAGTCCAGTGGCACTGGTTGACCTGCAAGCCAAGCGGATAGTTCCTTGTTGGCACTTATCAAACCCTCGCGATTAATGACCTTTCGGGCAATGGCACTGGAAACAGCGCGTGTGCGTTTGTTAAGCACAATGCCCATTTCGTTCTGGTCCTGTGACTCAACTTCCAGCTTGTCATAAAGCGATAGCAACCGGTTCTGGACGGTACGGAGCGACAGTTTTCGGCGCATGGCAATTGCCTTGTCCGGAAGTCCCAACGCCAGATCAAGCAATATCAGATACTCGAATTCCGTCAGTGCACTGCGCGAGCGCATCTGCTGTGCCTGGATCTGGTGAACTTCGCGATCAACAACAATCTGCGCTTCGATAAGGACGGCACGCAACGCCAGTCGCATCTTGTCCGGTGTTGCGGTTTTCAGCACATACCCATAGGCCGCTTGATCGGGAACAATGCGGGTGATTCCCCGCAGATATGCCTCATCCGAATAGTTCGACCAGAAAAGTATCCTTGTGTGGGGGCGTTCTGCCCAGATCGTTCGCGCGGCTTCAATGCCATTATGTTCCTTCATGCGAAGGTCCATTACGACGGCTGAAATCTGATGTAGATGGGCAAGTTTTTCGGCCTCCTTGCCGTTATGGGCAACAAGGATTTCGTCAAATTCCGGCAACGCGTTTTCGACGATTTCCATCAGGAAATCCGCGTGCATATTGTCATCTTCAACCAGCAATATTTTCATTGATCGTTTCTCCTTGTTGTCTGGTCGCTTGATGCAACTGAATTGTTATTTGTGTGCCGTCGGAAGTTGAAAGGTCATATTTTGCACCGATCAGGCGGGCGCGTGTTTTCATATGTTCCAAGCCACTGGACGGTTTTCTTGGATGGGGCTGGAACTTTCCGTTATCCGAAACACGAATGGTCAGACAGTCATCCGGGCTTTTGGTAATCAAGACCGAAACAAGTGACGCATTCGAATGCAGCACGGCATTGTTGATGGCTTCCTGGCAGATACGAAAGACTGCGATGCGGGTTGTTTCGGGCAACAGGTCAATCGCGCCGTCTGTCTGATCATCGACCTTGAAGCGCATTGCGCTGTCATAGCTTACAGCCCGTTCCAGATGCGTCTGGACAGCATGGTGGAAGCCAAACAGGTCAAGAATCGATGGGATCGAGGTATCAATGATGTCGCGCAGTCCCTGGATCATGTTTTGGACTTGCTGCTGCAGCCTTAGATACTGCGCCTCGCTCAGTCCTGGGCGAAGATCCCGTGCAATACGTGTCAGATCAGCCAAGGTTTGATCATGCAGGTCCATGCCAATGCGCTGGCGTTCGGCCTCAAGCGCGTCGGTAAGGCTGAGTGCGCCAAGGCGCAGACCTTCTTCGCGTGCAAGGATTTCAGCGCGAATGATCGCCTCCTTGTTGGCCTTTTCGTTGGCGCGCAAGGCATAGAAATATGGGGCCAGCATGTCAGCCAAAATGCGCATCTGTTCAAGGTGGCTCTGGTCGTAGAAATCTTCCTTTTTCGAAGAACAATTTAACGATCCAACGACTTCACCCAGCACCTTCATACCGACACTGACGCGGCTACGAAGTTCGTGGTCAATAATCGGGGCACTTACCGCGCCGGGGAAAAGGAAACGGGGATCCTCAAGGGCATTTCCCGTCAATAGATGGTCGGTCTTACCCAGCAAAATATCGCGGATCGGCGCCTTGCGGACATGGGAGCGCATCTTGCTCCAGGCTGTTTCGACGCCAACCTCATAGGCCGTCGCCCACCTTTTGTCCGTGTCAATCAGGCACACATCAAGGTGATCAAACTCGATAATCTTCTCGATCTCGGTTTTGACCGAACTGAGCGCCGAGTGAATATCAAGGTTCCCCGCAAGCAAGTTGGAGATGCGAAGGTAATGAGCAAGATCCGACATGAGTGGTTTCCTCCAGCTCTTCGATAATATTCACAGGCATTTCTCTTGTCTTGCGGGAACCCGCAACTTGGATGCGTAACACCGTATGCGTTCTGCGGAAACTGCTCTTTACGATTTAATCGGAACTGATGAAGATTGCGCCATGGTTTGGTGTCTGGGTTTCGGGCATTGACCAAACTTTGCCGCACGACGGTAAAGAGCCAAACAAAAACAATAAGTCACATGCTGACATCAGGGAGGAAATCTCGGTTCACGCCAAAACGGCGTGAGAACGAAATTTCTCTGAAAATACCAGAAGAACCGACCCTTGTGATCTTTGATCAGAAGGCTCGTCGTCGGCATGCGACAAAGAGACGTCAAGAACTTGCACAATGCGGGCAGGGGCGCTGACCTGCTGAGGAAGCGATAAAGAACAGCGCATCCAACGGGAGGACTACCATGAAAAAATTACTGACGATGACGACAGCGACTGTCGCATTGATGATGACTGCACAAGTTGCGTTTGCCGGGCCGAACACTGTTGCTGGTCCGGGTGCCGATCCGGCGTGTTTCACACCGGTTTCCGATGACACTGCCTATTTCCAGTGGCCTGCGCGCGAAGGGCCTTACAAGATTGCGCTTGTAAACGGCTTTATCGCCAATGACTGGCGCGTTCAGATGATTGCGGTCGCAAAGGCCTATGCCGCACAGCCGGAAGTCGCAGCCGAGATCGAAGAATTCAAAGTTGTGTCGGTCGGTGAGGACATCGCCGCACAGATTGCCGCGGCCAACAACTTTATCGATCAGGGCTTTGACGCCATTATCATTAACGCCAACAACACACGCGCATTCGGATCGGTGGTGCGTAAAGCCAATGAAGCCAATGTCGTCGTTCTGTCGTTTGACAACGTGATTGATGATCCCAACCAGATCGCCATCAACGTTGATCAGAAAGGACTTGGAATGTCGGCAGGCAAGTTCCTTCTGGAGCAAAGCGGTGATGGCCCGGCCAAGTTCCTGCATGTCCGTGGTCCGGCTGGCCAACCCGTCGACATCGCACGTAATGAAGGCTTCCATGAGGTAATCAAGGAATCCGGGCGCGATATCGAAGTCGTCGATGTTGTCGGAAACTGGGCGCCAGGTGACGGCCAAAAAGTGACGGCAGATGCCATTGCGGCCGGCGGTGTGTTTGACGGCATTTACGTTCAGGGCGGCTCACAAGGTGTTGCCACCGCAATGCTCGATGCAGGCGTGTTCAAGGCCCCGATTTCCGGCGAGACCGAGAACGCATTTCGTCAACTTTGCAACAGCGCAGAGCTAAGCTGCCAGTCGGGCGGAACGGGACCGGCACAGTCATCTGTGACCATCAAAACCGCAATCGCGGCCTTGAAGGGTGAAGTCGTTCCGTCAGAAATCGCGCTTCCGACCTCGATTTCCTATTCCCCGTTCAAGGAAGGTGTCGAGATGTTCCCGAAACTGCCGGGCAGCTTCTTTGCGGGTAACAATTTTGAAGCCTGCAACATTGGCTTTACGGCTGAAGAAATCGCGTCTCAGACAGGCGAAAACAACTAACAACAATAAACGTCCGGGTACCGTCGATGCCGTGCGTGGCGTCGACGGTATTCAAAGAAGTTAGGAAAACTGCCGTGTCAGAGAGCAAATCTCCTTATCTATTGTCGATGTCGGGCATCACCAAACGTTACGGTGGTGTCCGCGCACTGGAAAATGTCAGCTTCGATACGCACCGCGGATCAATCCATGCGCTGCTTGGTGAAAACGGTGCGGGGAAGTCGACGCTGATCAAGATCTTATCGGGTGTTGTGCAGCCTGATAGCGGAACGATCGAACTTGATGGCAACACCGTAAGCTTTGCAAACCCGCAACAGGCCAATGATCTGGGCGTGTCTTGCATTTTTCAGGAATTGTCGCTGTTGCCGGACCTGACAGTGGCCGACAACATTGGCATTACCCGTCCGCCACTTAAATTCGGAATGATCGATTATCGGGCCCAGCGCCGCATCGCCGAAGAGGCCCTTGCGCGTGTGGGCGGCGAAAACATTGATCCGATGGAAACCGTCAGCAATCTTTCACTGTCGCGGCGCCAGATGGTTGAAATCGCCAAGGCACTGGCACGCAACCCGAAAATTCTCATCTTGGATGAAGCGACGTCTGCCCTGACTGCGGCCGATGTTGATAAGGTCTTTAAGATGCTGCATCGGCTTCGCGATGAAGGGATGGCGATCATTTATATTTCGCACCGCATGCCCGAAATTGCTGAACTGGCCGATACCTGTACGGTTTATCGCAATGGCACGAAAGTCGAGACATTCAAAAACGGCACAAAATCGGACAGTGCTGTTGTCGAGATGATGATTGGTCGCGAATACAGCAGTGTCTATCCGGTAAAAAGCACCCGACCCACCGCATCCAAGCCGATCCTGAAGGTATCTGACTTTTGCTGGAACGATGAACTTAATGGCATCGATCTGGAAATGCGGCCAGGGGAAATTGTTGGGCTCGGCGGTTTGGATGGGCAGGGGCAACGGCAACTGCAATTGGGGCTGTTTGGGACCCTGATCGGGTCGAGCGGATCAGTGGAAATCAATGGCGCGCCGGTCAAATTAAACAGTCCGAAGATGGCGAAGTCAGATGACATCGGCATTGCTTTGGTGCCCGAAGACCGCAAATACGAAGGCCTGATGTTGTCGATGACGGTGCGTGAAAACCTGTCCTTCGCAGCGGTCGAAAAAATGAGCCGGATGGGTGTTGTTGATAAGCGCGCAGAAGAGGCCGCGATTGACGAGATGATCGCACTCCTCAAGATCAAGGCAGACGGCATTGATGGCCCTGTCGGGGCGCTATCCGGCGGGAACCAACAGAAAGTCGTTATCGGCAAGTGGCTGATGACCAAGCCACGCATCATTCTGTTGAACGATCCCACACGTGGGATCGATGTCGGCACCAAGCAGGAAATCTATCAACTGTTGCAGAAATTGGCGGCAGAAGGATGTGCAATCCTTTTGTACTCCACCGATTACGACGAGCTCATTGGCTGCTGCGATCGGGTGCTGGTGATGTATGACGGCAGGATTGTTCGAACCCTTGCCGGCGATGACCTTAACGAAACAAATCTGGTGTCAGCTGCGCTTAACCTGCCGGAACAGGCAGCAAAACGAACTGAACCAAAAAAACTACAGGAAGCGTCGCTATGACAGTGAGCTCAGAACCAGCAGATCTGGTTTCTCGCCAAAAATACTTCGGCTGGGTGGGCCGCCTGTCGGCAGCACAGCGTGGTATTCTGATCGCAATGCTTATCTTTGCCTCCATGTTCATCGTTTATGGCTGGAAGCAGGCAGCGGGCCTGACGCCCAACATGATAAATACCGCGGCTAACAAGGGCGCATTGCTCGCACTTGTCGCCATGGCGCAGACCTTGCCGGTTATTACCCGCGGGCTTGACCTGTCGGTGGGGGCGACATTCGTTCTGGCGAACTGCCTTGCTTCGACGATTGTCGTTGATGGGCCGATTGCAACCACGTTCGGCATTTTTGGTGTGCTGTTGCTTGGGCTGGCTTGCGGGGCCGTAAATGGCTTGATTATCGTCTATGGACGGTTGCAGCCGCTGATCGCGACACTGGCCACCAGTGCGGTTTATTTCGGTATTGCGCTTGCCGTTCGACCCCAGCCGGGCGGATCGGTCAATTTTGAACTGGCCGACTTCATGACGCGATCATCTTTTGCCGTCCCGCATAGCGTTTTGCTTTTGCTGGCCGTCGTTGTGTTCATCTGGATCCCGTATCGCCGATCAGTTCTGGGAAGGGCCGCCTTTGCCATCGGTTCGTCCGAACAGGCGGCGTATATGTCCGGAATTCCCATCAATCGCGCAAAGATGCTGGCCTATACCCTAAGCGGGTTGTTGGCATCGATTGGTGGCATCCTTTTGACGGCACTGACCTATTCCGGCGCAGCGAAGATGTCGATTGCCAACGAGTACACACTCAATTCCATCGGCGCAGTTGTCATTGGCGGCACGTCTTTGTTTGGCGGTGTCGGCAGCGCGGTTGGCTCGATTTTCGGTGCCTTCGTCATGCGGACCGTTGGTGATCTGTTGATCGTGTTTGACATCAACCCAGTCTTGCAGCCGCTTTTTGTGGGCGTCGTACTGCTTGTTGCGGTCAGCCTCGGGTCGCTGCGTGTGCTCCGAATCAAGAACAGACTACATATTTATCGGTAAGGCGGAAAAATGAGTGTTTCAGGCGTAATCGCAAGGCAATTTGATCGGGCAACCCTTATTGCATTTGCATGTGTGATTGTTCTGCTTCTGATCGGGGCAATGGTTGAACCTGCCTTTCTGTCACCGAAATATTTGATCCAGCAGCTCCATACCGCATCCTTCCTTGGTATGGTGGCAAGCGGTGTGATGCTTGTCATTCTGCTGGGCCATATTGATCTGTCTATTCCCTGGACAATCGGCGTCGGCGGTATGATGGCAACCGGTGCGACCGGATTCCTGGGGCCGGAGTGGGGCGTTACACTTGCCGTTCCATTTGGCGTTCTATGCGGTGCATTGATCGGGACGGTAAATGGACTTGGCGTGGCATATTTGCGTGCGCCAGCCATGATCTTCACGCTCGGTATGAATGCCGTGGCGCAAGGCCTTATGGTTTATCACACCGGCGGTTTTGCCCCGCAGGATCGGGCGACCGAATTCATGCGCGAACTGGCTGTTGGGCATTTTATCCCGGGCATTCCCAATCCGCTTCTGATCTGGATCATTTTGGGGGCCGCGATCGTCTTCATGCTGAACCGGTCCGTTCTTGGTCGACGGATCTATGCCGTCGGAAATCAGGAACGTTCAGTCTTTCTGAGTGGTGTTGATACCCGCAAGGTCATTTTGGCTTGTTTTATCTTTTCCGGTGCATGTGCTGCGTTGACAGGCGTTCTGTTGGCGGGGTGGGCCAATAGGTCCTATCAGGCGATGGGTGATCCATACCTGTTGCCGACCATTGCGGCGATTATTCTTGGCGGGACAAATGTTCTGGGTGGTCGCGGTAAGTATGTTGGAACTGTTGCCGGCGTGATTTTGATTACCATCCTGCAATCGATGCTCTCGGTGGTTCAGCCGCAGCGGTATTTTGCCCAACTTGGTGTCGATATTCCTGCCGATACCTTCCGACAGGTGGTGTTCGGCATGGTGATCATCGGGATGTTGTTGATTTATGGGCGGCAACAGTTGGTGCGTTAAGGGTATTTGCGCTTAGGGGCGTAAGTTTTCGGACATCAGATACATTTAGCAAAGGACGTTCAATTGGCTAACTGTGCCGCAGACAAGCATCAAGATGCATTCGGTATGGTGGAACCGTATCAGGTTCTTGACCGTCGGTTCCGCGACCTTGTGTTGCCAAATGTCAGGCTGAGAAAAATTTCTTGCGGGCATTTGTGGACAGAGGGACCTGTTTGGTTTCCAGCGCATCAGTGTCTATTGTTCTCTGACATTCCAAATCAGAAGATTTTCCGTTGGATGTGTGACGGTTCGGTCAACGTGTTCCGCGACAATTCAGACTTTGCCAACGGCAATACGATTGACTTGAACGGTCGTCTGATTACCTGTCGGCACGGCACGCGATCGGTGACACGAACCGAACATAACGGCGCAATCACGACGCTTGCTGATGGATTTGAGGGCAGGCGGCTTAATTCACCAAACGACGTTGTCGTCAAATCCGATGGATCGATCTGGTTCACAGACCCAACCTACGGAATATTGTCGAACTATGAGGGCTACAAGGCCGCACCGGAACAGAAATACAACAACGTATTTCGTCTTGATCCTGAAACTGGCACTTTAACCAGTGTGACATCGGAGTTTCATAAGCCAAACGGGTTGGCATTCTCGAATGATGAGATGCTGCTTTATATCGCGGAATCAGGTAGTAGCCACGACGAGGGAGTTCCCCCTGTCATTCGGGTTTACGACGTTGTTGACGGAACCAGACTTGAGAACGGTCGTGACTTTGCCAAGATCGATCAAGGTTTGCCTGACGGGATCAGAGTTGATTGTTATGGCAATGTCTGGAGTTCTGCGGCCGACGGTGTGCATTGCTTTGATCCGACAGGTGTGTTGCTTGGCAAGATACTGGTGCCCGAAACGGTATCGAATTTAACCTTCGGCGGTGCACGGGGGAACGAGCTTTTGATTACGGCAACGACAAGCGTCTACGCCATCTATGTCAACAGCGAAGCATCGGTTCGATAGGCTAAGTTGTTGCCGGATTTTCAATCCGGCGCAGTCGCTTAGCGGTCTTCGAGCTTAAAGATAAGCGAGGTGTTGATGCCACCGAATGCAAAATTGTTGCTCATCAAATGTTCGGCTTCGATATGTCGGGAACTGCCTGAGATGTAGTCCAGCTCGGCGCAGGCGGGATCGACATCTGACAGGTTTGCAGTCGCCACGAAATTGCTTTCACGCATCATTTCCAGCCCCAGCCAGGCTTCAATCGCGCCGCACGCACCAAGGCTGTGGCCAAAGTGGCCCTTAAGGGTGTGGATCGGGACAGCACGGTCGAAAACAGCACGAGTAGCTTCACTTTCTGCGATGTCTCCGTGGTCAGTTGCCGTGCCATGCCCACTGACTATGTCGATGTCATCACCAGATAGTCCTGCATCATCAAGAGCCCCCTGAAGGGTGCGCGCCATTGTTTTGCTTGCCGGGTGCGTTATGTGTGAGCCATCCGAGTTAGTCGCAAACCCGACAATCTCGCCAAGAATTTTTGCTCCGCGTGCCTTTGCGTGCTCGTATTCTTCAAGGATCAGGGTGCCAGCACCTTCGCCAATCACCAAGCCATCGCGTTTGACGTCATAAGGACGGGGTGTTGCTTCTGGCGCATCATTGCTGACGCTGGTTGCAAAAAGTGTATCAAACACGGCAACCATGGTCGGGCATAGTTCTTCAGCGCCACCGGCGATCATGACATCTTGCTTGCCATATTTGATTGCCTCATACGCATATCCGATCCCCATGCTGCCAGATGTGCAGGCGGTCGACGTGGGAATGATCCGCCCGGTAATCCCGTAAAGAACACCGATATTGACCGCTGCTGTATGGCTCATCATCTGAATGTAGCTGGTCGCGGTGATCGCGTTGCTATCTCCGTGCTCCATCAGGCGGGTAAAGCCAAGGACCGGCGGGGTGCTTCCAAAGGACGATCCATATGCGATGCCAAGCCGCCCACCTTCAAACAATGCGGTATCATTTCGCAAACCCGCCATTTCAAGCGCATCGTCGGTTGCCGCGACAGCCATCTGCGCGACGCGCCCCATGCTGCGTAACTGTTTCCGGTTAAAACGAGTTTTGAGCGAAAAGTCCGGAACAGGTGCGGCAAGACGGGTACGCAGATCGTATTTGTCATCCCACTCCGACATTCGAGCAATGCCGGTCTCGCCAGCTTGCATGCGGGCTTTAATGGTTGGCCAGTCGTTGCCAAGTGCTGTAATGCCGGACATTCCGGTGACGACAACGCGGCGGGTCATAGCATGCCCCCATTCACACTGATGACCTGACGTGTGACATATGATGCATCGTCGCTGCACAGGAATGAAATGGTCGCAGCGACTTCATCGGCTGTTCCGTAACGGCGCATCGGGATCATTGCCTTGACCTCATCTTCTGGCAGGTCTTTGGTCATCTGTGTCTCGATGATCCCCGGTGCCACCGCATTGACGGTGATTTTACGTTTCGCGAGTTCCAGGGCGAGGGACTTTACCGCCCCGATGATCCCGGCCTTGGACGCCGAATAATTCACCTGGCCGCGGTTGCCAGCAATTCCTGCAATTGATGTCAGGGCCACGATGCGGCCACCTTTGCGCTGCTGAATAATCGGCATCAATAGCGGCTTGATAACGTTGTAAAATCCGTCAAGGTTGGTGTGAATGACGCTGTCCCAGTCGTCGTCTTCAAGGGCGGGAAATGGACCATCTCGTGTGACACCTGCATTCAGAATGATGCCATATGGTGCGCCATGTTCGGCGATATCGTTTTCCAAGGCTTCGCGTGTCGCGTCCCGATTGGAGATATCAAACTGCACCAGCCGGGCCTGAACCCCTGATGCCAGAACATCTTTTGCGACAGTTTCAGCGCCATCACGATCAGAGTTATAATGAAGAACGATGTCAAAGCCATCCTGTGCAAGACGTCGTGCTGTTGCGGCACCTATGCCCTTGCTGGCGCCTGTTACCAATATGGTCCTGGTCATTGGTCTGTTGTTTCTTGGTTGTTGTCCGAAGGTGATGTCAAAGAAGTTTCATTGTCTTTGGGCTGATATACATTGATGCGTGCGGCGACAAGTATTTCCTCGCCCAAACGGATTTCACCGTCAAACACACCCATTTCACCATCTTCAAAGATGTTGTTTATATGAACCGACACGGTGCGGCCAATGGGGAACCAGTTGCGTAACAGCGTGACCTTGCGCGAGCCCAAAAGGTATCCGATACGTGGTGTCGCGTCAGGATCAGCGTTTTTTGCCCGCCAGCCACTATAGGCGGCAACAGTCTGCGCAATGTATTCAATGCCCACATAGCTCGGCACACCTTTGTTGGGAACGCAGAACATGCTGTTGACCGTGATGTCGACTTCGGCGGTCAGCGAGGTTTCGTCAGCGGACATCGCCCGATCAATCAACAGCATCGGCTTTGCATGCATGACCAGTTCATTGATCGGGGGCAGGGCATAATTCTGGCGCTGTGACATGTTGCTCATGAGGTCGTCCATCCCTTTCCGAGGATGACAGAGACATTGCTGCCGCCAAAGGCAAATGAGTTGCTCATCATTGCCAGGCGATCAGCCGGCGCCAGGGATTGCTGTGCAGCCACTAGGTTCAATTCCGGAATGTCATCATCCCGTTCGCCATCCCAGCGATGCTGCGGGAGCGGTGCGCCAGTCCTGTGTTCGCTGAGAGAAAGCCAAAGAATTGCAGCTTCGATTGCGCCAGCTGCCCCCAAGCTATGCCCGGTCAAGGGTTTGGTCGAACTGGCGGGTACGTTTGATCCCAGAACTTCTGTAACGGCCTTGGCCTCCATAACATCATTAAGTGGCGTTGCCGTGCCATGAAGGTTGATATAGGCGATGTCGTCTGCTGTCAGGCCTGCATGCGCCAAGGCGGTGCGCATGGCACGTGCCGCGCCAACGCCATCCGGGTGTGGGGCATTGGGGTGATAGGCGTCCGAGCTCTCACCCACACCAAGCAATTCGATTTCGCCAGCATCTTTGCGCAGAATAAAAAGGGCGGCACCTTCACCAATATTGATGCCGTCGCGGTTCCGGCTCATCGGGTTACAAATCGACACCGAAAGTGATTGCAACGTATCAAACCCGCCAACGGTCAGCCGACACAAACTGTCAACGCCGCCAACAAGAACTGCATCGCAGATATCCGCCTTTAGCAATCGCATGCCCGATGCAAACGCCTTTGCACTCGACGAGCAGGCCGTAGAAACAGAGTAGGCAGGGCCCCCAAGCTTAAAGGCATCCCTTAAAAATGCCGATGGGGATCCTATTTCCTGATGTTCATACCGGAAGGTATCAGGAAACGCGCCGGTTTCGATGCGGTGCTGATAGTATTTGGTGCCTTCTTCAATCCCGGAGGTGCTGGTCCCGATCAGAACGCCAATCCGTTGCCGGCCATAGGTGGCAATCAGCTCTTCAATCTTATCCCCGATCTGGCTTGTAGCGGCCCAAAGAAGACGGTTATTGCGGGTGTCATGTGCTGATAATTGCGGCGGCAGTGCAGGCAGGTCTGCCGTAACAGAGCCAAGAATGGCGTCACGGTCCGGTAAAAAACCGCTGCGTTTTATCATGTCTGCCTGTCTGCCTCCGGCAAGTGTCGCCGAGGTCTCTGCCTTGCCACTTCCCAACGCGGAAATGATGCCAAGCGATGACAGATAGAATGCATGCCGGGTCATACTTAATTCCCGGTCCGTATTGAATTGATCTTGATGCGATAGTTGAATTGCTGGTTTTTCAGAATGGCCTGACCTTGCCAGACGTCTTTGATCGGGTGTTCGATGGTGGCGTATTTGCGGCCCGTATCGTCAAGCCGAATGGTTCGTTCACCAAATCCCTCATGAACCGACATATTATCGGGCAGGGCATCTTCAACAGCATCAAGTGGCCAATAGGTCATGACAATGTCCGCAAGAAGTCTTTTTGTATCAAATTCTTGCGGAAACCAATTCGCATTCTGGATTATGATTTGCTTAGCGGTCCAGTCGATTTCAACGGCGCGACGGCCAAGATCATCAATCAGGACAATTCGCGCACGATCGGGCTGAATATTGATGCGCCCCTGAAAGGTTGCGGTTCCGGATTGGGTTTGATTGTTCCAGGTTGCTTCAACCTGTTGGGCAACATCAATTGTCTCGTCTTCATCCCAAGGGGCCGTGGGCAGCGTGAATTCAAGCCCGTCTGCCAAGGCAACCTTATGCCCAGCATTGCCTGAAAATACATCCGGCAGGGTCACCTGAGGCAGGTTCATTGTCTCGCACGCCGACAGGCCGATCATGCAGGCCAAGATCATTGCGGATTTCAGGATGCGGGAGTGCATAGGTCGTGCAACATCTCAAGATAACGGTCGGTTTTGGCAACCAGCGGATTTTCCATGTTCCATGCATAACCTGCCAGGATGGAAACGACCATACGTTTCAGTTGGGAATCATCATCTGGTTGTTCAAAAATAATTGTCTGCAAGCGGCCGTCATACCATGCATCGACATACGATCTGAAGGTTTCCACGCCCCGGATCAATGGTTTGGCAAAGCCCGTGTCCCAGTCGATGTCCGTGCGTCCCTGATGGCGCGCGATCAACATATCCGCGGCCAATTCTGCGGAATGAAGGGCAATTGTAACACCTGATGAGAATACCGGATCAAGGAAACCGGCAGCATTGCCAAGCAACACGTACCCATCGCCGCACAGCTTTTCAGATTCCGCACTGTATCCGGCGATTGATTGCAATTGTCGGGTTTGTTCAGAATTGGCTAGCAAAGGACCAAGACGGGTTTCGGATATCAACCGGTCAAAGATGTCCTGCTCAAGCATACCGGCAAATTCAGGGTCGCCATCAGGATAGATAACCCCAACAGATGCGGTACCATCTGAAAACGGGATCAGCCAGTACCAGATATTCTGACGATCAGGATGAACGGTGATCAGGATTTTGTCACGGTCATAGCCAGGATCGTCAATGCGGTCCTTTACATGGGTAAACAATGCACGCCGGGCAATTGATTGCGGTGCGCGGGCAAGTCCCAAAAGTTTTGGTAAAACACGGCCATAGCCGCTGGCATCGACAATAAAACCAGCCCGCAATTCGGATGTTGCGCCCACTTTGTCCTTATAGGTGATGAGACAACCACCATCTGAGGTTTGTACTGCTGTGACCGTATGACCAAACCGAAGGTCAACACCGTCGCGTGCGGCCTCTTTGGCAAGGATATGATCAAATTCGGCACGCTTTACCTGATAGGTTGTGCCCCATCCAGTGGTCTCGAAATTCTGGCGGAAATCAATAGTGCGATGTTTTTTGCCACACTCAAAGACAGCGCCGTTTTTGTGCTGGAAACCCGCTTTTTCAAGGGCGGGCAGGAAACCGGCACGTTCAAGCACATTCATGCAATTTGGTAGCAAACTTTCGCCTATGACGAAGCGTGGAAATTCCTGTGCCTCAAGCACTGTGACGTGAAGTCCTGCATCGTGAAGCAGTTTTGCCACTGTGCTGCCAGCGGGACCGGCGCCAATGACGGCGATATCGCAATCCTGTCTCAATTTCCACGTCCTGTTTTTGTGGTGAGCTTGTTTGGTGCTGTCATCCAGAAGGCAAGAAACCAGGCGCCAACCAACCCGATTGCTATCACAGTGCCGATATCGCTAACCAACGGGACTGAACTGGTCGCCAAAAGGCCGAATGCAAGAACGCTGCTAATCAGCGACAGAAAAACAGCAAGCTGGGTATTTGATGTGTGTTCCCCTTCATTTCCTTCACTGAGGAAAAGCACGTAATCCGCGCCAATTGCAAAGACGAGGAACATTGCCATCGTTGTAAAGAAACTGATCGAAACACCCAACACAGTCCCAACAAGGAGTGCAAACAAGATCGCGCCTGCAGGGGCAGAAAAGATACGGATACCTTTTTGAACGCCATAGCGCAGCGAGGCAAGAAACAGCGCAATCAGCAGAACCGAGCCAAGTGCGATATAGGCCCAATAGCGGTATTCGGCGAATTGCGTGCTGATCGTTTCCGTTGGGCTGATCAGGCGGGCATTGTCAAAAGGCTTAAGAACCTTGGCGACTGCGTCACTATCAGAAACACCACGCAACCGGATGATATCAGATGCGCCAGCTTGAAGAGTTTTCACCTCAGGCAAGGTATTGCTTACCTGATCCGGCATAAGGTACGGCGCGTCCAAGTCAGGGGTGCTGATGGAAATTTGCAGAACTTCAGCCAATGCCGGGGCGAATGGTTGGTAAAGGTTGTTTCGAACCAGTTCTCTGTTGGCTTTCTGGCGCGCAATGGAGGGGACAAAATCTGATAATGCCATAGCACCCTGAATTTTCCCGTCGGCGATCAGCGGTGAGATGGCTTTACGAACCGCCTCGGATGTCTCAAGACGTTTCGCTGCACTGTCGCCGTCAATCCGGATAAAGGCCGGACTTCCACCCAAGCCAAGTGTTTCTGAAATGGTCCGGGCGTCTGACACCAGGGTCGGATTGCTTTGGCCAAGCGCGCGTATGTCATCATGGCCGGGAACAAGATAGGCCGTAAGGGGGAGGGCGGCGATCAGGATGCCTGCCACAATCAATCTCAGCCGTGCTGAAACAACAAGGTAGGACAATGCGCCCATAAGGTTGTTGTGTATGACCGCTATCGGCGAGTTAGTCCGAACTTCACGGGCCGGGAAAAGCGGCAGAAGGAATTTCACCGAACAATAGGCTGAAAGCAGTCCGGCAATCGAATAGATGGCGATTTGCAGCAACAAACTGGTGGGGCTAAGTCCCAGCGCGATAAAGCCGATCACCGAGGTTAAAAGCCCCAGACCAAGACCGCTTCGGATTGCTTTAAAACGATCATCGGACCCCGTTTTACCCGTCGGAACCACGAGAAAATGCAGGGCATAGTCAATTGAAATCCCGATCATTGTTGCGCCGAACACCAGGGCAATCGCATGAATGGTGCCGAAAAAGGCCGTCAAGGCTGTGGTACCCGCAATCAGTCCACTTCCAACAACCACAATCGCGCCGATAAGTGGTAACACCGAAAAGAAGGTCAGGCCGATCATGATTGCGATCCCAAGTGTCGCAATCAAAGCAATGGTTTGAACGTCACTTTTGGCTGTGGCGGCTTCGTTCACGGCAAAGAATATCTGACCGGTTTTAAAGATCTTCAGTTCGGGGGCATTTTGGTGCGCGTTGCCGATAATTCGGTTGATCTGATCAACCCAGTTATTTGCGTGGCTGCCCGATTGGTCACTTTGCAGCGAGACAATCAACGGAAGATAAATGCGATCATTTTTGGTGACGATGTCATTCCCGGGGCCGAGTTTTGTCGCCAAACCATTCAGATATTCCGGCATCAGCAGGAACGGATCCTGCTTTAACGTCGTGCTGGTGAAGGATGATGCCGGTGAATAGAGCTGTTGAAGTGTGCGTTGATACAGCAGATCTGCTTGCCCGTTGGCAAGTGCAGTCCTGTCACTGTCAGACAACATCCCGCTGGCATAGGGGCCATAGAGGCTGCGCACGTCATCAAGGCGCCCGGCGTTTTGTCCGGGCAGCGTGACGTTTTCAGTACCATCAATCTGCGAGATTTCTGTTTTGAGCTGTTCGGCAAGGGCCTCTAGCTGATCCCGGTCAGTATGCGACAGCATCAAAATCGCCTGTCGACCATTTTCCCTTAACAGGGCGCGTACCGCGTCAATATCGCTGACACCATCCTGATTGCTTTCCTGTTCCTGACCAATCAATGACAGAAAGTCAGCATCCAATTCGGTCCGGTCTGTCGCAAACTGCCAGACAGAGAAGCTGGCCATCACGACGAGACAAATGATCCAAATGAATGCGCTACGCATTATTCGGGTATCCCGTCTGTAAAGAGTTTGGCGAATTCAGGGGGAAGAGGAAGCATTCCGACCACCTGATCATCAAACGTAATGACATCCTGATCCGATGATGGTTTTTCGATCGTCACCGTTTTCACAAAGATATCGCCTGACGCCGCGATCCGGTTCACCTGGGTCGCGATAGCACCGTTAGTTCTTGGTGTCAGGATGGTTTCCCATGTGTTTGATTTTTTGGTGTTTTCGGCAATATTAAACTGGCTTTGCAAGGTGTCCCAGTTACCTGACAAAACCGAAGATATCATGCTGACAAACTGTCGTGTCTCTGATCCGCTTGCCATGGCATTTCGGTCACCATTTGGGGTAATCGTAAAAATTCCATCATCCTCAAGGACGGTTATTCCGGGAAACGGGAAAGTTGTTTTCCAGATCAAACCATTTTGAGGCGATATAACGAATTCACCACGCGAAAGCAGCGGCTTTTCAAATCCGTCCAGATGACGGGCAAGCTCAAACGTGCCGTGAAGGTACTCGTTCTCATCAAGTGGTGCAGGTTTGACTGTCTCAGCATGCAATGCCAGCTGTCCTGCCGACAGACCGACAATGACGATTGCACACAGTTTGATCAGAACAAGCAAACGGCGGATCACAGGAGGGCCTCCATCTTTTCGATGAAGAAATCCGGGCTGCGATACAGCATTTCGCCGCTGTCTTTTTCAACCGCGACCTGAATAGTAAATCCCTTGGTCAGTTTCTGGCCTGTTTTCGCATCCGTAACCAGATAGTCGATCTTCAGACGATTTTCATATTCCCGCAGGGTTGCCGTGATCGTGATTTCCTGACCAAAGCGACAGGGAGCGACATATTTGACGCGCATGTCGACGATTGGCCAGACAAAGCCGGACTCATCCATCTGCGGGTAATTATAGTCGATCTTGTCGAGCAGTGCACAACGGGCATTCTCGAAGAACTGAACGTAGTTGCCGTGCCAGACCACATTCATCGGGTCGAGATGATAAAACTGTACGATTTCAGTGACAGATGCGCTGATCATCAAACGCCCTCGTTGCCACATATGACGTCTTCCTGGTGGTTATTCATTTTTATCCTTCGTTTCTGCCCAGAAATCGTAAAAATTGAACCATTGCAGCGGTTGTTTCACAACAAGCTTTTCCAGCCAGCTTGCATATGTTTTTGCATATTTCGTGATTGTCGCCGTGCGTGTCTTGCGCGGCAAGTCTATGCGCTCAGTGAGCTTTTCCCAAGAAATGTTGAAACGTTTGCCATCTCGCCAGGCCGCGACCATGTAGACCGGGCACTGCAGAAGGTGAGCAAGGATAAATGGCCCCTGCGGGAATGGCGCATTCTGGCCGATAAAGGGCACAGAAACCGTTTTATCCCGGGCGCCGATAGCCACACGGTCAGCAGCAATCACTATCCATTCACCACGTTCCACCTTTTCGCGGAGAAGCATCGCGGTATCCGGGCCGATATCGCTAACCTCGATCAGGTCAACCTGGCTTTCCGGGGCAAGCTGTTGAAGCACGCGGCCAAATCGGGCGGCGTTTTTCTGATGAAGCAGCACATTGACCCGAAAGTTACGATCGCGACTGGCGATGGCCCGAACGAGCTCGATATTGCCAAAGTGCGAGACAAAGAGGATTACCGCCTGATCCCGAGGGATGTAGGAAAACAAACTGTCCGCATCTTCGGGCAGGTCAAGATCATCAATGTTCATTTCGCCGCACCAGGCAGCGATTTTATCAAGGGCAGATTCCCCGAATTTCATGAAATGGCCAAAGCTGTCACGCCAGGTCGGCTTGGGATCAACATTATGCTTTGCTACGCGTTCAAGGAAGTCTTGCGATGCCGCCCGTGCCGTGCGCCCAGTCACGAAGAAATAGGCAATGATCGGCGACATCACTGCCAGACAGAGCTTTCGTCCACCAAAACGATAAACCTGTCCCAGAAAACGCATGCCCCAATAAATGCCGCGTTCATCAATTTCCGACCAATGGTTGCCACTGTCTGCGTTTGTGGGGGACGCAAACCGTCCGCCCTTGGCAATGAAGCGTGGAAGCCGTGCAAGCATGCCGCGCACCAGTCGGGTATGCATCCAGCTGATCAGAACGTTATCGCGCCACATGCGGAAGTTCGACGTGTTTCCAACCGGGTAGGTGACCTTGATGGGCATATGGATTACGGGCACGCCCTGCCAGAAAAGGCGAACCATGATTTCGGTGTCGAAGTCCATCCTGTGGCCGATGCCATGGCGTTTCCAGATATCAAGGCTTGGGCCAATGGGATAGATGCGAAACCCGCACATGCTGTCGCGGATATGAAACGACAGTGTTTCAATCCACACCCAGACATGGGTCACCCAGCGGCCGATCTTGCGCCCGGTGGGGATGCTGTCATCATATATCGGAAGTCCGGTAATAAGGGCTCCGGGCGATTGTTGCGCAAGTTTGACCATGTCATCGATGCGATCAAGGTCATGCTGACCATCGGCATCAATCTGAAAGGCATGGGTGAACCCATGACGCTTGGCCGCGGCCATGCCCGTCATCACGGCCACGCCTTTGCCAGCATTTTCATCAAGTCGTTGGCAGTAAACACCGCCATCAGGTGAATGTAACCTGCTTACGGCGTTTCGGGTTTCGGTGTCCGAACCATCATCGACGATAAAAACCGGGATATCGTGCGCACGAATGCGCGTTACGACACTTTCCAGCGCGGAACTGTGGTTATGGGTGGGGACGACGGCACAAAGCTTCATGCGGCGTCACCATCATACTTCAATATGCCCGAGCTCAGATCGCCGTCACTGTCGGAGAAATAACGGAATTTTACTTTCTGGCGACTTGCATCAAGGCGGATTTCCAAGTTCACAACATGCCCCGGGAGGATCGGTTTTCGGAACTTAAGCTGGGAAACCTCAGAGGTTGTTTCCGGCGTTCCGAATATGGATGACGCATAGGACGTCGCCCAATGAAGTTGGGTGACGCCCGGTAAAATTGGCATGCCCGGGAAGTGACCGGCAAAGTAAATCAGGTCTTTGCGCAGTCTCAGTTTGAGCGCGACCTGATCGTCGGTTTGAACAGTGTCGAGAATTTCGGGTTCTGTCGGCCTTTGTGCGAACACAGCGCGCAACAAATGAAGCGGACGCTTGCCCTGGCTGTCTGTCGGAATCTGGTCAACAAACCGCCAGCGCTGCGGCAGTGCGGCGTCTTCTTCAAACTCAGCGATCTTGCGGCGTAACAAACGGCCCATCCGAAAAGTGCCCAATTCTGTGTGCCGGGCAACCCCCGCATCGCTAAGGACAACAACCGCACCAAGTCGGCGATCATTATCGTCGGGAAGTAAAACAACCGCCTCCGATACCAGATCAGAGGCCATCAAATGTTGTTCCACCGAACTCAGTGAAACACGTTTTCCTTCAACCTTTACGATGCGGTCGGCACGCCCCAGTAGGCGAAACTTCCCGGAAGTTTGGTCAATATTTGCTTTGTCTTCGGTTTGATACCAGTCAGCCTTGGCAATATGCGGTGCCTGTACGGCAAGGCATCCCTTATCATTCAGGCGCGGTGTTACACCGGGCAGGGGCGTCCAGTCTGTTTCAGTAGATGTTTGTCGTCGATAAGCAATGCCGCCGGTTTCCGTGCTGCCATATATTTCGATAGGGCAAGTCCCGAACATGTCCCGCGTCGCTTGTGCGTGTTTGTAATCAAGTGGTCCGCCGGACGAGAAAATCAGAGATGGTCGCGCTATATCGGCCAGACCCGGATGCAGGTTTTTGAGATGTGCGGGACTGGTGATCAGGACATCTCCCTGTTTAAGGTCACCCTGCATCATTTCCCAGAATGGTGCAGGGTCAGCGGTGAATATCCGGCCAGACATAACCGGCCAGATCACACGAAAGATCAGGCCGTAAATATGCTGGTGCGAAACCAGCCCGACAACCCGTGCGCTTGGCGAAATCATCGGCGACCATAGTGGATCCTGAATGGTGACTTCTAGCTCAATCTGTTCAAGTGTTTTCGTGATGGGTTTCGGAAGGCCTGTGCTGCCGGATGTAAAAAACACGGCAAAACAACGTGCTGGGTCCGGTGTTTGGTCTGGTTGCTGCGGATCGGTTGCTTGACCATCTTTCACCAGATCTTCGATTGCTGCGTCATCAAGGAAAAGATCAAACTGATCATCGATGGTACCGAGATAGGCGGGTTTGTCGGTCGCAGGCAGGATTACCGTCGAGCCGCGCTGCCATATTGCCATCAGGGCAATCGTGAACAGATGTGCAGATTGACAGTGAACTGCGATGCGTTTTTCACCCGGTAGGTTTGCTGCAAGTATGATGGCATCTTTCATCAACTCTGCGCGCGTGATTAGCCGTTCACCAACAATGCATTGAGGGCGATTGCGGCTTTCTGTCTGGTAAAGGGCTGTCAAAAATCCGGTCATGCTCGATGATCATTGGTGGGATATTGGTGGCGGGCTTTGATGATGCGGCGAACAGGCCATTCCCCGACAAACAAAACCGCAATCAAAATATATGAAATCAACCCGTTATATAGGGTCCATGTTTCAAGTGTTGCGTAAAGTGCGGTCCACAAGGCAACCAGGCCATTCGCAATAAAAAACGCGATCCATACTTTGGTCAATCTGCGGGTGTACATCACCCCGAATGTATCCAGTTCCGGTGTCTGAAGGCGGGCGAACCGCTCAATAATCGGCATTCCAGAGAACAGCGACAGCGTAAACACCAGGGCAAGCGTCGCACTGATAATGACCGGGTAGAAACGCAACGCCAAGATCTCGCTGGCAAAGCCTGCTGCGCCGAGGATAATGGCAACGATGCCCGCAGTCAGTCCCGCACCATATTTGTGGGCGATGAAGAACATAACAGCGCGTGCAATGACAAAGATGATTGCCGCGATCAGGATAATACGTGGGGAAACCACGCCCAAACCGAAATACACGATAACCGGATAGGCGATGCCCAACAGGGCAATAACTACGGTCAAAATCCGTTTAGGAACTGACCAGGTCATGAATTTTCTCTACCACATCATCGACCGTGCGAACCGACCGGAATTCCATGGCAGGGATTTTCTTGCCGGTAATTTCCTGAAACTTCACAATAAGATCAACCGCATCAATACTGTCGAGATCAAGGTCTTCCATCAGGCGGGCATCAGGTTGGACGTCCTCGGCCGGGACCTCGAACATATCGACAAGATAATCATGGAGCTGCTGATAAACGTCTTCACGGCTATGCATGATCACCCCTCCTTGCCGGACTGTTCAATGAAGCGCGCAAGGTTGCGGACCGAAGCGAAGTGGGTTTTGACATCTTCGTTCTTGGCATCAATACGTACGTCGTACTTCTTCTGAATGGCGACCCCGAGTTCGAGCGCATCAATGGAATCAAGTCCAAGTCCCTCGACAAAAAGCGGTTCTTCGCTGTCAATTTCTTCGACTGTGACGTCTTCAAGGTTAAGCGTCTCGATAATAAAGGCTTTAAGTTCGTTTTCCAGCGCGGTCATTCTTCAGTCTGTCCACAAAATAATCCCTGATGAACCGGGTAACATACCGGGCCTGTTTGGCACGGCTGAGTTCCGGATCATGCAAATCCCCAAATGCAAGCGGCTTATCCACCACGATACGATAGCGTATTTTCGATGGTGCGATCCTATACCACGGTACCCCTTTTTTCAGAGTATCGTGATTACAGTGCACAACCACCGGAATCAAGTCGGCTTGTGTTTCTATCGCAATGTTGGCAACGCCACGTTGGAATTTCCCCAATGTTTGGTTGCTTGGCGTGCGCGTTCCTTCCGGGAAGATCAGGATGCACGCACCATCACTCAAATGATGTTTCGCCTGTTTAATCAGGTGTTCCGGGTTGTCATCATTGCGAATAAAACCGGCAGCCCGCACAACACCGAACAAAAACGGATTCCGAAACAGCTGGTGCTTTACGACACATTGGCACTTATCAAGCTGTGCCAGGATCATCACAACATCAAGCAGAGTAGGGTGGTTCGCGATGATGATTGACCCGTTTGCTGCACGAAGCTGCGCAATATTCTCTGTTTCGACCGAGGCTACGCCGATTATATCAAGCATTCCGGCAAAAACTCGGAAACCGCGAAAAATCACGAGCTGGGCATAGCGCCTGCGTTTTTCGCGGTCCTGAAGTACCAGCATCATGGCCGGAAAAATCGTAAGCGCCATAAACAGTCCACCGAGCCCGAAACTGGCAAAGGCAAAGCCCGTGGCGAAAAGGCGCCAGTACCAGTTAAAGCCTTTTTGGGTGCGTTTACGATGAGGTGCTGGCTGCTGGGCTATTTTGTCAGTCATTTTTGGTAACGGTCCAACAACCGTTGGTGCCGAAAAGCGTGTGCTTGCCTAGGCCGCTTTCCAAAAACTCGGCAAACCGTTCTGCCTCGAGAGGTGCCGATATCCGGGTCGTTTCCGAAGTCGTACCGAATTCGACCGCGTAGCTGTTGGATTGGCTGGCATGCGATAAAGGTTCGAACCGCACGGCTAGTGCGGTTCCAGTTTGGTCACCCTGTTCAAGATGTCTGTAAACAGCAGGCAGCGGCAGGTCGATATAGCACAATATGACGGGCAGGTTGGTGTCGTTGATCTGACAAATGGCCTCTGTCATACCGGCGACAAGGCTGTCTGGCCCGGCGGCAACGGCGGTATGGCTTTCAGTTACTGACCAATTAATCGATGCGATGCCGACCAAGGCATTGTGAACCGACATGCCAAAGTCGGCCGGAGACAGTGCTTCGTCCGTTATGACCTGGTGCAGAAGCTTTACGGTGCGTTCGATATTTCCATGTCGTGATGCAAACACGATGTATGGATTGTCATCTGTGCGCAAGGTTCTGGTAAGAACCTCTGCTGCGGCACGGCCATACAGATCCAGTCGGCGTTTCCAAGCCGGTTTCAAACCGCTAGCCAAGTCAGCCTTGTCGATCCCTGTTTTGCTGGATTGAAGCACCCCGGGCGCTCCGTATTTCAGATCTGCGTGATCGTTAGACCCGCACCAGAACGCCCAGTTTGTAATGCTGACTTGCACTGCCATAAGTGGCGCGGTCAGTTGGCAAGCGCGGCTTTGGCCGACACTTCACGCAAGATATCCTGACGCAGGTTATTGACCCAACGATTGTAATTGTAATGGATCGAGGCGCCGTCATAGTTCAGGTTCGTGCTATCGGCATAAACAATCGAGAATTCGGTTTTATCGAAGCCGATTCTAACTTTTGCCATGTGCGAGCGCGGCGAGTAGGTGGCGAACAATACGCCTTCCGCCTGACGGGTGATGATCCAGTCACGGTCGGACGCGGCTTTGATGATGCTTTCTTCAATTTGCGCAAGGCTGAGCTTTTCAGTACCGGCCGGGAATGCATGATGAGTGACATTTTCGACAGGTGCCGTACGGCAGGCCGCGACAAGAAGTGTCAATAAACCGACGACGGCAAACTTAAAACGGCGCATATCCAACCTACCAATTTTCGATATTATGTTTTGCATCCGGTACGGATGATTGTTGCATGTTACAACAATACTTAATTGTGTAATGAAACCATGATGAACCATTCAACCAAAACTTGGCCTTCAGACGAAAATTTTCCATCAGTTCCTGTTCATGTTGCAGGAAATGGAAGTGTTTTGTGGTCCATTTTGCGATTGGAGCATGGCGCGGACGAAAGTCGTCGCGCACAGCGCCTACGTTCGTCAAGCGCCGCACAATCAATGCTCCTTAACCTCGCGCTAGAGCATTTAGGACCATCGCGGGCATTTGAGGTTTCAAAGGAGCCGTCGGGCAGGCCGGTAGTCATGCTTTCAAATAAAGCCTTGATGGCAAGTATCAGCCATAGCCGAGATCTGGTCTGCGTCGCACTCGGATGCGATGAGCAAATCGCGGTTGGCATCGATATTGAGTATCATGAACCCAACCGAAATATTGAGGGTGTGATCCAGTCGCTTGGTTGGGCCGATGTGGGACTGTCGGCAGAGGCATTTTATAATGCGTGGTGTCTCTATGAAGCACGGTTTAAGGCGACCGGCATTATTGCTCGAAGCGAGCAGCCTGAGATGCGCGTTTCTGCCTTGGCGGTACCGGCGCAGTATAGCGGAGTGTTGGTGTGGGCGTCAGAACCCAGCGATAGTTCAATCAGTTAGGTTGCCTGGATAAACAATCAATAATTTGTCATAATATATATTATAGAACTATTCAGTGTGGTGTCGCGATAGGACATTTCGACCTCACCTCTGAAGTCTTCGGTGCTTAGTTCACCTCAATAACCAAGCCATCATAAGCTGGTTCAACATGGTCTGGCGTGTCTGCCATCGCCTGTGCGTAGTCAAACTGGATGCTCATGTGCGTCATATAGACTTGCTTTGGTTTGAATTCCTCGACCCAGCCAAGAAGTTTTTCGAGATGTGCGTGCGTGTTGTGCGGACGATGCCGCAAGCAATCCACGACCCAGACATCCAGATCATAGAGATGTTCTTTGGATTCTTCGGGGAATTCAACCACATCCGTGGAATAGGCAAACTTGCCTATTTTGAACCCAAGGGTCTCGCCATAGCCGTGGTCTTGGCTGAAAACCGTGATTGGGACCCCTGCTGGCTTGATTGGTCTTGTGATGACATGCGGGATCAACACCGGCTTGAAATAGAACTCAACGCCTTCTGGCAGCGGCGTGAAGACATAATTGAAGCGATGATCTATGTCCGAGATTGTCTGTGCATTCGCATAGATATCAATTGGACGTTCCATCGCGACATTCAGCCAGCGAACATCATCAATGCCATGCACATGATCGGCATGCGAATGGGTAAACAGGATCGCATCGAGGTGGTCGATCCCGTGCGTCAACGCCTGTTGGCGAAAATCCGGTGTCACGTCGACAAGGATCTTTTTCCCAGATTCTTCGATCAGGATCGAGCTGCGTAAACGTTGGTTTTTCGGATTGTTCGGGTCGCACTTTCCCCATCCAAGGCCAACCGATGGCACACCATTTGAGGAGCCGCAGCCAAGGATGGTTACCTTCGTCACTGTTATTCGGCTCCCAGCGCAAGCAGGTTGTTCCGATCAGCTTTTATGAACAATTTGAAGAAGTTATCCGTCGTTATTCGCGTGATTTCTTCAACTGTTACACCTTTGATTTCGGCTAGCTTCGACGCCGTGTGGGCGACATAGCTCGGTTCGTTCGGTTTGCCGCGCTTGGGCACTGGTGCCAGATACGGTGCATCGGTTTCCACCAACAGTCGATCCAGCGGTACGTCTTCAACAGCGGCACGAATTTCCTTGGCGGAATTAAAGGTGATGATACCCGAACAAGAAATATAAAACCCGATCTTCAATGCACGCTGCGCCAGCGTTGCCGAACTAGAAAAGCAATGAATAACGCCGGTAAACGGCCCCTTTTCATATTCTTCTTCCAGAATATCCATGGTGTCGTCATCGGCATCACGGGTATGGACGATCAAGGGCAAACCCGTTTCGCGGCAAGCCGCGATATGGGCGCGAAAGCTTTGCTGCTGCGCATCGCGCGGCGCATTGTCATAGAAATAATCCAGACCGCTTTCGCCGATCCCGATTACTTTCGGGTCGGATGCCTTTTCGATCAGGGCATCGGGGCTTGAAAGCCCCTCCTCGCCGGCTTCGTGTGGATGAACGCCAACCGTGCAATAGATATGATCGGATTGTTCGGCAACCGCGCGGACCTGGTCAAAGGTCGTCAGTTTCACGCCGATGCTGACCATCATGCCAACGCCGGCGTTTTTGGCCCGCGCAATGGTTCCGCTCAGATCATCGGAAAACTGCGGGTAGTCCAGATGGCAGTGGCTGTCGACAAGGGCGACATTCATGCCTTCTCTCCTTCATCCTCGGTCTCTACATAGCGCGGGAAAACGCCAGCCGGTTTCGGAATGTCCGACCCCGGTTTCAGGGCATTGTCCGGGCCAAGCGCGTCAAATCCGCGCTGATCATCGCCCAGCACCAGCTGATCAAGGATTTTGGCCGCCGAGTCCGGCATGATTGGTTGAACAAGGATGCCGACGTGGCGAATGACCTCGGCCAGGACGTACAAAACCGTCTCCATGCGCGCCGGATCGGTCTTTTTCAGGCCCCAAGGCGCCATTTCATCGACATAGCGGTTGGCATCACCCACAAGGCTCCAGATCGCTTCCAGCCCCTTGTTGAACGCCTGCTCGTCAAAGAGCGGACGCACGGTATCGAGCATGCCGTGTGCCTTGGCGAGGATTTCCTTGTCCGCGTCAGTAAACTCGCCCGGGGTCGGGATCGCAGCATTACAGTTCTTGTGGATCATCGACAGAACACGCTGGCACATATTGCCAAGATCATTGGCCAGTTCGCTGTTCATGCGGTTGACCATGGAACGATGGGAAAAGTCACCATCATTGCCAAACGGCACTTCACGCATCAGAAAATAACGCGTCTGATCCAGACCGTATTTATCGGTCAGGTCATACGGATCAATCACATTACCGATCGATTTGGAGATTTTCTGGCCTTCGTTGGTCCACCAGCCGTGGGCAAAGACGCGCTTGGGTGGTGTGATACCCGCAGCCAGAAGGAATGCGGGCCAGTAAACAGCATGGAAACGCAGGATATCCTTGCCGACCATATGCAGGTCAGCGGGCCAGTACTTTTCAAGTTTGGCCGGATCTGCATCCGGGTAACCGATCGCGGTCAGATAGTTGGTCAGCGCATCGAGCCAGACATACATGACGTGGTCTTCGTCCCCTGGCACCGGAACGCCCCATTTGAAGCTGGTGCGCGATACGGAAAGATCATGCATGCCACCCTTCACAAAGCTAATCACTTCGTTACGGCGTGATTGCGGTGCGATGAAGTCCGGGTTCTGTTCGTAGAATTCCAGCAGGCGGTCGCCCCAAGCAGACAACTTGAAGAAATAACTCGGTTCAGACACCCACTCCACCGGTGCGCCGGTTGGGGCGAGTTTTTCGCCGTCTTTTTCGATCAGTTCCTTCTCGCCGTAGAACGCCTCGTCACGGACCGAATACCAGCCATCATAGGAGCCAAGATAGATCTCGCCCTTTTCCAATAGTGTATTCCAAAGCGCCTGACAGGCCTTTTTGTGACGTTCTTCAGTGGTGCGGATGAAGTCATCGTTGGAATAGTTCATGTGAACGGCAAGATCGCGGAAGTTCTGCGATACCTGGTCTGTGAACGCCTGCGGGGCAATGCCCTTGGCTGCGGCCGATTTGTCGACCTTTTGACCGTGTTCATCGGTTCCGGTCAGGAACATCACGTCATAACCGTCCAGGCGCTTGAAGCGGGCCAGAACGTCGCAGGCAAGCGTGGTATAGGCATGGCCGATATGGGGCTTGTCGTTGACGTAATAGATCGGTGTCGTGATGTAATAGGGCTGTTTGTGCCCGGTCATGGTCGCAAATCCTTCGCGCAAGTCGTGAAACAAAACGGCCCGAAATGGGCCGTGATGGTCAAAATTTCGGTATGTGGGCAGTGATGTCAGGTTCGCATGGTTTCTTCAAGCATGAAGAATGCATTCAGCAAGGCCTGCTTGCGATCAAGATGCAAACCGCGGGTCGCGCCCATCAATTCGTTGATCTTTTCCCATACCTCCAGCCATTGATCAAGCGGTTGCGCGGCTGCCATGCGCTGCATGGCGGGCAATTCACCGTCAACGACTTCGCGGGGCGCCTGCCCTGTGGCGGCAAACCGGATCATTCGCGCCAGCCACCAATGCATCAATTCGGTGATTGTTGCAAAGGCCGCGTCCTTGTCTGCGGGTGAAAATCGCTCCGCAAACTTGTGCTGGGCTGCGACATCGGCATTGGGAAGGGCGGCGATGATGCCAACAAGTTCTGTATACAGCTCGAGCCCACCAACCTCATGGAGCTGAAGAGCGCGTCCGATGCTGCCTTCTGCCAGACCCGACAGGGCATCCCGCGCCCCAAGATCCATGTCCGGGCAATAACGCCCCAGAAGATCGACGACCTGATGATCCTGAAGCGGACCAAGATTAAGACGCCGACAGCGCGACCGAATTGTCGGTAGCAACCGTCCCGGATGATGGGCAACCAGGATCATCATGGCGTTGGCTGGCGGTTCTTCGAGAACCTTGAGGATCGCGTTGGCAGCATTGCGGTTCAGTTCGTCAGCGGCATCAACAATAACGATCCGCCATCCGCCTTCTGCCGAGGTCTTCGACATGAAATTTCCAACCGTGCGCACACTGGCAACGGTGATTTCGCCCTGCAGGCGTTTCTTCTTGTCGTCGTACTGACGCTCGATAACCTTAAGATCGCCATGTCCGCCGCCGGCAATTCGTCGCGCTACCGGGTCTTCCGGATCAACGTAAAGACCGTCATTCTGCTCGCCAAACAGCCCTGCACCGGCATTGTTTCCGCCGCCGGATAAGATGAAACGTGCCATACGATAGGCAAGCGTTGCCTTGCCGACACCCTTGGGGCCACAGAGCAGCCAAGCGTGATGCATGCGTTTGCTGTTCCAAGCATCAACAATGACTTTCTCGGCCTCTTCGTGGCCAAGAAGGGCATCATTGCGTCGCGGGTCAAAGGGGTTTTCTTCTTCGGGAAGGTCTTCCTTGGCCATGATCAGGTCCCCTGCCCGGCAATGCGCCCCTGAACAGCGGCGATGACACGTTCACCTACGCTTTCGATGTCTCCACTGGCGTCAATGACGACACAACGATATTTTTCAGTTTCTGCAATTTCGCGGTAACCGTCACGTATGCGCTCGTGAAATGCAAGTCCCATGCGTTCATAGCGGTCCTCGGCGGCACTGACATTGGCAAAGCGTGCCCCAGCTCGGTCAAGACCAACTTCAAGCGGCAGATCAAAAATTACGGTCAGATCAGGTTTGAAATCGCCGATCGCCAGTTTCCAAAGATTGCGGATATAGTCCGCACCGAGGCCATGGCCGTAGCCCTGATAGACAACCGATGAGTCCGCGAACCGGTCACAAAGAACGACTTTGCCTTCGGCAAGGGCCGGACGAATGGTGCGTTCAACATGATCGCGACGCGACGCAAACATCAGAAGCGCTTCGGTTACGGCGTCCCAACGCCCGGGATCGCCCGTCAGAATAAGGTTGCGGATTTCCTCGGCACCCGGCGAGCCGCCAGGTTCCCGCGTGACGACAACATCCCGGCCCTGCTCGCGGAACCAGGTTGCCAAATGGCGGATCTGGGTGGACTTTCCGCTGCCTTCACCGCCTTCGAAACTGATGAACAAACCGGGCTTTGACTTCACCCGTTTGCCCCCCAGAGAAGATATTTGAAGGCTGCGCCAATACGGCCAACAAATCCAAGGCGTCCGACATCATGGGCGGCATAAAGCGGGAACTCGATGGTGTCCCGGTCCGGGACTTCGACCTTGAGTATTGCGATCTGATCGCCCTGGCTGATCGGGGCCGGCACCGGGCCATCATAGACGACGGTGACCTTCATATCGCGGCTCGCACTGCGCGGCAGTGTCAAAAGGATTTCCTTGTCAGCGACGAGATCAACCTTGGTTTCCGAACCCAACCAAACATTGGCGGAACTCACGGTTTCGCCCTCTGCGAACAGATCGTAGTTGTCAAACTCGCGGAAGCCCCAATCCAGAAGCTTTTGGGACTCCGTGCGACGTTCACGTACAGAATCCAGACCGTTAACCACAAGGATCAACCGACGTCCGTCACGCTCGGCCGAGGCCGTAAGACCGTATCCGGCCGCTTCTGTGTGACCGGTTTTGAGGCCGTCAACACCGGCACTCGTGCCAAGCAGCGGGTTACGGTTGGGCTGACGGATACCGTTATAGGTGAATTCCTTGACGGAATAGAGCTCGTAAAGGTCCGGGAAATTGCGAATGGTGTCGCGCGCAAGGATGGCAAGGTCATGAACCGTGACAAGGTGGCCGTCCGCCGGCCAGCCGGTGGCGTTCTTGAATACAGACTTGGTCATGCCGATCGCGCGGGCTTCTTCGGTCATCGCCTCGGCAAAGGCTTCTTCGGACCCGCCAATTCCCTCTGCGACGACGATTGCCGCGTCATTTCCCGACTGAACGATAATGCCATGCAGCAGATCCGAGACCGAAACGTTGGAGTTTACCTCGACAAACATTTTCGATCCGCCCTTACGCCATGCTTTCTCGCTGACGTGGAAGGTGTCGTCCATCGAAACGCGACCGTCCTTGATATACTTGAACAGCATATGAACGGTCATCATCTTGGTCATCGAAGCCGGCTCGGTCAGGGTGTCTCCTTCTTTATCAAGCAGCACAGCGCCGGTATCGAAGTCCATAATGAAAGCTTCACGTGCGCTGGTCTCTATTGCCTGCGCGCGTGCAAAGCTCGTCGACATTGCCATGACTGAGCCAAAAATAAAGGCTCCGGCCACTACCCGGTTCAGAGTGTTTTTGAACGGAACTGGCGGCATCAAAGTCATGGCATTCAAACCCTGTAAAATAATTTCTCTATGCACCGGGGAACGGTGTATCCGCTGATTTGCTTATGTCGCAAATTCGGCAGAATTGTGCAACACCAACAAACCCGACGTTTTAAAGCGGTAGCATAACCGGCTTTTTTTCAATCAACAGACTGATGTCGCTGAGCCGCCATCAGCACACTCAACGACAACTTTTGCCCCGTTTTGGCCGGTTGCAATCACCCGTTCAAGCAGGATGTCCGCTTCCGGGACTGTTTCCAACGGACCAAGCCGTACGCGGTAAAAGGTCGTGCCTTTGACGTCGATCGACTCAATCTTGCTGGGGGCAAGATCATAAAGGCGATTGCGCAGGTTTAACGCATTGTCATAAATGGAAAAGGCACCTGCCTGGACATAGATCGAAGACGATGCGACAGGCGCAACTTCAACCACGGCGGCCTCTTCGACCACGCCATCAAGTGGTGCGGATTGGACACTTGCGCTGGAAGACGGCGGCGTCAGTTTGATACTCGAAGTGGTCGGTTCACCTGCATCGGTAATCGGTCCGTCATCAAGGCGGACTGTTTCAACAACATCGCGCGGTGCTGCCGTAACGGTGCTTTGTTCGGCCGAGGTCACTTGCGGGGCGGCTTTACCTTGCGCGATTGCTGCGATCTGACGGCTTTCAGCTTCAACCACTTCGACGAGAACCTTCGCCGTACCTTTTCGCTCGAACCCCAAAAGTTGGGCTGCGCGGCGCGACATATCGATGATCCGCCCATGCGCGAATGGTCCACGGTCATTGACCCGAACCTTGATCGACTTGCCGTTTTCAAGGTTTGTCACCCGAACGATGCTCGGCAGAGGCAAAGTCCGATGTGCGGCCGAAACCTCATATTGATCAAAAATCTCGCCGTTAGCGGTCTTCTTGCCATGGAATTTGGGGCCATACCAGGATGCAATACCGGTTTCGGTGTATTCGTAATCTACGGCCGGATAATACCACTGGCCAGCAATCTCATATGGATTACCGATCTTGTAGTTTCCGATTTGGGCAGGTTGTTGTGACTGACCGCCAAGCCGTTTGACGCCATGGACAGCCAGTTGCGTTTCAGCACAGCCCGCCAGCAATATGCCAAATGCTGCAACCGCTAGGGTAATGCGGCATTTGGCTCGCAGGTGTGCGAAGGCACTTTTTCGTGGTTTAGGCATCAAGGTGTCCCCGCTTGTAGATGCTCTGTCCATGCTCGTTCAGACAAGATGTCCGTTTTCCGGACGTTGTTTTTAACGACCGGCAATCGCATCGGCCAATGTGCCAACCGCAATCGCAAAGTAAGTCGAACGGTTCCAATGCATGATGGTATGGAAATTGTTATAAACCATATATGCGGGACCTTCACCGTCATTTACGATGACAATTGATGCTTCCATGTCTGCCGCAGGCAAATCTGCACCGTTTGGCATGCGAACGCCAAGTTCCTGCCACTCAGAAATTGGTTTGCGGATATCGCGACCTTCAAATTCGGTATTGAAGTTTTCCGGCAGCGAAATCTTGCGGCCCCAGCGCTCGTCTGCATGCCATCCGACGGAGGAAAGATAGTTTGCCGCAGAGGCAAAGACGTCTTCCTTGGCCCCCCAAAGATCAATCTTGCCATCACCGTTTCCGTCGCGTGCATAATTCAGGAAGGTAGATGGCATAAACTGCGCCTGCCCCATGGCGCCGGCCCAAGAGCCCGACATCTTTTCCGGCGCGATATGACCGGCATCAATGATGGTCAACGCGTTCATCAATTCTTTGCGGAAATATTCGGCACGGCGCCCTTCAAATGCGAGGGTCGCAAGTGAATCAACAACCGAATAACCGCCGGTGAAACGACCAAATCCTGTTTCAATGCCCCAGAAGGCTGTCAGGTAATGACCCGGAACACCGTATTTCTTGGCCGCAGCGTCAATGATTTCGCGGTTTTCGGCGTACTTCTTACGACCTTCATTGATGCGGGATTGCGGCACAACCCGATCAAGATATTGTTCAAAGGTCAGTTTGAATTCCGGCTGGCTGCGATCATATTCGATCACTTTGGGGATCGGTTTGGTATTGGCAAAGGCAACGTCGAGTGTGGCATCGGAAATGCCTTTGCTTGCGGCTTCCTTTTTGAATTCAACGAGCCATTCGTCAAATCCCTCGGTGGTGAATTCTGGAAGTTTCTCATCGGTCTGTGCAAAGGCCGGTGCATTTGCCGCCATCACAGCAACGACGGAGGCGGCAGTCAGTAGTTTCCAGAATTTCATCTAAGCCTCATCCAATCATGTAATCAGTTTTCCGCCCCGGGATCTTGCGGCCCTGGGAACCATGCGTCTGTGCGGCCGGTCCAGTAATAGGCGGTCAAACCAACCCATTCCCGCAAAGCACGGCCCAACGATTTGATACCGTCAGAGACGTTAAGACTTGCTAAATGGATGTCATTTGAGGTGGATCTGTCGACCGGATACGGGATCACATTCCAGCCGGCCTGACGGAATACACCTACCGCCCTCGGCATATGTTGCGCCGAAGTGATTAGTACCCAAGGCTTTTTGGCAAGTTCAGGCCACTCGCGATAAACCACCTCCAGAGATTTCGTGGCGTTCTCGTGCGTGTTCCGCGATTTTTCTTCAAAATACATATTCGACGTCTTCAGGCCCGATTCGTCCAACCAGTTTTCAAGGACGACTGCTTCGCTAAATCCACGCTCTGTCAGGTTGCCATCCCCGCCAGTGAACAGGACAGGTTTATCAGGATACAAGCTGGCAACTCGCAGCATCGCGAATATCCGGTCTGCGGAACCCCATACGTTCATTTCGCCGCGCTCTAGGTAACTGTCTGGGTCAAGGCTCCCAGCCAATGTGACGGTTCCAGCAAACTCGATCTGTGAGAGTTTTGGTTTCTCAAAACGGGTTTCAAGAGGATGCGAGAGCACGTCTCCAACCGGAATAACCGTGATTAGCAACGAGGCTCCGCTCACAATAATCAAGCCAACTACTGCAAATTTACGTGTTCTCTTGAGGAGCATGAACCCCAACAGAGCTGTGAGGAGGAAACCGTGCATGAATACAGCGTCGCTCAGGATGCTTACCGTTTTGGACAGGAAGTAGAACACGTGTGAAAATTCCAAAAAGAATTGGTTTATCGAATGTCATTACCATACTGAAATCAGGATAAATCGCCAGCTTTCGCTGCAATATTGGATTGCCCTATTGACAGGTCATTCTCCCCAATTTATTGAAAGCGCCCAGAGCGAAACGCTCCAACCAGTTTTGCGGAGAGGTGGCAGAGCGGTTGAATGCAGCGGTCTTGAAAACCGCCGTGCCTTTACGGGTACCGTGGGTTCGAATCCCACCCTCTCCGCCATTTACTCCAAGACAGTGCAAAAGCCAGTTCAGTAATCGCACGGTGATGTTCTCTGCGTGCTGCCAAGCCGTATCTGTCAGGACGTCATAATCGTCGAAAGGCCACTGATATGAGCGAACTGCCACCCTGCCCCAAATGTGAATCCCCTTACACCTACGAAGACGGTGACTTGTTGATCTGCCCTGAATGCGCCCATGAATGGTCGCTTGCAACGGGTCAGGCGGATGCAAATGTTGTTCGCGATTCCAATGGCACCCCACTTGCCGATGGCGATACGGTTTCAGTAATCAAGGACCTCAAGGTCAAAGGTTCGTCATCTGTCGTCAAAGTCGGCACCAAGGTTAAGGGTATTCGCCTCGTCGATGGTGACCATGACATCGACTGCAAGATCCCGGGCATCGGTCAGATGGGGCTGAAATCGGAGTTCGTAAAGAAGGTTGTTGAATAGGCAACTCGATACAAGTTCGACCAAAAGCAAAAAAGCGCACCGAATGTGGTGCGCTTTTTCTTTTTATTGGTATTTGCGTCGTAGGGCTTAGTCAGCCCCGCCTGTCCGGAATGTCGTTCCTGGTTTCGGCTTTAAAATACGCTGGATGAAGAGCGTGCCGATTGCCATCCCCACCCCGATCAGATCCGTGATCAGACCGCCGGAGATCATGAACAAAGCTGCGATAACAAGCAGAATGCGCAGGAACCAAACCGCCGAACGGCCAAGGAACCAGCCTTGAACGCCAGACGACAGAAGGAATACGCCCACAACGGCCGTAATCAGAGCCTGACCAATCTGAAGATAGGTTCCGTCCATAAGGATGGCAGAGTTGTAGAAGAACATGAACGGCACGATGAAGGCGGCAATACCGATCTTGAATGACGCAACCGATGTTTCCATCGGGTTGGCCCCGGATATCCCGGCCGCAGCGTACGATGCCAATGCCACCGGCGGTGTGATCGCCGAAACCACAGCAAAGTAGAACACGAAGAAGTGTGCCGTAAGTGGTTCAATTCCAAGCTCAATCAGGCCAGGTGCTACAACAGATGCCGCAACCGCATAGGCCGCTGTCGTTGGCATTCCCATGCCGAGCAAAATGGCGATCAGCATAGCAAAGACAAGTGCCAAAAGCTGGGAGGCTTCGGCCAAACCAAGCAGGAGGTTGGAGAAGCGTGCACCAACCCCGGTGAGCGCAATCACACCGACAATGATACCCGCACAGGCACAAACTGCGATGATCTGGATCGACATGCCGCCTGCCAGTTCAAAAGCCTTGGCAACCGACCGGGCCCCGACGCGATTTGGCGTTAACCAACTGACAACGACAGCCGCAACGGTGGCAAGGGTCCCTGCCCTGATCACGGAATAGCCGAGGAACAATGCAATGATCAGAATGATGATCGGAAGGAACAGGAATACCTTTTTGATCATAACGTCAAAGCGCGGCAATTCATCTTCGCGCATGCCGCGCATGCCAAGTTTCGCGGCCTCAAAATCGACCATGAAATAGATCGATACGAAGTAAAGGATGGCCGGAATGACGGCTGCAATCGCGATCTCGGTATATGGAATGCCGGTGATCTCAGCCATGATGAAGGCACCTGCCCCCATAATTGGCGGCATGATCTGACCGCCGGTTGAGGCCGCAGCCTCAATCGCACCAGCGGTCTTCTTGTGATAGCCGACCTTTTTCATCAGCGGAATGGTGAGCGAACCAGTCGCCACCACGTTTCCGGCAGACGTACCGTTAATCATGCCCATCAGACCGGAAGCAAAGATCGCAACCTTTGCCGGACCGCCACGGGCACGCCCCGCGACCGAGAAGGCAAAGTTCACGAAATAGTCGCCAACTTTGGACGCCTGCAGGAAGGCTGCAAAAATGATGAAGAGAATGATATAGGTCGACGAAACTGCCGTCGTCGGGCCGAGAATCCCTGCGTCGGTGTAAACCTGACTAAAGAAACGCTGCCAAGTAACAGACGGCGACTGCAGGAAACCTGGCAGGAATTCACCAACGAAAACGTAGATCAGGAAGATGGTCGCAATGACCACCAGTGCCAGACCGGCAACCCTTCGGGTCAGCTCCATGATCAGCAATGTGCCAGCAACAGCAGCGATCGAGATCCCGATTGGCGCAAAGGGTGTACCCGTCGAGTTGCGCATCAATGTGCCATAAATCGTGATCAGATAAACAGCGACCGCGAAGGCACAGACGCACAGCACAAAGTCGGGTGCAGAATATTTTTCGCGCGATGTTTTGTGGAACCAGGACAAAACAATACCGCCGACCGTCGCCACCAGAAGCGGTGTTCCGAAAAGCCAGGTTTCATTGAACTTGATTGTTGCATCAATGCCGTTCCACATCACGCCATTCTGGATGTCGAGCGCGAAGCTAAACGCCATACCGGTGGCCATGAATGCCGGCACGAGAAGAACATATGACAGATACCCCAAAAGCGGTGTACCTGTGCCTGGGCTGTCATTGAAACTGTTGGCCGAGTACCACAGAAAACCAAGCGCCAGCGCGCCCGCAACGTGAACGATACGGAAGTTCCATGTTTCAAGCGGAAAATCAGGAAGAAATCGCAGATTAACAATCCCGCCGGTCATACCCGAGAGCGAGACACCATTCAGTGCAAGCATGTGGAAGGCTGCATAGATTGCAGCGGAAATCGTGATAAAGGTCAGGCCACTGCCCTCGAAAAGACGTCGATTATGTTCAACCGGCTCTTCGTCAACACCATCGGCAATAAGGTGTTCGTCTTCCACCTGGCTTTTGTTTGTCATCTGTTTCCCCGCTCTCACGCAAGTTTGTTTTTGGCCACAGGCAAGCTGATTATTGAAAGACGGCGGACCGTCCGCCCGGACAGTCCGCCTCCAAGATGTTTAACAGACAAAAATTAGTGGATCATGTCTGCGGGAATGGACGCACCATTCTCGTTGAACCACTTGGCAGCACCCGGATGCCACTTCATGACCTTGTTTTTGTCCCAGTTTGCCGGAACAGTCGAACGGGCCGCGCGGTGGATTGAAACCATCCGCTCGTTGTCAGACATCACAACGTCGGTTGCGGCATAAACAAAGCTTTCCGGAAGCTCGCAGTTGGCAATGGCAAAGTTCCACATCGAAACCGAACGTGCCGGTTCGGTCAGCGTGGTGTAGGTGTCCGCTGCAATGTCGAACTCGGATACCGGGAAGGCATCCATGATCTGCTTCTGTTCAGCTTCGGTGAATTCGATGATGTTCACGTCAGTCTGGACTTCAAGCTGGCTGACAGCCGGAACCGGAACGCCTGCGGCGAACGCAATAACGTCAAGCAGACCATCCTGCAGCTGGCCACCAAGGTCGGCCCAGCCACCATTACGACGTTCGAATTCAACACCGAGTTCTTCTAGCATACGCGGGAAATATGTATCCGAGGTCGAGCCTGCCGGACCAAAGCCAATCTTGGCACCCGCCGGAATTTCTGCAACCGAAGTAATTCCCGAGGAAGAGAGAGCCGTGATCGAGAACGGTGTCTGATACATCGGGAACATTGCACAGGCATTGGTCATCTGAAGACCCGGTGCAATCGGGTTTGTGCCCGCAAGCGATTCTGCGGCCGGCCCCATCGTCGTCATACCAAAGGCAGCTTCACCGGTATGAACAAGGGCCATGTTCTGCATCGGGCCACCGGTGACTTCACCGCCACCCGAGATGCCGAGTTCTTCCGCCACAAGGTTCGCCCAGCCAGAACCATACGCGAAATAGGTCCCGCCCTGTGAAGCTGTACCGACGGTAAAGCTCTCCGGCCAGTCAGAACGATCCTGAGCTACGGCAGCAGTGCTCCCGAACGCGAACGCGACCGCCATCCCTGCAAATAATGCGCGTTTCATTAATTTCCTCCGTTTATCGGTATTTTGTGAGAGTTCGCCACAAGTCATTTCCTCATATGGGGAAACTCAAAGTTGATAGCAATGTGGTTCTTAATCAATACCGAAAACAAAGAGATTTCATAGTGATGTCGATCTCTTGTCGGGTGCTACTTTAGTTGCATCCCGCAATGAGAAGACATTCTGATGGATCCGTTTTTCGAAAGCCTGACTCTTAGCGGCACCAAGTGCTTGTAATCGGGTCAGGCAACCACATTTGTTTAATGTAATGTACTTCTTCCGGAGGATTGCTGCATGTCGCTCAATATTGGTAGCCGGATATTGCTTGCTGCGGCAATGATCGTTGTTGCGACGTTCACGGCATTCATCCTCTATTTCGACTATCAGCAACGAACATACATCCAGAATGCGCTTGTGGCTAAATTGACCGAGAGTGGTTCGTTGGCCACTGCCGGCATCTCAAACTGGCTTGATGGCCGGCGCCTGTTGGTTGAGAGCCTCGCCAACAATATTGCCCGTGACAGTTCCCCCACCAATGTCTCTGAAGTTGCAAGCGGTGAGGCATTTGCCGAGTCATTTATCTTTTCATATTTCGGCAGTGCTGACGGTGTGATGACAATGTATCCGCCCGATGATCTGCCGCCCGACTACGACCCGCGCCAACGCCCATGGTATGCAGATGCAGTTTCTGTCGGTGATAGTACGCTTACCGAACCCTACACCGATGCATCCACCGGTCAGCTCATTGTTACGGCAACCACACCTGTTTTTGATGGATCAAACCTTCTTGGGGTTGTTGGCGGCGATATCGATATTGGTATTCTTGGCGATCTGGTTCGCAGCATCGATTTGGGCGGGATCGGATATGGCTTTCTGGTTAATGATCAGGGAACGGTGCTGATCCACCCGAGTGCAGAATTCACCCTTAAACCCCTGCCTGAAGTGTTTCCTGACGACACACCAACGGTAAAGGAAGGCATGGAGAGCATCATTGATGGCTCAGGCGATCAGTTGTTCACCTTTTTCCGCGTCAATGGCTTGCCTTCTGTAAACTGGTATCTCGGCTTTGCACTTGATCGCGATGCCGCATATGCGTCGCTTACCGAGTTTCGCTACACTGCGATTATTACCGCGATCATTGCCATTCTGGCCATAATGGGCCTGATGGGGCTGCTGGTGCGTATTTGGGTTTCGCGGCCGGTTATGAGTATGACGTCGGCCATGACCCGCCTCGCCAATGGTCAGAGGGATGTCGATGTCCCGGGAACGGAACTCAAGGACGAAATTGGCGCAATGGCCGCGGCTGTTCTGGTGTTTAAAAACAACGCTGCAGAAGTGGATCGTTTGGCGAGCGAGAATGAAGCTGCGACCAGACATGCGGCTGAGGCGCGCAGGCGCGCCATGGAACAAATGGCAGACAATTTCGAGAAGAGTGTTCTTTCCATAGTGGAAACAGTGGCTGACGCGGCCGAAAAAACGCAGTTGGTCGCAACTCAGTTATCTGCCAATGCAGAGGAATCAACGGCCCGTGCCGCCGCTGTTTCGAGCGCTGCGAACATAACAACGGAAAATGTGCAGGCGGTGGCGTCCGCAACCGAGGAACTCTCTGCTGCCATTCGCGAAATTGGTGCACAGGTTACGCAATCAATCGAAGTTGCGACCGAGGCAGTTTCTGGCGTCAACAGTACCTCTGCAACGGTCACAGAGCTTGCCGAGGCTGCTGAGCGGATCGGCAAGGTCGTCGGTCTCATTCAAGATATTGCCGGGCAAACAAACCTTCTGGCGCTCAACGCTACCATAGAAGCCGCTCGTGCAGGTGATGCTGGTAAGGGCTTTGCCGTCGTTGCCGGTGAGGTGAAATCGCTTGCCAATCAAACAGACAAGGCTACTGGCGATATTCAGGTTCAGGTAGATGGTATTCAGGGGTCGTCGAACCGTTCAGTTTCCGAAATCAGGTCTATTTCCGGAACGATCGAGCGGATTAACGAATTCTGCAATGCCATTGCAGCCGCGGTTGAACAACAAGGGGCTGCGACACAAGAAATTGCAGACAGCGTTCAACGTGCAGCAGCGGGCACACAGGAAGTCTCGCAAAACGTGTCGGCCGTCTCTGATACCGCCAACATGGTAAGTGAGGAAGCCAACTCGCTCCTTTCGTCTTCCCAGGAATTGCGAAAACTGGCCCAGCGTCTCAGGGAAGAAGTTATCGGCTTCCTGAAATCTGTTCGCGACAACGATTAGGTAATAACGGTCACTTGTTTGCATGGTTTGAAACCGTCGTCTTTGCCAACCTCTGGTCGGATTCCGTCTTGGGTGCATCTTCTCCCTAAAATCCATGTAGTTTTTTATTGCGTAAAATCCCTTACTGCTGCACGATTTGTGCAATGCGGTCGTTAATGGTGATGTGTAACCGTCTGAAACCGCAGTTTTCTTCATAAAACTGCAAAATATCAGTGGAAATGCTCTCGTTGGACAGGCAATTATTGACGGAATGAGAGGCGCTTTGGCGTGTCTTGTGGGGGAGCATCCGATTTCGGATGCTAAGACGAACGAAGAATGAAGACTCTCAACAGGGATAATATAAACTCGTTATGAGCAAAGACATACCCGCCCTACAGGTCGAAGGGATGTTCAAAAGCTTTGGGGACCACGAAGTTCTTAAAGGAATTGATCTTACGGCCAATACCGGGGACGTGATTTCGATTATTGGCTCGTCCGGTTCGGGCAAAAGTACGTTTCTGAGATGTATCAACCTGCTTGAAACGCCAAATGCTGGCGCTGTTCACGTCAAAGGTGAACTGATCCGCATGAAGAGGCTCAAGGATGGCTCACAGGAAGCCGCCGATAAGAAGCAGCTTCAGCGTATTCGCACCAAGCTTGCGATGGTGTTTCAAAGCTTCAATCTTTGGAGCCACCTGACCATTCTTGAGAATGTCATCGAAGCACCGATCCACGTGCTTGGTGTTCCGAGAAAAGAAGCAATCGAAAATGCAGACGCGTTGCTGAAAAAGGTCGGGATGTATGAACGTCGGGACTATTATCCCGGTCATGTCTCTGGTGGCCAGCAACAGCGTGCAGCCATTGCGCGCGCGCTTGCGATTTCACCTGACGTCTTGCTGTTTGACGAACCGACATCGGCACTTGATCCGGAACTCGTCGGTGAAGTTCTCAGGGTTATGACCGATCTTGCCGAAGAAGGCCGCACGATGCTTGTCGTGACCCACGAGATGGGCTTTGCGCGCGGTGTATCAAGTCATGTGATGTATTTGCATCAGGGACGGGTTGAGGAATTCGGCAATCCGACCGATGTATTCGAGAATCCAAAATCGGAACGCATGAAGCAATTTCTTCAGCGCGATTTCTGATTTGGGCAGACCAGGGCCTGGTTGGCTCTGGCCGCAAGAATGCGAGCACGTCGTTGCGCGCCATTCCAATCAACAAGGGAGACTATGAATGAAAAACTGGATCAAGGTTGCATCTGCCGCAGCAATTGGCATTGCACTGAGTGCTTCGGCAGCAAGTGCTGCCTGGGAAAAAGTCGTTATTGCGACCGAGGGTGCCTATCCTCCGTTCAACATGATGGACGACAATGGCAACCTCATCGGTTTCGACGTTGATTTCGCTAACAAGCTTTGCGAAACCGCAAAGATCGAATGCGACATCGTTGCTCAGGACTGGGACGGCATGATTCCGGGGCTTTTGGCCAAGAAATATGACGCGATCATCGCTCAGATGTCGATCACCGAAGAGCGCAAGCGCTCCATCGATTTCTCCGACTATTACAGCAACACTCCGGCCGTGTTCGTTGGTAAGGACGGTATGAGCATCACCGCATATAAAGACGGCGAAGTCATCGAAGACGCGCTTGATGGCATGGTGATCGGTGTTCAGCGTTCGACCACGCACGCAAACTTCCTTGAAGACAACTTCCCGGGTATCGAAATCCGCATGTACGGCACTCAGGACGAAGCCCTGCTTGACCTGACCGCTGGCCGTGTCGACGCGACCCTTGCTGACTCGGGCACGCTTGACGCTTGGGTAAGCTCCGAAGAAGGCAACGGTTACGGCTTCGTTTCCAACCAGTTCGCACCGAGCGAGTGGTTCGGCGAAGGTGCCGGCATCGGTATTCGCAAGGAAGATCAGGACCTGAAGGAAATCTTCAACAAAGCCTTGGCTGAAATGCTTGAAAACGGTTCTTACGAAGAACTGAACAAGAAATACTTCCCGGCGATCGATCTGCATCCGAATTGATCTGCCTTATCTATCCGGGGCGGCGAATTGTTCGCCGCCCCTCCCTTATTGTTGGGTGTTGCTTTTAATCAGGGGTGAAAAGCACGTTCGGCATCAAGGAAAGCTGGAGATACCATGCTTGATTTATACGGTCGCGGCTGGCAGATGCTTGAAGGGGGACTGGTCACAGTTCAGCTTTGCCTAACCGTTTTGCCATTCATGATTGTTATTGGTTTGTTAGGCGCCTCAGCAAAGCTGTCGCGCTATCGCACACTGCGTGTGATCGGGGAAAGCTATACCGTTCTTATTCGCGGCATTCCCGAACTGCTTGTTATTTTGTTGATTTATTTCGGCGGCACCATTGCTGTCCAAAGCCTTGCCGAAGCGATTTCCGGCGAGGAAACCCGCGTGGATATCCCCGCATTCTGGTCAGGTGTTGCTGCCTTGGCCCTGGTTCAGGGTGCATTCGCATCCGAAGTTTTCCGTGCCGCCATGCAATCTATCCCCGTTGGTCAGATCGAGGCCGCGACAGCGTGTGGCATGACACCGATGCAGATTTTCATGCGCATCAAGCTACCACAACTTTGGCGTTTCGCCCTGCCCGGGCTTAACAACCTCTTTCAGGTTCTGATCAAGGATACCGCGCTTATTTCGGTTGTCGGTGTTGAGGAAATCATGCGAAAGGCCGCCATTGGCGCCGGAACAGAGAAGGCACCGTTCACCTTCTATCTGGTGGCGATGCTTATGTTCCTTTCATTTACAACGGTTTCGCTGCTGGTCTTCAACTATCTTGAAAAGCGGGCTGCCCGCGGTGTGGCGAGGGCGTAGCAGATGTTTGAAGATTTCATATACGTTCTTGGCAAGTACGACACTTGGCTATGGCGCGGCTTTTTGCTTACCATCGAGCTGCTGGTGATTTCGGTGACGCTTGGCACGCTTTTGGCCATTCCGTTGGCTGTGGCGCGTGTTTCGAAGAAGGTCTGGATACAGGCCCTGCCCTTTGCCTTCATCTATGTGTTCCGTGGAACGCCGCTGATCGGACAGTTGTTCATGATGTATTATGGCGTCGGGCAACTGATTGCCAACATCGACGGCATTCAGGATCATTGGACCTGGACCTATCTGCGCGACCCGTATTGGTATTGTCTGCTGACCTTCGTTCTGAACACGGCGGCCTATGTTGCCGAAATCATGCGCGGCGGCATCCAGAATGTGCCCAATGGTGAACTTGAAGCCGCCCGTGCATGCGGCATGTCGCCGTGGATTACCTATCGGCGCATTATCTTTCCCCGGATGTGGCAGATGATCTGGCCTGCCTACACCAACGATGTGATCTTTACCCTCAAGGCAACGTCGCTGGCATCGACCGTGACGATGATGGAACTGACCGGTGCTGCCCGTAAGATTGTCGCCCGCACCGCCCTTCCCTATGAGGCGTTTATATCGGCCGGTGTGATCTATTTGATTATCGTTTACTCGCTGACTTTTGGTTTCAAGGGGATCGAACGCTATCTGCGTCGCAGTGAGCAGCGCAACGAACCCAAAACAGACAGAGCAAAAGCAGCAACCTCGGCCTAAAAAATACCCGATCAAACCCGGTATTCGGAGATAGGTACCTGTCGGCATGGCGTCGAAGGTGCCTTGATCCGGCCGGGTTGATTTGCCCCACGCCACCACCTTTCAGGATATCGAAATGCAAGAAGAACGCATTGAACTCGTCCGCCCGCAAATGGGCACCTCGCGCGCTTTGACCGTGCGTCGCTTTGGCAAACCGGGCCAAGGTCCAAAGGCCTATTTTCAGGCTGCCTTGCATGCTGATGAATTGCCCGGCGTCATTACGCTGCACCATCTTGAGGCACTTCTGAAGGAAGCCGACGCCAAGGGCGACATCACCGGCGAAATCGTTGTTGTTCCCTTCGCCAATCCGATCGGTTTTACCCAGTATGTCGATATGAAGCCGCTCGGACGGTTCGAAATGCGTAGTGGTCAGAACTTTAACCGTCACTACCCGGATCTGAGTGCAGCACTTATTGATGCCGTTGACGGCAAACTGGGTCAGGATGCCGAGGCCAACGTTGCATTAATCCGGACCGAGTTGCGCCGCCTGATCAAGGAACACCGCAAGGATGTCAGCCCGCTGACAGATCTGCAGGATTTGCGTCTGACGCTGGCGGAGCTTGCGATTGATGCCGATTACGTCATGGATCTGCATTGCGACTGGGAAGCGCCGATGCATCTTTACATCAGCGACCATAACTGGCCGGATGCCGCGGATCTCTCGGCACAGATCGGATCAGAATGCAGCCTGATTGCAGAAATCAGTGGTGACAACCCGTTTGACGAGGCATTCAGCCGCCCCTGGGTCGAACTTCGCCGTGCCTATGGCGACAAATTCCCGATCCCGATGGCGACACTGGCAACCACGATCGAGCTGCGCGGTGATCGCGATGTTTATGACGATTACGCAATCGCAGACGCCGCCAATCTGTTCAAGTTCCTGCAGCGCCGTGGCCTGATTGTCGGCGACCCGGGCCCCCTGCCGGACGCCAAATGTGATGCCACCCCGCTTGCCGGTGTGGATCGCGTGATGGCGTCACATGGTGGCATGGTTGTTTTCGCGGTTGATGCTGGCGCAAAAGTCAAAGCCGGTCAGGAGCTTGGCTATGTTCTTGATTGTGAAACCGGCGAAAAAACCCCGTTCACCAGCCGAACCGACGGGGTGCTGTATTCCCGTATTGGTATTCGGCTTGTCGTTCCGGGCGGATATCTGTGCTCGGTCGCGGGTGAAAAACCGCTTGAAGGACGTGAAGGTCAGCTTCTGCTGTCGAAATAGCGCGCCTTTGACGTTTCCGCGTTCTGATTGAAACTGTATTTTGAGACGGATCGATTGATTGCCGAATGAAGGTTGGATACCCTTCAGGCCGTCGTTGATCCGTCTTTCTCATTCGGGCCAGATGGTCACCGATTTTGCCGATATTGACGAACCGCGCAGTGCGCGTTGCAAGGAATGTTTGATGTTCGATCCGAAAACTGTTTCAGAAGTCATTTCAGCTGCCAAGAACAAGGCCGTGGCAGACCCCGAGACGGCGCGCCGCGCGATTTCTGTTCTGGATTTGACCAGCCTGAATGACGATGACAATGAACAGGTCATCGAAGCCCTGTGCAAACGCGCGCAAACGCCAGAGGGAAACACAGCAGCTGTTTGCGTCTATGCCCCGTTTATTGAAACCTCGTGGCGGGCACTGGGCCAGTCAGGTGTGAAAACCGCAACCGTGGTGAACTTCCCCGAAGGCGGCACCAATGCCCAGCGTGTCGCCGACGAGACCGCAAATTGCGTTTCCAAGGGCGCGGACGAGATCGATCTTGTCTTCCCCTACAAGGCGTTTCTTGATGGCGATGTTGCGACTGCAACGGATGTTGTCGATGCGACGCGCACGGCCTGCGGAACCATGACCACCATGAAGGTGATCCTTGAAAGCGGCGAGTTTGATGATCTTGGCAAACTTTACGACGCCGCCCGGCTTACCATCAAGCATGGGGCGAATTTCGTGAAGACATCGACCGGCAAGGTATCTGTCGGCGCAACGCCCGAAGCCGCGGTTGCAATGCTTACGGCCATTCGTGATGCCCGTGACGAGGATGGTTTGGGTGCTGGCTTTAAGGCATCCGGCGGAGTTAAATCAACCGAGGACGCCGCACTTTATCTGGCGATTGCCGATCACATTATGGGCGAATCCTGGGCAAAACCGGAAACCTTCCGTTTCGGGGCAAGTGGCGTTTTGACCGCGTTGCTTGAAACCTGTGGCAGGAAACCGGGTGATGCACCGGCTGCGACTGGCAACTACTAGAATTTATGACTATCTGCTGGGCATCGCATTGCCCGGGTAAGGTTTGAAGGAAGACATCAATGGCACGTGCCATCATTATCGTGGCGGACAGCTTCGGGATCGGTTCGGCACCGGACGCGGCAAAATTCGGTGATCAGGGCTCTGATACCCTTGGCCATATCGCAGAACAATGTGCCAAAGGCCTTGCCGATAGCGACAAGCGCAGTGGTCCCCTGAATGTTCCGAACATGGTCGCACTTGGTCTTGGCGAGGCCGCCAAGGATGCGACTGGTCGTGTCCCGCCCGGGCTTGATCATGGTGGTGCAATGATCGGCGCATTTGGCCATGCCAAGGAACTATCACGCGGCAAGGATACGCCAAGCGGCCATTGGGAAATTGCCGGTGTGCCGGTGGATTTCGATTGGGGTTATTTTCCCCTGACCGTCCCGACCTTTCCGGCGGAACTGAGCGATGCCCTGATCGAACAGGCCAAGCTGCCGGGCATTCTTGGCAACTGCCATGCATCGGGCACGACCATCATCGCAGAGCTTGGCGAAGAGCATATCAAAACCGGAAAACCGATTTGCTACACCTCGGCCGACAGCGTGTTTCAGATCGCCGCCCACGAAGATCATTTCGGTCTGGAACGCCTGTATGAGGTCTGCGAAATCACCTTCAAACTGGTTGAGCCATATAACATCGGGCGCGTGATTGCCCGACCATTCGTCGGTGAAACGCCCGCTGATTTCAAGCGGACCTCAAACCGGCGTGATCTTGCGGTGCCACCGGTGAAACCGACCCTTCTTGATCTGTTTAGCGATGCAGGCGGCAAGGTGATCTCGGTTGGTAAAATCGCCGATATCTATGCCCATCGCGGGATTGCCAAAAAGGTCAAGGCAGCAGGCAATATGGCCCTGTTTGACGCCATGATGGGCGAGATTGCCGAGGCCCCGGATAACAGCATTGTGTTCACCAACCTTGTGGACTTCGATATGGAATTCGGTCACCGTCGCGATGTCGCCGGATATGCCAATGCGCTTGAAGAATTTGATAAACGAATTCCGGAATTGCGTGCGGCTCTTCAACCCGGTGATCTGGTGATTATTACGGCTGATCATGGATGTGATCCGACCTGGCGTGGCAATGACCACACGCGCGAATTTGTACCGATCCTTGCTTTTGGACCGGCGATTGCGCCGGGTCCGCTCGGGATGCGTGAAACCTTTGCCGATATCGGGCAAACGGTTGCCGACCATCTCGGGATTGCACCGCTGGCTGCCGGAACGTCTTTCTTACATGGATAAAGTGACATGAACTGGCAGTTCGGACAAAGTGAACCTTCAAATTCGCCCATCAGGATCGAGGCGATCGTAGATACAATTTGTCCGTGGTGTTATATCGGCAAGAAACGCCTCGAAAAGGCTTTGGCGCGCGAAAAGCTTGATAACCTGATCATTCACTGGCGCCCTTTCCTGCTTAATCCCGATATGCCCACCGGCGGCATCGACCGTAAACTCTATCTTTCGGCCAAATTTGGCGGGGCGGAGAGTGCCGAACGGGTTTACAAGGCGATTGAGGATGCTGGTGCGGCCGTTGGCATTCCGTTTAAGTTTGATCAAATCAAGGTCACACCGGACTCAACGGACTCTCATCGTCTAATCTACAAGGTTTGCGCCGAACGTCCGGCGGTTGGCAATGATCTGGTCGAAGATCTGTTTGTGGCCTATTTCCTTGAAGGTCAGGATATCGGTGATCAGGAACTGCTAGCTGATATTGCTGTCCGGCATGGCGAAGACAGAACCGAAATCCTTGAATACCTTGCCGGTGATATGGACCGGGAATTTGTCGGTCAGGAAAACCGTGTAGCCCATCAGATGGGCGTAACCGGGGTGCCTTGCTTCCTGTTTAATAGCCGTCATGCCCTTTCGGGGGCGCAGGAACCAGACATCTTGCAACGGATGATCCGATTGGCCCGGCAGGAAGAAATTCCGTTCTGATGGATGGCCGATATTGGAAAAAGAAAGGCGGGATAACAACAGGTTACCCGCCTTATCTTTATGTGTTGACTGCAATATCTGACAGTCGCTTCATCAAGCGTTTCAGGCCTTCAAGCCGGTCGGTCGGCCCATCCCAGCCCGCCGCGTAGACAATCTTGTGATCGGGGCGCAGGCGGGCAACGCCAACCTGTTGCTGGATAAAGCCGATCAGACCACCTGGGTTCGGGAACTCGTTATTGCGAAGCGTGATGAGTGCCCCTTTCGGGCCTGCATCAAGTTTCTCGACATTTGCAATCCGGCACCATTGTTTGATGGTGACAACATCCAGAAGGTTTTCGACTTCCTTGGGCAGCTTGCCGAACCGGTCAATCATTTCCGCGGCAAACTGGTCAACCTCTTCACGCGAACGAAGCTCGGAAATACGGCGATAAAGACCAAGTCGCACACCAAGATCCGGTACGTAGCGATCCGGGATCAGAACCGGCATGCCGATATTGATCTGCGGGACGAAGCTGGCTTCTTCGGAGGCATCAATCTCGCCTTTGGCCTCAGCCACGGCTTCTTCGATCATCTGCTGATACAGCTCGATCCCGACTTCCTTGATGTGACCCGATTGTTCTTCACCAAGCAGGTTCCCTGCCCCGCGAATATCAAGATCGTGGCTGGCGAGGTTAAAGCCAGCACCCAAGCTATCAAGGGTCTGCATGACTTCAAGGCGTTTAAGCGCCGTTGCCGTCAGCTTCTTGCCATTTGGCAATGTCAGATAGGCATAGGCGCGCTGCTTGGAACGCCCGATACGACCACGCAGCTGATAAAGCTGTGCCAAGCCGAACATATCGGCCCGGTGTATGATCATCGTGTTGGCATTGGGAACATCAATACCCGACTCAATGATATTGGTCGCAAGCAACAGGTCAAACTTCCGGTCGGTGAAATCTGTCATGACCTGTTCAAGGTCACGCGCCCCCATCTGGCCATGGGCGACATCAAACTTGATTTCCGGCACCAGGGCTTCGAGCTCCTTGGCAACCCGGCCCAGTTCATTGACGCGTGGGCAGACATAGAAAATCTGGCCGCCACGGTGACGTTCGCGCAGGATGGCCTCGCGCACGACAACCGGGTCATAGGGCGTGATATAGGTCCGCACAGCCAGACGGTCGACCGGTGGTGTGGCAATGATCGATAGTTCCTTCACCCCTGTCAGTGCCAGCTGCAAGGTTCGCGGGATTGGTGTTGCCGTCAGTGTCAGAACATGGACGTCGGACTTCAGTTCCTTGAGACGTTCCTTATGTTTCACGCCGAAATGCTGTTCTTCATCGACAATCAGTAGACCAAGATCCTTGAAATGCACGCCATTGCCCAGAATCGCATGGGTGCCGCAGACGATATCGACATGGCCACTTTCGATATTGTCTTTGACCAGTTTCGCATTCTTGCCGGTAACAAGGCGTGAAAGCTGCTCTACCCGGACCGGCAAACCTTCAAAGCGTTCCTTGAAGTTCAGATAATGCTGACGGCACAAAAGGGTTGTCGGGGCTACCACAGCCACCTGTTTACCAGACATCACAGCGGCAAAGGCTGCACGCATGGCGACCTCTGTCTTGCCAAAACCGACATCACCGCAGACAAGACGATCCATCGGCTTTCCTGCCGACAAATCATCCAGCGTATCGCGGATAGCACGCGCCTGATCTTCGGTCTCGGCAAACGGGAAGCCTGCGCAGAACTCGTCATAGGCACCTTCGGGGGCCTGAAGCGTTGCGCCCTTGCGCAGATGACGTTCAGCGGCAACCTTGATCAGCTTTCCTGCCATGTCGCGGATGCGCTCACGCAGCTTGGCCTTGCGGGCCTGCCAGGCGACACCGCCAAGCTTATCAAGGATCGAGACGCCCTCGTCCGAGCCATAGCGCGACAGGACCTCGATATTCTCGACCGGGACAAACAGTTTGTCGCCGCCATCATACTCGAGCTCCAGACAGTCGTGCGGTGCACCGCCGGCCGTGACGGTTTTCAGGCCGAGATAACGCCCGATACCGTGTTCGAGGTGAACGACAAGGTCACCTTCGGATATCTCGGAAGCTTCGCGCAGGAAATTGTCGGCCTTGCGACGGCGTCCACCCGGGCGGCTCATGCGGTCGCCAAGGATATCCTGTTCGGTAACGAACCAAAGGCCTTCACGCCGGAACCCACGTTCAATATCCAGAATGACCACGCCGACATGCTCATGTGTCAGATCATCTGTCACATCTTCCCAGCATTCGCAAGTAACGACTTTTCCCACGCCATGTTCGCGCAGCAATGACACGATCCGATCACGTGACCCATCGGAATAGGTCGCGATTACGACCTGATTTTGTTTTCCGCGTTGGGTCGTGATGAAATCACGGAGTTCATCATATAGATTGACGTCGGCGCGGGCGCGGACATCGCCAAAATCACGCCCTGCCCGCGCACCAAGATCGTAAATGCCGCGTTCCGGGTTCTCATCATCGTAGTATGGCGAGAATTCCAGAACCGGACGGTCTGACAACATGCGGTCAAACTCTGCCTGATCAAGGTAAAGTCTTTCTGGCGGCACGGGTTTATATACGTTATCGCCTGATAATCCGCCGCCCTTGATCTTCAGACGTGCCTGATAATAGTCGTCGATCATCTCAAGGCGGTTTTCGATGACCTCGCCAAATTGATAATCAAGGCTGACGATGGTTTCGGGCAAATAGGCAAAGATCGTATCCAGGCCATCATGGAACAGCGGCAACCAATGTTCCATCCCGCCATATTTCAGGCCGTTGGAGATGGACTCATAAAGCGGATCGGTCTGCGACACCGCACCAAAAAGCTCGCGATAACCACTGCGAAAACGCGAAATACTATCGGGGTCAAGATAGACTTCGCCGACCGGCAGAAGGGAAATTTCCTTGACCTTGCCTACCGTGCGCTGGGTTTCCACGTCAAAGCGACGGATGCTTTCGATCTCATCACCAAAGAAATCAAGTCGCACCGGTTCTTTCATGCCCGGCGCAAAGATATCGACGATGTCACCACGGACGGCGTAATCGCCGGGTTCCATAACCTGTTCTGCGCGGTTATAGCCCATGCGTTCGAAATAAGCGGTCAGTTCTGCGCGGTCATATTCACTACCAGCCTTAAAGGTGAGCTTGCCCTTACGCATGACATCAACGGTGGGTACACGCTGCATTGCTGACGCGGCCGTTGTCAGGACAATGCGGCCATTTCCGTTAGCGGATTCCGTGCTGTCGGCAAGGGTGGTCAACGTTTCAACACGTCGCGACGTAACTTCTGAAATCGGTGAAACGCGGTCGTACGGAAGGCAATCCCATGCAGGCAGTGTCAGAACTTCGATTTCACCGGCAAAGAATTGCAATGCCTCGGCCAGTTGTGCCATGCGCTTGTCATCGCGTGCCACGTGAAGAACAGTCTTGTTCTTGCCCGCACTATCAAGAAGTTCGCGTAAAATCAGGGCGTCCGCGCCTTCTGGCACGCCGCCTGCCCGTTTCCGACCGTTGGTCGATATAATTTCTTTTATTTTGTTCAATGTCTTGTCAGGCGTTGCTCAGGTCCCGGATCATGCGCAGGACATCTGTGTCATACTGTGCAGGTGCCGCTTCCTTGCCGGTGGCCCATTTGAAAAAATCGGCGTCCGGAACTTCGTTGATCAGGATTTCAAATGTATCAAGCTGTTCTGCTGTCAAGGTCGCCAGATGCTTGTCCATGAAACGCCCCATCAGGATATCGTTTTCCTTGGTACCACGGTGGCTTCCACGGAAAAGCAGCTTTTTACGGCGCATTTCAAGGTCCGATACGGTGTCGGTCATTGTTCGATCTCCTGACTTCCTGTGCAGCGCCTCGCGGGCGGCTACTGCAGCCTGTTCTGTGGCATGGTTTGTACGGCAAAATCTCCTACGGGTCCATGCTGTGATCAGGTCATTTTGTATCAAATGATGACTTGATGGTTGTGGCGGGATAGTTTTGTTGTATACCCGTGCCATAAACACAACTGTTCTATTAACGTTCTCATCGAAAGTTTCAACGAAAACCGACATGCGCCCGGAAATTCTGTTCCCGCTTTTTGCTGAAATTGACACGCTGGCCGGTATCGGTCCGCGCTTAAAGCCGCTGGTAGCGCGCCTGATCGGTGGGGAACACGTGGCCGATCTGCTGTGGCATTTGCCATCAGGCATTATTGATCGTCGGTTTTCGCCAGACCTTTCGGACACCATTGATGGCTCGGTCGTTACCATGGATGTCTGGGTCGAACGTCATGACCCGGCCCCCAATCGTCGACGTCCCTATCGCGTGATCTGCAAAACGCACAGCGGAACACTTGTTCTGGCGTTTTTCAATGCCCGGGCCAAATACCTGAACGACGTTTTGCCGGTTGGGGAAAAACGGATTGTATCCGGCAAGATCGATCATTATCGCGGTGAATATCAGATCACCCATCCCGACCGGATTGGCACAGAAGCGGAACGTTCTGAAATCCAGACGGTAGAGCCGGTCTATCCGATGTCGGCCGGTGTCACGGGCAAGACCCTGACCAAGGCGGTGCGTGGCGCGCTTGAAACGCTGCCCGATTTGCCGGAATGGCATGACCCGGCCTTGGTCGCGCGCCATAAATGGCCCGATCTGAAAACAGCACTTCATACCGTTCACAATCCGCAGGATGAAACCGACCTGTCGCCAGACCATCCGGCGCGCAAACGCCTTGCTTATGATGAATTGCTGGCCAATCAGTTGGCGCTGGCATTGATCCGGGCAAAGATGCGCAAGCTTGGTGGGCGGGTGACCAAGGGCGACGGGCAGCTGCGTGAAGCACTGGGCAATCACCTGCCCTTTGCCATGACCGGTGCGCAGCAACGTGCACTTGGCGATATCTATGACGATATGGCAAGCGAAGGACGCATGCTGCGTTTGTTGCAAGGGGACGTGGGATCGGGCAAGACCGTGGTCGCCTTGATGGCGATGCTGAATGCCGTCGAATGCGGACGTCAGGCCGCCCTTATGGCACCAACCGAGATTCTGGCCCGCCAGCATTTTGAGACGATTTCGCCGCTTCTGGAGAAAATCGGCATCAAATGCGCCGTCTTGACCGGTCGCGATAAAGGCAAGTCGCGCAAAACAGCGCTTGAAGGTTTTGCCAATGGGGACGTCCAGATTGCGGTCGGAACGCACGCCCTGTTTCAGGATGACGTGATGTTCCACGATCTTGCCTTCGCGGTTGTCGATGAACAGCATCGCTTTGGCGTGCACCAACGCCTTATGCTGGCTGGCAAAGGTCAGGCGGTTGATGTGTTGGTTATGACCGCGACACCTATTCCACGTACGCTGACCCTGACCGCCTTTGGCGATATGGAAGTTTCCAGGCTGGATGAAAAACCACCGGGCCGTAAGCCGGTTGATACGCGCGTTTTGCCGATCGACAAGGTGGATGATGTCATTTCCGGCATCGGGCGTGCGATGCGCAGTGGCACCAAGATTTACTGGGTGTGTCCACTGGTCGAGGATTCCGAGGTTCTTGACCTGCAAGCTGCCGATGAACGGTACCGGGTGCTGGCAGAGCTGTTTGGTCAGGATCGTGTTGACCTTGTCCATGGCAAGATGAAGGGCAAGGAAAAGGACGAAGTGATGGAAAAGTTCGCCCATGGCGACACATCCATCCTTGTTGCAACCACTGTGATCGAGGTCGGAGTTAACGTGCCCGAAGCAACGATTATGGTGATTGAACATGCCGAACGCTTTGGCCTTGCACAGCTTCATCAGCTTCGTGGGCGAATTGGCCGTGGTGATGCGGCATCGACCTGTTTGCTGCTGTATGGCAGCCCGCTTGGACAGGTTTCCAAGGCGCGCCTCAAGATCATGCGTGAAACCGAAGACGGCTTCATCATCGCCGAAGAAGATCTGAAACTTCGCGGCGCGGGCGAGGTTCTTGGCACCCGTCAAAGCGGCCTTCAGGAATACCGGCTGGCCAATCTTGAGCTGCATGGTGATTTGCTGGCGATTGCGCGCGATGATGCGCGTCTGATCGTCGATCGCGACCCCGATCTGCAGAAGGCGCGCGGCGATGCGTTGCGCCTGTTGCTGTATCTGTTTGAACGCGACGAAGCGGTTCGATATTTCCGATCAGGATAACTAAGAACAAAGGGCGCACCGGCTGGATGCGCCCTTTTCAGTATTTCAAGCCATTAGAGGCAATGGTATCACGCGTCTTCGGGCGTTTTGCCGTCTTTGGATTTCGGCTCGGAAGTTTTGGATGTTTCCATCCGTGCCGGAATGTCACGCGATACCAGAATCGGAACGTTTTCCTTTTCACGCAACGTATCGACATCCTCGTAGGTCTTGGCGGCGACCTGCGGATGATTGCGTTGTTCGGCCGGGCGACGATCCGGCGGGGTTACGATACCGCCTGACATCACCATTTTAATGGCCTCTTCGACCGTCATATCAAGGATGACAACATCCCGGCGCGGAACGAACAGCAAAAAGCCCGATGTCGGGTTTGGCGTGGTCGGCAGGAAGATGTTGATGACCTTGTCTTCGGTCAGGTTTTGCACCTCACCTGTGGTCTCGCCGGTGATAAAGCCAATCGCCCACATCCCGCGGCGTGGGTATTCTAGAAGAACCGCCTGACGAAAAGCATTTGACTGGTTGGCCAGAACCGTTTCGAGGATCTGCTTAACAGCGCCATAAATGCTGCGTACCGCCGGAATACGGCCAAGAATCCGTTCATAAAGCTTAATTAATGCCCGACCGGCAAAGTTGGTCGTGAACCAGCCAACCACGGTGATGAAAACAATAATGACCAAAAGACCAAATCCAGGGATCCCGTATTCCTGATAACCGACGGGCAGATAGGATTCCGGATTGTAATGCGCCGGGATCAGCGGGATGACCTTGCTGTCGACGAATTCGATAAACCACCAGGCAAGCCCGAAGGTAATCGCAAGAGGTGCGCTAACCAGCACACCAGTAAGGAAATAGGCTCTTATCCGGGCAAACATACCTGGGCTTGGGAGGACGTGCTCCGAACCTTTGTTTTCCGGATCATCGTTGTCGTCGCGCTTGGCGTTCATTGAGCACCTGTGCAGAAGAGCCAAATGTCAAAAGCCGAAACTTGAGATTAGTCTTTGGCTTTTGGTCATTGTACGTGAGAATATGGCAAAGCTGGGACTTAAAGCCGGGTTATTCCCGCTTATTAAAGTGATAGCAGTATTCAAGTTTGCGGTGCAACCAACAAACCGTAATTTGCAGATCAGAATTGTTGTGGAGACGTTTTGCAGGTCTGGATTGTTGAATATATTTACGATGATGACGGTTCTGTCGGGATAAAGACGGCCAAGGTACGTGCCCCTGACTACGATACCGCGCGGCAGTTCGCCATCGGTGACGCGCCATCGAAAGATTTTGTGATGTCACTCCATCCGGAGTCAGAAGAACAGTTTCTTGGAACACCCGGTATTCGGGCCCGAGAAATGACCGGCAAGGTCGTACATGAGGTCCCTGACCCGGACGATGATTTGGAAGAAGACGATGACGATTACTGAACTTGATCAGCGAACCTTTTTACCACGTCCTCTTGTCGGTGTTGGTGCCGTTGTCTGGCACAAGGACCATGTTCTTTTGATCCAGCGGGGCAAGGAACCGCATGCCGGCACCTGGAGCCTTCCGGGCGGCGCGCAGGAGCTGGGCGAAACGGTGCGCGATGCCGTTTGTCGCGAAGTTCTGGAAGAAACCGGGGTCAAAATCTCAAGCCCGATCCTGGTCGATGCCGTGGACATGATTTCCACCAATGATGACGATAAGGTCGAATATCACTACACTTTGATTGATTTTGTCGCGGTGGCGCTTAATCCCGACATCACGCTTGGCGGTGATGCGGCTGATGCCAAGTGGGTCAGTGTCAAGGAAGTGACCAAATACGCGCTTTGGAACAAGACCATTGAAGTTATTGCGAAATCACGTGATGTGCTCTCATCCGGATGACCCACTGACAATCTGAGGAAGATCAACGAAATTAGAAAAAGGCAGCACCCACTAGGATGCCGCCTTTTAATTTGGTCTATTTAAGCTTTGTTACGCCGCTGAATGCTGCGTCAGGACGCTTTCCTGAATTTTCTTGAACGCGCGTGCTTCAAGCTGACGGACGCGCTCACGGCTGACGCCAAAACGTTCACCAAGCTTTTCCAGCGTGATCGGATCATCGCTGAGGAAACGGGCCTTGATGATTTCCTGTTCACGTTCAGGCAATTCGCCAAGTGCGTTCTTCAGCATGCCGTTATGAAGAACACGTTCTTCGGCATCAGCAACCAGTGCTTCCGGGCTTGGTGCGTCAGACGACAGGGTATCAAGATATTCCATCCCCTCGTCTTTCGGCATCGGCGTGTTGAGCGAGAAATCGCGCGCCGCAAGACGGCGGTTCATTTCAAGCGCTTCACGGCCGGTCACACCAAGTTTTTCAGCAACCTGATCAGCTTCCTCTGGCGAAAGTTCACCATTGTCATAAATGTTAAGCTGACGCTTGGCTTTACGCAGGCTGAAGAACAGTTTCTTCTGCGCTGCCATGGTGCCGAGTTTGACCATCGACCAGCTTTGCAGGATGTATTCAGTCACCGCAGCACGGATCCACCACATCGCATAGGTCGACAGGCGGAAACCACGTTCCGGATCGAACTTCTGTACCGCACGCATCAGGCCGGTATTGCCCTCTGCGACAAGGTCTGCCATCGGCAGGCCATAGCCGCGATAACCAAACGCGATCTTGGCAACAAGGCGCAAGTGACTGGTAACAAGTTTGTGGGCGGCCTCGGTGTCATCATGGTCCTGATAACGGTGGGCCAGCATGTATTCTTCGTCCGCCGTAAGCATCGGGAATTTCCAGACTTCACGGAGATAGCCCGAGAAACCCTCTTCCTGGGAAACAGCAGGTAATTTAATGGCGCTCATTCTATGTCCTCCTGAGAGGTTTACATGTCGGCATCTATTCTTAATACGGAGTCCGTCAGAAGCTAGATGACGTGCAAACACTATCGGTTGTGAATTAATTCACGTGGACGACCGGGTTTTGTCAGAAAAGAAGCGTGGTCCGGTCGTAACTCATTCCAAGGTCACCTATGGAAGAGGACAGTAGACGCATATAAGAAGTTCATTCATCGTGTCTCATCCTTACTCGAAGCAAATCGACAATTTACATGTCCGCCAATTGGCCGGACGTTTATCCGGCGGTGCCTTTGGGCCCCCACCCGCATTTATTAATATATCTAAACCCGACCAAATTCGTCAAGAACTTCTGACCAGTGTTTCAGTTATATTAATCACTCAATATCAGCATCCTAGCAATTATAACCGACAAAAACAGTCGGGTAAGTGAAATGCCGATCCTTCACGCTAGGATCGATATACGGCGAAACAAAGGCAATTTGCGCATCTGTGAAAGTTCAGGGCGAAATTCCGGGGCTTGGCAAAGTGGCGTGCAGATGGCCCCTGCTGTATGGTGACTTCAAAATGCCATTTGACCGGAGTTCATCATGCCAAACTTGCCAGCAGACACTTTATGCCCCTGTGGCAGCCTGAAAGATTACGGCGTCTGCTGTGGGAAGTATCATTCCGGGACGGCAAATGCCGAAACGGCTGAAAAGTTGATGCGATCACGCTACTCTGCCTTCGTGCTGCGCAATGGGGACTATCTATTATCAACGCTGGCGGAAGAAAATCGTTCCGGCTTTGACGCAGAAAGTATTGCGCAGGACACAACGCGCTGGACTGGATTGGACATCATTGAATGCGTTGCTGGCGGTATTCTTGATCAAACCGGCATTGTTGAATTCGTTGCCCATTTTGATGATAGCGGCAAATCACACCAACTGCACGAGCGATCCAATTTCGAACGTCGTGATGGCAAGTGGTTCTATGTTGACGGGATATTTCCGGGCGTGAGCCAAAGCAACGCGTCGTCAGTCAAAGCCGGTCGAAATGATCCCTGCCCGTGTGGATCGGGCAAAAAATTCAAAAAATGCTGCGGCTAGCCCACAAATTCCAGTGCCCACTGATGAAATGGCCGAAGTAAGCTTTCATGGGCTTCTTTATATGGCATCCAGACCAGTTCGTGATCCTGATCCACAGGCGGACCAAGCTTTTCAGTTAATTCGCACAGGAAAAAGGTTGCGCGCTTAAGGCGGTATCGATCCTTGGCCGGGTTATTGACATACTGTGACGCAAAACCGAGCCGCGAGATGATACGCGCCCGATAACCCGATTCTTCATAGGCCTCACGACAAAGCGCGTCCTGTTCACTTTCACCGTTTTCAACACCGCCGCCAAGAAGAACAATACCCTTGGGGGTGCGCGCAACGGCAACGTCGCCGTTTTCGCGTTTGATCACGGCATAGACACAGTCCTGTACGTTATAGCTTTGCCCCACACGCGGGGTTCCAAATATTGGACCGGTCAACAGGTCTTCCTTGTTTCACGATTGGCCGAGTTTTCGTTCTTAAATCAGATTTTATCGCTTGGTTATAGTCTTGTAGTCCAACTTCAGATGATTTTGTGACAGACGTTTCAGGATGGTTGCACGAAGAAATTCACAAAAACAAATCCCCCCAAAACAACCAGCGTTTCGGAGGGATTTTAGATCGATATCATTAAGCGATTGCTTAGAACGGAATCTCGTCATCGAGGTCCGGGGCACCCGCCGGTGCGGATCCGCCACCGGAAGAACCACCATTACCCCAGCCTGCGTCAGAACCGCCGCCGTAGCCGCCACCACTATCCTGGCCGCCGCCATAGCCACCACCAGAGGATGAACCGCCACCCATGCCGCCGCCTTCGCCGCGGTTATCAAGCATGGTCAGGTTGGAGTTAAAGCCTTCAAGGACAACTTCGGTGGTGTAGTTGTCTTTGCCATCCTGCCCCTGCCATTTGCGGGTGCGGAGCTGGCCTTCGATATAAAGCTTGCTGCCTTTTTTTACAAAGCGCTCAACGACATCAGCAAGGCCTTCGTTGAAAACAACGATGCGATGCCATTCGGTGCGCTCACGGCGCTCACCGGACTGACGGTCACGCCACTGTTCGGAGGTTGCGATGCTGAAATTGGCGATCTTTTTGCCAGCCTGGGTAAACCGGATTTCAGGATCGCGACCAAGGTTCCCGACGAGAATGACTTTATTGACACTGCCAGCCATGGGTTATCTTCCAAAGTTTGTGTTGTCCGCTGTCCCGATTGGTCGGGACTTGTGGGTTATCATTGCGCAAAAATGCGCTGCATTAAAGTTTCAAGTGCAATGCGATCCGTTTGATCGAACGAATTGTGCTCGACACTATCGACGTCAAGCACGGCGATCAACTGTCCATCCGCATTGATCACCGGCACGACAATCTCGGAATTGGTCCGGCTGTCGCATGCGATATGACCAGGAAAAGCGTGAACGTCCGCGACCACCTGCGTTTCGCGGGTTGATGCGGCTGCACCACAAACACCGCGACCAAACGGGATACGAAGACAGCCAAGTGTCCCCTGATAAGGCCCGACGACTAGTTCATTTTCCTTTTCCGGATCAACATTATAGAAGCCGGTCCAGAAGTAATAGTCGAACTTTTGCGATAAGACGCACGATACGGTCGCCATCAGGGCGGGAACGTTGGTTTCGCCTTCGGTGATGCTTATCAGCTCTTTTTGCGCTTCTTCGTAAAGCGCCTTTTTCTGGTCGGTCTGCACATCGAACTCCCTTAACTTTCGCGCATAGGAACTACCTCGTTCACCCTGTGCGAGACAAGGGTAAAGTGCCCCAATCCGAAAACAAAAACGCCTCTGACAGTCTGAATTTGTCAGAGGCGTTTGGTGTTAGCTGGTCTGGTTTAATCAGATGCGCTGACCGCTTTCGATATCAAACAGATGGATTTTCGACGCCGGAACCGAAAGGCTTAATTTCTCGCCTTTTCCGAATGTGTGCGTTCCCTGCAAACGCAACGTGACATTGTCCGCATTTGCCCCGAAATCGAGATAGGCCAGCGTTTCTGCGCCAAGAGACTCCACCATGCGCACACCGGCATTAATCCGCCCTTCCCCGTCTTTGAGAAGTTCCAGATGTTCGGGGCGAATGCCGACCGTGACGTCACGACCGGCCTCGACGTCATGATCAAGATCAAGCATCACGCCGTCCCCCACCGTGACATGTTTCTTGTCATCAGAGACTTTGCCCTTCAGGAAGTTCATCGCCGGCGAGCCGATGAAACCTGCGACAAACTGGCTGGCCGGCTTTTCGTAGATATCAATCGGGGTTCCGATCTGCTCCGCAACGCCGCCATTCATGACGATCAGACGATCGGCAAGGGTCATGGCTTCAACTTGATCGTGGGTGACATAGACCGACGTGATGCCAAGACGCTGTTGCAGGTTCTTGATTTCAAGGCGCATATCGACACGTAATTTGGCATCTAGGTTTGAAAGCGGCTCGTCAAACAGGAAGACCTTCGGTTGACGAACAATCGCGCGGCCCATGGCGACGCGCTGGCGCTGACCACCAGATAGTTGGCGCGGTTTGCGCTCAAGATGATCGTCCAACTGAAGAATGCGGGCAGCTTCGCGGACCTTGGCATCGATTTCCGCCTTACTGTACCCACGGTTTTTAAGGCCATAGGCCATGTTGTCGTAGTTATTCATGTGCGGATAAAGCGCGTAGTTCTGGAACACCATGGCGATGTCGCGATCTGCGGGTGCGACCGTGTTGACGACTTTGTCATCAATGATGATTTCGCCATCCGAAATCCCTTCAAGGCCGGCGATCATGCGCAGCAGTGTCGATTTGCCACAGCCGGACGGCCCGACAAGAACCGTGAACTCGCCATGCTCGATTTTAAGATCAATGCCGTGAATGGCCTTGAAGCCATTCGGGTAGGTTTTCTGGGCTTGATTAAGCGTAACAGTTGCCATCTTGGTTATCCTGTATTCGGATCAATTATTTTCAGTGCAGGGATCAGGGAAGACCGTTTTACTTTTCCGTCTCAACCAGACCCTTGACGAACATGCGCTGGAAGATGACCACCACCAGTACGGGCGGGACCGATGCCATGATTGTCAGTGCGAATGCTTTGGGGAACTGAGGTATCTGTCCGCCTTCATAGAGCGAATTGTAGACCTGCTTGATCCCGATCACGATGGTGTAGAGCTGATCATCGGTGGTCATCAGCAGCGGCCAAAGGTACTGGTTCCAACCAACCACAAACATAATGATGAAGATTGCAGCAATCATGGTCACCGACAGTGGAACCAGAATGTCGATGAAGAACCTGATCGGTCCTGCGCCGTCCAGCCTTGCCGCTTCAAGAAGTTCGTCCGGGACCGACCGATAGAACTGCCGGAAGAAGAAGGTTCCAGTGGCGGACGCAATCAGCGGCAGGATCAGACCGGTATAGGTGTTGAGCAAGCCAAGGTTCGCCACGACCTCATAGGACGGAACGATACGCACTTCGAGCGGCAACAAAAGGGTCGAGAAAATGATCCAGAACAGCGGCACAGCCAGCTTGAAGCGGAAATAGACAATCGCATAGGCCGCCATCATCGAAATGATGACCTTTCCGATGGCAAAGCCAAGGCCAAGCACCATACTGTTAAACAGCATCTCAAGCGCAGTCACCCTGCCCTTTGTCGCATCTGCATCAAACAGGATCGCGCCGTAATTGGTGAAGAACTCCCCACCTGGCAAGAATTGCAGGCCATTCTGGAAGATATACTCGCGGGTGTGGGTTGATGACGCAAAGGCGATCCAAACCGGAAGGATCATGAAAAGTGAGCCAAGCACCAGAATGGTGTGGTTGGTAAAAATACGCCATTTGGACTGATACATGATGACGTTCTCCCCTTTAATAATGCACTTTGCGTTCGATGAAGCGGAACTGGAACACGGTCAGGACACTGACCATGATCATCAGCAAGACTGACTGCGCAGCACTGCCGCCCATATCCGCACCAAGGAAGCCATCGACATACACCTTGTAAACAAGGGTCGCGGTCGAGCCACCCGGGGCACCCTTGGTCGAAACATCGATAATGCCGAACGTCTCGAAAAAGGCGTAAGTCAGGTTGATCACCAGCAGGAAGAAGGTTGTCGGTGCCAGAAGCGGGAATGTAATGGTCCAGAAGCGACGCTCGGGACTTTTGCAATCAAGGGTCGCTGCTTCCTGAACCGACTTCGGAATCCCCTGGAGCCCTGAGAGGAAGAAGATAAAGTTCACACTGACCTGTTTCCAGACCGCGATCAGAATGACGATGAAGGCCGCGTCATTGGCGTTTTCGATGTGGTTGAATTCAAACCCGAAACTGTTGAAGGCCTTATAAAGGTCCCCCATCAACGGGTTGAACATCATGATGCCAAGAAGGCCCGCCACTGGCGGCGCAATGGCATAACCCCACATCAGAAGCGTTTTATAGGATTTTGCCCCACGGATTACTTCGTCGGCACGTACTGCAAGAAACAGTGAAATCGCGATCGAAAGCACGGAGACCAGAACGGAAAATAGGACGGTAAAGATGGCAGATCGCGTCCACGAACTGCTTGTCAGCACATCTTCAAAATTGCGGAACCAGACGAACTGCGAAGACATGCCAAAGGCGTCTTCAAGCAAAAACGACTGATAAAGCGCCTGGGCCGCAGGCCACAGGAAAAATATGGAAATAATCAGAATTTGGGGTGCGATAAACAGGTATGGCACCGCGCTGTGTTCAAATTGTACGCGCTTCATCGGGAACGCAACCTCAGAGCAAAATCAGAAAATGCAAAACAGGGCGGCCAAATCATCGGCCGCCCCGCTTTGGCGAAAAGCAGACTAGTTCGAGTAGGTATCGTTGAAGCGCTTCAGTAGACCGTTTGCTTCTTCTTCGATGGTCGCAAAGGCAGCATCAACGGTTTCTTCGCCGTTCATGATCTTGTCGACTTCACGATAGATCACTTCGCGGATCTGAACGTAGAAGCCAAGACGGTAACCCTTGGTCCATTCACCACCTTCTTCAGAAAGCTGGGTGATGCCGACTTCTGCATCCGGGCTTTCTTTGTAGTAGCCATCTTCTTTGGCCAGCTCATAGGCCGCATTGGTGATCGGGACATAACCGGTTTCTTTGTGCCAGTAGTACTGGGTTTCCGGCTTGGTCAGGAATTTGAAGAATTCGGCAACGCCGGCATCCTGCGCGGCATCATGACCGGAGAATGCGAACAGTGCTGCACCACCGATAAAGGTCGATTTCGGTGCATCGCCGGTACCTTCCCAATACGGAAGGGTCGATGCGCCAAAGTCAAACTGTGCGGACTTGCGAAGGCCACCAAATGAACCGGAAGAACCGATCCACATTGCGACCTGCTGCTGCACGAATGCGTCCTGGTTCGCACCCCATGCGCGGCCATAATAACCGTAGTAACCTGCGTCTTTCCAATCCTTGACGTGCTGCCAGTGATCTTTCAGCGCGTCGTTGTTATAGAGGATTTCAACGTCGGTGCTGTCATAACCGTTATTGGCAGTTGCCATCTGCAGGTTATGACGCGACATGAAGTTTTCGAAGAAGATCCACGGGCTGTGCGATTGCGCAAGCGCGGTGTACCCAGCTTCTTTGAGCTTCGGCGCAGCAGCTTCGAATTCCTGCCAGGTTTTCGGAACGTCAACACCGGCTTTGTCCAATGCTTCTTTGTTGTAATACAGAAGCGGGGTCGAGCTGTTGAACGGCATGCCGATCATCTTGCCGTCTGAATCGGCATAGAAGTAACGAACACCCGGGATGTAGTCATTGATGTCGAAATTGACGTTGTTTGCTTCAAGCAAATCCTGAACCGGCTTAACAGCGCCTTTGGCGTTAATGATGGTTGCAGCACCTGCGTCGAAGATCTGGATGATGTTCGGCTGGTTCTTCGCGCGGAACGCTGCGATGCCGGCCGTCATGGTGTCTTCGTAGCCGCCCTTGTTGATGGATACGAGTTTGTATTCATCCTGGCTTGCGTTGAAGTCTTCGGTGATCTGGTTGACAACGTCGCCAAGTGCGCCGTCCATTGCATGCCACCAGGTGATCTCGGTTGCAGCCTGTGCGGTGTTGCCAATGGCAAACACGGCAGCAGCAGCCATCAGTGTTTTGCGGAACATGGTCAAGTAACTCCCTATTGAAAACTTGGCACGGAACGCCGCCCGTAATTCGGCGACCGGCTAGGCGTTCGTTTTGTTCTTGAGGGGCATTTCGCTCAAGTGACAGTTTTCAGAAAATTACTTTTGATGTGCGAATAGGCGACGAAATGACACAAAACTCGCCAATAAATGATCAAGTGAACATCCTATATGTTCACTATGAAGCTCCTCGCAGACGCAGTTTTGAAAGGATCAAAGATCCAGTGTTTGCCTCGTGTTCCGGCAATCAGGCAGCAGAAGGTCCGTGAAATGGAGAGATGCAGCTGACACCAATTGTTGCAAGCAAGTGAAAGTTTTGCGACCAAACCGTGAAGATCGTCCTGCGGCGTCCATGGTTAACCTTGTTGTATGGAATGTTCGTGTTCGAATATTTCAGCTGTGCGATGAATTGGTCGGCGCAGACGTCTTCTTTACAATTGTTCGTTAAGGTCGTTGCCGCCATCAAATCATCCAATTACGATGCCAAACCGTTCATAATCGCAGGTTTGATCCTGCGACCACCGTACTTGGATACGCAGCAATCGGAGACCCAGGCGTGAGTGACTTTGCCATATCAAATGCCCGACTCTTTGACGGGACACGCTTCCTGTCCGGGCATTCTGTTCTGGTCACGGATGGCAAGATCGACGCCATTGTTGCGGATAACGATCTACCAACTGGTATCAAAACAATAGATGGCAGCGGTCAAAGCCTCGCCCCCGGTCTGATTGATGTGCAGGTAAATGGTGGCGGCGGTGTCTTGCTGAATGATGAGCCTGATATTGAGACCATTAAAACCATGGTCGCTGCGCATCGCCGGTTTGGCACGACATCCATGCTGCCAACCCTGATTACCGATTCTCGTGACAAGATGGAGGCCGCGATTGCTGCCGTTCAGGACGCACTGGATAACGGCGTTGCCGGTGTCGTCGGCATTCACCTTGAGGGACCGTATCTCAATCTCAAGCGCCGTGGCGTACATTCGGCTGACCAGATCAGGCCGATGGAAACTGATGCAATAGAACTCGTCTCCCGGCTTCGCAACGGCTGCACTTTATTAACCCTTGCGCCGGAACTGCTTGATAAAGGCGTAATTGCAAAGCTCGTTGCCCGCGATGTTCGTGTTTGCGCCGGACATACAGCGGGCACCTACGACGATATCATGTCGGCAATCGATGAAGGCATGCAGGGCTTCACGCATCTGTTTAATGCCATGAGCCCCCTGACCCATCGGGAGCCGGGCGTTGTTGGTGCAGCCCTTTCTGATGATCGTACGTGGTGTGGCCTGATTGCGGATGGGTTTCACGTCCATCCTGCCGTGATAAAAACGGCCGTAAGTGCCAAAGCCAAGGGCAAGATGATGTTGGTCACCGACGCCATGCCAACGGTTGGTGCCGCCGATAAACGGTTCAAGCTGGGTGATGAGGAAATCATCGCAATTGATGGGCGGTGCGCGCTTGCGGATGGGACGTTGGCGGGTTCGGACCTTGATATGATTTCAGCTGTGCGCAATTGCATGGAAATGGCCGAAATCGGACTTGATGAAGCGCTTCGCATGGCGTCGCTTTATCCAGCGGAGTTCCTGGGACTTGGTCATGTTCTGGGGCGCTTGGCACCGGGATATCAGGCCGATATGATTTTGTTTGATGATCAGTTCAATGTGACGCGAAGCTGGATCAAGGGCGTGCAAGAGATTTACGCCTGAGCAAACGTAATATTTTCCGAAAGTCTATGACGGAAAGCCTTGACCTGAGACAGCATTTCGAAGATGCATTGGGCTCTGTAACAGTTTGTATGCAGGGTCTTCAGGTGATTTTGCTGCTGATCTGTTTTTACTCTGACCCCCAGGAGGAGTACCCACATGCCTTCCGTTAAACCCGGTGTTGTTACCGGTGCTGCCTATCGCGAACTCGTTTCTGCCTGCAAGCAGGACGGTTACGCCCTTCCCGCCGTCAACATTACGTCTTCAAGCACGATGAACGCTGCCCTTGAGGCTGCTGCAAATGCCGGTTCTGACATTATCATTCAGCTTTCGAATGGTGGTGCACAGTTCTTCGCCGGCAAGGGCATCAAGGACGCTGCTGCGGCCCGTGTTCTCGGCGCTGTATCTGCTGCGCGTCATGCACAGCTTTTGGCCGAACATTATGGTGTTGCTGTTGTCATGCATACCGACCACGCAAACCGCAAGTTTGTGCCATGGGTCGATGAAATGCTGAAATGGAGCGAAAAGGCCTATGCCGAAACCGGCAAGGCGCTTTACAGCTCTCATATGCTGGATCTGTCCGAAGAATCCGTTGAAGACAACCTCGCGACCTGCGAGACCTTCCTGAAACGGATGTCCGCCATCGAGATGAGCCTTGAGATCGAACTGGGCGTCACCGGTGGTGAAGAAGACGGTATCGGGCATGAGCTTGATACCTCGGTTGAGGAAATCGATCCGCGTCTTTACACCCGCCCGGAAGAAGTCGAAGAAGCTTATCGCCGTCTCTCGCCGCTTGGCCACTTCTCGGTCGCGGCCGCATTCGGCAACGTGCACGGCGTTTACAAGCCCGGCAACGTAAAGCTCCGTCCGGAGATCCTTCTGGAAAGTCAGAAATACGTGGCTGAGAAGCACGGTCTGGGTGATCGCCCGCTCGACTTCGTGTTCCACGGCGGTTCCGGTTCGGAAAAAGAGAAAATCGAAGAAGCTGTCAGCTATGGCTGCTTCAAGATGAATATCGATACCGATACCCAGTTCGCCTATGCCCGCCCGGTTGGCGAGTATGTCGAAGCCAACGCACGTGCGTTCAAGTATCAGGTCGACCCGGAAACCGATCAGCCATACAAAAAGCAGTATGACCCGCGCGTCTGGATCCGCGAAGCTGAACTTTCGATGGCCGCACGCCTTGAAGAAGCTTTCAAGGACCTTGGCGCAACCGGCCGTACGGTTACCAAAGCCTAAGCCTGATCAAAAATCTGACCGTTCCGGTCACAGGATTTATGAAGCCCGCCGGTCTTGTTCGGCGGGCTTTTTCGTGGCTCTGTCATGCATCGGGTTGTTAATTGCGGATCTCCTGACAAATACTGACAGGAACTGTCAGGGGTGCGCTTGCGTATAGCTTACGGCTCCTCTATACACTTTCCGAACAATTCAGGAACAAAAGGCCCGACATGCTGACGAAAATCTCGGTTCGCGGTGCGAAAGAACACAACCTTCAGAACATTGATGTTGAACTGCCGCGCGATTCCCTTGTGGTGATTACTGGTCTGTCGGGATCAGGCAAAAGTTCTCTGGCCTTTGATACGATCTATGCCGAAGGTCAGCGCCGCTATGTCGAAAGCCTGTCGGCCTACGCGCGTCAGTTCCTTGAACTGATGCAAAAGCCTGATGTCGAGTATATCGATGGCCTGTCGCCAGCCATTTCCATTGAACAGAAAACAACTTCGAAAAACCCGCGTTCGACAGTCGGCACCGTGACCGAGATTTATGACTATATGCGTCTTCTCTGGGCACGTGTTGGCATCCCCTATTCTCCTGCCACGGGTCTTCCGATTGTCAGCCAGACTGTGTCTCAGATGGTTGACCGCGTGATGGAGATGGAAGAAGGTACGCGTCTTTACCTTCTGGCGCCGATCGTGCGTGGGCGCAAAGGCGAATACAAAAAAGAATTGCGAGAACTTCGGGCCCGTGGTTTCCAGCGTGTGAAAATCGATGGCGAAATGTATGACATCGATGAGGCACCGGAACTGAACAAAAAGCTCAAACACGATATCTCGGTCGTGGTTGACCGTCTGATCGTCAAGGAAGGTATTTCCACCCGTCTGGCGGACAGTTTTGAAACGGCTCTCGAGCTTACCGATGGGATTGTCCTGACCGAAGATGCCAAAACCGGCGACACCACGGTATTTTCAGCAAAGTTCGCCTGCCCGGTTTCCGGGTTCACCATCGAAGAAATCGAACCGCGTCTGTTTTCATTCAACAACCCGTTTGGCGCCTGCCCGGCCTGTGATGGATTGGGCACCCAAATGGAATTCGACCCTATGCTGGTCGTGCCCGATGAAAGCAAGACACTCGAAGGTGGTGCCGTCGCCCCATGGGCCAGCACGACATCGAAATACTATCTCCAGACTCTGAAATCGGTTGCCAAGCATTTTGACTTCAAAACCAATGTGCCGTGGGAAAAACTGCCTAAGAAAGCGCAGGACATTATCCTGTATGGTTCGGGCGATGAAGAAGTCACTGTCACGTACGATGACGGGTCGCGCAGCTACAAGGTCTCACGACCGTTTGAAGGCGTCATTCCCAACATGTCGCGCCGCTGGCGTGAAACCGACAGTCAGTGGGCACGTGACGAGCTGTCGAAATACCAGATGGTGTCAAATTGCCCGACCTGCGCGGGTAAGCGCCTGAAGCCAGAAGCGCTGGCCGTTAAGGTTGATGGCTGCGACATTTCTCAGGTGACGGAACTTTCGATTGCCAAGGCTGGTGACTGGTTCCTTGCCCTTGAAGAAAAACTGAACGCAAAAGAAACCGAGATCGCGCGCCGTATCCTGCGTGAAATCAATGATCGCCTGCGCTTTCTGCGTGATGTCGGTCTTGATTATCTTTCAATGTCGCGGACATCAGGCACCCTTTCCGGGGGTGAAAGCCAGCGTATCCGACTGGCATCGCAAATTGGCTCCGGCCTGACAGGTGTCCTGTATGTGCTTGATGAGCCATCCATTGGCCTGCATCAACGCGACAATGATCGCCTGCTTGAGACACTCAAACGCCTGCGCGATCTTGGCAACACGGTTCTTGTCGTTGAACATGACGAGGATGCCATTCGTGCGGCCGACTATGTCGTCGACATGGGCCCAGGTGCTGGCATTCATGGTGGTCGGATTGTTGCCGAAGGGACCCCCGAACAGATTCAGCAAAACCCGGACAGCCTGACGGGCAAATACCTTGTCGGGGTTGAACAGATTGCAGTGCCAAAGGAACGCCGTAAGGGCAATGGCAAGGCGATCACGATAAAGGGTGCCACGGCCAATAACCTGCAGGGCATTGATGTTGATTTCCCGCTGGGCAAGTTCATCTGTGTGACCGGTGTCTCTGGCGGCGGCAAATCAAGCCTTGTCATCGAAACGCTGTATAAGGCGCTGGCGAAACGGATGCACAATGCCCGCCATCATCCAGGTGCCCATGACGAGATCAAGGGCGTCGAGCTGATAGACAAGATCATTGATATCGACCAGAGCCCGATTGGCAGAACCCCGCGTTCAAACCCGGTCACATATACCGGCGCTTTCACGCCAATCCGTGAATGGTTCGCCCAACTGCCAGAGGCAAAAACACGCGGCTACAAGCCTGGTCGCTTCTCGTTTAACGTTAAAGGCGGACGTTGCGAGGCATGCCAAGGCGATGGTGTAATCAAGATTGAAATGCACTTCCTGCCCGACGTCTATGTCGAATGTGACCAGTGCAAAGGTCATCGCTACAACCGTGAGACATTGGAAATATCGTTTAAAGGCAAATCGATATCCGATGTCCTTGACATGACAGTCGAAGAAGGTGCTGACTTCTTCAAGGCTGTTCCGTCGATCCGCGACAAGATGGAAACCCTGAAACAGGTGGGACTTTCCTATATCCACCTTGGTCAACAGGCGACGACCCTGTCTGGTGGTGAAGCCCAACGTGTGAAGCTTGCCAAGGAATTGTCCAAGCGGGCAACGGGTCGGACAATCTATATCCTTGATGAGCCGACCACGGGTCTGCATTTCCACGATATCCGCAAACTTCTGGAAGTGCTGCACACCCTGGTTGATCAGGGCAATACGGTTGTCGTGATTGAACATAACCTTGATGTCATCAAGACCTCCGACTGGATCATCGATATCGGCCCCGAAGGTGGTGATGGCGGCGGCCAGTTGGTTGGTGCAGGAACACCCGAAGACGTCATGGGCAATGAACGCAGTTACACGGGGCGCTATCTGAAACGCCACCTTGGACTGGAGTAGAGCTAAAGGGCAGCATTACGCTGCCCTTTTTCATTTTGGCTCAGCCCGAATTCGTGACCCTGTCCTCGACCCGCTTGACCAGTGCCGTGCTCAGCCGTTCACTAAACCCGGACAGGAAGGCGAAGACGAGCACGATGGAAATCTGTTGGCCAGCGGACGCTGATTGGCTGATCTGGTCGAGGTCATCAATCTTGTGAAGTTCATCCAGCGGGATCGGCAACATGCCAGCCCGTAGTGCCAAAAGCACAAGGATCGCAAAGCAGAACCCCATGCAGGGCCGAAACAGGAAATTGAAGAAGACCGAGGCCGGTTCCATTTCATCCCACGGCACATCCTTGCCAAGCCGCATCATCATACTGGTGAGCGCCCCGATGGCACCGAAACTGCCGACAACGAATAACAGGTCATAGCTGAAACCAAATAACTTGCCGTTACCGGTGCTGATAAGATTGTCGACCTGAACAAACAGCAGGACAGCAAAAACAAGGACAATAGGCGAAAGCGCCAGGGCAAGGGCTGCAATGCGCAGGCTTTTGTTAAAGGCCGCTTCAACGGGATTTTCCATCGGAACCAGTTTGGGCCGATCAAGCTGGTCATGTCTGAGATCATTTAGGTATCCCTGAACGAAACCGTCCCGACCCTGGTTAAGCGCCAGAAGCATGATGATGGCATCGGAGTGCTTGCGCTCCTGGGCTTGCCTGCTGTCAGCCTCCTCATTGTCGCGCCACCAACGCAGAAACGCCCGGATCACCATCGAAGACCGCCACCCCTGCCGGGTCGCGACCACATATTCGATCATGCCTTCGATATCGGCCGGGCCAAACGTCCCCTCGCCCATGCAGCCGAACGGAAAACCAAGACGCCGTTCCTTGGGTTCGGTCTGTGCCTCCTCCTCCGCATCATCTGGTTTATCCCCTAAATCAATACACTCCACGTCAATGACATGCCGCCGACGTGGCACAAGGCCAATGACCGGACAATGGGTGGGTTCGTAACCATAGGGATGATGCGGGTAGCTCATGGGATGCCATCTTCACGTTATCGGGACAGAACGGCTCTGGCCTTTAAGACGGGCTGGATGTGGTGTTGTGAAAATTTCCGTCCTGATTAGCGTGATGTGATTCCGATTGCTCATCTTCGCGTGCAATTGACTTGAAATTATCCCCATTGCACCGCTATGTGTGTGCCACGTTATCAAAACCCACTCTGGCAAGGAGTTCGCACGCGTGAATACGGTCAAGCCTGTTCATATTATTGGCGCCGGTCTGGCAGGCAGTGAAGCTGCCTGGCAGTTGGCAGAAGCCGGTGTGCCCGTCATCCTGCATGAAATGCGTCCAACGCGCCCGACCGACGCACACCATACCGACAAATGTGCTGAGCTGGTCTGTTCGAATTCATTCCGGTCCGATGACAAGGAATACAATGCTGTCGGCCTGATCCATGATGAAATGCGCCGTGCCGGTTCGATCATCATGCGGTGCGCTGATCAGCACAAGGTACCTGCCGGTGGCGCTTTGGCCGTTGACCGCGAAGGTTTTTCCGAGGCCGTCACAAACGCGCTTCAAAACCATCCTTTGATCACGATGGAGCGCGGTGAAATTGATGGACTGCCGCCGGAAGAATGGGAACATACCATCATCGCGACCGGACCACTGACATCCGGTGCTCTTGCCGATGCCATTCGCAAGGCAACTGGCGAGGAAAGCCTTGCCTTCTTCGATGCGATCGCACCGATTGTCTATAAGGACAGCATTGATTTCGACAAGGCATGGTTCCAGTCGCGTTACGACAAGGGCGATGGCAAGGATTACATCAACTGCCCGATGTATGAAGATGAATATAACCGCTTCATCGATGCCCTGATCGAAGGCGAAAAAACCGAATTCAAGGACTGGGAAAAAGACACCCCCTATTTCGACGGATGCCTTCCGATCGAAGTCATGGCGGAACGTGGGCGCGAAACACTGCGTCACGGCCCGATGAAACCGGTTGGCCTGACCAACCCGCATAATCCGAAAGAAAAGCCGCGCGCGATTGTTCAGCTGCGTCAGGACAACGCGCTTGGCACGCTTTACAATATGGTCGGTTTCCAGACCAAATTGAAATACGGCGCGCAGGTCGAAGTCTTCCGCACCATTCCGGGGCTCGAAAATGCCGAATTCGCCCGTCTTGGCGGCATTCACCGCAACACCTTCCTGAACTCACCACGACTTTTGGATGGGAATCTGCGCCTTAAGTCACGTCCTGATCTGCGCTTTGCCGGTCAGATTACAGGCTGTGAAGGATATGTTGAAAGTGCAGCCGTCGGTCTGATGGTTGGCCGGTTTACCGCAGCCGAAAAAGCAGGAAAAACCATTCCGACCCCGCCGCTTGCAACCGCCATGGGAGCCCTATTGAACCACATTACCGGCGGTGCCGATGAAAGCACTTTCCAGCCGATGAATGTGAATTTCGGTCTATTTCCGGATCTTGATCTCAAGAAACGGGTCAAGGGCCGTGATCGTAAAAAGCTTTATAGCGATCGTGCCATTCCGCTGTTTGATGAGTGGCTCAGCACCGTGAACGCAGCCTGAAAAATCAAAAGCCGCATCGAGAGTGATGCGGCTTTTTTTTCTTCGACCCGACAGGTGCGATCAATAGCGATCAGATTGGCGTGTCAGCTTGCCCGTAACATCGCGAATTTGCTCCCCGTCGCGGAACCGGCGAAAGATCAGATCAAGATTGCCGTCGTCGTCGAGCGTGCGCTTGTAGACCTGCATCTCGTACCCGCCTTCATCATTGATATAAAGCGCGTGAATAGTCAGGGTCTTGTCCACAATCCGTGCCCAGAAAAATGGTTCGCCTTTCAGCGGGTCATTGGGAATACGCTTCCCGAAAAGCCCAGAACGCATGGCGCTGCCATAGATGTCCGCACGCTCTGTTGCGTAAAATTCGACATCCAGAGAAACGGTTTTTTCACGTCCGTCTGGTTTGTGTATCACCGTTGACCAATCGACGATAAAGCCGCGTTCGGTCTCCTTGATGACCACATCAAGGTCACGTGCTTGCAGCTCGTTTTCGGCATGCTCGATGGTCGTGCCATGATAGGAACCGACGAACGGTTCAATGCTTGCGGCACGGGCCTGCGCAACAATCATGACAGACAGGCACAGCATCCCGACAAACATCAGGCCGCTAAACCACCGTTTCCGGGTCTTTTTCATCAAATGTGCCATCTTGGTCCTCATGTCGGGCATGCCCGCATCTTGCGCCAGATATCAAAGGGTTACCAACGCTACCACGTACAGTTCAGTGCTGTCCTGACCTTTGTTGTCACTCTAAGAGATATTTATACAATGGTCATGTGACAAGCGATATCGGATCAATATCTCTTGAACATCCCGTTAAGGGTCAACCGCAGACTGGCGGGGCGTGCCAAACCGAATTCGGCGGAAAACGGATCATATCCGGCCTTGGCAAGCTTGCGCAGATACCCGTCGGCTAGAACAACCGGCAATGCGGCGGAGTGGGCCTGTTTTGGCAACGCGCTGCGATGTTTGCGGGCCTCGGTAATGCGGGCGCGCGCCAATTCAGCCAGTTCGCGTATGAATTCGCGGATTTCCTGTTTTTTACGGAACTCGAAAACGTCGCCTTGCGCGACCTCGTGATGTTCCATCCTGTCCTTGGGGAGATAAAGGCGTTTTGATCGGCCATGGAACACTATGGCCCGCATGATGCCGACTAGGCCATACGCATTGCCGGCAAGCCGTGCGGCATGGTCTGCATCGTCGCCACCTGCCCCAAGCAGCCTTGACGCCAGAACACTGATCTGCCCGGACGTTTGATCAATATAGCGATCAAGTTCCTGCTGGGTGGCAGGTTGGCGGTCTTCAAGATCAAACTCGCGCGCGGCAACAATCGCCTCAAGGTCGGCAATCGCAAGATGCCCGTCCCTCACCAGATTAGCCAGTGGCTCAACAACTTCGTGCTTGCGCACCTGCCCCGCGCCCAGTTCGGTCAGGGTGTCACGCCACCATTGCAAGCGGATATGGCCCAGCATGACTTCACTGACCATCTCGCGCGTTTTGGAGACTTCCAGATTAAAAGCGTACAGGGTGAACAGAGATTCACGTTTTTCCGGTGCCGCAAACAGCGCACACAGGAAACGGTCCCGGTCATGGCGCCTGACATAGTCGGCACAGTGGGAAAGCTTTGGCGTATCGGGCATTTATCCTATCCGATCTTACGTTCTGAACGTTGATCGTCTTTTTGGCTGTTGATGATTTCCGGCATGCTTTCGACATATAGCGATTGCGACGGGAATGCGAAAGCAGCGTCCTCTTCCTCGACAATACGCTTGAAAGCGATGATGTGACGGTTGCGGATATCTCGCCACGTCACCCAGTCAGTGGTTTTGGTGAAGTAATAAAGATCAATATTGATCGAACTGGCACCAAAATCTGACAAATGTACCATTTGGGCGACATCGGTCTGGGCGACATCGTCATCGTTCTTCAAAAAATCGCGCAGCTTGTCGACGATCGCTTCCATTTGTTTGGCGGTCGTTCGGTATTCCAGACCAATCACCATCTTGATCCGACGATGTGTCATGCGCGACCAGTTGATCACAGGCGAATCAACGATCTGGGCATTTGGCATCGTAACCAGCGCCTTGGCAAAGGTCCGTACCTTGGTCGCCCGCAGGCCCACAACCTCGACCGTTCCTTCGAAGTGCGGTGTTTCGATCCAGTCGCCGCGCTTATACAGGTTGTCGGCGAAAATGGTCAGGCCACCAAAGATATTGGCAACAGAATCCTTTGCCGCCAACGCAACCGCCATCCCGGCAAGACCAAGACCACCCAGGAACGCTGAAACATCAATGCCCCAGTTTTCCAGAATGATAACGCCGCCAATAACGACGATCAGGGTCTTTACCCCGCGAATGAAGAATTGCCGCAGATCATCGCCAAGCCCGGCACCAAACCGGCCGACCAGCCGATTTAATGATACCCCCAACGGCTCCACGGCCCGAAACAGCGCCCAAAAGACACAAAAACCAGCCGCGATTGAAATAGCCTCAACGGCAAAGGCATCAATTTCTTCGGGGAGTGTTAGCACCTCGGTCGCGAAATAAACGCCAAGCAGCATGAACAAAGCCTGCAAAGGCAAGGCAAAGGCATCAAGCACATTACCCATCATGCTTTCTGAGCGCTGCTGTGCAATCCGACGCAAGATAGCAAGCGCACCACGCACCAGAACGCGCTTGAAGATGAAGAAAACAAGCAGCACCAAAGCAGCACTGACAAGCCTTCCGATCTCTCCGCCGCCAAGCATATCGACCCACGAATTCATGTGGCCGATCACCTCTTCGTTCAGGTTGTCCAGTTCGGTGGTGATTTCATCCATGGCTTGTAAGCTGTTCTGATGTTAAGGTTATTACGACTTCTGACTTGGTACGACTATGTAGCACATCGTTCTCTGGCCTCTGTATAACAACTAAATTGGCTCAGGCATATGGCATCATTTGCGTCCGGAAGCTTACACATTATCGGCGGTGGTCTGGCCGGTTCGGCACTTGCCACCTGCATGGCCGAGGACGGCTTTGACGTAACGCTGTATGACGAAGCCGAGCCATTTGAAAGCCGCTGGACGCGCGGCATGCACACAGCACCTGAAAGCCACAAAACAGCAGAGCCAGAGATATTTTATGATCCGTCGGGGCTGGTTGCCGACTTCTTTGCGGGCTACCCGGAAATCCCCGCGAAACTGATCAGACCGGCCCATTGTGTGATGGGATTGAAACGCGGGCGTCGCAAACCCGCTATTGTATCGATTGATCAGGGTATATCGCGGGCACTGATTTCTAGGCGGATAAGTATTGCTGCGCGTGCGTATACCGCACTGACACTTTGGCAACAACGATCTGCCAGTGAAGAAAACCGGCTCGACAGCACGTTCTCATCGGGAGCATTTGACTCTGACGACAAAGCCCATCAGCCCGGCACCTATCATCGTGATGCGCTTACCGTTCTGGCTGAAGTTCTGTTTTCCATGCCTGCCCATCGATGTTCAAAGTCCCTGTTGGCACGGGTTCTGGTGCCAAGGTTACGCGGGATGCTGGCGCGCCATCATGAACCGGTGTTTGCGGCGATTGATCCGATTATCCTCAACGATATTGCCCTGCCTGCCCTGCGTGAACGGTTCCTTGCTGCGGGTGGGACCATCAAAAGTCGAACAAAACTCGGCGATATCGACAGCACTTCGGACTACGCGACCGATTTGCTGTTCGAAGATGACAGTCAGATTGTTCTGAACCCTGATGATGCCGTTGTTCTGGCCCTGCACCCCAAGCCATTATGCGATGCGGTACCCGATATCGGGATTTCACCCGCACCCGCACATCGGCGCTGCATGACGTTTGAAATGCGCAAACCATTTGCGGAGCCGCAAGCCCTGCTGGTCAGTGATGATATCGTGCGTGCGATCTACTGTAATCGTCGTCATCTTCAGGTAAGCCTGAACAGCAGCTTGCACTTGCAAGATACCCAGAACGCCGATCAATTTGCACAGCTTGTCTGGCAACGTTGTGTTTGGCTCTGCGACCAGTACCTTAATCTTGATTTGCAAACGCGATCGGATAACGCGGACAATGCACTGCATCCCAACCACTTGTTCATCAACGCAGAAGCTCCGTTTCCTGAAATGACGCCGGGAATGGCTGCCAGCCGACAGCAACTGCACGCGCCGTGGAAAAACGTATTTCTGTGTGGGGATGTCTTCCCGATTGATCAGGCCCCGGGACCGGCGGCACTTTTTTCAAGCGTGCTTGATATCCGCCATGAACTGCAGAAGTTCTTTGCGTAAGCGTCAGACAGCAATCATGGCCGCTGCAACGCGGCGTGCTTCAGACACCAGAACATTGTAGGTCCGGCAAGCAGCGCCGGTATCCATTGGCTCGATGACAATGCCGTGCGGCTTAAGCGCCTGGCGCCACTCAATCGGGACAGGTGTTAGACGTGTCCCCATGCCAAGCAACAGGATCTCGATTTCATCGGCCTTTTCGATCACCCGGGAAAAAGAGTCCGGCGTGATGTCGTCTTTTGTCGTGACATTCCATGAATAGACGGCTTCAGGAAACAGCAGGATCGATCCCGTAACCGTTTCTTCGCCAAATCGAAAAATGCCGTCGCCATAGCTGGTGACCATTTTACTGCCTTCGGCGACCAAGGTACTTACTTCAAGAGACATGCTGGGCCCATTTGCGGTTGTTCGATTAATCTGAATTGGACTTAGTCTGGATTTCACAGAGTGTCGAGGTGCTCTTCGGTAATTTTTCTGCGCCAAAGAATGAACAACCCGGATAAAACGACGATACCGCAACCGATCATCATCAGCATGTCCGGTTCCTCGCCAAACAGGATCATGCCCAATGCAATACCAAACAACAAGCGGGTGTACCTAAATGGCGTAACTGCGGAAACATCGCCACTGCGCATCGCTTTCATTAAGGCGGCGTAGGCAAACGCGCCCATCAGGATTGCGCCAACGAAATACAAAGCACTTTGCGTATTCATCCATGTGAACGCTTTTCCATCCCACAATGAAAACACGATACCCGCCACGATAATGGCCACAAAGCCGTAGAAACCCAGGATCGACGTGCTTAGCGACACAGGCGCGGCGCGGCTGGCAAGATCACGCCCGGCAAAGCCAATCGTGCCAATCACGGCAAGCAGGGATAACGCAGAAAAGCTGTCAGCTGTCGGACGCAAAATAATCAAAACGCCAATCAATCCAACGATGATTGCCGTCCATCTTCTCCAACCCACCTTTTCGCCAAACAGGAGTGCTGCTCCAAGAACGACAATAATCGGCGTTGCCTGAAGAATTGCGGTCGTCGATGAAAGCGGAGTTAATGCCAATGCGAGGACATAAAACAACCGGCCAACAACTTCAAAAATGATCCGTATGCCCATCGCACGCGACAGTACATCAGGATTAAGCAAGCGCTGTTTGTTGGTCCGCGCGACAACTGCAAACAGCAGCGCTCCACCGACGCCAAACACAACCAGGACCTGACCTACGGCATGGGTTTCCGAGACAGCCTTAACAAACGCATCCTCAAAAGAAAACGCCACCATCGCAGCCATCATCCAGATGCTGCCGATCAGATTTGCGCGATGTTCGGGGTTCGATGCGATATGGGGTGTCATCGGTTGCAGCCAGTTTTTAATGGACTTTTTATCGGCTCTCTAGGCACGGAAACCAAAGACCGCAAACGATCAAATCCCGCAAAGAAATGGCCGGGTCTGTTTTCTCACAAACCCGGCCATAGTGTAAATGTCTATAAATCCAACCCGGTGGATCAGGCGCCAGCTTCCTGGCCTTCCTCTGCCTCGGGAATTTTACGTTTGAGGCGAAGGACAATCAGTAGCGGTGACGCGACACAGATCGATGAATAGGTCCCGATCACGATGCCAAATATCAACGCCATGGTGAAACCACGGATCGCTTCGCCGCCAAACACGAACAAGGCAATGAGTGCCAACAACGTCGTAAACGACGTCATGGTCGTGCGTGAAAGCGTCGAGTTGATCGACAGGTCCAGCAAATCCGGGATTTCCATCTTGCGGAACTTGCGCAGATATTCGCGGATACGGTCAAACACAACAACCGTATCGTTGATCGAATAACCGGCCACCGTCAGAACCGCTGCCAAGGTCGCCAGATCGAACTGAACTCCGGTAATCACAAAGAAACCGATGGTGATCAGGACGTCATGCAGCAAGGCTGCAACCGATGCGACAGCGAACTGCCATTCGAACCGAACCCAGATATAGACCATGATCAGGAACAAAGAGATCACGACGGAATAGAATCCGGCTTCCTTAAGCTCGCCACCGACCTTCGGACCGACAAGTTCGCTTCGGCGAATGGTGACGTCATCGCCAAGTGCGTTGGTGACAGCCGCAAGGGCCGCCATCTGGGCTTCTTCATCACCATCCTGGCGCTGCAACTGGATCAGGACATCATCCGGCTCGCCGAATTCCTGAATGGAAACATCGCCAAGGCCGAGGCTGCCAAGATTGTCACGCAGCGCATTGATATCAGCCGGACCATTGGTCTTGATTTCAACCAGAATGCCACCCCGGAAATCGATCCCGAAGTTAAGGCCCTTGGTGAAGAACAAACCGACCGAGGCCAGAACCATCAGCAAAGACGCGATATAGAATATCTTCCGGAATTTAAGGAACGGGATATTCACGTCATCCGGGATAAGATGTAAAGGTTTCATATCTTCCCTGTTCCCTTCCTTAAATGACCAACTCGGTCGGGCGGCTGCGTTTTACCCATGCTGCGATGAGCAGTCGGGTCAGCCAGATCGCCGAGAACATTGAGGTGATAATGCCGATGGCCAGTGTCACGGCAAAGCCCTTGATCGGACCAGACCCGAAGCTAAACAGCACAAGGGCTGCAATCAGGGTCGTGATGTTGGCATCAAGAATGGTCGACATGGCACTGCGATAACCGGCATCAATCGCATTGATGATTGTACGGCCGTTGCGGCGTTCCTCGCGGATGCGTTCAAAGATCAGCACGTTGGCATCAACCGCCATACCGACAGTCAGAACGATACCCGCAATCCCCGGCAGGGTCAGGGTCGCCTGAAGAACAGACATCACCGCCAGAACAAGGATCAGGTTCATCATAAGCGCGATGTCGGCATAGACGCCAAACCGGCCATAGCTGATCACCATGAAGGCAATGACAAACACCAGACCAAGCACGGCAGCAAATTCGCCGGCCTCGACCGAATCCTGACCAAGGCCCGGACCAACAGAACGTTCTTCAAGGATCTGCATCGGTGCAGGCAACGCACCGGCACGCAGAAGCAGGGAAAGGTCGTTGGCTTCCTGAACGCTGAACTGGCCGGTAATGATACCATTGCCGCCAAGGATCGGTTCGTTGATGCGCGGTGCGGAAATCACTTCACCATCAAGAACGATGGCAAGACCGCGACCGGCATTTTTGCTGGTGATATCGCCAAATCTTGCACCGCCTGCCGCATCAAAGCGGAAGGAAACAACCGGACGACCGTCACTGAAGGTCGGCTGAGAGTCGACAAGGTTGTCACCTGAGACAACGATACGACGATCAATCAGGTATTCACGGATACCATCGCCTTCATCTGCTGAGGGCAGAATCATGGTTCCCGGCGGGAGGCCGGTCGCACGTGCGTCGGCTGCCGTTTTTTCGTTATTCACAAGATGGAAGTTCATCTTTGCCGTACGGCCCAGGATGTCACGCAGACGCGACGGATCATCAAGACCTGGCACCTGAACAACGATGCGGTTTTCGCCCTGGCGCTGGATGGATGGTTCGGTGGTGCCCAGTTCGTCAACACGACGACGGACAACTTCCAGCGACTGTGCAATCGCACGGTCAATCAGTTCGCGATAAGCGACTTCGTTATAGGTAACAACGATGTTGTTCCCCTCGCCGCTTAGTTCGGTATTCGGTTCCGCGGTGCGCGCGATTTCTCGCGCCTTTTCAATGTCATCAGCCCGCAGAATGGTAATCTCGGCACCGTTGGCCGTGGCTTCACGCGGACGGTTACGGATTTGTTCTTGACGCAGTTCAGTGCGGATCGCATCGGCAAGCGCGTCATAACGTTCGCGCAGCACACTGTCGGTGTCGACTTCAAGCAGCATGTGCGAGCCGCCACGAAGATCGAGGCCGAGATTGATCTGTTTGCCCGGCAGGTAACTGGACTCAGTCGCCAGAGTGCCCGCCGGCAGGAAGTTTGGCGCAGCGTAGATTACGCCCAAAGCACACACCAGAAGGACCAGTGCTGCTTTCCATTTGGTAAAATAAAGCATGTGTTTGTGACCGGATCTGTCAGGGTCAACCTTGGTCTGGTTCCAAGGTTCTTGGAACAACGGGTATTTGGTACCGCTTCAGGCCACCGGCAAAATGCAAGAAGGCGGAGCCAACTGCCCCGCCTCACTTGATACGAAGAGATTAGTCTTTCTTGTTCTCTTCTGCTTTTTCTTCTTTTTCGTCTTTGGCATCGCCTTTGGCCGGTTCGGTTTTTGAAAGAACCGTTGAAACCATGCCACGTGCGACTTTGACTTTCACACCTTCGGCGATCTCGACCGACAGTTCATCGTCGCCAACAACCTTTGCAACGGTACCAATCAGGCCACCGGCGGTGACGATCTTGTCGCCACGACGGATCGCCTCAAGCATTGCCTTATGCTCTTTCTGCTTTTTCTGCTGAGGACGAATAAGCAGGAAATAGAAAACAACAAAAATCAGGATCAGCGGCGCAAACTGCATCAGTGCACCAGCACCATCTGCACCACCAGCGGCCTGAGCGTAAGCCGTCGAAATAAACATTAGGAACTCCTAATTCCTCAGAACAAAAAATATCAACTGCCGGAATATAACGGGGTGTTACGCCAAAGCAAGGGAGAACCGGTTTCAAAGCGGTAAAATCGGCACTTGTGTGCTTTTGTTCACCTTGTGTTGCACGAAGGCCCTTAGAACAAACACTTCCATTGGCATCCTAATGTGCTAGCTTTCCGGCCAACAAAAAACGTCACCGGAAAAAAGAAACACCCAAGAGGCCCCGATGAGTAGCGATTTCGATAAACTTTTGCCCACACTCGAACGAATTGCCACAGCGCTTGAACGCATGGCACCGCCTGCGCGCGCCAAAAACGATCTGAGCGCTGCCGACGCCTTTGTCTGGCAGGCGCGAACAAGCTACTTGCAACCGGTTCGGAACGTGAACCGGGTCGACATAGGGCTTCTTCAGGGTATCGGGCAGCAAAAGGAAATCCTGTATAACAACACCAAGCGCTTTGCCGATGGCCTGCCGGCTAACAACGCATTGCTTTGGGGTGCGCGTGGAACCGGTAAAAGCTCCATCGTCAAGGCGATGCATGCCAAGATCAATGCTGAAAGCCCGGCATCACTGGCACTGGTCGAAATTCATCGTGAAGATATTCCGACCCTGCCAGACCTTTTGCACATCTTACAAGAAGGCGGGCGCCGCACTATTTTGTTCTGCGATGATTTGTCCTTTGACATGCATGATGAAAGCTACAAGTCGCTGAAGGCGGTCCTTGACGGCGGCATTGAAGGCCGTCCAAAGAATGTCATTTTCTATGCGACGTCTAATCGCCGCCACCTGATGGCGCGTGACATGATTGAAAATGAACGCTCCACAGCGATCAACCCGTCCGAGGCGGTTGAGGAAAAAGTATCCCTATCGGACAGGTTCGGTCTTTGGCTTGGCTTCCACAATATCTCGCAAGACGTCTATTTCGAGATTATCGAAGGCTATGCCAAGGAATTCGGGATCGATATCCCGACCGAAGAGCTGCATGCTCGTGCCAAGGAGTGGACCGTTACACGCGGCAGCCGTTCGGGCCGTGTTGCCTGGCAATTTATTCAGGAAGTCGCGGGCGAACTTGGCAAATCGATCGATTAGCCAACACTGAAACAGCGCAAAAACGGAAAACACCCGGGCAAATTGTCCGGGTGTTTTTGTTAGCGAGATACCATCACGCTTGGCAGGAACTTGATCGGGTCGGATGATTTGCGACCCTGGCGGACTTCGAAGTGAAGCTGCGGGAAGGTCACGGCCCCTGTCGTGCCAACCGTCGAGATCTTTTGACCACGCGTCACAACATCACCGCGGGCCACCAGCGGGCTTTCGGTGTGTGCATAGGCGGTCACAAAGTTATCTGCATGCTTGATCAGGATCAGGTTGCCAAAACCGCGCAACTCGTTGCCGACATAGGTCACAACACCGTTGTCGGCGGCAAGAATGGGCGTGCCGCGATTGGCCTGAATATTGATACCATCATTAAACAGCCCACCGGTACCAGCACCGTATTTCAGGACAACTTTGCCTTGAACTGGCCAGATGAACCCTTTACGGGCAGACGGATCGGCCAAGGTGACATTCTGACGCACAGAGCTGCCCTGCCCGGCAATTGGCGTCGATTTGCTGTCAGTCTGCCAACTGCGGGCGGAGGCCATCTGACGTTCGGCGGCAGCGGCATAGTCCTGCGGTTTCAGTCCTGGTGTCGGAATGCTTCCGCCATTGCGTGGTGAAACGCGTGCTACGGTGGCCGTCGGGGGCGCGGTCTGGACTGGTGCACTGGTTGCTTTGGCCGGAACGCTTACGACCTGACGTTTGCCGCCAATCGTGACAGTCTTGGTCGGTGTGCTCGATCTGGACGCAACCGCTGTGTCTGGTGGTAGGCTGTCGTAATTGGGTGTCCACGGCGGCAAAACAAGGCGCTGCCCCGGATAGATCACATACGGTTCGCGAAGGTCATTGCGGCGGGTGAACTGCATAAAGTCCATGTGATAGCGCACGGCAAGCTGCGAAACTGTGTCGCCCGGCTCGACCGTGATCACCCGTTCCCCGTTCTTGAGCTTTGGCATGCTATAGGGGCTGTAGCTCGCCCCATCGCCATAAACCACCGGTACCGGCACGGAATTGAGCAAACAGCCGCCAAGCGCCGCACTTGCTGCACAGACAAGCAACAGGCGTTTTCCGTGATATACAGCGCTTTTGACACAATTTTCCATCATGTTTCTGATTGTCTCCGATCAGCGGTTAACAATCAGTAAGCATCAGGGCGCTCAGGATGGATTTAAATGGCCTGACAGGTGTCAGAATTCCTCGGTGCCCGGAAGCATGGGAACGAACCGGACAGGCATCAGTTCGGTAACATCGACACCACTGGGCGTCCGCAAGACGCGCAGTAAAAGCTGTTTGTGGGATACTTCCCCCACCGGCACGACCATGATGCCACCAACTGCAAGCTGATCGACAAGCACCGGCGGAACGTCCTGTGCTGCAGCCGTGACAATAATCCGATCAAACGGTGCCTGTGCTTTCCACCCAAGTCCACCATCGGCATGCAATGTCGAAATGGTGTGCAGGCCCAACTCGCGAAACTTGTCCTCTGCCTCGCGCAAGAGTGGCTTGTGACGCTCAAGGGTATAAACACGCCGGGCGAGCTTGGCCAGGATCGCTGCCTGATAACCAGAACCAGTGCCGACTTCCAGCACCTTCATACGGTCATTAAGCTCAAGCGCCTGTGTCATCAGGGCCACGATATAAGGCTGTGAAATCGTTTGGCCCTTGCTGATCGGCAATGCGACGTTTTCCCAGGCCCTGCTGACGAAAGGATCGGCGACAAAAATCTCACGCGGAATGTCAGACAGTGCAGACAACACGGCTTCATCGTGAATGCCATCATCACGAAGGATCTGCAACAGATTGGCTATGGCGGTTTCGCGCGTAATCACCGGCTCGTTCACGGAAAGGCCTTCGTCAGTTTTTCAAACGTATCGTAATGGGTGAAATCAAGGCTGATCGGAGTGACAGAAACATTGCCCTGCTCGATCACGCGCAGATCAGACTTTTTGTCTTCTGGCAGTTCAGACTGAATAGCCCCGATCCAGTAATAGGGCTCTCCGCGCGGATCAAGGCGTTCGGCAATGTGATCACCGATCTTGCGCTGCCCTTGCCTTGAGATCTTTATCTCTGCACCGCCATTGGCTTCGTGATCCGGGAAATTGACGTTGATCAGAACGCCTTTGGGCCAAGTTGTCGTGACCAAAGTTGCCAGAACATCCTTTAGGTATTTCTCGGCAATCGTCCAGTCGATCATGTCACCAGAAAAATACTGTGAAAACGCGACCGCGGGCACATTAAGCAATGTTGCCTCCATGGCGGCGGCAACCGTCCCCGAGTAAGTCACGTCTTCACCAAGGTTGCCACCCCGGTTGATCCCTGAAAGCACGATATCTGGCGGGTTGTCGCGCATGACCTGCTGCAAGCCAAGCAGAATGCAATCGGTTGGCGTGCCATCCACAGCAAAGTGCCGTTCATCACGTTTATGAATGCGCAATGGACGGCGCAGGGTCAGGGAATGCCCCGCCCCGCTTTGTTCCATCGACGGTGCAATCACCCACACATCATCGGAAAACTCACGTGCGAGCTGTTCCAATATCTTGATCCCGGGCGCGTCAATGCCATCATCATTACTGATCAGGATGCGTGCTTTTGTGAGATCCATCATGTCGGTATCGTCCTAGCCCGCCGAGATTACCTCTAACCCGCCCATATAAGGTTTGAGCGCATCAGGAACACGGATCGAGCCATCCGCCTGCTGATAGTTTTCCATCACGGAAATCAGGCAACGACCAACGGCAAGGCCAGACCCGTTCAGGGTATGAACAAACTGGGTCTTTTTGTCACCGGTAGTACGATACCGTGCATTCATGCGACGCGCCTGGAAATCACGCGTGTTCGAGCATGACGAGATTTCGCGATACTTGCCCTGCCCCGGCAACCAGACTTCGATGTCATAGGTTTTTGCCGCCGAGAACCCGATATCGCCTGTGCACAGAATAACCGTGCGATACGGCAGGCCAAGACGTTCCAGAACCGTCTCCGCACAGCGCGTCTTGCGGGTCAGTTCCTCGTCAGATTTCTCTGCTTCGACCACCGAAACCATTTCCACCTTTGAAAACTGGTGCTGGCGGATCATGCCGCGCGTATCGCGCCCTGCCGAACCGGCTTCAGAACGGAAGCACTGGGTCAGTGCCGTATAGCGCAGCGGCAGTTTTGCCTGATCAATGATATCACCGGCAACCTGGTTGGTCAGGGTCACTTCTGACGTCGGGATCAGCCAGTAATCATTGGTGGTTTTAAACGAATCCTCGGCAAATTTCGGCAACTGGCCGGTACCAAACATGGCATCATCGCGGACCAGCATCGGCGTGATGGTTTCCTGGTAACCATGTTCGCCTGTGTGCAGATCCAGCATGAACTGTGCAAGCGCACGTTCAAGCTTGGCCAAACCGCCACGCAGAATGACGAACCGCGAACCAGACAGTTTGGCTGCGGTTTCGAAATCCATCATGCCAAGTTTCTCGCCGATCTCGAAATGTTCGAGCGGCTGGAAATCAAACTCACCCGGCGTGCCCCAACGATTGACTTCGACATTGTCGTTTTCGTCTTCGCCAACCGGGACTTCGGGATCAAGAATGTTCGGGAAAGACGACAGCAAAAGATCAAGCTGGTCGTTCAGGGATGCCTGACCGTCTTCGGCTTCCTTGATCTTGTCCTTGAGCGTGCCCATTTCGGCCATCAGGTCGTCGGCATTCTCGCCATTCTTGCGCAATTTGCCGATTTCACCTGAGATCGTCTTGCGGCGGGCAAGCATTTCCTGATGTTCAGTCATCAGTTTGCGGCGTTCAACGTCGATATCGATCAGACGCTGTGCGGTAACGTCCTGTTTGCGCGCAGTCATTGCTGCGTCAAAAGCCTCGGGATTGTCCCGAATCCATTTAATGTCGTGCATCGAAGAGCACCCTGTCAGTCTATCTGTTTGTGGCTTTATACGACGGGGTGGACACAAGGTCCACCCCGTCAAATCGGACGGTTTAGACGGGGGATTTCAATCAACGGGCGTTGTTGAAATCATCCTCGCCGTCATCATTGTTAGACGGTCCGGACAGCTTGGGCGCATCCCCCTCATCGTCAGAGGATCGGGTCAAGGAAGTCTGACCGTCATCATAGGATGCAGCCGCCTCACCCTGTGCGTCGACATCGTCTTGTGTCGCTGCAACTGCTGTTCCGGTTGCGACCTCGCCGTCGTCATCATCTGAGTCTGCCTCATCATCCTCATCCGCGTCATCGTCCGCGGCGGCTTTCGCACGCTTGCGCTCGGAAATGCGCGCCATGATGATCGAGATTTCATAAAGAATGATAATCGGAATGCCCAATCCGATCTGGGAAATCAGATCCGGTGGGGTCAGAACGGCGGCAAAACCGAATGCAATGACGATTGCGTACTTACGGCGACGTGCAAGACCATCCGCGGTGACGATGCCGGCACGGGCCATCAACGTCAGAAGTACCGGCAACTGGAAGCACAGCCCGAACGCAAAGATCAGCTTCATCACCAGCGACAGGTATTCGCCCACCTTGGCTTCAAGCTGGATCGCAAGGTTTGACGCGCCACCCGCCTGTTCGAAACTAAGGAAGAACTTCCAGGCCAGCGGCATGATCAGGTAATAGACCAGCGCACCGCCCATCAGGAACAGGATCGGCGTCGCAAAGATGAACGGCATGAATGCCGAACGTTCGTTCTTATAAAGACCCGGCGCGACAAACGCCCAAAACTGTCCGAGGAATACTGGTGCAGAGACAAAACAGGCCGCAAAGAACGAAACCTTGACGTAAGTGAAGAACACTTCGGTCAGGGCAGTGTAAATCATGCGCCTGTCGGGCCCCATGATTTCTGCAAGTGGCTGGACGAGGAAACCGTAGATATCCTCGACAAAGTAATAGCAGACACCAAAGGTAATAAACAAAGCAAGAACCGCCCAAGTCAGGCGGTTTCTCAGCTCGATCAGATGCTCCATGATCGGCATCTGTTTGTCATGCGATTGCATGTTCACGCCTGGCTCTCCGGCTGATCTTTTTTCTTGCTGTCATCTGCGGGCGCGCCCGTTGTCGTTGCCGGTTTTGCAGCAGGGGTATCAGCCTTTTCGGCCGGTTTCTCTGCTTTCGGCTTGGACTCGGTCTTTTTGCCGTCGCTTTTTGGGCTAGAGATTTTGTTTTCCAGAAAATCGGTCGGATTGCTATGCGAACTGTTGACCTGCTTGCGTAGATCATCAAGTTCCGCTTCACGGATGATGTCATCAATTCCGCTCTGGAATTCACGCGCCATACCGCGCACTTTTTTCCAGTAGCCCGCCAATTTGTACAGCAGATGCGGTAACTCTTTGGGGCCGACGACAAACAGTGCGACGACGGCCACAAGAGCCATTTCGGTCCAGCCGATATCAAACATATGACACGCCTATCTGAAGGAAATCCGACAGACGATCAGGATTTCACAGAATCCTTTTCATTGTCCTTGCTCTCGGATGAAACCGAAGCAGAGGTCGTGTTTTCGATGGTCTTGGCCGAAGCGCCTGCATCTTCTTCTTTTTCGTTGATGCCCGCTTTGAAGCTCTTGATGCCTTTGCCCATGTCACCCATCACTTTCGGAAGCTTGCCTGCGCCGAAGATGATCAGGACAATCGCAAGAATCAGAACGATTTGCCAAACGCCAATACCCATAACTTAAATCTCCAAAGATCCATTCTGCCTGCCGGCGACTTGCCCGGATAATGGCAGAAAGCCCCCCACTGTGCAATGCGACGGTTGGTTAATAACCATGCAGTGCAAAATACCTGTTTAATGTGCGTCTTTCTGTCTGTCGAAACAGGCCGAAACCCGGTCCGCGACGACGCATCAGGTCATAGGAAACACGAAGGCCATGTCGGGATCAAGCGTAATAGCGACAGATGGCTGATTAATCGGTGAAAAGCGTCGCGGGACACGCGCGTGAATGTGCGCACCGGCCTCAAGTGTCAGGTGAACCAGATTGACTTCACCAAGGACACGCACCGCATCGACATGGGCCAGAACGTCATGCCCGTTCAGCGCTTCGCCGATATGCAGGCCTTCTGGCCTGATCAGGACTTCCACCTCAGTGCCGTTTTCGATGCTTTGGCTATCGACATCACCAAACGGAGTTGCAACCTTGCCATCCACAACTGTTCCCGGGAAACGGTTTACCTCGCCAAAGAACGAAGCAACGAAACGGTTTTCAGGCCGGAAATACAGTGTTTCCGGCGATCCGTCCTGCATGATCTGCCCTTCATTCATGATGATGATCCGGTCGGCCATATACATGGCTTCCTGAGGATCGTGGGTGACCATCACAGTGGCGATCCCGGCATCCTTAAGAACATGCAAGGTGGTATCGCGCAAATCCGCACGACGCGCGACATCAAGACCGGAAAACGGTTCATCAAGCAGCATGATCCGCGGCTTCGGCGCAAGCGCGCGCGCCAAGGCGATGCGCTGCTGCTGACCGCCAGAAAGCTCGTGCGGATATGCATTTAGGTAGTCGGACATGCCGACCTGTTCGAGTGCAGCCTTGATTGCATTCATGCGATCGGTTTCGCTGAAATGACGCAGGCCAAAGCCGATATTCTTCGCCACATTCAAATGCGGGAACAGGGCGTAGTCCTGAAAGACCATGCCGACACCGCGCTTTTCGGGCTCCACATAGCCACCCGGCTGGGCGACGATCTGATCATCGACGGAAATCGCACCAACCTGAAGCTTTTCAAGGCCTGCCGCCAAGCGAAGTGCTGTGGTCTTGCCACACCCCGACGGGCCGAGCAGACACACCAACTCGCCGGGGGCGACATCAAAGCTGATATCGCGCAAAACGCGGTTCTCGCCGAAAAGGTGAGAAACATGCGACATCTTCAGGCCGTCGGTCATCGAAAACTCTTCTTACAACAGGGATCGGGCACCCGCAGGTGCAAATGATTTGCGAAATCTTTCGTGGAACTTAAGGTCAGCGCCCGTGGGATGCAAGAAATGGATCAATTGGTTTCGGGATCGTGATCGCTCATTGGGGCCTCTTCATCGTCCCCAAGGTCCTCAAGGTCGCTTTGGCGCGCCCTGCCCGGTACCTGTTCATCATCGTCATAAAGGTTCGGATTGTCGGAATAGATGGTTTCATCCAGATCGTCGAGATTGCGGGTCGTCAGGGCCTCTTCAACGACAGAATCGGTGACCTCTCCATCGTCGATCAGATCAGGCAAGGCTTCATCATCCGAACTTGCACCATAACGACCCATACCCGGTCGACTATCAAGCAGCCCTGCCGCCTTGAGATCCGCCAGACCCGGCAGATCGTCACGGCTTTCAAGACCAAAATGATCAAGGAAGTTATCTGTTGTTGCCCAAAGAACCGGGCGGCCCGGCACCCGTTTGCGCCCGCGCGGACGGATCCATTTGGCTTCAAGCAGGATATCAAGTGTCCCCTTGGACAGCGCAACACCGCGGATTTCCTCGATCTCGGATCTTGTGACCGGCTCGTGATAGGCAATGATGGCAAGGGTTTCCAGTGTCGCACGCGTCAGTTTCTTGGCCTTTTCGACCTCGATATGAAGGTCCCCGGCCAAGTCCATGGCGGTGCGAAATGCCCACTTGTCTCCAATCTGCTTAAGGTTCACACCACGCGGCTCATAAGTCTCGGCAAGCGCGTGCATGATGGTGCTGACGTCGGTTCCTTCTGGTAAGCGTGCAGCGATCACCCGTTCACTGACCGGTTCGGCAGAGGCAAACAAAACGGCCTCAACAATGCGAATATGTTGAAAGTCAATCTCCGGACCGGATTCGACGCCTTCGATTTCAAGCTGCGTTTCTTCGCTCATTGAGTGCCCCTGCCCAACTTATTTCTTAAACGTGTCTGCGTCGTAGTCATAATTGCGCGGTAGATCCCCTTCCCGCACAGTCTGCGGTGATCGCAGCAGAATCGGCCCAAAGGTCTCTTCTTGTGAGATTTCCAGTTCACCATCGCGGCACATTTCAAGACTGGCAACAAAGTGTGCCGCCAGTGCCGAGCGCGCCTTAAGCGGCGTTCCAAGCCCGCGCGGCATGAATTCAAGCAGCCTTGTCCATGTCGGCACCACACGTCGGCCAAACAAATCGCGCAACCGTTGAATGGCATCATCCATCGCGTAAAGATCAAATGCCTCAATCTCAAGCGTTTTGCTTTCCGATGTCAGCATGATCCACGCATAAGCCTTCAGCAGGTCATAAAGCGATGCGTCATAGACAGACGCCGTTGTAACGCGGACTTCCTCAGGATCGCCGCGACCAAAGAAATCACGTCCCAAATTGGGGCGTTCCAGAAGTTTTTCACCGGCCGCTTTCATCGCCTCAAGCCGCTTAAGCTGGAAGGCAAGAAGTTCTGCCATTTCCTCGGCACTGAGCTCTTCCTCGTCACTTTCCTGTTTTGGAAGCAGCAGGCGCGATTTCAGGTAGGCAAGCCAAGCGGCCATCACCAGATAATCAGCCGCCAGTTCAAGGCGCAGACCTTGTGCGGTATTGATGAATTCAAGATATTGTTCGGCAAGATCGAGAATGGAAATCTTGATGATATCGACCTTTTGATCGCGTGCCAGTTCAAGCAAGACATCAAGTGGCCCCTCGAACCCGTCCAGATCAAGGATCAGGCGTTCGGCAAGGCTCGGTTCTTCATCGACCGGTTTCTTGTCAAACACATCATCTGGAATTTCGAATTCGAACTGGTCTGCCATCTATCCCCGACTATCCTCCGCGTCTGTCGGCGTTCAGGCAAAGATATCTGCCAGAAGCCTGACCAGTGCATTGGCCGGTTCAAGTACCAACCACTGGAACACCGGCAGGTCTATACCAAGTTGCGTCGTGACATAGGGCAACAGAAAGACCAATCCGATCAATATGATCATGCCGGTTTTTTCCATACGCGCCAAGACCCGTGCAATCGGCATCGGTGAAATTGCGGTCAGAACCCGGCCACCGTCAAGCGGCGGGATCGGCAACATGTTAAACACCGCCAGAATGCAATTCAGCCAAAGTGACTGATTGAGCATGGTCGCAAGCCAGTCGTTGACCGCCGGCGAGAAGCTTGGCAGCCATACCAGAAGCAGGATTGATACAATGGCGAGTGCCACGTTGGTCGCCGGACCAGCAATCGCAACACCAATCACGCCCAAACGCTGCGGATGCAGGCGATGAAACGCCACGGGCACCGGCTTGGCATAGCCAAACAGGAACGGTGCGGCTGTTATCAAAAGCAAACCCGGGATCAGGATGGTGCCAACCGGATCAATATGGCGGATCGGGTTAAGGCTTAGCCGCCCCATGCGTTGGGCCGTATCATCACCAAACAGCTTGGCAGCAAAACCGTGTGCTGCCTCGTGCAACGTAACGGCCAGCAAAACCGGAATGATCCAAGTCGTCGCCGAAACGATCAGGTCAATGGTATCATTCACTTCTGATCATCTCCTGCGGACCAAACCGGCGCCAGAAGATCGGCAAGCCGGGCCTGCCAATCGGTAATCTGGGTGCTGCTTGGCGCGTCGTTTTTGAAGGTGGCTATTTGATTGGTAAAGCTCTGCGCGCGCTGCAAGGACGTACCGGTCAAAAGCGGTGCCATTGAGACCACCTCTTCCATCTCGGTGCGTTTACCATTGCAGTGAAGGGCAATATCACACCCGGCACGCAGACATTCATGCGTCCGGCTGGCGATGGACCCACCCAGCGCCTCCATAGACAGATCGTCACTGATCAGCAGGTTCTCAAAGCCGATCTCGCCGCGAATAATGTCCTGAATAACAGTTGTGGAGACTGTGCCGGGGCGTTGATCATCAATGGCGGTAAACAGCAGGTGGGCGGACATTGCCGCCAGCACGTCCTTCATGTGCGCAAAGGGCGCAAAATCGAACTCGGACAGTGTCTCATGCGATACGGTGACAATCGGCAGGTCCTTGTGACTGTCTACCGTCGCTCGGCCATGTCCCGGGATATGCTTGATGATCGGTGCAACACCGCCATCCAGAAGGCCTGCGGCCGCGGCACTGGCCAGCATCACAACCTTGCCGACCTCTGCCCCGTATGACCGGTCACCGATCACGTCACTCATACCGGGCAGACGAAGATCAAGAACGGGGGCGCAGGTTGTATTAAACCCTGCTTCGCGCAGGTCCATCGCCATCAGCCGCGCACTGGTATAGGCCGCCTCGCGTGCATCATCCGGATTGCGATCAAACAGATCACCAAATACACCGGCCGGCGCAATTCTGCGCCAATGTGGCGGTTTCAATCGCATGACGCGGCCGCCTTCCTGATCGACAAGAATCGGTACGTTGGTATTGCCAACGATTTCGCGCAGTGCGTTGGTCAGGGCACGGACCTGATCACGATTTTCGATGTTGCGCGCAAACAGGATAAACCCGAACGGATCGGCTTCACGCAAGAAGCCCTTTTCCCAATTGCTGAGTTCCGTTCCCGAAACCCCAAGAATGCAGGCACGTGGCTTTTTGACTTCAAGGCCGGACAATGAGGCACCCCACATTGCGTTCTTTCAAATCCGTACAAAGCTTTTCGGCAGCCCCGGCGTCACCAAGGGGACCAGCCTGCAACCGATAGAAGACACCTTTGCCTTCGATCTCAATACGTTGCACAAACATCTCAAGATTGCCAAGCAAGTCTTTGTTTTTCGAAGACAACCGCTTCCATTCCGCAGTCGCGCCGCTTTCTTCGCGGACCGAAGCCAACTGCACACGGAACGCACCAGACGCAAGAGCCGCGGCCGTTGTCTGCGGTGCTGGTGCCGGTTCTGTTGATGCTTTCTCCTTGGCCGGGGCTTCAGCCGTGCGGTTTTCCGCGGCGGCAACTGCCTTCTCGGCGTCAGTCAATTCGGGGGCTGCAATTTCCGGTGCTTTAACCACAGGCTCTGCATTGCCGTCAGATTCGGCGTTTTGCCGTGCATCCGCTGCTTCTGTTGCGCCCGCACCTGCCGGTGCCTGGGCCGTTGGATTTGGCTGGGTTGCCTTGGGCGTTGCCGAGACTTCCGGTGCGCGCGGCATATCGGGGAGTTCCTGCAACACGACATTTGCATCCGGATCAACGTCGCTTAGCTGGTCGTAGACTGTCGTTTCACGGTGGGGAACTTCCATTCCCCCCGGATCTTCCGGGCGAATTTTGATCGGTGACGGATCAGGAAGCAGGATCGGCAAATTGCCATCGTCCTGAATGGGTTGGCCCTGATTGTAAAACCAGTAACCTGCCCCGCCCAGCGCGCCACCAACCACGACAACGCCAAGAAACACGGTTGCCAGCCCTTTGATCATGCTCTTGCTGGCGGGCTTTTCTGATCCGTAATGATCTGCACGCTCTGCATGAAGGTCGGCACCGTGTTCTTCGCTCATCTCTTACATCTCCTCGACAGGCTTAACGCCCACAACCTCAAGACCGGACGCAATGACCGTGGCAACGGCACGGATCATCGCAAGACGTGCCAGAGTCGCAGGCAAATCATCGGCAATGATGAAGCGCAGTGCTGTGTTGTCACGTCCCTTGTTCCACAATGCATGGAATTCTGCGGCAATTTCTGTCAGGAAAAAGGCAATGCGATGCGGTTCATGGGCAACGGCCGCCTGTTCGATAATCCGCGGCCATTCAGCCATGCGGCGCACCAGAAGCTTTTCATCTTCCGAACTCAGCAGTGACAGGTCCGCGGTCGCCAGCGTCTTCTCCGACAGGTCCTGTCCCGGGAAGGCTTCAGCCGCCTGACGGAAGACCGAATTCACACGTGCATGCGCATACTGAACATAGAAAACCGGGTTGTCCTTGGACTGTTCGGTCACCTTGGCGAAATCGAATTCAAGTGCCGCATCATTTTTACGAGTCAGCATGATGAAACGCACGACATCCTTGCCAACGCGCTCAACCACGTCACGCAGGGTCACGAACGTTCCGGCACGTTTCGACATCTTGACCGGTTCGCCATTGTCAAACAGGCTGACCAGTTGGCAAAGCTTGACATCAAGGTCGCCCTCGCCGTGCGTGATCGCCTTGGTGGCGGCCTTCATGCGTTTGACATAGCCGCCATGGTCGGCGCCAAAGATGTCGATCATCAGGTTAAAGCCGCGTTCGTACTTATCAAAGTGATAGGCGATGTCGGACGCAAAATAGGTCCAGCTGCCATCGGACTTCTTCAAAGGCCTGTCGACGTCATCGCCAAATTCTGTTGCACGGAACAAGGTTTGCGGGCGCGGTTCCCAGTCATCAGGCTTCTTGCCTTTTGGCGGCTCCAGAACGCCGACATAGATGTCGCCTTTTTTCTCAAGATGTTCAAATGCCGACTGGACCTTGCCCGCCTTCACCAAGCCGTCTTCGGATGTGAAGACATCGTGGGAAACACCAAGAAGACGAAGGTCTTCCTTGATCAGGGCCATCATCTCGACGATGGCGAAAGCACGAAACTCTTCAAGCCATTCATCTTCCGGGGCATTCTGCCACTTGTCGCCATCGCGTTCCGCCAGCTTTTTGCCCGGCGCGACAAGATAATCCCCCGGATACAGGCCTTGCGGAATTTCACTGATCTCTTCGCCAAGGGCTTCGCGATAGCGCAAATGAAGCGACCGTGCGAGGACATCTACCTGCGCACCGGCATCATTGGTGTAATATTCCTTGGTAACGGCGAAGCCCGCCTTTGCAAGCAAGTTGGCAAGCACGTCACCAACAACCGCACCACGGCAATGGCCAACATGCATCGGGCCGGTCGGGTTTGCCGAAACATATTCGACGTTGATCTTTTCGCCTTTACCAAGGTCGCTATTGCCGTAGGCAGTGCCGACTTCAAGGATCTGGCTGATCTGTGAGAGCCAGAACCGCTCAGCCATCCGCAGATTGATGAAACCCGGACCAGCAATTTCGACTTCTTCGATGTGATCAAGACCACGCAGTTTTTCAGCCAGCTTTTCCGCCAGATCACGCGGCTTCATGCCAGCAGCCTTTGAAAGCAACATCGCCGCATTTGTTGCGGCATCCCCATGAGATGCATCGCGCGGCGGCTCCACCGTGACACGCGAAGTGTCGGTTCCCGCAGGGAGAACACCGTCTTTTTCAAGAGCGAGAATCTGGTTCTCGATGTCGCTTTTCAACAGGCTGAAAACATTCATGACTTGGAACTTTGTAATTTCTGGTTCTGACCGGACCGGCCAATTGACTGGCGCTTGTTTTGAGCCATTTCACCTCAAAACGCAAGTCACCCTTGTTTGGAGTGATTACAGGTTTTGACATTTCAGCCATGCGCGCTAAATACTGACTCAAATACTGCGTTCGGATCATGCTATGATGTGATCAAGGATCGCAAACACACCTGCCCCGGCAGGACAAGACCAAGGAGTGTTGAATGACCGATTCTTCTCGGCAAGTTCAAATGACTGAAAGTGCTGCAAAACGCATTCAGGAACTGATTGCCAGCGAAGGTGCTGCGAACACCATGCTGCGTTTGCAGGTGTCTGGCGGCGGTTGCAGTGGGTTCCAGTATGAGTTCTCGCTCGATTCAGACACCACTGACGAAGATCGCATCTTTGAAAACCACGGTGCGAAAATGGTGATCGATGAAGTATCGCTGGATCTTCTCGGTGGTGCAGAGATTGATTTCGTGCGTGAGCTGGTTGGCTCTGCTTTTCGCGTAAACAATCCGAATGCCACCTCTTCATGTGGCTGCGGATCAAGTTTCTCGATTTGATCCGGATCGACAAACCGATTTATAAAACGGGGTTCGTTATTGGCGAACCCCGTTTTGTTTGACCAAACACCCAAAAAACCGAGGCCCGAATGAAAATCGCCACCTGGAATGTCAACTCGATCAAGGCACGCCTGCCAAACATTCTTGACTGGCTGCAGGACGGGAAACCCGATGTGGTCCTGTTACAGGAAACCAAGACGGTTGATGATGCGTTTCCAGCGATGGAGATCGAGGACCTTGGCTACAACATCGCCATTCATGGTCAAAAGACCTACAACGGCGTTGCGATCCTTTCCAAATTCCCGATCGAAGATGTCGAACGCGGCCTGCCCGGCAATGATGATGACGAACAGGCCCGCTATATCGAGGCAACCGTCGGATCCAATCGTCCGGTCCGGGTTGCATCGATCTATGTTCCAATGGGAACGGCCGTTGGCGACGAAAAGTTTGATTACAAACTGAACTTCCTGGATCGCCTGATCACCCGGTTTGAGAAAATTCGTGCCAGTGGTGACGCTGCGGTCATGGGCGGAGATTACAACATCGCGCCTGACGACATGGACGTTTATGACCCGATGAAACTGCGCGAAACGGTGCTGTGCACAACGGTTGAACGCAAACGTCTGCGCACCATGATGAATATGGGCTTCACCGACGCGTTCCGTACCTTCAACCCGAAAGGTCATCAATATAGCTGGTGGGACTATCGCGCCGGCGCATGGAACAAGGATAACGGTCTTCGCATTGACCACCTCCTTCTGACCCCGGCGGCGGCAGACCGTCTGAGCGCATCGGATATCGACCGGGAACCACGCGGCAAGGAAAAGGCATCTGATCACACACCGGTCTGGTGCATGATTGACGATTGATCGCGTTCGATCACCAAAACAGCAAAAGGGCCGCATTTATCAGGATGCGGCCCTTTTCTTTTATCAATGGCAACAGATTGGCTTTATTCAGCCGCCTGCTTCATCGCCATGCGATACGCGACGATATCTTCGATGCTGATCACGACCATATCATGGATCTTGGCGTATTCGATCAGTTCCGGCAGCCGCGCCATTGTGCCATCCGGATTGGTTACTTCACACAGCACACCAGCCGGTTTGAACCCTGCCAGACGCATCAGATCAACCGTACCTTCGGTATGTCCGCGACGTTCCAGAACACCGCCCGGACGGGCACGCAGCGGGAAGACATGGCCCGGACGTGCTAGATCACTCGGTTTGGTGTCATCGGCGATCGCGGTTTTTACCGTGGTGACGCGGTCCGCGGCAGATACACCGGTTGTGACGCCGACTTTGGCTTCGATGGTGACGGTAAAGCCGGTCCCCATGCTGGATGTGTTGTCAGCAACCATGGGCGGCAATTCAAGTTCAGTTGCCTTCTCGTCGGTCAGGCACAGGCAGACGATACCGCTGCAATCGCGGATGAGCATCGCCATTTGTTCATTGGTCAGATTTTCTGCTGAAAAGATCAGATCGCCTTCATTTTCGCGATCTTCATCGTCAACAACCAGAACACCTTTTCCCTGGCGCAGATCATCAAGCGCACGTTCCATGCGCGCATGCGGATCGCCAAAGATCGAAAGATCGGATTGTTTTTCAATACTCTGATTCATAACCGTCCTCTACGGATGGGGCTTACGAACCAGGGCAACAAAGAAAGGCCCGCTTTGCAACAAATGTCACAATGCGGTCGCAGGCAGACGGCATACCAGTCACGCCAAGGCGTTCCTGTCACGACCGTCACGCTTTATCCTCTCCCATCCGGACTGTTACCGTCGGCTCCGGAATCTCACCGGATCTGCTGACCCCACAAGTCTTGCGACCTGTGGGCGCTCGCGGGCTTACCAGAACTGGTTTACCGCCGGTCGGGATTTTCACCCTGCCCTGAGAATAAGCGCCGTGTTTCAACGACAAACGTTGACCATAATTGATCAACACGCGCACTTTATGAAAGCGCGCCAGTGTTGTCAAACGCCATAAAACCCTTAAAGCCTTGTGGTTTAAATGTCTGAAAGCAGTTTGCCTGCACGGAAATGGAAATCGCATCCGTTATTGCGGGCTTCGCGCGGCGCCCATTGGCAAACGGCACATTTTTTGTCCGATGATCTGCTTTTGGATTTGCATTCCCGATGAAGATAGCCGCCAAGCATCGCGTCAATATAGCTGCCTTCAAAGACATCCACCCCCAGACTGCGACCCATGCGAAGCGCCGTTCTGCTGTCGCAACGCGTCAGGATCAGGCTGCAGTCGGCAAACAAAACAGCAAACTCCCGCAGTCGTTCGGCGACTTCTGCGCGACGCGATCCGACAATGTTCTGGTCCCATATGACCTTGATGAAATCGACATTCATCTTGCGCGGCGACAGAAATTCGAGTGCTGGCAACGTGATGCGATCAAGACCAACCTGTATCCCCAAGGAATGCAGGAATTCGCACGCATCTTCAAATTCCCACCAGTTTGCGATCGCGTTCTCCATGGAAAATTCGATGGCCATGTTTTCGATCAGTTTACCGTCATGTTCGGCGATGAAATCGGTAAACTTGTCGCTGTGAACCGTCTGGATTTGCATGTTCAAATGCAGTCGGTCTGGCAAAATGGACGGTGCCAGTGCTGCCGTAACATCCATGACTTTTTCATCGAGAACACGCGACAGGATTTCGATCTCGCCCGGCCCTTCCAACAGGAAACTGGCAAGATGGTTTTGGCGCAGGTAATCCAGCGAACAATAGATCTCGTGGCCTAACACCTCGCGTCGGGTCTCATCAAAACAGACGATGGCCTGGCGTCGGCAAGAGTCAAAGACAGCTTCTGTGGTGATCGCGCCACGCAGCATATCAGCCATATCAAAGCGCACGGAAACGTCACTGCTTGGTCTTTCTGCAAGTGTGATGCCGAGTAAATCTGCCAACTTCTCCTGATCTTTGGGCCATTCAAAGCGGTTCCAGAGATTGGTTGGAATATGGCCAAGGCCCTGACGGTTCAGGACATCGGTCAGAATTTCCCGGATATGCTCGACAAAGGTGTTGTCGTCGTTTGTCCACGATCCTGCATGCACAAAAGCCACCATGCCGTTTTCCAGGCGATGGACCTTGGTGTTCTCGGGGAGATTGTGGAAAGCATCCCTGGTAATGGCCTGATAGTCATCGGTGCCAAGACGCAAGTCGGCCGGAATATTCAGGATCCCAAACGAAATCGCTTTGCCTTTGGCCGCGTTTTTACGCAGGCTTTCGACAAAGCGATTGATCGTGACAGGTGGTTTGGTGGTGTGCGCGTTCATATGCATTCCAGTTTGAATTGCAGCTGAACATACGTCACTAAAGTGGTGAATTCAATCTAAATTACTATACCATCGCATAGTTCCGCCTCCACCCTTAGGGCAAGGTCGGTAAAGAAGGTTTTCGCTGGCACACCGACAACATAGCCATCAATTCGGTCAACAACACGCAATCCCTGCAGTGCATTGGCGGTGAACACGGCATCAAACTCTTTGAGCTCTTCTGGTGCCTTCGGCTCGAAACTCACTTCAATCTCGGATTCTTCGGCAACTTGCAGAACGTAATCGCGGGCAAGCCCGCAAAGGATCCCGGTATCCTCATCCGGCGTCCAAAGGGTTTCCCCGGTGATCCCGAACAGATTGGCAACCGTCGTTTCTGCCACATGGCCGTCAGCCGACAGAATAAGCGCGTCTTGTGCACCGTATTTCTGTACTTCCTGTTTAGCCGCGATGTTGTCCATATAGTTGGTACTTTTGATGCTGCCCGCGACCGAATGCGGGTTTCGGCGCACTTTCTGCGACGTCGCCAGGGTCAGCCCGATATTCGGGTCCAACGGATCAAAGGGCTCGGCGGTAATCAGGATGGTCGGATCCGGCGAACCCGGTGGCAGCAATCCACGTTCGCCCGGGCCGCGTGACACGGTCATGCGAACGACTGCATCCTTGCGGTGAATTTGCTCAAACAGCTTCGCAACGATTTCTGCGACTTCTTCTGTCTCGGGCAACAGGTCAAGCGGGAACTCGATCAACTCGGCATGATGGTCAAGCCGTCCCATATGGGCTTCCAGCCAGGCAATTTTCCCTTCGTGCGCACGCATGGTTTCAAAGAAACCATCGCCCAGCAGGAAGCCACGATCCGTTACCGGAATGGACGCTTCATCAAGATCACGAAAACTGCCATTCATCCAAACCTGCATAGCCTGGTCCCTTTTAATCGTTATCGGCTCCCTGCCCGGAAGCACGTTTCAGAAAATTCGCTAACAGCGCGTGGCCCTGTTCCGTAAGTACGGCCTCGGGATGGAACTGAACACCGTAAATCGGCAAGGTCGCATGGGCAAATGCCATGACTTCTCCGTCGGGGCCTGTTGCTGTCTCGATCAAAGTGCCATCATTTGGCAAATCAACGATTAACGAGTGATATCGCGTGACTTGCAAAGGATTGTTTAATCCAGCAAACAAATCGTCCCCGCTATGCCGGATCGATGATGTCATCCCGTGAACCGGCCGTTTCGCGCGCTTGACCGTTCCACCGAATGCCTGGGCGATAGACTGATGCCCAAGGCAGACGCCAAGCATCGGAAACTCGGTTTTTAGTGCGTTGATCAATTCCAGACTGTTTCCCGCCTCATCCGGTCCGCAGGGTCCCGGCGAAAACACAATCGCCAAGGGATTTAGGGCACGCACACCCGCAACCGTGATCTCATCGTTTCGAACAACCGTGACCGCATGTCCGAGTTCCTCAAGATAGCGGGCAAGATTGAAGACAAAAGAATCATAATTATCGATCAGCAGGATCATAGCAGATCCCCGGCACTTAATCCGAACAACTCAAACATCTTGGCGGCCTTAACAAGCGTTTCCTCGTATTCCCCTGCCGGGTCGCTGTCCGCAACGATCCCGCCGCCCACATTAAAGGCCATCTTGCCGCCATTTACGCTAAGCGTTCGGATGGCGATGTTTGTGTCCATCGCACCGTCAAATCCGATATAGCCAATGGCACCGCAATACGCACCGCGCGTTGTTTTCTCGAGCTCGGTGATAATCTCCATCGCGCGAATTTTCGGTGCACCAGTGATCGACCCACCGGGGAAACATGCACGCAATGCATCAACAGCCGTTTTGCCTTCTCGCAGTTCGCCTGTCACGGTGGACACCAGATGATGTACATTGGCATAGCTTTCCAACGCGCAGATCACCGGTGTTCTCACGCTGTGAGGATTACTCACCTTTGACAGGTCATTGCGCAAAAGATCAACGATCATAACGTTTTCCGCGCGATCCTTTGGTGACAGCATTAATTCCTGTGCCAGTTCGGCATCGCTTAACGGTGTTTCGCCGCGCGGTCTTGTGCCCTTGATCGGCTTGGTTTCGATCTGGCGGTTTCTGACCCTGAGGAACCGTTCCGGCGAATTTGATAGCACCGCCGCATCCCCGAAATTCAGGAATGCGCCGAAGGGCGCGGAACTGATGTCCCGCAATCGGCGATAAAGGTCGAACCGCTTTGGGATGGCATCGCTTGCGTACTCTGCGCGGAAGCTTTGTGACAGGTTGGCCTGAAAGATGTCGCCGGCAAAGATGTAATCAATCACGCGCTGTACGGCGGCCTCGTAGCTGGCGCGATCAAAGTTTGACTGCCAGGTCGAGTTTGGTACATGCGGCACAGCGGGCGTATCGATCAGCGGCCGTGCAAGTCTTAGATACTTGCGGATCAACGCCATACGGTCGTTTGCACGCTGACCGCGCTTTGAACCTTCTGTCTCTGGAATGCCGGTTGAAATAAGCCACATCCGCCGGTCAATCTGATCAAATGCGATCACAAGATCATAAATCCCGACGGCCATGTCCGGCATTGAAAGCCAGTCGTCGGGTGCTGTGGGCAACAATTCTGTCTGATGCGCCAACTCATAGCCAAAATAGCCGACAGCACCGCCTTGAAACGGCGGCAGGCCTAGCTTCGCTTCGATCTGATAGCGCGCCAACAGATCGCCAAGGACGTCAAACGGGTTTCCCGGAATTTCAAAGCCATCCAGCACCGCCTGCCCGTTCTTCGCCGTCAATTTGTGCAGCGGCGACACGACAATGTAGGAGAACCGGTCACGGTCACCAGAATCCAAAAAATGGCTATCTGCAAATGGCGCAAACGCTCCATAGGCATCAACGGGCTCGATATAGGGGCATTCTTCAATCAGCATTGGGCCGGCGCATTCTTATCGACTGGACGCGACGAAAATCGTCATTCCATGGGGGTTTTGTCGCTCACAGGAACGGGCGACGCCAATCTAAGCGATTCTGCATGATCGGGTGAAGATTTTTGCGACATTACGACAGTTCAATTGAACCCAGAACAAAAAAGGCCAACCAATGATGGCTGGCCTTTCTCGCAGACTGGTTCGAAACCTTACATCGCTGCAATACGCGCGAAAGCTTCGTTAAGCTTGGCAAGGGTATCACGTGCTTCTTCAAGCTTGGCTTTTTCGGCCGTGACGATGTGCTCAGGTGCGCGGCTGACGAACTTCTCGTTCGAAAGCTTGCCTTCCTGGGCCTTGATGTATTTCGTCTTGTCTTGAATTTCCTTTTCTAGACGTGCCTTTTCAGCGGCAACATCAATGAAATCGGCGACCGAAACGAAGACCGTCACACCATCAACCACAGTCTGGATCGCACCTTTGGCAATCGCCTCGACGTCGCCCTGCCCCTTAAAGGCAACATCCGCAACGCGTGCCAGACGCTTGACCTGTGCTTCCTGTGCCATGACAGCCGCTTTCATCGCGTCGGTGGCATCAACCAGATAGATCGGAACTTCGGCCGCCGGCGGCACATTCATTTCAGAACGGACACCACGGATGTTACCAATCAGGCGGATGGCCAGATCGACTTCGGCTTCTGCTTCACGATCAATCAGGGTTTCGTCAAACTGCGGATAGCCTTCGGCAATCAGCATTTTTGCACGACTATCGGCGGTCTTTTCCCAAAGTTCTTCGGTGATGAACGGCATGACCGGGTGCAAGATCAACAGGATCTGATCAAGAACCCACGCGGTAACTGCGCGAATTTCCGCCTTGGCTTCTTCGTCACTGCCCATCAGAACCGGTTTCGCCAGTTCCAGATACCAGTCACAGAACGAACCCCAAACAAACTGATAGGCACTGCTGGCGGCATCGTTGAACCGATAGGTCTCAATGCCGGTGCCAACGGCCTTTGCCGCTTCAACCGTTTTGCCAACGATCCAGCGACCAAGGGTCGATTTCACGTTCGCCGGATCAAAGCCATCAACCGGCTTGCATTCATTCATTTCGGCAAAGCGGGCCGCATTCCAAAGCTTGGTCGCGAAGTTGCGATAGCCTTCAACACGGGATGCGGCAAGCTTGATGTCGCGCCCCTGGGCGGCCAATGCCGTTAGGGTAAAGCGCAACGCATCACAGCCATATTCGTCAATGATCTCAAGCGGATCGATGACGTTTCCTTTGGATTTCGACATCTTCTGGCCGTGCTCATCACGCACCAGCGCATGAATATACACGTCACGGAACGGGACTTTGCCGTCCATGAAATACATGCTCATCATGATCATCCGGGCAACCCAGAAGAAGATGATGTCAAACCCGGTAACCAGAACATCGCCCGGATAATATTTGGCAAGTTCCGGTGTCTTTTCCGGCCAGCCCAGCGTCGAATACGGCCAAAGACCTGATGAGAACCAGGTATCCAGAACGTCGGTTTCCTGGGTCAGTTCGACATCCTTGCCATAATGCGCCTTGGCGGCGGCCATGGCTTCTTCTTCGGTTTCTTCAACGAAGAATTCGCCGTCGGGGCCAAACCATGCCGGAATACGATGCCCCCACCAAAGCTGACGGGAAATACACCATGGCTGGATGTTGCGCATCCATTCAAAATAGGTATTTTCCCAGTTCTTTGGCACAAAGCGAATGCGGCCATCTTCAACCGCCTCGGTGGCGGGCTTTGCAAGAACCTCGGCGTTTACAAACCACTGATCGGTCAGATACGGCTCAATCACGACATTCGAACGGTCGCCGTATGGTACCATGTGAACGGTATCCTCGATCTTTTCAAGCAGACCGAGCTCGTCCATCTTTGCGACGATCAATTTGCGGGCTTCAAAACGATCAAGGCCGCGGTATTCCTCGGGCCCTTCATCATTGATGCGCGCATGATCATCAAGGATGTTGATCTTTTCCAGACCAGCACGTTTGCCGACTTCAAAGTCATTGAAATCATGCGCCGGTGTGATTTTAACAGCACCCGAACCTTTTTCCGGATCGGCATATTCGTCCGCGACGATCTTGATGCGGCGTCCAACAATCGGAAGAATGCAGTATTTCCCGATCAGGTCTTGATAGCGTTCGTCATCCGGATGGACTGCAACGCCTGTATCGCCCAGCATCGTTTCGGGACGAGTGGTGGCAACCGTGATGAACTCACCTTCACGGCCCTCAATCGGATATTTGAAGTGCCAGTAATGGCCTTTGACTTCTTTCTGAATAACTTCAAGGTCGGAAATCGCGGTCAGAAGTTTCGGATCCCAGTTCACCAGACGCTTGTCACGGTAAATCAGACCATCCTTGTGCAGTTTGACAAACACCTTGCGGACCGCAGCCGACAGGCCATCATCCATGGTGAAACGTTCACGCGGCCAGTCGGGCGAAGCACCCAGACGGCGCAGCTGATTGGTGATGGTCCCGCCAGATTTTTCTTTCCACTCCCAGACCTTCTCGACGAACTTTTCACGGCCAAGGTCATGGCGCGTGACATTCTGTTCGCCAAGCTGGCGTTCAACAACCATCTGGGTTGCAATGCCGGCATGGTCGGTGCCGGGCTGCCAAAGGGTATCCTTGCCCTTCATCCGGTTATAGCGGACCAGGATATCCTGAAGCGTAAAGGTCAGTGCATGCCCCATGTGGAGGCTACCGGTCACGTTGGGTGGCGGCATCATGATGACATAGGGATCGGCACTGGATGCCGGATCAGCGGCAAATGCCCCGGCTTTTTCCCATTTATCGTAAAGTCTGCCTTCAACATCGGCCGGGTTGTAGGTCTTCTCCAACATGGTCTTTTGATCCGCTGCGGGTTTCATTGTTTATCCAAAGAAAAAGCGGCGCACCGTTGGCGCGCCGCTCGAATGTCAAAATCGGCTCGCCTACAGGTCTTCGGCGCGGTTCACAATCCGCTCGATTTCCTTTTTCACAAGGCGTTCGATCATATAGGGAAGGTTTTCGTCAAGCCATTCCTTAAGCAACGGACGCAGCATATCGCGCACCAGATCCTCAAGGGTTGCATGTCCCGCGTTGATGCCAAGGGCAACTGCGCGTTTCTTTGCAACAGCTTGCGCCAGCTCCGAGATGGTTCCGGTCGCCGTTGATTCCGTCATATTCGAAATCAACGGTTCGTCGTCTTCATCATCGTAAAGGGCTGGCATTGCCGGTTCGGGCTCTGGTTCCGGTTCCGGCTCGTCGAATTCTTCTTCCAGAGGTGTTTCATCGAAATCGAGCATATCGTCGAGTTCGAGCTCTTCCGCTTCTTCCGGCTCGTCAAGCTCCAGTTCCTCGGGTTCTTCCTCGAACTCAAGTTCCTCAGGCTCTTCGTCAAGCACAAGTTCGTCGATTTCTTCTTCAGGCTCGGGTTCTGGTTCCGGCTCGGGCTCTGGTTCTGGCTCCGGTTCCGGCGTCGGTTCGGGTTCAGGAGCAGCTTCCTGTTTTTCTTCATCCCCCTCATCGGCAAGAATCTTGCGGATGGACTGGAGGATATCCTCCATGGAAGGTTCTTGTTGCCCGTCACTCATAATTAAACTTCCGCACTAGTGTCATTTAACCAGACCGATCCGCCCCAAGTTCGAAGGCAGGATGTCGCCACCCTGCCCCGACCATCAACCAATCAATCCGTTCCCCACCACTGGTCCTTGACCTTGTTATAGTTGGACTCAGTGTCATAAATTTCGACCGGCAGACCAAGGACCTGCGCATTAAGCGCCCCCATGGCAGCCTTAACCTGAAACTCGGCAACCGCAGCGTCACGGCGCGAACCGACAAGATCCACACGTGCCTGCAACAGTTCCTGTTCCTGATCAAGAACATCAAGAACGGTACGCGAACCAACCGATGCTTCACGCTGAACGCCATCAAGGGCAACTTCAGCCGATGATACCTGTGCCTGCTGCGATTCGATGCTTGCACGTGCTGTAACAAGCGTCTCCCAGGCACTGGTTGCGTTTTCGATTACTGAACGGCGCGCTTCATCAATCTGGATCCGGGCCTGACCGGCGGTCTGCTTTGCCGAACGCACGTTCGAGAACACAGCACCCTGCTGGTACAGCGGTATCGAGACTGACGCGATAATGTCCGCCGTATCAGACGTGAAATCATCGTTCGACGCTTCATGCTGACGCTCAACACCGGCAGCAAGGCTTACTTCCGGATAAAGCGAACCTTCGCTCAGACGAATGTCGGACTGAGCAGCTTCTTCGCTGTAAATTGCCTGCAAGACGTCAGGGTGCTGACCCTGCGCAATCGTCAGAACATCGGAAATGCTTGTCGGAAGTCCCGAGAGCGCATTGGGAATTTCAAGATCGCTTGGCGGATTCCCGACAAGCCGCTCGTATTGCGCCCGGGTATTGGCCAAGGCACCCTGTGCTGAGATCAAATTGGCCTTTGCACCTGCAAGGCGTGCTTCGGCCTGGGACACGTCCGTACGGGTCACCTCGCCAACATCAAAACGATCACGGGTTGCTTCAAGCTGACGCTCCAGAACACGCACGTTGTTCTGATTAAGCTCAACAACCGCAGTATCACGCAGAACGTTGAAATACGCTGTTGCGACCTGAAGCATAACATCCTGCTCGGTCGACCGCAGCGACGCACGGGCAGCCTTGATGCGGGCCTCTGCACGTTCGGTTTCTGCCGTGGTACGGCCGCCACGATAAAGCGGCTGCGTAACGTTGAGGCCAACCGTATACGGCGTCAGGCTGTTATCTGTTTTCGTACCGTTGGTTTCTGTTTCGGTATCACGAACGCCTGCGCTACCAGAAAGGCTTACACTCGGCCGCCAGTTTGACAATGCCGAGGAGATTTCTTCATCGGTCGAACGAAGTGCCGCACGACCGGCTTCGAGTGTCGGGTTGCTCTGGTACGCCTTGATAAGTGCGTCTTCCAGGCTTTCTGCAGAAGCGCCGCTGGCAACAATGCCGCCGGTCGCCAGAATACTGCAGGTCAGCAAGAACCGTTTGATCATTTATCTACCCTTGTAAAATCCTACACCAAGTCCCGACCCCGGCGCAGTTTCACGTATGGTAACGACGGAAGGAAAATTTTCCAAGAAAAGAGGCATTTGCATCAAAAAAAAGTAATTTGCCCCGTTTCTCCGTCATCGCCGTTTTCAATCGTAGCGGCTCATATCGCGCTCAACTTCAAGCGCCCATGCATCTATACCGCCGCGAACATTAAAAAGCTCTTTAAATCCATGATCCTCAAGCAACAGGCCCGCATGGCGACTGCGAACGCCATGATGACAAATGATCGCCAAAGGCATATCAGGCGCCAGTTCATCCAACCTTCCCGATAGTTGGGAAAGAGGAATATGGAGCGCCTGATCTATCGCGCAGATTTCAAGTTCCCAATCTTCGCGGACATCAAGCAAGGCAATCGGTGCATTCGCATCAAGCCGTGACGCAAGTTCAGCACAACTGATGTCGAGCACCGTCAAACCTCAATCAGAATACAAAGCTTTCTGCCGGCTCAAATCCCGGAAGATACGGAATGTTCGCATCAAACAGATCGCGATGCCCGATGACACCGTTTTCGCGCTCGTAAAGGCGTGCAACACCTACCTTGCCCGGTTCACGCACCACGGCGAGCAATCGACCACCTTCGGAAACCTGTTCAAGGATACCGGCCGGAACTTCTGCAACAGCACCATCGAAGACGATGACGTTATAAGGAGCCTGTTTGGCATACCCTGATGCCAGATCACCTTCGACAACAATGACATTGTCGTAGTTGAGCTTCTGGAAGGTGGCCTCGGCAGCGGCAGCCATATCCTTGTCGCTTTCGACAGACACCACGGTTTCTGCCACGCGCGAGATCAGCGCGCTGGAATAGCCGTACCCGGCACCAATCACCAGGGCAACATCCGTTTCAGCGATCTCGGCATTTTGCATAAGGCGCGCAATCACCATCGGCTCCATGGCAAAACGCCCGGCACCCACGGCGATATCCTCGTCGATATAGGCAACGCCGCGCTTGCCTTCCGGCAGGAACAGTTCGCGCGGAACCCCTTCCATCGCTGCAATGACCAGCGGATCGGTAACCTTGTTGGTCCGAACCTGATTTTCCACCATGTTATGGCGCGCGATTTGGTAATCCATGATTATCTGACCTGAAAATTCTCGCGAGAAACAGACCACAGTCCTCTTGTTGTCCCCAAAGACGGCTGCGGCAATTGCCCTGTTTATAGTCAGCACTTAAGCACCTGACAACCACGGATCAAGCGCAAACCCCTCTTTGGTCGTGGATTTTCTGTTCTTTTGGCCTGCACGCGATGACGTCGCAAAGCAATTTCACCCGGTTTGCAGCAGATCAATGACAATATTCCGCAAACGAAGCATTGAAAAATGTCTTTGAGCACAATAATGCATCTCTAAACAAGAATACTATACCTATGTATATTTTCATATTCTAACTGTAAGCATTGCTTGCAAAAATACCTTTCGATAGCAGCGCGCAGCGTGACGTGACACGCTCCAATCTAGGGGAACTTCTAACATGCGTGATAATGGTCCTGTTACCAATCGCGAAATTCAAATGAAAGACGAGGATATCCTCGTCTCGAAGACAGATACCGGGGGACGTATCCAGTTTTCGAACCAGGCCTTCGTTGATATCAGTGGTTTTAGTGAAGAAGAGCTTTCTGGCTCCGCCCATAACATTGTCCGTCACTCGGACATGCCAAAGGAAGCCTTCGCAAACTTGTGGGAGACCATCAAGGCGGGGTTGCCATGGCAGGGACTTGTTAAAAACCGCACAAAGAATGGTGATCACTATTGGGTGCGTGCCAATGTCACCCCGACCATCGAAAACGGCGAAGTGAACGGATTTATTTCTATCCGCACAAAACCGACCGAGGCCGAAAAGAACACCGCAGAACGAGTCTATTATGACATTCGCAGCGGTGCGGCAAAAAACGTCGGGCTGGAATATGGTGACATCATCGATACCAGCCCGATGGCGAAATTTAAAAACTTCCTTGCCAGCATCAAGGGTAGCCTCACCCTAGCCTTTGGGACGATGTTTGTTTTGATGCTGGTGATTGGTGGTTATGCTCTTTATGGCGAGCTCCAGATAGAGCGACGACTTGAGAGCGTTTATGAAAACCGTGTCAAACCGCTAAACCTTCTGAAACAGGTTTCCGATGACTATGCTGTCTTTGTCGTGGATGCATCGCACAAGGTCCGCAATGGCAATTTTACATGGCAGGAAGGCATTGAAAGCGTCGATCTTGCGGAAAAGCGCATCAAGGACAACCTTGATATCTATTTCGGGCGCCGCATTGACCCGGAAGAAGCCGATATCGTCCGACAGGTCCAGAATCTTATCCCGCCGGCAGACGAACTGATCAGTCGCCTGCGCGGCATTTTTGTCGCCAAAGATACCGCGGCCCTCGATGCCTTGGTCAAGGATGAGTTGTATCAGACGATTGATCCCCTGACCGAACAGATCGGCAACCTTTCCATTGCTCAGAACAATATCGTTGGCACACTGGTCGAAGACGCACGTACTAACTTCTTTGTCACTGTCGCAATTGTTAGCGCCCTACTCCTGTTGGCTGGCATTCTGACAGTTATTTATGGCGCATGGTTGATCCGTAAATTCCGCAAGCCGCTTGCGGTCATGGAAGGCCATTTCGAAGCCATTTCCAGAAACGACTCCTCCTACCTGATCCCGCTTCCTGAAATGCCGGACTTCAAGTCCCTGACTCAGCAGATTCGCGCCCTCCATGCGAAACTGGCCTATAACCGTCTGGAGCGTGACGAAAACGAAGCTAAAGCCAACACCCAGCGTATCGGCGCCTTGCGCGGATTGGCCGAAACGGTCGAGAAAGAACTGCAAAAGGTTGTTCAGTCGATCATTGACCAAACGCAGCGCCTGAATGAAGCGGCTGGTGACATGGCCGGTTCGTCCGAACGCGTGTCGGAAAACTCTGAAAGTGTTGCGGCTGCCGCCCACGAAGCCTTGGCAAACGCCGAAACCGTTTCTGGTGCGTCCGAAGAACTGGCCGCATCGATCCGCGAAATCAGCCGCCAGATCGAGGAAGCCACGTCCCTTACCGCTGAAGCCAATCAGGCCGGACAGAGTGCCGAACAAACTGTGACGTCGCTTAAAGACAGCGTTGATCGCATTGGTGAAGTCGCAGAACTTATTGGCGACATCGCTGCCCAGACCAACCTTCTGGCCCTGAACGCCACCATCGAGGCGGCCCGTGCCGGTGATGCGGGCAAAGGTTTTGCCGTGGTTGCGCAGGAAGTCAAAAATCTGGCCAACCAGACAGCAAAATCGACCGAGGAAATCACCCGTCAACTTGGTGAAATCCAGAATGTTACAGGATCGGTGGTGTCCGCTGTTCAGCAAATGACAGCAAGCATCCGCAAGGTTGACGAGGTTGCATCAAACGTCGCGGTCAATGTCCGTCAACAGGATGACGCGACACAGGAAATTGCCCGTAACGTTGTCCAGACGGCGGAAGCATCGAACGAAGTGACCGAAAAGATCGGTCATGTTGCCTCCGAAGCGCAAGACAACCTCACCCGCGCGGCCGACATGAACAAGATCGCCGAAGAAGTCGATGCAAGCATTGCTGAACTCCGCACCAGTCTTGTTCGAATCGTTCGCACGGCCACTCCGGAGGTGAACCGCCGCAAAGACCCACGTTTTGATGCACAGTTTGCAGTGACGGTAAAAGTTGGCGGAAAATCGATCCGTGGTCAAACCATCGACATTTCAGCCGGTGGCACCAAAGTGTCGCTCAGCGAGCCAGTGACCAAGGGTGCCAAGGGCGAAGTCACCATTGAAGGGCCAAACACCACCATTCCGTTTGAGGTTGAAAACAGTCTCGGTACCATCGCAAACCTCGATTTTGCACCGAGCAAGGTCCGCGAGGAACGATTGAAACCGTGGCTTGAAAACCGCTTTGGCAAAGCTAAAGGTTAGTCCACAGACCAACTGCGGGATGACATTCCCATAAGCTTTTACGACCACCCGGGAAGTTTTCCCGGGCGGTTTGTTCTTTTTCGTAGCACTAATCCCCAAGCCTTCGGAAAAATGTAAAATTGGGTGCTTGACGGGGTGCGTTTGTTGCGGCTATACACCGCTCCAGCCAACGCGAAGGCGCGATGGCGGAGTGGTTACGCAGAGGACTGCAAATCCTTGCACGCCGGTTCGATTCCGGCTCGCGCCTCCACTGATCCGGCATAGCTCAGTTGGTAGAGCAAATGACTGTTAATCATTGGGTCGCAGGTTCGAGTCCTGCTGCCGGAGCCATAAACCCCTGGAACTCTGTTCCGGGGGTTTATGCTTTTCGGGCCAATATCATTTCGCAGTTATTCCAAGTGTGATTTGCCCCTTCCCGACCACAGAACACGATGCGCTTTACGTGATCCAATTCAACCAGTTGGGAAATGGTTTCCATCATTATCGCGCTTGCCGATAACCTGTCGCAGCCATGCTGGAAAAAGACGCGATTTTGGCTGGATTTTCTCAAAAAAGGTCTTGCGGGCCACGGGCTGTTTGATTATACACCTGCCACGCGCATCGAAAGACGCGCGGCACCTGATCCGGCATAGCTCAGTTGGTAGAGCAAATGACTGTTAATCATTGGGTCGCAGGTTCGAGTCCTGCTGCCGGAGCCAATTAAAAAGGGACCGAACGTAATGTTCGGTCCCTTTTGCTTTTGAACGTCAAAACACGGATGTTTACCCCATGAGAACAATCAAAATCGACCTTCGCGAAGTTGAACTCGCCACCCTGTCCGGACCGACCCGCGGATGGTTGATTACGGGCGAAGGCGGGGTCATTCATGGCTTGGTACACCCGATTGACGGGGATCTGTTCACGATCTCGTCGACGACCGATGCCCGGATACAGGCGTTTGGCTGGTGCCCGATGTTCGACAGCCTGGCCCATGTCCAAGCCGACCTTGAAATCGCGCTCGCCATGAGTTCACAGGATGAAGTGGAAGCCTGGCTTGAAGAGTCCGCGCGATTTGACGACGGGCATCATGGTCACGTTCATTAATCGTGACGCAAGATCTCCGTACTTCACGCTCCCCATAGCCTGCTGCACCGCACTGCCATAAAAACTTCGTGTTGGCAGCGCTTTATTGATGCACAGCAAATCAATATAATTGGCATCGCTCTAAAATATCGCACTGCATCATGATGGTGCGCTGAAAAAACAGCGCATGCATCACCATATAGGGCGAGTTGGCCGAAATCAGGCCAGCCCACACAGGACAAGGCGCAAACTGGCGATGAGTACAATCAACCTCGATCATCTGTTTAAACCGAAATCGGTCGCCGTGATTGGCGCTTCCAATCGGCCGCACTCCGTTGGCAGCGTGATTATGAAGAACCTGCTTGCGGGTGGATTTGACGGGCCGATCATGCCGGTGAACCCACGCAGTCAGTCAATCGGCGGCGTTCTGGCCTACCCCGACGTCAATAGCCTGCCGGTGGTGCCAGAGCTTGCTGTCATCTGTGTTCCGCCCAAAGGTGTTGTTCCGGTTATGGAATGCCTGGCCGAAAAAGGCTGCCTTGCGGCGATTGTCCTGACTGCTGGCCTGAGTGCAGAACAATATGATGACAACCGCACAGTCAAACAGGCGATGCTTGATATCGCTGCCTCCAAAAAGATGCGTCTTCTCGGTCCGAATTGTCTTGGCCTGATGGTGCCGGGCATCGGCCTGAATGCCAGCTTTAGCCATCAAAGCATTGGTAATGGCAAGATTGCCTTTGTTTCGCAATCGGGTGCCCTGTGTACCGCCGTTCTCGACTGGGCTGCTGCGCGTGGAATCGGTTTTTCCCACTTTATTTCACTGGGTGAATGCGATGACGTCGATTTTGGCGACGTCATCGACTATCTGGGCTCTGATCCCGATACCCGGGCGATCATGCTTTATATTGAATCCATTCACGAGCGCCGAAGCTTTATCTCTGCCGCCCGTGCCGCATCACGTAACAAACCGATCCTTTGCATCAAATCCGGTCGCTTTGCCGAGGGTGCAGCTGCGGCCGCGTCTCACACCGGTGCGCTTGCCGGTGCCGATGATGTCTTTGACGCCGCCATCAAACGTGCCGGTGTTTTGCGCGTGTACACGGTAAGCGAAATGTTCTCGGCAGCTGAAACGCTGTCGCGCATGCGCCCGTTCCGCGGTGACAAACTTGGCATCGTGACAAACGGTGGCGGGATCGGGGTGCTTGCGGTTGACGCCCTGATCGAAAGACATGGCCAGTTAGCCCACCTTGACGACGAAACCATTGCAGCCCTTGATGAAGTCCTCCCGCCGACCTGGTCGCACGCCAACCCGGTCGATATCATCGGCGATGCGCCGGGTGAACGTTACGCCAAGACCATTGACGTTGTCCTGAAGGACAAGAATATCGACAGCTTGCTGGTCATGCATGCCCCGACGGCCATCACCGATCCGGTCGAAGTCGCACAGGGTGTGATTGACACCATCAAGAACAGCAAGAAAAACATCCTGACCAACTGGGTTGGCGAGGCTACCGTGGCCGAGGCGCGTAACATGTTCTATGCGGCTGGGATTCCGACCTACCGCACGCCGGAAAATGCTGTTGCTGCCTTCCAGCACATGGTCAATTTCCGCAAGCTGCAAGAACTTTTGATGGAAACGCCGCCTTCGGCACCGCACGATTACACACCGGATGTCGACAAGGCGCGCAGCATCATTCACGCCGCCATTCACGCCGGACGTCACATGCTGACCGAACCCGAAGCAAAATCGGTTCTGGAATGCTTTGGCATCAATACGGTCAAAACCTATGCCGCCCTTGATGTTGACGATGCCGTCAGCAAGGCAGAAAAGATCGGTCGCCCGGTCGCACTCAAGATCCTGTCGGACGACATCAGCCACAAGTCCGATGTCGGCGGCGTGATCCTGAACCTTGAAAACGGCGAGGAAGTCCGTGCAGCAGCCGAAAAAATGCAGCGCGTTATTGGCAAGAAATTCCCTGAGGCCCGCCTGCGCGGTTTCACCGTTCAGGAGATGGTCAAACGTGACGGCGCACGTGAATTGATTGTCGGCATGACCACCGACCCGATCTTTGGCCCGGTGATCCTGTTCGGGCATGGCGGTGTCGAAGTCGAAGTCGTTCGTGACCGTGCGATGGCCTTGCCGCCGCTCAACATGAAACTTGCCCGTGAACTGGTTGAAGGCACACGCATTCATAAGCTTCTACAAGGTTACCGTGATGTCCCAGCGGTCAACCTGGAAGAACTTTACATGACCTTAGTGCGGCTTTCGCAGCTGGTTGTGCAGTTGGGCGAAGTTGTCGAACTTGATATGAACCCGCTTCTGGCCGACCGTGAAGGTGTGATTGCGCTTGATGCCCGTATCAAGGTAACGCCAAAGGTTGTAAGCGACGAACAGCGCCTGGCCATTCACCCCTACCCGCGCCATTTGAAGGAAAAGGTGGTGATGGATGATGGGACGACCTATTTGCTGCGTCCGATCAAGCCCGAAGATGAACCTGCCCACTATGAATTCATGTCGCGGCTAACCCCGGAAGATATTCACTTCCGCTTCTTCGGATCGGTCCGTGAATTGCCGCATTCGGAAATGGCCCGTCAGACGCAGCTTGATTACGATCGCGATATGGCCTTCCTCGCCATACTGCCAAACGGTGATCAGGAAGGCGAAATTCACGGTATCGTTCAGGTCGTGATTGATCCGAACAACGAGAAAGCCGAATACGCCATTATGGTGCGATCCGATATCAAGGGGCGCGGCCTTGGCCGCATTCTGATGGAAAAGATGATTGAATTCTGCCGCCGCAAGGGCACAGAAACCTTCATCGGCCAGGTTTTGCCGAATAACCGTCGGATGCTGACCCTTTGCGAAAGCCTTGGCTTCAGCCGCAAATTCATCCCGGATGAAGAAGTGTTTGAAGTCACCCTGCCCTTGCAGCGTGACCCGGAATAAGCCGCGTCATCATGATCAAACAACAAAAGCCCGGTGAAATACCGGGCTTTTTCGTTTCAGGCAGAATCTTCAATAATTTCAGGCGGTTTCTGCGACAAGCTTGGCCTTGATATCGGCAACGGCCTTTTCCGGATCGATGCCCTTTTCACGAAGCGAATCAATTGCTTCATTCTCGATCGTGCGCAGTTCCTGCAAGGTCGTTTGCACATCTTCAAGCTGCTGTTCGAGCTCTTGGATCCGGCGACGTCCAACCAGCATCAGATGCGCAAGCTGTTCCGTCCGACTGCGGTCTGCGTCATAGAGATCGATATATTCCTTGATATCCTCAAGCGAGAAACCAAGACGCTTGCCACGCAGCACCAGCATCAGCCGAGCCCGGTCACGATAATTATAGACGCGTGTCGCACCGGCACGCTGCGGTGCAAGCAGGTTCTTGGTTTCGTAAAACCGGATCGCGCGTGGCGTAATGTCGAATTCTTCGGCCAGCTCGGTAATGCTATAAAGCTTATCGTTCATGTTTTTTCTTGTTTGTTGAATGCGGTGCGTCACAATCGCAACATTCCGACAGCCCAGTCAACTGATTTACGCATACGTAAGGCCATAACACCGGGTGCCGGGCGTTACGAAGACGTCCTTTCATTCACCGTAAACAGGCAAACTTCGAACGTAATCCAGATCGACGGGAACATAGTCCGGTCCCTCAAAGACTTCCCCATCTGTCAACGCACCGGGCCAGAATGCACGGTGAGACAACCAAGTGCCGCCATCGGGCATCGGGATGCTCAGTGTGTCGCAATACCCTTCTCGATGTTGCGCACGAAGATCAAAACGCCCGGACAGCCCATCTTCGAACAACGGGCCATCAAAAACGCGCGGATCACGCAAAACACCATCATAGGGCGCAAACACCGCCGGATATGTCGGATGATTGGCAAGATCGCCTTCAAACGAAACAGGCAATGGACCATCCGCCGACAGCGAAAGTTTGTCCGCCGGACCAAAGAATGTCTGATCCAGTGGCATCAGGTCTTCGGGGAGTTTTGCTGGATCGGCATGTTCAATCGCATTGCGGGCATTGATCAGACCGCGCGTCGTGCCCTTCTTGATATATTTCTGGCGCAGGAAAAAGCTGTTGTGCAGGCAGGCGGAAATATAATCGGGCTGGGCTACTGATCCGCCCTTGCCCAGTTTGAAAACAGCACCGCCGTTATTCTCGTCCCCTTCAGGGCCCGGGCGGCCGTCAAACCAGCAGATATTGCCGAAATAATACCAGAACCCGCCACGAACACCGTCCTGCGAAAACAGTTTATGGCAGTTATAAAACCGGTTGCGGCCAATCCACCAGCCGAGGGCGGTTGCTTCGGGCTCTATCGGGTTGTCGCGGATGTGTCTGAACCGGTTGTCAATGATTCTGACGTCCCGGTTAAAGCTGCCGACCGGTGCAGAGAGATTATGCTGGGACACATCCATCCGAACGCCGTTATAGCAATCACAGATATCGTTTCGGATGATTTCGACATCCCCGATAATATCATCAGCCCCAAAGAATGCCCCGTTAAGGTAGCGATATTCGACCTCGATCACATTACCGTCTTCGTCCTTTCCGTCGTGAATTTCATCCCAGCGAATCTGACGCCAGATATCGGGATTCTGGACCCAACGGCAATCAGTGATCGAGATGCCGCGGGTTTGCTCGCCGTTGGCGTAAAAGGCATAGGTGCCCTCACTGATATCAAGGTCGCGAAACGCCAGATGCTGACTGTTTTCGATATAAACAGCACTTGGCCAAGCCCGCTTGATGGTAAAAAGCTCAAGCCGGATATGGGCGACATCAATCAACTGGAAAACGGCATAACCATCCCGTCCCGGATTGCTTGCCGAAACCGAAGGATCAGGAAGCTTTGCCGCGTCGATTATCGCATCGGGTTCGCCGCGCACAATGATCGGTTGATCAGCCGTCCCACTGCGCGGGAAACGCAAGGGTTCATCAAAGCAATAATCCCCCGCAATCATCCGGATCATTTGTCCGGGCCGGCTTTGCGCAATCGCCTGATCAAGGGTTAATGTCGGGCGGATTTTGGCATCAATCCAGTGTTCTTGCCCGTCTGCTGATACATACACAACTTCCATAACCCGCCCTCCCTGTTTGAATAGCAAAACCATAACGCAAAACAACCAGAGGCCAAGTATGTTGTTTCAGGCGCGCCGTGAGGGCACCGGAATTCATATCCTCATACTTTTTGAAATGTCACAACGCACCCCACAGAACTCAAAAGTGAGTTTTCCTCACATTCGTTGTTTTTGCCCCCACTCCCTAGACCCGATCACCACTTTCCATCGGCCATTTTGTATGGTGGCTGTCGATCACAAAGCGATGTTTATGGGTTACAGGCGGGTGGAAGTGCCGATGGCGATGCTTGTCTGTTTCGGCCGCATGCTCGTGAACATGGACGTGATGCGGGTCGTTATGATCGTGCGGATGTTCGTGCCAAAACCCCGGATGACTGTGTTTGATTTCAAGCCTGTCTTCCTTCGGCCAGAGCATCACAGCAACAAGCACAGAACCGATTGCCATGCCGCCTGATGCCAGAAAAGCAACTGACAGATCCGCCAAACTTCCCAGCCAGCCAACGATGCCATACGCAAACAACCACCCGCCATGCGATAGCGCGAAGTTGGCCGCAAAAAACGCGGAACGATCCCCTTCCCCGGCAGACCGTTGCACAAGCCGTCCGCCGGGGGTTTGGGCAAATGTTGTCCCGGCGCCAGCAATCAACCACAGAATTGCAAACGCGAAAGCCGACGCCAAATCTGAAATCATCAAGACACCGCCAAGCAACATCGCCAACGCTGCGGCGACAATACCCGACAACATCAGGCGGCGTTCACCGACACGTTCGATCAGCCGTGGGATCAAGAATGCGGCACACATTGATCCGGCGCCGGCACAGGCCAAAAAGCTTGTCGTCAGCAATTCTGTCCCGCCAAGAATGCCGCGGGTCAGAACCACGGTATTGACGATGATCATTGCCCCAACCGATGACACGGCGAAATATACAGCCAGAAGCCCGCGCAAACGCGGCGTCTTGAGATAAGCCACAATGCCAAACACCGTATTGGCATAAATGCCGCCAGTCCGGTCCGTTGGTGCGGCCTGCGGGATCTGTGCTGTCATGATCAGCAAAGCCGAGATTGCAAAGGCCAGGCTATTGGCCAAAAACAGACTGTCAAACGACCACACAATCAAAAGGGTCGCGGCCAAGGCCGGGCTGGCAAGGTTTTCAAGGTCATAGGCCAGCCGCGCGTAAGAAAGCCCCTTGGTATATGCCTTTTCATCCGGGAGAATTTCCGGGATGATCGCCTGAAACACGGGGGTAAAGGCGGCCGAAGCTGCGTTTACGACAAACACCAGAACAAAAATCTGCCAGACCTGATCAACAAAGGGCAGACACAACACAATCGCCGCACGCAACACATCCAAACCGACCAGCCACATCCGGCGCGGCAACAGATGAGCCATGCCCCCTGCCACCGGCGCGATCACCAGGTAGGCCACCATTTTCAAAACAAGGATGGAGCCAAGCACCCGACCGGCATCATCCCCGGCAAGATCATAAGCCAACAGCGATAGCGCCACCGTCGTCAGCCCGGTCCCGATCAGGGACGTAATCTGGGCGGAAAACAGATGGCGAAAGGCAGGTTGGGAAAACGGGGATAGGTTTGATGTCATCACCGCCCTTTCATACTCGTCCGAGGGACATGGTCCTCAGGATGCGGTCTCGGCCTGGTTGGCGCGTTCGCTGGCCGTGCATTTCTTGTCTGGCAACTGAAGCACTTTTCCCGTGCGCAATTCAATAATCCGCGTTGCAAGTTTCCGTCTGAAATGCGGATCGTGCGACACAAGGATCATGGCTTGTGGCAGCCCTATCAGGATTTCTTCAAGCCGGCGCAGGTTTTCTTCATCAAGTGCGTTTGTCGGCTCATCAAGCAGCAAAACATCAGGCTTCATGGCAAGGACAGCTGCCACCGAAACAAGCCGTTTTTCGCCGCCAGAAAGCTCATGGGTAATCCGTTCACGCAGGTGTTTGAGATGCAGTTGATCGAGGACCTCATCCACGATCGCAAGGGCTTCTTCACGACTGGCACCGAGGTTTAGCGGGCCAAAGGCAATATCCTCGATCACCGTTGGGCAAAACAGCTGGTCATCAGGATCCTGCACGATAAAACCAACCCGGCAGCGCAAATCGTGAAATTCTGCGTCGGTCACCCGCGGGGTGCCAAAGGCACGGATTTCGCCCGCATGCGGTTTAATCAGGCCGACAAGAATACGCAAAAGCGTGCTTTTACCAGCCCCATTCGGCCCGGCAAGGAACAGACGTTCACCCGGATCAAGTGTCAGACTGACACGATCGAGCACATTCTGCCCTGCCCGATAGCCATAGGAAATATCATTCAGTTCAATAAGCGACGACATACATGCGATCCATCAGGACAAGGGCAATAATCAGGGCAAGAAAGAAAACGGCAAATGCACCGTCCCGACGCTTGAATGCCAGATCATCAATCATCGGGAAATGACCACTAAATCCGCGACATTTCATGGCTTCCAGCACACGTTCGGCCCGTTCAAGCGATCGCACCACCAACATGCCAAACAAATAGCCAAAAGAACGGTAGGTATGGGCATTGTTGCGTGCCTTAAACCCGCGAAGTTTCATCGCCATGCGAAGACGATGATACTCGTCATGCAGCACCGAAATATAGCGCACCGTAAACATCATCAGATGCACCAGAACCGGCGGACATTTCAAACGATATAGCGTGTGACCAAGTGTCACCGGCGTCATACCCGACAAAAGGCTGAGCATCATAAGCACAACCGCATTGGCCCGTATGCCTACAAGGATGGCATGCATCAGGCCTTCCTTGCTGGCCTCTGCCCCAAGCACCGAGAACATTGGTGTTCCGGGGGTCGTAAATGGCAACATTACCAGCATGACGATAATGAAGCCGTCCATCGCTGCCATGCGTTTCAGGGTTACGCGCAGCGGCAAGTCCGTCAGGCTCATGGTAATGGCGGCAAATATCAGGGCACCCAGTGCAAACTCGATCTGATGCAGGGCCACCACGACAATTGCAAAAACACAGGCCGCGACCACTCTTACCCTTGGATCGAACGTCCCGACGAATGACGGTGATTGTCCGCCATGTGCCTGAATGCTCAGGGGTTGGTCATGTCCGAAAAGGTGGCTCATGCGTTGGGTGCTTTTGCTCTTAGCCGTCGCGCAGCGATGTAATAAATGATCCCGAAGGCACCGAATATATAGCCAATGCCGCCCAGAATCGATTGAAGATCATTCTTTTCCTTATAGGCGGTAAGCTCGCGCCTGAGCGGACGCAATTCGTCACGCACGATGGTCGCAATGATTTCTTCCTGTTCACGGGTAATTGCAGGCCCAGCGTTTGATCCTACGCCTGATGCAGTCCGCGCCTTTGACGGTGCTGTTTGTACAGTCCCATCAACACCCGTCAGGTCCGCAATGGCAAAGGTTGCCTCGGCAACGTGCCCTGCCCCGAGATCGGCACGAAAACGCAGATCAATCTGTTGGCTTGGCGTGTAGACAAAGAAACCGTCACCGTCGGTGGTAACTTCGTCAATCTTGTTGCCATCAAGATCAAAGATCTCAACAACCGTGTTTTCGGCCATGACACCGTTGGAGAAACCGATTTCACCTTCGATGTTCGAACCGCTTGGAAACAGAGATGCGATAACCTTGTGCGCCTGTGCCGGTGTTGCGCCGAACACAAGCATGCCAACCACAACGACCAGCTTGAGTGATCTAGCCATTGGATGCCTCGCCCGCCTGCTTTGCACGCAAGGTTGCTGTCGGTTGCATCTCAAAACCGGATGTCTGATCGGCGGCCTGCAACAATGCCGGTTTGACCTTGGCGATCAGATACACCGATGCCGCTGAAACCAGCCCTTCGACCACCATGATCGGAATGTGGGCAAAGAAGACCAGCTTGGCCGCCGGTACAAATGCATCACCACTGAGCGCAAGCGAAACCGCGACAAACACCGTTGTCAGCCCGATGGAAAACGCACCAGCACATCCACCAAGCACGGCGGCCGTGACCGGGTTGCTGCGCGACACCATTCCCCGGAACAAAAGCCCCGCCAGCACAGCCGGAAAGGCGATATTGACCGTATTGACGCCAAGAACCGTCAAACCGCCAAAGCCAAAGAAAACCGCCTGAAGCAAGAGACCGACAAAAAGTGCCGGAAACGCGGTCCAGCCAAGCACGAGCCCGGCAAGACCGCTCATGATCAGATGCACACTGGATGGTCCCACCGGCACATGAATGAGCGAGGCAACAAAGAATGTTGCCGACAAAACCCCGGTTGCGGGAATTTTATCGATTGGCAGTTTCCGCAGACCAAGGCCAAGCCCGGCAACTGCAAGAACACCCCCGCCAATCAAGACTTCCGGTGCCAGCGCACCATCGACAATATGCATCTGTTTTGTCCCTCGCCTATTTCACATCATAGGCGCGAACCCACAGGACTGCATCCTGTGAAAGTTCCTTGCCCTGAAATTCTTTGTCAGGGCCGCTGCCAAGTGCTGCAAATCCCCAAAAACCTGCCTTGGGGACACCAAAAGTGAAATACCCGTTTTGATCGGAGATGGCCACAACCGCACCACCGGGCATTGGCGATGCCGTTGGCCCTTTGGGTGTGTTACTGGCCATATCGGGTTCTGCGGCCATGTATTCGATTTCGACTTCAACACCGACTACCGGTTGGCCTTCGCTTAACACTCGGCCGGTAAAGGTCGAACCGGCAATGATGTTGGTTGGTCGATTAAGCGGCAGGATTTCGGTTTTAAGACCTTGCGGTTCCATCCAGTCGGTCGGAATTTCATTGCGGTTCACATAGGATTTCGTGATCTGTTGGATGAAGATATCTTCGCTTTCTTCGTAATACGGTGCGGGGACCACCACCATGACGTAATCGCCGCTGCGGCGAAGAGTCAAAGTTGCGTCAAAGGCCGCTGCCGTGTTCGCAATTCCGGTGAAAGTAATCGGCGAAAGCGTTGATTTCAGATCAATTTTCTCACCGCGGTTAACCGCATAAAATTCAAGCGGCTCGGCCATATCCATGACATGACCGTTTTCAAACGGGTGCCAGAAAATCAGCTTCACCGGCTGATCCCCGGCCTTGGTCACGTTTACGTCCGGCGTATAGGCCAATTGAAAATGCGCATGGGCCGGCATGGTCGCCGACAGCACGCAGGCGCTTGCAATCGCAAGCCTGCCAAGGGTCTTCAACATATAATCGTCTCTTTCTCAAACGATGCACGCAGGCCAAAGGCCCAACGCACAGGGTCAGGACAAAGAACGATAGGATGGCTGGAAGCAAGATTGCGGATCTTCAAAAGACCGTTTGTACCCCTGCAACCTGACGCTCACCCCGGCGTCCAACAGTTTCATACCGGGCAATCGGCACCCGGCAGTCAAAGGCAGGTCTCCTGGCTCACGGTTTGAAAAGCAATGCGCCTTCCCGGTTTGCACCAGTGGCATATGCAATGCTCTGACCGCTTACAGTTGCGGGGGCAGCCGTGGCTTTGTCATACATGACGCACCACGTTCCCTTTTAAGTTGATCCAATCGGATCAACACCAAAGACAATGTCATAATCCACGTCGGACGGATTGCTGTCAACTCCCTGCCCCATGGTCCATGACAATCTTTTTGCGGATGGCTTGACGCGCCTTAAACCGGGCGCGAAGATCACGCGCAATTTTGCCGACGGGCCGCAAAAGCCTGCAATCAGATGGGTGGAAACATTATGAAACCTGAAACGGTTCTTGTTTTCTGGTTCAAGGAACTCGAAGAAAAACAGTGGTTTATCAAGGATGAAGCACTGGATCGCCATATCACGGAACGCTTTGCCGATTTTCACGCCGCCGCCACGACCGGAGAGCTTTTTAACTGGCGCAAAACCGCCCATGGACGACTTGCCGAGATCATCGTTCTTGATCAGTTTTCACGCAATATGTACCGCGATCAGCCACAGTCCTTTGCATCAGATCCAATGGCATTGGTGCTGGCACAGGAAGCTGTTTCGTTGGGGCTGGATCGCAAACTGGTCACACCGCAGGAACAGGCATTCCTGTATATGCCCTATATGCACTCGGAATCCGAAATCATTCATGAAGTGGCGGTTGACCTGTTTTCACAGCCCGGCCTTGAACACAATTACGAGTTCGAGCTGAAACACAAAAAGATCATTGACCGGTTTGGCCGCTATCCACACCGCAATGAAATATTGGGCCGTCCATCGACGCCAGAAGAAGTGGCGTTTCTCAAAGAGCCCGGATCATCGTTCTGAGCATTAAAAAAGGGACGGTTTCCCGTCCCTTTTATTTGATCGCACTTAGGCGCAGAACATCAGCCAACATCACGGTCGCGATTATCCCACCAGCCCTGCACAAGGCTTTCTGCCTCATCCATGTAATCCGCCTTGCCCGCAAGGAAGGCTGCCATGGCAGCACTACCCTTGATCTTGGCTTCGGCGGGAATATCTTCCACCTCGCCACGCCAGACAGCCAGGAAGTGCTTCAGCGACACAGGGCTTTGATCTTCGCCGTCTTTCTCGGTTTTCGACAGCAATGCGGGCCAGCGAACATCATTGAGCTCACCATTATCAAGCATGCGCAGATCGACATGCTTATAGGGTGTTCTTTCGGCTTCGCCGCCACCGCCCTTGATCACACCGATGCGTGGAAGTTCCAAGAGCTTGCCGGTTTCACGATGGACATCAAGAAACGCCGGATGAAACACACCAAGGAAGGCTGCACGCGCATGCAACGGATTAAGCAAACGCAGTAACGTATTGACCGGACTACGCAATCCAAGAAGCGGACGTAATCCGATCAGCTCTTGCAGCTTGTGATGCATGTGACGTAGCGGCAGATATGCAAAGCCCTTTGATGCGATATCAGAACGCGCTTCTTCTGCAGACATGGCAATCGGAAGCTTAAGCGCCTTGATGGCAACTTCTGTGCTGATCCCGTTGACCAGATGCGAGTTATAGCCATGCATCAGCACCGGAACATTATTCTGCGACAACAGAAGCGCCGATAGCACAAACCAGGGCAGACCACGGGTCCGACCGGCCGCATAGGATGGCCAGTCCAGCGCAGGACGCATAAGCGCGTCATCTTTGCTGTCTTCATCCGGTTCAAGGCGCGCGGCCTTGCGCACAGCTTCGATCATGCCAGCCAGTTCTTCGGGCGTCTCAGCACGATAGCGCAGCATCAAAAGGAATGCGCCAAGCTGGATCGGTTCGACCTCGTCGCGCAGGATCATAGAGAACGCATCAAATGCCTCCTCGCGGGTCAGACTGCGCGAACGGCCCGGCCCACGGAAAAACGTGCGCAGATAGCCAGAAAACGGATGCGCCTCTGGTAAGACATTCTCATCCTCGAGCTGTTCAAGATGCTCGTCGGTCATATGGTTTCACCGGAATAGTTGGTGTTACTGATCGTGAATACGCGTGAAGACCCACTCTGTCTCGGTCGAGAGGTCATCCTGATAGCGATAGCCATCAACATTAAACTTCTTGAGCTCTTGCGGGTCTTCGAGCCGATTGTCAATCATATAGCGTGCCATCATGCCACGCGCACGCTTTGCCGAGAAGCCGACAACCTTGGCCGTACCGCCCTTCACTTCCTTGAACACAGGCGTAATTACCGGGCCATCAAGGACCTTGGTCTTGATCGATTTGAAATACTCGTTCGAGGCGAGATTGATCAGACTACGGTCCTTGTGAACTTTGGTGATCTGGTTGATTTCTTTTGAGAGCTTATCATCCCAGAACGCGTAAAGGTCTTTGCCCCGCGGGTTGGAAAGGCGCGTTCCCATTTCCAAACGATAAGGCTGCATCAGATCACGCGGCTTCAGAAGGCCATAAAGGCCCGAAAGCATTCGAAAATGGCTCTCTGCCCAGTCGATGTCTTCGGTCTTCATGGTATCGGCATCAAGGCCGACATAGGTATCACCGCGGAATGCAAAGATCGCCGGTTTGGCATTGGTGCGATCAAACGGACGCGAAAAATGCTGAAAACGCTGATAGTTCAGATCGGCTAGGTTTTCGCTGATGCCCATGAGCTTCATCAGATCGCTGCGGCTTTTTTTGCGCGCGACATCAACAAGTTGTTCGGTGTCGTCCAGAAATGCGGGTTGAGAAACAGACATTTCCGGGACGTCTGTTTCGAAATCCAGCTTCTTGGCCGGGGACACAACAGCAAGCATCAATCTGCCTCTTCTCTTTCATCTCGGTTCGATTTGTCGTAACAAGCCACAAGGCATGGGCAATGTCTAGGGTCCAACCCTATGTACAGGAGTATACGGCTGTACATGGATTTGGACCCTTAGCGTTATCCATAAACTTCTAATCTTGCAGAAAATCCGTCGGTTGCAAGTTTTGACGGATGAAAGGACCCATTATGAGTGAACAAGTTCGCGCGTCGCACATTCTTCTGATGTATGCCGGTTCGGCACGTTCGACCGCCACCCGCACCAAAGACGAAGCCCTGACCGAAATCAACGCGCTTAAAGACCAGATCGCAAACGGTTCCGATTTCGCAGAACTGGCAAAAGCCAATTCTGATTGCCCGTCCGGCCAGCAGGGCGGCGACCTTGGCTTCTTTGGCCGTGGCATGATGGTTCCGGAATTCGATGCCGCTGCGTTCAGCATGGAAGTTGGTTCGACGTCTGACGTGGTTGAGACCGATTTCGGTTACCACCTGCTGCAGCGCACCGCATAAGCAATCGCTTGCGCGTGATGCAAAACGTAAAGGCTGGCATTTGATTGCCAGCCTTTTTCTTTTTTCAGAACCGCCTGTCAGAAATCCACAACCGGGGCATCAAGTTCGTATTGCCCCTTGTGATCTTCGATTTCCAGCACCCAGACATCCGGATCATAGCCAATTTGTTTCCGCCAATATTCATCGCAGACAAACTCGGTTTCGCGGCCCCCATCCGGGCCACCGGCCACCAGCATCCAGCCCAGCTCCCCATCAAGTGTCGTCACACGTGAGTAGACAAAGCACCCTGCGTCAAACCGGTTGAGCTTCACAAGCACGGCGCCGGCATCTTCGTTGCCCTTGTGGGCCACCATCGCCGTAATCAGGTTCGACTGGCAAATCGCGATCTGCGCGCGCACCCACAAACCGGCTTTCAGACGCGGTTGCATCTATACCCCTTTCCGTGACGCGGTCACGTTTTCGGGCATTTGCAGGATCAGGTTCGGGTTTGGGCAGATACTTTCCCAGATATCCCATTCAGACGGTTTGGCAGCGCCAAAGAAGTCCCCTTCGCGCCCCAGCATGTCAAAGATGATCTGAAAATGCAGATGCGGGATCCAGTCGCCATTGATCGGGAAATCACCAAACCGACACAGAAGTTCACCGGCGTTGATTTCCTTGCCCTTGTAAAGCCCGTCTAGGGATTCGCGGCTGAGATGACCATAGAGCGTATAGAACCTGATGCCTTCCGCCGGTTCATGTTGCAAGATAATGGTCGGGCCATAATCCAGATGCAGGTTGTTATCGGCAAAGCTGTGTACAACACCATCCAATGGCGCAAATACCGGCGTATATGCCGGTGCGAACAGATCGATGCCAAGGTGCTGACTGCGGGCCTTGCCATCGTTTTTGAACTGTTCGGACTGATAACAGATGCGGTCTTCGCGATAACGCCCAATCCCGACCGGGGCATTGGCATCAGCCAGTTGCAGCCACATGATTTCGGTCTGGCGCGCCGGATCGCTTTCGCCACCAATCACCACATCGCTGTTTGAAGAAAAGTCGTAGACGATCTTCGCGCATGTTTTGAGGTCGCATTCCATGACCGAGTGAAAAACATCGCGGTTCTCATCGATCCAGGCACGCAGGTTTGCGGCTTCTGGCATCGGCTCGTCGCCGTTTGCAAAGCGGTCCTGATAGGATTGAAGACGTTGGGTTGCGGCAGTCGATCGCAAGGCGGTCACGGTGGTGGCTCCGAAACAGAAAAAGGCAGGGAACGATGCCCTGCCTTTAGCTACATTAATTTTTGCCTGATCGGCAAGCCTTGGCTTACCAGTTGGTCACTTCATATTCACAGGACACATCGTCATCATCGGTGTCGGTCAATGCAACCGTCAGGCGGCGCATCTGTGGATTGAAGCGTTTGATGAAGTTCAACAGCAGCAGTGCTTCTTCGGAAAGCTCGCCCGCGTCTTCGTCATCTTCATCAATTTCGCAAAGCTCGACCAGCTCCAGGAACAGGGCACCAAGGGCGCGTTTGACGTCTTCGCCGCCTTTAAGGCCGCCGGTAAGCTCGCCAAGCGGTGAAAGATCGATTTCGAGTTTCCGCAGGTTTTTGCTCATCTGGTCGATGGCATCTTCATCAAGCACCATTTCGGCCGCGATCATGTGCGTGCCGACTTCGTTGATGTTCATGAAACCGATGAACTCGAACAGGTCGTCTTTGGTGCGACCGTCTTCCAGCAGCTTTTCGGTATGGGCTTCGAATTCTTCGAAGTCGATGTCATCGCCAAGATCGTTTTCAAGATCGCTCATGTCGCTCTCCAATCAAAATTTGCGCTGCTGATACTCTGGATTGTGGAAAAACTCAACCCGGACTGGTGACATGACCATCTGCTATGCATCCATCACATTGCGTGGCAAACAATATTGCGAACGATAGCGCATTATCAATAGGATTAGAATAAATCTGATGGAACGGCTTTGAATGGAACCCGCTATGCCCACCTTCACGCTTCTTGATGTTGTCGCAATTTGTTGGGCGTTTGCCTGGTGGGTTGGTTACACAATTTTTGCCGATGCCAGTTCGCGGCGCCGGAACTCCATCTCCGCCCATATGGCACGCAATCGCCATCGCTGGATGGAACAGATGCTTAAACGCAATATCCGCATGGTGGATACATCAATCGCCAGCAACCTGATCACCGGCATCAGTTTCTTTTCCTCGACAACCATTCTGGTCCTGATCGGCCTGATGGCGCTCCTGGGTTATACCGACAAGGCGATTGAAACTGTCTCTGCCCTGCCCTTTGCTGCTGTCACCACGCCGGCTGTCTGGGAATGCAAGGTGGTGTTGCTGATCGTGATCTTTATTTATGCCTTCTTCAAATTCACGTGGGCGTTTCGGTTATCCAACTATTGCTCCATCCTGATCGGCGCCGCACCGGAAGCCGACGCGCCAGATGCCGCCCGCGCGGCTGCAAGGGCGTCGCGCATGAGCATGATGTCGGCCCACAACTTCAACCGAGGAATTCGCGCCTATTTCTTTGCGCTGTCGGCATTGGGCTGGTTCTATCATCCGCTTGCTTTCATTGTTTGTGCGACCTGGGTGACGCTGGTTCTCTATAATCGGGAATTCCGATCGCACGCACTCGATATCCTGAGCGGTCATCACTGATCAGCACAGCAACGAAAAAGGGCCGCATATGCGGCCCTTTCCTTTATCTGCCAAATTCCGCCTTCAGGCGGCTTGTGCCTTGCGGCGGATCGCGAAGGTCGCAACGATCAGCAACACCAGACCAACCGGCAAAGCGGCACTGTAAAGCAGCGTCCCCCATCCCGATCCTGCATAGATCGTGCCTGCCGACAGCGATGCAATCGCAACGGTGCCAAATACGCAAAACTCGTTGATCGCCTGTACCCGTGCCTGTTCGGACGGACGGTAATTTTCGGTCAGGAACGTCGTCGCACCGACAAACATGAAGTTCCAGCCAACGCCGAGCAACACAAGCGACACCCAGAAATTGCCGATCAGGTCCTGTCCGGCAAGACCAACCGCAAGACAGGCAAAGTTCAGGATTGCACCGGCCTGAATAACCTTAAGCGCACCAAATCGCTTAATCAGGTTACCGGTAAAGAAACCGGGCGCATACATGCCCACTACATGCCACTGAATGATAAAGGCGGCATCACCGAACGCGTAATCGCAATCAAGGATCGCAAGCGGTGTCGCCGTCATGACAAAGCTCATGACCGCATAGCCAAGCGCACCTGCAATGATCGCAACGATGACGGCGGGTTGCCCCATCACGGTCGATAACGGGCGTGCCGGTTCAGGATGCTTGTGCCCGCGCATGTCGGGCAAGCGCAGCTGACCAATGGCGATCACCAGCAAAAACTGCAAGCCGATCAGGGCAACGAAGGTTCCAAGAAACGGGATCGTCTCAAACCAGTCCCGTGCAAAGCTTGCCAGGTTCGGCCCGATAAAGGCCGAGGCAAGACCACCCAGCATGGTGTAGGAAATCGCACGCGCACGGAATTCCGCCGGCGCGGCTTCTGCGGCGGCAAAGCGGTACTGCATGGCGATGGCATTGCCAGCACCAATGCAGGCACATGCCACACAAAGCAGCCAGAAATTGGCGTAGTAGACAGCGCCCATACCAGACACTGCACCCATCATGGCAATGGTCGCCCCCATCCAGAACCCGAATTTTCGGCCCATCTTGGCCATGACAACCGCCGACGGGGCCGTCATCGCCATCATGGCAATCATCATGAAGGCAACAGGAAGGGTTGAAAGGGATTTGTCACTGGCCAGCGAAAAGCCGATCACGGCAGCGACAGTGAAAATCAACGACATCGCGCTGGCAGACAACGCGACGCACAGACTCAAAATCATGATGTTCCGGCGAACTTCCGGGCTCGACATTTTGGGGCTCCCTTCGATGGCGTTGGTGGCGCCGTAATAATGCTTTGAACAAAACCTGCCTTTGGCAAAGGCTTGCGTCTTGCTCTACAAGTTTGTCCTGTTATATTAAGTCTTCACCTTACGGGATAGTATCAATGCACGGCTTTGCCGACAAAAAGTTGAATACCGCCGAAAACACTGCACGCCAGATTGGCGTTGCGGCGGTTCGTGCTGTCCCGAAAGTCGCTTTTTTCAAAGAGCGAACTTGACCTCATCCTGAAATTCCTTTTCTTGTGCATTTACCCCGCGTAAACATGCGGGTCCTATATGTGCATTCCTGAATTATGCCCGCAGATAAAGCAGAGTTGAGCCAACCATGATTGCCCTGACCCTTCCCGATGGTGCCGTGCGCGAATTTGACGGCCCGGTATCGGGTTTCGATGTCGCCAAAAGCATCAGTTCTTCGCTGGCAAAGAAATCCTTTGCCATCATCGTCAACGGTGAAGTGCGCGACCTTGCGCGCGAGATTGACACTGACGCGACTATCGAAATCGTGACCAAGGGCCATGCGGAAGTTCTGCCGCTGATCCGTCACGATTGTGCGCATGTCATGGCCGAAGCCGTCCAGGAACTTTACCCCGATACGCAGGTCACGATTGGCCCGTCGATCGAGAACGGTTTCTATTACGATTTCGCCCGCGAAACGCCGTTTACGCCCGACGATCTTGTGAAGATCGAAAAACAGATGCACAAGATCATCGAACGCAACGAGCCGATCGTGCGTGAGGTCTGGGACCGTGACGAGGCGATCAAGTTCTTTCTTGATAAGGGTGAGAAATACAAAGCCGAGATCATCCGTGATCTTCCGGAAACCGAGACCATTACCTGCTATCGCCAGGGCGATTTCATCGACCTGTGCCGTGGTCCGCATGCACCGTCGACGGGCAAGATCGGCAAGGCCTTCAAATTGATGAAGGTTGCCGGTGCCTATTGGCGTGGCAATTCGGATAACGAAATGCTGCAGCGTATCTATGGCACCTGCTGGGAAAGCAAGGAAGACCTTGATGCGTATCTGCACATGCTTGAAGAAGCAGAAAAGCGCGATCACCGTCGCCTTGGCCGTGAAATGGACCTCTTCCACATGCAGGAAGAGGCCCAGGGCTCTGTCTTCTGGCATGACAAGGGTCTGAAGCTTTATCGCAAGGTCGAAACCTATATCCGTGATCGCCTCGATGCGGCCGGGTATCAGGAAGTTCGTACGCCGCAGTTGGTTGATCGCGTGCTTTGGGAAAAATCCGGTCACTGGGAAAAGTTCCGCGAGAACATGTTCACCACGACCCCGGATGAAGATGATCCCGAGAAGGTGCTGGCGCTTAAGCCGATGAACTGCCCGTGTCACGTGCAGATCTTCCGCCTTGGCAGCAAGTCATATCGTGACCTGCCGCTGCGTATGGCGGAATTTGGCTGCTGTCACCGCAATGAACCGTCTGGTGGTCTGCATGGCATCATGCGTGTTCGTCAGTTCATTCAGGACGATGCGCACATCTTCTGCACCGAAGATCAGATTGTCTCCGAAACCAAGATTTTCTGTGACCTTCTGAAATCGGTCTACAAGGATTTCGGCTTTACCGACATTCTTGTGAAGTTCTCCGACCGTCCGGAAGTGCGTGCCGGTTCTGACGAGATTTGGGACAAGGCCGAAGCGGCGCTCCGCGAAGCAGCTGAAGAAGCGGGTCTGGCACTTGAAGTCAATCCGGGTGAAGGCGCGTTCTATGGACCGAAGCTTGAGTTCGTGCTTCGTGATGCCATTGGTCGTGACTGGCAGTGCGGCACGCTTCAGGCTGACTTCGTTCTGCCGGAACGTCTTGATGCATCCTATATGGGTGAAGACGGTGAAAAACACCGCCCGGTCATGCTGCACCGTGCGATCCTTGGTTCACTTGAACGCTTCATCGGCATTCTGATCGAAAACTATGCCGGTCGTTTGCCGCTGTGGCTGTCACCTGTTCATGCAGTTGTTTGCACAATTACCAATGATGCCGATGACTATGCCCATGAAGTGAAGGCAGCACTTGAAGCCAAGGGCCTGAATGTTGAGCTCGATACCCGTAACGAGAAGATCAACTACAAGGTCCGCGAACACAGCCATGCAAAGGTTCCGATGATCCTTGCGCTTGGCAAACGCGAAGCCGAAGAAAAAACTGCTTCGGTCCGTCGCATTGGCTTCAAGCACCAGAAGACGTTTGGCATTGATGAGCTTGGTGATGCAATGGCGGCGGAAATCCGCGACCGCGTAATCGAAGCCGACTTCTGATCGACGTTAGAAACACAACCAATAAAGCCCGCAAGTTAAATACTTGCGGGCTTTTCTTTTGGCGCAACGTGACCTTATTCAGGCGGAAGTTTGGGTTTGTCCGATGGTGGCAAAGCTGATCCGCCTGCCCCGGACAGATTGAGTTTTGGCAGCCCCGTACCAGTGCTTGCCTGTTGCGCACGGGTTTGGGCGTAGGCCACGGACGGATGGCGCGCATTGCCAAACACCTGCCCGATAAACCGCCAGATCTTTGGCACCAGCCAGACCAGAAGCAGAACGAACAGGGCAAACAACACAAAGAAAACCACCGGATGGAAAGCGACCGTGTACAGTGCGCCAAAGACGGCGACATCCTCGGCGACTGAGGCAATGCTGTTACTAAACGGTTCAGGCGATGTATTGATTGCCGCGCGGCTGCCGGCCTTTGTAAAGTGGCTCCCGGCCGCCACCGTCCCGCCGACCAGCAAGGCAATCGCAGTTTGAACACCGTCGCCCATGCCGGTATCAAGGCCGCTCATGGCGCCTGCGGCAAGGAGTGCGCCGGCGGGAATCCTGATGAAGGTATGAATGGCATCCCAGACACTATCAACGATCGGAATTTTGTCGGCCACGAATTCGATCAGATAAAGGAACATGGCGAGTGCGAGTACCCACCAACTCCCCAGAAGCTGAAGCTCTGGCGGCAAATCAAGCAGCCCGAAATTGTTCAGAAGACCAAGAATAACCACTGTGCCATAGAGGTTTACACCACTGGCCCAGGCCCCGCCCATTCCCAACGCAAGAGTTTCAATTACCCCCACAGATTACGCCCTTTCAAAGCCATAATTCTCACCAACAAGTGAACAGGAAAAACGTTCAGTTGTGATAAATCACACTTTCAGCGCGTCCCGACACACGTATTAATGCCAAACCAGATCACAGAAAGGTACGACGATGGACCGTAACGGTGAAACCCCAAAAATGATCAAGGCATGTGCTGTTATGATGATGCTTGCCACCCCGCTTCTGGCAGGCAACGCTTTTGCAATGGGTAGCTCGGATAGCTGGAGTTCGGAAGGTACCGACCTCTCCGCTGTTACGGAGCTTGTTGATACCGGCATGTACGACATGGCGATCGACAAGATTGAAACCATGCTCGAAGAAGATCCGGAAAATGCCGATCTTTACAATTACCTTGCCTACAGCCAGCGCAAGATGGGTGACTTTGACAGTGCGGCGCAAAACTATGAACGCGCCCTGATGATTGACCCTGAACATGTCGGTGCTCTTGAGTATCAGGGCGAGCTTTTCCTTCAGACCGGGAAACCTGAAATGGCTCAGGAAAACCTTGCGCGACTGGAACAGCTCTGTGGCATGGACTGCGAAGAATACAAAACGCTGGCCAGCAGCATTACGAACTGATCTCTCCCGTTTGACCGCCAAGAGAACCTATTCTTTAGGATAGGTTCTTATTTTTGCACTAACACGCCATATGTCTGTCAAAGTTGTACACGAAAAAACAGGAATAAAGATGACCGACGCGGCACTTAGCAAAAGTTATACTGTGGTTTGCCTGCGCAAGACCGGGAACCTGATGGAGCTCGAGCCGGTATCGGACTACAGTTCTGCCCTGAAGACTGCCAAGGATGCCATCAGCAGCAAAGGCAATTCTGAAGTACGGATCGTTGAAAACAAGTACGACCAAGATACCCGCAAGGAAAAGAAGCAGGTCATCAAGATTTTGACGTCCGAGAACGCGGGCGGTGCTACGGGTGCCTCCGGCCGATCGTCTCAAAGCCGTGGCATGACGCGTGAAACCGCAAACAAGGCAACAAAAGGCATCATAAATATCGTCATCGCCGTAACCGTGCTGATCCTGCTTATCGGGATCATGATTCCATTGGCCATGCGGTGATTTACCGGTCTGCTGTGCCACCCTTCCGAATGCGATACCGCTTGCTTGCTATGTCCCTGATTTCCAAAGACAGCTGATCATCATCGTTGCGTTAGCAGGAGTTGTTTTTGCTGGCGATGAAAGATATAACTTTCTGTAATACAGCGATGATCAGGTGAAGCGTGAAAATCAGGTTTGCGACAACAAACACTCCCCTTCGACGCAACTGGGGAAGAATAACTGCCGCAGCTCTCCTGCCGCTCCTGACTGCTTGCAGCACCTCTGATTTTTCCGGTCTTTGGTTCGGTTCGTCGCACACGTCGCAAGAACTGAGTTCCCCATCGAACGAACAACTGCCTGCAGCGGAAAAAACAAGCTTCAACAGGGCCGCCTGTGGGTTGTTTTTCGGCCACACGGCTTCCACCGGCACCGGTATGGCGAAGGATGGCTCCACCCCATCCGAACCGATTTCACTTGATCGAAGCCCCGAGGATAACTTCCTTCAGGCGATTTCATATGACATGGACGGGAACTATGAAAGTGCGCGCAAGCTTTATGTTTGGCTGACCGCGACGCCGCCCGATGCCAAGATTGATCTCAATTGCGGCCAAGGTGTGCGGCTTTCAGGCAGCATCAACAGCCTTGCCCAGAGGCGCCTTGTCACGCTTGATGCGTCATCCCCGGAATATGCGCGATCCAAAGAAATAGATGCCGTTGTCGCATCCGCCACCGTTGCGCCAGGTCCAGAATTGCCCAATCCGCCGCAGGTCGAACGTGATCGCCGGTTCTATGAAACCGGTGGCGTCGTAGAGGCAGAACCCGAAGCGCCTACCAGTCCCGTCGTTCGGATGGAGATGGAAGTCAGCGAAAACACGGCGCGACTGACGCGTGTTGACCGACAGGCCGCTGCACCCAATGCGACGCCTGCAGCTACGCCCGTCCCCGCAGCTGAGCTAACCAATGGGCCGGCGACCAGTGGAGCCGAAACGGCAGTTTCTAAACTTGCCCCGGTTGCAGCCCCTGCGCCGGTGCCCAGTCAGTCAGTGCAATCCGCGGCACCGGTTCGCGTAATTGCTGCGCCAACGATTGCCGGCGACGCAGCATCAACAGAACATAAGGGTGCAATGGTCACCTCAAACGCGCGCCCGACTGAACAGGGCGAACTTGATATTGTTGACCCTAAACCCGAAGGACCCATGATCGAACTTCCGATCACCTCGACAGAGCCGGTGGCCACACAAAACGCGATGGCGCCATCAACCGGAAACTCGGCACCACCGGAAACTAAGATCAGCCAAACCACGCAAAGTGATAACCCCTACTACGCTGTTCAACTTGCGGCGTATCGTTCGCGCGGACGTGCGGAAGATGCGTGGTTGAAGTTCCGGAACGCATCGCATGGTATGCTGGCTGCCGCAGACCATGAAGTCGTCAGCATCGCGATTGAAGGCAAAGGTCTGTTCTTCCGCCTGCTAACCGGAATGTATGCTTCCTCTGCCGAGGCAACGCAGGCTTGCAACAGCTTGAAATCTGCCGGGACGGATTGCCTGGTTCGACGCGTCAGTCCTTAGACCGCTGCCTGGCGGATGCCGCCATCTTCTCAGATCGCATCAAGCCATCCGGGCGGGTTTTCTGACCGTGTCTTCGAACGAACCCCGGCATCTTTCCCAAAAAATATTCGATCCTGGCGTTGTGCCGGTAATACCGCCAGCGCAGATGCTGGATAAATCGTCGCGTTCGTTTCGATCCCGCTGCCAGCAATGGAATACCAAGTGCAATAAACACCATGCCAAAAAATGGTGGCGGCAATGGCAGGAACACAAGCCCGACCAGCAAACTGAACGCCCCCAAAAGCATCAAAGCTGTCGATTTCAAATGCTTGAACCTGTGCAAAGCCATTCCATCATGCAGTTCCATGGACTTTGGATGCGGATTATCCGCATGATTGGTGGCGCCGCCAAAAGAATGTTCAAAGACATTTGATCAAGACGGGAATTGCTATTGTGCGCGTCTGGAGTACATTGCAGGCATGAACGCAAATTCTTCTTCGGGAAATCAAGACATGTTCTCCGTGCTGAAATCAGACAAACCCAAAATGCCAACCGCTGACACCGCGCTTCCGGGGCGCGACGAAACATTGCCGGTTGCCGATTCCAATATCGTCACAGGCCATCCGATGAAGGGCCCCTTCCCGGATCATCTGGAAATTGCCGTCTTTGGCATGGGATGCTTCTGGGGGGCGGAACGCCTGTTCTGGAAAGCTGAAGGCGTTTACAGCACTGCTGTTGGCTATGCCGGTGGCTTCACCAAAAACCCGACCTATCGCGAAGTTTGCAGTGGCATGACAGGCCATGCCGAAGTGGTATTGGTCGTCTTTGATCCTGCCGTAACGTCCTATTCAGCGCTTTTGAAGCTGTTTTGGGAAAACCACGACCCGACTCAGGGCATGCGTCAAGGCAATGACATCGGCACCCAGTACAGGTCTGTCATCTACACCTTTACGCCTGAACAACAGCAAGCGGCTGTTCAGTCGCGTCAGGACTACAACGCCGCACTGAAAGAAGCAGGTCAAGCCGACGTGACAACCGAAGTCACCGAGACACCGGAATTCTTTTATGCCGAGGACTTCCATCAGCAATACCTTCACAAGAATCCTGATGGCTATTGCGGGCTTGGCGGCACCGGCGTTTCCTGCCCGGGTATGTAAACAGCAATACGACGTAACAGGATAACTTTGGTCCGTGGAAGAACGCCGGTCTTTAGACCGGCTTTCCTCCATATTCACGGCTCAGGTCGGCGCAGACACGGCGTATTTTAAGCCCCAATTGCTCGATATGGTCGTTTGGAATACGGGCCGCGGGCCCCGAAAGTGATAATGCCGCAATTGGCAAACCCGTTTCATCACGGACAACGCCCGCGACACAACGCAGACCAACCGCGTGCTCTTCATCATCAAGGGCATAGCCACGCTGACGGCAACGCTCCAGATCCTTTTCAAGAGCTTCCTGGGTTATCAGGGTTCGTTCGGTAATTTTGGGCAACCCATGCTTTGCCACGACCGAATGCAGTTCTTCTTCCGGCAAAAAGGCAAGCAAAGCCTTGCCAACGCCCGAGCAGTGCATCAAGGCCCGACGACCGGGTGTGACGAGTGCGCGCATCATTTTGCGGCATTCCACCTGCGACAGGAAGATGACCTCCCCACCATCTGCGACCGCAAGATTGACGGTTTCACCGCTGTCTTCCATGAGTGCGCGCATATAGGGGCGCGCGATCTGGCTGAGGTTACGATTCTTGGTAAATGAATTGCCGACGCTGAAAGCCTGCACCCCGACGAACCAAAGGGTGCGCTCCCCCTCGAACGATACATAGCGTTCGTGCTGCATGGTGGTCAGCAACCGGTGTGCTGTCGAGGGCGGTAATTTCACCTGATGGGAAATTTCGGTCAGGGTCATCCCGTCTTCGCTTTCGGCAAGCGCGTTGAGGATACTTAACGCCCGTACCAGTGACTGGACTTGCTGCATTCAGCGACTACTCCCTGTGCGCGGTCGATTTGACCGACCATCATTGTCGTGTTCTCTGAATGTTAGGAGATCATTGCGCTGCTTGCACGGACTTTTGGCGGACCCAGACGAAAGTGGTGTACCCGACCAGATAGACCGTAGCAGCACCAAAGGCACACAGCGTGCCCAAGCCAAGACCAAGAACAGGATAACCAAGGGTCACGGCAAGGATATAAACCCATAATGCCCCCATTCCTCTGGGAAAGTTTCGAATAACCGTATGCACCGGTTCGGCCCCATAGGTGAAATGAAGGATCAGCATCATGGGATAGAGTGTTACGGGGAAACCTGACAACAATCCTGCCCAGCGCGGACCAATCCACGCCGCCATGCCGCTGATGACCAGAACGATGATTGCCGCCAGTGAAGCGCGAAGCAAAACAACACGCTTGGTCAGGCGAACCCGATTGAGAATACGCACATTCTCGATCTTGCGGAAAAGAATGAGTGCGACAACGATCGCAACCAGCAAAATCACCGCCGCCTGCGTCAAGCTCATCGGTGCAAGCTGAAACAACCAGGAGACCGACAGATAAGTGACAAACGCGCCGAGCGAACTGAGCAGAATCTGTGGAAAGACAGGCAGGCGCACGCATTGGCGCGACACAATGAAATAGGCATAGAGGAAGGTTAAGGTCGCAATCAGGCCGGGCAAGGCGTACACCGCGCTTTCACTTGCGAAGGCAACACCTTGCTCAATTGCGATGAAATACAAAAGGATGGCTGTTCCCAACGGGTAACCTGACAGCACGCCGGCGACACGTGGCCCTGCTCTTTCTGCAAGCATCGAAAGCCCCAGCACCGTTCCGATTGACACGGCAATTTTGGCAAGGATCAGTTCCAACAGCTTTCATCCTTTAAGGCAGATACGATGACATTTTATCAATAAAGTGACAGCATCGTTAGCTCTTTTCACGCCAAGGGGCAAGCGCAAACACCTGCGCACAAAACAAAAGAAGACGGGCACCAACACAAGTTGCCCGTCTTCTTTTAGCAGATAGATATCGTGGTTCGCCTAGACGTCTACAGTTAGGCGACGGCATTTTCCGCTCTTGGTGTTTGCACGATAACCCCACGCCAGCCGAGCCCTTGATAGGTTTCGTAACCCGGCGTCAAGGCGTAGGCCACAAGGGATCCGTCTTCAAGCAGATAGGCCCCGCGGGCAGGATCATCGACCCGCAGATTAAATGTTTCGCTGAGCACGCCGCGGTCATCGGAAGCAGCAAGAACCCGATTTTTTGCGTCGATCAACATCACCCGGGTACGTTCACGTTCTTCCGCGTTGAAGTTCAGCGATTTAACGATCATCGGTGCCTGGCTTTCCCAGTCAAAAAAGACGCCCAAAACACCGATCACATCGCCATCAACGGCACCGCCCCGGCGTACGGCGGTCGCATAAGTCGGGGATGCGGCGTTGTTTAGCAGTGAATTGGATGCCACATCCGCGACGGCATAGTGTCCACCATCGCGACAGCGCAACGCTTCCTGAAACCAGCCCTGATCAGAAACATTTTTCCCCATCACGCGATAGGAGTCCGGGCGTCCGTTGGCAATGACGTTGCCGTTCCGGTCAGCCACCCAAAGATCGAGATACACGGTATAGGAATCAAGGATCACACCGAGCCGTTCCGATGCACGCGACGCAAACGCAGGGTCTTGCAGATTTTCACAAACATCGACCACGGCCGCGTCGGTTGCCCACCAACGCACATCGCAAGATCTTTCGTACAGGTTGCGATCCATCAATTCGACAGAATAACGGGCAAGGTCGGCAAAACGATCACCACGAACCGTCTGCGCTGTTTTCTCCAGATCGGAGGCAAGCGTCAGAAACATGTCTTCAAGTTCTTCGGTAATCACGTTCACACGCTGCGAGATTTCCTTGACCTCGTTGGCAACAACGCCAAAACCCCGGCCCACTTCGCCTGCGCGTGCGGCCTCGATCAACGCATTCAGTGCAAGAGTTCGTGTTGCCCGTGTAACGGCCTTGATTTCGGTAATTTTATCATTGGCTTGCCCGGAAATTGCTGTCGCAACCTGCAGAATTCTTTCTGGCATTTAAATAAAGCTCCCATATGCGCATCAGGTTTCCTCCTGGCTGCTGATCGCGTGCTTTTATTCGCCATCCATTCTGCTTGTCTTTGCAGCACTGATATCTAATAAGCCACTTATACCATTACGTAAATACAGGATTATATTCGGACCACACGGCTATCTCATTGGCGTATGCCATTTCCATCCTGACGCGAGTGGATACATCACATCAAAACCATTGATCGACACGTCGACAGTTAGCGCAGAGCGTTAAAGTACCGCGCAAACCGATGCAATATTTAGGCTGTAAATTCGAGGATCGAATCCGCAAGCAGCTTAATCCCTGTCAGGAACAACAGGCTATAGCAAACCCGGTAGAACAATTTGACACTGACTTTGTCATGCGCCCACAAGCCAAGCCACGTCCCGAACAGCGCGATCGGCACGAACAAAAGTGATGTTCCAAGGTTGGATGCATCGAATTGCCCAAGCAGCGCATACGGGATCAGTTTGACGTAATTGACGACAATGAAGAACATGACTGTCGTACCGACAAAGATCGATTTGTCCATTCGTTGCGGCAGCAGATAAACCGATACCGGTGGCCCGCCCGCGTGGGCGACGAAACTGGTGAAACCTGCCAGCGCACCAAGAACCGTGCCCTTACCAATCGTTGCCTTGCCCGGTGCACCGGTTTCCTTCCGGCCACGGAGCCAATGATCTAGGGTAAAGATGATCGCGATCATCGCGATGATCAGTTTGACGGCTGCCTCGTTCAGGTAGCTGAAAGACAATGTCCCGACAAGAATGCCCAGCAATGCGGCCGGCACCAGGATCTTCATGTTCCGGCGATCCCAGCGGTTGCGATAGGCCCAGACATTTGCAAGGTCCATCAGGCACAGGATGGGAAGCATGATCGCCGCGGCGGCCTGTGGCGATACTGCCAACGCCATCAAAGGCACAGCCACAACACCGAGCCCGCCGCCAAAGCCGCTTTTTGAGACACCGGCGATCAAGACGGCGGGAATGCCGACAACATAGAAAAACGGATCCGAGATAAATTCCATCGGAAGTCCTTGTTATTTGGGGGAATTTAGGGATCGCGGGCAACGTATATGGACGGCGCGCGTCCCTATTCTTCAAGAAGACGCGGCATGAGCTCGACGAAGTTGCACGGCCGATGGCGGATATCAAGCTGATAGGTCAGAATTTCGTCCCAGGCATCTTTGCATGCCCCGGTCGATCCGGGTAACGCAAACATATAGGTTCCCATACATACCCCCGCAGTCGCACGTGATTGCACGGTGGATGTGCCAATTTTCTGATATGATATCCAACGGAACAGTTCGCCGAAGCCGGGTATTTCCTTTTCGTAGATTGCCCGGTGGGCCTCCACCGTCACGTCGCGCCCGGTAACACCTGTGCCGCCGGTGGTAATGATCACATCGACATCCGGGTTTGAGCACCAAGCACCGAGCTGCTTGCGCAAAGCCAATTGATCGTCTTTCAGGATTTTGCGTTCATAAACGTGATGGCCCTTGGCGATGATGCGTTCGCAAAGAACCTCGCCCGAGGTGTCGTTATGGAGATCGCGCGTATCGCTGACGGTCAATACGGCAATATTGATCGATACAAAGGGTTGGCTTTCGTCAATACCTGCCACGGTTATCTCCATGTCTCGTGAAATGCTGTGTCAACCTAATATGCCCAGACAGGCGTGCAAGCGTTTTCACGTGCAAGACACACCTGCATCGCAACCCAACGAATCACGATAGAATAAAAACCGGTCGCCATTTGATATTTTATTAGCCTTGTGGGCTATTTTTAAGCTCCAACTCACAATATTTTTGAGCGCTGCAAGTTTAGACATTTATCAATTAAATACATATACTTAATAAATAGATCTCACCTTATATATGATAAAAAATAAGCCAATTGGTATTACCAATAAAGGACATCTGTGTTACTTCACTTGCTGGTCCGCATTTTTACGCCTAGAAAAAGCGGTAAAGGACTACCAATTTGGCGCCCTCAAAGGATGCGCCGACCAGATCGAAACGTTCGGCAGGAAACAGAGGACTCATGATGAGCGACTTTCTTTGGCAACCGACGAAAGAACGCGTTGAAAATGCAAACGTCACCCGCTTTCGCGACTGGGTGAATGAAAAGCATGCGCTTAACCTTCAGAGTTTCACCGAACTCTATGACTGGTCCGTTGCCGAGATTGAACGTTTCTGGCCTGCTCTTATCGAATATGCCGACCTGAAAGCGGAAACATGGGGCGAACGTGTGCTGATCGACGGCAACAAAATGCCGGGCGCCCAGTTCTTCCCGGACGCGCGCCTGAACTTTGCCGAGAACCTTCTGGTCCGTGATGACGACACCGACGCCCTGATTTTCTGGGGTGAAGACAAGGTCAAAAGCCGCCTGTCCTGGGCGGACCTTAATATTGCGGTATCGAAATTCTCGCAGGCCCTTCGCGCCGAGGGCGTTGGCAAGGGTGATCGCGTATGCGGCTATATGCCAAACATGTCGGAAACCGTGATTGCGATGCTGGCAACGGCAGCCATCGGGGCAACCTGGTCCTCCGCCTCCCCTGATTTCGGCGTTCAGGGTGTTGTAGACCGCTTTGGCCAGATCGAACCAACCGTGATGATCACCGTTGACGGTTATCACTATAACGGCAAGCAACACGACATCCGTGAAAAGGTTCACGATGTTGTCGAGCGGATCGACAGCCTGAAAAAGGTTGTCATCGTGCCCTATGCCTTTGACGGCGCCAACACGACGGATATCCGCAACGCCGTCACCTATGACGATTTCATTGCCACCTTCCGGACCGAGAAAATCGTCTTCGAACAGGTCGAATTCAATCATCCGCTTTATGTGATGTTTTCGTCCGGCACGACGGGTAAGCCGAAATGTATTGTTCACGGCACGGGCGGAACGCTGCTGAAACAGGTTTCGGAACATATTCTGCATTGTGATGTCGCGCCCGGTGATCGCGTTTTCTATTTCACCACTTGTGGCTGGATGATGTGGAACTGGTTGATGGCTGGTCTTGCGGCCGGTGCAACGCTTCTGCTTTATGATGGCTCGCCCTTCTATCCGAGCGGCAACATCCTGTTTGATTATGCCGATGCAGAAGGCATGACGCTGTTTGGCACATCTGCCAAATATATCGATGCGTTGGCCAAGGCCGAACTCAAACCGCGCGAAACACACGATCTGTCCACTGTTCGTGCAATGACGTCAACCGGCTCGCCGCTTGCGCCGGAAAGCTTCGATTACGTTTATCGCGACATCAAGGAAGACATTCATCTGGCGTCCATTTCAGGCGGCACAGATATCCTTGGCTGCTTTGTGCTGGCTTGCCCCGTCCTTCCGGTCAAACGTGGTGTCATCCAGACCCGTGCCCTTGGTGTTGCTGTGGACGTGTTTGACGACGATGGCAACTCAGTGCGGAACGAAAAAGGTGAACTGGTCTGCACCAAACCATTCCCATCGATGCCGGTCGGCTTCTGGAACGACCCGGATGGTTCGCGGTATCACAGCGCCTATTTTGACCGGTTTGATAACATCTGGTGCCATGGCGACTATGTCGAGCTTGATGATGATGGCGGCATGGTCATTTATGGCCGCTCGGATGCGACCCTTAACCCCGGCGGCGTTCGCATCGGCACGGCAGAGATTTATCGTCAGGTAGAAAAACTACCTGAAATTCAGGAATCGATTGTGATCGGCCAGGACTGGGATAACGACGTTCGGGTGATCCTGTTTGTTGTGCTCCGCGACAATTACGAATTGGATACCGCCCTGATCGACAAGATCAAGAAGCAGATCCGCAACAACTGCACCCCACGCCACGTCCCTGCCAAGGTGCTTGCGGTTGCCGATATCCCGCGGACAAAATCGGGGAAAATTACTGAACTTGCTGTTCGTGATGTTGTCCACGGACGGCCGGTAAAAAATCAGGAAGCCTTGGCCAACCCGACGGCACTGGAACTGTTTTCCAACCTGTCGGAACTGAAAACCTGATCAAGACAAGCCCCGCATCTCGAAGCGGGGCTTTTTCGTGCCGATCCTGTTTTGCAAGATGCTCGACCGCGCTGCTTAACGAATGTCGCTCCCGATTCCGCAGTGCAACGATGCGTATTTTTTAAACAGTGTGAACTGATGCACTTTTTTTGATCATGACTGATTGTTTGGTGAAAAAAAGTTCGTGCAATTCTCGGTCTTGCCGGTGATCAGAATGAAATTACCACTAGGTTATTGAATAAATGAGACAAACAAAGTTTCGTATATTTTATGTGATCGTATCTCCGCGCGATATAACCACAGAAAAAGCCTCAATTTTTAGCCAGCACGGCAGGTTCTAATGTTGCCAAAATTTTTTCACACTTGACACAAGGCGGCCTAAAATTTCTTAATTTGGCGGTCCGATGTTCTTCGGACGAATGGATATGCGGCTGTGCATATCCAGGGTGGCACAAAAGCTAAAAACAATGCTTTGCTAATAAGGGAGCTATCTTATGAAAATCCAGACGATCCTTGCCGCTGGCGCAATGACCGTTGCAGCCGTTGCCGCGCAGAACGCACAGGCAGGTGCCGTTCTTGACGGCATCAAGGCCAAAGGTTTCGTTCAGTGCGGCGTGAACACCGGTCTTCCGGGTTTCTCCGCTGCCAATGCCGAAGGTAAATGGGAAGGTATTGACGTTGACGTCTGCCGTGCAGCAGCAGCTGCAGTTTTTGGTGACGCAAACGCCGTTCAGTACACCCCGCTGACCGCAGCGCAGCGCTTCACGGCTCTGCAGTCCGGTGAAATCGACATCCTGTCGCGTAACACCACTGCAACCACCACCCGTGATGCGAAACTGGGTCTGACCTTTGTCGGCATCAACTACTATGACGGTCAGGGCTTCCTGATCCCGAAGGCTCTCGGCGTTTCCAGCGCAACCGAGCTTGACGGTGCGACCGTCTGCGTTGAGCCGGGCACCACGACCGAGCTGAACCTCGCTGACTACTTCCGCGCCAAAGGCATGTCCTTCGAGCCGGTCGTTATCGAGAACATCAACGAAGCAACCGCTGCCTTCTTCTCTGGTCGTTGCGACGTTTACACCACCGATGCTTCGGGTCTTGCTTCCATCCGTACCCAGATGGCAGAAAATCCGGCTGACTATGTGATCCTTCCGGAAATCATCTCCAAAGAGCCGCTCGGCCCGGTTGTCGCCCAGGGCGACGAACAGTGGTCGGACGTTGTTCGCTGGGCTTTTGCTGCAATGGTTGAAGCAGAAGAGTATGGCGTCACCATGGAAAATGTTGACGACATGAAAGCAAACAGCACCAACCCGGGCATCCAGCGTCTTCTGGGCGTTTCGCCGGGCATGGGTGAAGCTCTTGGTCTTGACGAAGCTTGGGCATACAACATCATCAAGCAGGTCGGTAACTATGGCGAAAGCTATGAGAAAAACGTTACCGCCAAGCTTGGTCTTGAGCGTGGTCTGAACGCTCTGTGGACCGATGGTGGCCTGCAGTATGCATGGCCGGTTCGCTAATCGCTAGCAAACCGACTGCCTAAACCTACGAAGCTCCGCCCCACTGCCTGAACGCATGGGCGGAGCTTTTCGTTAGGTGCTTGCTGATTTTGGATACAATCTACACCTGAGGGTCATATGAGTAAGCCTCAAAATGCCCCGGGGGATGTTCGTTCCAAGGGCCTCGTTGATTATCTCAATGACGAAAACGTCCGTGCGGTGCTTTATCAAGTAGTCGCAATTGGACTGATCGTTCTTGCGGGCTGGTACCTGGTGTCCAACACCTTGTACAACCTTGAACAACAGAACATCTCAACCGGTTACGGGTTCCTTGATCTTGAAGCTTCCTTCGAGATCAGTGAAACCATGATCGACTACAGCGCCCAAAGCGACTATGCGACGGCGTTGATGGTCGGTCTTCTGAACACTGTGAAGGTGTCACTGCTTGGGATCATTTTGTGTACGATTATCGGGACAATCTTTGGCATTGCCCGCCTGTCCTCGAACTGGATCGTTCGCAAACTTGCGACTGTGTATGTTGAAACGTTCCGGAACATTCCGGTCCTGTTGCAACTGTTCTTCTGGTACGCACTTATTCCAAGCGCTTTCCCGCATCCACGCGACGCGCTGGAGCCTCTGCCCGGTGTTTTGCTGACGTCGCGCGGTATGTATTTGCCGGTGCCGGAACCTGATAACGCCTATACCCTTATGACCATTGCGGCCGTGATTGCCTGCGTTGTGATCTATTTCGTCAAGAAATGGGCCAAGAAACGCCAGGACGCCACAGGTCAGCCCTTCCCGATGCTTCTTGCCGGGATCGGTATTTTCGTCGGTCTCGTTCTGGCTGCCTATCTGGCAGGTGGCGCACCGACCGACATGAGCATGCCGGCCCTCAAAGGCTTTAACATTCAGGGCGGCTACAACATTTCACCTGAATTCATGGCGGTTCTGATCGGGCTTACGGTTTACACCTCGACCTATGTTGCCGAGGTTGTTCGTTCCGGTATTCAGGCTGTTCCGAATGGCCAGTGGGAAGCTGCCGACAGTTTGGGCATTCGCCGTTCTATTGCGCTTCGCAAGGTGATCCTGCCGCAATCCATGCGTGTCGCGATCCCGCCACTGACCAACCAGTATCTTAACCTGACCAAGAACAGCTCTTTGGCTGTTGCCGTCGGTTATCCGGATCTGGTTTCTGTTTCCAACACGACCATGAACCAGACAGGTCAGGCGATCGAGGCCATCTCGATCTTCATGTCGATCTATCTTGGTTTGTCCTTGTTGACCTCGCTCTTTATGAACTGGTTCAACAAGAAAATGGCACTGGTGGAGAGGTAACATGTCAGAAAACGCAAAATTACCTCCTCTTCCGACCGGCACCTTTTCCGAGCGTGCCGTGGCATGGTCGAAAAAGAACCTGTTTGATGGATGGTTCAATACCCTCCTGACCCTTGGTTCGATTGCATTCCTCGTTTGGCTGATCCCGCCAATTGTCGAGTGGGCCCTCATCAATGCGACGTTGGCGCCATCAATTGAGGCCTGCGCGGAAGCGACAGGTGCCTGCTGGGGGTTCGTTAATGCCAATTTACGACTGATCCTGTTTGGCACCTACCCGTTTGAAGAACAGTGGCGGCCGCTTCTTGCCATGATCCTTCTGATGGGCATCATTTGCGGCAGTCTGGGTGCGGTTAAGTATCCGAGCCTGCGCAAGGCAATCATTCCGATGTGGGTCATTGGTGTGCCGATTATTGCCATCCTCATGTGGGGTGGTGTGTTTGGCCTTACCTATGTCCAGAACAGCTATTGGGGTGGCTTGCCGCTGACCCTGATCCTGTCCTCGATCGGTGTGATCTTTGCCTTCCCGTTCGGGCTGCTGCTGGCACTTGGTCGTCAGTCGCACATGCCGGCCATCAAAACCGTTTCCGTGGTGTACATCGAAGTCATTCGTGGTGTGCCGCTGATTACGGTTCTGTTCATGGCATCGGTCATGTTCCCGCTGTTCCTGCCCGATGGGGTTACCATCGACAAGCTGCTGCGTGCGCAGATCGGTATCATCCTGTTTACCGCCGCCTACCTCGCCGAGGTATTCCGTGGTGGTCTGCAGGCCGTTCCGCGTGGTCAGTTTGAGGCTGGTGACAGTCTTGCGCTGTCTTATTGGCAGTCGATGCGTCTGATCATTTTGCCGCAGGCACTGCGTCTGGTGATCCCGCCGACCGTCAACAGCTTTATCTCCATGTTCAAGGACACCACACTGGTCGTGATTATCGGCCTGTTTGACTTCCTTGGCACGGTGAAGCTGGCACTGCGCAGTGACCCGGCCTGGACCAAATATTACGTCGAAGGTTATGCCTTCGCCGCGGCAATATTCTTCCTGATCTGTTTCTCGATGGCGAAATATTCCGCCTATCTTGAAAAAGAGCTTCGCAAAGGCGAACAAAGGTAAGGAGCGAGGAAAAAACAATGACTGTAGCAACTGAACCCACTACCGGCGCTGTGCCTCCTCCGTCCAAAGAGGATGTCATCACCGTCAACAAGATGAACAAATGGTATGGCAATTTCCATGTTCTTCAGGATATTGACCTGTCTGTTCGCAAAGGTGAGCGTATCGTTATCTGCGGCCCGTCCGGCTCAGGTAAATCGACGCTGATCCGCACCCTGAACCGCCTTGAAACCTATCAAAGCGGTGAAGTTTACGTCGACGGCATTTTGCTTGGCGACGATGTCAAAAACATCGAAGCCGTGCGCCGCGAAGTCTGCATGGTGTTCCAGCACTTCAACCTTTTCCCGCACATGACCGTGCTGGAAAACCTTACGCTTGCCCCGATCTGGGTTCGCAAGATGCCCAAGAAGCAAGCCAACGAACTGGCCATGCATTACCTTGAGCGTGTGCGAATTGCCGAGCAGGCCCACAAATTCCCGGGTCAACTTTCCGGCGGTCAGCAGCAGCGTGTGGCGATTGCCCGTTCGCTCTGCATGCAGCCGAAAATCATGCTGTTTGATGAACCGACCTCGGCGCTTGACCCGGAAATGGTCAAGGAAGTTCTCGACGTGATGGTCGAACTCGCCAAGGAAGGTATGACCATGCTTTGCGTGACCCACGAGATGGGCTTCGCCAAAGAGGTTGCTGACCGTGTGATCTTTATGGATGCAGGCCAGATCGTCGAAATGGCTGGTCCGAAGGAGTTCTTTGATAACCCGAAAAGCGATCGTACAAAGCTGTTCCTCAGCCAGATCCTGTCGCATTAATCGGCTATCAAACATCCGATCTTTGCAAAACGGCCCCCATTTGCGGGGCCGTTTTCATTTTTGTAAAAATGATCCTTGCCCAGACCCGCGCAATTGCCGAAACTCGGCCCAACACGTTCATCATCCGGATTGCCAATGACCACGCCTGAAACCAGCTCCGCGACCCGTCCGGCCTTTATCTCGGTTGAAAATCTCAGCAAACGGTTTGGCGACAAGCTTGCCCTTGATGATGTCAGCTTGCATCTTCCCAAGGGCGAAACCATGGCCATTATCGGTCCGTCTGCCGCAGGCAAAAGTGTCCTGATGAAATGTCTGGTTGGGATTTACGGGGCCGATGCTGGCAAGATCCTTTTGGATGGCGATGATGTCAGTCAAACCAATGCGCCGAAACGTGATGCATGGGCGGAACGCATTGGCATGCTGTTTCAACAAAATGCCCTGTTTGACAGTCTGAAGGTTTGGGAAAACATCTGCTTTCGACAGATTGAAACCGGCACTCTTAGCCGCAAGGAGGCCCGGGAACGTGCCCTTGATCTATTGGGTCTTGTCGGTCTGGCATCGGAAAGTGCGGATCTGACACCAAGTGATCTGTCTGGCGGCATGCAAAAACGCGTTGGTGTCGCACGGGCGATTTCCACCGATCCGGCGATCCTGTTGCTGGACAATCCGACCGCCGGGCTTGATCCGGTTCTGTCGAACCATATCGAACGCATGATTGGCAAGATTGCAGAACAACGCGGGACCACGGTGATATCAATCACCAACGACATGCATATCGCCCGCACCCGTTATCAGAACCTGATGATGATGCATGACGGTAAAGTCTATTGGGCGGGCAAAACCAAAGATATCGATGACGCACATAATGCGCATCTGACCCAGATGCTGAACGGATCGTCACAGGGCCCGATCACCATGCGAACCGGCAAACGCGAAGACCACGTCTATAGCTAACGGGGCAAACAACACCCTGCCCCGTGCCGGATCTAGTTGGCTGTATAGACCGAAACGTCGGCTTCGCGGATCACATCGGCCCAAACCGGCCCTGGATGACGATCGGTAAACAGAGCGTCGATTTCGGAAAGATGTCCCAGGCGCACCATCGCACGACGACCAAACTTCGATGCATCCGTGCACAGGAATGTTTGGCGGGCGTTGGAAATAATCGCCCGCGCGACGCGCACTTCACGATAATCGAAATCCATCAGGCTGCCATCCTCATCGACGCCGGATATCCCGACAATCGCGTAATCAACCTTGAACTGGTTGATGAAATCAATGGTGGCCTCGCCGATGACACCGAAATCGCGCTGTCGCACAACGCCACCGGCAATAATCACTTCAAATCCCTGATTGGCAGCACAGATTTCTGCAACATGCAGGTTATTGGTAATGATCTTAAGACTTTTATGGCCCAGAAGCGCATGTGCGACTTCTTCGTTGGTTGTTCCGATATTGATAAACAGAGACGCGCCTTCGGGGATATGTTGCGCTACCAGCTTTGCGATCTCGCGCTTGCTGCCAAGGTTTAGAACCTGACGGTCGGTATAGGCGGTATTTTCGGTGGTCGAGACACTGGCAGCCCCGCCGTGATAGCGGGCAATCAGGCCTTCTTCGGCCATTTCATTGATGTCGCGTCGGATGGTTTGTGGCGTGACAGAAAAATGTTCGGCAAGGGTATCAATGGTCATAAAGCTGTTGGAGGCGACAAGCTCCAAAATCTCTCTACGACGCCGATCCAGTTTCCCCATGCCTCTCTCCTTCTGTTTTCAATTTTCATCTTTATTGGAAAATTTTCATTCCTGATCAAAATGCTTTCTCTTGAGCCATTTGGCAAGCCTTGTCCGCCGAAAGCAAATGCACGCAGAATGCTGGCGATGCACTTCGTTAAGAGCAGAAAACAAAAAAGCCGGGTTTCATCCCCGGCTTTTTTGTTTTTGACTTGCTAACGATCACGCCTTTTTGCGTGCTACGATCCGCTCACGAACTGCTGGTTCAGTACCTGTCGGATCGACATCCCCCTCGCCAATCACAATCGCATCGCGCAGCAAGGTCGTTGCCTCTTCAAGCTGTGCCTCGTCACGGGTATGGGCCAGGCAAATTGGTGTTTCGGCCGATACCGGCTGTCCAACCTTGATGAAATCGGTAAAGCCGACAGCAAAGTCGATCTTCTGGTCTGCCCGCGTGCGCCCGCCTTTAAGCGACACCAGCGCAAGACCAACCTTTCTGGCATCCATCGAAAGAACACGGCCTGTCTTGGCGGCTGTTACCGTATTTATCATCGGGGCGGCTTCAAGATACTTGTTGGTGTTTTCGACAAAGTCCGCAGGGCCACCAAGACTTGATACCATCTTGCCAAAGGTCTCGGCTGCCCTGCCGCTTTCAAGCGCCTCTGTTGCCATACGCAGGCCATCGGAAACATCGGATGCCACACCACTAACGGTCAGCATTTCTGCCGCCAGCGCCATGGTGACGTCATAGACACGTTGTTCCTGGTGCGTGCCGGTCAGAAAGTCGATTGCTTCCTGCATTTCGAGAGCATTGCCAACTGTGTCACCCAGCACCTGTTCCATATCGGTCAGAAGTGCGACCGTGGGAACGCCGTTGCGGGTGGCAACTTCGGTGATGCTTTCGGCCAGTTCACGGGCGCGCTCATACTCGTTCATAAAGGCGCCAGAGCCGAATTTCACATCCATGACAAGGCTATCAAGCCCGGCTGCCAGTTTCTTTGACAGGATGGACGCCGTTATCAACGGGATGCTCTCGACCGTCGCAGTCACGTCGCGAATGCCATAGAACCGTTTGTCCGCCGGTGCCAGATCGGCTGTCTGGCCGATAATGGCGCAGCCGACTTCACGGGTGACCTTGGCGAATTCGTCAAGACTTGGTGTGGTGCGATAGCCCGGAATGGAATCAAATTTGTCCAGCGTCCCACCGGTATGGCCAAGGCCACGGCCGGAAATCATCGGCACGAACGCCCCGCAGGCGCCAACAATCGGGCCCAGCATCAGGCTTACCTTGTCACCAACGCCACCGGTCGAATGCTTGTCCACCACCGGTCCATCAAGGCCAAGCGCCTTCCAGTCAAGAACCGTACCGCTATCGCGCATGTTGCGCGTAAGCGCCGCGCGTTCATCCATGGTCATGCCGTTAAAAAACACAGCCATGGCAAGGGCGGCAACCTGCCCCTCGCTGATGCTGTTATCGGTGATGCCCTTGACGAAAAAGGCGATCTCAGCGTCTGTCAGAACTTCGCCTTCGCGTTTACGGCGAATGATTTCTTGGGGCAGCATGTGCTGTCTCCTGCGCACGTGTCGTTAATTCAAATTAGCAGCCTCGAAGTCATTCGACTTCAGGAAGCGCTTGAAAAATATTGCAGTAATATCTTGATAAGATTGGCCGAACCGGCTTTGGACATTTCCAATGTCTGCTCGTGGCTAAGCGGTGTCGCACTCATGCCAGCAGCCAGATTGGTGATGTTTGAAACCGCGGCGACCTTGAATCCAAGACGGCGGGCCAGAATATTTTCCGGCACGGTCGACATGCCGACCGCATCGGCGCCAAGGATCTTGAGCGCTCGGATTTCAGCTGGCGTCTCAAAGCTTGGCCCGGTGCACCAGCAATAGGTTCCCTCAAACAGTTTGATGCCAAGCTTGGCCGCCGCACCATGCAGCCCAGACCCGATTTCAGGATCATAAGGCACATCCATGCCGACAAAACGGTCGTTTCCGTGATAGCCGATCAATGGGTTCGGGCCAAACAGACTGATATGATCGGTAATCAGCATCAGACTGCCCGGTACGGCGTCAGGGATCAGTGAACCGGCAGCATTGGTCAAAAGCAGACGTTCTGCGCCAAGTTCGCGCATAATTTCAAGCGGTTCAGCCATCAGATCTGATCGGCCATGCTCGTAATAATGCGCCCGCCCCTGCATCACCGCGACCGACACACCGCCAATACGGCCAAGAACAAGTGTCCCGCCATGTCCGACCACGGTCGGGCGCGGGAATCCCGGCAATTCTTCGTAGGCAATGCTGATCGCATCACTTACGGCGTCAACCACACCACCAAGGCCGCTGCCAAGAACCAATGCAACTTCGGCCTTGAAACCCGGCGCCTTGGCGGCAATGACATCAAGTGCTGCTTTTACATTGCTCATTTGAGGTTCTCCGGCCCGAAGGAATGGGGAATAAGTTCTTCACGGCTCAGCGTCAGAAGCGTTTCACCTGCATCATTGATGATAAAGATGGTCGCATCCGGACCGGTAAATTCGCGGATCTTCTGGCGGCACCCGCCACATGGGGTACAGGCGATATCGCCCAGCCCGACAACGACGATCTCGTCAAAACGGGTTTCCCCTGACAGCACCATCGCCGAAATCGCGCCGGCCTCTGCACAGACGCCCTCGGGATATGCTGCATTTTCAACATTGCAGCCCGAAATGACCTTACCCTCAGTCGTGCGCAGCGCAGCACCGACAAAGAAGTTCGAATAAGGTGCATATGCCTTGTCACGAGCCGCAAGTGCCGCGTCAATCAGATCGCGCGGAGCCTGTTTATGAGCAACCATTTGTTTGATCCTGTTTTGATTACCTATCGCGCCTGACCAAAGCGCACATTCCTGGAAAAATATGGTTCGGGACTGCCTGTATCATAGGCCGAGACCCGAACCACGAAAAACTTAGCGTTCCTTGACGTATGGCCGACCAAGTGCCTTTGGCGGAATGGCCCGGCCAATGAACCCGGCCAGAAGAATGACCGTCAGGATATAGGGCAATGCCTGCACCAACTGGACCGGAACTTCGCCGATACCGGGCAAAACGACGCCCTGCAAACGCGTGGCTGCGGCATCAAGGAAGCCAAACAGCAGGCAAGCTGCCAATGCCGGGAACGGACGCCATTTGCCAAACACCATGGCCGCCAGCGCGATATAGCCTTTGCCTGCGGTCATGTCTTGGAGGAAGGATGCGCCCTGTGCAGTCGAAAGATAGGCGCCTGACATGCCAACAAGCACACCACTGCAAATTACGGCGCGGTAGCGCATCGCGACAACACCAATGCCGGCCGTATCAACAGCGCCCGGGTTTTCACCAACCGCGCGCAGACGCAAGCCAAACCGGGTGCGATACATCACCCACCAGGCTGCCGGAACAGCAAGGAAGGCAACATAAACCAGAATGTTATGACCGCTTAACAGTTCCGAATAAATCAGGCCCAGAACCGGAACGTCCTGAACGGCGTCGGCACCCGGGAACGTGATCGGCTGGAAACGTGATCCTTTATCAAGCGCTGGCGTTTTGCCGCCCTGTGCAAAAAGTGCAATCCCGACAAGGGCGGTCAGACCCGACATCAGGATATTGATCGCCATCCCCGAAACCACCTGGTTGCCCTTGTGCGTGATGCAGGCAAAACCATGCAGAAGCGAAAGCGCAATCGTGGTTGCAATCGCGGCCAGTAGCCCGACCCACGGGCTACCGACATAGAATGCAACCGCAGCAGCCGAAAACGCACCGCCCAGCATCATGCCTTCAAGGGCAAGGTTAATTGTTCCGGACCGTTCGGAAAACATCCCGGCCAGGGCCGCAAGAATAAGCGGTGTCGAGGTGCGCAGCGTTGCATCCAACAACAGGATAATCAGCTGAAATGTATCCATTATGCGGCCTCCCCGGCATCCTGGCGCAGGCGCCAGGATGTATAGATCTTTGTCACGCGCGGACGGAACATGTGTTCCATCGCACCGGTAAACAGGATGACAAGCCCCTGAATAACCACGACCATGTCATTCGAGATGGTCGGAATTTCAAATGAAAGCTCCGCCCCACCCTGATAGAGCATCCCGAATAGCAAAGCTGCAAGGAAGATGCCAAACGGATGATTGCGCCCCATCAGCGCTACAGCAATGCCAACAAAGCCATACCCGGCGGTAAAATCAATCAGCAAACGGTGCTGAACACCCATGACTTCGTTTAGCGCAACAAAGGATGACAGCGCACCTGAGATCATCATCGCGATGATGATAAAACGCCCGGGCTCAAGCCCGGCATAGGTTGCTGCCACAGCATTGGCACCAACTGTCCGGATGGCATAGCCCCAACGGGTATGCCAGATAAACAGCCAGACCATCACGCTGATGACGATGGCATAAACAAATGACAGGTTCAGCGGGCTTGACGCCATTTCAATGCCAAGCGCGCCTGCAATGTCATGAATAAATGGCAATCGCAAATGTTCGGCGATCTGTTCGCTTTCGGGCGTCATCGAGCCTTCCGGGCGAAGCACATTGACCAACAGATACACCATCAGTGATGAGGCGATGAAGTTGAACATAATCGTCGTGATCACGACGTGCGATCCGCGACGCGCCTGCAAGTAGGCCGGGATATAAGCCCACGCCGCGCCAAAAATCATCGCCGCCAACATCGCCACAACCAGCATGATCGGGAATGGCAGGAAATCGAGATAAAGGGCTGCCAACGTCACACCAAGGCCACCGATATAGGCCTGCCCTTCGGCGCCGATGTTAAACAGCCCGCAATGGAACGCGACGGCAAACGCAAGGCCGGTAAAGATGAAGTTGGTGGTGTAATAAAGCGTATAACCCCATGCCTCTTCATAGCCAAACGCGCCATAAAGCAGGATTTCAACCACCTGAACCGGGTTTTCACCAATCGCCAGAACCACAAGCCCGGATACAACAAGGGCCAACAGCAGATTCAGCAAAGGCAAGGCGCCAACGTCAATCCAGCGCGGCAGCTCGACAGTCTTGCTCATGCCTGCCCCTCCGCTGCCTTGGCTTCATTTGGGTCAACGCCCGCCATCATCAAACCAAGCACACGTTCATTGGCTTCGGATGCGGCAACTTCACCAATGATGGCCCCATCGCACATCACCAGAATGCGGTCGGCAAGCGACATAATCTCGTCAAGCTCCACTGACACCAGAAGGACGGCTTTGCCCGCATCCCGCATGGCGACAATACGTTTATGAATGAATTCAATGGCACCGATATCGACACCACGGGTCGGCTGGCCCACCAGAAGTAATTCCGGATCACGCATGATTTCACGCGCCAGAACAAGCTTTTGCTGGTTACCGCCGGAGAAATTGGCAGCTTTCAAGTCCGGATTGTCCGGACGAACGTCAAATTCTGACATCATATTGGCTGTGGCAGCTGAAATAGCATCCCAATCCAGAAGCCCGCCCTTTTGATAGGCAGGATCATCTTCATAGCCAAGAATGGCCGCCTCTTTGGCTGAAAAGGCCGTGACCATTGCCATGCGATGGCGATCCTCGGGCACATGCGCGACACCGCGACGACGGAGCTCTGCGGCATCAACGCCTTTGCCGGGTGTTACATCCTGCCCGTTCAGTTCCACGGTCCCTTCGCTGGCAGATCTGATCCCACCAAGCGCTTCAAGTAGTTCGCTTTGCCCGTTGCCGGACACCCCGGCAATGCCGACAATTTCTCCTGCGCGCACGGTAAAGGTCGCATTTTTGACCTTGCGCACGCCCTGGGCATTATCAACACAAAGATTATCGACCTTCAGCACGGTCGCAGCCGGTCTAGCTTCACCTTTTTCAAGGCGTAGCAATACCTTACGGCCGACCATTAATTCAGAAAGTTCTTCCGGGCTGGTTTCGGCTGTTTTGCGATGGGCCACCATTGCGCCTTGGCGCATGACGGAAACATTGTCCGTTGCGGCCATGATTTCGCGCAGTTTGTGGGTAATCAGAACAACCGTCTTGCCCTGTTCTTTCAGGGTATCAAGAATTCTGAAAAGGTGATCTGCTTCCTGCGGTGTCAAAACACCGGTCGGCTCATCCAGAATAAGAATTTCCGCCCCGCGATAAAGGGCTTTCAGGATTTCCACACGTTGCTGGAGCCCGACCGAAAGATCACCCACCGTGGCGTCCGGATCGATGTTTAGCGAATATTCGCGTTCAAGACGTTTGAGTTCTTCGCGTGCCTTTTCCACACCGTCGCGCAGAACAGCACCGCCTTCGACGCCAAGAATAACGTTTTCGAGCACCGAGAATGTCTCAACCAACATGAAATGCTGGTGAACCATTCCGATCCCGACCGCAATCGCGTCTTCTGATCCGTTAATTTCACAGAGCTTGCCATCGACGTGAATGGTTCCTGCATCGGCCTGATAAAAGCCGTACAGAATACTCATCAGGGTCGATTTACCAGCCCCATTTTCGCCCACGATTCCGTGGATAGTTCCCTTGTCGACCTTCAGGTCGATTTCTTTATTGGCATGTACCGCACCGAACCGCTTGTCTATACCGCGCAGTTCAATAGCGGGTTGCACGGCACCGGTTTCCCCGGCGCCGTGCATTTGATGCATCGTATCCGACACGACAAATCCCCGATTTGCTTTGACGTCTGCCTTACATTGGGCAGGCGCTATCGCTCATGTAATCGTGTACTTCAAGGTTACCGGAAATGATTGCTTCCTTGGCCTCGGCAACGGCTGCTTTCATCTCGTCGGTGATCAGGCTTTCGTTGTTTTCATCAAGTGCCCAATCAACGCCGCCTTCTGCAAGACCCAGAATGGTCAGGCCCGGCTCCCAGGTATCGTTGGCAGCAGCCTCGAAAGCTTCGTAAACAGCAACGTCAACGCGTTTCAGCATAGACGTCAGAACCGAACCCGGATGCAGGCCGTTCTGGTTGGAGTCCACACCAATGCCGAGTTTACCGGCATCTGCAGCAGCCTGAAGCACACCAACGCCAGTACCACCTGCAGCATGGTAAACAACATCAGCACCACGGTCGAACTGCGATTTTGCAAGTTCACCACCCTTTACCGGGTCGTTCCAGGCCGCACCGGTAGTGCCGGTCATGTTCTGGAAGACTTCCGCATCACCGTTCGAATATTTTACGCCCTGTGCGTAACCGCAGGCGAATTTGCGGATCAGCGGGATGTCCATACCACCAACGAAACCAACTTTGCCGGTCTCAGATGCCATAGCTGCCAAAACACCGACAAGGAACGAACCTTCATGTTCCTTGAAAACCACCGACTGAACGTTCGGCAGGTCTACAACCATGTCAACAATGGTAAATTTGGTTTCAGGGAATTCTTTAGCGACTTTTTCAAGTGCAGAAGCCTGGGAAAAACCAATCGCAACAATCGGATTCATGCCGCGGCGCGCAAAGTTGCGCATTGCCTGCTCGCGCTGTGAATCGTTCTGGATTTCGAAGTCACGATACTCAGTACCGGTATCTTCCTTATACTTCTCGGCACCCGTGTATGCCGCCTGGTTGAATGAGCGGTCAAAACGACCACCAAGATCGTAAACCACAGCCGGATTGATTTCTGCAGCCGAAGCAACGCCTGCATAGCAAGCAACAGCCGCGACCACCGAGGTCAGAAGCTTTTTCATTCCGATGCCCTTCTTTGTTTGAATTCTGATTATCTTTCCGCCAATGCCCATCTTGTTTGGCGGAACTCCCTCATCGAAAACACATGTCTCGCAACATAAGCAAAGCGGCGTTGGTCGAGGACCAATGCAGCGCGGTTTGGCATGCTGCGAATGCTCATGGTAACTACAAAATATAGTGCCCTGTAAATAGCTGAGCACGCAACACGTTGCAGAGACCTGTCCACTTGGTCAGCACCAATGCACTACAACCGGAACTTCAAATCGCATATCTGCGGGGTTTCCCTTAGTTTCGGGCCGATCGGGCTCAAACCTGAACCAACCTTTTCTGCACGGTAATTTATCTTTGTCGATGCGCGTAAATGGCACCAAATCGGGACCATTGAACCTCGAATGATTAAAATTGGTGCGTTTCCGATTCTTCCCTACACAAATGGATGGGTGCGAATTTACGGGCAAAAGCGATGTGTAATTTTAACCACACCGTCAACAACCGGACATACCGTTCGCGAAAGTTTGGTGCTAGCATTCCTCGGGGCAAAGATTTTCCGACCCACAGATTTGCGTTTTCATACTTTCCTTCCTGAACGGGACAGGAAGAGTGGATTATTGTTGGAGAACAGGAATGAAAAGAACAATTGCAGGGCTGCTGTCGGCCTGTACAATGCTCAGCCTTGGTGCCGGAAGCGCGTTGGCCGATTACGATTTGCGTCTGATCCATACCAATGACGTCCATGACCGCGTTGAATCGGTCACAAAATACAATAACACCTGCAGTGCCGAGGATGATGCGGAAGGCAAGTGCTTTGGCGGCTACGGCCGTCTTGCCACGGCCATTCGTGACGCCCGTGCCGAAGGCGGCAATGTTCTGGTTGTCGATGCAGGCGATCAGTTCCAGGGGTCACTTTATTACTCGACCTACAAGGGTTCGCTGACGGCTGAACTGATGAACCTTGTTGATTATGATGCAATGGCGGTTGGCAACCATGAGTTTGATGATGGCCCGGACGTTCTGGCAAGCTTCATCAAAAAAAGCCTTACCCCCATTTTGTCGGCCAACATCGAAGCCACCACAGATGGTCTGAACGAACTGATCAAGCCTGAAACCATCATCACAGTTGGCGGTGAACGCATTGGTATCGTCGGGCTGACAACACCGGAAACGGCCGATATTTCAAGTGCGGGTCCGAACGTCAAGTTCAATGACCTTGCGCAATCACTGCAAAGCTCAGTCGATCGCTTGACCGCCCAGGGCATCAACAAAATTGTCGCTCTCAGCCATTCGGGCTCATACGCCGATTTTGAGTATGTCAGCGATGTCACTGGTGTTGACGTGATTGTCGGCGGTCATGATCATCTTCTGTTTTCCAACAGTGATGACAAGGCATCCCATCCCTACCCGGTCGTCAAAAATGGTGCCGATGGCAAACCTCTTCTGATCGTCCAAGCATATGCCTACAGCCGTTACCTTGGCGACCTGAACGTCACATTTGATGATGCCGGTGTGGCAACCGCATGGTCGGGTGATCCGATTGCACTGGATGCCAGCATTAAACCGGCCGAGGACGTTCTTGCCGTTATCTCTGCAGCCAGCGGTCAGGTTGATGCCGTTCGCACCCTTGAAGCCGGCAGCTTCACGGCACCTGCAGATGGATCGCGCGAAATCTGCCGCAAGATGGAATGTTCCATGGGTTCGTTGGTTGCCGATGCCATGCTCTGGAAGGCTGGTGATGACTATCAGATCGCCATCCAGAACGGCGGCGGTGTACGTGCAAGCATCGATGAAGGCACGGTTACCATGGGTGAAGTCCTGACGGTTCTGCCGTTCCAGAATGCGCTGGCAACCTTCAAGCTTTCCGGTGCGGATATCGTTGCATCGCTTGAACATGGTGTATCGCTTGTCGAGGAAGGCAAAGGCCAGTTTCCGCAGGTTGCGGGCCTGAAATTTGACCTTGATCTTTCGCAACCTGCCGGATCGCGTGTTTCAAACGTCATGGTTGCCGATGGCAACGGCTTCGTACCGATCGAGACCGGCAAAATGTATGGCGTCGTTTCCAACGACTTCATGCGCAATGGCGGTGATGGCTACGCCCTGTTCCGGGATAATGCCACCGATGTTTATGACTTCGGACCGAACCTTGAACAGGCTGTTGCCGACTATATCGGGCTTAACTCGCCACTGACCCCGACGACCAAGGGTCGCATCAACCTGAAATAAACAGGTTTTCTGCGTGATCAAGCGACCGAAAGGCAGTCCGTTACGGACTGCCTTTTTTGTTTTTCTTGCCTTCATGCGCGCTTGAGGCTTATCAACGTCGATTACAGCACATGACCGTCACCTGCGTGACGTCCCACGACAAAGAGCACCCGTTCTCTATGACGCCTAATGCCAACATTCTTTGCTTTGGTGCCGCCCATTTCGACCGCACCCTGCAATGTACTGAGACTTTTGTGCCCGCTGCCTCGAACCCGGTTCGGACCTTGCATCGCAAACCTGGCGGTGTCAGCCGCAACATTGCGGTGCATCTGCGGCTTCTGGGCAATAATGTCGCAATGCTTGGTGCTGTCGGGGATGACGGGGATGGCGATCAGGTGATCGAGGCGCTGTCCGAACTTGGGATCGATACCCGCCATCTGATGAAGATCAGTGGCATGGCAACGGCCGGTTACACGGCCCTTCTTGATGAAACCGGCGAACTCGCGCTTGGTATGATGAATGCCGAGGTCTATGACCTGCTGACCATTGATCGCCTTGAACCGCATCTGGCAAACCTTCAGGCGCGGCCCTGGTGGTTGGTTGACGCGAACCTGCCAACCGAAAGCATCATGTGGCTTGCCGAAAACAAACAGACGACAAAATTGTGCGCAGCTACCGTTTCGCCCAGCAAGGCAGTACGGTTCAAGCCGGTACTTGATAAGCTGGACCTGCTGATTGCCAACCGTGCTGAAACACGCATCCTGACGGGTATCGAGATCAACGATCTTGCGCAGGCGAAAGTCGCGATCGAGCTTTTGCGCGGCAAGGGTATCCCGGATGTCGTGATCACGCTTGGTGCCCAAGGGGTTGTGTCCTCGTCAGCATCGGGGACGGCGTTCTGGCATCCGTTGCCCACCAAGGTCAAGGACGTCAATGGTGCGGGTGATGCCTTCTATTCCGGTTTTCTGTCGGCTTACTCGAAACCGCATACGAGCTTTGACGATGCTATGGCATCGGGCCTTGCGATGGCAAGCCTGACGGCAGAAACCGAAGGCACCACTGTTTGGGGTCTGACGCTGGAAGCGGTCACGGAACGCGCAGCAAAGGCCGAAAGCAAGGTCCTTTGACCCAAAGGGGCCATACCAAGATCCTGCTTGATGATTGCATGGATCATGCAACGCAGGTAGCTTGTCCTGAATTCAACTTCAAACCGGAGCCGATCCGATGCATCCATTTTTCATCTTTGTGAAATGTGAACTTGGCAAAGCCTATGACGTCGCAGCAGCGCTTGTTGAAGAAGTCGAAGGCGTTTCCGAAGTCTATTCCATCTCCGGCCCGTTTGAATTGTTGGTCAAGGTATATATTGATGACGGACAGGATATTGGGCGCTATGTGAACGAAAGTATCCACAAGCTGCCTCATATCAAGGATACGCAGACCATCATTACCTTTAACGCCTTCACCTGATGGCCAAACGGCAGACAAACCAAGCTTGCAGAACCAAAAGCGGCGCCAGTCAGGCGCCGCTTTCTTTCTGTCGGATGCAGGCAATGCAACCTAGTTCCTGGCAACATCCCGGATCACATCAAGAATGATCTCGGTCCCCTTTTCGATCAGCACAACATCGTCGCCAACGATCTGACGCAGCGCGCCGTCCGTGCGCGCAGGAAGTCGTGAAATCAGGTTATCGGGCAAATCGCGCTTGGCAATGCCGGGCGGCAAGGTACCACCGCGCTCAAGCTTCATGGCAATACCGGGCGGCAGGCCCTTGTTGCCTTTGCCCTTGTTACTCTTGTCCTTCTTGTCGCTATCTTGGTCAGTCTGCCCGGTCGCGATATCAAGCACATCACGAATAATGCGCCGTTCTTCATCACTAAAAATGCCACCACCTTGGGCAAGTTCGACGACGGTGTGATCATGTTCCTGATTGGCCGGATGTGACTGTACAGGTGTTGTCAGGGCAAGACTGGCACCGACAAGAACAAAACCGGTCGTAATTGCTTTGACCCAGCTGGTTGTGAACGGCATGGCGACCTCTGTCATCGTGAAAAATATCCAAACTCATGTGGGGACTTTGCCCAAAATTGCGACAAGCCCAGTAAGGATAACGCTTCACCGGCTACCTTTATGCCACACAGCAGAGAATATTTTTCTGGATTGGTCACAGGGCAGACCGCGGCCATAAAAAATGACGCATTCGACCTTACCATCACTCCGTTTTGGCGCTTTTCAATCCGCGAAGATGTTCAACCGAAAACACTGATCAATTTAACGCTATCATATTGTTTTCATAGACAGTTCATTATGTGATACAAATCACTCTCTAGTCGTGAAAAACGACGATAACGAAGTTTCATTAGAACAACAGAATTAATTTCCAATATGGCATCCGGTAGATTTTCTGTTCATCTTGCCAAGACCAAAGAAGACCTGAAAGCGGCGCAAGAACTTCGCTTTGAGGTCTTCTTTGGCGAATTTCACGCCAAAGCCATTACCGAGCAACACTCGGCCGGCCTTGATAGCGATAAATTCGACGCGTTCTGCGAACACTTGCTGGTCGTGGATAATGAAAATGACAAGAAAGTCATCGCCACCACCAGATTGCTGCTTTCGCAACAGAAACCCGCAGATCTGTCATACATCGCGCAGGAAGAGTTCTCTATTCCCCTGCTTGACGCTGTAAAAGACAACTGCATGGAAGTCGGCCGATCCTGTGTTCACAAGGACTATCGCGATGGCAAGGCCATTCAGCTTCTGTGGCGCGGCATTACCAAGCTGATTTTCAATCATGACATTCGCTATCTGTTCGGCTGCGCAAGCTTCCATGCCACCGATATCGAAAAGATCGCCTACGAACTGTCATACCTGCATCACTACCGATTGGATGATGAACCTCATATTGCACGCGCACTCAATTATCAGTCGATGGAACGCATGGCAAAAGACGACATTGATCCGGACGAGGCCCTTGCGAAATTACCCCCCCTGATCAAAGCCTATTTGTCGCTGGGTGGCGTTGTTGGCGATGGCGTCGCACTTGATCCCGATTTCAAGACGCTTGATGTATTGATTACGGTCGATGTCGCCAAGGTCCCTGACCAATACCACAGATTCTACAAAAAGCAGGCTGATCGCCTTGATCTCACACCTCTAAACACGTGAGTGCGATTACTGTTAAAAGAGACATCCGTGACGTCAAACAAGGGTTTTCAAGCGCTTTGAACCAGATGGCAACACCCCACATTACTGCACCGATCACACCAGCACAGCACGTGAAGGCAGGGCTCAAATTCACGACGCTGATGATCTGGCTGTTTGCAATGCTGATCCCTTTCCTGATCCTTGAAGGTCTCAAGCTCCGGGCCAGCTCACATATTGTCCGCATCTGGCACCTTGGTGCACGCAAGATCACCGGCATCAAGGTCGAAGTCACCGGATCGCCAAGCGAAACACTTCCTTTGCTGCTGCTGGGGAACCATACGTCTTACCTCGACATTCCGGTGATCAATGCGCTGTTCACCGTAAATTTCATCGCCAAGTCCGAAGTTCGCAGTTGGCCCGGGATCGGGTTCCTTGCGCGCTGTTGCCAAACCATTTTCGTTGAACGTCGGGCCATCAAGTCACACGAACAAATCAAGATCCTGCGCGACAAGATCCTGCCCGACCGTCGGCTGGTTCTGTTTGCCGAAGGGACAAGTACGGATGGCAGTGTCGTATTGCCGTTCAAATCGTCGCTGATGGAATTTGTGTTTGACGAAAAGATCGCTGAAGTTTGCCACGTTCAGCCGATAACCGTTTTATGCCTGAAAGACAGCGCGAGTGAATCTTCGCCAGAACCGGAAACGGTTCTTTACCCATGGTTTGACGACACCACCCTTGCCTTCCATTTCTGGCGGTTCATGGCAACGTCGGGCTGTACCGTCAAAGTCCATTTCAGTCCAAGCCGTGCGGTATCCGAATTTGACAACCGCAAGGAATTGACCCGATGGGCCCATGCCTGGGTTCAAAACGGCTATGACATCATCCTGAAAAAGGCTTGAGGCAAGCCTCACACCTTACGCGCACGGGCGTGTGCCCAGTCTTCCTTCATCTGATACCACTTCTTCTCACCAATCATCTTGCCGAGATACTGGTCAATGACCTTGAGCTTGAAGATGCTGGCAAGACCCGCCGCACGTGCAGGCCAGGTTTCAGGCAAGGCACGCAATGTCAGGCTGATGCCAGCCGTGCTGTATTCAATGAAATGCCACCAGCGGCTGGGGATAAAGATGGTATCCCCGGGCTCCAGAATGCATTCATAGCCGTAAATATCTTTAAGCTTGGGATAGCGTTCCAGATCCGGGTTTCGAAAATCGATATTGCACGAAACAGTCAGCGGATGCTGATACAGGTGCCGTCCGTTTTCACTTCCATACAGGATCACACGTTTGGTGCCGGTCATCTGCGTCAGAAAAACATGGCTGTGATCAAGGTCGTAATGGATGTCGACATAGGCGTCCTGACCACCGACAAACAGGAATGGATGATTTTTCAGGAACGTGACGCCAAGGTCAGGATATGAAAAATCCTCGCGCAGTTGCGGCATATGCTTGAACACATTGAACAAAAACATGCGAAGCGGTGTCGGCCCCGCCTGAATAAGATCAAGATATTCGCCAAAGGGCATGCTTTGGGTTGAATCGAGATAGTCGTTGTCCGAGTTCGCAAATGCCTCGCTGTAAAGCGGCACCTCGACATCGCCACAGCCCTGCTTCAGATAGTCATAAGACCATTTGTCCAATGCAGGCCAGTTTGCGGCGAAACTGCGCATGATGACGGGACGTTTGGGCTGAAGATACTGGTCAATAAACTCTTCTTTGCTCAGATCATCTCGTCGATCAATGCTCAGATAGCTTAACTGGCTCGTCATTCCGGCCCCGTCTGTTTTCTTGTTTTGCTGCACACCAGAACGCTCAAGCCTTTTTTCTGTTCCACCTTCGGCTTGGAGCTTTTCAGATAGATCATAGGAAACAGCCGAAATCAAGCTGGCTGCACCGGTGGCACTATGGACTAAACAGTTGTAATTTTTAATATCTTGCGATGAGCGAACGTGATTTGGGAACGGATCTGGCCTCACCAAGATCAATCGCGTCGGCCACGGCCCAAATGCGCGGGCTCGAAACGAAAAAAGCACCCTTTTGGGGTGCTTTAATCAATGGCGGGCAAGGAGGGATTCGAACCCTCGATAGGGCTTTTGACCCTATACTCCCTTAGCAGGGGAGCGCCTTCAGCCACTCGGCCACTTGCCCTTTATGTCCTTGGTGTTCCCTGCGGAACGACGCCTTTCTTAAACATCGCCATGGCGCATGTCAATGCCCGAAACCGGCGTTAAGGTCGTTTTCTTTTTAACAGTCCTGCCAAATAAAACCAGCAGCTTTTTGACTGCATTGCTCACTGCATTTCACGGTTGATTGGGAAAAGAGTCTTCAAACCATCACATGGCTGTCATCGGACAGAAAAAAACAGCTGTCATAACGGTGTGGTCGATTGGTTTTTCACCGTCTTTTGACGTAAATGCTGGTTGGAGAAAAATGCGTACGATCTATCAAAGCACGGATGATCTCGGTCATACCCTTCGCGCCCTCAAGATGACCAAGGAAGGTCATAACGACCCTGTTTACATGGGGCTGGTCATTCAGGACCGCGAAGTCCTGTTCCGCACCCGCGAAAACAGTTCACGCGATTTCGTTTTGCAGAAGATCAAGGAATTCGTCGCTGGCAACGCGACAAGTTTGGTATCCCAACCGGCCTGATGGCCGGTTTTTTATTGCCTGTACACACGCACCCGACCTGTTCTCGTCCATCCCGAACGGCTTGGGGTGCAAGCGATTTCAGTCGCGCCGGGGCGACGATCCCCGTTCGCCCTGCAACTTCACCGCCGGTCGTCTTGACCGGCGGTTTCTTTTGATTTCATACGCCTGCGGTTGCTTGCTTTGCGGCATATGCCCGCCACATCAAAATCAATGCAATGGTTAAAACCGGCAGCACACCAAAGTTGATCAGGCTCCAACCAGCACCGGCGATCAATGCACCGCTGGCGATCGTGGCGACTGTCGCCGTCCCACTGTTGCCAAGCTCCATCAGGCTTTGCGCATGCCCGCGTTCCGCCGTGTCATGCCCCTCGCCCAGCATCGTCGTCCCCGCCAAAAGCATCATGTTCCAGCCAATCCCAAGAAGGAACGAACTGATCAGGAAAGCGGCAACCGAAATGCCCGAGACGGCAACGCCAACACTTATTACCAGTGCAAACGCCCCGAATGATGCGACCCGGCGTGGACCGAAATGGTCGATCATTGGCCCGGAAACGAAGGCCGGCAAGAACATCCCGATCAAATGCCAGCGGATCACGTTGGCCGAAACATCCACATCAAATCCACAATATTTCATCGCAAGCGGTGTCGCTGTCATGACAAGGACCATAATACCCTGGCCAGCGGCACTGATGGCGATTGCGCCGCGGATGACTGGGCGGCGCAACAGACTGGACATGACCGCCCTGCTCGACCCGGCACGTTGCGGAATGCCACCGTCTGGCAACATGATCATCAAGGATGTGCCCAAGGCAGCCAGACCTGCCAGTGCCACATAGGCCCCGGCAAACGGAACTGGAAGTAAACCTTGGCTCGCAACAGCAATCTCCGGGGCAATTAGCGCAGCCAGAACACCCCCGCCCAGAACAAGGGCAGCAGCACGCCCCTTTTCGGATGGCGCGACAGTTTCCAGCGCCGCGTAACGATAATACATAGCCGACGCCTGATAGGTGCCAATCAGTGCGGCGGCAAACGTGACCAGCCAGAACGAACCGATATAGATGCCGTAAGCCACCATCAGGCCACCCAAAACTCCAAAGAGTGCCCCGACAAACAACCCAACGCGTCGTCCACGACGCTGCATCAACATGGCAAGCGGATGAACAGATACGAGATTACCGACCATAAGCATTCCAAGTGGCAAAGTTGCCATGGATGGCGCGGGCGCAAGCGATACACCGACAAGCGATGTCAGGGTAATGCCGATCAGTGAACAGGACCAATACAGCGCTTGTGCGAAGAAAAGCAGACGCAATGATCCATTGGTCAGCAACAACATGTTCCCAACTCCTGAAATTCAGACTGTGATGAAAGCCGTCAAACCGTTGTTAGTTTGCGGTGACTAATGATTTGCGGGCAAAGCGCTCCGCATATTCCTGGGGACTGACAGAAAGATGGCGCTGAAACGCCCGGCGCAGCGTTTCCGGATGACGGAAGCCGCACAACTCGGCAACCTGTCCAATCGCAAGGGCTTCGTCCTGTAACAGCGCACGGGCAGCTTCTACCCGAACCCGTTCGACATAACGCGCCGGGCTCACCCCCAGATCACGCGCAAACACCCGTGAAAAAGTGCGCGGTGTCATACCGGCACGTTCGGCAAGCGTTTCAAGTGACAAATCCTTGGCGATATTGCCGGGCAACCATTCAAGCAGATTTGCAAGCCGTGCTGTAGCACCTGTTTCAGGGATAAGATAGGCGCTGAACTGTGCCTGCCCGCCAGGACGTTTGAGGAACATCACAAGCCTGCGCGCAACGGACAAGGCCAAGGCACGACCAAAATCGGCCTCCACAATCGCCAGCGCCAGATCAATCCCGGCGGTGACGCCAGCTGATGTGAAAACATGTGGATCGCCATCCAGGCCCGCGGGATCATAGCTATGCAGCCGGTCCCCCATCATTTGGATTGCCGGGTAATCCCGTGCCATTTGTTCGCAACGCGACCAGTGGGTTGTGGCCATTTTGCCATCAAGCACCCCGGCCTCGGCCAGGACAAGTGCACCTGAACAGATAGACCCTAGCCGCGGCACGATGCCTTCGGCCTTTCTGACCCAATCAAGGATTTGCGGTTCTTTGCATTCCGTCAGAACACCAACACCACCCGGCACCAGCAAGGTGTCGACCGTTTCCAGATCAAGGTCGCGCCACGCCATATCGGCATATATTCGCACGCCACATGATGTCCGTACCGGCCCACTCGCCCCGGCGACAACGATCCCTTCGTATCCTTGTGGCCGTCCCAGCGCGGAAAGTTCGTCATTTGCCGAGCCAAACACCTGAAGCGGTCCGATGACATCAAGGCTCATGACACTATCAAAGGCATGGCAGGCGACTAATTTCGGGGTGTGGGGCGAGTTGGACATCATCGTAGCTCCTTGTCAGAGATACATCATGCCCAATCCCGGATGTGGCAACAATGACAAACACCCCACGAATCTTGCCAACCGACTTTCGTGGGGTGTTTTGATCATTCAACGCCAAAAGAATTCTTCGGGTCAGAACCCGCTTCGTTGCAACAATGCATAGAAATCGCGGATCGTGCCTTCCTTGGTCGTCATATCCTTGATGTCATCGACCAATTTGTCGGTAAAGTTGGGCTGTTTCAGATACCCAACCACCCTTTTACGGGCCATGGCAGCCGATTTGCCCTCGATCAGAACACCGCTTGAACAGAATTGAACCAGCATATAGGCGCGTTTGCGCAAATGCAGAGACGGATTATCAATGCGTTCAATCACCTTTTCACGAACAAGATATTCTGCCAGTCCGTCATCAAGCTTGGCGCCGATTTCAGCCTTCTGTTCGTCAGGAACGTTTGATGCCGCAAGCACGTCATTCATATGTTTGACGGTCGCCATTTTGTCGCGTGGCTTGGCGTCCGGCTCACAGAACGCGCGCAAAGCACGCATATCACCAACAGCGTCGCGCATCATTTCGTAAAGTTCGTCGGCAAAGTCTTCGACAATCCCGCTATTGGCAACCGCGATAAGCCAGGTCAGTTTCCGGAAGTTTGGGATCAGGCGACTGTTGATTTCTGCAACACCTTCGATCAGCGCCCTTGGGCCGCCAACATTGCGCAACCGCGCCCCACGTTCGGCAATCGCGCTGACCATGGGCGTGCCATAAATCACGCCCTGCTCTGTGATCAGGCGTTCAAGGATACCGTCCAGCGGATCCGGATCGCTTTCGTGGCGTTGCAGACTATTGGCACTGCGCAGTTCACGAACGATGTAATCAAACATCGCTTCCTGACTGTTGGCCAAAAGGCCAGACCCAAACAGCGGGTTCAGAAGTTCCAGAATGTCATCGGCTGCACCGCGATTTCCCTTTGCACGGCCAAGTGCGAGGTCAATGTGCAGGGTCACGGCTTCGCCAAAGCTGCGTGAACCGCCAAGCAGTTCCTTGAGTGCGACGGGAGAACCGAGAATATCGGCAATCACGTCATCAATCATCTTGCGGGCGGCTTCGTCCTTTTCATCGCCCTTGACCTTAAGCGCAAGGTCAAGTTTGCCGACCCAGTTACGGGTCGAGGACAGCACGCGCGTCAACGCAACCATGGTCAGGAAGTCGGTATCTTCCGCAAGGTTGAGGCGTCGGATTTCGTCACGCACTTCCGAAATGGTGGCGTCTTCGAATGCCGGCAGATCGACTTTTTCAACTTCGCGGGCGCGCGCAGAGAGCTGCTCAATCGCGCCATGAAGGTTGTTCATCGCCTCAATGTGATCGCCGTCAGTCGCCTTGGCATGAAGCCCGGCAACCTTGTCAACCGCGGTCGGCATCAAGGTGTCATGGAACATCAGCTTGCGCAGGTTCTGGTAATTGTACATTACCTCGCAAGGAGTCAGAATTTCCTGTTCGAAATATTTGCGCAGCAACCGGTTGATGGTCGCGCGGCTTTCTTTCTGCAAAAGGTCGTTATCCGTTTCGCACAACGGCGCTTCGTCGATCGAGGTTACCCGAACATCATCGTCCTGGTCATCGCCAGCACCTTGTTTTTCGAGAAGTACCTTTTCAATATGACGACCGTCGCCGCGTTCCCAGTTACGAATAACGCGCACGGCAGAGATCTTGGTTTTCACAAGCTTTTCAGCTTCTGTAACCGCCTCCTGTTCGACATCAAATGTCGAATGGATTATCCAGCGATCCCCACGCTGGACCATAACTTCAAATGTCGTATCCGACATGACGCGCTCTGGCTCCCTAACTTCCTGTTTGGGCGGCATAAGTCTGCCGTTTAACTAGTCAGGCGCGTGTCCCAATTTTTATATTTATTCTTACTTATACTGCTATTCGGGTTCCTAAAACAATAGTTCGATGCAGATGTTTTATATACTTTCGGGTATTTCTTTAGAATTTCCTGAATTCCCCTGCTCTTGGAGCTGGGAAATTCTGACAATCGAACTGCGTATTTGCCCTCCAACCGTCGTTTTGCAGCGAATCACGGTATCCGCGCCGCAATTTCGGCTGTCAAATCGGCCAGCAGGCTGCTCATGGCGATAACGGTGTTATCGAGTGTTTGATCGACTGGTGTGCTGACCTTGTCATACTTGGCTGCTGTGACGATTTCCCCACTTTGGAAATGCACAAGCTTCCAGCGCGCTGTCAGGTTAACATTGCCATCGGCCTGCCGTTCAAAACGGTCGATATCAACAACCACCTGCCACTCCACCATGTCCCGTGAGTTCCACGGAAAGACTTCCAAACGTGCTGCAACCCCGGTCCTGTCGAGGTTATCCATAAGAACACGATTGATGTTCTCGCCCAGCGGTTCGGCCCAGCGGTACCCGGAATTGACCTCCGGCCGATTGGCGGCACTGCGCGTGACGATCGTCGATCGGTCGAGATAGCTCGGAATTGTTACCGGCCCTACGCCAATGACCGTCGTTTCACCGGGTGCTGGCGACACCGGCTGGACCATTGGTGACAGCAAATAATATTGGTCCGGAACCGAGGGTGACGCGCAAGCGGCCAATAGTGGTGCGACCAGCAGCACCCCCCATCTGGAGATCATTTTTCTGACTGTCTGTCGCATCATTTATTCTCCTCCGGGCCGCTCTTGCCAAGGATAAGGGCACTCGGGTTCTGTTCGAGGAAATCGGTCAGTTCACGCAGGGAACGTGCCGTCGCGCCGAGTTCTTTCAGGGCCTGTTCAAGGTTGTAACGCACAGGTGACGTTGGCGCCGTGACATCGCGAACACCCCCAAGTGCCTCGCGTGCTGCATCCAGGGCGGTCTGGGTTGCGGGTAACACACTCGCATCCAAGTTGGTAACAAGCGTATTTATGCCCGCTGCGGCCTGTTGCAGGCTGATCATCCCGTTATTCAATGCTGGCGACGTGACGATATTCTCCATGCCCTCCACGGTCCCAAGCAGGCGAATTCCGATTTCTTCAATCGGGAAGGTTTCGACCTTTTCAAGAAGACTGGTTAGCGAATTGGCAATTTCGTCCAGCTTTTGCGGCAATGTCGGAAGTTCCGGCAAATTGCCCTCTTGATTGCCAAGATAGCGCGCCGGGGAAACCGGATGCATAGACAGGTCGACAAACAACTGACCTGTAATGAAACTTCCTGTCTTGAGGCGGGCACGCAGGCCATTATCAATCAGGGTTTCGATGGTTTCCTGCGGATCAACATCCCCCAGGCGCCCACCAACGATGCTTACGCGTTCTGGTTCAAGTGTGACTTCAACCGGCACACGGAAGGCGTGCTGCGTGACGACATATTCCAGGTCGACACTTTCGACTGTCCCGACACGGATACCGTTAAATTCCACAGGCGCACCGCGCGAAAGTCCGCGAACCGAAGAATCGAAATAAAGCATGTAGCGCTGGCTGTATCCCTCGGCGAGCAGCTCAGCCTTCTCAAGGCTTTCATGCAGTCGGAATACCGTGTCTGCGGTCGCCATTTCGTCGTTCTCATGTGCGGGCGGCGTATAAAAGTTGATCCCGCCCGCCAAAACAGAGCGAACAGACTGCGCGCGTACAGAAAAGCCTTCGGCATTCAGATCAAGGGCAATCCCGCTTGAATCCCAAAATCTGGTTTGGCGTTTAACAAGCGCATCGAAAGGTTTGCGGATAAATATAGGGATTGAAACACCATCCGCATTCGCATCCAGTTCGGTATCAAGAACTTCTCCGACCTCGATCCCGCGCAGAAGGACCGGTGTCCCCTCACCCAGGGAACCGAGTTCTTCTGCGGTCAGGACAAAACGCGTGCCGTTTTCTTCATCAGGGATAAATTGCGGCTCTTCCTCGCCAACAAATTGGCGTGCCTTTTCCCCCGACTTGTCCGGTATTACTTCAATGTATGCGCCGGAAACAATGGTTTCCAAGCCGGTAATACCGCGCGCACTCACGCGTGGACGCACAACCCAGAACCGCGTTTTATCTGTCAGGTAGTCGCTGAAATCCGCGTTCATCCGGATCGTCAGAACAACATGTTCCATATCGTCGGCAAGATTGATGGCTGTTACCTGACCGACATCGACATCGCGATAACGCACGGCTGTCTTACCGGCAGACAGACCTTCGGCCGCTTCAAACGTAACGGTGATTTCAGGACCCTTTGAGACGATATCGCGCCACAACAGCCAACCACCGACGATCAAGGCCACCAGCGGCACCAGCCAGATAATTGAAAAACGGCCCCAGCCTGTTCGGATGTCGGGCTTTTCCGGCTGTTGATCCGGTTCTGAACTTTTCGCGTCACTCATGACGGAATCCCCTGATTTTCAACGCGATCATGATCTGTCTTCACACTTGCCAATCTTGGTCGTTTGACCGTTTGCATACCGGCGCGATCCCAAATCAAACGCGGATCAAAGGCCATGGCCGACAGCATTGTCAAAATAACCACCCCACAAAATGCCACAGCCCCGAACCCGGGTTGAACTGTTGCGATATTTCCAAGTTTTACCAGTGCTGCAAGGATCGATACCATAAACACATCAACCATCGACCATCGCCCGATCAGCTCCGTGATACGATAAATCAATGTGCGCTCCTTGAGTGGACCAGACAACCCCAAGGCGGTCGCAATATAAACCCACCCCAACAGCAGGATTTTGATGATTGGCACCAGAATGCTTGCGGTAAAGACAACGATGGCAATTGGCCACTCCCCGGCCCGGACCAGCGCGCTGACCCCGGAAAGTATTGTGTCTGCCTCTGCCCGGCCAAGATACGTCACGGTCATGATCGGAAAGACATTTGCCGGCACATACAAAATGACAGCAGCCAGCAACAAGGCCCATGAACGCGACAGGCTGCGTGGTTTTCGGTGATGCACCATCGCACCACAGCGCGGACAACGCACATTTTCATGCCCGCCGCCCAGAACAACCATGGAGCATGTGTGACAGGTCAGAAGTGCTCTGTCTTGCTGATCTGAACCTTGTTGGTTGCCAATATCTTCAGATGTCGGATAACGCAGGTTTGCCGGTGCCAACCGCCGCCAAACGTAGCGCGGATCAAGCGTGATATTCATCAGAAGAACTGTCGGGATCAGACAGCAGATCGCAAAAAATGCAGGACCGGCAATGACGTCAGCAAAATCCGTCAGCTTGGTCAAAGCCACCAGCAACCCGATCAGGAAGACATCGAGCATCGACCAGGGTCGGATGATCGCCAGAATGCGCCAGACCTGCTGCATGCCGGGCACTTGCCGGTTCAAGCTGATCGGCAACAATACATAGATGTGCGCCAGAATCAGGACAAGCGGTGCCAGTACAGATGTGACGGCGACCATAATGGCCAAAAACAGAAACCCTTCGCGCCAGAACGTCAGCACACCACTGCTCAGTGTGTTGGTTTCAACCCGGCCTTCCATTGCAAAGGTCAAAACCGGGTAGCTGTTGGCAATCAAGAACAACAGAAAGGCCGTGACAGCCAGCGCCAACGGTTTGTCAAAGCGCACCTGTGCCGCGCGGTACAATGGTGATCCACAGCGAACGCAATATGCGACACTGCCCGTCGGGATTTCTTCCTCGACATGGAGATAGTCGCAATTCTCACAGGCGATCAGTCGATGAGACATTGTTTTCCTGTTTTTACAATCCGTTATACGGACTGGTTCGCACATCAAAGTAAGCGACACTTTTGCATGCAAGTCAAATCGGGGCACTTGGCAGCGGTGAATGTCCTTGGCAAAGAAGACAAAACAATGTTCAGAGAGGCATGATTTTACTGCGGAATTTCCGGCAGATGACGGCGCGCCTCAGACAGGACGATATCGTTGACCTGATCAAGAAGCCGACTGTTGATGGTTTTGTGATGCCAATATAGTGGACGATCAATTTCAAACGGACACGGCCGAACCAGCCTTCCGGTACGAAGCCCCTCTTCCGCCTGATGTTGTTCAACGACGGCGTAGGCCACACCCTGTTCGGCAAGGGTCACGAAACCCTGTGAACTTGGAACAGTGTGGGCAGGGAATTCACCGGGGTTAAGTCCGAAATATTGATGAAGGAACTGATTTTGCAGTTCATCATGTTCGGAAAAATTCACAGCCGGACAGGCGCGCAAGGCATCCGCAGTTAAGCCATCCTTGAAATAGCGTTCCTGAAATTCTGGTGAAACCACCATAAAGTAACGCATGGAGCCCAGCGGCCGCACCCGACATCCCTGAATGGGTCTATCGCGCAAACTGACCGCACCCAGCACGTTTCCTTCCTGCAGGGAGTGATGATTAAGCGATTCATCATCGACGACCAAATGCACCAGAACGCCAAGTTTCTCAAACAGAAGCTTGGGCACATCAACAAACCAGGTCGCCAGACTGTCGGCATTAACTGCAAGCGTTACCTGACCAAATTCACCCTCGGCGCGCACCTCGGGCAGTTCCGACCCCAGATCCTGTTCAAGCAGTCGCACACTCTGATAATGCGCAAGCAGCCTTTGGCCTGCCACGGTTGGGACAATCGGCTTGGCGCGCACCAACACTGGCTGACCAAAACGCTCCTCCATCAGCTTGACCCGTTGGGATATTGCAGACTGAGTTAGTCCCAGCGCCCGCGCCGCCTTCTCAAAGCTTCCGAAACGGATAACCTCCGCACAGGCCTCAACCAGTTTGTAATCGAGCATGACCAACCATCAATTTTACTAATCCATGTTTAGTATAATTCGATTTTCTTAAAGCACAAAGATGCTATCAACGGCGAACCACAGCACAAGGAATGCCAGAGAATGCTTTTAACCTATGCCACCGGATTTGGCCTGGGCGGCGGGCTGATCATTGCGATTGGCGCGCAGAACGCCTTTGTTCTCGGTCAGGGATTGCGGCGCAATCATCCGCTGATGGTGGCCTTCGTCTGCGCCTTGTGTGATGCCGTTTTGATTGCGGCGGGTGTCGCAGGGCTTGGAACGCTGATTGCTGCCTACCCCCTCCTCACAAAGGTTGCGGCCTGGGGCGGCGGTTTATTCCTGATCTGGTATGGATTTGGTGCTCTGCGACGGTTGTTTGAAACCGAAACATTGTCGGAAAAGGCGATTTCAAAAACCGGCTGGAAGGCGGTTCTTACGACCACCCTCGCGGTCACGCTTTTGAACCCGCATGTCTATCTTGATACGGTTGTCATGCTGGGTGGTATTGGCGGGCAATATCCAGCGGACGAAAGATTTGGCTTTGCTCTGGGCGCCATGAGTGCCAGTTTTGTCTGGTTCTTTGCCATTGCACTGGGGGCTGCATGGCTTGCCCCCTATGTCGCACGCCCAATCACCTGGAAGATCATTGATGGCGTAACCTGTGGCGTTATGTGGCTGGTGGCCTATAGCCTGCTTGCACCGGAAATACGCGCTCTTATGGCTGGCTAAGCACAATCAGTCCAGGCCGACGCCCTACTCGTCCATCGCTTCCTTGAAATGCCGACGACAGACCGGGACATAACGGTCATTCCCGCCGATCTCGACCTGCGCCCCTTCGCGGACAGGTTTGCCGTCTGCATCCACGCGCAAAACCATGCCGGCCTTGCGGCCGCAGTGGCAGATCGTCTTAAGCTCATTAAGCTTGTCCGCCCACGCCAGCAGCCATTTGGAACCTTCAAACAACTGCCCCTGGAAATCGGTTCGTATGCCATAGCACAACACAGGGATGCCATGGATGTCGGCAATATCCGAAAGCTGCCAGACCTGGTCTTTAGACAGGAATTGTGCCTCGTCAATCAGGACACAATCGACTTTCCCCTTTTCGACCTGCTCCAGGATCAGGGCCGTCATATCGGTATTGGCGTCAAACAGCAGTGCCGGTGCTTCAAGACCAATGCGCGACGCAATCTTGCCTTCGCCAAAGCGGTTATCAAACGCCACTGTCATCAGTAACGTTTCCATGCCGCGTTCACGGTAATTGAAACTCGCCTGAAGCAAGGTGGTCGATTTCCCAGCATTCATGGACGAGTAATAGAAAAACAGATTGGCCATGCGTCTCCCCCGAAAGTCGTCACAGGGGAATAGCCCAACAATCACGAATGATCAATATGGCTGTCGCCTTGAACTTGTCCATTGCGTGAAATATCGATTTCACGCATTTCACGCCGCATGTAATCCAGAAGAGACTGAACCTTTGCACTGCGGGTCACACCGCCCGGATAAACGGCATAGATCTCAAGATCGGGCAACTTGCAATCCGGTAAAACCCGGATCAAGTCGCCGTTATCAATTTCCTGCTGAACATCACATAGCGGAACAACCGCCAATCCATGACCGCCCCGCAGAAACTGCAATCTGGCTGTCGCGTTATCCACCCGAACACTGCCCGACACCCGGATATTTCGGGTACCGTCGGCACATTGAAGCGTCAGCGTCTCAGGAACGCGGCTATACATCACCCACTCATGTTCGGACAAATCATCCCGGCTTTCGGGTAATCCGAACGTGCTGACATAGGACTCGCTGGCTGCAATGATCCTGTGGGTCTGATAAAGTTTGAAGTTCTTGAGTTCCGAATTTTTTAGCGGCCCGGAACGCACGGCAATATCAATGCCGCGACCAATCAGATCGACTACTTCGTCGCTGAGATGCACATCAATCGAGACACCCGGATATGTTTGCCTAAACCGGTCAAGGATCGGCACAATTCGAAGCGTGCCGAGATGAACCGAACAGGTCAGCGATATCTTTCCCACTGGGTCGTCACGCAATTCTTCGACGCGTTTTCGCGCTGCTTCGGCTTCGAGGGAAATGGTGCGGCAGCTGTCGTAATAGCGTGCACCCGCGTCGGTCAGACTGAAACTGCGTGTGCTTCTGCGTAACAAAGGCACGCCAAGGCGGGTCTCAAGCTGGCGAATTTGATGGGAAATGGCCGCACGGCTGAGCCCCATTTTCCGCGCAGCCGCAGAAAACCCGCCTTCGTCAACAACGCGGGCAAAAATCATCATCGCCCGAACTTCATCAAGTGCCGACATTCTATATGCTCATTAAATTTGACAATGTGTTCACTTCATCAATCTTTCGCAAATTCTGTCAGCCAGTTAGGATGAGTGCAAATGAATTCCACGCATGGAGGAACTGATGCGTATTTTGATGATTGTTACGTCGCATGATCAGATGGGTGACACCGGGCACAAGACCGGTATCTGGCTCGAAGAGTTTGCTGCCCCCTACTACCGCTTCAAGGATGCCGGGGCAGAAATTACGCTGGCATCCCCAAAAGGCGGCAAACCGCCCCTTGATCCCAACAGTCAGGTGCCCGATGCCCTGACCGATGCGACCGAGCGGTTTGAAAAGGACGACGCGGCAAACGCGGTTTTCGCCAACACCGTCACCCTTGACGGTTTGAAAGCCGATGATTTTGACGCCCTGTTCTATCCGGGTGGGCACGGTCCGCTCTGGGATCTGGCAACTGATCAGAAATCCAGTACCCTGATCGAGGCGTTCGTTGCCCAGAACAAACCGGTTGCTGCCGTCTGCCATGGCCCGGCCGCCTTGGTGAACGCCAAGACGCCAGATGGCAAACCGCTCGTTTCAGGCAAACGTGTTACCAGCTTCACCAATGATGAAGAAAAGGCCGTCGGCCTTGAAAACGTCGTGCCGCTGTCAATTGAGGACGAATTCAAAAAGCACGGTGCAACGTTTGAGCGCGGCGATAACTGGGCTTCCTACGCGGTTGTTGATGGCAAACTTGTCACCGGTCAGAACCCGGCATCAAGCGATGCAACGGCCGATGAAGTCATCAAACTTTTGTCTGCATAAAACCGCTTGACCTTCCATCTACTGGAACCTCCATACTGCGTTCATAGACACCGATCATATGGAGAAATCTGATGGTGAAACTGAAGGTCGAAAAAATGAGCTGCGGTCACTGCGCAAGTGCCGTGACCAGAGCAGCAACCAAGGTCAGCGGTGTTGAAGGTGCCGAGGTTGATCTGGCAAATGGCGAAGTCGCCGTTTCTGGAAACCCGGACGTCAATGCCCTGATCGCGGCGATCAACGATGCCGGTTATCCGGCATCCGAAGCCCGCTAGACTAGTATACACCCACGTTCGCGTCCCCCACCCGAACGTCAGAGCCGCCAGTATTGAAAATATGCTGGCGGCTTTTCTTTACCCTGCCCATTCGTTTGTGCAACCATCTCCACAAACAGAAAGCGGCACCAAATGACTTTTCATATCACTGCCTTGTGCGGAAGCCTTCGCCAAGCATCGATCAACAGAACGCTCCTTCAAGCGGCACAAAAGGTTGCTAGCCCCCATGGTGCAACCATTCATTTATTTGATGGCTTGGGCCACCTTCCGATCTTTAATCCGGACAATGAAGATACCGATGATCGCAATGTCGCGGCGTTTCGAGATACACTTCGCCGCGCGGATGCAGTCCTGATCGCCAGTCCCGAATATGCCCATGGTGTCACCGGCGCGATCAAGAATGCCCTTGATTGGGTGGTGGCCAGTGGCGAATTCATGCAAAAGCCGGTCGCCTGCCTGAATGCTTCTGGCAGGGCAAAAATCGCACAGGCGGCATTGATTGAAACCATTCGCACCATGGATGCACGTATCATCATTGACGCATGCATAACGATCCCGCTGAACGGCAAGAACTTTGACGTTGATGATATCCTACGCGACCCATCCAGCCTGACATTACTTGAAACCGCGCTTCGACACTTAACGGCTGATATTCCAAGCGAAATGCAAAACCAGGCCATTTAGTCATACAAAAAAAGCCGCCCAAACGGGCGGCTTTTTCTTTAATCTGATGATTACAATCAGCCGAGGATTTTATCGCGGAGCAGCTTGTTGACCATGCCCGGGTTGGCCTTGCCACCCGTGGATTTCATGACCTGACCGACAAACCAGCCAAGCATCTTGTCTTTACCAGCGCGGATCTCTTCAACCTTGTCCGGGTTTGCGGCAATGACTTCGTCAATTGCCGTTTCAATCGCACCGGTATCGGTGATCTGCTTAAGACCTTTTTCCTCGACGATCTTTTCCGGATCGCCGCCGGTTTCGATCATGATTTCAAAGACGTCCTTGGCAATACGGCCAGAAATGGTGTCGTCAGAGATCAGATCGATCAGCTTGCCAAGGTTTTCGGCCGTTACCGGGCTATCAGCAATCCCGACTTCTGCCTTGTTCAGCGCACCGAACAGGTTGGTGATCACCCAGTTCGCCGCCAGTTTGCCATCACGGCCCTTGGCAACAACTTCGTAGTAATCCGCCTTTTCCTTTTCGGCGACAAGAACACCGGCATCATATGCCGACAGACCGTTTTCACGCATGAAGCGGGCCTTTTTCTCGTCTGGCAGTTCCGGCAATTCTTTTTCGATTTCCGAAATGAACGCATCATCGAAAACCAGCGGCAGCAAATCCGGATCCGGGAAATAGCGATAATCATGTGCCATTTCCTTGGACCGCATCGAACGGGTTTCCCCCAGACGCTGATCATAGAGACGGGTTTCCTGCTGGATTTCCCCGCCACCTTCGATCACTTCGATCTGGCGTTTTGCCTCAATCTCGATCGCCTGCATCACGAAACGGATGGAGTTGACGTTCTTGATCTCGCAACGGGTACCAAAGCCTTCGCCTGGACGACGGACAGAAACGTTGGCGTCACAGCGCATGGAACCTTCGTTCATGTTGCCGTCGCACGTGCCAAGGTAACGCACAATCGCGCGCAGCTTGGTCAGGTATGCCCCGGCTTCTTCCGGCGAACGGATGTCTGGCATGGAAACGATTTCCATCAGCGCCACGCCCGAACGGTTCAGGTCGATATGCGAATATTTCGGGTCCTGATCGTGCATCGATTTACCGGCATCCTGTTCAAGATGCAGACGTTCAATGCCAACCGACTTGGTCGAACCATCAGGCATATCAAGAATGATCGTGCCTTCGCCGACGATCGGTTTGTCGAACTGCGAAATCTGATAGCCCTGCGGCAGATCGGCATAGAAATAGTTTTTGCGGGCAAAAACACTTTCCTTGTTGATCTTGGCCTTAAGACCCAGACCGGTTTTAACCGCCTGACGCACGCATTCTGCGTTCACGACCGGAAGCATGCCCGGCATGGCCGCATCAACGAGGCTGACATTGCTGTTGGGCTCGTTGCCGAATTTGGTCGAAGCACCTGAAAACAGCTTGGACTTGGAAATGACCTGGCAGTGGACTTCAAGACCGACAACGATTTCCCACGGGCCGGTAGAACCTTCAAGAATATAGCTCATGGATCAGCCCTCCTGCCCGGCAGGTTTTGCGGTAAAGTTGGCAGCACTTTCGAGCACGCCACCAACACGCAGAACGGTTTCTTCATCAAACGGCTTGCCAATCAGCTGAAGACCCAGCGGCAATCCTTCGGCCGAAAGACCGGTCGGCACCGAAATGCCCGGAAGACCCGCAAGGCTTGCCGGAACGGTAAAGACGTCATTGAGATACATCTTGACCGGATCACCTTCGTTTTCACCAATGGCAAAAGCCGCAGACGGTGCGGTCGGCGTCAGGATCGCATCGACCTTGCCAAATGCACCTTCGAAGTCCTGATAAATACGACGACGGACTTTAAGCGCCTTGTTGTAATAGGCGTCATAATAACCAGCCGACAGCACATAGGTACCGATCATGATACGGCGCTGGACTTCCTTGCCGAAACCGGCAGCACGGGATTTCATGTACATGTCATCAAGGCTGTCGCCATCATCCATCACACGCTGGCCGTAACGAAGGCCGTCATAACGTGCAAGGTTTGACGATGCCTCAGCCGGGGCGACGATGTAATAGGTGCCCAGAGCATATTTGGTGTGCGGCAGGGTCACATCGACAACTTCGGCACCCGCATCGCGCAACATCGCAACGCCGTTATCCCAAAGCTTGCTAATTTCTTCAGGCATGCCATCGACACGATATTCCTTCGGAATACCGATTTTCATGCCACGGATGTCACCGGTCAGGGCCGCTTCGAAATCCGGAACTGCAATCGGTGCAGACGTGCTGTCCTTGGCATCGTGACCCGCCATCGAACCCAGCATGATTGCCGCATCACGCACGGTTTTGGTCATCGGACCAGCCTGATCAAGCGAGCTTGCAAAGGCAACAATGCCCCAGCGCGAGCAACGACCATAGGTCGGCTTCAGACCAACAATGCCGCAATATGATGCCGGCTGACGGATCGAGCCACCGGTATCGGTACCGGTAGCGGCCAAAGCCATGTTGGCAGCAACAGCGGCGGCGGAACCACCAGATGAGCCACCCGGAACCAGATCCTTGCCGGACTTGTCTTTCCACGGGTTGATCACGTTGCCGTAATAGGAAGACGTGTTGGACGACCCCATGGCGAACTCATCAAGGTTCGCCTTGCCCAGCATCACCGCACCATTACCAAACAGGTTGCTGGTAACAGTGGATTCATATTCCGGTTTGAAACCTTCGAGGATGTGCGATGCCGCCGTGGTCTGGACACCTTCTGTGCAGAACAGGTCTTTGACAGCAATCGGCAGGCCTTCCATTTTGCCAGCACTGCCCTTGGCGCGCTTGGCATCGGATACCTTGGCCATTTCCATGGCTTTTTCCGGAGTTTCGGTGATGTACGCGTTCAGATTGCGATGCACGTCCATCGATTTCAGGTGTGCTTCGGTCAGTTCGACCGAGGTATAATCACCCTTTGCAAGCCCATCGCGGGCTTCTGCAAGTGTCAGCTTTGTCAGATCAGTCATTATTCAACCACCTTGGGCACAACAAAACAGCCAGCATCAGTCATCGGTGCGTTTGACAGCACTTTTTGCTGGATATTGCCATCGGTGACTTCGTCCTTGCGCAGCGGCAGGGTCAGATCGGCAACAGATGTCAGCGGCTCACAGCCTTCAACATCAACTTCTTGCAGTTCCTCGACAAAATCGAGGATACGGGTCAAATCTCCCGCCAGTTCGGAAAGGCCTTCTTCGGACACGTTGATACGCGAAAGATAGGCAATACGGCGAACTGTTTCCTTATCCAAAGACGACATGGATGAAAGTCTCTCTTAAGGAATGACAAAAAAACCCGGCAGAGAGATATCTGCCAGAACGTGAATTACAGCGCGGAAACTAGCACCCCGCCGCCCCTGCCGCAAGGGTTCGAAGCAACGAAGAACACGTGTTCTCGCGCTGTCTGACTCATAAAACTGTCGCGCGCGAAAATATCACCTGCCCAGATCGGATCGGGCATATGAAAACAAACAGGCCGACAACAAGAATGTTGCCGGCCTGTTTCGTGTTTATGCCCTGCCGCGTATTACGCGACAGAATGCCAGATCGGCTTAGCCCGGGCTCATACCACGCAGACGTTCGGAACGACGACGCAGCAGTTCCACGGTCAGCAGCAGCAGGATCGAGACAGATACAAGGATCGTCGCGGCTGCCAGAATGGTCGGCGAGATCTGTTCGCGCAGACCGGTATACATCTGCCATGGCAAGGTTTGCTGACGGGCAGACCCGACAAACAGCACCACAACCACTTCATCAAACGAGGTGATAAAGGCAAACAGGCCGCCCGAAATCACACCCGGCAGGATCAGAGGCATCTGAACCTTGAAGAAGGTGGTGACCGGGTTTGCCCCCATGTTTGCCGCCGCACGGGTCAGTGACTTGTCAAAGCCAACCAACGTTGCGGTGACCGTGATGATGACAAACGGAATGCCCAGAACAGCGTGGGCCAGGATCACCTTCACATAGCCGACAAATGCCTGATTGAGGCCAAGATTAAGCTCAAGCCAGTTGCCCAGCGGCGCGTAAAAGAAGAACATGCCGGTGGCCGAAATGATCAACGGCACGATCATCGGGGAAATAAGCACGGCCATCATCGCCTGGCGCCCCGGCACGTGCGACTGGCTAAGACCAATTGCGGCAAGTGTCCCAAGGGATAGCGAAATCAGCGTCGCAATCGGAGCAATGATCAACGAGTTCTTGAGTGGCACCATCCATTCATCGGTACCCAGGAAATCGCGATAATGCTTGAGGCTATAGCCTTCTGCCTTGAAGCTCAGCATTTCTGGCGTGAAGGTAAAGAAGTTCTCGGCATTGAAGCTGAGCCAGATCACCGGCAGAAGCGGCGCGATCAGGAAGAAGAACACAAACGCACAGATAAACAGGAACGCGTTGTGCCAAAGAACCTGACCCGGCGTGTAATAGATCGGAACGCCGGCCCGGTATCTACCGCTTCCAACCCAGTTGGCAAACCAGCCCATCGAAATACCGACAAGGAAGCCGCCAAACAAGCCGCCAAGCCCGCCGAAAATCATGCCTACTCCACCGAAAAGCACACCAGTTGCCAGCGTTTTCTGTTTGCTTTTCACTTTGACGATTTTCGAGAACACAAAGGCCAGTGCCGCCCCGACCAAAGCACCGATGACGAACCCGACCCACGGGCTGCCAAAGATGTTGCCGGTAATGAAGCCGAACATCGCACCTAACAAGGCCACCAGTGGCATCGTGAAAGTCATCAGTTCGGGCCGTCTTACGTATGAGATTACTTCATTCATGTTCTTAGCCCCCCAACTTCACGTTATCGATGCCCACAATCTTGTCGTAGCACCAGTACAGGCCAAGAACGACGACGAGAAGGATAGACCCGAGTGCGGCCGCAAGGCCCCAGTTGAGCGAACTTGAAATATGATAGGCAATTCGGTTGGAGATGAAGACACCATCCGTACCGCCAACGATTTCAGGCGTGATGTAGTAACCAATCGCAAGAATGAACACGAGGATCGAACCGGCACCAATGCCCGGCACCGACTGCGGGAAGTAAACTCGCCAGAAGGCAGTCCAGTTCGTCGCACCAAGTGACTTGGCCGCGCGCTGGTAACTTGGCGGGATGGTTTTCATCACCGAATACAGCGGCAGGATCATGAATGGCAGCAGGATGTGGGTCATGGCAATGACCGTACCTGTTGCATTATTCATCAGAACAAGCCGATCTGCATCATTAACAAACCCGAGCCAGACAAGGATTTCGTTGATAACCCCTTGCTGCTGTAACAAAACCTTCCAGGCCGACGTTCGTACCAAGAGCGACGTCCAGAACGGCAGCAGAACCAAAATCATCAGGATACTTGCCGTACGCATTGGAAGATTGGCGAGCAACCATGCCACTGGATAGCCAAGAACAATGCAGCTTGCGGTAATGATCAGCGCCATGATCAGTGTGCGCATGAACAGCGTGGTATAAATCTGCTGATTTTCCGGCTTCATCACGATCCCGTCCGGCGTCAGCGTCATATCGACGGAATTCAGGAAGTACCCTGGGGTCATGCTTGGCGAATAGAGTTTGATGGTTGCCCAGATATCAGCTGAGCCCCAATCTTCGTCTTCTTCGGTGAAAGCTTCGCGGAAACCAAATTGCGGAAGCTGATCAATATTGGCGGCCGCCGCCTGCAAGGCGCTTGCGCCTGCACCATTATAGCTGTTAATCGCCGAAACCGTATCCGAATTGGTCAGATCCATACCAAGGGCGCCGTAAACGGACTCCCATGGATCTTCCTCGGCAACGTTATCGCCATCGCGGATCGCAGCCCAAAGGGCAAAATCGGTATAAGCACGTGCGGTCCAGGGCAGCAGTTGAATGATTTGTTCTGACGGCACAAAGCCGACATCACCACTCATGTCTTCATCAGACATCAGCGCCATCAGTTCACGGCGTGTTTCAAGGAAATCTTCCCCGCCTGTGCCCGACATCATTTCGAACCAGAAAGAGCCCTCTTCGAAGTTCGGGTCGATATCTTCAAGCGGATCCTGCCAAAGTTCACCGATGTCATCAAGCGACCGCCCCGTGGTCCGGAACAAGGATGACAATCCGGATTGCTCGTAATTCAGGCGAGAACCAAGACGGGTATGCTGTTTGGCTTCCTCTGCCTTGAATAAATCAATGTAAAGATTGCGGTATACATTTTCGTGCGGCGGTTCCCCGGTTGAACCATCCCACTGGGAGAGCGCGATCACCGTTCCCGGGAGTGTGTTCGGCACAATGTCGTTTTCAACCGACCGGAAAAGCATCGAGAGGATCGGAACGATAAAAGTCACGACCACAAAGATCAAAAGTGGCGCAACCAGCATGAGCGCGCGCATCTTCTGGCGCATCAATGCCCTTCGTAGACTTTGTTTTAGTGGTCTGCCATCAGCAGCTAACACGACTTCTTGCGATGTATCACCCATTACGCCCCCGTAAGCCTGCCCCGGTGTTTTCGGTCTATTGTTTCGACCGGCAATTTATTGTTCTGCGAATTGGTCGGCAAAGGGGGCCGCGAACGGCCCCCTACCCTTAGCTCTTATTGAGCGAGCCAAGCCTGGAACTTGGCATCGATGTCGTCACGATAGTCAGCCCAGAACTCATAGTTATAGAGGAACGTGTTCTTGGCGTTTGCCGGGTCGGTCGGCATGTGCGGTGCCATGTCAACGCCCAGTTCGGCGTGTTTGCCAACAAGCGGCGCCGACGACAAACGAGCCGGACCATACGAAATGTAAGCAGCCTGATCAGCAAGGCGCTGGGTATCGGTTGCAAACTTCACAAAGTCCAGAACGCGGTTCAGACGTTCTTCCGGAAGACCGGCCGGAATGATCCAACCGTCAAGGTCAAAGACCTGTGCATCCCAAAGCATGGCGATCGGCTGATTCTGCTCAACAATTGCCGAGAACAGACGACCATTGTAGGTCGAGCCCATGAAGACTTCACCATCAGCCAGAAGTTGCGGGGTATCTGCACCGGCACTCCACCAGATCACGCTGTCCTTGATGGTTGCCAGTTTGTCGAGCGCGCGCTGCTGACCTTCCGGCGTTTCAAGAACGTCGTAGACTTCGTCCTTGGCAACACCATCGCAGAGCAGAGCCCATTCCATGTTGTTGATCGGGCGTTTTTCAAGCGAACGCATGCCCGGATAGGTTTCGGTATCGAACAGGGCACAGATGTCGGTCGGTGCCGGTGTTCCATCCGGAACCATGTCTTCGCGGTAACCAAACGTGGTCGAATAAACGATCTGCGGAATGTAGCAGTCACTTACGAGGAGATCACCAAAGTCATCCTCGGCAGAGGTACCGTCCGGCGCTGCTGCAAGGATTTCGTTCGGGTCAATTTCCATTGCGAGACCTTCATCGCAAAGGCGCATAGCATCGGCAGCAACAACGTCAACCAGATCCCAGGTCATGTTATTGGCTTCGTTCATTGCACGCATTTTTGCGACAGCCTCGTTCGAACTTTCATCCCAGGTAATTGAAACCTCTGGATGCATTTCCATGTAAGGCTCTGCATAAGCCTTGACCTGGCTGTTCTGGTATGCACCACCCCAGCTGACAAGGGTCATGTCATTTACCATCTCCTGGGCAAATGCGGAACCACTTGCGACAACGAGCAAAGCTGTTGATGCAGTAAGGGTTTTAATAAGTTGCATTAATAGACTCCCTGATTGTTTCCCGGACTATTCGTTAAGAACCGGTACCCGGGCATACCGGTCCTGTAATCTGTCCAACCAACGATTATGACGCGTCGAGTGCGCGACAATCTTCTGCAAGCCAGCCGATTTCAATCTGCTGGCCGGGTTTCAAGCGCATCTGATCAGGCGCATTTCGGGTCTTGATGATAAACTCATCATTGCCGGCCACACGCAGCCGCGTGCGGAAGATGTCACCCATATAGATGAACTCCAGCACCTCGGCTTTCAATGTATGGGCGTCTTCATGCAGACGATCACGATTGTATTCGACACGTTCAGGACGGATCGAAACGCGGGTACGTTCACCCACTTGACTGACATTTACCGGGACGGCATCAATGATTTCGCCGTCATCAAGCTGCACCACACAAGTGTTGCCCTTGATTTCCTTGACGATCCCCTCCAGCGTATTGTTTTCACCGATGAACTGGGCAACAAAGCTGTTTTCGGGCTGTTCGTAAAGTTTATCGGGCGGTGCAAGCTGCTGAATACGGCCATCGTCAAACACGGCAACGCGATCAGACATCGTCAAGGCTTCGGTCTGATCATGGGTGACGTAAACCGTTGTAATGCCAAGTTGATGGGCAAGATGCGTGATTTCAAACTGCATCTTTTCACGAAGCTGTTTGTCAAGTGCACCAAGCGGTTCGTCCATCAGAACAAGTTCAGGTTCAAACACCAGCGCACGGGCCAAAGCGACACGTTGCTGTTGACCGCCCGAAAGCTGAGCCGGGCGACGACCACCGAAGCTTCCCATTTCGACCATATCGAGTGCGCGTTTGACCTTTTCTTCCTGTTCCGCTTTGCCCAATTTGCGGACCTCAAGCGGGAAAGCCAAATTCTCGGCGATGGTCATATGCGGGAAAAGCGCATAGTTCTGAAAGACCATGCCAATACCACGCTTGTGCGGCGGAATATTGTTGATCGAAACGCCGCCAAGGCGAATATCGCCGTGAGTCGCGGTTTCGAAACCGGCAAGCATCATCAGGCAAGTTGTCTTGCCTGACCCTGACGGACCAAGCATCGTCAGGAACTCGCCTCTAGGCATTGTTAGGTTGAGATCTTTAACGACGAGCGTTTCGCCGTCATAACTTTTCTGTACACGTTCAAACTCAACGAACGCTTCGTTTGATGCACCGTCGGCCAAACCCTATACCCCCTGATTTGTCATTGTTTGTTCAGCGTTTTCGCTTTTGGTGATTTTTGTATGCGTAAATCAACTGGAACCTGTCGAGCATGACGGTTCCCGAACCCCGTGGATAGAAGCATTGCGACACTCACGTGTAATAGGTGCGCTGCGTCTTTCTGTTTTCTTTCTCTCAAGATGATCTGCGCATTCGGTCTGCCTGTTTCGCCCTGCATATTTCGATTTCGATCAATTTCGGCAGTGCGATATTAAAACAAACCTGCTGAGGCACTTCAACCCCTCATCATTCAGAAAGATTTTTACGCTAGGAAGCCCGCCATTCTTGGCTGCATTTAGAATAAAATGCGTCCACACACTCAACTCGGCGTCGTTTCTTCCATAAATCGGAAAACGATACATTTGCTTTGCGCTGGCAATTTCGCAAAAAGACTCCTATAAGGTCGCCATGATTTGCAATGACACTCAGGAATTGCTGCGGTTCTTGCCACCGGCAGCACGTGTATTGGGCCTTGATTTGGGCACCAAGACAATTGGCGTAGCCCTATCAGATGTCGGGCTGCAGATTGCCTCACCGTATGAGCTGATTTCACGAAAGAAGTTCACACGCGATATTGCCCAGCTTTCGTCGATTATCGACAAACAGAATGTCGGCGGCATTATCATCGGCTTCCCGCGCGAACTTGATGGTTCGATCGGCAAGGGGTGCCATCGCGTCTATGCCTTTATCGACGAAATGGAAAAGTATATCGACCTGCCGGTTTTGATGTGGGACGAGCGCCTGTCAACAAACGCGGTTGAGCGTATTCTGATTGAAGAAGTCGACATGACCCGCAAACGCCGCGCTGAAGTCGTCGACAAGACAGCAGCTGCCTATATCTTGCAAGGCGCGCTGGATCATTTGAACCGCCATACCGATCCCGGCGAGAATGCCGAACCAGACGATAACGATATCGAGGCGGAAGAAGACTGATAACCGTCAGCCCGCCCTGACCCACAAGATCAAAGCTGCCTGTTCATTCAGGCAGCTTTTTATTTGGCGGTGATCACCATCAACACCCCGAAGAACCTGGAAGGTGCAATGATAAGCATGCCGTCTTTTTCAACGGCCCCCATTGCGACGGCTGCATCGGCAATTTTCGCCATATCATCGACAATCAACTCAAAGCCGGCAAATCCGTCTGTCGGGAATGCGGAATCCTCCACGCCATAGCGCGAAACCAGTTCGTCGCCATGCAAGGCATCAACAATCGCGTCGACTCCGATTTCTTCATAGAAGTCGCGCACCGCTTCCGCCGCCCAGTGATCAACAAGAACCTTGCCAATCGCAACAGCGCCATTCTTGTGGCTCTGATAAGCAGGAAAGTAGAAATTCTGCGCCGGGTGTCGATGTTGACACACAAACGTCACCGCATGTCGCAACAGCGGATGGTTGGCGTAGGCCAACGAAAAGGCAACGCCGACTGTTTCACCGTCAGGCGTCTTGGCATCGCGTTCAAAGTGAAATACCGCCGGCACTGCGGCACCGGCTGCGATAAATTTTTGTCTGTCCTGCTCGGCATCGCGCGATTGCAGGGCCAGCATCGACATGCCTTCACGATGACGCAGATAGTCGCGATTGTAGATCGGAAACGAAAATGGCAGGGCAAGGTCAGTTTCGGCAATCTTGCCCGGATCCACCACGGCAAGAAGTTCGATATACATGGCGTCAAGCTGGATCAGGGCATTACCGGTACCAAAGGGATGAACCGCACGCGGGGTCACTGTAAATCCGAGCTGCGTATAGACAGCTATCGCAGCATCAAGATCATTCACACATAATACAATGTGATCAATCGCGCGTGACATGGCGTCCCTTTCCTTGAACATTCAGCGAGCTGGACGACTTTGCAGAACAAACAGTCTATCGACGCCAAAACCTGTTGGATGTGCTGACTATCACATCGGAAAACACCGGCAAAGAACAACTCGACACCAACTGAATTTTAGTCATCTATTCTAATTAGATATCGCGAGCGTATTTCACCCTGCTCAGATCGGTGGTAACAGTATGGTGACGTTGAAAGTTCTTCTTCATTACGTGATGAAAGCCACCTGATGCTTGCCATTCTCTCAGCACTTCTGCCGACCTTTGCCCTGATCGTTGTCGGGTATGTGCTGCGCGAACGGCGTTTCCTGCCCGACAGTTTTTGGCCGGGTGCAGAGAAACTGACTTATTTCATCACCTTCCCGGCCCTTCTTTTTTCCAACACCGCCAAAGCAGACCTTGGCAGCCTGCCACTGTTGGGGATTGCGACGGCAATGCTGGGCACGATTGCGATCTGTACCGCACTGATCCTTGTGGTGCGCCCCGTTTTGAAGGTTTCCGCACCAACATTTTCATCGCTGGTGCAAGGCGCCATTCGGCCAAACACCTATATCGGGCTTGCGGTTGCGGCGGCCTTGCTTGGCACACACGGACTAACCGTTACTGCCCTTTGCGTCGCATTGGTCGTGCCGACAGTTAACGTGATCTCTGTTTTGGCCTGCGCGCATCTGGGTGAAAATGATCGCAAGCCCGGCGTTCTGTCATTGCTGCGTGATGTGGCAAAAAATCCGCTTCTGATGGCATGCGTGCTGGGCAGCCTGTTTAACGTTCTGGGAATTGGCTTGCCGCCGATCATTGGACCCTTCCTTGAGGTGCTTGGACGCGCGGCCCTGCCCATCGGGCTTCTTGCCGTTGGCGCCGGGCTTGATCTTTCGGCTGCACGGCGCGCAGGTTTTCCGGTCGGGATTTCAAGTGTTGGAAAACTGGTGTTGAGCCCAGCGATTGCAGCGGGTCTGTGCCTTATGCTGGGACTGCCCGATATCGAACTTGCCGCTGTGGTGCTTTATGCGGCACTGCCCTGCTCTGCCAGTGCTTATGTTCTCGCGCGCCTGATGGGGGGCAATGCGCAGATGATGGCCAGCATCATCACCGTTCACACCCTGCTTGCGATTATCACCATGCCGGTGATCGCCATTTTGACCCAGGTCGTCTGATCGCCGATCGTGTGGCCTTCGTCGCCTGAAACCTGACCGATCAGTCAGGAAATTTGATGCGATTGCATCGGTATTACTGGCAATATTTAACTTTTCGTGACAGGGGCAATTCGTTATGCTCCGCCCGAAATTTTTCAAAGATCATCCAAGGGAAATGTGCAACGCCATGAGCGTCATGGGACCAGCGGCGGATCATTATCCGCACCCACACCTCCTCGGGATCGAGGGTCTGACCCCCGGGGAAATCACCCTTATTCTGGACCGCGCCCAGCACTATGCGGAAAAAAATCGCTCCGCAGACAAGACCAGCAACATTCTGGCCGGCGCGACAGTTGTTAATCTGTTTTACGAAAACTCCACCCGGACGCTGACATCGTTTGAACTGGCGGCCAAACGTCTGGGGGCTGATGTTATCAACATGACGGTTGGCACGAGCTCGGTCAAAAAGGGCGAAACCCTGATTGATACCGCGATGACCCTTAATGCCATGAACCCGGATGCACTGGTTGTTCGCCATGGCGATAGTGGCGCGGTCAAGCTTCTGAGCGAAAAGGTCAATTGTGCGGTTTTGAATGCAGGCGACGGGCGCCACGAACACCCGACCCAGGCTCTTCTTGATGCGCTGACCATTCGCCGCCACAAGGGACGCCTTCATCGCCTGAATGTTGCGATCTGTGGCGATATCGCCCATTCGCGTGTTGCACGTTCCAATATCCTGCTTTTGAATACCATGGGATCGCGCGTGCGCCTTGTCGCCCCGCCAACCCTGATCCCGTCGAAGATCGACCGGATGGGTGTCGAAATTTTCCACAACATGGAAGAAGGCCTGAAAGACTGCGACATCGTCATGATGCTGCGTCTGCAGCTAGAACGCATGGAAGGCAGCTTCATCCCGTCGGTGCGCGAGTACTTCCATTTTCATGGCCTTGACCGTGCGAAGCTTGCCAACGCCAAACCAGATGCCCTGATCATGCATCCCGGCCCGATGAACCGTGGTGTCGAGATCGACAGCGAAGTTGCAGATGACGTTGAACGTTCTGTCATCCGCGAACAGGTCGAAATGGGAGTTGCCGTGCGCATGGCAGCGCTTGAATTGCTTGTGCAGAACCACAGAAAGATCGGAGGTCAGGCATGAGCCCCGCCATTCGCGCCAAAGGTGCCGGCAAAAAAGCCTTCATCAATGCCAGGCTGCTTGATCCGGTCAAACAAACCGATGAAACCGGTGGCCTTCTGATTGAAGATGACACCATCGCCAAAAGTGGCCCGGACATCACCGAAGGTACTGTTCCAGATGGTTTTGAAGTCATTGACCTTGGAGGTGCATGCCTGGCACCGGGGCTAGTTGATATGCGCGCCCAACTGCGTGAACCGGGATTTGAACATCAGGAAACCATCGAAACCGCCGGCAAATCTGCGGCGATCGGTGGCGTTACGACCATTATTGCCCTGCCCAACACCGATCCGGTGATTGATGACGTGGCCGGTGTCGAATTCATTGCCCGTCGTGCCCGCAAGGTTGGCTTGGCCAAGGTATTTGTCTATGGCGCAGTCTCCAAGGGCATCGAGGGGCAGGAAATCACCGAAATGGGCCTGCTTCATCAGGCCGGTGCGGTTGCCTTTTGCGACGGGATCAAGACGATTGCCAGTGCGCGCCTGCTGCGTCAGGCCCTGTCCTATTCCACGTTCTTTGATGGCATGATCGTCCAGCACCCGGAAGAGCCCGAGCTTTCCAAGGGTGCCTCGATGAATAGCGGCGAACTGGCAACCCGCCTTGGCCTTTCCGGGGTGTCACCTCTGGCCGAAGTCATTCAGATCGAACGCGACTTGCGACTGGTTGAAATGACTGGCGGGCGCCTGCATTTTGCCCATATTTCGACCGGTGAATCGGTGGAAGTGATCCGCAAGGCGAAGAAACGCGGGCTTAAAGTCACCTGCGATACCGCACCGCCCTATTTCGCACTGAATGAGAATGCGGTTTCGGATTACCGAACCTTTGCCAAGCTGTCACCGCCGCTTCGCTCCGAAGATGACCGACAGGCGATTGTTGCCGGTCTTGCCGATGGTACGATTGACGCCATTGCGTCGGACCACAACCCGCAAGATGCAGATTCCAAACGCCTGCCCTTTGCGCAGGCCGCTGCCGGTGCGGTCGGGTTTGAAACGCTGCTTCCGATGGCGTTGGAGCTTTATCACAACGGACATATGTCGCTGCTCGATGTGATTACCAAACTGACCCGCACGCCAGCCGAACTGGTTCGCATCAAAGGGGCCGGAACACTGGCAGAAGGAACCGCGGCCGATCTGGTGATCTTTGATCCGGATCGCCCGTGGAAAATTGATCCTTACCAGTTCCATTCGAAATCGAAAAATTCACCCTTTGACGGCCGTCTGACACAGGGACGCGTTCTGCGCACCCTGATCGATGGCCGCGAAGTCTTCTCGGAAGGTGCCTGAAATGGAACTTGATGCCACTTATAAGGCAATGTTGATGTCGCTCCAGGTTGCGACGGTCTGTGGGTACCTGTTGGGCTCCATCCCGTTTGGTCTGGTTCTAACCCGCATGGCAGGGCTTGGCGACATCCGCCAGATTGGTTCAGGCAATATCGGCGCAACCAACGTTCTGCGTACAGGTCGTAAAGGATTGGCCTTCCTGACCCTGATCGGCGATGCGGGCAAAGGCGCCTTTGCCGCACTGCTGTTCACCCACCTTTATGGTGCAGAGCAAGGCATCTTTGCCGGCGGTGCCGCCGTTATTGGCCACATGTTCCCGATTTGGCTGCGTTTCAAGGGCGGCAAAGGGGTCGCCACCACCCTTGGCACGCTTGCCGCCGTCAACTGGATCATGGGCCTTTGTGCGGCGCTGACGTGGTTGGTGATGGCGCTGATTTTCCGGATTTCTTCGCTTTCGGCACTCATCGCCATGATCGCGGCCCCGTTGGCGGCGTTCTTCATCGCCAATGATGCCGGTGCCGGGTGGCTTGGTGTATTCCTGGCTGTGATTGTCTGGCTTGCCCATCACGCCAATATCAGACGCCTGATCCGCGGCGAAGAACCCAAGATCGGCCAGAAGAAAAAGCAGGCTGACGAAGAAACGCCTGCTTCATAGGCGCAAGTCGCCCTTCGAATAGCTTGACGAAATAACGCCCGGATGACCACAATCCGGGCGTTATGCATTTACCCAACCAACAACCATCGCGATTATCGCAATCGGAACGTCTGGCACGCATGCGACTGGCGCGCAGCACCAATGTCGGACCGGTTACCTTTCGCAAATTGCTGGAACGGTTTGGTTCAGGCCGAAATGCCATTGATGCCCTGCCCGATGTCATTGCCCAAGCAAAGGCCACGCGAAAGATCAAGATTGCCGGTCGCGACGAAACAGTTGCGGAAATTGAGGCCGCAAAGGTATCGCGCGCACGACCGATCATTTTCGGCGACCCGGAATATCCGGCCCTTCTGGGGCGGATTGATGATGCGCCGCCCTATTTTTATGCCATCGGACGGATTGAGCTTCTTGGCAAAGCCGCCATCGGGATCGTTGGTGCGCGCAATGCTTCGGCAACGGGATGCGGATTTGCCCGTAAAATCAGTCATGAGCTCGTAAACGCGGGCTATGTCGTCGTGTCAGGTATGGCACGCGGCATCGATGGGGCGGCCCATGCGGCGGCCTTGCAAAGCAAACATGATGCAGGCGGCGGTACGATTGCTGTTCTGGGTGGCGGCGTGGATGTCGTTTATCCCCGCGAACATCAGGACCTTTATGCACAACTCTGCGAACAGGGGTGCGTGGTTTCAGAAATGCCCCCCGGCCTCCAACCACAGGCAAGGCACTTTCCGCGCCGTAACCGCATCATTTCCGGACTGTCTTTGGGAACGGTTGTCATCGAGGCCGGGCGGAATTCCGGATCGCTTATCACCGCCCGCTTTGCCGCCGAACAAGGGCGCGATGTGTTTGCCGTTCCGGGCTCCCCGACCGACCCACGCGCAGCTGGTCCGAACAGCTTGATCCGTGATGGTGCAATCTTGTGCGACTCTGCCGATGTAATTCTGGATGCCCTTCGAACCGCCGAGCAAAACAGTCATCTGTTTGAACAAAATCACACCTTCAACACAGCTGCGCGCGACGCACGCTCTGACACCTCAGCCGAGGCATATCAGGAAATAACGGCATCACTGGAAAAAGATGCGGTCATTCTTGGTGAAAAGAAAACCCGTCAATCAATTGAATTAGAAGAATTTTCTGACGAAACCGACACCAAGGAAGACTCCGACAAAGAGTTGGAAAAACTCTTTGATTTGCTATCTGCTAGCCCCCTTCTGATTGATGAGCTCATTCGGACGTCTGACTTGCCCGCCGAGCAGGTTTCGACAATTTTGATTGAGCTCGAACTTGCAGGAAGGGTTGAACGTCACCCCGGAAATAGGGTATCGCGTATCGCCAAATGAGAGTCGCGTCGGATATGGATGTGACAAATATTGTTGTGATTTGCCGCAATTTGCGCAATTTGATCTGAAAAACAGCGACACACTATAATATATGTGTGCAGACTTTCAGGTTACGGACCACACAGCATAATGACCGCCTTCGGGCGCAAGAACCGGACACGAAAAACGTAATGAATCTTGTCATCGTCGAATCCCCGGCCAAAGCCAAGACGATCAATAAATATCTCGGCGACGATTATAAGGTGCTGGCCTCGTTTGGTCATATCCGCGATCTGCCGTCCAAGGATGGTTCGGTTGATACCGACAATGATTTTGCAATGGTCTGGGAAACCGATGGCCGTTCCGAAAAGCAGATCAAGGAAATTGCTTCGGCGGCACGTGACTCTGACACCATCTACCTCGCGACTGACCCGGATCGCGAAGGTGAAGCCATTTCCTGGCACATTCTTGAAGTTCTCGAGCAGAAAAAGCTGCTCCGCGGTCGCGATGTCCATCGCGTTGTGTTTCACGAGATCACCAAGAAAGCCGTAACCGAAGCCATCGCCAATCCGCGCGAGCTCAATCAGGAACTGGTGGATGCCTATCTGGCGCGCCGTGCACTTGATTATCTTGTCGGCTTTAACCTGTCGCCGGTTCTGTGGCGCAAATTGCCCGGTTCGCGTTCGGCAGGCCGCGTGCAATCAGTTGCGCTCCGCCTGATTTGCGAACGCGAGATTGAGATAGAAGCCTTCAAACCGGACGAATACTGGTCGCTTGAGGCTGGCTTTGCCGTTCCCGAGGGCAAGTTTTCCGCACGCCTGACCCATCTGAATGGCGAAAAGCTTGATAAGCTGGCACTTGGTGATGAAAGTGCTGCCAAGATCGCCAAGGAAAAGGTCGAAAGCCGCAGCTACACCGTTTCAAAGGTTGAGCGCAAAGACGTCAAACGGCGTCCGCAGCCGCCTTTCACTACATCGACCCTGCAGCAGGAAGCATCGCGTAAACTTGGCTTTGGCGCGAAACGCACCATGCAGCTTGCGCAGCGCCTTTATGAAGGTGTCGATATCGGTGGCGAAACGGTTGGTCTGATCACCTATATGCGTACCGATGCCGTGGTGCTTTCACAGGAAGCACTCGCCGCCGCACGCCGTCTGATTGGCAAGGATTACGGTGATCAATACCTTCCGGCCAATGCGCGCAGCTTTGCCAACAAGGCCAAGAACGCCCAGGAAGCCCACGAAGCTGTTCGCCCGACCGATCTGTTCCGTCGTCCGGAACAGGTTTCGCGTCACCTTGATAAGGACCAGTTGGCGCTTTACACCCTGATCTGGAAACGTACCGTGGCGTGTCAGATGGAAGACGCCCGTTTCGATCAGGTCGCAGTCGATCTGTCATCGAATGACAATCACGTGGTTCTGCGTGCAAATGGTTCTGTTGTGAAGTTTGACGGCTTCCTGAAACTTTATCAGGAAGGCAAGGATGACGAGGCCGAAGACGAAAATGATCGTCGCCTGCCGCCGTTAAAAGAAGGCCAGAAGCCCGACCTTGGCAAAGTCAGCATTGATCAGCACTTCACCCAGCCCCCGCCCCGCTATACCGAGGCGAGCCTGGTCAAGAAGATGGAAGAACTCGGCATTGGTCGTCCGTCGACCTATGCGTCGATCATTTCGGTTCTTCAGGACAGGAACTATGTGTTGCTGGAACGTCGCCGTTTCGTCGCACAGGACCGTGGCCGTCTGGTAACCGCCTTCCTGTCGAAGTTCTTTGAACGCTATGTGCAGTACAACTTCACGGCCGATCTGGAAAACCAGCTTGATGAAGTTTCGATGGGCAAGCTGGAATGGAAAGACGTTCTCAAGGATTTCTGGAAGTCGTTCAAAGGCAATGTCGACGAGGCCAAGGAACTCAAGATCACTGACGTCCTTGATGCCCTTCAGGTAATGCTGGAAAACTACCTGTTCCCGCCCCGCGAAGACGGAACAGACCCGCATAAATGCCCGAAATGCACCGATGGAACGCTGAGCCTCAAGCTCGGCAAGTTTGGCGCCTTCCTTGGTTGTTCGAACTATCCGGAATGCAATTATACCCGGCCGCTCGTTGCCAATGAAAACGGATCCGAGTCCGAACTTGATTCCGGCCCCAAGGTCCTTGGCATTGACAAGGAAACCGGCAAGGAAATTACCCTTCGCAAAGGCCCGTATGGCGTTTACGTCCAGCTGGGTGAGGAAGAGGAAGTCGAAGGCAAGAACGGCAAGCCGAAAAAGGTCAAACCGAAACGCACATCCCTGCCAAAGGGGTTGGAGCCATCTGTTGTTGACCTGACAAAGGCCGAGGAACTCCTGACCCTGCCACGTGTTGTCGGGATTTACCCCGACACTGGCGAGGAAATGAAGGCCAATATCGGCCGTTTCGGCCCATACGTTCAGGCAGGCAGTATTTTTGCCTCTCTCAAGGCCGACGATGATGTTCTGACGATCGGTGAAAACCGCGCGATCACGCTGATTGCCGACAAGCGCGAAAAGGCCGGTACCGAAATTGGCAAGCATCCCGATGATGGTGAACCGATCTTTGTCGCCGTTGGCCGCTGGGGACCGTTTGTTAAGCACAAGAAAACCATCGCCAATATCCGCGATGTAGAACGTGATGACATCACCCTTGAAATGGCCATCAAAGCCATCAAGGAAAAGGAAGCCAAGTCGGGCAAAACGACCAAGGCCGCGACCAAGAAAACGGCAACGGCGAAGAAAAAAGCCCCTGCGAAAAAGAAAACGGCTGCAAAGAAGCCCGCAGCGAAGAAGACAACCACGAAAAAGGCGGCGGCGAATTAATCGCCGCCTTCCTTTTCTCTGGAATACCTATGAAAGGACGCCGCAACGTTGGCGAACGATACAGAAGACAAAAAACACTTCCCCACCAAGGAAGAGATTATCGAATTCATCGATATGAGCCCGACACCGGTTGGGAAGCGCGAAATTGCGCGCGCCTTTAACATTAAGGGCGCAGCCAAGATCGAACTCAAAAAGATCCTGAAAGACCTTAAAATTGGCGGCGATGTCGTCAAGGGCCGTCGGCGTTTTGACAAACCCGATCGCCTGCCCCCGGTTGAAGTTCTGGAAATCACCGGCGTTGATGACGACGGTGAAGTTCTGGCCAAACCGAATGTCTGGAAACACGAATACGAACCGCCGCTGATTGTTGTGAAATCAATTCGTCGTGGCGGCCCAAGTGCGCCAGGCATTGGTGACAAGATTCTCGCCAAGCTGCGCTACACCGGCAAGCATACCTACGAAGCCAGCATCATGCGGGTCCTTGGGAGCGGGCCACAGCGCGTCTTGGGACTTTATCGCCCCAATGAACGCGAAGGCCGCGTTGTGCCCACAGATCGCAAGGATAGCGGCGAGATCGCGGTCCCGCTTGACGACCATCCTGATCTTGAAAGCGGCGCACTGGTTCTGACCGAAATTTTGCCGGGCAAACATTTTGGGCTGCGCAAGGGTCGGATTACCGAGGTTCTTGGCAACATCAATGAACCCAAATCCATCAGCCTTGTATCGATCCATGCGCGCGGCATTCCGTTTGAATTCCCGCCGGAAGTCGAACTTCAGGCGCGCGAGTCCAAGGCCACACCACTGGGTAAACGCACTGATCTGCGCGACATCCCGCTGGTCACCATTGATGGCGCCGATGCGCGTGACTTTGACGATGCTGTCTGGGCCGAAGCCGACCCCGATCCCGCCAATGAAGGCGGCTGGCACATCATGGTCGCGATTGCTGATGTGTCCTGGTATGTGCGCCCGGGTGATGCCCTTGATCGCGAAGCGGTCAAACGCGGCAATAGCTGCTATTTCCCGGACCGTGTGGTGCCGATGTTGCCGTTTGAGCTTTCGAACGGCTGGTGTTCGCTTGTCCCGCATGAAGATCGCGGCTGCATGGCGGTTGAAATGTGGCTGGATAAACACGGCCACAAACTGCGTCACAAGTTCTGCCGCGGGATGATGAAGTCCGCCGCCCGCCTGACCTATGATCAGGTTCAGCGCGCCATGGACGGCCAGCCAGACGACACCACCGGTCCGCTGATTGATACCATCATCAAACCGCTGTATGGCGCTTTCAACGCGTTTTTGGAAGCACGCAAGAAACGTGGCGTGCTCGAGCTTGATGTGCCCGAACGCAAGATCGAGCTGAATGACAGCGGACAGATCGTCGCCATTGCACCGCGTGCACGGTTTGACAGTCACAAGCTGATCGAAGAATTCATGATCGCAGCCAATGTCTGTGCTGCTGAGGAACTTGAACGTATCAAGCAGCCCTGCATGTATCGTATCCACGATGCACCGAGTGAGGAGAAGCTTGAAGCGTTGCACGAATTCCTTGAAGGCGCTGGCTATAAGCTGAACAAGGCATCGGTCCTGAAACCGCGTGATTTCAACCGCATTCTTGAACTGGCCAAGGACACGCCAGAGTCTGAGCTGATCAACACGGTCGTGCTGCGCAGCCAGTCACAGGCCATGTACAGCCCCGACAATATCGGGCACTTCGGCCTTGCACTGAAACGGTATGCGCACTTCACCTCCCCGATCCGGCGCTATGCCGACCTTCTGGTCCATCGTGCATTGATCGCTGGCCTTAAACTTGGTGAAGGCGGTTTGACGCCGGAAGAAGGCGAACGGTTCGAACAGATTGGCGAGGACATCTCGGGCACCGAACGACGGGCGGCCATGGCCGAACGCGATGCGGTTGACCGTTATGTCGCTGCCTATATGTCCGACAAGGTCGGGGCGGAGTTCCCCGGCAAGATTTCTGGCGTCACCCACTTTGGTCTGTTTGTTTCATTGAACGAAACAGGTGCAGACGGGCTGGTTCCGATATCCACCCTGCCCGACGACTATTACTTCCATGACGCGGCGAGCCACGCACTTGTCGGGCAAAATCGCGGCAAGAAGTTCCAGCTGGGTGATACGGTTGTCGTCAGGATCGCCGATGCCGATGCGGCCACCGGATCATTGGCATTGCGACTGGCAGAACACGCCGACATTACCGCCCGCGACCTGGTTGAACGGCCACGTGGACGTCGTGGTGCGGGCAAACGGCGTGGCAGCCCCGGCGACCGCAGCCATCGCCATGGCAGCAAGCCCGGTTTCCGATCCGGGCCGCGGGACGCAAATGGCCCGGCTGGATCGTCTGCGACCAAGTCCAAAGGCAAGAAAGCAGCGGCAAAGAAAAAGACCACACCGAAAAAGCAGCGCAAGCTGGTGGCATCCAACCGGGCGGCGCGCAACGCCCCCAAACAGGGCCCGAAGTCGGATTAGACCGAACTGCCAACACAAACAACCAAAGGCGGCCGATATGGCCGCCTTTTTCTTTTCGATACCAACGCTCCACCAAAGGCTCAGAGCATGGTTTCGATGAATTTCGCCAGATGTTCAGCGGTTTGCTTGCCCTTGTTGCTGATGATCGCAACGTTTTCAGGCAGGCCTTCAAGATCGGGATGCGACGCATCGAAACTCGTCAACAGACCAAGCTTTTTGTCTGACAGGGTTTTCATCGCTGCCAAGGCACGGATCAGTTCGATCCCACTAAGCCCATCAAGCACAGCCGCGGTAATGACGGCATCCGGGCGCGATTGAACCACCGTTTCGAACGCCTCGACAGCCGAACGGGCCGTGATGGTGCGAAAACCCTTTTCACGCAGTGCACGCTGCAAAAAATGCCCCTGAACAGCGGTCGCGGTGACCAGAAGGACTTCCTTATCCTGCGCAACCGCAACTTCGGATGCATCACCCTGCTCATCGGCCTTGGCACTGCGGGTCGGCAGGGAACGCAGAATACGGGTTTCTTCTTCGGCCTGGGGGTTGGTGCCACTTTCGATGATTTCGCGGATCCAGCTGGTGAAATCCACCAGCGATGCAGCTTCGAGATCATCAATTTCGCTCAGTTCGGCAATATAATCTTCAAGCCGATGCGCAATCGCGCCCACCAGCGGGAAGCCGAATGATCCGGCAAGTCCTTTGACAGTGTGCGCTTCGCGCCGCAGTTCGGCAATTCCCGGTCCGGCTTCGTCCATTCCGCCGGCGACACGATCAATCGTGGTTTCAATACGATCAATGCGTTCGATCGTGTCCTCAATGAAGTCCTGTTTCAGACCGGCAATGACTGCGTCTGCACTTCCCACTGGGCACTCCCTTGGCAACTGTTCGATCAAGCAAATGTGACCCTATATACGCCCCTGAGGTGAATAGGCATGGCCGATTTTACTTGCTTGCGCAACCGAACATCATGATGATGGCGTACAGTCTCAATGCCTGTTTTCGCCACACGGATCAAGAGGGCGCTGAGATATGACAGGAGTTAATTTTATACATGAATGCCCCACACGATATTTCTCCCGAAACAAATGCCACCACCAGCAACCAAAGCAGCGGTCGACTGATGACCGGTTTGCGTCGCGGATTTCGCCGCAAATGCCCGAATTGCGGGCACGGTTTTGCTTTTGGCGGCTATCTGAAGCTTCGTTCCGAGTGTGATGTTTGCAATCACCCGATCGGTGAATATCGTTGTGATGATGCCCCACCCTACTTCACGATCTTTCTGGTCGGACACATCGTGGTTCCGGGTGCCTTGGCGATGGAGCAGAATTTCAGCCCGTCCATGGCGTTGCAACTTTCGATCTGGCTTCCGGCCACAGTCGCATTATGCCTTGGCTTTTTGCCCTTTATCAAAGGGGCTGTTCTTGGCACTCAATGGGCCATGCGCATCAAAGGATAGTCGTTGGCAGAATGCCAATTTTTCCAGTAGAATGTGTAGGTTATCTCGCCTGAATTAACCGGATTGTTTAATTGGTCGCACTTCGCGTAGCACAGAATACATATGACAATCCCGACGCAGGAGTGCGACGTTTGCGGCGCATCTGTGTTGCAGTCGGGTTATGTGTATTGCAGGCTGCCTGTGCCAGTTCCGACAGGATGGCTGTGACCTCCCCTGATGACCCACAAACGCGCGAACTGATTTCTCAAACAATCGAACTTGTCGCAACCCGCTATATCGATCCGATCAGCCGTGAGCAGATCCTGGTGAGCACCCTTGATGGGCTCTCATCGATTGACGAAAACATTCGCGTCGACATCACCCCGACTGATCTGGTCTTGCAATATGATGACCGAACGGTCGGCAAAATTGCCCTGCCGGCGTCATCCGACGTCATGGCGGATCACGAAAATCTTCAGATCTGGTCCGAAATCACGCTCACCGGATTGGCAAGATACCGGGCACATTCGGCCAAACTGCGCAGCACGGACACCAAAGACGTCGAGTCTGCCCTGATCAGTGGCGCAATCCGCAATCTGGACCGTTACAGCCGCTATGAGGGGCCGGTACGTGCAGAAAACGCGCGCAACCGTCGTGACGGCTACATTGGCATCGGCGTTCGTGTCGTTGGCGGAAGTGGTTACCCTGTTGTCAAACTTGTTCATGCGGAAAGCCCGGCTGCGCGTGCCGGACTGCATCCCGGCGATCAGATCCTGACGGTCAATGGCGAGGACATGTATGGCAAAGCCAGTCGCTATGCTGCAGACCTGCTGCATGGCGAAGAAGGAACATCTGTCCTGCTTGAGGTGAATGCAGCCAAAAGCAACGCCATCACCCCGATGGAGATACTGCGTGAACGGGTGATTGACCGGACAGTATTCGATGATGTCCGTGACAATATCCTGATTGCGCGTGTCAGCAGCTTCAACTCGGCAACCGCGTCAACGCTTGCCGACAGCATCATGAAGGCGAAACTTTATGATGGTGGCCTTCACGGTGTTATTCTCGACCTTCGTGGAAACCGTGGCGGACTCCTGCAACAAGGCGTTGCCGTGGCTGACCTGTTTCTGGCCGATGGTCCGATCGGAAAGACATTTTCCCGTGTCACAGCCGCACGTCACATATTCAAGGCAGAAACCGGCGATTTGACCAATGGCGCGCCGCTGGTTGTCCTGATTGACGGGCGTACAGCCTCGTCTGCGGAACTGGTCGCAGCAGCCCTTCAGGATCGCCATCGTGCCGTGCTGATCGGGTCCACAAGCTTTGGCAAGGGGTCCGTTCAGGCAATCAATGATCTGCCCAACCATGGCACATTGACTTTTACCTGGTCGCGCATGACAGCCCCTTCTGGATACACCTTTGACAGAATCGGTCTTTTCCCGGCCATCTGCACGAAATCGGGCACAGGTAGCACCGCTATTCACAAGGTGGCAAACGCCCTGTCACAGCGTGATGAGACCGCCTCGGTGATGATGAAATGGCGTAAGCTGGACTATCAGGACGAAAAGAGCCGCCGTGAGCTGCGCAGCGTTTGTCCGGCCAGTACAAATGGCGAAACATTTGATGTCGAAGTTGCACTTGAGCTGCTGAAAAATAACCGTGAATACAAGAATCTGGCCTATGTCGGACAAGAGGAAATCGCCGATACTTTTGCCAGCCAATAAAATTGCATTCTTTTTTCCAAAATGGCTTGACACTCTGCCGATAACCTTTATGTTCCGCCGCCTGAGATACACCTGAACACAGGATGCAGAGACATGGCGAAGCCCGCTTCGATCCTCGTAAAGTTGGTAAGCACCGCAGACACCGGTTACTTCTATGTTGTTAAGAAGAACCCGCGGAATACCACCGAGAAATTCCAGTTTCGCAAGTACGACCCGGTCGTGCGTAAGCACGTCGTGTTCAAAGAAGCGAAAATGAAGTAATCTGGTTCTTCGGAATCTGATTGCAAAGATTTAAAAAAGACGTGTCCTTCGGGACACGTCTTTTTTTGTTTGTACTTGCCTGTTTCAGGTTAAATGCCAACACGTCCTACAATATCACCCAAAGCGTCTGTATCCCGCCGCAGCAAGCAGCAACCAGCCACCAATAAAGGCAAAACCGCCAATCGGGGCCACTGCACCAAACGCAGAAATGCCGCCAAAGGCAATGGCGTACAAAGACCCGCAGAAGAAAATGATCCCGACAAGCATTGCATAGGCGGCAATGCGCAGGAACTTCTCATCGGGCACATGATGAACCAGACCGGCAATTGCGGCCAGGGCAACAGCATGCACGAGCTGATAATGCGCGCCCTTCTCGACCAGGCCGCGTGCATAATCCATTTCGCTTCCAGCCATGCCATGGGCGGCAAACGCCCCCAACGCAACCGCCATCGCACCATTCAGTCCGGCCATAACCACAGAAATACGCATCAGAGGTTCCCTTAAAAAGAAGTGGTGTTGTTTCGAACAGATTAGACATCAACAAATCCGTTCGCCATGCGAAAACGCAAAAAAAATGGCCGTACAACAAGTGTACGGCCAGTAACTCTCTTGGGGGAGATGTGCCGGAACATTTAAATGTCCGCCACACCAATACCTTTACCTGTCGATCATCCTCTTCTCTGTGACAGTCGTCACATGAAGACAAAAAAAATCATACAAATACGACCTAATGAATTGACTCACTTAGGAATTCTTCAAGTCGGCGCACATCCGGAACGAAAAGACCGGTCTCAACCTTTGTCACCAGTTGGCGACGGCCAAGTGTGCTCATGACGCGTGCAACGGTTTCACGCGATGTGCTGACGCGCCCGGCGACCTCGGAATGAACCGGAACGGGTGACAAAAGTGCCGAGCCGTTATCGTCACAAACATTGTTGGCACGGCGCAAAATTTCCGCCACGACGCGTTCGTTGGCGCCAAGTGTGCTGACATCAACAATTCTTCGGGTGGAGTTCCTCACAATTCTGGCCAGTTCGCTGATTACGTTCCAGGCGACTGACGGGTGATTTTTGACGACCTTTTCAAAGTTGGCCGGGCTTAAAATACCGACACTGGTATCGTCAACCGCAATCACACAGGCCGAACGCGGCTGCCCATCAATGGCAGAAAGTTGGCCGACACAGCCGCCCGCCCCGATTTCCTCAAGGGTGATTTCACGCCCCGAAAGCGAGTAATTAACGATCCGTACCCGCCCGGACAAAATCAGGTAAACGTCCGAACTATCTGATTCCGGTTCGATAATTTGCGTCCCGGCCGCAAACGTCTTTCGGTTGACGTGGCGTTCGACGTCTGCAATCGCGCTCTCATCGAGATCCGCGAAAATGCCGACCACTGATAATTTAACCATATCCCCCAAGCTTCTCACTACGGTGTTGTTAGTGTCCGGAGCACAGACCCCCTGCGTTCCCTCACATCTTTTACTGTCCCGGACGCAATCATAAGCAAACAACTTCAGACTGACAATCATTGCCAAACCAAAGTCGGACTCCCACATGTGATTGGACAAGATTATGCTGCATGTGCGAACATAATCGAGTTCTTTTTAATCAAGGCATATATTTGCATCGATCCCGCATCGCGAGGAGGCAGGCCATGAGTCCCGAATTGGAGATTTTCCGTCGCAGCCCGACAGGCAAACCCAAAAGTAAACATCCATTGGTGTTTGTACATGGCGCCTATACCGGAGCGTGGTGCTGGAACGAACATTTCCTGACCTGGTTTGCAGATCGCGGCTTTGAGACCGTGGCGTTTTCCTTGCGCGGCCATGGCGGAAGTGGCGGTCGTGAACTGCGCAGCCTTGCATCCATTGACGATTACGTCGAAGACCTTGAAGAGGTTGTCGAGACCCTTGGCAAGAAGCCGGTGCTGATTGGTCATTCGATGGGCGGCTATGTCATTCAGAAATATCTCGAACGCCACAGTGCCGAGGCCGCCGTCCTGATGGCCTCAGTCCCGCCAGAAGGCCTCATTGCCAGCAATGCGATGATGGCAATGGCCCAGCCCGATCTGTTTTTCCATATGTTCTGGCTTCAGGCCATTGGCCCCCATACCCTGCTTCGTGAACGTCTGGGGCGTGCGATGCTGTCGCCTGATATCGCCGAAGATGAAGGCATGATCTATTTCGGGCGGCTCGAAACAGAAAGCCAACGGGCGATTACGGACATGATGGGCGCCAATCCGATCTTCCTGACGAAGGATGAAGCGCCAGCCATGCTGGTCATGGGCGCACGCGACGATGAAATCATCCAGAGCGAGCTGATCCACCACACAGCCAAGCGCTATGGCGCGGATTATGCCCTGATTGACGACATCCACCACGCGATGATGCTCGATCAAAACTGGGAAAAGGTCGCCGAAACCATACTGGAATGGCTACAGGTCAAGCTCGTTAGCCAACAGCGCAGCAAAGGTAACAAGACAGCGGCCTAGGCAACCTACACTGGATTTTTACTGCACATTTGCACCCGCATCTGCCACGATGCGGGTGTTTGCTTTTGAGCGCCCCGACAAACAAAATACCCCGCCAAACAAAATAAAAGGTCTGGAACATGCCCCTTAACGCTCCTGTATCTTTCGAAACAGTCAAACCACGCCCAAGGCTTCTGGCAACCCTTATCGCTGCGGGCTTATGCGCCTTCGTTGGCCAAGGTGCTGTTGCCCAACAAACAACAGACGCCGTTGCGCCTGAGGCAAGCACGGCCGGTTCCTCGTCCGAAATGCGCAAGGCCGCCACTGCCAGCAACTGGATGATCAGTGCTGCCAACCCGCTGGCAGTTGAGGCAGGTGCTAATATCTTGCGATCTGGTGGCAACGCCATCGATGCGATGGTCACCATTCAGACCATGCTTGGCCTTGTCGAGCCACAATCATCCGGGCTTGGGGGCGGCGCATTTTTGGTTTATTTCGATGCAGCTAGTGGAAAGCTGACCACGCTTGATGGCCGCGAAACCGCCCCACTGAACGCAACGCCGACGCTATTCCAGGATGAAAACGGTGAACCGCTTAAGTTTTATGATGCGGTTGTCGGCGGCAGATCGGTTGGCACGCCCGGCACCCCTGCCCTGATGAAGACGGCACACGAAAAGTGGGGGCAACTTCCTTGGAATAGCCTGTTCGATCCGGCAATTGATATCGCCACGACGGGCTTTGAAGTTTCTCCGCGTCTTGCTGCCTTGATCGCTGATGATCAGGAAAAACTCTCACGCGATCCCGAGGCCGAGGGTTATTTCTTTGACAAGGATGGTGCGCCACTTGCTGCTGGTACGCTCCTTCGCAATCCGAAATATGCCAAGACCCTGCAAGATCTGGCGGTCAACGGAACCGTGAATTTCTATCAGGGTCAGATCGCCCAGGACATTGTCGACAAGGTTAAGGGTGCCAGTTGGAACCCCGGTGTCCTGTCACTTGCCGATTTCGCCACGTATCACGTCAAGGAACGCCCGGCCGTCTGTATCGAGTATCGCGATCATGATGTGTGCGGCATGGGACCGCCTTCTTCGGGGGCGCTGACGGTTGGGCAGATCCTTGGACTGCTTGAGCCATATGATATCGCCGCGATGGGCCCCAGTTCTGCACAAAGCTGGCGTTTGATCGGCGATGCATCGCGTTTGGCATTTGCAGATCGCGGGCGCTACATGGCCGATATTGATTTTGTCCCGATGCCATTGACAGGATTGCTTGATAAAACCTATTTGGCGGAACGATCCAAACTGCTTGATAGGGACACCGCGCTTGAAACCGTCGAACCCGGCATGCCGAGCTTTAGCCACGCCATGAAATTGGCCGACGACGAAGCGATTGAACTGCCAAGCACCAGCCATTTCTCGATCGTTGATATCTATGGCAATGCGGTTTCGATGACGACCACCATTGAAAACGGCTTTGGTTCACGCCTGATGGTGAACGGCTTTATGCTCAATAACGAACTGACCGATTTCTCGTTCAAGACCCATTCCGATGGCGTCCCGATTGCCAACGCCTTGGCACCCGGCAAACGCCCGCGTTCATCCATGGCGCCCACCATCGTGATGAAGGACGACAAACCGGTAATTGTCACTGGTTCACCGGGTGGATCGCGCATCATTGGGTATGTGGCACAGTCGCTTATCGGGATGATTGATTGGAACATGTCGCCCAAGGACGCCATCGACATGCCCCATCTGGTCAACCGGTTCGGCACCTTTGACCTTGAGGCTGGAACCGATGCCGAAAACTTGGCCTCGGCACTGGAAGGCATGGGCTTTAAGACCGATATCCGCGACCTTAATTCCGGCATTCATGCCATTATGATCACCGAAGACGGCCTGATTGGCGGGGCTGATTCCCGCCGCGAAGGCATTGTGGTTGGTGAATAAAGACATCCTGCGTAAAGAAAAGAACGGGCAGCCCAACACGGCGCTGCCCGTTCTTTTTTGATGGATGCTATGAACGCCAGCTAGGCTGCAGACATCCAATCGGCCAACAGGCGATAAAGGTCGCGATGGTCGGTCGCAATATGGTGCGCACCGGCATCAAGAAGGTAGTTGGCCGGCGTAATATCGACAAGACCGATGGTTGTCGCACCGGACGCAACACCTGCACGCACGCCGTTCTGGCTGTCATCCACAACAATGCAGTCCTTGATATCGACACCGATTTTCTGTGCGGCCAGCAAAAAGACATCCGGATGCGGTTTAGGGTTTTCGACATCATGTGCCGAGCAAACCCTGCCTTCAAAGCGTTCCTTCAAGCCTACCTTGGCGAGCGACACATCCATCTTGGCATGTGGACCGTTGCTGCCAATCGCAATGGGAATGTTGTTTTCTTCCAGCAGATCAAGCACCGGATCAAGATGTGCGAACGGCGTCAGATCGTAGCGAAAGGCCGTAAACGTGCGTTCGTAACATTCAGACAGCCAGTCTTCTGGCAGTGTGATGCCAAACATCTGTTCCATTTTTGGCGGCACCATCGCCAATGTGCCACCAATGAAAAGATCATGGGTCTTCGCCATATCCATGTCGCAGCCATAATCGCAAAGCTGCTCTGTCAACACGCGACACGCCAGTGTTTCGGTATCAACCAAAACACCATCACAATCAAAGATCACACCCCGAACGACCGGCTTTGCCATTTCCGCCCCCTTACAAACCGGCCAGCTCAGACCAGCGTTCCTCATCATAGGCGACCGTCCGGGTCGATCCGAAATCAACAACCGGACGTTTGATCACGGTCGGATTGGCGGCAAGCACCGCGGCCGCAGCGGCACCGCCCTGCTCCAATGTCGCTTTGTCGTCGTCACCGAGGTTGCGATAACTCGGCCCGCGCTTATTGATCAAAACCTTACCCCTGACTTCATCAAGCCAGGCTTCAATGGTCTTGGCGTCAATACCATCAGCCCGGAAATCATGGAGCTTGTTTTCAATGCCCTTGGCCTCAAACCATTTAAGGGTTTTGCGGACAGTGTCGCAGTTCTTGATGCCGTAAATCGTAACCATATCAAATCCTGTACTTTAATATCTTCGGGATGCTGCCATGCATCGCGCAATCGGTTTTGACCCTAAATCCCGGAACCTATATAAAGACCGCGCTTGGAATACAGCAACCCTCTTCACCCGGCTTTGACAAAAACGGTAAGCAAATGACTGTTAATCGGCGTATTTCCGTCGCCCCGATGATGGATTGGACGGATCGGCATGATCGCTATTTTCTGCGGCAGATCAGTCGTCATACGTTGCTTTATACCGAAATGGTCACCACGGGCGCCATTCTTCACGGCGGCGTGGAACGTCATCTCCGCTATAACGACGCCGAACACCCGGTTGCGCTTCAGCTTGGCGGCAGCGACCCGTCTGATCTGGCGCGCGCCTGCGAAATCGCCAATGACTATGCCTATGATGAAATCAATCTGAATTGCGGTTGCCCGTCTGACCGCGTGCAGAACGGCGCCTTTGGCGCCTGTCTGATGGCGACGCCAGATGTCGTTGCGAAGTGCGTGAAATCGATGATTTCGGCCAGCAACGCCCCGGTCACAGTCAAAAACCGCATCGGCATTGACGATCAGGAAGACTACCCGTCGCTGAAACGCTTTACCGAAACGGTTGCCGAGGCTGGCTGCAAGACTTTCATCGTTCACGCGCGCAAGGCGTGGCTCAAAGGCCTTTCGCCCAAGGAAAACCGAGAAGTTCCGCCGTTAAAGTACGAGTTGGTCTATCAGCTTAAACAGGAATTCCCGGAACTTGAAATTCTGATCAACGGTGGCATCAAGACGCTTGATGAAACCGACGCGCATCTGAAACATGTCGATGGTGTCATGATCGGGCGTGAAGCCTATCAGAACCCTTATGTTCTGGCCGATGTCGACCGGCGTTTTTATGGCGATGACGCCAAGCCCCTGAGCCGCCATCAGGTGGTTGAGGCCATGCTGCCCTATATCGAAGAACACCTGAAAGAAGAACATGGCACCATTGGCCATGTCACCCGCCATATGCTGGGCCTGTTCCAGCAAATGCGCGGTGCAAAACAATGGCGCCGTTATCTGAGCGAAAATGCCCATCGCAAAGGTGCAGGTACGGAAGTCGTACGCGAAGCCCTGGCCCTTGTCCCCGAACAGGATGACGAGGTCCTGTCTGCATGACAGCAAACGATGTCACCAGGCCAGCAGAGGGTGATGAACCAAGACCTGCTGGTGAAATAACCTGGCAGGATGGCAATGTGCCGTTCTCTCCGCATTTTGGTGATATCTATTTCAATCCCAAGGATGGGCTTGCTGAAACGCGCTATGTGTTTCTTGAGGGCAACAACCTTCCATCTGCCTGGCAGGACCGCGAAAACTTTGTCATTGGCGAAACCGGCTTTGGCACTGGACTGAACTTTTTGGCCGCTTGGCAATGCTGGGGCACTGATCCCAAACGATCCAGACGCCTGCATTTCGTTTCCGTTGAAAAATACCCGCTGTCGCGCGATGACATGATCCGCGCACACCAGAGCTGGCCGGAACTATCGCAATATTCCAAACAGCTTGCCGAAATCTGGCCGCATGAAACCATGTTGCCCGGTGTGCACCGTTTTTCCCTTGCCGATGGCAATGTCAGTCTGACACTTTTGATCGGCGATGCGATTGAATGCTGGTATGGCTATGACGGGAATATTGATTGCTGGTTTCTTGATGGCTTTGCGCCCTCGCGCAATCCCGATATGTGGCATCCGGACCTGTTTGCTGCACTTGCTGGCGCGTCCAACCGGCGTGTTGCAAGCCTTGCGACTTTTACTGCCGCACGCATTGCTCGTGACGGCCTGGAAAGTGCCGGATTTGCAATCAGCAAGCGCAAAGGGTTTGCCTATAAACGCGACATGATCACGGCAACGCTTCCGGCATCGATTGGTGACAACGACGATACGCCGGACCTGTTTGAAATCGCCGATGATCCTTGGTTTAACCTGCCCCGTCCCAAGGAAACCAAATCTGTCGCCGTTATCGGTGGGGGACTTGCCGGTTCGGCCTGCGCGGATGCCTTAAACGCACGTGGCGTTGCCGTAACCCTTTTTGAAAAGGCCGATCAACTGGCCAGCGCGGCATCGGGCAATCCGATTGGCATGTTGGAGCCCTATCTGACCGTTGATGATGCCATCATGGGCCGGTTTTATGAGGCTGGTTACCGCTTCAGCCATCGCAAGATCAAAAAACTCGCCGATCATGGATTGGTCGAGGCTGATTTCTGCGGCGTGATTGATCTAGCCACCAGTGTCCGCAAACGTGAACGGCTTGATGGCCTGATCGCGCGTCTTGGCGACAAACCCGACCTTGTCGAGGCGCTTGACCGTGATCAGGCCTCAGAACGATTTGGCCTGCCCTTGCCCTATGGCGGTGTTTTTTATCCATCCGCCGGCTGGGTTAATCCGCCGTCGGTGGTGCGGGCCTTTTCTGATGGCATAGATATTCGGTTTTCAACAACCATCACGGCCATTGGCGATGCTGAACAAGGCAAAGTCCTGACCAATGAAAACGGGGATTCCTATGGGCCGTTTGATGCCGTTATCATCGCTGGCGCGCTTGAAACGCAAATGCTGTCTCAGACAAGCTGGCTTAGAGATCACCTGAACCCTGTTCGTGGTCAGATCAGTTTTCTGCCAGAAGAAATCGTGGCAAACCTTGGCAATGGTTCCGTCATCAAATGCGTTCTGAGCCACAAGGGCTACATCACACCAGCGCGCGATGGCCTGCATGTATTTGGGGCTACCTTCGGGCGTGACGATGCGCAGACGAACCTGCGCGAAGATGACCACGCATTTAACATTTCCCAGCTTGGCAAAGTCCTGCCCGATGTTGCGGCGAAGATCTCGCCTGACATGCTTCAAGGCCGTGCATCCTTGCGCACGACAACCGCGGATCACCTGCCCCTGATCGGTCCTGCGCCGGATTTTGACGCCTATCTTGCGTCATATGGCGACATCGACAAGGGCAAAAAAGGCGCGCGATATATCGATGCGCCCTACCACAAAGACGTGTATATCTGTACCGGTTTCGGGGCCCGCGGACTGATTGGCGCCCCGCTTGCCGCCGAGATTCTTGCCAGTGAGATTTGCGATATGCCCCTGCCTCTGGAAAAAGTGCTGATGGATGCCATTCATCCGGCGCGTTTTATCATTCGCGGCCTCAAACGTCGGCAACTCACCGCATGAACACGCCAAACGCCACACCATCATTGAAACCGTCACCGGCCACCGATCCCGACCGGATGAAAACGGCAGCAACACTGGCCTTGTTCTTTTCGGGACTATTCCTGATTCAGGGTGTTTTTCTGCCTTATTGGCCGGTCTGGTTGAAGTCCCAGGGGTTATCGGCGGCCGAAATTGGCATCCTGCTTTCGCTGCCGAACTGGGTGCGCGTCTTTGCCGATCCGTTGATTGCCCAACGTGCTGATCGCACCGGGAACCGCAAGACGCCAATGCTGTGGCTTGCTGGCATATATGTGATTTCCATTCTGGCCTTCCCGCTTTCAAGTGATTTTTGGTGGCTTGCGGGCCTTTCAGTCGTTATCGGCTTTACGTTCTCACCGTTACTGCCGCTTGGAACGACCATCACGGTCCATGAATGCAAGGCGCGCGAGCTTGATTATGGGCGCGTTCGACTATGGGGGTCGCTTGCCTTTATTCTGGCCTCTTATGGTGCGGGCTGGGTTCTGGATGGAACATCGACGGAATGGATCGTCTGGATGCTGTTCGTTGCCGGGATCGTGAATTTTGCCATTACGACCCGTATGCCCGACCCGCAAACTGACCGCCCGCTCAGATCCGGTTCATCGCTGATCTATCTGCTGCGCAAACCGGTTTTTCTGATCTATCTCGCCTGCATCGGGTTTGCCCAGGGTGCTCATGGCACTTACTACGCCTTTGCGTCAGTCCATTGGGAATCAGCCGGTTACTCGCATGAAATGATTGGCGTTTTCTGGTCAATTGGTGTGATTGCCGAGATAGTTCTGTTTGCCGTCGCCGGGCGGTTTGTCCGTGGACGCCATCCGGGTATCTTGTTTGCGATTGGTGCGGGATCGGGAATTTTACGCTGGATTGTACTGGGTACAACCGACAATCTATGGTTGATTATCTTGGTTCAACCCCTTCATGCGATGACATTCGGGATCACACATTTGGCCGCCGTCAGTTTTATCGCCCGTGCCATACCCCAACAACTTGCCACCTCGGCACAAAGCCTGATGGCAACACTGTCCATGGGCGTCTTCCTTGGCAGCAGCATCTGGATTTCCGGCCCGCTGTATGAGCAGTTCGGATCGCAGGTCTATTACCTGATGGCGTTATTTTCGGCGATTTCTGTGGTGTTTGCGATTGTGCTTACGCAAACCTGGCGCGGAGAGGATCAGACCTTTTGCAACTGATTAAACTTACCGGCACCGATAGAAACACAATAATTTTGAACTCAAAGGGGCCTTTGATATGACCTCGATGCCGTTCTCTCTAAGAATGCGCCGCTTGAAACTTGGTTTGAAAACACTGATTGGCGCTGAGCCTGCCGGCTATTTCATCCCTTACCGCTATGCCAGCGAGACGGCAAAGGCCGTGGGGCGCCCAACATACCCGGCAATCGAAACCATGATGGACACGGCCGCCCCCACCATGAAGGCGTGGCTGACCAAGGCCGCAAAGTATCAGGAGGCGTTTGCGAGTTTCGGCAATGCCACCCCGCCGGAGCCGCGCTGGCAACAAAGCTGGTTTCCGCGCCTTGATGGCATGATGGCCTATGTCTTTACCCGTGAATTTCGCCCGGACCGGATCATTGAAATCGGTTCGGGTCATTCAACACGGTTTTATTACCGGGCGATCAAGGACGGCGAACTCGATACGGCATTTCATGCGATTGATCCGGCGCCACGCGCTGATATCGCAAAGCTTCCGATCACCGTCGAACGCACCATCGTGCAAAAGGCCGATCCATCGGTTTTCACAACCCTGACCGGTGCGGATTTCCTGTCGATCGATTCAAGTCACATCCTGATGCCCGGCACCGATGTTGACATGCTGTTTTCATCGGTCATCCCAACCCTGCCGAGCGGGGCGATCATCCATGTCCACGACATCACCCTGCCCGATGACTATCCGGAAATCTGGCAATGGCGCGGATATAACGAACAACAAGGTGTCGCAGCGCTTCTGGCAGGCAGTGGATTTGAAATCATGTGGTCAAGCGCCTATGCCACCACCCGCATGCGTGAAGAGGTCGATCAATCGATTGCCAATGGCATTCACCTGCCTGATGGGGCACATGAAACAAGTCTGTGGCTGCGAAAGAAGTAGGCGGACTCAGCCTTTGGGGTGTCTGAAAACAAGGTCATCTGGATCAGGACGGGCGGCATTCTGATCCAGAACTGCGCCAAGACGGTTTGCCAGGACAAGTGATCGATCATTTTCTGGTGCGATGTAGCTTACAAGCGTTGGCAAGCCGCGCGCGTTAAACGCCCAATCACTCAAGGCCGTTGCTGCCTCAAACGCATATCCCTTGCCTTCTGCATCTGGATACACAAGCCAACCTAGTTCATATTCAGGGAACGGCGGCCCAAAATTGATGCCCACTTGACCAACGCAGTGACCGGTCGATTTCTCATCGATCATCAGCGCACCAACGCTGAAAAAATCCCATTGTGCAGCATCGCGACAAAACATCGCCCAAGCACCCTCAGCATCATATGGGCCGCCCATGTGTGCTGAGCGCTTTGACGCAAGCATGGATACGTAATCCGGCCAGTCGTCAAACGACATCCTGCGCAAGATCAGGCGTTCGGTCTCAATCCTAGGGACCTTAGACGACATAATCCGCTCAGTTCTTGTAGGGATCAGCTGCATCCCGTAGACCATCGCCAAGGAAGTTAAAGGCGAGCACCACGACAACAACCGGGACAACCGGCAACATCAGCCAGGGATAAACCGCGACCGCATTGATGTTTTGCGCTTCATTGAGCAACACGCCCCAACTGGTCACTGGCGCGCGCAGTCCCAGCCCAAGGAAGCTAAGTGCGGTTTCACCAAGGATCATGTTCGGGATCGACAGCGTCACGGAGGCGATCAGGTGGCTGGCAAAGTTCGGCAGCAAGTGACGTGCAATAATCCGTTTGGGCTTTGCCCCCATCAGCCTTGCCGCCAGTGCATAGTCCTCTTCACGAAGCGCCAGCAGTTTCGATCGAACCGCGCGTGCAAGCCCCGTCCAGTCAATCAGACCAAGGATAATCGTGATCCCGAAATAAATTAAGATCGGGCTCCAGGTCACGGGCAATGCCGCCGAAAGTGCCATCCAAAGCGGAATTTCCGGCAAGGAACGGATGACTTCAATCGCGCGCTGGGCTGTTGAATCAACCCAGCCACCGTAATACCCAGCCGCACCGCCAATCAGGATACCAAGAAGGAAACTGACGGAAATACCCACCAGACCAATGGTCAGCGAAACCCGCGCGCCATAGATCATTCGTGACAACATGTCCCGACCAAGCCTGTCGGTGCCAAACATGAACAGCGTACCGTCTTCAGACGGGCAGACGAAATGGAAGTCCATATCGATCATGCCCCAGAATTCATACTCATCCCCCGAACAGAAGAAGCGCAATGGCTCTATCCGGTCCGGATTGACCGTGTAAGTCGGTTTGAGCGTTTCCATATTGACGGAGAAATCTGTGCCATAGGTAAAAGGCCCGACAAATTCGCCGTCATGGAACAGGTGAATACCCTGCGGCGGGTGATGGATATATTCCGAATTGCGGGTTTCCTGCGCATAGGGTGCTATGAACTCGACGATAAAGACCGACGCGTACATGATCGCCAGAACAATCAGTGAAAAATACGCCAGCCGGTGCCGTTTCAAACGCCACCACATCAATTGCCATTGCGAGGCAAGGAAATACTTTTCCTGCTCAGGCGTCAGTTCCTCGCGATCCCAGGGATCAAACGGTGCTGAATCAACAAAATGTTCGTTGCGCTTTTCGGTTTCCTTGCTCAATTCCCGACCCCTCCCTGCAGGCGAATGCGCGGGTCAAGCCAGGCAAGCAGAACATCGGAAACAAACATGCCGACAACCGTCAAAAGGGCCAAGAACATCAGGAAGGAACCAGCCAGATACATGTCCTGACTTTGCAGTGCCGTAAGCAACATCGGCCCCGTTGTCGGCAATGACATCACCACCGACACCAGAACCGAGCCCGACACCACCTGTGGCAGGATGTTACCGATATCGGCGATGAACGGGTTAAGTGCCATGCGCAAAGGATATTTGAACAGTACCTTGGTCGGTGACAGGCCCTTCGCGTGGGCTGTAACCACATATTGCTTGCCCAGTTCATCAAGCAGGTTGGCGCGCAGACGGCGGATCATGGCGGCTGTCCCGGATGTCCCGATCACCACGACCGGTGCCCAAAGATGTTCAACGACCGACATCATCTTGGCCAAGGACCAGCCTTGATTGATGTATTCAGGGTCCATCAGACCACCGATCGATGTTCCGAAAACGACGTTTGCGTAATAAAGCAGGATCAGAGCAAACAGGAAGTTCGGCATGGCAAGCCCAAGGAAGCCAAGTAAAGTGAACCCGTAGTCGCCCCAGCTATATTGCCGAGTTGCGGAATAGATCCCGATGGGGAAGCTGACGATATAAATGAAGATCACCGTGCTGAAATTCAGCACCAGCGACAGCCAAAGCCGATCACCAACCACATCACTCACAGGCAGGTTATACTCAAACGAGAAACCGAGATCGCCTTGCAGCAGCCCCCAGGCCCATTCGGCGTATTGAATATAGATTGGCTGATCAAGGCCGTACTGGCGTTTGAGAAACTCGATCTTTGCCGGGTCGACGGCCTCGCCCTGGGCTTGAAGCTCGTTGAGATACGTGGTCAGAAAGTCGCCGGGTGGCAGCTGAATGATGACAAACACCAGCACGCTGATCATAAACAGCGTGGGTATCATCACGAAAAGCCGTCTTGCCAGATAAGTCAGCATCGGCGCTGTTGCTCCCCGAGGATGTATTACGCCATTCCCTCAACGACGTAAAACAACACGTTTTTAGTTAAAAGATTACCGATCCCACCAGAAGGTATCAGGTCGGTAAATCCCAAAGAACGCGCCCGGCTCCCAGCTATGGATGCCTTTTTTGGGCACGTTGCGCATGTCCTTGTCGATAACGACCGGTTGCGGCACGTTGCCGATCAAACCAATGGAGAACATGTTTTCCGAATTGATATCGAGAATGGCCTGCCATGCTTGTTTCTGGCCCGCTTCATTGCTGGTTTGCCACTTGCGATACTGTTCCATGAGTTCCTTGGCGGCTGGCATATCGGGCGCTTCACCCGCCTCGCTGTCCGTTTGATAATACTGCCCCCATTTCGGCCATTGCAGGCTGTCTTGCAGGACAGGAACGAATTCATCAGGGGCAGTGTTGGGCGTTGCCAGGCCGTTATCAATACCGTTGAAAATCGACATGATCGTCTCGCCGGTATAGGCACGGTTGCGCATCACTTCGCGCTGCAGGCCCTTGACGAACAGCTTGATGCCAACCTGACGCCAACTGTCGCCAACCAGTTCAAGCATGTCGTCATGTTCGGGGTTTTCCCCGGACGTCTCGACAATGATTTCCATCTGGCGTCCATCAGGCAAAAGACGGATACCTTCGCCATTGCGTTCATCCAGCCCCATTGCATCAAGCAGTTGGTTTGCGGCCTTGACGTCGAAATCGGTATAGCTTTCGCGATATTCCGGTTTGAATAACGGGCTTTTTGGCAAAACGGTATTGTTGGTCGGTTGCGCCAGACCAAAGAACATGACCCGGTTAATTTCGGTGCGGTTGATCGCCAAGGATAACGCGCGGCGGAAACGGACATCGCGCAGAACTTCGCGCCAGACCGGATCGCTGCAGGTCAGGTTGGGATACAATGCGGCATAAGCCCCTGCCCCGACATCCCAAAGACGCACATCATAGTTCTGATTGGCTTCGGATTGCTTCAGGAACGTATAGTCCTTAAGCGACAGAATCCTGCTTTGCAGGTCGACCTCGCCCGCGCCGACTTTGGCCGGGACCAGCTTTGCGTTCGAGATATTGAAGATCATCCGATCGATGTAAGGAAGCTGGTTACCTTCCGGATCGACGCGGTGATAATACGGGTTGCGCACGAAGACGAAGCGATCCGACGGCTCCTCTGTCGTGATCAGCCATGGCTCCAGCGACGGGCGATGAATGTTGGAAAGCTTGTAGGGACGATCAATGTCCGTATGCAACACAGCCCAGCTACGCAGACCGCGTTCTTCAACCATCGCCTGGAGTTCGTCCGCATCACGATAATTCTCGTGGAACTGTTTCAGATAGTGCGCCGGACGATAAATAAATGGCGGACGGGTTGCGGCCAGTTCGGTCAGGAAAAACGGGTTTGGCTGTGACCAGCTGTAGCGAACTGTATATTCGTCAAGAATTTCAAAGGTTGCCGGTTCATTCCCGACAAACAGGAAACGCGGCGGCCCGACCGGAAACAATTCATCATTATTGACGATATCTTCCCAGTAATAGCGAAAATCCTCGGCCGTGAACGGCTCGCCATCGGACCATTTGTGACCTTTGCGGATATGCAACGTGAAGACATTGCCTTCTTCATTCACATCGAGCGCTTCAAGGATGTCTGGGCGCAGGTTCAGATCCTGATCATAGCCGATCAAGCGGGCATAGCCGTAGACAACCGCCATACGGATATCTTTGGACCGCCCCATGATGGTGACAAATTCCCCACCATATTTGCCGATTTCCTTACCCTCACCCGCAAAGTCAATCACATGCGGATGTTCTGGCAGGCGGTCATTCATCGCAGGCAAAGACCCGCTTGCGACCGCATCCTCGAAATAAGGGACTTCTGCATGCGCCGGTGCGACCAAGACACTTGCCGCCAGAAAACCTGTCGTCATCACAAGGCCGGAAAAGGCACGATGCATTCTAGACATCGACGGGTTTAAAATACTGATCATATGGCGATCTCCGTAAAATCGGCACGTTCGGCACGAACAAAGTGATCTTCTGCGACCTGCATCATCTTGGGCTCACTGGACTGGTTGATCGTGAACGGAGCTGGCCAGCGGGACGGATCAGATGCCTTGCCATCCATTATCTTGTCAAAATCAAGCAGGTGATCCAGATCGGCAAACGGCACGGCATGCAGCAAAGCCTGCGTGTAAGGATGCATCGGGTTCTTAAACAGCACTTCGCGTGGTGCGGACTCAACAATCCGCCCGGCACACATCACGGCAATCCTGTCTGCAACGTAATCCACGACCGCAAGATTGTGTGATATGAACAGATAGGTCAAATTAAGATCGCGCTGCAAATCTTTTAAAAGATTAAGTATTTGCGCCTGAACCGACACATCAAGTGCCGATGTCGGCTCATCGAAAATCAACAAGTCCGGCTTCAGGCTGAGCGCACGTGCGATCCCGATGCGCTGGCGCTGCCCGCCGGAAAAACTATGCGGATACCGGTTCAGAAAACGCGGATCAAGACCAACCAGGTCCATCAGTTCCAGCACCATTTTCTGTCGATAGTTACTATCCCCGACACTGTGAATCAGCATGGGTTCGGTGATGATATCCTGAACCGTCATCCGCGGATTAAGCGATCCGAACGGGTCCTGAAAAACAAATTGTATCCGCTTTCGGTACGGATTGAGCTGATCTTCATCAAGCCCTGTTAATTCAGTCATCTGCCCGCTTTCACCGCGAAACAGAATGGAACCTTCATCCGGGCTCATCGCGCGCATGATCAGTTTTGAAAGGGTTGTTTTGCCACAACCACTTTCGCCCACCAGACCAACGCATTCGCCGCGATTAACCGTCAATGAGACGTCGGAAACTGCGGGCACAAGGCGCTCTTCGGATTTGATCCAGTTACCCTTGCGCGTGGTAAAGCTTTTGCTGAGATGGCGAACTGCCAGAACCGGTTCGCTTGCCATGGTCGGGTGCAGGGCCAAAGTTGCCGGAACATCGGATGTATTTTGTTGTGCGTTGCCATCACCTGCGCTGGCAAGTAGACTGCCGGTTTTCGGCTTGATCTCGCGCAGCGGACGCAATCTTTCGTCCGGTCCCATGTCAAAGTGCGGAACCGCCGCCAGCAATGATCGTGTATAGGTATGGCCAGGATTGATGAACACATCATCTGTTTTGCCAGCCTCGACCACCCGCCCGTCATAAATCACCACCATCCGGTCTGCCATATTGGCAACCACGCCAAGGTCATGGGTGATCAACAGAACCGACATCTGCAATTCTGCCTGAACTTCCTTGATCAGACGCAGAATTTGCGCCTGAATGGTTACATCGAGCGCGGTTGTCGGTTCATCCGCAATCAGCAAGGCCGGACGGCACACCAGTGCCATCGCAATCATCGCGCGCTGGCGCAGGCCACCGGAAAGTTCGAATGGATAAGTTTTCAGTGAACGCTTGGGCTGCGGGAAGCCGACCAGTGTCAGCATTTCAACGGCAAGTTCACGCGCCTCGGCCGATCCGACCTTGCGATGAAGTTTCACCGCCTCACATATCTGATCGCCAATGGTATGGAGCGGCGACAGGGAACTCATCGGTTCCTGAAAAATCATCGAAATCCGGCCACCGCGAATGGCGCGCATGTCAGAGCCCGACCGATCCAGCATGGCGATATTCACCCGGGTTCCGGGCTTTTTCGGATCTGCAAAGATGATAGATCCTTTGGTGACCTGGGCCACCTTTGGCAACAGGCCCATGATTGCCTGCGAAATGGTGCTTTTGCCCGATCCCGACTCACCAACCAGTGCCACGGTTTCCTGCGCACCGATGCGAAAGCTTACATTTTCAACTGCCTTGACACGCATGTGCGGCAGTACGAATTCAACTTTCAGATCCTTGATGCGCAGAATATCGGTCATTCTAGTTGATACCACCGTGTTTGCGTTCGGATGCCGCGGCCTTAACCAGTGTTTCGGCCTCATCCATGCGCATCAAGTTTGTTCTTGTGACGTCATCGACAAGCAGCTGGTTATCTTTCGCCCAATCACGAGAAATTTCAAGGAGATCGTCAAAACCGTCCAGTGTTGATTCTGCGACAATTTTCGCATCCCCTGCCTGCAGGGTCAGCTCGAACCATCCCTTGTTGCCATCGCGCTTGGTACTAAAGTAACGCAAACGGAACTTTGAAAGTTCCGGCCAGGCAAAAGCCGTTCCACCGCGCAGGCTTGAAAGCCGAATGCCGTACTCCGATACATAGATCTTTGACTGGAAGCGGATAACCGTGCGGGCAAAATAGAAAACGAACAGCAAAGCAAGCCCAGCCGACGTCCATTGAATGATTGCGAGCATCTCGGGAATCAACGCGATAACCCCGCAGATCAGCAGTCCGACAATTGATTTTGCCAAATCCGGCGCCATCAGTTTCGACGGATAGCCCATCGTCTGGACTTCACTGTCACCAACACCTGCTGGCTTTACCGGGTCGACGGTGCTTGGCACGGTGCTGGGCACACCGGGGGCCTTGGGGGCCTGTGCCGGTTCAGGTTCCACGTGTTGTTTTGGCCTTATTGCCATGGAAATACTCCGGGTATTCTCAACCAGCGCAAAGCTGAATGGTCCATAGAAAACAGATTATCAAGGAACTTCGTAGTGGGTTCGTCATGGACAAGATGATGGGTCAGAATACCCGTCGGCTCATCCGCGTCGACCTGCCCTGTTCGCCGCGCCGCCAGATGTTCAATCATTGCGCCAAGTGCCGCGTCTTCGCCAACAAAGCCGCGCGTTCCGCGCCAATCAATGACATCGACATGCGTGTTGACCTGCATAATGCCTTTGTACGGCTCTGCCACCTTGCGGGCATTGAATGTGCTAATCCCGCAAAAGCCAAGGGAATGCAACGCCGCCACGACATCTTCGGCCACCCGGTTCCATGGCGGCACCAGGACCGGCAAGAAACGATTGCCAAAACGCGATTGCAGAACCGAAAACCCGTGGCGCAGATCGGCAACGACATCGCCAATATCTCGTACGTCATCGAGTTCCTGTTTCTTGCGTCCCTCTGGCATGTGGTTCTGATGGGACCAGCCATGCTGCAACACACGGGTATCAAGCGTCTCGACAAGACGTTCGACAAGGTCATCCTGCAAAGACGCCGGAATAACCGCAAGGGCGAGTGGCACTTTATAGTCCTGTTCAAAACGCAGAAGCGTTTCAAGCGCCGGGGTCACAGAAACAGCATCGTCGTCACGCCACCACGCGGTGGCAATCCGGTCTTCCGACTGCCACAGATCAAGCTCTGCGCGTAATTGGTCCCAGCTGCTCATGCCTGCCCTTTGATCTTTTCTGCGATGATTGACGCAGTTCTTTTTGCACCATCCAGCGCGATTTTAATCCCGCTTGGTTGTCTGGCGTTATCTATTTGTTTTGCTAATGATTGCGCAGACAGGCCATCAAGATCAAGCAGGGAAATAACCCCTTCATTGGCAAGGACTTCTGCACGTTCGGTTTGCTCGCTTTCGCCGCCTTCTGCAAACGGCACCATGACCGCTGGCGTTCGCGTCGCCAACACATCCATCAGCGTGTTGTATCCGGCCTGTGAAATGGAAACGGCGGCACCCGCCATCCTTTCACGGAAATCGGGCAAGAACCGATGCAGGATCACACCGTCGGGCAACTGGCCGCGCAAAAGGTCGAACTGATCTGAGGGAAAATGCGGCCCAGCGACAATATCCCAAATAGCGTCATTATACTTTTGCGAATGCGCGCGGGCAGAAATTGCAAGCCTGATCAACTCTGCCCCGACGGCACCACCACCGGCAGAAACAAGAACACCGCTACGATCTGCCTCAACACCATCCGAGACGTCATTGGTAACCTTTGGTGCAACATACCCCGTGTAGGCGATCAGTTCCGATATATCGTCGGCGAACTCAAAGCTGCGATCAAAACCAAACAGTTGGGGATCTCCATGTACCAGAACAGCATCAAGATATTTACGTGCGGTATCACGCATCCATCGCGTTTTGCTGATGTCTTTTTTACGCACCAAAAGGTCTCTGACAGAACAAATGATCGGAACGCCTGCTTCAGTCGCCGACTCAAACAGCGGAATCAATTCGAAGCGAAATGCGCGGCGCCCGAACGGAAACATTTCAACCAGAAGCAGTTTCGGCGCCGTTTCCTTAAACGCGGTCATCAGTTGTCTTTTACGTTTTTCCTGCCAGTCGTCTCCCAAGGCGTTCCCTTCCGGATCGACAAGCCCTGAAAAACCAGTATCGGATGTTTTGCACGGGGAAAGCTGAATAACTTCACTGGCGGCGAAATCAAGGCTGTAATCGGGCACACCGCCGCTTACGACCGTAACGCCAAGCCCTTCATCGCGAAGCGCATGATTGATCAACGCCATGCGGCGCACGTGACCAATGCCAAGCAAGTGCTGAACATAGACCATGACGTCACTCATCACGCGCTCTCCTGCGCAGGCGCAAGTGGCACATTGAGTGCTTCAACAGAGAACCCGGCCTCATCAGAATACTGAAACACCTGCAAACAGTGCCAATCGAGTTTGTCTGGAATTTTGCCCATCATGTCCCATCCACGTGCTGCAGCATAGACAGCACGTATCACGCCCTTGTGGGTGACCGCACCAAATTCCGGCAGGTCACAATCCTTTAGGAATGTCGCAACCCGGTTTAAGACGTCACGCGGGCTTTCGCCATCATCTGGGCGAAAATCCCAACCACGGTCTTCATTGGCGCGAAGGTCTTTCCCCATACTTGCACGAAGATCCGAAAGTTTTTCACCCTCCCACGTACCCCAGTCCATCTCGATGAACTCGGGCTCGGTGGCAACGGTTCTGATCCCAAGCGCATCTGCAGTTTCACGTGTTCGGGATAAGGGCGAAGAAAACCACGGTACATTGGCCCACTTGGCGGGCAAACGGTGCTGACGATACCAAGCAGCTGTCTCGGGCCTGATTGAGATATTTGTGCGTCCCTGAATGCGCTTATCGGCATTCCAGGCCGTGACACCGTGGCGAAGCAATGCAAAACGGATCTGTTTCATACCAAACCTTGCCCGTTTTGTGACGACAGGTGACCCGTGATGATTTTCTTGAATGTTGTGGATAACAGATCAGCTGCGGCTTCAAGCGTGTGATGCTGTGCTGCTTTCGATGCGCCAGCGGTACCTATATCACGCAATACGGCGACATCCGCCCCGAGGCATTCCCCTAAACGGTCTGAAAAAGCCGCGACATCACCAACAGGCACAAGCCACCCGGTCACACCGGACGAAACAATACCCGATACGCCACCAGTATCCCCTGCCAGAACCGGAAGCCCAGCTGACTGCGCCTCAAGCAACGCCATTCCGAAGGCTTCATTGATTGCGGGCCAGACAAATAAATCTGACTGCGCGAGAATATCTTTGGTTTGTTCCGGTGTTCTCAGACCGACAAGTGAAGCCTTGTCTTCACCAAGACCATTTGCTTCAAATACGTCTTCGACCTGCTGGCGCGCTGGGCCATCACCAATCACTGTCAGATGCCAGTTATCAACACCACTGCGCCTGAGGCGACCCAGTGCGTCTGCCAAAAGTGCATAGGATTTCAATTTATCGCCATCACGCATCATCGCAGTTGTCACCAACCGCACACATTGCGGATTGATTGCTTCCCGCTGTCCAACATTCCATGACGCGACACGTGTAAAGGGCGGCAGGAAATGCAGATGATCCGGTTGGCAGACCTGAGCCAGACATTCCATATCAACCCGATTGAGCGAGAAAACGGCATCTGCCTGCTTAAGCGCTGTCTCGGCTGCCAGATGGCTTTGTCCCCATGGCCCGTTTGCACGCTTTGGGGCAAAGGATGCTTCGGCCACCACATACGGGATACCCAGCGCATCGGCGACAACCGGCCCGATCCAGTCCGGTGCCTTGTAATAAAGATGATAGGTAAACCAGATATCCGGTTTGGGACGGAACCCTGATTGGTATTGCCGCAGTAAACGGGCAGCAAGTTTGGTACCCAGATCGGCAAGCCGCGCCTGCTTAAGGACATCGCCATCTGCAACGCGGCTGCGAAGGCGGGCAGCAATATCGACCTTCATGCCTGCTGACTGAAGAGCCTCACACAGCATGCGGGCAATCAGGCGGTCACCCGACGGCACCGGATGGTCAATCGGCTTTAGCGGGGCGTAAAAGGCAACCTGCAAGTGCGTGCCTCCTACTCTGCGGCGGGTTGTTCGGCGGGGATTGCCGCCTGTTCGTCGGACTGGGAGTTAACACCGAAACGTTCCGCCAGTTCCTTCATGCCGCGATAGAATGAGAAATCACGACGCACAATCTCATTGCCCTTGCGGCCCATGGTTTCGCGAAGACGGGGATCAGTGATCAAAGCTTCCAGCGCACTCGCAAGTGCATCCGGATCACGTTCGGGCACAAGTTTGCCATTTACGCCGTCTTCAATCAGTTCAGGAATGGCCGAAATTGCAGTCGAAACCGCAGCAAGTCCGCAAAGCTGCGCTTCCATCAGAACGTTTGGCAGCCCGTCGCGATCACCATCCTTCTCAATCCGGCTGGCCAACACGAACAAATCGGAAGACTGACATGCCGCGATGACTTCCTTCTGATCACGCGCCCCTTGCCAGTCACAGCGATCCGCAATGCCGAGCTCTGTCGCAAGTTTTTTATATTTTTCGCCGTTACCACCGCCAATATGAATAAACCGCCAATGACAGTTGGCTGGCAGTTTGGCCAAGGCGCGCAGAAGGTCGTCATATCCCTTTTTGCCCACCAGTCGCCCGACCGACAGGATCCTTACCGGGTTTTCGGCATCCGTCCCATCGCGCAGAGGTCTTTCTGGAAGGTCTTCGGGAAAGCGCGAAAAATCCAGTCCGTGATAGAGCAGATTAACTTTATCCGGATCCTCGGCAAGTTTACGCAGGTAATCGACATTGGCGCTTGTACAGGTCACCAGCCAATCCATATCGCGCAGCTTTTCGCGCATGTCCCAGTCCTGACTGGTATAGATATCCTTGGCATGCGCCGAACAAGACCAGGGCAAGCCGCGCATAATTGCGCAATAGCGCACGACCGATGCCGGTGTATGCAGGAAATGGGCATAGATGCGGGTCACATCATCGGGCAGTTCGGCCGCCATCACCATAGCCTGGGCAAATCGGCGTGCGCGATTGGCGGTGCGGTCCCGGCGGTAATCCTGCAACCAGATATTCAGGGCACGACGATATCCGGGCATCTTGCGCGCCTTGAGCCAGCCACGCAAAACCCGCATCGGTTCCTGATAGACATATTCCGGCAGATAATCGACCGCACCTGTAATGCGATCATTGATCGGGTGGCGTTTTTTGTCGGTTGGATGGCGCAGCGACACAATCCGATAGGGAATGCCTGCTTGCTGAATACCCAGAATTTCCTGGGCGATAAAGGTCTCCGACAATCGCGGATAACCCTTCACCACGATTGCCAGATTGTCGCGTGCCATCAAATCTATTCCCGATGATTATTCTGCGGCCATTTGTGGCGGAAGCCAGCGATCGACCAATTCGCCAACGCGATCCAGTCCGCCCATAAGGTTCGGAACAGTCACATGCGACGGTTTTGGCTGATGTATCAGACCACGCAGTGCGTCGGCCATTTCGCGCGGATCGCGACCACCGTCTTCGGTAAGCATTCTGACCAGACCAAGCTTTTCCGCCGCCGCAGCGCGAACATACTGTTCAAGACGCGGAACAGTACGCGGCACGATAACGGCCGGTTTGTCAAAGGACAGGATCTCGCAGAAGGTGTTGTAGCCGCCCATGCCGATCACGCCGGCCGATTTGTGCATCAACACTTCGACATTGGCATCAAAGGTAATGACCGACAGCTTGTCGATCTTTTCCGCACGCTTCATGAATTCGTTTTGCTGTGTTGGCCCCATAAAGGGTCCGAGAACAACCAGCGACGGCACCGGAATGTCCGGATCGGTTTCATAGGCGCTGATTACCCAATCGACCAGATTGACACCATCCCCACCGCCACCGGTCGTCACCAGATAATACGGTTCTTCAAGGCCAAGCGCCCCGTGCTCGGGTGCGGGTCTGCGGGTGGCGGTACGTGGCAGATAGCCGGTATAGGACATCTTTTCTTCAACGCCCGGGGGCAAGTCGATCCCTTCGAGCGGATTACAGATTTCCTTAAGGCCATAAACCCAGATTTCATCATAGAGGTTTGCCAAGGCCGGAACGCATTGCTTGCGATCCCATTCTTCGCGCAGGTTCACCGGATCATCCATCACATCGCGCAAGCCCATCACCAGACGGGTACGCCGATGGCGCAACATCTGCAGAGTAGACTCGACCTCTCCGCGCAAGCCAAGCGGTTCCTTATCGACGATGAAAATGTCAGGGTTAAACACATCGGCTGTGTGCTGAATAATCGATTCCCGCATCGCCAGAATCTGGTCGACATCGATATTAAGGTTAAGCGAAGTATATTCGCCGTTAGACAGCTTGATCACGCCCGGAATGCGGACAAAGTCCACGCGCGAGCGGAATTCAAAGCTGCCGATAATCGGCGAGCCTGACAAAATCAGTACAGATACATCATCGCGATGCGATACCAGCGCATGCGCAATCGTACGGCAACGGCGCAAATGCCCAAGCCCGAAGGTATCATGGCTGTAAATCAGAACCCGATATCCGGAATTCCCTACGATTGACATATCCCCGCCCGTATGCGTAGTGATCTCAGCTCCCCGCACAACCCATTAACAGGGTGACAGGTTCTTTGTTTATGGCAAGTAAATCCGTGAAGTCGGGGTTTGCGCCCTTCTTTCAGCTTCCGGACAATTGCTCTCATACTGAACCGATATCGCGCAAGACTTTTTCGAGCATCTCTTTTCTTTCTTCCGCGGTTTCAAGCGAACGAAGTTTTTCCGAAAGCGCCGTTACTGTACCTGCATAAAGATTATGCCAGTCATCGCGCGAAAGTTCTTCACCCGAAAGACGTGCCTGCGGAATAGCCGGTTGGCCTTTGCCCTTCTTGAGGGTGACCGTATCATCAAGCATCGGCATGGAAATCAGCTTTTCCTCGATGCCGTGCGCCATCAGAACTTCGCGGAATGCTGCACGTGCGCCTTCTTCACCGTGGGTGAGGAAAATCTGACGCGCGACTGGCAAACGGTTCTTGGTCCATTGCAAAAGCATATCCTGATCGGCGTGGCCGGAATAAACGTCCAACGTCCGAATACGGGCACGCACTTCGATCTCATCGCCGTGGATCCGCACATGTTTTGCCCCGCCCTGCAAAACACGCCCGAAAGAGCCCGCAGCCTGAAAACCAACCAGAAGCACAGTGCAATTAGGCCGCCACAGGTTGTTCTTCAGATGATAGCGAATGCGACCGGCATCGCACATGCCGCTTGCGGAAATAATGATCGCACCACTGGTGACCTGTGCAAGCTGTTTACTGGCCTGAACATCCGGCACCATATGGAACTTCGGATGCGACAGCGCCTGTGAGTCGCCGCGCTTCAGGTGTTTGGCAAATACATCGGTCGCACGTTGCGCCAAGGGGCTATCGACAAAGACATTTGCCGGTGGCAACTGGCCGCGGTTGAAAAGATGCGCAAGATCAACAAGCAACTCTTGCGTTCTGGCAACGGCAAAACTCGGAATAACCAGATTGCCGCCATTGCCCAGCGCATCCTGAACTTCCTTGCGCAGCATCTCGCGGCGTTCTTCGTCGGTCATCACCGGACGGTTACGATCGCCATAGGTGGTTTCGACAAACAGATAGTCGACACCCGTTGGTGCCTCGGGCGCTTCGTTAAACACGGCCTCACCGGTGCCAACATCACCCGAGAACAGCAATCTTGTCGGCTTACCGTCTTTGTCGCCGTTCTCAATCTCCACCTCGATCGACGCAGAACCAAGGAGATGACCAGCATCCCAGAACCGCGCGCGCACGCCATCAATCACCGGCAACCATTCGTGATATTCAACGGTCTTAAGCTGCGACAGCGTATTTTCCGCGTCTTCACGGGTGTAGATCGGGGTGACTTCAGGACGACCGCGCCGCGCATTGCGACGGTTCAGACGTTCGACCTCGCTTTCCTGAATGTATCCCGAGTCCGGCAACATATAAGTCAGAAGATCACAGGTCGGTTCCGTCGCATAAATCGGCCCGCCAAAACCGGCCTTGACCAGCTTGGGCACCAGGCCGGTATGGTCAATGTGCGCGTGCGTCAGTAACACGGCCGAAATCCGGTCCGCCTCAAACGGGAACTTGCCATAGTTCAGTTCACGGACGGTTTTGCTGCCCTGGAACATACCGCAATCGACAAGGAAATTGCCGTGATCGGTCTGCAAAAAATAGCAAGATCCGGTCACCCCACCAGCAGCACCACAAAACGTCACCGATATCGTCATTCTATTCACTTTCGCGGATTGGAAACGATCCAACAGTCCGGCAAACCATTTTCGTTTGCAATGATGTGGATCATTTTGATGAAGTCACTGCAGGCCTTGCAGCGGCAAATAAAGAACCTGATCTCCCTTGGAGACCTGCCCGCAATTTTCCGGCAGTTCAATCAGACCTTCGGCCCAGACCATTGATGACAACATCCCGGAACTGGTCGAAGAAAAAGCAATCGCTTCAAATTCGCCGTCATCATTTTGCACCAGACGCGCGCGCAACCATTCCCTACGCCCCGTGCCACGCTTGAAGTCAAACCCGGCACGGACCGGAATACGTGTTGGCGCCAGTTTGGAATGATCCGCCCCCATCGCATGACGCAGCAACGGCAAAACATATAGCAACCCTGAGACCAAGACCGATACCGGGTTCCCCGGAAGCCCTATCACCAGACAATCACCGATTTTGCCGCGCATCAAAGGCTTGCCAGGCTTGATCGCAAGCTTCCAAGCGGTGATTTCACCAAGGCTGTCAACAACCGGTTTCAGAAGATCGGCCTTGCCGACCGAAACACCGCCAGATGTCATGATCACGTCATGTGACTTTGCCGCGCTCGCCAACGCGGTTTGCAACACATCAAAATTATCAGTGAGCAATCCAAGGTCTGTGACCTCGCAACCGATGGACCGCAACATCCCGATCATTGCGAAACGGTTGGAATCATAAATGCCCCCGGCGGCAACGGATCACCGGGCTTGGCCAGTTCGTCACCGGTGGAGAAGACAGCAACTTTAAGGGGCCGCGCAACCGACAAGCTGCCAAATCCCTGCCCGGCTACGATTGCGATGTCCTGTGGGCGCAGGATTGTGCCTGCCTTCAAAACTGTATCACCGGTTTTGATGTCTTCACTCAGCCAGCGGATGTTTTGATGCACGCTGGTGCGTGCGATCACGTCGGCATCAATTTCAATGATGGTTTCATCGGCATTGGCGGTAACGTTTTCCTGAATGATCACGCAATCCGCGCCATCGGGGATCGCAGCCCCGGTCGCAATACGGATCGCGCATCCCGTTGGCAGGGTTCCGTCATAAGGGTGGCCTGCCAAGGATGCCCCGACCACCGAAACCGGGCCGTCTATTGCCGCCAGATCGGCATGGCGAAGGGCGTAGCCGTCCATGGCGGAGTTATCCACCGACGGCACGGAAACCTGCGCAACGAGGTCCTTGCGCAAAATCGCACCGTAACAATCACTGATCGGGCGTTCTTCGGATGGCGTCATCACCGGCACTTCGGCAAAGGCAATGTCGAGCGCATCGGAAAGTGTTGTCAGTCCCGGTTTGATTGTTTGCATTCCGAAGTTTCCTGCCGCCCTTGGTCTTGTTTTGTATTCCCATCCGTAATCAGGATAGCCCGATCATCGACGAAACGCATCAGGATTGTCCGCTATGCCCCGGACGGGATTTTGAAATCGCACGGCTCAGCATAATCACCGGCACCACACCGACAAGCACAATGGTTAGCGCCCCAAGGGCTGCATGTTCAATCATTTCATCCTTGGCGAACTGATAGACATGGGTGGCAAGCGTATCAAAATTGAACGGACGCAAAATAAGCGTTGCCGGCAGTTCCTTCATGCCATCGACAAAGACCAGCACCGACGCCGCCAAAATGCCACCACGCACCATCGGGAAGTGAATACGTTTGAGCGTACCCCACGGGCTTTCGCCCAAGGTGCGCGCCGCATCATCCATGCTTGGCCGAACCTTGCCAAGGGCTGCTTCGATCGAGCCATAGGATACCGCCATGAACCGCACCGCATAGGCAAAGACCAGCGCGAATACCGTCCCGCTTAATAGCAACCCGGTCGATATGCCGAAGGCATCACGCATCACCGCGTCCAACGCGTTGTCAAACCGTGCAAACGGGATCAAAACCCCGATGGCCAAAACCGCGCCCGGCACGGCATAGCCAACCGATGACAGACGGACACAGAATTTCAACAGCGGTTGCGGGAACAGGCGCAGCGCATAGGCCATGAATATTGCACAGCCCACGGCAACAAGCGTCGCAAGCCCGGATACCAAAAGGCTATTACCCGCAAATTCAAAGAAATCAGCCGTCCAGCTTTGATCAAAATAACCGATGGAATAATAAATCAGCACCAGCGACGGCACGACAAAGCCCAAGACAATCGGCAGAATACAGACCGCCAACGCCCCGGCTTTGGCAAGCGGGCTCAGTTCATACCCCGGGAGTTCCTGAAAACGGCTGGTCGTGTCATGGAAACGCTGGCGGCGGCGTGAATAGCGCTCAACCACCATCAATGCGATCACGACAGCCAGCATGGTCAGGGCAATCTGGGCAGCGCCACCGGCATTTCCCATACCAAGCCAGACATTGAAAATACCGGCCGTCAGGGTATGCACGGCAAAGAAATCAATCGTGCCAAAGTCATTGAGCGTTTCCATCAACGCAATCACAACCCCAACAACGATTGCCGGTCGCGCCAATGGCAAAGCGACCGTAAGAAACGAACTCCAGGCACTCCGCCCAAGGATACGGGCCGCCTCAATCGCACAGATCGATTGCGACAAGAACGCCGCACGCGCCAGCATGTAAACATAGGGATAAAGTGTCAGGCTGAGCACCATGATCGCACCACCCTTGGTGCGAATATCGGGAAACCAGTAATCGGCCGCCGATTGCCAGCCAAACAAGTCCCGCAAGAAGCCCTGCAAAGGACCGGCATATTCCAGAAGGTCGGTATAAACATAGGCCACGATATAGGCCGGAACCGCCATCGGCAGCAGCATTGCCCATTCAAAGAACCGCTTTCCCGGGATTCGGCACATGGTCACAACCCATGCGGACGCAACACCGATCAGGGTCACACCAACACCAACGCCAAGCATCAGGATACCGGTATTCTTAAGGTACCTTGGCAACATTGTGGATGCCAGATGCGGCCAGATATTTTCGGTCGGGAACAGAGCAATCCAGGCGACGGCAACAACCGGTGCCGCGACCATTGCCGCCACGATAAACGCGCCGATCAGCCAAGCTGCCGATTGGCCACGCGGCAACCACAGCATCGCCCTACGTCCGGTCGGCGTGCGCATCGGGTCAAAGGTTTCCGCCATGGCGCTCGGCCGAATGTCATCTTCCTTTTGCGTCTGACAAGCGTTGTTCAAGGCTGTTTCCGTTTCATTCGCCGCGGACTACTCCGAACGGTTCTGTTGGGCTGTGTTGATATCCCTCTATCGACGTATCGTCTACTCGTTAAAGCCGACCTCATCAATCAGACGAATTGCCGCACCACGATTGGCCGCAACCGCATTAAGCGGCAGATCATCATGGACAAAGGTGCCCCATGCCCGGACCTGTTCAGACCAAGCAACGCCCGGTTTGACCGGATATTCAAAATTGATATCGGCATACATATGCTGGGCTTCAGCACCAGACAGGAATTCCACAAGCTTGATGGCATTTTCCTTGTTCGGCGCATATTTCATCAGCGCCACACCCGAAATATTAACATGCGTGCCGCGGTCCCCCTGATTGGGGAAAACGATGCGAACCTGTTTGGCGGCGTCCGCCTTGTTCGGGTCATCAAGCATCTTGCCGTAATAATAGGAATTGCCAATCGCCACATCACAGACGCCCTGCGACACTGCCTCGATCTGATCGGTATCGGCACCCTGCGGTTTACGGGCCAGATTGGCCTTAAGCCCGGTCAGCCAGGCTTTGGTTTCTTCTTCACCATGATGGGCAATCATCGAGGCGATCAGGGCAATGTTATAAACATGCATGCCGGAACGGACACAAATGCGACCCTTCCATTTCGGATCGGCAAGCTCTTCATAGGTGGTGATGGCGTCGGGTGCGACACGATCCAGCGATGTATAAAGAACACGTGCCCGCGTTGTCAGGCCAACCCAAAGCTTGTTCTCATCACGGAACTGATCGGGGATATTGGCATCCAGAACGGGGCTTTCGATCGGTTGGGCGATATCGGCATCAACCGCGTCCTGAATACGCCCGATATCCACCGTCAACAGAAGGTCAGCCGGGGTGTTACGTCCTTCATGCTTGATTCGTTCAACCAGCCCGCTTTGTGAAAACAGTGTATTGACGCGAATACCGGTTTCCTCGGTGAAGCGTTTGAACATCGGTTCGATCAGAAAGGGCTGTCGAAGCGAATAGACATTAACTTCCTCTGCGGCATGTGCGGCGGGGAACATGGACAACCCCATCGCGGAAACAACAAGACCAAGAACGGTTTTGCGCAGAGAAATCATAAATGCCTCGTTTGGATCAGCTGCAGGTCGTGCAGCAATTAGGAATGATTTGTATTTGCTGCGGCCGAAATTAAAGGCCCCGCCCCGCCTTTTGCAAGCAAGAAAACCACATAAGAGCCATACCCGAAGTCACGAATGCGCGACCGCATCCGGCCTTCGACCACGTGCCGAAACTGAAAAAAGGGGTGGCATTGCACCACCCCTTTCAAAAAGCTCATCAAACTCAGTCGGTTTGACTATTCGTTATAACCGATCTCATCGACCATCTTGATCGCATCCGGGCTCAGGCGGGCAATATCGGCCAGCGATACTTCATCGGCCTTGAACGTGCCCCAGGACTTCACATTTTCGGCCCACTCAACACCCGGTTTTACCGGATATTCGTAATTGACCTCAGCATAGATGCCCTGTGCAACGTCACCGGCCAGGAATTCCATCAGCTTGATGGCGTTTTCACGGTTCGGCGCTTCGGCAATCAGGCTCATGCCCGAAATGTTCATCGACATGCCACGACCATCCTGGTTCGGGAAGACAAGGTTGACTGCCTCTGCCCAAGGACGCTGTTCTTCATTGTCGAGCATCTTGCCGTAGTAATAGGTGTTGCCGATCGAAAGATCGCAAACGCCTTCCTTGATCGCCTTGACCTGTGCGCGGTCATTGCCCTGCGGCTTGCGCGCCAGATTGTTCTTAAGACCCTGCAGCCATTCCTTGGCTTTTTCCTCGCCATGAACGGCGATCATTGATGCAAACAGCGCCACGTTATAAACATGCGTACCGGAACGGGTGCAGATGCGACCTTCCCATTTCGGGTCAGCAAGGTCTTCATAAGACGTGATCTCGCCTTCTGCCACGCGCTCCTTGGAGGCATAGATCGCACGACCACGCTGGGTCAGGGCAAACCAGTGACCTTCCGGGTCGCGCAGGTGGGCCGGAATATTGGCATCAAGGGTGTCATTCGAAACGGCCTCAGTCACACCGGCGTCAACTGCCTGCTGGATACGGCTGATATCGACGGTCATCAGGATATCGGCCGGGCTGTTTGCGCCTTCCTGCTTGATACGTTCGACCAGACCTTTTTCAGCAAAGATCACATTGACGTCGATGCCGGTTTCAGCGGTGAACTTCTCAAAAAGCGGTTCGACCAGAAATTCCTGACGCAGGGAATAGACATTAACTTCCTGTGCCATCGCGGTTGTCGCAGCCATCGCTGTTGCGCCAAATACCGCACCACCGACGAGTTTCTTGATATCCATTTGAACGATCCCTGTTGAGTTTGACCCTGTTGGATTTGGGTACGCGTTGAAACGTACTGACGTTGCAACTCACTTGCATATTCAATGCAATTAAGATCAACTCGCATTTAATTCAACACAAATTTGCAAGACAGGGTGTCAAAATGTGACGGACTTCACTTCTGAAGTCATGCTTGGGCACAACGACGAGCCGTGTCAAAGAACGTTGAACGACCCGCCACTCGATTGCTTCCAGGCATCAAGGAATTCCTGATAGGCGGGAATGTCCCCTGCCCTTTTTTCAAGCCAGCCAACGGTCAGATTGATCGCATGGTTATAGCCATCATGATCGGTCAGCCCGGTATGAAGTGCATGGCGCAGATACAACAAATAGGTATTCAAAACATCGGTCTCGCAATAACGACGAATGCCATCAATCTCGCCATTGTCATACATGTCCGAAACCTTGCTGCCATCGACCCCGGTCTTGCCCGGCAAATCAAGGGCGGCACAAACCTCGTTCATCTTGGTCCGGGCCGAGGCGCCGTAATCGGATAGAACTTCCGCCAGATCGCAATGCCAGTTCGGCGCATAGCGCGCGGTATAGTTTTCCCACTTGTTGGACGCCTGATGCAGCCAACGGGCTGAAACGCCATGTTTCATCGCGCGGTATTTCAACACCGGCAAATCAAAACCACGACCATTGAAACTCACAAGACGCGGATAAAGCTTGCCGCAATAGGCAAAGAACCCGTTCACAAGGTCCTTTTCCTCGGATGTCAATTCGCCGCCGGATCGCAACTCTTCGATCTCGTACATTTCGGTATCGCCATCACGTTGAATGGTCGCGCGCAAGAAGCTGATCGCCACCACCTTATGAAACGGTTGGCGCGGGAAGCCATTGCGACCACTGGTGATTTCAAGATGATAGTCTTCCAGCATCTTGCGCCCGGTTTCAGGATCCGGCGCGGTTTCACCGGTCAGCTGCGGCAGAACATCAATATCGGGCACGGTTTCGATATCAAAAACGAACAGGTTGGTATGCATCATGACGGCTCCCGATTATCTGTGCCCGATTGGTTGGTTTGCCCAACATAACGACAAAGTCCGACAAATTCACGGGCAGAGTTAAACCAATCGCGCCGACACCCGTAAATCACATTACCTGACATCTCCTGCCATCCCTGTCAGGAGCATTCTGCAATGATATCAGCACGGAAACACCCATCACGTCGGCGTTATAATCGACACCGGGGGTTGCGCGCATTCTAACCACACGTCTAGAATTGCCGCACCTGTATCAGGGGCACGGTCAAATCGAAGTTCGGGATCACACCTGATCCCAAGCTTTGCGGGCTTCCCGCACCGACCATGCATTTGATGCGATTCCGGACCGCAACCACGAAGGGACAGAAGGATGAAAACCCTGCCTACCGGAGCCGCAATGCTTTTGGCCGCTGGCCTTGCATTTACTTCTCATTCAAGCGCAAACGCGCAAGATGCCACATGCGAGATTGATCGACCGGTGATGTTTGCCGGTCTCAATTACGACAGTGCGCTTTTCCATAACGCCGTTGCCCGCTTCATCATTGAAAAGGGCTATGGCTGTCAGACCGATGCCCTGCCCGGCGATGTCATTCCGCTTTTGACCGGCGTTGGCAAAGGGGATGTTGATATCGTCATGGAAATCTGGCGCGACAACGTTGCCGAAGCCTGGACCAAGGCCGAGGACGCCGGCAATGTCAGCCAGATCGGGGTTAACTTTGATGACGCTGTCGAAGGCTGGTTCGTGCCGACCTACGTCATCGAAGGCGATGCAGAACGTGGTATCGAACCGATGGCACCTGACCTCAAATCGGTCGATGATCTGGCAAAATACACCGAACTGTTCGAAGACCCCGAAGAACCCGGCAAAGGCCGTTTTTATAACTGCCCGTCAGGCTGGGTTTGCGAGAAGGTCAATTCGGCCAAGCTTGGTGCCTATGACCTTGATGACAGCTTCACCAACTTCCGCCCGGGCACTGGTGCGGCGCTTTCGGCTGCCATCGCATCGGCGCATAAACGCGGCAAACCGGCCCTTTATTACTATTGGGGGCCGACCTGGGTGATGGGTCTTTATGACAGCACGCGTCTTGAAGAACCCGCCTATGACAAGGCGATCTTTGATGCGCTAAAAACGGAAGAAAACCCGACCAAGGCAACCGCCTACCCGCAAAGCACGATCACGATTGGTGTGAATAACGACTTCAAAGCCGCCGCACCAACCCTGATCAATTTCCTGACCAACTACGAAACCAGCAACGCGCTGGTCTCGGAAATGCTGGCCTATATGCAGGAAAATGACGAAAAGCCCGATGGGGCCGCGATGCATTTCCTGAAATCCAAGCCGGACGTCTGGAAAGACTGGGTACCAGCGGATGTTGCAGCACGCGTTGAAAGTGCTATGTAAGTAACACCACCAATAAATTACTCAAACACCCCGCAGGAGAAATCCTGCGGGGTGTTTTGTTTAGCGAGAAAAATACGACGATAATTGAATAAACTAGGTCGGCCGGGATCCATCCTCAACAGCCGCCAACTGGCAGTGTGTAAGGCGCTTGAAGCGCCAAGCGGCCCACAGTCGATAAACAAGATTTGCGATCTGCCGAATAACCGGCAGCGCGACGACCGCGGCTAAAACACGCCATCTGTCTAGCTGGCGCCAGATCAGAATGAATGCATCAGCACCTGCATGCCATTCCCCTGATGAGTCTATGGCACGCATTTGCTTTAATCCTTGGACAAGGGATATGCCGTGTTTTTCAAGATCACTGGCATGCTCCGTGACGTCCTGCCATTCGAAAACGCCCTCGGGTGCGATCTTGCGGTAGTAATTGATTTCGCGCGAACACAGACCGCATTTTCCATCAAAGAACACAGTGATCATCGCAACCTCTCAGGAAAACAATTTTCTCTATGAGTTACGGCAATAGCTGACATCTGGATTATCAATCACAGAACAACACAGCCAAAAGAAGTCAGGAGATGTCAGGTAGGCTTCGATTAACGGTCGCGCGGTCCACGTGATCTTGTTAGGCTCTTACGCTCATTGATTTTTTGAGCAGATCGGGCCAGTTGCGCCATGTTTCCAGAACAGTTGAATGTGCCTTTGGGCAAGTGGGTCAATCAGTTTGTTGATTGGCTGGTGATCAATTATGGCGCAGCGTTTGAGGCCTTTGCTGACAGTTTGCTGACCGTACTGGTCGCGTTGGAGCAGGTTCTGCGTGGTGCGCCCTGGTGGGTGGTCCTGATCGCCATTGCCGCCATCACCTGGCATGCCAGCAAAAACTGGAAGCTGGTTGTCGGCTTGGTTGTTGCGATGTTTGCCATCGGGATGCTGGGCCTTTGGGACAAGGCGATGCAGACCCTGGCCCTGATGATTGTCGCCACATCCCTTTCAGTTCTGATTGGCATTCCGGTGGGTATTGCCATGGCGATGTCCAATCGTCTGCGGGCCATCATGTTGCCGATCCTTGATACCATGCAGACCATGCCGAGTTTTGTTTATCTGATCCCTGCCCTGATGCTTTTTGGATTGGGCAAGGTTCCGGCGATCCTCGCCACCGTGATTTACGCTGCCCCGCCCGTCATGCGATTGACCGATTTGGGCATTCGGCTTGTTGATCAGGAAGTGCTGGAAGCATCACGGTCATTCGGGGCCAGCCGCAAGCAGATCCTGTTTGGGGTGCAGTTGCCGCTTGCGCTTCCCAACATCATGGCCGGGATCAACCAGACGACGATGATGTCAATCTCGATGGTCGTCATTGCCTCGATGATTGGCGCGCGCGGATTGGGGGAGCAGGTCCTGATGGGTATTCAGCGTCTGGACGTTGGTGCGGGCATGGAAGCCGGGGTTGCGATTGTGTTGCTGGCCGTGGTGTTTGACCGGATCGGTCAGGCTTATGGCAAGCGATCACAACGATCGCACGATGCGGAGGACGCGTAATGAGCTACATCGAAATCCGCAATATTTTCAAAATCTTCGGGCCCGATCCGCAGTCTGCACTTGAACTGGTAAAGGGTGGTGCTGACAAGGATGAAATCCTTGCCAAGACCGGTCATACGGTTGGTCTTCACTATGTGTCCCTGTCGATTGAACAAGGGGAAACCTTTGTCGTCATGGGCCTGTCTGGATCGGGAAAATCAACCCTGATCCGCCATCTTAATCGACTGATTGATCCGACAGCGGGCGAAGTATCATTTGGTGGCGAAGATATCCTTGCCATGGATATCCCGACACTGAACGCCTTTCGTCGAAAGCGGCTTGGTATGGTGTTTCAGCGCTTTGGCCTGCTTCCCCACCGCAATGTGATGGATAACGTTGCCTATGGGCTCGAAATCCAGGGTACCGCGCGTAAGGAGCGCGAAGCCGCCGCATCAAAATGGATCGAGCGTGTCGGTCTGGAGGGGTATGAGGCCAAATATCCCGATCAGTTATCAGGTGGCATGCAGCAACGTGTCGGCCTTGCCCGGGCCCTTGCGACCGATCCGGAAGTCTTGCTGATGGATGAGGCTTTCTCCGCCCTTGATCCATTGATCCGGTCTGACATGCAAGATGAACTGATGAAGCTTCAGGCGGAGCTTCATAAGACCATCGTGTTCATTACCCATGACCTGGACGAGGCGCTTAAGATCGGCGACCGGATCGCAATCCTCAAAGACGGCAAGCTTGTGCAGGTCGGGCGGCCAGAAGAGATCGTTCTTAGACCCGCAGATGATTATGTGCAGGCCTTTACCCGCGGTGTGAACAGATCACGCGTCCTGCGCGCAAAGTCGATTATGGAGCCGATCACATCTGGCGAACACCAAGCGGCACGCGAAGACTGGCCAAGCATCCAGGCACATGCACGCCTTGCAGATATCCTGCCTGTTGCACTTGCCAATGGCACGTCAATGACGGTGCGGGATGCCAAAGACACTGCAATTGGGACGCTGTCGCCACAGCAGATTGTCGAAGCACTGGAAGGTTAAGCCAGAGCGCCTTGCGAGACCTTAGCGGTCAATAATCTGGCAGCGCCGGAAGTAGCGCAGTTCAGATTGCTCTGCCGCGTCGGCGGTTGATTGGTGAATGATGCGATAAAGGCCGCTGTCGCCTGCGCGATTGTGCTCTGTGGCAATGATCAGCCACAGAAAACCATTTTCATCAGCGCGTGCGCGGTCTGTCGGCGATGGCAGGGCCTTGCCATTGGGATGGGAATGGAAACATCCCACAACCTGCTCCCGCTTTTGCCGCGCAGTACGATGGGCTTCAATCAGGGTTTGTGGATCAATTTCAAACGTGGTCAGCGGATCTTCCGCGACGTTGCGCGCAAACACCACACGGTCGATCCGGTTCGGGGTATCAATGGCGGCAATCAGAAGTCCACAGGCTTCCTCCGGCCATTTAACAGCGGCGAAATCGCGTATTTCTTCGAGAAGCGCCTTGCCAAGTGCGATGTGGGTCTGATCATCGCCACCTAATGAGTTGTTGTTTGCGATCCCCTGCCCGTTTGCCATCGCTGCACGCGCCCTTGTGGTTTGAGACTACTGCGCATCCTGTTGCAACAGGATACGGCCAAGGACCTTCTTTTCGCTCAGGGAAACAATAACGAGACGTGCGCTGTCACCGTGCCGACCTTCGATATGGAGCGTCGCCTGCTGACCATCGACAGAATAGCCAACAAGACGTTCACCTTCTTCAAGATCGATAACGACATCACCGAATGCGCCAAGAGCACCTTGCGCGGCCGCATTATCGCCACCCGCAAACGGCACGGACGGCGTCACCGTTGGTGTATTTGCCTCAACACTTGGATCGGTGGCGTTCTTGTCAAGCGACAGGCCATAGACGACAAGTCCGATACCCACCACGATCAGAATGCCCATGAACGCGACCAGAGCCTTAACTACACGCATCGTATTTCCAACTGACAAAGTTTGATGAAACCTGCATGCTCGCCACACGCGCGATCATACGTACCCTGTTTCAAGGCCATAGCGACAAGCACGATCAATTGCAAGGCAACAACGCCAAATGAAGCAAGTTGTCGCAATTCGTTGCAATCGCCGGACAAAGCGCTAAAAGCGGCGAACACATGCATTATTACAGTCACCCAATCAAACCATGCCAATAGCAAACGATGTCTGAAAACCTGACCTATACCGCGACAGACCAGGACGAAGGTGCCCGCCTTGATAAGGTGTTGGCGACCGCCTGGCCCAATCAGTCGCGTTCGCGGATCAAGGCCTTGATCGAAGACGGTCAGCTTTGCGTCAATGGCACGCCTGCGGCCAAGATGTCTGCCAAGGTCAAGGCTGGTGATGTTTTTGATCTGAGCGTTCCCGAACCGGAAATGGCCGAACCGACGCCCGAAGACATCAAGCTTGATGTGCTTTTTGAAGATGAAGACCTGCTGGTGATCAACAAGCCCGCCGGCATGGTTGTTCATCCTGCAGCCGGCAATGAAAGCGGAACGCTTGTTAATGCGCTTCTGGCCCACTGCGGGGACAGTCTTTCGGGTATTGGCGGGGTTAAACGCCCGGGGATTGTGCACAGGCTGGACAAGGACACCAGCGGCGCAATGGTGGTCGCCAAGAACGATGCAGCCCATCGCGCCCTTTCAAACCTGTTTGCCGAGGACAAGGAAAACATCGAGCGCGCCTACCTTGCGGTCGTGTGGGGTGTTCCTCGCCCCCGCTCAGGTGATATCGAAGGCAATATTGGCCGCAGCCCGCGCAATCGGAAAAAGATGGCGGTGGTCAAAAAAGGGGGGAAATATGCCCTCACACACTACAAGACTCTGCAAACTCGCGACGACTCGTTGGCGTCCCTTGTTGAATGCCGCCTTGCAACCGGACGGACGCATCAAATTCGTGTTCATATGAACCATATCGGGCACGCACTTGTATGTGATCCGGTTTACAGCCGAAACAGACCAGCTGGCAAACTCAACCTAGAAGCGCAACAGATTTTGAACGCATTCAACAAACAGGCGCTGCATGCCCGAACGTTAGGATTTCTGCACCCTCGCACCGGTGCCTATATATCCACAGAGGCACCTATACCAGGTGACCTTTTGGCACTAATGAAGGCTCTAGAACTATACCTTTGAATAGTTGATACTAGCCTTACTGTCTAATTTTCCATTGACGGTTTCTAATACTCCCGTATAAGCTCTTAAAAAGTGCAAGGGGTAAAATGCACTTTTCGAAAGCAATACGGGAGGCTTTGATGAAGCAAGGAAACGCTCTTCCAACTATCTCTCAAGATGGTCTCACGGTATACCTTCAACGTATACGCCGCTACCCGATGCTTACCCCGGAACAGGAAACGACCTATGCCTGCAATTTCCGGGACAAGGATTGCGATAAATCTGCTGAAAAACTGATTACCAGCCACTTGCGCCTGGTCGCCAAGATCGCGATGAGTTACCGCGGTTATGGCCTGCCGATCAATGAACTCATTTCCGAGGGCAATGTCGGCCTGCTGCAGTCGGTAAAACGCTTCGACCCGGACAAGGGCTTCCGCCTTGCGACATATGCAATGTGGTGGATCCGCGCCGCCATCCAGGAATACATCCTGCATTCATGGTCGCTTGTGAAAATGGGTACGACTGCGGCACAGAAAAAGCTGTTCTTCAACCTGCGCAAACTCAAAAGCCAGATGCAGGCAATCGATGAAGGCGACCTTCAACCTGAACAGGTCGAACTGATCGCAACCAAACTCAATGTGTCCGAAGATGACGTTGTGATGATGAACCGCCGCCTGGCCGGTCCGGATCACTCACTGAACGCGCCGGTCCGTATTGAGGGTGACGGTGAATGGGTCGACTGGATCGAAAGCGATGACGAAGATCAGGAAACCCTTTATGGCAAGCGTGAAGAATTCCTGCAGCGCATGAGCATGCTCAAAAACGCGATGTCGCATCTCAATGATCGTGAACGCGATATTCTGACGCAGCGCCGCCTGCTTGAAAGCCCGGTCACCCTTGAAAACCTGAGCCTTGCCTATGGCATCTCACGCGAGCGCATCCGTCAGATCGAAGTACGCGCCTTTGAAAAGGTCCGCAAATCGATCCATACGGACCTGCCCCACTGATACTGCCTGCTTTGCGTCCCTTCTGAAACAACTTGCGGCGGACAGTGTCCGCCGCTTTCTTTTTTGTATGGTCTTTTTCAATCAGGTCACTCTGTGATCAGTTCCCGGACCGATCCACTTCCTTGATCAGACTATCGCCCCAGGTTTTGATAAGTCCGCGCTGCTTCTTGCGCAATTCACTGACACGACGCTGGGCTGCCAGGTTCAGGACATTGGCAACAATTGGCGGCATGGCGAGATATAGCAGCCAACCAAGGCCAGCTGCCCCATACATGATCGACAGCGCCAGCGGCTGGAAAACGGCCTGCGTTGCGCCGCCAACCGTTTGCGATGGCTGCATCCAGACTTCCAGAATGTAGGGCGCAACCCCTGAAAAGTTCAGCCCAAAGACACACCGTGCCATTGTCCTGCCCGCGCTGCGATCAAAGATAAAGGCCACAAGTGACGGCAACAGCCCGACCGTCAACGTGATAAAGGTGGGAAGTGCGACCATGAACAGCAGCACTGCGGATGCAATAACCGACAAGCCGGAAAATGCGCTGCGACCGCCTTTTTTTGTGCCTGCTCGTTTACCCTTTGCCATGGCGATCCCTTAAAAGATATGCATCAAGAACAGCGCGGACACTGTCAGTAGTGCGATCATGGTAGACGCGAAAGCAGCCGCCTGTTGCCCGACCTTTTCGGCAAGCTCCATACGGGCCGGCCCCGACGATTCAAGATCAAACACTTCGCTTTCGGCTTCGGAATATTCCGCGACGGCTTCGACAAACTCTGACTGGTCCTTGCGACGTTCCTGTTCGTCATTGATCAGGTTATACAGCTCGACAAGATTACCGCGTTTGGCCAGTTTGGGAATCTCGGTCTCGACCCGTTCACGACGTGCCTTGCTATGGAATACCTTGATCGCCGGTTCCATCAACCGCGCAACCCAATGCGACAGGTTCTGCAAATTGTCCGGCCCATGACGCCATTGCACAATCGCCAGCATGCTGATGATTGCGCGACTATATTCGACCTCGTCTGACGGGTTTTGCATCGCCAACAACTGCCCTTCGACATCATCCTCAAGGCGGGCGGCAATGAAGGCGGCGATATGACGATCCACCGGCCAGCTTTCTTCGGATGCGGTTTCGGCTGCCTTTTCAAGGGCTGGCAGCAGATCTGCGATCTCGACGACATATTCCTCTTCGACCAGCGGGCTAAGGCAATGCTGGTTGCGCACGGTCGCATAGAGGCAGCGCTCATACCCGTAACCGGCACTTTGCTGCTGAATGTAATAGCGCAGGTTCTTGTATAGCTGCTGTTGCCTCTGGACCTCGGGGCTGTAACCCATCTGACGGCCAAACCAGAAAGATGGAATATCGCGCACGATCACGTCGGCAAAACGTTGGGGGCCCTTTCCATGTTGGACATCATAGGACAGCATGAAACCAAGCCCGTCGACCATCGACGAAAAGCCCTTGAACCGGATCGGGCCTGCCGGATCCAGAATCAGGATGGACCGCGCAACCAACACGTCCTCTGCCGACCGTTTATCCGTCCCGGCCCACTGCAGTTGTCGCATGGCATCCGATAGCGCCTTGGCGCGATCATTATCGCCAAGGCCGCGCCGCAACCAGACTTCTACAGTGCTGTCACGCAACGGGCCAAGCGCGGTCACCCAATTCTTGGCGATCCCCTGCGCCAATGAGCGCACGGTATAATAATCCCGACCAGCCAGGTTTTGAGACCGTGCTGCGCGTTTTTCCGTATTGGCCTGAACCGGCTTGGTCCGTCTTCCGTCCAGCCAGGCATTCAACTCGGCCAAGCCCCAGCGTTCTTCGGGGTCATCACACAACAGGCCACGAACCGGTTCAATCAGAACAAGCGGCAGCTTTTCGTGTGATGCGATTGCCTGAAACGACCCTTTGGCCAGTTTGAGTTCGATAATTTCCTGGTCATTCAGCTTTTTGAGGGGCTGGCGACCGATGCCAAGCTCGGCCAAAGTCATACCAAGCGCATAGAAATCGTCGGTCGCATTGCCAGAACCACGACCGGCAGGATCAGCACTCATACGTGCCGTGGTCTCATAAACCGCTGGCTGATCATAACCGGGCGGGCCACTGGCACAATCGCCAAGCACGACCTTTTCACGCATGGGATCGGCAAAGAACAGGTTATCGGCGCGAATATTGCGGTGTGCCAGCCCCTTCTCGCTGAATGCCTGCATGGCATTCATCAGCGGCTCGACCACAACCGTGGCAATATCATGCTCATCGATGGCGAGTTTCTTGTGTTCTCGCGCAACAACCTTTCCGCCTGCCGGCTTTTCATAGAAAAGCACCATCGTCTTGCGACCAATTGGCGGCCAGTAGGCGGTTTCATAATCGATAAGGTCAATCTGACCGGCCATATGCATACCGGCCAGGAAGGTCAGATGGTCATGGCGGGTCGGAAGAACCGGATCGGTTACCAGTGCAAAGGCGCTGCCCTCTTCCCGGCGGAGATTGTCAGCCGAATAGGCTTTGCAGTGGCCCATATCGAATTCGGGCATCCGCAAATCCAGAAAGACGCGAAAATTGCCGATCTCGACACTTTTGCCGCCTGCATTGATTGCAACACCATCAAGTTCTGGGGATTCTTCGGGTTCCTCAGGCGCAGGTGCACCTCCGCCCGGTGCATCCATCACCGGCCCTGTCGCAGCACCATTCGAAACGTCCTGTTCCTGATCTTCTGCTTGCTCTGCCATGGTCCCGATATTTCTTTGCAGGTTATCATTCCCTGAGTGACGCACATACTTGGGCCAAAAGTCTTCCTGACCTAGCCCTCAGAACGCTATCCTCAAAAGGTTGATAAAACGATACTTGTGATCCCCCCTGTCGGCAAGCTGTTATCCCGCGGCCGCAGTCACGGATGAACGGTAAGCCAAGCAACTGAAAACAAAAAAGCCACCAGTCATAAACTGGTGGCTTTCGAAGTTCGTAAATTCAGTCAATCAGGCGCTGAACGGATCGTGCACCAGAATGGTGTCATCGCGCTCCGGGCTGGTTGACAGAAGCGCAACCGGTGCTTCAATCAGCTCTTCGATGCGGCGAACATATTTGATCGCCGTTGCCGGAAGGTCGGCCCAGCTACGCGCACCCATGGTCGTTTCCGACCAGCCGTCGATGGTTTCGTAAACCGGTTTGGCTTTTGCCTGCAGACGCTGGTTGGCCGGCAGATGGTCATAGATTTTGCCATCAATGTCGTAACCGGTGCAGATCTTGATTTCATCAAATCCATCAAGAACATCCAGCTTGGTAAGCGCAATACCGGTGATGCCGTTGACCTTGACCGACTGACGGACAAGGGCCGCATCAAACCAGCCACAACGGCGCTTCCGCCCGGTAACCACACCGAACTCATGACCGCGCTGACCAAGACGTTCGCCGTCTTCATCAAACAGCTCGGACGGGAACGGACCTTCGCCAACACGGGTGGTGTATGCCTTGGTGATACCCAGAACATAACCAACACCCGACGGGCCCATACCGGAACCGGCAGCAGCCTGACCGGAAACAGTGTTCGACGAGGTCACAAACGGATAAGTGCCGTGATCAACGTCAAGCATGGTGCCCTGTGCGCCTTCGAACAGGATGCGTTTACCCGCTTCCTTGAATTGATTAAGCGACTTCCAGACAGTGTCGGAGAACGGCAAGATTTTCGGTGCGATTTCCTTAAGCTGCGCAAGCAGTTCCGCCCCGTCTACTTCCGGCTGGCCGAGACCACGCAGAAGTGCATTATGGTGCGTCAGTAGGTTTTCGACCTTGGCTTCAAGCAGATCAGTGTCTGCCAGATCACCTACGCGGATCGCACGGCGACCAACGCGGTCTTCATATGCCGGGCCAATGCCACGACCGGTGGTGCCGATCTTGTTGTCGCCCGAAGCCGCGGCTTCGCGCGCACGATCAAGATTGCCATGCAGCGGCAGGATCAAGCAGGCATTTTCCGCCAAACGCAGGTTTTCCGGGGTGATATCCACGCCCTGCTCTTTCAGGCGGCCGATTTCAGCAAGCAGCGCCCACGGATCGACAACAACGCCGTTGCCGATCACCGAAAGTTTGTTTTCACGGACGATACCTGACGGCAGCAGGCTCAGCTTATAGGTGGTTCCGTCGATCACCAAAGTATGACCGGCGTTGTGACCACCCTGGAAACGCACAACAACGTCTGCCCGTTCGGACAGCCAGTCGACGATCTTGCCTTTACCTTCGTCCCCCCACTGGGAACCGATCACGGCAACATTGGTCATCGCAAAACTCCTTGCGCGATAAAAAGTTCGTTCGATTAGGCGTTCAGCGGCACAACCTTACCGCCGATATAAATATGATTGCAGCCCATGCCTTGCGCTTCAATGCGTGCGGCGGCTTCGGTTTTGGCCTCGGCCGCACCTTCAAGCGCGGCAACGGTGTAATGGCCTTCGGCACGCAATTTGCGCGCTTCACGCTGTGGCGTACCAAGTGGCAGATAAACACGATCAACCGGCTCTGCATCTGGAAGACCGCGCAAAATACTGTCCATGTAAAGCGACATACCCGTTGCAGCTTCGCCCGATGCACCACCGGCACGATAACGGCCACCCCGGCCGATTTCACCGCGGACGTTACGCGCAAACAGTGTGAAGCTGACGCCGGTCTGATAGCGGAAACCAGCCATCTCAACCGGATCAATGGTAAGGGCAGCATCAAGGCCGGACGCCAGAACGCGTTCAGCGACATCGATCAGACGATAGAGTTCCTCGGATGCACCCAGCGGCAGTTCGAGCTTTTTGAGTTTCGGCAAAGCGGACTGTGCCGGGCCAGCGGCCTCAAGCAAGGCAACCAGAACACCGGTAACTTTGCCATCGGCGGCACGAAGGGCTGCGACATCACGACGTTCAAGCGCCTCGGTCAATACTTCACGGTCATCGCGCGACACACCAAAGGCATCAAAAAGACGAACCGGGAGTGTTGGCAAATTTAGGTCAACCGAAACATCGGCCAAACCGATGCTTTCCAAAGCTTCGAGTGCGAGCAGAACAATCTCGGTATCAGCAGCAGCACTCGACACACCGATCAACTCGGCACCAACCTGTGCAAACTGGCGTTCCGGGCGCAGGTGCGATCCCTTGATCCGCAAGACATCGCCGGAATACGAAAGACGCAGAGGACGGGGCGCATCAACCAGACGGGTCGCTGCAATGCGTCCGACCTGGGGTGTCATATCGGAACGAACGCCCATCATGCGGCGGGACTCAGGATCCATCAAACGGAACGTCTGGGTCGACAATTCCGGTGCAGCACCTTCAAGCAAGCTTTCTTCGAACTCGACCAGTGGGGTTTTCACGCGGTCATAGCCTGCATGTGCCAGGCTGGCCATCAGCTTTTCACGGATTTCAGCTTCCCGTGCAGCGGTTCCTGGCAGGACATCCTGCAGGCCGGCGGGCAAAAGAGCTTTCCTGGCAAGTTCGGTCATTTTGTGTGCTTTCCCGGACGAGGCGCGCAGATTTAAATTGATAATATCCCGAGCAACGCTCAGGGCTCACTATCCGGTAGCGGTTACTACCGCGTTGTGCCGGACAGAGCAACGGGGAAAAACCCTGTAACGCAAATAATACGTACGAATTATTTCCTAGTTGGCCGCAAATTCGGCTTTTACCACCGCATATGCCCAATCCAGCCAAGGCAGCAAAGCCTTGATATCTCTGGGCTCAACGGTTGCACCACCCCAAATACGCAGTCCCGGAGGCGCGTCACGATACCCGTTGATATCAAGTGCGACATTTTCCGCTTCAAGAAGCTGCGAAACCTTTTTCGGCAGCAAAGCCTGCTGATCGGCAGACAGACCAAGCGCCCATGGATCGACAATCTTGATGCACATCGAGGTGTTTGAGCCTGTTGCCGGATCCTCGGCAAGGTCGGCCGCCCAGTCGCTACTGGCAAGCCACGCATCAAGATGCGCCCGGTTTGCGCGGGTACGTTTCAGAAGCCCTTCAAGGCCACCAATCTCTTCGGCCCATTTCAAGGCATCAATGGCATCTTCGACAACCAACATCGATGGCGTATTGATCGTTTCCCCGCGGAAAATGCCGTCAATCAGCTTGCCGCCCTTGGTCATGCGGAAGATTTTCGGCATTGGCCAGGATGGCGTGTAGCTTTCAAGGCGTTCAACGGCACGCGGGCTCAGGATAATGATCCCGTGACCACCCTCGCCGCCCAGAACCTTCTGCCAGCTATAGGTCACGACATCGAGCTTGTCCCACGGCAGTTCCATAGCAAAGATCGCCGAGGTCGCGTCGCAAATGGTCAAACCCTTGCGGTCATCGGCAATCCAGTCGCCATTGGGCACACGGACACCGGCCGTCGTGCCGTTCCAGGTGAAGACAACATCGCGATCAAAATCAACCGATGCCAGATCCGGCAGTTTGCCGTAATCGGCTTCAAGGGTGCGTACATCATCAAGCTTGAGCTGCTTGATCACATCGGTGACCCAGGTCGCCCCGAAGCTTTCCCACGCCAGCATATCAACGCCACGTGCGCCCAGCATCGACCAAAGCGCCATTTCAACCGCACCGGTATCGGATGCCGGAACCACACCCAACAGATAATCTTCTGGCAGGTTCAAAATTGCGCGTGAACGGTCAATCACCTCTTCAAGGCGCTGCTTACCCAGCTTGGATCGATGTGAACGGCCAAGGATCTCCGTCTGCAATGCGTCTGCGGACCAACCCGGGCGTTTTTTGCACGGACCTGACGAAAAATTCGGGCTGGTCGGACGAGTGGTCGGCTTCGCAAGTACGGCAGTCTGGGCCATCTGTAAGTTCCTGAGAAAGAAGGATAACCAATGCAGGTTGGTTTAGAATATTCAAGCGACCCGATCCTATTGCCCCAAAGGCAAAAGTCAAACGCCTTCCACACAGACATGACAGCCATTTTTGCATGGCTGAAACGAACCGCTGCAAACATTCATTCGTTGGTTTATGCGCCTTAGAACGGGATGTCGTAATACCAAGGCGCAAACAGGCTGAACGCAATCCAAAGAATGATGATCAGCGGCGTCCCTGCCTTCAGGAAGTCGATAAACCGATAGTGCCCCGGCCCCATGACAAGAAGGTTGGTTTGATACCCGACCGGCGATGCAAACGAGCAGTTGGCCGCCATCACCACCGCAATCGCAAACACATGTGGCTCCACGCCAAGTTGCTGCGCCATGCCAATGCCGATGGGCGTAAAAAGAACCGCACAGGCATTGTTGGACAAAACGTTGGTAAAGCCAGCCACAATCAGGAAGAACAGCGACAGAATAACTGGTGCGGGTGCGCCGCGGGTTGCGGCCAATAACTGATCGGCAACGAATTCTGCACCGCCGGTCAACTGCAACGCATTACCAAGGGCAAGTGCAGCGGCAACAAGCAAAACAATCTTGCGATCAATTGCGCGCGATGCCTGACGCAAATTAAGCGCGCCGGATGCGATCATCAATCCGGCCCCAATAAAGCTTGAAACCATGATCGGCACGACACCGGTCGCAGCAAGCGCAATCACGCCAAGGAAAATGGCCGCAGCCCGACGCGCGTGGAATGGTCGGGGCAAGGTTCTGGTCGACCATTCCAGCAACACAACGTCGCGGATGGTGCGAAGGGCCTCGACATCCTCTGATCGTCCCTGCACCAGCAAAACGTCCCCGGCCTCAAGCCGGATCTCGGTCATCTGGCTTCGGATCATGCGCGAACGACGCTGGATCCCAAGTACAAGGCACTTGTACTGATAGCGGAAACCGATCTGCTCAAGGTTAAAGCCAATCAGGCGCGACCCCGGTGGCAACATGACTTCGGCCAACAGCTGCGTGGATTTCTGCGGGGTTTCGTCACCGTCTGCACCAACGGCAGCGGCATCTGAATGCAACAATCCCGGATCCTTTTGCAGGGCCTCGGTCAGTGCCTTGCGAGTGGCGGCAACCACCAGAACGTCGCCCGCCTGAATTTCCATATCATCTTCAAACGGCGGTAGTTCTGCATGTTCACGCCGAACAATCATCTGAACGGTGATATTTGGCAGGTTCTTGAAGAACCCGGCGACCGGCTTTGTCCCAATCATGTTGGCCGCCGGCCCAACCGTGATCTGGGCGATGAATTGCTTGCCGCTGCTATCGGGATTGGCAAGCTTGCTGCGCATGGATGCCAACGCCGGAAGCAGGCGCGGCGCAATCAACAAGACATAGACGAAGCCGGTCAGGGCAAGCACGCTGCCAATCGTTGTGAATTCAAAGAATTCAAGCCCCGGCATGCCGAGTTCGATCAGGGAACTTGATACCAGAAGGTTGGTCGATGAACCGATCAGGGTCGTCATGCCGCCAAGGATCGCGGCATAGGAAAGCGGGATCATCAATGCCGATGGGGAACGTTCAATGCGCTCGGCAAGTGCCTGAATAATCGGGATAAAGATAACAACAACCGGCGTATTGTTCAGGAAGGCCGACAATACCATCACCACGAACAACCCGACGAAAATCGCAATCGAGGCATTCTTGCCGCCATGTTCCGTAATCAGACCGGCGATGTAACTGACCCCGCCGGTCAGGACCATCCCCTGACCGACAACCAGCAAGGACAACACCGTCAGCAAGGCCGGGTTGGCAAAGCCCGACATGACCGTGGCAGGCCCCATCAGGTTTTCACCATCCGCATCAAGCAGCGGGAAAAAATCAAAGAAAAGCAAAAGCGTTGCGATAAGGGCAATACTGGTCAGTTCGAGCGAGATGCGCTCCAACCCATACAGAACAAGCGATCCGGCAACGAGTGCAAGGACCACCCACATCTGCATCGGCGTTGCAGAACTAGCAACAACACTTTCGAGCACGATAAACTTTCCCCTGTAAAGCCTGCATTCTTGCGGTTATCGCGCACCTTTGCACCGGCGAGATCTGTCCACAATCGTTTCATTTTGCCTTTTACTTAGACGAAAGCCCTATAGCGCGGTCAATAAAAAAACAATGCAAACCAGATCCAATGCGGATTATTGGTTAGAACAACATCAAACTGAACACTGCCTGTTCAACAAGAAAAAGGCAGGCAACCACGACGTTGCCCGCTTTCTTTTGACGTCGTTCCGGCCGCCACCAAACTGGTCAGGCTGGCACCACGATCTCTCCCTTGAGATACTGGAACGCCTCACCTTTCAGATGGACGCGATCACCGTCAATTTTGCAGACAACAACGCCACCGCGTGCGGATGCCTGGTAGCCAACAACATCAGCTTTCCCTAGATTTTCGGCCCAGTACGGCCCAACGACGCAATGCATGTAACCTGTGACCGGGTCTTCATTGATGCCAAGGGCTGGCAGGAAATAACGTGAAACCATATCAAGTCCGGTTTTATCGCCAGGTGCGGTCACAATCACCCCACGATCAGCCAGTTTGGCCAACGCTGACATGTCTGGACGCATATTGCGAACGATGGATGCATCGCGATAAACAAGCACGATATCGGTATCGCGGCTAACCACCCCAAATGTCTCGATCGGCTCAGCACCGCCAAGGGCATTGAGAACTTCTTTGGAAACAACATCGGTCTTGATCGGCTGTTTCGGGAAATTGAGGACGATCGCATCCCCCTCTCGCCGGGCGGTCAAAATGCCGCTTTTGCTTTGCAGTTTGATCAGATCACCCTCAAAGCCAAGCCGATTGAAAATTACAAATGCACTGGCAAGCGTCGCATGCCCGCAAAGAGGCACCTCGACGGTTGGCGTAAACCAGCGAATGTGAAAGTTGGCATCGCCCCCTGCACTGGGCACAAAAAACGCCGTTTCCGAGAGGTTATTCTCCATCGCAATTTTCTGCAGGACATCATCAGGCAACCAATCTGACAGCGGCACAACCGCTGCCGGGTTACCGGCAAACAAAACATCGGTGAAGGCATCTATCTGATAGATCGGCAGGGTTTGGGACGTCATCATATTATCCTGAACTCGGCATATGCGTGATGTAAAAGTCGATACATCGTGTGGGTTATCGATGATTTGGGTTCGTCTTTACAAGGCCGTTTGAATGGCCTGCTTAACGACCACAAGATCTTCGTCGCGGGTCCGCCAGTTGCTGAATGCCGCGCGGAATCCGAAACGACCGCCATAAACCGTCGGTGTCAGGAAAACCTTGCCGGTTTCATTGATACGCTGGAGCAATGCCCGATTCTCGTCATCAGTTCCACGCGATGCGAACATTGTCACATTGAGTTTGGGCTCAGACAATAGTTCGAGCTTCTCATGGGTTCGAATCCACGCGGCCAGGTTTGCCGCCTGATCACAGTTTGCCCGGATGATGGATGCAATTCCGTCGCGACCATAAGCCGTCATCGCCATCCAAAGCGGCAACGCGCGGAAGCGTCTGGAGTTTTCGACGCCGCGATTGATATAGCTATTCCCATCCGCCTTGGTATCGAGATACGGCGCGAAGGCGCGACAGCATGTCTCCAGCACCGAAATATGACGGGTCAGGAAAATCCCGCAATCATATGGGACATTGAGCCACTTATGCCCGTCTGATGTGATGGAGTCCGCGCGTGCTATTCCCTTGGTAAGGTGGGCGCGACGATCATCCAGGGCAGTGAAAAAGCCAAACGCGGCATCTACATGAAGCCATGCGCCAAAGTCACGACACAAATCGGCAATCACATCAAGGTTATCGAAATCCGTCGCGTTCACCGTCCCGGCCGACGCAATAATGATCTTGGCGCGTGCATCACTGGCCACAAGCTTGGCCTTGAGGTCTGCAATATCAGTTTCTTCCGATCCCGGTTTGGTTGCGACCTTGGTAAAGCTGTTACGACCAATGCCGGCAATCGACAAATCCTTGACCATGCTGGCGTGCGGACTCGCGGCAAAAATCTCAAGATCTGGCAGAACGCTTGCACCATCGGCATCGACATTCACACCGACCTGCTCGCCGCACCATTGCCGGGCAGCAACCAGTCCCAGAAGGTTTGATACCGTTGCACCGGTCGTCAACACACCATCAAACGTATCTGATGGCACACCACCCAGTTCACACAGCCAGTTGATGACCTGTTCTTCAACCGCAGCGTTTGCCGATCCTTCCGGTCCTGTGGCATTCTGATCAATTGCACTGGCAAGCCAATCGCCAACAAGGGCGGCCGGCGTCGTGCCGCCGGTAACAAATCCAAGATAACGAGGACCAATTGATGCGGCGAGCAGCGGCAGAATTTCTTCCTTCGCTGCCCGCAACGCATCAAGCGCACCGCGTCCCTGCCCCGGTATGGGGCGCGAGGGGTCAAAGGCAGAGAAATCGCGGCAGGTTACATCCATGTTATCCGCACCCTGAATAAAGCTGTGCGCGACATCACCTGTTTCCACAAGAATGCGGCCAAGTTTTTCAAGATCATCAAACATGAGATGACGTTCATCAACAGTGGGGCTGTCATCAGAACGATTTAAAATGCTGTTCATTTGTTTTCTCCTGAAAGGATGCGCGCAAAGTCGGCGCGATCAATGTTCGCCCCGGTCAACACAACGGCGACCTTCTTGCCGATATTGCTTTCGCGCTGCGCAATCGCAGCCGCCAGCGGCACGGCACCTGCCCCCTCGGCAATGGTGTGACACGAACTGAAATAGAGGCGCATGGCATCCGTGATCTGTTCATCATCGACAGCAACAATGTTCGCAGCACCGCTTTTAATGATCTCAAACGCGCCCGGATCGGGGCTACGGCAAGCAACCCCGTCGGCAAATGTATTCGCCGTCGATGTCTGGATGATTTCACCGGCCATGAATGATTGACGTATGGCATCCGCACCCGTTGCGACCACACCAGTAATCTCGGTCTTAAGGCCCAGCGCATCACGCACCGTGATCAGAGAACAAATCCCGGACCCCATGCCAACCGGCACATAGATACGATCCAGACCGGAAATAGCGTCAAAAAGCTCCAACCCGTAGGACGCGACACCACGCACAAGTTCCCGATGGAACGGCGGGACCATTACAAGGTCTTCCTTGGTAGCAAGTGCCTTGGCGTATTCGGCTGCCTCCTGAAAGTCATGACCATGTTCAATCACCTCTGCACCCCAGGCCCGCATTGCGGCATTCTTTTCAACGGAATTGCCATGCGGGACAATAATAGTCGCAGGCATGCCAAAACGACTGGCCGCATGGGCAAGGCTTTGACCATGATTGCCCCGTGTCGCCGAGATAATCCCGCGGTTCACATCAACCGACTTTCCGAGATAACGACAAAAAGTCAGCCCGCCCCGGATTTTGAACGCACCAAGTCGGGTGTGGTTTTCGTGTTTGACATACAGGGACAATCCGGTCGCGCGATCAAGCAGCGGCCACTGAATTGTCGGCGTTGGTGCAACATATTGATGCACAAAATCCGCGGCCTCGCGCAACTCACCTGTATTAAACATTGTATTGTATCCCTGATAGATCAAAACCGTGACAATTTGCGTTTCCAGCCGCTTCCCGCCGAACGGAGGCACAATGGGAGCAAAGTGCCTCCGTCAAACGCGGCGGTGGCGAGCCGCGCCGGGGGAAACCTTACAGGAACGGCTTTGACAGTTCTTGTTCGATATCTGATCGGGTCAGCCCGACATCCTTAAGCATATGATCATCAAGCCTTTGCAAAGCATGACGATCGCGCGAATGCGCCTGCAAACGGGCAAGGTATTCAGCCGCAGAGATCATCACACCAATGATCGCGGCACGCCAGGTCACAGGCTGCTTGGCCTGTTTAGAGGTGCTTACTGTGCGCTCAGTGACCTTGATGCCAGGAAGCTGGATTGTATCGTTACAATTTACCATTTCCATCTCCTTTCGGTGAATTGTCTCGATATTGTTTTGTCATTGACATTATTATTGTGTCAATTTAAACATTGTAACCATGACAATATGGTTCCCGAAACTTGATGAGGCTGGTGGTCCTGTTTATCGACAGATCGCGCAAGCCATCCGCAAAGCGGTCAAAGACGGCTCTCTGAAACCCGGAGACCGACTGCCCACCCATCGCGACCTTGCCTATCAACTTGGCGTCACGGTCGGCACAATTACCCGCTCCTACCGCGAGGCGGAAAGATTGGGGTTGGTGGCTGGTGAAGTTGGCCGTGGAACCTATGTGCTCGACAATATCCAGTCGGAACTTGATATGGCGGCCACCGCCCCGATTCCGATGGCCTTTACCAACAACCTCACCCAGCTGGCGCGATCGACCGGTGCTGCGCCATCGACGAATTCCCAGTCAAACTCGACCGAAGATACCGGACCGATCAATTTCAGGATGAACTGCCCTCTCCCGCCAAGGGAAGGCCGCATTTGCGAGACCCTGATTGAGGTTGCGACTACCATGTCGACAGACGATATGGTGTCGTACAAATCGGAATATGGCGTTGCCCATCAGCGTGAAGCATTGGCTTTTTCCGCCGGAAGACTGGGGCTGGATGACAATCCGGAACGCGTGTTACCAACGGCGGGCGTGCAACATGGCATGACAGTCTCGCTGCTGGCGACAGTACGCCCCGGCGATCTTGTCCTGTGCGAAGAACTCACCTATCCCAACCTGCGCAGCCTTGCCAATTTGTTGCAGTTCCGTCTGCGCGGTGTGGCCATGGACGACGACGGCATCATGCCTGACGCGCTCGAAAACATGTGTCGCACACAAAGTCCGCGTGCTATTTATCTGATGCCGACGCTGCACAACCCGCTGTGCAGCACCATGAGCCAGAAGCGCCGCATCGAAATTGCCGAAATCTTGCGTAAATATGATTTGACATTGATCGAAGACGGCATTTATCGATTCCTTGATCCGGATGCCCCACCCCCGCTGTCTTGCTTTGCACCGGAACGCAGCATTTATCTTGATGGCGTATCAAAAAGCATCGGTGGTGGTTTGCGTGTCGGCTATATCCATGCACCGGGCGAAATGATCGGCAAACTTGCCAGTGCAATTCGGTCCACCTGCTGGATGGTTTCAACCATCAACCTGGAACTTGTCACACGCATGATCATGGATGGCAGCCTTGCCCAGTTCGAGGCATGGCACCGCGAAGAAGCGGCCAAGCGCCTCGCGATCGTGCTTGGCACGCTCAAGGGTTATGATATCCGTTTCCACCCGACCAACTATCACATCTGGCTGGAACTTCCCGAACATATCGACACCAGTGAACTGGTGATGGATGCGGCCAACAATGGTGTTCTTTTGACCGCAGCACAGCAATTCGCTGTTGGCCACGTGCCAAGGGGTTTGCGCCTATGCTTCGGCGCAGAACGATCCCCCGAAAGATTGCGCCGCGGCGTGCAAATCGTCGACCGACTGCTTCAAAGCAGTGATTTTGGCAATTCTGTCGTCATGTAACGCACGTTTTTCTTGTGCGTGATGGCCGTGGAATTTTGAGGCGAAGTCACGGTTCTTACTGGCATTTCAATTATTTCCGCACGCAACGCTTGACCGGGTGATTGCGTTGCTTCCAAGATATATTGCAGGAGCTTCTTGCCCCTACTTGATACCTTGATCTTGGGCAGCAGAAAGTCAGCAGATGCCAGTTTCCCGCCTTGACGCAGATGATTGCGGTTTCCCGCATTTCCGTATTCGCAGCCCACACAAAGACCAACAGCCGAAAATATTCGATTTTTCATCGCATTACCGCGCGGCAGAGGCTCTTAAATTCGGACTTTCGATGTCCGAACCCGGTTTCAACATTTTTGTTCTTGGCCTTGATCGCGCTGGCCGCATGACGGCGACACTCGATTACCTCAACAAGGCCATGGAAGAACGCGACGCCCCCGATGATTGGGTCTATCTGAACAATTTTTCGCGCACCAATCGCCCGCGCCCCTATGCCCTTCCGGCCGGTCAGGGGCAAAAGCTTTTGGCGGCGATGGAAACGCTGATCACGCATCTGCGAGAAGCTTTTGCCTCGGCCTTCAATGCCCCGGCCCACCTGACCGAAACCCAGACCCAGACCGAAGAAGCCCGTGCACAGCTTCGCGAAAAGTTCGATGCGTTGCGTGAATATGCGCGTGAACGGGGTCTGGATGTTCAGGAAAACGAAAAAGGCGTGATGATTGTCGCGCTGAACGAGGAAGGCGAACCGGTTTCCCTTGATGAAATTCCCAAGGATCGCCGCAATGAGGCCGAAGACGCGTTTGAGGACGTCGCCGAAGAAGCCCGCAAAACGCTGCTTTCCACCCGCGACCTCGAAGAACAGATCGCCGACACCCTTGATAGCCTGCGTCGCGGGGCAGCAAAGGTTGTTCTGAAACCGCGCATCAAGAAACTGCGCGACAAATTCACAAGCCCCGGCCTTAAGGCATGGTTCGACGCGCTTGAAAAAGACATTCTCGACAATATCGACGCGTTTGAGGAAGCCAGCGACCAACCCGCCATCGAAAGCGGGGACGGCAAGATCCCCGAAACGGTCGATGATCGCTATGCCGTCAACCTGCTGATCGATCATTCGCGTGATAACCACCCCGATGTCGTGCTTGAACCGAGTCCAAGCTACGACAACCTGTTTGGGCAAATTCAGTACCGCCCGATGGGTGGCGGCATGCATCCGCATTTCAGCCTGATCAAGCCAGGCGCACTTCATCGCGCCAATGGCGGCGTACTTGTGTTGCGTGCGGAAAGCCTTCTGGAACACGAAGAATGCTGGGGCTTTTTGAAAGCAGCCCTTCGTGACCGTGAAATCCGTATCGAGGAAACCCACAAGGGCGGCCCGCCGACCGCAGGCGCACCGGAACCCCGCCCGATCCCGCTTGACCTCAAGGTCGTGATCGTCGGCGCGCCGAAGTTCTATTACACCTTCTTCTCGTTGGATGTGGATTTCAGAAACCACTTCCGGGTCAAGGCAGATATTGATGCCGACATGCCAGCGGCTGGTCGCAACATTTCGATCTATACCGGGCTTCTGCGGGCATCCGCCCTGTCACGCTCCGGCATCCCGGTTGATAATGGTGCGATCCGACAATTGCTTGGTCAGGCGGCGCGTTGGGCAGGCGAACGTGACAAGCTGACAGCCCAGATTGAACGGGTCGAAGATGTCGCGATCGAGGCCGGAGCACTTAGCAAGGCCGAAGGTCGCGAAACCATTCGTGCGGCGGATGTACGGCGTGCGATCGAGGAGCGGCGCCATCGCAATTCACGCCTTGAAGACCGATCCCATGAACGGGTCCAACGGCGCGAAATCCTGATCGACAGCTTTGGCAGCGTGGTTGGTCAAGTCAACGCACTGACGGTTCTCGATTATGGCGATCATGCATTTGGCCTGCCAGCACGCGTATCGGCACGGTCCTATGTCGGTAGCCTCGGCGTTCTAAACATCGAACGCATGGTCGATATGTCTGGCCCATTGCAGCAAAAGTCTGTGATGATCATCGAAGGCTTCCTGAAATCACGCTTTGCGCAGGACTTCCCGCTTTCCTTTGCCTGTAACGTTACGTTCGAACAGAACTATGGCGGGATCGAAGGGGATTCTGCGTCGATGGCGGAACTTTGCGCCATCATTTCCGCTGTTTCCAACATCCCGATGCGCCAGAATGTCGGCATCACGGGGTCGATGAACCAGTTTGGCCAGGCGCAGCCGGTCGGCGGTATTTCTCACAAGATCGAAGGTTTCTATCGCATTTGCGCTGATCAGGGCTTTACCGGTGATCAGGGCGTAATCATTCCCTCGGCCAATGCGGAAAACGTTGTCCTGCGCGAGGAAGTCGTTCAAGCCATTCGCCAGGGCAAATTCAACATCTGGACGGTGGAACACATCAATGATGCGATTGAGCTTCTGACCGGGATGGCAACAGGTGACCGGACAGATGGTCAATATGCGCCAGACACAGTCTATGGCAAAGCCATGGAACGCCTGCGCAACAATGATCTGATTTTGCGCGAACGCCATGCATATGGCCCGCGCACGGAGATGTAGGAATGGCGAAACCACCCCACGCATATCCAAACCCTGCGATACAGTTGTCGCAGGCGATTGGCTTTGCCGGATTGTGGGGTGGTTTTTCTTTTTCGGTCACTTTTGCTGCGGCACTGATGACCGCCATGATCTTTAATATCGGTGCAGTGGCACAATCGCTTGCCCCTGAAACAGGACCAACCGGGATCGATATCATCCCGACAGATTTGCCTGCCCGCGCGTCAAGTGTGCGATCAGGCAATCAGCCTCTCAGCCTCCTGCCCGGAACAATTTCAACTGAAACCCGGCTTAAGGAAGAAATCGAAATCCCCTCCTTGGCAGATCAGTATCAACGGACGATCAACGGTAAACCACCAATCCGTTCGGTCCAACCAGTCCGTCAAAGGACACCAAAGCCCACGGAAACTCGGATTACCCCGGCACCTTCAATAACTTCGCCTCCGACTCAGACCACGCTGCCCGATGTGACCGTGCAACGCACGACGGCATCTGATCTTGTTGAAACAGCAACGCCTGTGTCGGCAGTCAACGGTGGTGGTTTCCGGATTCAGCTTGGCGCCTTTCGCGACACATTTACCGCTGAAACCTATTGGGCAAGCTTTAGTATCCGCTATCCGGAACTGGCGAAATCGCACGACAAAAAAATCGTATCCGCCGATCTCGGCAGTCAGGGCATTTATCACCGGCTGCAGCTTGCCGGATTTGAAGACTCGGAGTCTGCGCAAAAACAATGCCGCCAGCTCAAGGCTGACGGCACCGATTGTTTTGCAACTGCGCGCTAGACCAAGGCTCAGTCAGCAGGTGCAAGCAGGACAATCTTGTCTACGATCAGGGTTGTTGCCTCGGTACAGGTCGTCATCAGTGCCAGATGGCCGGTGATGCGTACCTTATCGCCCGGGCGCAGCCTGCTTGCCTTGTTGGCGAGTGCATAAAGCGTCCCGTCTTCGGCACGGAACGTAACGCATTCCTGCCCCTGATCGGTGATTTCACCACCAACCGTAAAGTTTTCTTTTTGCAGGAACGAACACCCTGCCAACGCCAGAGCCACACCCGCAACCGCGATTTTTCGCGCCAATCCGGCCCCAAAAAGGTACTTCATCCGTCGTGCTCCTTTGCGTGATCGACCGTGCTTCGTCACAAATACGCTTCATGTGCGTTAATGTTCTTGTAACGCCATGAAAGATAGAATGGTTCCACCCCTTTTAAGGGTTTCGGTATCCAATGTCATTGAGAACAAGACGCCCAATGGAAAAGTCGCAGATAGATTTATTGATAGAGCTTGCTGCTGATTTTCAGCATCAGACGGCAATCAACAATCGCGCGACCGAAGAAACAGACGAAAGCGAACAACGTAGTGCGCTTTCGACATTGGTTGATCTTGCCCGTGACATGCAAACCCGCCTTGATCAGCAGCAAAACCGGATCAGACAGCTCGAACTCATGGTCGAAACCGATGAGTTGACCGGGCTTTATAACCGTCGCGGCTTCATGAAGCGCACGCGGGAGGCAATCTCGCGCGCGTCACGGACCGACGAACGCGGCATTCTGGTCATTGCCGATCTTGATGGCTTCAAACAAATCAATGACATGCACGGGCATGCTGCGGGGGACGCCGTCCTTCGACATTTTGGGCAGAACCTGCGCACGCACACCCGGTCTGATGATTTTGTTGCCCGCTTTGGCGGCGACGAATTTGCCATCCTGATGACCGGCAGCGATCCTGCCGCAGCGGCAAAACGGATTGTGCAGCTTCAGAACGCGACCGAGCGATTCCCGCTGATATGGCAGGGCAAGGCGCTGTCGATCAGGGCAAGCTTCGGTCACGCATCCTTTGGCGCAAAATGCGATATTGCCGATTTGATCCGCGAAGCTGATGAAGCCATGTACGATCAGAAGCACAGCCGCCGCGAGGCAAACGAGCCCCGGAAAGCCGACCATAACGCCGCCTGATATCCGTTAAAACAGGATGTCGACCTCACCCCCCTAACCTTCCTTGTCGATTATATGCTCTGCTGCGCGCAGACCGGCCATGAACACCCCATGGGGTTGTACCAACATAGTCAATCAGTCGACCTGAAATCGGCTCTCCGAGACCGTCAAATCAGACGGCGATCCATCACTTGCGTCGTGTGAGAAATCGATCTTTTGAAGCCGGAATGTTTTTTTTGCCATATCAAGTGCAAATCCTTCATATCCTTTGTAAGATCGCTATTTATGAGAGACAGGCAAAGCTGCGGCTTAGAAAAACAAACAGGCGGCTTACGATGACGGGTCGAAAATGACAGACAGCACCGGCCACTCGGCGGAAACGAATGACCAAGACCTTCTGGCAGCCATGGCATTCTGCTGGGCTGACATGCTTCTTGAGGTCGATGAGAACGGCTATATTCTGTTTGTCGCAGGCGCGACCGAAAGCCTTCTGGGATGCACGCCAGACCGTCTGATCGGCGAAGCCTTCGAGAAAATTGTTGTTAAGTCCGAACGTCCTTTGCTGCGCGCCTATCTTCACGGCGGCACTGGGCTGAAACGCCTTGAAGAGCTTGATCTTGATTTCCAGCTTTGCGAGTCCGACGGCAAACCGGTTCAGGAAACTGTGCCGCTGTCACTCAGCGGCTACATGATCGCCGATCCTTCAAGCCGCTATTACATCGCAGCGCGCCACCGCGCCATTCGTCCTCGGGCCAGATCGGGCATTGACCGTATCATTTTGCAGAATGCCGTCATTCGCCAGAACATGAACGCCGAAACCAGCCAGACCGGTTCGGTTGGTGATCTTTCAAGCATGAACTACCATAACGAAGCCTTGGTCGTGCTCGAAAACCTGGCTGCTTCGCGCTCCCAGGCGGAAACGGCCGCAACCAATGAATTGGCACGTCTGATCGGAATTGGCGCCAAGCAATTCAATGCCAGTGTGGTTAAGGATCAGGAACAGTCACGACGACCGCACAAAATTCATCCGGTTGACGAACCGATGATCGAACTCGAACGCCGTATCGTGGCCTATGCCAGTGCGCTGCGCGCCGACCTTGAGGAAATTGATAAAACCACCTCGGCCGAGAATATCAGCGGATTGATGTCGTTGACCAATACCTCGGGCGTTAACGGCAAAAATACCAAAAAGTCCAAAACAGCAGACCTGTTTGGCAATGACTACGAAAGTGCTCGGAACATCCATCATTTCGATACTGAGAATGCCGAAAGTGACCGGGATACCAACCTGACACGGGCAGTTGCCTATGCGCTCAACCGGATGCAGCGCAAGGCACAGAATGACGTCACCGCCGCCCGCCTTTCGGCAAGCCTGCCGCACCTGATCAACGAAACACTGAAGTCCGTGCGTGCCTTCCGCGAGATTGTAGAAAATGGGTCCTTTGCAGTTGCATTGCAGCCGATTGTCCATCTTGGCAATCGGGAAATGCATCATTTCGAAGCCTTGGCGCGTTTTAACATCGGTGAAAGTCCGCTCGCTGTTGACCAGATCATTCATTTCGCCGAGGGAACCGGTCTGATTACCGAGTTTGATCTGGCAATGTGCAGCAAGGTTCTTGATCACCTGCGCGAAAATCCTGACAGCATCCCCTACCCGGTTGCCGTCAATCTTTCCGGCCATTCGCTTGAACAGGCCGGTTTCATGCCGGCTCTGATCGAACTGCTTGGCAACTATGACATCCCCTCGGAACAAATCCTTTTCGAAGTTACCGAAACGTCGCGTATTCGCGGATTGACCGATGTGAATAACGGGTTGCAGATGCTCCGAGCCCGCGGCCATGCGATCTGTCTGGATGACTTTGGTGCCGGGGCTGCCAACTTCGAATATCTGAGTGCGCTTGATGTCGACATTATCAAGTTTGATGGCGGGGCAATGAGAACTGCGCTTGCCAATCCAAAAGGGCGCGCATTTCTTAAGGCGACCGCCCTGCTTTGTCGCGATCTTGGTATTCATACGATCGCCGAAATGATCCACGATCAGGCCAGTTACGAACTGGTATGTGATCTGGGTATCGACTATGGTCAAGGCTATCATCTGGGGCCGCCAATCACGATTGGCAGCGAAGACGATTATCACAAGACCAATCTCGCCAGCTCAAATAGCAGTGCCGACACCGACGATCAGAACGCGTCGACCACAACAGGAGGACGCGCATGACTTCCCGTCATCCGGTGGATCCGCAAAACCAGAACACAGACTTTGCAGACGATCTGACAAACTACGATGCCGACGTGTTTACCCTTGACCCCAAAGTCATGGCCGAGGCCGAGGCCCCCGTCATCGTGATGGACGCAAAGGGCGTGCCGCTATTTGCCAACAAAAATGCTGTCGGCTTTGCCAATGGCATTCGTGACGGCCTGTTCCCTGAAATCTATCAACTGATCCGACGCGCCCTGACCACACCGGGTGGCGTGGTTGAACTGATGACCTTTGAAGTCCAGCGCGGCACCGCAACACTGGAGCTAACTGCCCTGCCGACCACCAAAAACGAGGTCATGATCCTGCCGCGTGATGTCAGCATGGACCGGAACTTGCGTGAAGCACTGATCGACTCGCGCCAGCGCTACCGCGACATTGTCGAAGTATCGTCCGCCTTTGCCTGGGAAACCGATGAAACGGGAAAGTTTATCTTTGTCTCTCCGCGCGGAGCACTTGGATACCGTGCTGATGACATTGTCGGACGGTTCCCGGGGAAATTCCTGCTTGATACTGCCGATCAGGACAGCGAACACGTATTTCGCAGCCAGAAGGCCGTGCGTGATGTCCCGGTTTGGTTCCGGCGTTCGAACGGACGCGATGCGTGTCTTTCGGTTTCATCGACGCCCGTCTATTCGCGCGACGGGGTCTGGATCGGCACACGTGGTCTTGCCCACGACATTACCGAACAACGCCGCCGCGAAAGCGAAGTCGCAACCGCCCGAAATCGTGACCGCCTGATGACCTATATCGTGCGCACCATGCGTGATGAAATTGATCCACTTATGGTCCTTAAGGGCGCGTCAGAGGCCAGCACGCGTGCATTGGCCTGCTCCCATTGCGTTATCTTCAAACGAAATGATGAAACTGGCGACCTTGAACTAACCGCCGGCGATGCAGACAAGGCGGCCAATGAGATCGCCCACCAGGCGCTTCACCAAATGCAAAAAACGAATGAAACGTTTGATGCCCATGTCGGGAACTACCGGCTCATTGGCCTTCGTTGCCATTATCATCAGCGCAACAATGGCGCTGTGATCTTTATGTTTGATGCGGATCACCCGGAACCAACCGACGGCGAACGTGCCATCATGACCGAGGTTGCCGATCAGGTCGGTATCGCCATTGAACAGGCCATCCAGCATGAACGCATCCTGACGCTTTCGCGTACTGATGGCATGACCGGACTTCTGAACCGTCGCGCGTTCTTTGAGGAACTCAAACGTCGCCACAGTCGCCTGCGCCGTGAAAATGCGCCTGCGGCTTTGATGTATGTCGATATGGACAACTTCAAACTGGTCAATGATATCCATGGCCATCAGGCTGGCGACGACGCCATTCTTACGTTAACGCAAGTGTTACTTGATAATGTGCGGCCATCTGATCTTGTAGCCCGCCTTGGTGGCGACGAATTTGTTCTGTGGTTGGAAGGTGCTGATATTCCGGCCGCGTCGGCACGCGCCAAGACCCTGATGAAGGAAAGTGCCGTTCTTGGAAAATATTCCGGGGATGCCGAACATCCATTGGGCATTTCCGTGGGTATTGCGGTTCACGAACCTGATTCAAAAGAAACGCTTGAACAACTTGTGCAACGCGCAGATCAGACCATGTATCAGGTCAAGAAACTTGGCAAAGGCCGTTTTGGTATCGCTGCCGCGCCGGGGTCAAAAGACCCGGCAAAAATCGAAGTTTAGGAGGAATGCCCGATGAAGGGATTTTTGCAGCGGGTATTTACCAAGCGAAGCGAAACGCCAATCACCTATGACGAAGCCAAGGAAATGGCGGCAAGCCCGGATGCAGATGTTCGCGGCAAGCTGGCACAACGCCATGATACCCGCCCTGAAATCCTGTATTTCCTCGCCACTGACCACGATTCTTCCGTTCGTCGTCACATTGCTGCCAACCAGGCAACACCAGTTCAGGCCGATGTCCTTCTGACCGATGATAGCGATGACAGTGTTCGCGGCAGTCTTGCCGAGAAGATCGCGCATCTTTCTGCCGGTCTGACCGCCCACGAGACGGACAAACTGCGCCGTATGACCTATGAGGCGCTCGACAAGCTTGTCCGTGACCAGGCTGTTCACGTCCGCCAAGTGATCTCTGAAACCCTCAAAGATATTGCCGACGCCCCGCAGCCAATCATTCAGCAGCTTGCACGCGACGCCGAAAGTGTCGTTTCTGGACCGGTCTTGCAGTATTCGCCGGTTCTGACCGAGGAAGATCTGCTTGAAATCATTGAAGGCAGCTCTGGTCGTGGTGCGCTCAGCTTTGTGTCGCGCCGCAGAAATGTTGGTGAAAAGCTTGCCGATGCCATTGCCGCAAGCAGTGACAAGGATGCGATTTCCCATCTGCTTGGCAACAAGTCTGCACAGATCCGCGAAGAAACGCTTGATCAACTGATTGATCGCGCACCGGACTACCCGGAATGGCACGAACCCCTTGTCAAACGCCCAACCCTGACACCGACCGCAGCCGGAAAACTGGCGCGCTTTGTCGCCGAAAACCTGATCAGTGTGCTGGAACGCCGCAAAGACCTGAAGAAGGACCAGCTTGATGCGGTCCGCGAAGTCGTTCAGCGCCGTATCGCATCTGGCGAATTCGAAAAGCGCGACGACGTTGCGACCGATGCGAAAAAGATCAAAGCCGACAAGGAAAAAGCCAAACCGTCGGACAAGGCAGAACCGAAGTCTGACAAAAAAGGCGAGGTTGCAGAAGACGGTGACGAAGAACAAGGCGAACCTGCCTTTGAAAAGGCACTTGCCATGCATGCCAAGAAAAAGCTGACCGATCAGGAAGTGGCAAAGGCGCTGGCCGCAAACGATGTCAAATTCGCCCGCGCATCGCTGGCCGTTCTGGCCGGAATTTCGCCCGACGCCGTATCTAAGGTGCTGAACACCCATTCGGCAAAAGGCGTTGTGTCCTTGGCATGGAAGGCTGGCCTTCCAGCCGATCTTGCTGTGAAAATTCAGGTCAAGCTTGGTCACGTGCCGCCGAGCCAGACACTTAATCCCCGCAGCGGAAATCAGTATCCGCTAAGCGAGGATGACATGAATTGGCAGCTTGAATTCTTTACCGGCATGGCGACCAGCGGCGCACGCTGAGGTCCGCCGCTATTGGTCATTCCTCCTGTCGGACCTATTTCAGGTTCGCCGGGCGTTCCATGCTGATATGGGCGATACCGTCTTCGTCATATTCATCACCGAATTGCACGAAGCCGAGGCTTTCGTAGAAACCTCGAAGATATAGCTGCCCGTTCAGGTAGATCGGTTTGCCTGCAAACTGCTTTTCACAAACCTCAATCGCACGGCGCATCACCTCGCGGCCAATGCCCTGCCCGCGCAAACGATCGCTGGTAACAACACGGCCAATCGCGGGACGGTCACCTTGTTCTGCATGGTCGGGATCAATACCCGGTGCAACGATACGCGCAGCAGCCAGAACATCGTCCCCCTCATAGGCAACAATGTGCCTGCATCGCGGGTCAAGCCCGTCTATGTCGGGAAATATGCAGGTCTGCTCGATAATAAAAATCTGCTGGCGAAGCTTCAAAAGGCTGTGCACGTGGCGCGCGGACAGATCATCAAAATCACAATCCAGCCAAGTCAGATTAGGTGGGGTTGGCAACATTCAGGGAACTTTCATCGTGTGGGGCCCTTTAAAACCCCGTCTCAGGTACCGGATTTTTCAATGTGATAGATAAAAACATCTTCGTCCTGTTCAGACGATATCAGTCGATTACCGGTCATCTCGCAAAAGGCTTTCATATCAGCAACAGAACCGGGATCGGTCGCAAGGACTTGCAGAATCCCGCCATCCTTGACGTCACGCAGTGCTTTTTTTGCCTTCAGAACGGGCATCGGGCACATCAGTCCGCGCGCGTCGAGAATTGCATCATGGGGACCACTTGAAGATGTCGACATAAGAAACCTTATAAAAAATACGAAACCGGTCCGATATAGCGGCAATTGGCGATTGTTGCATTTGCACAATATGTTAGACTGAACCACAACAATCAATCAAACGCTGTTAGCCCGCCCGCGATGCAAATCTATCTCCCGATTGCCGAGATATCGGTAAATATATTTCTGATCTTGGGACTGGGCGGCGGGGTCGGCTTCTTGTCGGGTCTTTTTGGCGTTGGTGGCGGCTTTCTGATTACGCCGCTTTTGATTTTCTATGGTATTCCCCCAGCCGTATCCGTGGCAACTGCTGCGAACCAGATTGTGGCATCTTCTGTGTCGGGTGTGTTCGCCCATTGGAAGCGCGGTAATGTCGACCTTAAAATGGGTCTGGTTCTTCTGGCAGGCGGTATTGTTGGGTCAACCGTCGGTGTCTGGGTATTTGCCTGGTTACGATCGCTTGGTCAGATCGATCTTGTTATTTCGCTCTGCTACGTGATCTTCCTTGGTATCATTGGCGGCATGATGCTGTTTGAAGCCACGCGCGCCATTTTCCGTACACGGCGTCGCGGCGGCCAAATCCGCCGATCCAAGAAACATCAACACAGCTTTATCCATGGCCTGCCCTTGAAAATGCGGTTTTATCGCTCCGGGCTTTATATCAGCGCCCTGCTGCCGCTTGCCGTTGGCTTCTTTGTTGGCATGCTGACCGCATTGATGGGCGTTGGCGGCGGCTTTGTGATGGTGCCGGCCATGATTTATCTGCTGGGCATGCCAACCGGCGTTGTCATTGGCACATCGCTGTTTCAGATCATCTTTGTCACGGCCAACGTCACCTTCCTGCAATCAGTGCAAACCCAGACGGTTGATGTCGCCCTTGCCATCCTGTTGCTGATTGGCGGCGTAATCGGCGCACAGTTTGGTGCGCAGTTTGGCTCCCGCCTCAAGGCGGAACATCTTCGTGCCCTGCTTGGCCTTTTGGTTTTGTCGGTCTGCCTGAAGCTTCTGTTTGATCTGGTGATTACACCAAGCGACCTTTATTCCGTAATGCCGGGGGATCTGTGATGACAGTACCCTCAGCCATTCGGGCCGCAGTTATGATTGCCTTGGCACTGCCGCTTTTAAGTATCGGGGCTAGCCCCAAAAAGGCATCGGCTGATCCGCTGGTTGTCGATTTATCCAACCATCTTGTGGCCATCACCACCGGCTTTACCGGCACCAATGTTTTGTTGTTTGGCGCGGTCGAGGAAGAAGGTGACGTTGTCGTCACGGTGCGCGGCCCGGATCAGGACATGGTGGTCCGAAAAAAAGAGCGTAAAGTCGGCATTTGGGTCAACAGTGAAAGCGCGCGCTATAAGAACGTGCCAGCCTATTATGCCAGCGCATCAAACCGCCCGATGGACATCATCGCATCCCCGGAGGTCTTGCTCGATTACCGCATTGGCCTTCAAAATCAGCGCTTTATAGGCGAAAGCAAGTTGAGCGATGATGATCAAAAAGTCTATCGCGAGGCGCTGGTGCGCAATATGCAAGGCGCTGGTCTGTTCGGTGAACGCCCGGCCAAGATCAGTTTTCTGTCCAATCAGCTGTTTAGAACTGATATCCATTTTCCGGCCAATACGCCGACGGGAACCTACACCATCAATGTGTATCTGATCCGGGACGGCCGTGTTGCCAGCGTCAAAACCACACCACTGGTTGTTTCAAAAACCGGCATCAGTGCCGAGGTTTATGAATTCGCCCATCGCTACTCGGCCCTTTATGGCATTATTGCCGTGATCATTGCCGTGGTTGCGGGCTGGATTGCCAGTGTTGCATTCCGCAAACGCTAACAGCGCGCAGCCCCACTCACCATCAAAACGCGCATTCCGTGCACTTGCGATTTCGCAGTCGCAGCATAACTGTCAACCAGAATGCACCGCATAAATCTTTGTCGTCATTACCAAAAATCACTTGGAAACCGGCATTGAGTTGCGGCACAATTTAACTGTCCGCTCGTAACAACAGTCCCACATCTGTTCAGTGTCGCAGCGGTTAAGTGCAACTGTTCAGAGAACCCATATGCCTTCTTTTGATGCCGATCAGGAACTTCGTGCGACTTCGAACAGGACATTTCTTGTTGTCGTGGATGACAGCGATGAGATGACCAAGGCATTGCGTTATGCCTGCCGTCGCGCACAACATACCGGCGGTCGTGTCGCCCTTCTGAGCGTCATTGAACCGGCCGAGTTCCAGCATTGGATGGCGGTTGGCGATCTGATGAAGGAAGAAGCCCGCGATGCGGCAGAATCGCGGGTGAACGAGCTGGCCGCCTATGTTCATGAACAAACCGGCAGCATGCCGCTTCTGTTCATCCGCGAAGGACGTCTCAAGGACGAATTGCTGAACCTTCTTGACGAAGAAGAACAGATTTCCATTTTGGTCCTTGCCGCAGGCACAACAAGTGAGGGTCCCGGCCCGCTGATCACGGCATTGACCAAAAGCGACACCGTTGGTCAGTTGCGCCTGCCGCTAACCATTGTGCCAGCGGCACTTTCCGAAGCTGACATTGACGCGCTCAGCTGATCAAAACTGATCTTACATTGCCACGCGCTGTTGTTCTGAAATGCAATTATCCAGAAACTGCATATAGGCATCAAAGGATGATTTCTGGCCAAACAGAATGTGTGACCGGCTCTTGATGGCGTGCGAAACAACCGAGCGACGGCGTTTATCGGTCGCAAGCGTCAGGGCCGTATCAACGAAATCGGCCGAATGATAGGCAACGCAATCAAAGACCGATATCTGACGATAGCAGGTATGACTGCGCCGGGACCGCGCCGCATTACCCGGCAAGGTAACAAGCGGCACACCAAGGCCCAGACAATCAAAGGCCAACATCGCATCATTCCATGCCGGACTTTCAAGCACGACATCCACAGCACATAGAAGCGACAATAAATCACTCCGGTTGCGCACATTCACAAACCGCATCCGACCGGCAACATCGGCATGATTGATGGCAAACCGGCGTCCCCATGCCGCATCCCAGCTATCACGCTCCGGCGCAATCAACAGAAGCTCTGCGGTTTCATCCAGCCGCAAGATTTCGGCGATCAGTGGATCGAACTCGGCCGTCAGGACATCAAGCGGCTGCGGGCACAAATAGGTATTGCGGTCCTGCGCCAATCGCCAGCGCCGCTGCAACTCCGTTGTCGACATCTCGACAGGTTCGGGCGGGGTGGCATTCACAAACAAGCCCGGAAGGCGAACCAGCTTCTCGCTGAACCGCTTTTCACCGCCGGCTGTTTCCCAATCCTCGGCGATCAGATGATAATCAATGTTGGAAAGACCACTGGTCGCGGCAATCCCGCCACCGGAAATCTGGAGCGGCGCCAAGCGCCAGCTTGCCAGCAACATCGTATAGGCATCCGCCTGCGGATCGACATAGTGCAGAACATCAAGGCCAAGCCCGGAAATCACCCGTGCCGAATGCAACGGATCAAGCGGCAACGGCACGACAAGGTCGGCATGTTCGTCAATGCGGGCGGTAATGTCGTCCTCGCCCGTCGGCGGACGAATGATTGTCACATCAAACCGGTCGCGATCAATCGCCTCGGCAAGGCCTTCGATCCAACGCCCGACGCCATTATCACACATATTGGCCGAAACGATGCCGATGCGGATTTTCCCACCGAGCCGCGTGGCAGACGCACTGACTTCTGGCACGTCATAACCGGACACCAGACGTTCCCAGTAATGACCAACCGCGCGTAACTGCTTGTCCCCTTCCGGGCGCAATGCGGCGCGCCAGACCGGCGGAAAGCGGGTCAGAACAATGGGATCGATCCGGTCAGAACCAACAAATTCAAGGTCTGGCTCAAGTGCGTCTTCATCAAGCGTATCATCAAGAAGATCACGCACAACTTCATCATTCTGGGCGGCAAGATCGGTCGGCACGGGGGCAAACAACAAACGGCGTGCTGTACGGAATAGCGCGGTATTCTCGCCCGCGGCAATTTTGCGATCTATCCCGCTTTGCAGGACCGACTGCGCAGAGCCTGTGTCGCCTTCTTCGGCCAGCTCGACGGCAAGACGGAAAACCGCGTCATCCCCACCACCGGCCCCAATGGCCGCGCCAAACTGTTCAACGGCCTCGCCATGACGGCCAACAAGGCTAAGCGCCTCGCCCATCATCAGCAACAATTGCGGATCTTCCGGACTGTGGGCCAATAGCGGCTCAAGTGCACCAATCGCCTCAAGCCCCTGCCCGACACGCAAATTAAGCAACGCAAGGGTCCTGCGCGCCTTCGCGTCATCCGGATCAAGGGCCAGAACCTGTCGCAGGCAATGTTGCGCACCGGCAAACTGACCCAGTTGGAAAAGTGCATCGCCATAGGCGGTCAATGCGCGCGGATGACCGGGTTCAAGAGACAACGCACGGCGCAACGGTTCGCTTGCGGAAACTGTGCGGCCCTGATCCAGGCGAATTTGGCCAATCAGAACCAATGCATTGACGATGTCGTCACGCATCTTAAGCGCGGTCAAACAAGACGTTTCAGCGCCTTCGATATCGCCCATCGCATATTGGCAGGCGGCATAATTGGCATGAATTTCGGCGACATCCGGGGCCAGTTCCAGCGCACGTTCATAATTTTCCCGCGCGTCTTCAAGTTCATCAAGCTGGCGATAGGTATTGGCGATATTGCAATAAAGAGCCGGGGCATCCGGGCACAACCGAATGGCCCGCTTGAACGCGCCAACGGCGTCACGCAATTTGCCGATGGCCTTAAGGGCCTGCGCATGGTCATGCTGAATTTCTGCACTATTGGCATCGGCAATGGCGGCGCGCCCCATGCGCTCTGCTGCCAGGGACTGATTACCATGGCGCATCGCAACGAGACCGGCCAGATGCATTGCCTCTGCGGCCTGTGGGAATGATCGGATCATTCGCTGACAGGATTCTTCTGCCTCTGCGTATCGACCTGCCTCATACAGGTTCAATGCAGAACGGTAGATGTCGGCAAAATCAGACAAGGAATACCTATTACCCAAGAGAAAGCAGATTTCGTCCCACCATAAGGTCCAACCGTTAACAAACCACGTCCTTGATGGAATTTTTCAAAACAATTCATGACGGCGAAGTGATCACTTCTCTAACCGGTTGCAAGAACACCTTTTTCTGAAAAATCAGGAAAACTTCCCTTGATACCGCATTGAAAAACAAAGAAACCCTCCGGAGTTTCCTCTGGAGGGTTTCGGTACAAAATATCAAATGCAGGTCGTTGGGCGTACTCAACCAGCGTGGCTGTAGTATCGACCAAACCGGTTTGCCAGAAAATCTTCCAGCCTGACTTCTTCTTGTCGCACGTAACCGGTTGCCGGCAATTTACCGGTCAGAACCATATCCATCACGGCACACAATCCGGCCGATGTCGTAATCTGGATCGCTGACCAGTCGATATCGCCAACGCGCGTGCCATGGACCTTGCGAATAAAGCTCTCTTCACAAAGCTCGCCTCGCCGCGTGCCGACAGCATCGGCAAAGATCACGATCACGTCCTGCTTGGTGACTGGCAGGGCATTTTCGAAGATTTCCTTCATCATCTCCGGGCGTTCGCCAAGTCTGAGGTCCTCGATCAGGATTTTAAGAATTTCCTGATGCCCCGGATATCGCACCGTCTTGTAGTCAAGGTTATCAACCTTGCCTTCAAGCATGTCACACAGCGCGCCCACGCCACCCGATGTATTGAAGGCCTCATACTCCGTACCGTCGATGGTAAAGCGCTCATAGCCTTCGAGGGGCAGCACTTCGACCCGTTTGCCATTCAGGATCGCCTCGCACGGGTTCAGGTACTCGTTGATCAGCCCGTCAGTTGACCAGGTCAGGTTATATTTCAAACGGTTGGTAGGGTTTTGCGGCAAAGCCCCGACACGCAAACGAAGCTTGTTTACATGATCGAACCGCTTGAACAAGTCATGTGCAGCAATGGAAATAAATCCCGGCGCCAGACCACATTGCGGCACAAACGCGCATTGCGCACCCTTGGAAATTTCGCGGATAGCGCGGGTGGTTTCGACATCTTCGGTAACGTCAAAATAGGATGCCCCAACCGCGCGTGCGACACGGGCAATCGCCACGTTCAAGAAGAACGGGCATGTCGACAGGATCGCATCATGCCCTTTGGCAACGTCGGTGAGTGCGGCCTCATCTGTGACATCCACTTTAACCAAAGTGGCTGCATCATCTTCGGCACATATTTCCAGCATTTCGCCACTGGCATCGGCCAGCGTCACCGCATAATCCCCACTTTCATTGAGCATCACCGCAGCAATGCGACCAATTTTCCCGGCGCCGAGGATCAAAATCTTTTTCATTTTCTCTAACTCCCGAACGAGCAGACATCTTCATTGTCGATGTCGTACCTGCCCTGATCATGTTTTGTTTTTGCCCGATTATGTTCCGCCGCTGGACGAACGCTTTCAACCCGGCAATACTGTCAAAACACAATAAAGCCCCGTCATTTTAATGGGTAAGACCGATGAAACGTCAGATTGATGAAGTTGACCGCCAGCTTATCGCACGCCTGCAAGAAAATGCTCGCATTCCTACTGCTGCCCTTGCGCGTGAAGTCGGTCTGTCTCGCAGTGCTGTTCAGGAAAGGTTGGAGCGCCTTGAAAAGGCAGAAGTTATCAAGGGTTACACCGTTCAGCTCGGCGATGTCGCAAAGCCCGTCTTGCTGGCAGAAGTCCTGATACAGCTTGAACAAAAACAGTCAGCAGGCGTGGTTGGCGCGCTTCAGAAAGTCCCGCACTGCATTCGGTGCCTTGCGGTTTCAGGCGAATATGACCTCATTGCCGAGGTCGCCGCAAACACGCCCGAAGAACTTGATGGCGTGCTTGACCGGATCGGAGAAATGTCGGGGATAAAACGCACATCAAGCTCAATCATCCTTTCAACAAAGTTCGATCGCCGCTAAGATCGGCGCGGGGTTGGGGAAAACCTCTTTTCTGGAAGAAAACCGATTGAAATCAAAACGCAGATATTCAGTCCTTTCTGTACTGCTTGCCGGTTTTATCGCCACCAGTGTCTTTGGCGTCGGACTATCCCTTTATGTCGGTCTTGGAACGGCCTATGAAAACACCCGCAATCTGTGGGTGATGCTGGCTGATATTGACCTGACATCGGTGCAGCGCACCATGCATGAACGCATGGACGAGGTCGAACAACGTTCTGACTGGGTCGCAGAACAGGTTGCCATTGGCGCGCTTGATCCAAGTTTTCAGTATGGCTGGACCAGCACGATGCGCGCCCTTGCAGCCGCAGACATGGGCGTAATGGCCTATGGGCTTGTGACCGGGGAACGTGAATTTATCGGCTTTAATCCCGAAGACATGAGCGACATTCGAAGAACCCTGCCCGAAGACGACATGCTGTTTTCCGAGCTTGCGCATATCCGCGGGCCTATCAGCAACCGCACGGGCTATCCGCGTTGGGACCCCTATTTTGACCGCACTGTTCTAACAAGCTGGGTACCGCTGTTTTATGACGGGCAGTATCTGGGAACGTTCATTCAGTATCTTTCGCTGTCCAATTTGTCAGAAAGCCTGATCCGCGGGCGCGAAGATTTGCCAGGCACGCCCTTTGTCCTGATTGGCGGCAATCGGGTCATGGCCCATCCGGGATTGCGCAACTGGGGGGAAAAAACAACAACCGAGCTGGTCAATGGCGATAACATCGCACGCAGCCCGATTCCCCTGCCCACCATTCATGACATTGGCGACCCTGTTCTTGCCAACATCGGAAAATCCGAAAGCATCCGGCTTGATCCCGATGACGAACGCCACAATAGCGGCATTCGCCTTTCAGGGCTTGAGCACAATGATCGCTATCACCTGATCGTCACGCGCCAGGTTCAAACCGCGCCAATTTCACCGGTCGTGATTGGCATGTATTTTGACCAGGAATTGCTTGACGATGAGTGGGACAGACTGGTTCTGGCCTCTGTTCTTGGCGGTGCTGTCTTTATCCTGTCTGTGATCGTTGCCATCGTCCTGTCGCGACACTTCACCAAGCCGATCCGCAGGTTTGCCAGTGCTGCCCGCGCCTTTGAAGACGAAGACATCGCATCCATCGATGTGCCACAACTTAAAGGCAGCCGCATTCGCGAATATGACGACGCCGCGCGATCATTCAATCACATGATGATGGCGGTACATGACCGCGAACGTATCACCAGCCTGTTTGGTAAGTTCGTGCCGCAATCCATTGCCAAAAAGCTTCTGGCATCGGGCAATGATTCCGGCGTCCTGCCGCCGCAAACATCCGAAGCCACCGTGCTTTTTGTCGATATCGTCGGTTTCACTTCGATGTGCGAAAGCCTGGATCCGAAACAGATCATTGCGATGCTTAATGACTATTTCGACTGCGCGACGCAGATCATCGAACGCCATGGCGGCATCATCACCCAGTTCCAGGGCGATGCGATCCTTGCGGTCTATAACGTGTTTGATGATCTAAAAAACCACGCCGATGCCGCTGTCGATAGCGCCATTGCCCTGCAAGCCGAAGTCGAAAAGCGCAAGTTCGAAGGGCTTGAGTTAAAAGTTCGCTGTGGTGTGAATACCGGCCCGATGGTTGCCGGTAATGTCGGCGCAAAAGCCCGTCTGTCATTCACTGTCCACGGGGATGCCGTCAATACAGCATCACGCCTTGAACAGGAAAACAAGGTTCTGGGAACACAAATCCTGATCTCGGAGACAACCCGCAACCTGCTGGCTGATCCTGATCGTGTTGCCAAGGCAGGTGATGTGCTTTTGCGCGGACGTCATACCACGACAGAGCTGTTTACAACCCGGCCCGACAAATAAAGAAAGGGGGTATTCGCTGCCCCCTTCATCATTCAAGGAATACAAATAACAAAACGCCGCATTGGATAAACCGATGCGGCGTTTTGTAAAACCGTAGAACAAGGTACCGGGAATTAACCCTGGCGCGCCTTGAAACGCGGGTTCTTTTTATTGATCACGTATACGCGGCCACGGCGGCGCACGATACGGCAGCCTTTTTCCCGCAGCTTCGCGGATTTCAATGAGTTCCGGATCTTCATAATCTTAAACCTTAGAAACTTGGCCCCTTCGAGGAAGCCGGAAAATAGAAGTACGACATGCCCCTGTCAACACCTAAAACAGGTTGCGGCGACAGAAAGTGGAACAAATCCCCTCTGCGTCGCCAGCAGCAGTCTCGGCTCAGGATCTTAAACCTGAGCACTCAGTTGATCGTTGCGTAGAACCGATAAAAGGCCAGGCTGCCATTTTCAAGCATTTTTACGCGATTCATCCACATTTCCATCTCTGGCTCGAGATAATCCATAATATCGGGGTCCAGACCGGCTTTCTGGATGTCTGAAAGCATCGTCATCCACGCCAGTTTGATATGCTTCAGGTGCGTTTCCGACTCATCCTTGGCAATACGGATATCGAATTTCAGCTGACCAAGACGGGATTTGTACTCCTGTGCTGTCCACGGAAACAGCTCTTCACCTTCAAGCCTGGCCCAATTTGCCAACTCATCCTCATCAAGATCACGCGTCAGAACATAATCCGTAACCAAAAGCTGCCCGTGATCGCGCAGCGTTTCGGCCAAAGCTTTGAGAAAGGTTTCCTTTTCCGGGATCTTATAAAGCTCGCCATAGGAATAAACGACGTTGAAATAGCCCTTGCGAAGCTCTGGCTGACGCGGGTCAAGCGTTTGAACCGGGACTCTCTTTTGAACACCGGCCTGAACAGATCGCTCCATGCCCAAAAGTGCAAGCTCGCCGTCCGGCTCCAGCGCCGTCACCCAAACGCCAAGACGATCTGCCAGCAAGCGGGCCACACCACCAAGCTTTGCACCAATTTCAAGACAACTGAGTGTTTCATCAAGTGCCAGCGGCTTGGCAAGCTCAAGCGCGTATTCATGACCGCCCGGCATCATGATCCCGTGATCAAACAGTTTGTCATAAAGCCGGATACGATCCGGCGGCCAGCGACCGATTTCGTCATCAAGCGCAAGTTCACTCAGCTCCGGCTCGACCGGACGGGCAAGCCAGACACGCATCTTGCGCAACCAGTCGGTATAGGCATCGATTTCAAGCTGCAGAAGGTAGTATTCAACAGGATCGTCGTACCCTTCCCACTTCGCGCGCATTCGCGTCCCGAAATCAAGGTGATGTCCCGGCGGCATTTCGAATTCGGGCGCCTCGCCTTGGGCGACGCCAACGGAACCTCCGCCCTTTTCGAGCGCATCACCATCCGCATCAGACTTGCGTTGCCAAAATTTCAGTTTCAAGGCGTTTACCTGTTTGTTCGCATCGCGTGCACTTGCGATTCCTGAAAATATGGCAATTAGCCAAAAGTGACAACGTGTTAAGATTTCCAGCATATGATTGCACCGCGAAATACAATCGATAAAATTGTCGTTTGCTGGATTACTGCGCTGACAAGCATGCCTGACAGGAATTTTCATTCATCATGAACACCGATAACCTCGGCATTTATTATCGCATGCTGAACATTGCGCCGGGGGCGAGCGCAAAGGAAATCAAACTGGCCTATCGTAAGCTGGCCTTTGAATTTCATCCGGACCGCAACACAGACCCGGACTCCGAGGACAGATTCAAGGACATTACCGAAGCCTATGAAATCCTGATTGGCGAACGCAAACCGCCCAAACAATCAGGCAATGCGCCCTCGGGAGCCCAAAGGTCCGGCACTGCCAGCAACGGGACATCGACCGCTTATGGCCCGAACGCAGCCGGTGCGCAAAACGCGAACCGCCAGAAACAGGGCTTTGCCGGCACCGGGCGCAAACAGGAAAAAGCCAAGGAAACTGCCGAGGAAAAGTTTGCCCGCGCCAATCAGGCCTATCGCGAACAGCAGGCCAAAGCCAATGCGCGCAAAAGCAACATTCATCCCGGTGCGCGTCGCCACAAAGGCAAAAAGACCGAAGCCAACGCACAAGGCTTCATTCAGTGCGCGGTCACTGGCGTTGTATCGGCACAACCGCGTCAGGTGGAATTCAAGGTCGTGCGTGGTTTTCTGAATTCCTGCAATATTGAAACCATCACCGCCAACCTCGCCCCCAAGGGCGCAAAGCGCATGGCGCTTAAGGCCAGTTTCAAGACCTGGCTTCGGGGCTTCTGGGGCTGGAAGAGCTTTTTACCCGCCTGGAAGGCAATTGTTGGCAACATGCGCGGCGGCACTTTCCCGCCGGAAGGCAACGCCAAAATGCTGTTTACCCAGGCCAATGCCTTTGAACGGTCTGGTAACAAGCCGCTTGCGCGCGCAGTTCTGATGCAGGCGCTTGATTTTATCGGGTCGAACCGCTCTGCCCTTGCTGAACAGGTGCGCGCAACCCAGCGCCGTCTGGATGACGGACAACCGGCACGACGCGTTCGTGACGAGTGGAAGCGTGCGGGCATGTTCGATGCCCTGCTCCATCTTAGTCCGCTGTTTCTGCTAATCTTTGCCGCCCTGATTGCCTTTGGCCCCGGCCAGGGATTTGTCACCCGTGACATCCCAGAACTGGTTGCCCGCCAAGGCACAGAAATCACCCGTCAGATCAAGGACCTGATTGGCGAAGAACGCGAACCCTATTATGTCGATCGCGAACTTCTGAACCTCCGCGATGGTCCAAGTGTCAATGACACCATCATTCGCCGCCTGACCCGCTTTGAAACTGTCTATGTCGCAGGCGACAGTCAGGGCTTCTGGATCGAAATCGAAACCAGCATCGGTGAAAATGGCTTTGTGAACCTTGACGCACTGGTCCCGGGAAATGGTTCTGATGCCCGCGATGCCTGGTGTGCTGAAAACAAATGCGACTGACCGGTTTCCCGATCAGTCGCATCAACTTCATCAAATCCGATTAAGACCTTATCCCTTGGCAGGGATCGCCTTTAGCGCGGCCAGAAGATAATCCCAGAAACGCGCAACGCTTGGCACATGGACGCATTCATCCGGGCTGTGCGCACGTTTGATGGTCGGACCGAAAGATACCATGTCCCAGTGCGGGTATTTCGATCCCAACACACCGCATTCAAGACCGGCGTGAATGACGCGAATTTCCGGCTCCTTGCCAAACATGTCCTTGTGAACCGCCTTCATCAGGCTGACCACTTCGCTGTTAGCATCGGGCTTCCAGCCCGGATAGGCATCGCCCCAGGCAACAGATGCGCCGATATTCTCAAATACCGCTGTTGCGACCTCACGCAGGGAATCGCGCGCAGAATTGATAGAACTACGTGCTGACAACGTCACCTTGGCCTTACCTTCGCCAAGCTTGACGATGGCAAGGTTGATCGAGGTTTCGACAACACCTTCGACTGAGGTGCTCATGGCCTGAACACCGTTCGGCGCACCAACACAGGCATTGTTGAACGCCGTGGAGTCTTTTGCGCTCATTGCCTTTGCAGGGACATCTGCATTGGTTGCGGCAATGGCAAATTTCGGTTCAATCGCGCCGATTTCATCTTTGATGTCGCTGGCAAAAGCATTCAATGCCGCATCGAAATCAGAAACCTTACCTTCCGGCAAAACGATGGTCGCAAACGACTCCCGCGGGATGGCGTTGCGGGCGGTCCCGGCATTGATTTTTACAATACGCGCATCAAAATCACGGATCGCGGTGCGCAGGAAACGCGCCATCAGTTTGTTGGCATTGCCAAGACCAAGGATGATGTCGATGCCAGAATGGCCGCCTTTCAAACCAGTCAGCGCGATATCACGGGCCACCTGCCCTGCGCCAACGGCTTCTTCGCTGTAGTCATAGCTTGCGACCAGATCACCGCCGCCAGCACAACCAACGCAAAGCTCATACTCGTCTTCGGTATCAAGGTTGAGAAGGATCTCACCCTTAAGGCGGCCCGGTTCCAGGTTCATCGCACCGGTCAGGCCGCGTTCTTCGTCAACCGTGAAAAGAAGTTCAAGCGGGCCATGTTCAAGACCGTCTTCGGTCATGAAGCCCATCATTGCCGCCGCACCGATGCCGTTATCGGCACCAAGTGTGGTGTTATCGGCAGTAATCCATTCCCCATCCATGACCATGCGGATCGGGTCGGTGTCAAAATTGTGGGTCGATCCGGAATTGGCCTGGGTCACCATGTCTACATGGGACTGCAAGATCACCATTTTGCGATCTTCAAAGCCGGCAGTCGCCGGAACGGACACGACAAGGTTGCCACCGCTGTCGCGGAAATGCGCAAGCCCCTTGTCATCGGCCATCTTTTCCAGAATCTTTAAAACAGCTTCTTCTTTATTGGACGGACGCGGTGTATCGCAAAGCTTCTGGAAATTGTCCCAGATTGCGACAGGCGCAATTTTACGGATCTCGTTCACGGTGGCGCTCCTGGCAAATTTTCGTCTACGGGTTCTCACTTACCCAGACCTGTTGATTACCTTATTGCCGCGCGAATTTAAAGCGTGCCAAGGACGTTTTCGACCAAGCCACATACAAATTCGAAAAAACCGCATTCCGCGCGCAGTTTGCGCACGCAAAGCGGAAAAATGCGCAATATGATTTTAAGTTAGTCGACACCAACGACCTGACTGCGGCGCTGCAACAGCATGACATCACGCCATTGTCCGGCCAACGGCCCATAGCCCATGCGTCCAAGCCCGCGCTTACGTCCGACGATCTCGAAGCCCAATGCCTTATGCAGGACGAGGCTTGCTTCATTTTCCGGAAAAATACCGGCTTCAAGCGACCAGATACCATTTTCCTCGCTGGCAGCAATCAAGGCTGAAAGCAGCGCTTTGCCAATACCCTTCCCGTGGTGACGGGGGTCAACATAGACGGATATCTCGGCAATCCCGCGATAGACACAGCGATTTGAAACGCCAGATAACCCGGCCCAGCCAATGACGATGTCATTGTCATCGCAGGCAACCAGCCGGCATTCCGGCAAATGCCCCTGATCCCAGTCTTCCCAGGTTCCCGGATTTTCCTGAAACGTGGCATGGCCCGATTTGATGGCCTGCCCATAAATTTCAACAACACGATCAGCATCAGAAACGGTCATGGAACGAACACGCATTACGGCCTCGCACAGAAACTGCCACGCAACTACCAAACAGGTGCGGCATCGAATGTCAGGAAAACATTATGGAAGGCGATGATAATCGATGATCTGTTGATCAGCTATCTTGTTCTTGCCCGGCGAAGCGAAAGACAAGTTGATCACGTCCGGCATCCTTGGCGGCGTACATTGCTTCGTCTGCGACCTTCATCGCTTCTGATAGTTCGATGAATTTTTGCCGGCCCTCGCCGCCGACGGTTGCGCCAAAGCTGGCCGTGACATTGACATATTCCGTGCCAGACTTGTCAATTGGCACCCTGATTTCGCGGATCATGTTCGACAAACGCTCGCCAATGCGTTTGGTGACTGCAGCCGTCGCAGATGGCAACAATACTGCAAATTCCTCACCACCCAGACGAACGACAAGATCGTCATCGCGCAACGCCTGACGCAGGGTATCGGCAACCCTTTCAAGAACCCGGTCGCCCACCGCATGCCCATGGGTATCATTCACATCCTTGAAGTAATCAAGATCAAGAACGATCAACCCGAACAGCCAGCTTTTATCCTTGAGATGGCGAATTTCGCGCAATCTGCTAACCGCGCTTTCAAAACCGCGACGGTTAAGCGCACGGGTCAACGCATCGGTTGATGCCAAGGTGTCTAGCATCTGCTCCTTGTGCTTGTGATCGGTAATATCAGTCGCCGACACCATGACGCCGCCATCATCCATCATGTTCATGCGGATGTCGGCCAGACGGCCGGATGGCGTTTGCATTTCGTCGATATTGGCATGACCATGCCCGTTTCGCATCATCTCGGCACAACATTCATGCAGTGCTGAAATATCAAATACCGGTTCGGATCCATCCGTTGTTTCTCCGCCGAAAAGACGGGAAAACTCGTGATTGAAATGAATAACCTCAAGCTTGGCATCAAGCATCGCGACAGCCGACGGCACCATCCGGATGACTTCGGTAACCGCCTGTTCCAGGCTTGCTTTGGCCCGGACAAGTTGCTGATGCATTTCGACTTCGTCGCGAACATCATGGGCAGTCGTCAGGATCGCCGGTTTACCGTCATACCAAAGAATGCGTTCATCGGTCAGGTCACGCCAGACCGAACTGCCATCATCGAGAATATCGCGCACACGGTGACGGTCGCCGCGTCGTTCGCCGCTGAGAATTGCCGCGACATGGCGAATTGCGCGCGGACGATTTTCGTCGGGGATAAAGCGAAGGATATTTGGATTTTCCATAAAGGCGCTGACGTCCTTTGCCCCCATCAGGCGGGCAAAGCTTTCATTAACGTACAATGCAGTCATGTTGCGATGGACCATCACACCAATAAAGGATCGCCCCAGCATATGGTCGACCTGCATCGCAGTCGTACCATTATCAATCATCTGTGCCGTGGTCAGGACCGCATTACCGCCTTCCCATTCGACGGTCTCGTCACTGATTTCCATCCAGACCGGCGTTCCATCCGTCCGGATGTTGTAGACTTTCTTCCAGCCGTGGAAACCGCTGCTTTTCTGGAAACTGTTGGAAAGCTTGTCCGCCTCGTGATGGAAACTTGGCGGAATATACTGGCGCATGTCCGGGTCGCTCATAAAGTCCGAGACATCGCGACGGCCCAGCATTTTCGCATAGGCATCGTTGACATACACAGCTTCGAGATCCTTGTGTACAACAACGCCTACGCGTGACCGCCCATACAGACGTGCGATTTCTGTTGGTTCGAACCGCATCAACGTCCTGTATCCCCCGACACATCTAAACCCTGAATGAAAGCACAGTTATCTAAGACTTGTTTCTCTGCGCACCATATTCGAAAGATTACATCAGTTTTGATGCAATTGAAACCGACGGATGCCACCCTCGCACCAGCAAATATGGTCACGATGAGAAACATCATGGTATCAAATAACAGCAGATCAGACCGAATATATAAGAACTACAAAATATTAAGCGCAACGATAAATCAACTGAATAGATGACAATGGCACATTTTCTGGGAGAAACGCCGTGACAGAAATGAAATTTAAAATAATTGCCAAAAATCGAAGCTGGGACGGTTACTGCAAGATTGATGTCTATCAGTTGCAACATGACCGATTTGATGGTTGTCAAAGCCCTGTCTTGCAACGCGAAGTCCTGGAACGCGGCCACGCTGTTGCCGTCCTGCCCTATGACCCGGTCCGCGATGAAGTTGTAATGATTGAACAATTCCGCCCCGGTGCCATTCCTGTCAACGACAACGACCCAAAAATGCCGGTTTGGCTGACCGAAATCGTTGCAGGCATCATAGAAGACGGCGAGACGGCAGAAGCTGTTGCACGCCGTGAAACGTTTGAAGAAGCTGGATGCGAACTTATCGGATCGCCAGAACTGATTTCGCATTATTACGTCACACCGGGATGCTCGACTGAAACGGTCCATCTCTTTTATGGTCAGGTCGATACCACCAATGTTGGTGGGCTGCATGGCGTCGCCGAGGAAGGTGAAGATATCCGGGTCTTCACAGTATCGGCCGAAGAATGCTTTGCCATGTTGCAGAATGGACAACTCTGCAATGCAATGACGACCATCGCCGTTCAGTGGCTGATGCTAAACCGCGACCGACTTCGGCAGAATTCAGAGGCTTGAGGATACCACAGCGATTAATCAGAAAAACAGTAATCACACAAACTTTACGTTATATTTTTTAATCTGCCTTGACTTTTGTGTGCAAAAAGACCAATCAACTATCAAACACATTTGAAATCACCATGTTTGGAGTCTGTCATGGACATTCGCAATGGCACCATTGAAGCCATTGGCCGCACCCCGCTTGTGAAGCTTAAAAAGGTTTCCGAGCTGACGGGCTGCACCATTCTTGGCAAGGCGGAATACGCAAACCCGGGCGGATCGGTCAAAGACCGCGCAGCCCTTGCCATCATTCGCGACGCAGAGGCGCGCGGTCTTTTGAAGCCGGGCGGCGTCATCGTCGAAGGTACGGCTGGCAACACCGGCATCGGTCTTGCAGTTGTCGGCAATGCGCTGGGCTACCGCACCGTGATCGTCATCCCGGAAACCCAAAGCCAGGAAAAGAAAGACCTGCTGCGGCTTCTCGGTGCTGATCTGCGCGAAGTTCCGGCTGTCCCCTATCGCGATCAGAACAACTATGTGCATGTTTCGCGCCGTTTGGCCGAAGAACTCGCACAGTCCGAACCCAATGGCGCGATCTGGGCCAATCAGTTTGACAACGTCGCCAACCGTCAGGGCCACATCGACACCACCGCCCCCGAAATCTGGGAACAGACCGATGGCAAGGTGGATGGCTTTATCTGTGCGGTTGGTACCGGTGGCACGCTGGCCGGTGTTTCGATGGCGCTTAAGGATCGTAACAAAAACATCCAGATTGGCCTTGCCGATCCGATGGGTGCCGCCCTTTACAGCCACTACAAGTTCGGTGAACTGAAATCCGAAGGCAGCTCGATCTCTGAGGGTATCGGTCAGGGTCGTATCACCGCCAACCTTGAAGGTGTTGAGATTGACCACCCGTTCCAGATCTCGGACGAGGAAATGTTGCCGATCGTGTTTGACCTGCTCAAGGAAGAAGGTCTGTGCATGGGGGGCTCCACCGGGATCAACATTGCCGGTGCCGTGCGCCTTGCACGTGAACTCGGCCCGGGCAAAACCATCGTCACCATTCTGTGTGACCTTGGAACCCGCTATCAGAGCAAGCTCTGGAACCCTGCGTTCCTCAAGGAAAAAGGCCTGCCGAGCCCGGATTGGCTCTAAGCAGAGACCATCCTGAAAGATAAAACCCCCGTCCGGTTTCCGGCGGGGGTTTTGTTTTACTCAGGTCGCGCGGGCAACCTCGTTTCGGGATTGGCGGGTGTCCTGCGCTGCACGCGCCCAAAGGTAAAGCCCGCAGAACAACGCGCACAGCAACAACGATCCGGCAAAGCCCGCCACCGCGTTCCATCCGCCCTGATCCCAGAACCAGCCGCCAACCGACCCCATGATGCTGGATCCCAGATAATAGGCCAGAAGATACAACGATGCTGCGTGCCCCTTGGCCGTTTCGGCAAGCCGCCCGACCCAGCCACTGGCAATCGAATGGGCAACGAAAAAGCCACTGGTCAGGACGACGATTCCCCCAATGATCACCGACAGGCTGTCAGATACGGTCAGTCCGACACCAAGGGCGACCAACAATAGCCCTACCACCAGCACCGGGCCACGTCCGATTTTGTCAGACAACGCACCGGCAATCGATGAGGTCACCGACCCGCACAGATAGACCACAAAGATCACCCCAATCTGGCTTTGCGAAAGGCCATAGGGCGCACCCGAAAGCCTGAAACCGACATAGTTAAACACTGTCACGAAACAGCCCATGGCAAAGGCCCCGATCAGGAACACAAACGGCAAGCCCGCATGTTTCAGATGCCCGCCCCAGGCCCGCAGGTGATAGCCCACCTGAAAGCCGGGACGCCGGACAAAGTTCCGCGATGCCGGCAACAGGATCACAAATCCAAGTGCTGCGACAAGGCCCAATGCCCCCATCGCACCAAGGGCAACATGCCAGCCAAACAGATCGGTCAGAATACCGATCACGACACGGCCGCTCAGGCCGCCGACCGCCGTCCCACTGATATAGATGCCCATCGCCGTGCCAAGGCCCTTGGGATCTATTTCCTCGGCCAAATAAGCCATGGCAACGGCCGGAACCCCGCCCAGCATCAGACCTTCCAACGCGCGCACCACAAGAAAGGCATGCCAATCGGAAAGAGACGGCGCGATCAGGTTCAAAACCGAAGCCACACAGATAGAGATCAGCATCAATTGCTTGCGCCCGACGGCCTCGGACACAGCACCGGCCAGCAAAATGGCAAAGGCCAGAAACCCGGTGGTCAGTGAAAGTGCAAGCGAGCTTTCAGCCGGTCCAACCACAAAGTGGTTTGCAAGTTCCGGCAACAGTGGCTGAACACAGTAAATCAGCGAAAAGGTCGTATATCCGGCCAAAAACAGTGCAATGCTGATACGGCGAAATGCGGCCGATCCCGGTTTAATCCACACCGGATCAGCAGACGCATTTGCGTTGGTGGACGCGAGCGGGCTTTGCGAACGTATGGGGGGCGTTGCATCAGATGACGCCGTATCAGCAGCACTATCAGAATGTTGTTCTGGGTCAGTGTCCCGGGAAACAGACATTTGCGACCTCTTTTGGAATGGTTCGTGGGGTGACGCTTATGATTGCACTATCGCACCTATCCGTCCAATATATGGAACTGTCTTCTTTGATATCTTTTGGATATATCATCAATGGAACTGCGCCATATCCGCTACTTCCTTGCCGTCGCCCGTGAGGGCAACTTTACCCGTGCTGCGGCCCGCATCGGCATCGGACAACCACCGCTTAGTCAGCAAATCCGCGATCTGGAAAATGAAATCGGCACCGCCCTGTTTCATCGCGTTCCCCACGGGGCTGAGCTGACAGAGGCCGGAACGGCGTTTCTTGAGGTGGTTGCGCAGTTCCCCGATCTGGCAGAGCGCGCCATTCGTGCGGCCCAGCGCGCCGGGCGCGGCGAAGTAGGATCGATCCGGGTGGGATTCACGGCGTCCGCCGCCTTCAGTCCGTCTGTTCCGCGCGTGTTCCGTGATTTTCGGCGCAGTTATCCCGGCGTTGAAATGACGCTCGAAGAAGCCAACTCCGCACAGCTTGTCGCTGGCCTGCGCGATGAACGCCTTGATGCGGTATTCCTGCGCCAGGATACGATTTCAGGCGATGGCATTCGCCTGCATGTGATTTCAAGCGAACCGATGGTGCTTGTCCTTCCATCCGGTCACCCGGCTGCCCAACGTGAAAAGGTCGCCTTGTCTGAACTCCGTGACGAGGCCCTAATCCTGACCCCCCGTGCGGTCGGCCCCACCCATTATGACAAGGTCGTCACTGCCTGTCGAGACGCCGGGTTTGAACCGCAAATGGGTCAGATCGCGCCGCAGCTTGGGTCCGTGATCAATTTCGTTGCGGCCGAGCTTGGCTTTTCACTGGTCCCCAAACCAATGACGCAGCTTCAGGCAAAGGGTGTCGCCTATCGCGAGATCGAGGGCGAAGTGCCGATTGCACAACTTTCACTGGCTTATCGCAGCAACGATATCTCGATTGCTCTTCGCAATTTCGTCAGCCGTACGCTCGCCGCCCATCGGCAGCCAAGCATTGATGAATAGACGAATAGCTATGTTTTAATTCAGATACTGGCGATCTTCTTCCGAACAAAACCAACAAGTATGTCAGAAGAAGCACAAAGGGATTGGGCCGCGGTGTCAATCACCAGATCCACATCCGGCCAGGGGTGATATTCACGATCACAGACCTTTTGCCAGTCGGGCAGTTTCAGGTTTTCTATGTCACCCTTTCGGGTTTCAACCCGGTAACGATGCTCATCAACATCAGAACAAATCAGTTCAATCTGCACAAAAGGCTTGTCTGCGATTATCGCGGCTTCTCGCCACGCGGCGCGGGATAATTCGATCGGATTTACCGCATCGCCGATCACAAGGTGGCCAAGACGCAGATTATCTGTCGCGATCCGGTTTGCAGCGACATACCCAACCGGGCCCATTTCATCGGATGGCACGACACCGCAATCAATAACAGCCTGCTCGATTGTATCAATTCGCAGATGGATCGCGCCAAGTTCCTGAGCCGCCAATCTGGCAATTGACGTTTTGCCGACACCGGGCAATCCACCAAGAATAATCAACATTTTCAACGTCCCTTGATTGTGCCTGTATATGAACATTCCAGTTAGGGACTGGCAAGATGGTTCATTCACGCTAGATTAATGCCAACTGTGAAATCAGGCGCGCCGCTGAAATCTATTTCTGCGATGTCCGCGCCAAACCGAAAGTCTGGCTATGCTAAGATATTCCCTTCTTGATCTTTGCCCGGTAAATGCGGGCGAACATCCCACTGACGCGTTGCGCAATACACTTGCCCTCGCCCAACATGCCGAAAAGCTTGGCTATCATCGTTACTGGCTGGCCGAACACCACAACATGCCCGGCATTGCCAGTGCCGCGACGTCCGTTGTCATGGCCCATGTCGCGGCTGGTACCAAGACCATCCGCGTTGGGTCAGGTGGCGTCATGCTGCCCAACCATGCGCCGCTGGTGATTGCCGAACAGTTCGGTACCCTTGATGCGCTTCATCCCGGCCGTATTGATCTCGGCATTGGCCGCGCGCCAGGCACGGATCAGCGCACCGCAGCCGCCCTTCGTCGTGACATGCATGGATCCGAGGAACGCTTTATTCAGGATGTCTTGCAGGTACAGGCATTCCTTGCCCCGCTTGAAGGCAATCCACCGATCCGGGCCGTGCCGGGCTATGGCTCGCAGGTCCCGATGTGGCTTTTGGGCAGCAGCCTGTTTTCAGCCGATCTTGCCGCGCGCCTTGGCCTGCCCTTTGCCTTTGCTTCGCACTTTGCGCCGGACATGCTGATGGATGCGCTAACCCTTTATCGCAACCGGTTTGAGCCTAGCGAAGCCCTTGATAAACCCTATGCGGTTGCTGCGATGGGTTTCTTTGCCGCTGATACCGACGAGGAAGGCGAATATCTCGCAACCTCGATGCAGCAGCAGTTCCTTAATTTGCGGCGCGGCACGCCGGGCCAACTGCCCAAACCGGTCAAGGATATGAGCGAAATCTGGAACCGCGTTGAAAAGGCCGGTGTTGATCATGCCATGCGCTATGCCGCCATCGGTGGCCGCGAAACGGTGCGCAGGAAACTGCGCGAATTTGCCTATATGACCAAGGCCGACGAAATCATGGTGACGGCTAATATCTATGATCAGACTGCACGCCTGAAATCCTTTGAAATCGCCGCCGACCTGTTTGGCGAAATGAACGACAAGGCAGAGGACAAAGACTGCGCCTGAAGCCATCAACCATTCGATTTTCATCAATGCCGGGCTTGATAAGAGTCCGGCATTTTCATTTCATCATACGAAATACCAAACACGCTGCTTGCGCTTGCATCATTGGTCATACAATATCCCATCTCGTTGAATTTCCTGACGATAGTCCCATGGTTCAAACGGTTATGGTGCGCCCTGCATGACCAACTTCCTTCTGGCATCCCTGCCAATCGCGACCATTCTTTTTCTGATGATCAAGGCAAACTGGGGCGCTGCGCGTGCCGGTGCCGCTGCATGGTTTGTCACCGTCATTTTGGCAGTGTTCTTTTTTGGTGCGCCGACCGACATGCTGATCATCGCCCAGGCCAAGGGCGTGATGCTGGCCCTTTACATCCTTTATATCGTCTGGGCGGCGCTGATCCTGTATTTCGCGGCCGAAGAAGCCGGCGCGATCAAAACCATCGGGCGTGCCATTCGGTCACTGACCGATGATCGACCGCTACAGCTTTTGATATTGGGCTATGTGTTCGCAAGCTTCCTGCAGGGTGTTGCAGGCTTCGGCGTACCGATTGCCGTCGTTGCGCCGCTTTTGCTCGGCATGGGTTTCTCGCCGGTGCTGGCTGTTGCCGCCCCGATGATCGGGCATAGCTGGTCAGTCCTGTTTGGTAATATGGCAACCTCGTTCGAGGCATTGATTGGTGTCACCGGTATTCCCGGCACCGAACTGACCCATTATTCGGCAATCCTTTTGGGCCTGTCGGGCTTTATGTGCGGGGCTGCTGTTTTGTGGCTGGATGGCGGTTTCCGCACCATTCGTCGTCGCATCGTGCCGCTGGTCCTGATTTCCGGCGTGATGGGTGTGGCGCAATATATCATGGCCAATTACGGTGTCTGGACACTCGGCGGTCTGACTGCCGGGATTGCCGGGCTTGTTACCTCGATCATCGTCACCCGGTTCTGGAAACCGCATCCTGATGATGTTGCCGAACAGGTCGTTGATGATCATCAACACATGCCCTTGATCGAGGCCCTGACCCCCTATCTGGTCTTTATTGTGCTGGTCACCATGGCGACCTTCGTACCGGCGGTCGAAATGCTGCTGGGCAAGATCCGCTTCACGCTTGATTTCCCGGAAACGGCCACCGCGAGCGGCTGGGTGATCGAAGCCGAAAGTGCCAAGGCCATTGCGATCTTTGGTCATCCCGGCGCGCTTTTGCTTTATACCGCCGCCATCAGCTTTACCTTCTTTAAGCTGCGCGGTCACTACGATGACGGGATTGGCAAACGCATCTGGCAACGCACGCTTAAAAGCGGTCTTCCGACCAGTATCGGCATGGTGCCGGTGATCGGCCTTGCCATCATCATGGACCATGCGGGCATGACCTACGCCCTGGCCGAAGGCGGGGCTGCGGTCTTTTCCGGGGCCTTTGCCGTTGCCTATCCGGTGATTGCACCGGCAATTGGTGCGCTTGGTGCCTTCATGACCGGCAGCACGAATAATTCCAACGTTGTCTTTGGCATGTTCCAGCGCCACACTGCCGAACTTTCCGGCCTTTCAACCGCCCTTGTTCTGGCCGCCCAAGCAACGGGCGCATCACTTGGCAGCATGCTGGCGCCGTCAAAAATTCTGGTTGGCTGTTCAACAGTGGGTCTGTCGGGCAAGGAAGGACCAGTGCTGTCAGTCGTTCTTAAAACCGGTGTCATCCTGACCGCACTGTGCGGCTTCATGGCGCTGGGTATCCTTCTGATCACGACGATGAACGGGGGCGCGTAACATGAAAAACAAACTGTTTAACCCGGTCTTTCTGGTCCTGACCTCAATCATCCTGCCGATTGCGGCGTTTGAGGCACTGGTGACAGACAACGTCGCTGCAAGCGACATCTTGTTTGCCCTGTTTTGTGCTGTCATGGCCCTGATTGTCGTGCGCAAATAAAAAGCCCGCCGATCAATCTGACCGACAGGCTTATCAGAATATCTTGGGCCAACCTTATGGGCGCAGGGCAGCCAGCTTGACGCCAAAGGCAATGAATACTGCCCCGGTGGTTGCCTTAAGCGCGCGCTGGAAACGACCACTCCCGGCAAAGCGCGTCAGGCGTGCCAGCAACATGATCATGGCTGCAAACCAGATGGCGTTGATTGCCGCATGCAGGCACACCAGCATGAAGGCCGAGGTCACCGCCCCCTCTCCCACCGGGATGAATTGCGGGAACGCCGCCAGATAGAATATCGAGACTTTCGGGTTCAGCGCATTGGTCAAAAACCCCTCGCCATAAGCCTTGATCAGGGTGCGCTTGCGCTTCGCCGGTGATACTTCGGCAACCGTTTTCACCCCGCGCCAGGCATCACGCAATGCCTTAAAACCGACCCAGCAGAGGTAGGCCGCGCCAAGGAACTTCACGATCATGAAGGCCTGTGCGGATTGCACCAGAATCACCGAAATACCAAGGATCGACAAAGTCCCGTGCAGGTAAAAGGCACTGACGAACCCGGCAACATTGGCCATCCCCGCCGCGCGCCCGGATGTCGGGACGGTCTTTGCGACCAGCACACCATTGGGTCCCGGCGACATGACAAGCAGAGACGCAACCAATGCAAAACTCAAAACCTGTGACCAATCCATGGGGCATTCCCTTTCTGATCCGCCGCAAAACCTTCTCGGACTATAAGTCGATCTGATTTTCCGACAAGCAAACAATTGTATCGCAGCAATCCGGAACACGGCAGATCTCGGGCTTGGCGCTTTATCTGATTCCGCTTGAATGTTCCTGTTTTGTTCTATACGTTGTTTGCATGCAAAACCAAACCGCATTCATGGACCAAAATACGGAAAACACGCCTTTTGGTGATGACTGGACGCGCCCGGATCATGACCAAAACGTCTTGCCTGCCCGCGCGCAAAAGGGACGCGGGGCTGTTTCAAATATTAATGGCCGGTTTGAAAGATATATCCATCAGGCAGTTGATGATGGCTGGACGTCACATCTGCTTGAAGAACAGGAACCACCACGGATCAAAACCACCCTTGGCATTGATGGCGCACGTTCTGTCATTACCCGCAATCAAAGCCCCGATGTCCCGTTTGATCGCTCGATCAACCCCTATCGTGGCTGTGAGCATGGCTGTGTGTATTGCTTTGCCCGTCCGACCCACGCCTATCTGGGCTTGTCCCCCGGTCTTGATTTCGAAACGCGTCTTTTCTGGAAGCCAGAGGCAGCCCAGCTTTTGCGCAAGCAACTGTCATCCAAGGCCTATCAACCCGCCCCGATTGTTATTGGCACAAGCACGGATCCCTATCAGCCGGTCGACCGTGACAAGAAACTGACACGGTCGATCATTGAAGTTCTGGCCGATTGCCAACATCCCTTTTCACTGATCACCAAAAGTGCATTGGTCACCCGCGACATCGACCTGATCGCCCCGATGGCTGCCCGAAACCGGGCTTCGGTGGCAGTATCCGTCACAAGCCTTGATCACCGGCTGTCAAACCTTCTGGAACCCCGTGCCTCTGCCCCGCACCGCAGGCTTGAGGCCATCCGAAAACTTTCAGATGCCGGCATTCCCGTCACCGTCCTGTGCGCGCCGGTTATTCAGGGCCTGAATGATACGGAGATCGAAAAGATCGTTGCGGCTTGCAAGGACGCCGGTGCGCAATCGATTGGTCACATCGTCTTGCGGCTGCCGCTTGAAATCGCCGATCTGTTCGAAGAATGGCTGGAGGCCCATTACCCTGATCGCAAGGCAAAGGTGATGTCGCTGATCCGCCAGATGCGCGATGGTCAAACCTATCAATCGGAATTTGGCACCCGCATGCGCGGCACCGGCCCAATTGCCGATCTGATCGCCAAACGCTTTGACGCTGCCCGCAAAAAGCATGGCCTGACCAACCGGTCGCTCAACCTTGATTGCAGCGGCTTCAAACGTCCCAGCGCGAACGGGCAAATGTCGCTGTTCTGAGATCACCAGCAACATTGCCCATATCCCGCAACAGATACCCCATCCGGTTCAGTCCGCGCGCCGGATCAGCATCGTGCTTTTGCCCCCAACCGTAAGGCGCAGCACTTCGCCATCATCAAAGGCGTAGCTCAGGATATGATGGTCAGGATCAATGATCTGTTTGCCTTCGATGGTGACAGCACCGCGTGCAACCAGTTCACTTGCCGCCGTACTGGTCTCGGCAAAACCCGCCATCAGAATAAGCGGCACCACCCCGATCCCGTCTTTCAGGGCATTGGGCGTGAAATCAAGTGTCGGCATGCGATCAGCAAGAGAGATATGGGTCATTTTTCGGTTTCCTTGTTGGTGGGGCCACCTCGGGCAAACCGGTTTATGGAAAAAACAAAGGCCGCCCTGGGGCAGCCGGTCTTGGTTTAATTTACAAACACATCAACAGGCGCCGCGCTATGTGCACGACGTAAAATAGGCGTTCTGATGTGTAATAATGTTTTCCATGCTTTTATGCATATGGCGCTTTTTTCGTTTGGTCAAGCCGCTTGTTGGCCACCCTCCACGCCAAAGAAAAACATCCGCCAGCAAAACGGGCGGGTGCAATGAAACATTGATGGTTTGGCCTGTAAGCGAAGATCCTAGCTGACAACCCGATAGCGGGCATGCACTGCCGGTTCGCTGATGATGGCGGGATCAATCATGGCATTCACCGCGTCCTGTGCTTCGCTGGCGGCAACACCTTCGCGGTCCTTGGCGTTTACATTTCCATCTTCGCAAAGCGCCCTGGCACGTGCACTTTCAAAGAAGCGCAAACCACGTTTTTCCATGACATACAGGGTTTCACCACCCCACTGTCCGGTCCAGACAAGACCAGAAAGACCTTCCATTTCCCGTTCAATCCGGGTCGGAGAAATCGGCATCCCGAGGCAAGTGGTCAAAAGGAAGGAAAGTTCGGCCGCGGTCACCCCGTCTTCGCAGCATTCCTCGGCCAGAACCGACATCACCGCCATGGTCACAACCCGAAGCGAAACCTTTTCCGCATCAAGCCCCGGGAACCGGTTTTGCTGAAGTTCAACAATGTCGTTGGCAATACGATCAACATCACCACGAATGACATAACGGCCCCGCCATACCCGGCAGCTGCTTCTGACTTCCCACGCGCTCATGATTTGGTCCCACCCGTTTTTGTTTGTCCCTGCAAAAAAGATACAACAAACATACATAACGTCAATATCTTTTTCGACTTTTTGTATTATTTCATACACTCGTCACGAAACCAGCGGAAGCCTTCAGCTGCAACGGTGTAACCGTCTTCGCCCTCAACTTCTTCAAGGTAGTCTCTTGCCACGGCCGCATGGAAATCCCGGCTAAAATTGCGCGGCATCCGCAGGTGATTCTGGCGGCGCAAAAGGCGGCGCACATCACCGCGCGTTACAAAACTCCTGCCATCGCGATATTGCAGCCAGATTGCCGCCAACAAGATTATCTCGGCAAAGCCACGTGGTTGCAGGCGTCCGACCAAATCGGCAAAACTGCCAACGAACCCCGTAATGAACATGCCGGGATCTACTGCTCCGGAAAATGCCGCATCGCCTGTATTTCCATTGGCAGAATATGCCTCGCCTGTCCCCTGCACGCCACTGGCTGCGGTCGCGGCGCGATCATTCACCTTGCCCCCCGCACCTTCATTGGCGAAGACATCAACCGCGCCGTTCTCGCGCGGGCGACCGCCACCCGAAACACCAGGTACAGAACCATGCACCGCGTCAACAGCCATTCCCGGTGCCGCCGGTGCCTGCCCGAACAAGGCAGCCATCACCACCGGCAAACGCGCAGGCGGAATCGCGCATTCGAGGTCGACTGGCCCGAAGTCCCCTTCACCGGAAAGCTTGACATGGATAATGGCTGGCACGGCTATATCACTCCTGAATTACACCGCAGCGATACCATACATTACGTACAATTTACAACATCAATATTACATTTATGTATACTAACTTACATTCCAACCAAAGGATTGCCGTAACTTTGGCCTCGACAATTGCCGGTCCGCCACCGCACCATAATCCCGGCAATCAATCCTTTCGCACCAATCCTGTGCGACGAACGGACGCCCCGGCACCAAACGCCGGGCGGTAAAATCAAGAACGCCATCAACCGCCACCAACGGGAGACCAGAAAACATGACACGCCTGATGTTTCGCGAAGACGCCTATGCAAAGAATTGCAACGCCATCGTCACCAGTATTTCGGATCGTGGGATCGAACTTGATCAAACGGTGTTCTACGCAACCGCTGGCGGCCAATCGGGCGATATCGGCACACTAACGCTTGGCGATGGCACGGCACTTCCGGTCGTCACCACGGTCAAGGATCGCGAAACCGGGCGTATCTTGCACATCATTGCTGATGATCATCCCCTGCCCGCGGTCGGCGATACGATCACAGCCGAACTTGATTGGGACAACCGCCACAAGCTGATGCGCTTTCACACCTGCCTGCATCTTTTGTGTGCCGTCATCGAAGGCGATGTCACGGGCGGCAACATCGCCGCCCATAAGGCGCGGCTGGACTTCAACCTGCCAGAGGTCACGCTCGACAAGGATGAAATCAGCGAGAAGCTTAACGAACTGATCGCACGCGATGCCGATGTCTATGACGGGGAAATCTCCGTCGCCGAGCTTAAAGCCAACCCGGAACTGGTGCGCACCATGTCGGTACAGCCGCCAATGGACGGACATTCCATCCGGACTGTCACCATAGAAGGGATTGATTTCCAACCCTGTGGCGGCACCCATGTGCGCAAAACCGGCGAGATCGGCAAAGTCATGGTTTCCAAAATCGAAAAGAAAGGCCGCCAGAACCGCCGGATCAATATCGTATTTGACGACTGACGCCATTTGTAATTGGCAACTGGCAAACATACGGATCACCACCATCCGGTTTGACTGCCAGTTGCCAGCAAGCGGCAGGACCGTTACAAATTTAAATAGATTCAGGACCAAATTTAAAACAATCCCGGAACCAACCGGAAATCCACCACCGTCAATCGGAGCTTGTCCATGACCAACCCACTTTCCGACGCCCTTGTGTCCACCCAATGGCTTGCGGATCACCTTGATGCGCCGGACGTGCGCGTCGTCGATGCCAGCTGGTACATGCCAGCCGAAAACAAGAATGCCCGCGACTTCTATGATGCCGAACACATTCCAGGCGCGGTTTTCTTTGATATCGATGATATCGCCGCCGATGACAGCGCCCCGCTGCCGCACATGATGCCCGATGCGATCAAGTTTTCCGCCAAGGTCCGCAAACTGGGCCTCGGCGATGGTGTCCGTGTGGTTGTCTATAGCCAAAAGGGTTCCGCCCTTGCAGCCTGTCGTGCATGGTGGATGCTGCGTCATTTCGGCCATCATGATGTTGTCGTTCTCGATGGCGGCCTGCCAAAATGGATCGCCGAGGGACGCCCGGTGACTGATGCACCAACCCCGCCGCGCGAACGCCACTTTACCGCACGCGCCAACAGCTTTTTGCTGCGTGAATATGATCAGGTTCTATCGAACGTAAAAACCAAACGCGAACAGCTGGTGGATGCCCGCGCAGGCGAACGGTTCCGTGGCGAGGTTGATGATCCGTGGGGCAAATCCGGCCACGTCCCAGGCTCCTACAACCTGCCCTTTACCAAGCTTCTGAATTCGGATGGCACGTTTAAGTCGGCGGATGAAATCAAGGCCGCGTTCGACGCAGCAGGTGTCGACCTTAACAAACCGATTGTTGCAAGCTGTGGTTCGGGCGTCACGGCCTGTGTTCTTGCCATGGGGGCCTATATTTCCGGCCACAAACAGGTCGCGGTCTATGACGGATCCTGGGCGGAATGGGCCACCACGGAAGACAGCCCGGTTGATACCGGCCCGGCCTGAACATCCGACCCCGTCCGCATCACACATTTAAAATGAGAAACTCGATGCCCGCCCCATCCCCGTTCGGTTCGGATATGACCAACCATACCACCGATGGCGCGGGCATCATTCTTGAACAGCTTAAAGCCCCTTCAAACGACGATATTGCCGCCATCACCCGCCTTTGGATTGCGACCGGCCTGATCCCCGCGATCCGCGATGCGCGGCAGGATATCGAAAACTGTATTGCGGCCGATAATGGCAGCCTGATTGTCGCGCGCATGCCAGATGATCAGCAAATCTTTGCCACCATGATGACCGGCCATGACGCTATCTTTGGCTGGATTCATTATCTGGCGATCGCCGAGCACGCCCAAGGCAGTGGCATTGGCCGCGCACTGGTAAGTTTGGCCGAGGATATCCTGCGTCTTTCGGGCTTAAGTGAAATCCGGATCACGATTGAAAATGCCGCAGCGGGTGATTTTTACGCCAAACTCGGCTATGACTTTATAGCAAGCGTCACCGATCAGGCTGATCCTGATCCGCACCAAAACAAAATACTGCGCAAGAGTTTAGTCCAATGACCCCATCCAATCCGCGCAAGCTGGAAGTTGTGATCAGCTTCCTTGAAATGCAAAGCCCGCCCGAACGCGTACCGACCATCGTCCCGCCCGGCAAGGTCGCGATCATCCGGGCTGAAAACCCGACCCTGTCATTTTATCGCTACCTATATAATACGGTCGGCGAACCTTGGCTGTGGTGGCAACGCCGCCTGATGAGCGACGAAGAACTCTCTGCAATCCTCGCCAAGCCGGAAACACATGTTTATGTGCTTTATGTTGCTGGCGTGCCTGCCGGCTTTGCCGAGCTTGATCTGACGGACTTTGAATCGGATAACGTCATTGATCTGCACTATATGGGCCTGATGCCGGAATTCATCGGCAAGGGCTTTGGCAAATACCTGCTGGATTGGGCGATTGATACCGCCTGGAGCTTCAAACCCACCCGTATCACGGTCAATACCTGCACGCTTGATCATCCAAGTGCACTTGGGGCTTACCAAAAGGCAGGATTTGCTATATACGATCGCCGAACCGATATTGTTGATGATCCGCGCGATACAGGACTGATCCCGCATATCGACCACCATGTCGATCATGATGGTCATCCCGCGAGCGATACACCTGATCGCGAAAGTGATCCGGAAAATGCAAATAATGCAGATTCCGACACTTTGATCGTTGACTTTCCCGACCGCGCACGGTAACAAGCGCGCCTGAGTTTACCCAAGCCAGAGGATGATGACCCATGGCAGTGCCAAAGAAAAAAGTGACCAAGTCCCGTCAGGGCATGCGTCGCTCGCATGACAAGCTCGCCAAGGGCTCGTACCGCGAAGACAAAGAGACCGGCGAACTGCATCGCCCGCACCACATTGATCCGAAGACCGGTATGTACCGTGGTCGTCAGGTGGTCGAGCCGAAGATGTAATTCCGCTCCGGAGAGCTTTTTGCTCTTTGGCGGTTTGCGACGCTATATATTTCCGCGCCGGTCCATCGGACTGGCGTCTGGTTTAAAAAGGGATGAAACCGTTTGGTTTCATCCCTTTTTATTTATCCCTACTCAAATCCATCCGTGCCGGTGCCGCACACAATCACCCCGACCCGCCCCGGATTGGGATCGCCCAGGCGATCATTCATGACGGCCGCAATACCGGCGGCGGCGGAAAGCTCGACCGAAATGCCAAATTCCTTCCAAAGCCACTTGGCAGATTTTTGCATTTCCTCGTCACTGAGCAATGCGATGCGATCCACATTCCTGCCAATCAGATCGACGTTAAGTGCCGATGACTGACGCGGCGCCAGACTGGTGGCCGCCGTATTCACGCTTGGCAAAGTCACGACTTCGTTAGCCTTAAGGCTTTCAAACAGGGTTGCCGCGCCGGCCGGCTCCACACCAATCACCCGGATCGATGGGCGCAACAAGCGCGCGGCGGTCGCCACACCGGCAATCAGCCCGCCGCCGCCAATTGCCACCACCAGCGTATCAAGGTCGGGTTGCTGTTCTAAAAGCTCAAGCGCAATGGTTCCCTGCCCGGCAATCACCTTGGGGTCGGCGAACGGGTGGATATAGGCCATACCGGTTTCACGTGCGTGTTCCATCGCGGCCCGGTTGGCATCATCCCAAACAGCCCCGATCAAAGCCACATCGACACCCTGCGCGCGCAGTTTTTTGACTTTGGGCTGTGGGGTATTGGTCGGCAGGAAGATTTTCACCGGCACAGCAAGGGTGCGCGCCGCATTGATAACACCCATGCCATGATTGCCACCCGATGCGGTGCAAAGCCCGGCTGCTCTTTGTTCAGGTTCAAGGGCCAGTGCAGCATTCATCGCCCCGCGCGCCTTGAAGGATCCACTGACCTGCATGTTTTCAAGTTTCAGGAACATCTCGGGGATGCGATCACGGGCGACAAAGCCGGATGTATCGCCAAAATTACTGGCCGCAAACACCGGGGTCAGGCGCATATGGTCCGATATCGCCTTGCGCGCGGCGCGAAAATCCTGAAGTTCAATCACGGGGCCCCCTTGGTATAGTCTTTGTCATTCACTGCTGTTATCGCCCGTAAAAAATAGCCCGATATCAGGCTTTAACAATGGCTTTGACGCAAAAAGCCTTGAATGGCCGCCGCCAAGGTGGTTTGTCTTTGAGGCATAAGACGTCGCGCCCAAGGAGAACCGCCTGTTATGTCATCGCAAAGCCCCAAACATATCGCAACCAAACTGGTCCATGCCGGTCGCCGTTCCAGCGAGTATCACGGCGTGGTCAACCCGCCGGTTCTGCATGCCTCGACCATCCTGTTTGACAGCCTGGCAGAACTTGAAAAGGCTGGTGCGTCAGCACCCGGTAAAGTCACCTATGGCCGTCATGGCACGCCAACACGCTTTTTGCTGGAAGAAGCCGTGGCCGAACTTGAAGGCGGCTATGGCACGCTTTGCGTCTCATCAGGCGTTTCGGCGATTACCAATGCGATCCTCGCCTTTGTGAAGCCCGGCGATCATATCCTGATCACCGACAGCACCTATTTCCCGACTCGCAACCTGTGCAATACCTTCCTCAAGAAATTCGGGGTCGAGACGGAATATTATGATCCGGCGATTGGCGGCGACATTGCGGGCCTTATTCGCGACAACACCACCCTTGTGTGGTGCGAAAGCCCCGGGTCGCTGACCTTTGAAATGCAGGATATCCCGGCCATCGCCAAGGCCGCGCATGCGCGCAATGTAAAGGTGATGCTTGATAACACCTGGGCTTCCCCGATCCTGTGCCGCCCGTTTGAATTGGGTGCTGATGTGTCGGTTCAGGCCGGCACCAAATACATTGTCGGTCATTCCGATGTTATGCTGGGCACCATCACGACTGCGACCGAAGAAGACCTTCTGACCATCAAGAAGCAGGTCCTGATTTCCGGTGATGCGGTTGGTCCGGATGATTGTTACCTCGCCCAGCGTGGGCTTCGCACCCTTGCCGTGCGCCTCAAACAGCATCACGAAAGCGGTCTTAAGGTCGCAAACTGGCTGCAAGCCCGCCCGGAAGTTAAACGCGTGCTCCATCCGGGTCTGCCCGATGATCCGGGACACGCCATCTGGAAACGCGATTTTTCCGGCGCATGCGGCCTGTTTTCCTTTGTCATGCAGCCGGTCGAAAAAACACAACTCGCCAATATGGTTGATCATATGGAACTGTTTGGCATGGGCTTTAGCTGGGGCGGCTTTGAAAGCCTGATCCTGCCGTCCGATCCAACCAAAATCCGCACTGCCACCAAATGGGACGACGATGGTCAGCTGGTTCGCCTGCATATCGGCCTTGAGGATCCCGATGATCTGATTGCGGATCTTGAAGCCGGGTTCGAGCGGCTCAAAACGGCCTGAAAACAGCACTCAGCAGAAAGAAAAATGGCGCGGAACTTCCGCGCCGTTTTTTTATGTTAGATCGGATCGGAACGAGCCATCTCAATACCATTTCCGCACCCAACTAAATTTTGGAACAACGCCAAAGGCAGACACATCTCATGTTATGGATTTTGATGCTCTAAATTGTTTCTTTGCCAGAAGACGCACAAATCCGAACCACCCGTAGTCACCGCATAGGATGAGACAGTACCAATGGACAACAAACCAAGAATGGAAACAGGACCATCAGCAGCGAAAAGAAACAAGGTTACAATCATCAGGAAAACTCCACCCACCGTGTCTCTATAAGCCCGAGAAGGTCGCAACTCATTTCTCTTCGGTGGCGGATATCTCCACGCATAACGATATCTTCCAGTTCGATAACCGTCGTAGCTACCCACCAACCAACTCAGCGCACCGAACCAATGCCCCAACGTCCCATCAACCATGAAGTAACCGAAATACCGCCAATCAACCAATGCAGCAAAACCGACTGGCACGACTGTCAGTAAACCAACACAAGGACTAGTAATCAGTTTTTGGAACCGTCTAAGGAGATCCGTAAAAAACTGAAGCACTCTGCCGGTCATGACGTTCTCCACGTGTTAACGCTCGACAAGTCTTTTCACCAAAGGTGAAAACCCAGCCGTCAAGACAAACAGAAACGCAGCTGAAATCACGATGCTCGGCCCGGCTGGCGTATCGACATGCCAGGACAGGGAAATCCCCGCCAGAACCGATGCCGCACCAAACAGCCCGGCGCCAATCGCCATCTGTTCAGGTGTGCGGGCAAAGAAACGCGCACTGGCCGCTGGCACGATCAGAAGGGCTGTAATCAGAAGAACGCCTACAATCTTGATCGCCATACCGATCACAAGCGCCATCAGCAGCATGAAGATCAAACGCAGCCGTTCGACCGGGATGCTTTCGGCCGCGGCAATTTCCGGGCTGACTGTCAGCGCAAGCAAGGGCCGCCACATCCAGGCAAGGACACCAAGGGCAAAGGCGCCGCCAACCGCCAAAAGCAAGATATCCCCGGTATTGACCGCCAGAATATCACCAAACAGATAAGCCATCAGATCAACAGCAACCCCCTGCACAAAGGCAAGCGCGACCATGCCCAGTGCCAGCGTGGAATGCGCCAGCATGCCCAGCACCGTATCACTGCCAATCCGCGATTGCCGCTGGCCATAGGCCAGAATAAGCGCGGCTGCCAGACAGGTCGCGATCATGCCGATCCGCACATCCACCCCGATCAGAAGACCAAGTGCAACCCCCAAAAGGGCTGTATGGGCCAGCATGTCACCAAAGAACGCCATGCGTCGCCAGACGATAAAGGCGCCGAACGGCCCACAAACGACGGCCAGCAAAACACCGCCCAAAACGGCGCGAAACAGGAAATCGTCCATCATTGGTTTGTTCCCGCCCCTTCTTTGACGGTTTTACTGTGATCATGTCCGTGATCATGTGAATGGCCATGTGCATGATGATCATGCGAATGATCGTGACCACATCCGCCAACAACATGGCCCGACAAATCATGTTCGTGATCATGTTCGTGGTGATAGATGCCAATCGCATCGGCCTCGCGCACGCCAAACAAGGACCGGTATTCCGGATGCTGGCGCACGGTTTCGGGAATGCCCGAACAACAGACATGGCGATTGAAGCACACCACCTGATCGGTCTTGGCCATCACCAGATGCAGGTCATGCGAAATCATCAGAACAGCGCAATCAAGCTCGCGGCGGATCTCGTCAATCAGGCGATAAAGCTCCGCCTGCCCGGAAACATCCACGCCCTGCGTCGGCTCATCGAGCACCAACAAATGCGGACGTAGCAAAAGGGTGCGGGCCAGCATCACGCGCTGCGTCTCGCCACCTGAAAGCTGGCTCATCTGCGCGTCAATCACATGCCCTGCCCCGACCTGCGCCAGAACGACTTCGCAATCCGCCCGGCTCACGGACCGGGTCAGGCTCAGAAACCGCTTCACCGTCATCGGCAAAACCTGATCGATGGCAAGCTTTTGCGGCACATAGCCAATCGTAAGCCCGCGTTTGCGCACGACTTCACCGCTATCGGCTTTCTGCAACCCCAGAAGCGTCTTGACCAGAGTCGATTTCCCGGCGCCATTTGGCCCGATCAGGGTAATGATCTCGCCCGGACGGATGGCAAGCGATACCTGATCAAGCACGCGCTCATTACCAAAGGACAGAACAAGGTCACGGCCTTCAATGAGTGGCGCAGTCATGGCACAGCCCCTTGATCTCGACCGTGGTCGCCTGAATGGTAAAGCCAACACTGCGGGCTGCCTTGCGCACAGCGTTGCTCATATCCTCGTTGACCGCCTCGGCCACGCGCCCGCAATCGGTGCAGATGAAATACTGCCCCAGATGTTCGCAATCAGGCCGGTCACACCCGAAATAGGCATTAAGCGACTCAATCCGGTGTACCAACCCAAGCTCGGTCAGGAATTCCAGCGCGCGATAAACGGTTGGCGGCTGCACCCGCTGCCCTTCGGCGGTTAGCGCATCAAGCAACTCATAGGCCGTCACCGCCTTGTGCGATTGCCAGATCAGGGTAAAGACCTTGCGGCGCATATCGGTAAAACGGGCATTTTCGCTGTCACAGACTTTCTCTGCCTGCGCAAGTGCGCTATGCACACATCTGTCGTGATCGTGGCCCTTGCGGGGGAAAAGATCGCTCATAGCTGAATATCTCGTATCGACGGCAATCTGGTTTCGGCGGGTTCGACCCAACCAATTTCAAAAAGCCGTGGCATCTGATGAAATGTTATAATATATCATTTTCTGACGCGCCGAACGTCAAAAGTCAACCACCATCGACCGGAGCTTCCCCATGACGGGCTCAAATGCACTGATTGCCGACAAACTGAAATTCAACGAAAACGGCCTGATTCCGGCAATCGCCCAGCAACATGACAGCGGTGAGATCCTGATGATGGCCTGGATGAACCGCGATGCCGTGCTTGAAACGCTTGAAACCGGCCGGGTGTGTTATTTCTCACGCTCCCGCGGGAAACTTTGGCGCAAGGGTGAAAGCTCCGGTCAGGTGCAGAAACTTGTCGATTTTCGCTATGATTGTGACATGGACACCATTCTGGTCGAGGTCGATCAGATTGGCGTTGCCTGCCACACCGGACGGCACAACTGTTTCTATTTCGCTGCCCGCGATGGCAAGGAAGTCGTGATTTCCGAACCGGAAGTTTCGACCGAAGAGCTTTACGGCAAGAAGTAAGCCCCACCAGAAACAAGAACAGCGTAAAAGACCTGATTGATCATGGCCCTTTCCAACGAACAGTTTGACCGCATCGCCACCACCGTCATCACCGGCTTTCTGGGCAGTGGCAAGACCACGCTTTTGAATGCCCTGCTGACCCAGGATGGCATGGATAAGACGGCGGTCCTGATCAACGAGTTCGGCGAAATCGGGCTGGATCATCTTCTGGTGCGCGAAGTGTCCGAAGATGTGGTGTTGCTCAATTCCGGCTGTATCTGTTGTTCGGTGCGCGGTGATCTGATTTCGGGTCTGCGTGATTTGTTTGTCAAACGCACGCGCGGTGAAATCCCGGAATTTGATCGGGTGATCATTGAAACCACCGGCCTTGCCGACCCGGCCCCGATCCTCCACACCCTGATGACCGACCCGCTTCTGACCACCAAGTTCCGCCTGGATAGCGTGGTGACCACGGTCGATGCGATCCATGGCGCAGGCCAACTTGATAACCATCCCGAAAGTGTTAAGCAGGCGGCTGTTGCCGACCGCATCCTGATGACCAAGGCCGATCTGGCCGATGACGCCACGCGCACAGCCCTTGAAACCCGCCTGCGCGCGCTTAATCCGGCTGCCCCGATCTATCCGGTGATCAATGGCGACATTGCGGTTTCAAAGCTGTTCAATGCCGGGCTGTATGACCCGACAACCAAAAGCATGGATGTGCAGAAGTGGCTGCGCGACGAAGCCTATGAGCAGCATGGTGATGCGCATAACCATCATCATGACGATCACGGGCATCATGATCACAGCCACGACGTCAACCGCCATGACGACCACATCCGATCCTTCTGCATCACCTTTGACGAACCGATCCATTGGGACGCCTTTGTCACCTGGGCCGAAATCTTTACCCAGATGCGCGGCGAGAGCCTTTTGCGCGTAAAGGGAATCCTTAATCTGGTCGGCGAAGATGCGCCTGTCGCCATTCATGCCGTGCAGCATGTCTTCCATCCGCCGGCATCCCTGCCCGCCTGGCCAAGCGATGATCATAGATCCAAGATCGTCTTCATTACCAAGGATCTTGGGCCCCAGGTGATCCGTGAATCGCTTTATCACCTTAATGCCGCGGTCAGTGAAACCAATGATGGCAATACGGTCAAAGAATAATCGACCGTGTTTGAGCCACATCAAGGATCACCCCCGCGATTTGCGGCAATCTCGTTCTTGGCTTGATACAGCCTCACTCTAAGTCCTGAACTTCGGGCGACCCATTAGTTTGGTCGCCCTTTTTCTTTGCCTGAAAATCCCCACCCGCAAACGGGGCTGCCCCGGGCCTCTCGCCAATTGCACAGCCCGTACCATCCTGATGTACAGGTTGCGATCGGCGACATGCGCACTAAATCTGGCGCAAATCGGGCAAACTGACACCGGATCGTCATTTGCACATGACACCGCGAAGACCCAAAATCACAACAATCAAACGAAACAAGGGGGTAAAGCAGCATGATTTACCGGAACTGGCAGGACACTAAAATCCCGGCCCTTGGCTTTGGGACATACGAGCTCAACAACGACGAAGCGGCGAAAATGATCGCTGAGGCCGCCAAGATCGGCTATCGCCATTTCGATACCGCCCAGATGTATCACAACGAACAGGGCGTTGGTCAGGGCTTGAAAAATTCCGGCCTTGCACGCGATGACTACTTCCTGACCACCAAGGTCTGGTACGACAAATTCCAAAGCGGTGATTTGCAGACCTCCGTGGTCGAAAGCCTGCGCAAGCTTGATCTCGACCATGTTGATCTGTTGCTGCTGCATTGGCCGACCGATGACGTGCCGCTTGAAGAAACCATGGCAGCCTTGAACGAGGTCAAAAACCTCGGCATGACGCGCCTGATCGGGATTTCAAACTTCCCGACCGCCCTGATTGATCAGGCCGTGTCCCTGACCGATGCGCCGCTGACGGTCAATCAGGTCGAATATCACCCCTATCTCGATCAGTCCAAGGTACTCGAAAGCGTACGCGCGCATGACATGCTGTTGACGGCCTATTGCCCGATTGCGCGTGGCAATGTCATGAAGGACGCAACGCTTAAGGCCATCGGTGAAAAATACGGCAAGTCCCCCGTGCAGGTCACCCTGCGCTGGTTGCTGCAACAAGACAGCGTCATGGCGATCCCGAAATCGGGTTCGCCCAAAAATGCCGCGGCCAATTTCGATATCTTTGATTTCGAGCTTTCGAAAAACGACATGGAAGCAATCCATGATCTTGCCAATCCAAATGGCCGCCTGATTGATCCGTCCTTCGCCCCGGAATGGGACAAGGCCGCCTGATCACCATCCGGCGTAACGGCGAACAAACATACAAAATTACCAAGACCGGCTTGCTTTAAGCCGGTCTTTTGCGTTTGGCGACACCGTTACATCAAAAACACGCGATTTACGCCGCGATCTTGCACACAGCTTGTTTCGCACCTGCGAAAAGCGTATTTTAATTCAATCTAATCAACCAACTGGCAGCACACCGCTTATGAGTACCGCAAACACCAACGATAAAACCGCCCCGACCGCAACCAGCGAAACACCCAAAAAGGACGATATCGCCCATCGCCCGTATGAGGATGTGCTGGCCCTGTTGCTGGGAACCATGGTGGTGTCGCTTGGTGTCACGCTTTATAGCGAAAGCATCCTTGTCACCGGCAGTACCGCCGGGGCCGCCCTTCTGATTGAACATGCCACCGGGCTGTCGTTTGGCGTGATCTTCTTTCTGATCAACCTGCCGTTCTACTGGCTGGCGTTTAAGCGCATGGGCAAGGCCTTCACCATCAAGACCTTCATGGCCGTTGGTCTGGTCTCGGCCTTCTCGAAACTGACTCCGATGCTGGTGGAATTCAACACACTGAACCCGATCTATGCCGCGGTTGCCGGGGGTGCGCTGATGGGGATTGGCCTGCTCATGCTGTTTCGCCATCGCGCCGGCCTTGGCGGGGTCAATATTCTGGCGCTGTACCTTCAGGAAAACTTCAACATCCGCGCCGGTTACTTCCAGCTCGCCGTCGACATGGTGATCCTCGTCTGCGCCTTCCTGACCCTGCCCTTCGACAAGGTCCTGCTCTCAATCCTGGGCGCTGTCATCCTCAACCTGATCATCGCACTGAATCATCGTCCGGGGCGGTATTTTTCGGCACGTTAAGTTCAAAGTTTCCAAATCCCATTTGTCTATGCAGATCGCCTGTAGCGTGGCAAGAAAATCAATCCCGCCCTCGCCATAGCCGCGATCAATCAGATCTGTGCCGATGACCTCACAGCCGTGGTGCTGCGGAACGCGCGCCAACCAACCATCACCACATGCACATTCCTATATTTTATGGCCCGGATAAGTGCCTAGGTTGCTTCTGGCGGCGTCGGGTAAAACTGGTTTTCGTCAGAGCGCTCCCAATCGACCTCGCCAGATCGACCGCCGAGCATCATCGCGCCCTTGTTCACTTTGCGCTTAGCCGGCTTCACGCCCCCCTTGAGATAGCTTGACGTTGCTGAACCTGCGGTCGAAACTTTAACGATCAGGATTTTTAAAACGGAGCGACAATGAATATCCCCAAGTTTAGTGAGGCCATACCAATCATCGGGGCGTGTCTGGGAGGCTTTATATGCGGCGTAATCGCACGCAACGGCTTTGTTGACTGGACCGGTGAAACATTGGTCGCCGGATTTCTGGGGCTTGTGGGTGGGGCATTTGCCTACAGCTCCGCAAAAATGCAGATCAATCACCAAATTCAAGTAAGTTCTGATAACAAAAAAACACTCGCAAAGAGGTTTATGCAAGAACTCAAAGCACAAACGCAAATGATCACCTTCACTACGCGAGCAGTGATCAATGAGGATTTCCAAGTAAATAAAGGTCGAGTGGAGTTCATCCTTGGAGTTTTCAACTCGCACAATTTCCCAGAAATCCCCGCCGAAATTGACGATAGCATCGCAAACGCTGCCATCCGTCTTAGACAGCGAGTGAACCTCTTCATAACGAGCGTCTCGCGAGATCACACAGGGGGCCTCTTTACGATGTCGAACGTATCGTTCAATGAAAATCAGCAAAAAATCATTAAAAATCTGGATAGTCAGGCGCGCGAACTCATCAAAGCAATAGAAGAACAGCTCAACAGCTAACATCACGCCGCCCGCAAAATCATCGAGTTGAAATCGGTATTTGGCCTCGACATGGCGATGCGACCAACGGGACCCTCAGCCGCCGCACGGCAGCACCCGCGTTCGAGCTTGGCCTTAAGCATATGGATGTCTTTGGTATCGCCATCACCCAGAAAGATCCGCTAAAAGCGTTCGCGTGGCCAGATCATCCCCGGGCGAGCCATCTTAAAGCGCGTCACTTAGCCAATCAGGATATCCTCGATCACCGGGCGATCCTCGTATTCACGAAGCCCCCTCCCTGCAGGCACATCACGCTGTTGCGCAGCTTATAGACCTTAGCCTTGAGCAGATCCGAAAACGGTTCATCACAAGCCCGGCCAAGGCATTCAAGCACTTTGGCATGGCCTCCTTTCTGACCTAGCTCCAATATCACGCCCACAGTGCCTAACTCACTTTTTGGTTGGTTGGGCGATCACCACCAAACGATTGAAAAACAAGAATAAAAATGGCGATCCCTGCAGGACTCGAACCTGCAACCTACAGATTAGAAGTCTGTTGCTCTATCCAGTTGAGCTAAGGGACCGCTGGGTGGGGTGGTTACGAACCCCGGGGCATGGCATTGGACGCCTGCCCGACTGTCTTCACAGGCTTTAACGTCCCCTGTCAGACGAAACGGGGCGGAAATCCGCCCCGAGAATTGGTCAAATACGCTGGCGAGTGCCAGATCAGACGACGCGTTTGAACGCGAAGTTATCGGCATAGGCCTTGAGCTGAAGTTTGCGCGGTTTCGGCATTTCGATGTCCGCGACCAGCTTGTGCTTGGCGGCAAAGGCCTGCGCTTCTTCGAGGGTTTCGAAATACATGCGGACCTGACCACGGGTGTCGGTCGATCCGATCCAGCCCATCAGCTGATCGGCAACCTTTTTCGCACCCGGTTCAAATTCCATGACCCAGTGCTTGGTCGCAGCCTGACCGGACTGCATGGCGTTCTTGGCAGGTTTGTAAACACGGACCTTCATCGGGACCCTCGTCTTGACCTTCGGGATAAGATGATGATGGCAGTTAAACGGGCCTCTCTAACCCCTGCTATCAGTTCATCTTTTACACCTTTTATCGTGACTTGGAAATCCCGTTGGGCATCCGAAAAACGATAAAAGGGGAAATGGTCGGGAAGGCGAGATTCGAACTCGCGACCCCCTGCTCCCAAAGCAGGTACGCTACCAGACTGCGCTACTCCCCGACGCGGATGTGGATTTAGCACCATCTTGCTGGGTGGGCAAGACCGCATTGCGTGTTTTTCTCGAAAATATCACACAAAAACCAAAGGCCGCAGATATCACCTGCGGCCTTGCTATTGCTGATTGATTGTCTGGCGTATTGATGGCGCGGCCTAGCGCGGCAGTCCTTCGACCTTTTCGCCAACCTCAAACCCCATCCGGTCAGACGAACCGCCATTGAGTTCAAGCACAAAGCGCACAGGCTTTGGCGATGGAATGATGGTTTCTGATTGCGGCACGGTACGCTTTTCAATGCCGACAATCGTGCCGTCGGCCGCGATGAACAGCATATCAAGCGAGATAAAGGTGTTTTTCATCCACATCGAAATGTCGCGTGGTCCGCCGAAATCAAACAGCATTCCGGCGTCTTCAGCCATTTCGGTTCGGAACGTCAGGCCGCGCGACCTTTCTTCGGGTGTGATGGCCAGTTCGACATTGAACACTTCGCCATCAACAAGAAGACGCGACCGTTCATAACCGGTTGCCTTTGCATTCAGCCCGGCAACAACCGCCGCGCTGACAAAGCACACAACCAAAGCCATCTGAAAGAACGACTTCATACCCCATATCCTCTTAGTCTTTTGACGCGCTCCCGGACCTCGTCCCGGATGGCGCCACCCCGCCATGGATCCGCAAGCGTTGTGAACAACTCACTTGCCGGCTGTCTTCCACGACTATGCGCCCATTTTATGACACGCAGGATATTTTCCGCTGTGATGGGTAACACATCAGGTATTTCGATCCCGTTAATGGTTGCCCACACCCCGGACCAACAGCGTGCAACGCCATATGGACTATATCCTCCGCCGCCAAGAACAAGACTTCGGGGCGCCAATCGGGTCATCGCCCCCGCGACTTCCCAGATCGACTGATTGCCCAAAAGCTGCCTGGACAGTGGATCCTCTGCAAGAGTATCACATCCACATTGTAAAACAATAGCTTGAGGTGCAAAACTTAATCCAAGCGGAATCAAATATTCAAAAAGAATGAAACGCATCTCATCATCATGCATGCCGCCCGGCATCGGAAGGTTGCGCGCCATGCCGCCTGCAATGTCATCAATTGCGCCGGTTTTGGGCCACAGGTCTTCCTGATGGATCGATACGGTCAGAACGCGTTCATCCTCGGCAAAGGCGATCTGCACCCCGTCACCGTGATGGGCGTCGATATCGACATAAAGCACCCGGTCCAACCCGCTATCAAGCAAGGCATAAATGCCCAGAACCGGATCGTTGAAGTAACAGAACCCCGATGCCCGATCGCGCAAACCGTGATGGGTGCCCCCTGCCGGATGATGAATGATCCCGCCATCTTTGATCAGGTTGGCCGCCATCACCGATGATCCGGCGGCAGTCGCCGGACGCCGGAAAATTTCCGGATAGATCGGATTGCCATTCTTGCCCAGACCAAACCGCTCCATCAGATCATCTGGCAGCGATTGATCGCGCTCAGCTTGCATCACGGCGGAAATATAGTCCGGGTCGTGGAACCGTGCGAGCTGGTCGGGCGTTGCCACCGGCCCGGTCAAATAGGTGGTTTCATCCACCCAACCCAGCGCATGTACCATATCCACCACCAGCGACACCCGCGGGATCGCCAGCGGATGCTTGGGACCATAGCTTGAGCCACGATAAATCTCGGCCGCAATCATGCGCGGGGCAGGATCGGCAATACGGTGGTCAGGTATCTCGTCAGAAAGGATCACAATGGCACGCAAGGCAGATTTGGTTGCAGTGCCGAAAGCATTGACCGTTTCATGATGCTCTTTCAAGTTCTGTTTTGTGCAATTCTAGGCTCAGGACCTAGGGCCTTGCACTTACGGGCATGATGCTTTTGGGCTAAACACCTGATTTCATCGACATAACCGGTTGCAAGGCAATTGACGGCCCCCCTGACTTCTCGCAATCTGCAAACACTGCCAAATGGTCCTTGCTGCCACCAACCTGAAAGGCTGTGCCGTGCCATCGCCCCGCCGCATTCGTTACCGCCGCCTTGTCAGGGTGGCGATTGTTCTGTTTGTGCTGCTTGTTGCTGTTCCCGGAAGTCTTGCGCTTATCGGATTGTCTGACTTTGATATCAGCAACCGCCCGACTGAACAGATCAGCTTTTCACACGATGATGCTGTTCTGTCTGGCAGCCTGATCTTGCCAGATGCGCAGCATACAGGCCCGATTGCCCTTCTTGTTCACGGCGATGGCCCGCAGGACCACTTTGCGGGCGATGGCTATTTACCCCTGATCAATGCCCTGCTCGATAGCGGGATCGGTATTTACAGCTGGGACAAGGCCGGCGTCGGCAAAAGCACGGGAAACTGGCTTTCGCAATCCATGAACGACCGCGCAAACGAAGCCGTTGCGGCGTATGACGCAATCAAAACGGCCCATCCCGGAAGCCGACAACAAATCGGCTTTATCGGTTTTTCCCAGGCGGGCTGGGTAATCCCCAAAGCGTCGCGGATGATCCCGGACAATGCCTTTAATGTCATCATTGGCGGGGCGGTGAACTGGCAAAACCAGGGCGATTTTTATACACGCCAACGCCTGTTGGCCGATGGTGCAACACAAGAAGATATCGAACGTCAAATCGAACGCAACCACGTCCGGGACACCGTGATCTTTGCGCCCGACGCAAGTTACGCAACCTACCTTGCAAAAACCAGTGATCCGTCACCGATGGCGTCAGACCGGTACGCATTCGTAAAACGCAATATTGCATCTGACGCAAAAGCAGACCTGGCGCAGCTTGAAACACCGACACTTGCCATGTGGGGGCATGATGATCTGAATGTGGATGCAAAATCCGATGCGGACATCTATCGCGATATCCTGATCGGGCGACATCCTGAAAATGAGGTGGTTGTCATCCCTGATGCCACGCACGGGCTGCTTAGAAGCAATCTGTTCAACTACCAGCTCAGTAGCGAGATGCCGACATCCCGCCAGATGCTTTATGTTGCCCTTGGCCGGTATGCCTATGCGCCCGGCACGTTTGACAAGATCGCGGGCTGGATCAAGCAGGTGGTTGAGGCTTCGACCCCGTACAGATGACGCAAGGGTCCGATGTAACTTATTATGCTGCCCAATTTGGATCGTATCAGGACACGCTGGCGCGTGGCCGAATGATCTTGCCACTTTTGCGCTGTTCAAAAAGATGCGCGATCCAGCCTGCCATGCGCCTGACTGCATTGGCATGATCGCCGCGGAAACAGATGCTGATATTGCCCCGCATGCAGAAGTCACAGACTGGGGCCCGGCCCGACGCATCGCCTTTCCGGTCAGTATCGCAGGAACACCACATCACTGGGATCATCCGGCAGGAAAGCTGCATCGTCATGATGCGCACTGGTAAGCTGTGATCAGGATCAAGTCCAAGAACTGTTACAAAACTTGACGGCAGCGATTTGTCTGCGCATAGTCGCCTGATCTCCGGGGGGGCCGATCGTAAATCGGCTGAGAGGTTTGGTGTTGCCGAACGACCCTTTGAACCTGAACCGGTTAAGACCGGCGTAGGAAGGATCGTATGCGCTGCACAGAACACGCGCCCGACATGGCGCAAAACAATCCAACCAGATTTGATATTGCGCTCCGTGCGGCCCGCGTGGCTTTCAACAGCGTCGATATTTTCCATGATCTAGACCTGACCTTGCAGGCGGGCAGCTTTACCTGCCTGCTCGGTCCAAGTGGTGTCGGCAAAAGCACGCTTTTGCGCTATTTCTCAGGCCTCGTCGAAGGCGATGTTAGCGGGACCATCACCTGTTCGGACAATATCGCGCTTACGGGTCGAGTTGCCTATATGGCACAGCAGGACCTGCTCTTGCCATGGCGCAGTGTTCTTGAAAATGTCGTACTCGGTGCTGTTTTACGCCACGAAAAACCCGATTATGAGAAAGCCTCACATTTACTGACCGAAGTCGGATTGCGTGATGCGGCAAACCTGCGCCCGGCTGAACTGTCTGGTGGCATGAAACAGCGCGCAGCCCTTGCCCGCACATTGATGGAAGATCGCCCGGTCGTTTTGATGGACGAGCCGTTCTCGGCGCTTGATCCGCTCAATCGTCTGCGTTTGCAGGAACTGGCCGCACGGGTGCTGCGGGGCAAGACGGTGTTGCTTGTGACCCACGACCCGCTTGAGGCATTGCGCCTTGGCGATCGGGTTCATGTCCTGACAGGCAGCCCGGCACGCTTGCAAGACGCCATCACGCCCAAGGGCCAAAGCCCGCGCAACATTGCCGATCCCGAGATCCTGGCACAGCAGGCCGAACTGCTCGGCCAACTCGGTGCCGAGCGGTCGGAGGGCGCGGCATGAGCATGCAAAACAATCCTCATACAAATAAAAAAGCACTGTCGGAGCAACGCTGGCTGATCCTTGCGCGGCCGCTGATTATTATCATTGCGCTGATTGCCACTTGGCAATTGTTGGTGATTGTGACCGGTGCGCCGAAATACATGCTGCCACCACCAGCCGATGTTTGGCACACGCTGATCGCACGTCATGCCGTCCTGCTGGATCATGCGAAATACACCATTGCCGAAACCGTGATCGGGCTGTTTGCCGGTGCCGCCCTTGGTACGCTGGCCGCCATTCCGATGGCGCTGTTTTCGCCGGTGCGTTTCTGGTTGATGCCGATTTTGTTGGTTTCGCAGGCCATTCCGTTCTTTGCATTGGCGCCACTTCTGGTGTTGTGGCTGGGCTTTGGGCTGGCATCGAAGATCGCCATGGCGGCCCTGATCATTTTCTTCCCGGTTACCGTCGCCTTTTTCGATGGCCTGTCACGGACGGAAACCGGCTGGCTTGATCTAGCGCGTACCATGGGGGCAAGTCGTTGGCGGCTTTTGACCCATATCCGATTGCCCGCCGCCCTGCCCGCCTTTGCATCGGGCTTTCGGGTTGCCACCGCTGTCGCGCCGATCGGGGCGGTGATTGGTGAGTGGGTCGGGTCCAGTCACGGGTTGGGATATCTGATGCTGCATGCCAATGCGCGGGTTCAGATCGATATGGTTTTTGCCTGTCTGCTGATCCTGTGCGCGTTTTCGATCACGCAATATTTCATTGTCGATCGCATCCTGCGCGCGGCCCTGCCATGGCAACCCGACAGCCTTAAACCGGCTCAATAAGACAGAACACACCTGCCAGTTTGGCAGTGATTTAAATCCTCATACTATTTATTTGGCGCATCTTACGGAGGTTCATCCATGTCACGCCTTAAATCCATGATCACCGCGACCGCACTGGGCGCACTTGTTCTTGGAACGTCTCCAACTGCCTTTGCTGCGGACAAGCTGGTCATACTTCTTGATTGGTTTGTGAACCCCGATCACGCACCGCTAATTGTTGCCAAGGAAAAAGGCTTCTTTGCCAATCATAATCTGGATGTCGAACTGATCGAACCATCCGATCCGTCCGCCCCGCCGCGCCTTGTTGCCGCTGGTCAGGGCGATGTTGCCGTGAACTATCAGCCACAGCTTCATGTTCAGGCCGCCGAAGGCCTGCCGCTGACCCGTATCGGCACACTGGTTGCCACCCCGCTTAACAGCCTGATCGTTCTTGAAGATGGCCCGATCAAGGAAATCGCCGATCTTAAGGGCAAGAAGATCGGTTATTCGCTGGCCGGTTTTGAGGATGCCCTTTTGGGCACCATGCTCGGCAATCATGGGGTTTCGATCGATGATGTCGAGCTGATCAATGTGAACTTCTCGCTCTCGCCGTCGCTTTATTCCGGCCAGGTCGATGCGATCATTGGCGGCTATCGCAATTTCGAGCTCAACCAGATGGAAATCGAAGGCAAACCGGGCAAGGCATTTTATGTCGAGGAAGAAGGCGTTCCGCCCTATGACGAACTCATCCTGACCGTGCGTAACGACAAGGTCGATGATCCGCGTTATGCCCGCATGCTGGCCGCCCTTGAAGAAGGTGTGCAGTACCTGATCAACCATCCGGATGACAGCTGGCAGGCCTTTATTGCCGCCTATCCCAACCTTGATGATGAACTCAATATCAAGGCATGGGCCGATACCCTGCCGCGCTTTGCGCTGCGTCCGGCGGCCCTTGATAAGGCGCGCTATGCCCGCTTTGCCGATTACATGGTCAAACAGGGGTTGATCACCGAAAGCCCTGCGCTTGAAACCTATGCGACCGTGATCGAATAAGATTCAGTCCCCCCTGCTTTCGCAAGGCTCGCCCCAGCAACTGCGAAAGCATTGGTCTGCACCCCGCATGGGCAGACCAGCAAGAAAGGCCGGAATGTGTGTCCCGCGTTCCGGCCTTTCGCTTGCGCAGGTCAAATTCCCAGTTACCTTATGATCACCCGCGCAAAATGCAGAATGGCGATCATACGCAAACCGGATCAGGACCCAAAAGTGCAGCAGCAAACAAAACCAGCCCACCACACAGAAAGCGGTTTCGAAAACCGCCACCCCCTGCCTGATCCGGTCAAACGGTCGTTCTGGCATTTCTTAAAGCGGCGCTATTTCGGTGACAATAACTGGCCGAAGGCCAAACATCAGGTCGGTAAAATCCCCACCGAAACACCTGATCATGACGCCATCCACAACCCGGATCCAAAACGCCTGCAAGTCACTTGGGTCGGCCATGCCACGGTGCTGGTGCAATATGGCGGTCTCAATATCCTGACCGATCCGGTGTTTTCCGACCGCGCATCGCCGTTCAAACGTGTTGGACCAAAACGCTATACCCGACCGGGCCTTGCCATCGATCAGTTGCCCAAGCTTGATCTGGTGTTGCTGTCACATAATCACTATGACCATTTCGACCTAGCCAGCCTGACGCAGCTTGGCAACGCGCCGTGCTATGTCTTGCCGCTGAAGAATGGTGCACTTCTGGAAAAGGCCGGCATTAAGGCGGATCGGTATACCGAACTGGATTGGGATGAAAGCCATCATCACGATGATCTGAAAATCACCCATGTGCCGTCCAATCACTGGTCAAGCCGAACCACCAAGGACCGCAAGGAAATGCTTTGGGGTGGCTATATCCTTGAGTTCGGCGATGGCTATCGGTTCTATTTTGTTGGCGACACCGGCTGGAACGAAACACTGTTTACCGAAATGGGCGCGATCCATGGCGGGATTGATTTTGGCCTGATCCCCATCGGGGCCTATGACCCGCGCGACTTTATGCGCAATTCGCACTGCAATCCCGAAGAAGCCATTCAGATCATGCAGAAAATGGGCGTCAAACAGGCGCTTGCCATTCATTGGGGCACATTTGTTCTGACCGCCGAACCGGTTGATGAACCGCCCGTCCGACTGGCGTCTGCCTGCAAGGATGCCGGAGTTGCGCATAGCGATTTCATTGCCCCACCTATTGGTGCGACCCGGTTCTTTGATGGCAAAAGCACTGCGTCATCGACAACCTCGCGAAAGGTCGAGCATACGGCGTCTGGCTCATAGCAGCCCTTGCAAGTTCGGTTTGGTTGTTTTTCAAACTGCGTGCTAAGCATCAATGATTGCGCCACAAAACCGTAACATTGATGGCCCGCCATGAGTTTGACTGTCTTTCTCGCCGTAATGGGTGCTGCCCTGATGCATGCCGTGTGGAATGCATTGGTCAAGGGTGGCTCCGACAAATTGATGAACATGACAGCGATTGTGCTGGGCCATACGCCGATTGTTCTCGTCCTGTTGCCCTTTGTTGAACTTCCGGCACGTGAAAGCTGGCCATACCTGATTGGCTCCATCGGGCTTCATATCGGCTATCAGTTGTTTCTGATCCTGGCGTATCGTTTGGGCGATCTCAGCCAGGTTTATCCGATCGCGCGCGGGTCTTCGCCGCTGATTGTCGCCGCCGTCTCCGTCCTGATCATGGGCGTGACCCTGCATGTCAGCGAGTGGCTGGCGATTGTCGTGATTGGGGTTGGCATTATCAGCATGTGCATCACGCGGCAAGCTGATGGCATGCGCAACCGCAATGCAGCCGTTGCTGCCATCATCACCGGCTGTTTTATCAGCAGCTACTCACTGGTGGATGGCACTGGCGCAAGACTGGCCGGAACGGCGCTTGGATATTACAGCTATCAGACGATTGGCAACGTTGTGATCTTTGCTGTGATCGTGACCTTCATGCGCCCGCGCATTCTTGCCGATATCGCGCAGTCAGGCAAAAAGGTCTTTGCAATTGGTGGCGCCGCGTCCTTCGGGGCCTATGCCACGGTGATGTGGGCCTTTACACAGGCGCCTATCCCGCTTGTGGTCGCACTGCGTGAAACCGGCATTGTCTTTGCCCTTCTGATCGGGGTGTTCTTCATGGGCGAAAAGCTTAATCTTGTGAAGATGTCCTCGACCATGATGACGTTGGGCGGGGCGATTATCCTGCGTCTGGCGCGCAGCCTGTAACCGCCCCTACCCGATATCGTCCGAGACTGATTGTATCAATCGCGATCAGACCCGTGTGCGCGGGGTGCGACGCGTGCCGTCCTCGAACCGGCCAAGTTCCATCCCCTTTAGCGTGATGGATGGCTGTCCGGTGGTGATCCAGTCGGCCAGCACCTTGCCCACCACCGGCCCCATGGCAAAGCCGTGGCCAGAAAAACCTGATGCGACGAAGAAGTGTTTGGGGTTGTCGAATTGATCAATCACCGGCACCGCGTCAGGGGTGACATCAATATCGCCCGCCCATGTATCGACAATGCCAACCTTCTTGATCTGAGGCAGGACGTTTTGCAGGTTGCGCATCGCATTTTTGACGCGCACCTCATAGGGTTCCGCCTGATTGGTGCGTCGACCGATCATCGGTTGTTTGGCAGCATCCGAGCCCGGCATGCGATCGACCAGATCATCGAAGAACCGCTTGTTAAAGTGGAACTTGAAGGTCGCCCAGTTATCAAACAAGCCCGGCATAAAATCGCGCGCGAATTTAAGACGCCCCATGGTGACATCAATGTCGGTCATGAATTCATCAGCGATGTTCATCGACCCGTCAGCGCGTTGACGAAACGCCAGACCGGCCGCCAGCGTGCCCGCGGCAGAAATATCGGGTACCGGTGTGGTGCGGATCACGGTCCCGCGCGTGGTTTGTTGTGGTAAACGCCGCCCGAACTTGGCAACGAATTTATGCGTCGCAGCCCCGGCCGCACAGATGACGTATTTGCATTTGATTTCGCCCTGCTCGGATACCACCGAACTGATCGCGCCGGCCTCTGTTTCAATCGAAAGCGCGCCGCAGCCCTCGGCAATCACAGCACCCAATTCACTGGCGCGCTTGGCAATTGCCGGGGCGGCCTTTTTCGGTTCGGCCTGCCCGTCTGAGGGCGTGTAGATCCCGCCAACACCCGGTGTTGTGATCCCCGGTGTCAGTTTTTCGACCCCCTTGGGGTCAAGGACCTGGGTTTCGATGCCAAAGTGTTTGGTGTCGTTAATCCAGCCCTCGAATTCCGACATTTCCTTGTCATCGCGGGCGACAAACAGCACCCCGCCCTGGCGCCATTCCAGATCGGCATTCAGTTCCTTTTCAAGACCTTGCCAGATCTTGTTACATTCGATCATCAATGGCAGTTCTACCGGGTCACGCCCCTGTTGGCGGACAAAGCCCCAGGCACGACCGGACTGGTGTGACGCGATGGTATCCTTTTCCAGAAGCACGACTTTCATGCCGGCCTTGGTCAGGTAATAGGCGCTTGATGACCCGTGAATGCCGCCGCCGATGACAACGACGTCGCATTCCTTTGGCAGGGTGATTTTCGGATAATTCGTCATGTGGGGACCTAAAGATTGGTTTTGGTGGCAATTCAATTTGGTGTGTGGCGGGAACCACGTTATGTTGCGCGCCAACAAATCTCAACCAAATCAGGTGCCACCATGTCTGATCATGCAAAAAAACAGTCCCCCGCCACCGTAAGTGCACAGGCGCTTGGCTGGGTCGATGAAGCCACCAAATCCGTTACTCCGCCGCTTTATCCGTCGACCACGTTCGAACGAAACACTGATCTGAGCTATCACGACGGTCGCTGCTATACGCGTGCGGACAACCCGACCTATGATCAGGCCTGTGCAGTCCTGAACGAACTTGAAGGCGGTTCTGAAACCCGCCTGTTTGCATCGGGCATGGCGGCTGCCGTCGCGGTTTTGCATGCGCTGAACCCGGGTGACCATGTCGTCGCCCCCAAGGTGATGTATTGGGCGCTGCGCAGCTTCATGCTTGATAGTGGTGTGCGTGCCGGGCTGAGTTTTGATTTTGTCGATAACGCCGATATTGCCGATTGGGACAAGCACATTGTTGCCGGCAAGACCAAGCTGGTCTGGCTTGAAACCCCGGCCAACCCGGATTGGCAAATCACCGATATTGCCGCTGTTGCCAAACTGGCTAAGGCCGCTGGTGCCTTTGTGGTCGTTGACAACACCGTTGCCACGCCGCTTCTGACCCGTCCGATTGATTTTGGTGCCGATATCGTCATGCATTCGGCGACCAAATATCTGAACGGTCATAGTGACGTTTTGGCGGGATCCCTGACCACTGCCAAGGATAGCGAATTCTGGCAGCGTGTTTGCAAACAGCACGCATCTGGCGGTGCGGTTCTGGGCGTGTTTGAAACGTGGCTTTTGCTGCGCGGGATGCGCACCCTTTCGATCCGTGTGGAACGCGCCAGTGCCAATGCCATGGCGATTGCCAAGCATTTCGAAAACCACCCGGAAATCGAACAGGTTCAGTATCCCGGCCTTGAAAGCCATGTTGGTCATGACATTGCCAAAAAGCAGATGTCAGGTGGTTTTGGCGGGATGTTGTCGCTGCGCGTCAAGGGCGGTGAAAAGCGTGCGGTTGATTTCCATAACCAGTGCAAACTGTTTAAACGCGCGACATCGCTTGGCGGGGTTGAGAGCCTGATCGAACATCGATCCTCGGTCGAAGGCCCGACCAGCCCGGTACCGGCAGACCTTCTGCGTCTCTCGGTCGGGATCGAAGATTGTGATGACCTTGTTAACGACCTTGAAACGGCCTTGCGCTTAAGCAAATAAGACACATCCGTCTTCAATCAGGAATCAACTGATCGATGCCCAAGTCGATGCCGATCCAAATCGCAGTCAGATCATGGACACGTGCTGTTAAACGCAGTGTCGGTATCTCTGTGGTTGCGCTGGCATCGACTATCCTTCCCGTCGCCCCGACGGTTGCGCATGATAGCAATACCCCCCAGGGCAGTCTGACCGACGTCAATGCCCTGCCCCCGGCGCCGGGTTTGATTTTTGACGTGGTGGCTGGCGAATACATCATGTTTGATACGCTGGTGGAACGGCTATCAGGTCGCAAATATATCCTGATTGGTGAAAAGCACGACAATCCCATCCACCATCACCATCAGGCACAGCTGGTCAATGCACTCAGCAAGTCGGATGAGCGTGAACGTGCAATTGTCTGGGAAATGTTTACCCGTGATCAACAGGCATCGCTTGAAGACAGCTGGCAGACGCTTCCGGTTTCGGAACTCGGCCCGGCGATGGCGTGGGAAGATCGCGGTTGGCCGTCATGGCATGACTATGCGCCGATTGCGCAGGCTGCACGCGACAACGGCTTGATGATGGTGGCGGGTAATCTGCCTGATGATCTGCTTAAACCCATGATCAGCAATGGCAACGATGCCCTGCCCGATGATCTGGCTGCCAAGCTTGATTTGCCAGATATGCCGACAGAAATACTTGATCGCTTCAATGTCGAAATCGCCGAGGGGCATTGCAATATGCTGCCCAAAAGCATGCTGGGTGGTTTTTCAGCCGTTCAGTTTGCCCGCGATGCGTCGCTTGCGCGCGCGATGAGCGATGCGGCAAATATTGACGGCATTGATGGTGCCTTCCTGATTGCGGGTGCCATGCATGTCCGCCACAGCATTGCCACCCCCTGGCATTTGCAGCGCTATGAACCGGATCTTGAGGCGCGCGATATCGCAGTCGTCAGCCTGATCGAGGCCGATGATCCCGGCCCGGACGCGTCAAGCATCGAGGATTACGCCATGCGGTTTGGTGCGCCCGACGATATCGATTTCATGTGGTTTACCAATGACATCGCGCGTGGCGATCCGTGCCAGAACCTCGGAATGGGGCAATAACCCCAAACCCCGTTCAGCCAAGCTTTTCGGATTACTTGATCTTGCGCGGCAACCAGTCGGTGGTCGCAACCGGTTTGCCTTTGTGGGAGCGCATGACGCGCGGGCGCACGACTTCCTTGGCCTCGGGCGTGGTCGCGGTTTTGCGGACCGAGGCATAAAATTCAACCAGTTCGTCGAACGGAATGATCGTTCCGATCCCTTCCTTGTAGGCCTTGGTAAAGGGCGGATGATTTCGCACGGTAACACTGAGATGTTCGACCGTGTGATGACCAAACTGCGCCCAGATGCTTTCAAGAAAATGGATGGTTTTCGGATCAACCGATTTCAGCCGCACATCAGGCCGGGATTCTTCCATCACGGCATAAAGGTTGGGTTCGACCGGGCCGAATTCCTCGGCGACAAAGATGGCGGGCATCAACATGTTGCCGTGATAGTTTGCGCCGTAATAGGCCTGCGCCAGATACAACAAACGATGCAGTTTTTGCGGCTGCAGATATTCGTTGTCATTGAGTGCGAGGTCAATGAACCTGAATGCGGCATCAAATACCGTATTAAGAACCGGCTTGTTCTTCATGCTGTGCCCGATGGTCATGGGATACGATCACGTGTTGCCAAGGATCATAAAACCTATGGCAGATACCAACAAGCATCACCGATCAGGTTTTTAAATTTTCAGGGAACGTCGTGGTTTGAAGTGCCTATGGGCAGGCCTGCCTAAACGGTCGCATCCAGATGCTTGCCGCGTACGCCCACACCGTGGGCCACCGCGTTGACCACCGCATAAAACGATGTACCGCTATTGGCCGACAGATCAAACGGGATCGACGGATCAAGCAGGCTGGCAAAATCGATCTCGCTGGGCATATCGACAGCACCCTCGCGGTCACTTGCGCGACGCGCAGCTGATAGATTGCGCTGTTCGGTGCGCTGTTCTTTCTGTTCGCCGGGATTGCCCTGCCCCGATTGACGTTTGTTTTTGCCATCGACATAGGCATTAAACAGAATACCGTCATCATCGGGGTCATAGGTGTAGTTCTGAGACGATGCCTCAACCTGATTGTCCCGGTCTGCCGTCGCCACACCGCGCGCACCAGCAGGCGCAAGTCGGCCATACTGGCCAACCTGTGAAACTGTCTGTGCGTTTTGGACCGGTGCGATCATGTTCCTCTGCCTTGGCGAAAGACCGATATGGGCTAAGACCTAATTCAACTCATGCATTATACATGAATATATAGTGATACGGCAGGAAATTCGCAATTCCTGCCACTCACATCAGTTTCCAAGCGTCTTAATCGCCTTCGAATTCGACCAAGTGGAATTCTTCGATACCGCGATCGCGGATTTTCTGCGCCCCACCAAGATCAGGCAGATCAATGATGAAGGCGCAACCTGCGACCTCTGCCCCGATCTTTTCGACCAGATCAATCGCAGCAAGGGCGGTACCACCGGTTGCAATCAGATCATCCATGATCAGAACACGACTGCCCGGTTTGACGGCGTCCTTATGGATTTCGATGACGTCGGTGCCATATTCGAGTTCATATTCGACACCGACCGTTTCGGCCGGGAGTTTGCCCTGCTTGCGGATGGTGACAAAGCCGACGCCAAGGGCCACGGCAACCGCCGGGCCGATGACAAAGCCACGCGCTTCGATCCCGGCGATCATGTCGATCTTCTTGTCCTGGAATTCAGCGGCGAAGCTGTCGATCACTTCGCTAAGACCATACGGGTCCTCGAACAGCGTCGTGATATCCCGAAACATGATGCCCTTTTTCGGGTAATCGGGAATGGTACGAATCAACGACTTGATCGACATGGGGTACTCCGGCCAGATATCAGGAAATGCGACGTCGCAGATCAAAAGCCATGACTATCACGGCCAGATCACATACGGCGTCACTTGATGCCTGAAACAGAGTGAATTGGCAAGGTACATCCCATCATCACCCGCACCTTGCCAGAGCCAAGCTTTTAACCGCGTCAAGCCGCGTGCGGTGTGGACAGGCGCGGGTTGATGTGTGTGACAGACGGTACCGTCGCAACAAAGTCATTGGCGAGCTTCTTGCTGATTTCTGCGCGTGTTCCACGTGGCAAGCCGGTTTGCGCCGCCTGACGATTGCCCCAAACGGCCCGGTAAAGGCGATAATCATGGTCATTGATCTGACCGAATACTTTTTCGACTTCCATCAGAGTCTGGACGTAACTCTTTTTCATGTCAGTCATCCTGTTGCTCGTTGGTTTTCGACGGTTTTGCCCATCGAATTTTGTCGCATCCATTTTTGTGATGCGGCGTTTACAGAAGCCATATAGTCCTAACTTCATGGCCGCTCAACTGCAGCACGGTGACAAGATCAGGAAGAATTTGTGACAGTTTGCCCAATTCTTCCGATGTCCCAAAATCAGCCTTTCCTGAGGTTAGAAGATTTGTGCCAGTTTGCGGCTTACCAGCCATATAAAAACGGCCCGTCTTCAAAACAGAAGACAGGCCGAAAATAAATTCGATCAATGCGCAAACGACGCGCCTAAAACGCTAGCCTCGCGACCTAGTTCAGTTTTTTGGCCGCTTCGGTCTGCCTGGCCTCTTCGTCGATCTGCTTTTGCAGGGCATCGCCGTATTCACCGTATATCCGGCCCTCAAGCGACAGCTCCAGAAAACGGATATAGTCGTTCTGGTCAGTGATCTTGGCGCGCGCGACTTCGATCACGTCAAACGGGCTTGCCGCATCCAGACCGTATTTGCGGATCAGTCCCAGCATTTCTGCGGTGATCTGATCAAGCTTCTTGCGGGTGTCGCTATAGGAAAGCGTCATCAGATTGTCCTGTGTATCGAATGTGTTTGTTGGGCAGCTTATGCCTGTTTGTCGTTGGGCTTGCAAGCCCCGCAACGTTGAAAACAGCCCGTTTGGCGATACGAACTATACCAATTCAATTCGCCCCGCTTGAGGCATGTCAAAGCACTTTTCCCGCGATCATGCATGGTTCACAAGCCCGCGAAACAGAACAAAAAACATCCTGTTCCGTCGGGTTTATTGAAGCCTATGCCATCGGGGAGTTACCATGCGCATCCTGTCTGCCTTCAACGCCATGAGCATTCGCAAACGCTTTATGTGGGCGTCCGCATTTGGCGTCTCTACCACTGTGATTATTGCGCTTTTGATGATGACTGTGGTCGAGGAAAAAGCCATGGATGAAAAGCTTCATCAGCTAAGTGAAAACGAGCTGACGTCGCTGCATGCGCTGATTGTCAACGTGATGGCCGCCCGCCCCGATGATGTTGATGACATCGGCATTCAGGTTTTCAACAACTGGTTTGACAGCCGCAACGGCGACTATCCCGGCGAACTCTGGTCTGCATGGGGACCGACCACCATGGCTTATATGGAAGAATTCGGCGAGAAGCCGCTTAAAACCCCGCGCGACGAGATTGATATCGAGGCCATCGAAACCGGCAAGATGATTGGCCGTTATACCGATAATGGCACCTATCGCCTGTCGATGCCGATTGTGCTGGGTGAAACCAAGGGTGCGGATCGCGAAGTCTGCTTTAGCTGCCATGGCGCGATGGAGGCCGACACTGGTGACGTCATCGCCGTTCTGTCCTCGAGCCTTTCCGTCGCACCCGAACAGGAAAAAACCAACCGTATTCTGATCGGTATTGTTCTGGGTGGTCTGGCGATCGCAATTGCCACCATCATCGGTATGCGGGTGCTGCTGTCGCGCATTGTTACCGGCCCGCTTTCTGATCTGGGCAACGATATGAACGCGCTGGCTGATGGCAACACCAACTTTGAAATCAACGCCCTGTCGCGCCAGGATGAAATCGGCGAAATGGCGAAATCGGTTGATGTTTTCCGCACCAATGCGATTGCCAAAAAACAGATGGAAGCCGAACAGAAAGAAGAATCCAGACGCCGCGAAGAACGCATGCAAAGCCTTGAACGCCATATCGGCAGTTTCGAAGGCGTGATTGCGCAAATCGTCGGTGCGGTCTCGGCCTCGGCCGAACGCATGCAGACAACGGCACGCGGTCTTGTCGATTCAGCCGACCGGGCCAGCAAAAGCGCAACCACGGTTGCCGCCGCATCCGAACAGGCCACGGTGAATGTCCGTACTGTGGCCGATGCCGCCGACCATCTGTCTGAATCCATTTCCCAGATCGGTGAACAGGCACAGCAATCAACCCAGATTGCCGCCGAGGCATCGCGCGAAGCCGCCCAGTCGTCCGAAACCGTTCAGGGCCTCTCGGAAGTCGCCAACCGCATTGGTGAAATTGTTGAGCTGATAAGTGACATTGCAGGTCAGACCAACCTTCTGGCGCTCAATGCCACCATCGAGGCAGCCCGCGCAGGCGAAGCTGGCAAAGGTTTTGCCGTGGTCGCGGCAGAGGTCAAAAACCTTGCCAACCAGACGGCCCGCGCAACCAACGAAATTGCCGAACAGATCACAGCCATTCAGGAAGAAACTGGCAAAACGGTAAGCTCGATCGGGGATATCTCGGATGTGATCAGCCGCATTACTGAAATGGTCAACACCATCTCGGCCGCAGTTGGCGAACAATCCGATGCCACCGACGAGATCGCGCAAAATGTCGAACAGGCTGCCATCGGCACCCAGGAAGTCAGCAGCAATATCGAACGGGTCAGCAACACCGTCGCCGATACCGATCAGGCTGCCCATCTGGTTCTTGATGTTGCCGAGGAACTTGGGACGCTGTCCAACGATCTGCGTGCGCAGGTCGATCAGTTCCTTGCCGACATCCGCAGCAGCTAAGCTCGAGCTCGCGCAGAAATCGTTCACCATTGACCGGCGGCAAGACAGTTGTTTTGCCGCCGGTTTTGTTTTTGGCAACCATCGGATGAACCGAACTTATGCCAGAAGTTGCACTGATCACGCCCCCTGCATCTGCCCCCGGCCGACATTATCGACTTTGAATTGAATAAAATTAACTTCAAAACAACGAAATGCGGGCCTATTCTTACGTAAAATAATAATATTCTTTTTTAATGTCTGGTGTCTTTGACACAAAAGAGCGCCATGTCGACGACCCGGGGGATTGTGGGGACAATGTCGTTTACGACGATTTTAGGCATTATGGTCGGCCTTGGCCTGTTTATCGGGTCGATCTTTATTTCGACCGATAACTATCTGGTATTCTTAAGCCTTTCGAGTGCACTGATGGTGGTTGGCGGCACGCTGGCCGCGACATTTATTGCCTATGAGGCGCGCTATGTACTGCTGGCACTCAGACTGATTTTCAAGATTTTCCGCGCCCCGCAAATGGGCCGTGCCCAACTGACTGGCGAAGTCGGCCGTGTGGTCAAATGGGGCTATCTGTTGCAGAAAAAGGGTATCAACGCGCTTGAACAGGAAGCCGAACGGGTCGGCAAGGACGAACCGTTTTTGGGCTGGGCAATGGAAGTCGTCATTACCGGCTATGATGGCGAGGAAACCGCCGAGATGCTTCACAATGCCATCGATAACGCCTTTAGCCGCAACCTGGTGCCTGTTGCTATCCTTAAGAGCATGGCGGCCGCCGCCCCGGCCTTTGGGATGATCGGGACACTGGTTGGCCTTGTCATCATGCTTGATAAAATGGCCGATGACCCGACCTCGTTGGGGGCCGGTCTTGCGATTGCGCTGATTACGACATTGTATGGCATTGTTGCCGCCCGGTTCTTTTTCCTGCCAGCGGCCAGCAAAATCCAGCAGCGCGAGGAAATCATGCGGTTTCGCAACTACCTGATCGCTGAAGGCCTGATCATGCTGGCTGATCGCAAAGGCCCGCGCGCCATACAGGACAGGATGAATTCCTTCCTTGATCCGGCCATTCATTTCAATATCGACAAGTCGTCGAAGTAAGGGGATCGATCATGGCCCGCGGCAAGAGACGCCTGCAATACAAGGAAGAAGAACCGGTCAATGAGGATTGGCTTGCGACCTATGCCGATGCCATCACCCTTTTGATGGCGTTTTTCGTTATGCTGGTCAGCTTTTCCAAGGTCGAAATTCCGATGTTTGAAAAGGTCCAGGCCGGCATTGCCGAACAGATCGGCAAACGCGAAGTCGTGCGCCCGACACAGGTGCTTGAAACAGATCTGCGCGATGTGGTTTTCAACATGGCGCTGGACAGTGCGGTCAATGTATCGACCGATGACGAAGGCATCTTGATGGAAATGGGCAGCGCGTCGTTCTTCCAACCGGGGTCAGCCAACCTGACCAATGATGCTGTACTGTTCCTCAAGGATGTCGGTGATCTTCTGAAAGAACCGCGCTATCTCGGTTTTCAGGTCGAAGTTTCCGGTCATACCGACGACAGCCCGATCAACTCACCGCGGTTCCCGACAAACTGGGATCTGGCGGCGGGTCGTGCCATCGCAGTTGTCCGCTTCTTTGCCGCCCTTGGCGTTGATCCCGACAGCAAACGCATGCGCGCCATTTCTTACGGCGATACCAAACCGAAATTGCCAAACCGCAATGATTTCGGCGAACCGATCCCGGAAAACCGCGAAGCCAACCGCCGGATTGAAATCCGTGTCTTCCCGAAATATTCACGCGTGTTCTGATACCGAAGTTCAGGTCCGGGAACTGGCACAGCTATTCGATGTGTAATACCATTTCATCACGGGCAGCAAAGGCGCCAGACCAAGTGGCGCGTGCCTTTTGCTCGATAACGGTCATTGCCGCATCATCATGTTCTGGATCGTGATGGAACAGTGCCAGTTGTTTGGCATTGGCGGCCCGACACAGGCGAATACCTTCCTGCCAGGTAGAATGCCCCCATCCGACTTTTTGCGGGAATTCTTCGTCGGTGTAGGTGCAATCGTAAATCACCAGATCAGCATCTTCGATGAAATCAAGAATGATCGGATCCGGGGTCTCCGGATCATGTTCGGTATCGGTCACATAACACACCGCATTGCCATCATACTCTACACGAAACGCCGTCGCCCCGTTGGGGTGACGCAAGGGTGCCGTCTTGATCACGATACCGTCGGCGGGATGCAATTCATCCCCGACACTGAAATCCTCAAATGTCAGCTTCGATTGCATGGCAGACAGCGGCACGGGAAATGTCGGGTCCGCCATTTGCGCCGAAAACACGCGCTCCACCCCGCCCTGATGGGTCAGATGCCCCGCCATGACCCGGAAGGAAGCATTTGGGTTATAGGCCGGTACAAAGAACGGAAATCCGTTGATATGATCCCAGTGTGTATGGGTCAGGAAGATATGGGCATGGGTGACATTGCGCCGGATCAGATCCTTTCCAAGGTTGCGGATCCCGGTCCCGGCATCAAAGATCAGGACCTCGTCGCCGACACGCATTTCAATGCAACTGGTATTGCCACCATAAACAACATGGTCAGGTGATGGGCATGCAATGCTTCCACGAACGCCCCAGAATTTAACCTCAATCGCCATTCACCAAGCCCTGCTCAAGGATTGATTGCTTATCGCAAACACCAGTTATCACACCTTCAAACGATCACATCACATACCTACGAACCAATCATCGATTGCACGTAACATATTCAATTCACGCCAACAGTGCTTCCGATCACAGCGCCCATCATTTTGTCGGCGCGTCCGCAATTGACCGCGATCTCGCACAGCCCAATCGAATTGCGGTAATGGAAAGCCGATCCTTCCGGCACGTCGGAGAAAGTCCGCGCTCCGGAAACGATATGCGCATTGATCGTGATCTTTTCATCAAGTGAACGCGCAGAAAGTCCCGTCATCAGGTTGCCATAGGGATCGACATAGATCACTTCGGCCAATTCATCGGGCCAATCCTGTGCCGCGCCAAACCGCGCATCAAGTGCGATCGGATGTAATGCAAAAGCCTGATCGGTTGCGACCCATGCCGCAACCGGGGCAAATATATCCCGCCCATGGAAGCTTGCCGATGCATCATCGGTCATCCAGTCAATGACCTTGATCGATACCTTTTTGGCACGCCGTATAATCATTTCAAACAAACCATTATCCGGCCCGACATATGAAACGCCATCGGCCGTAACGACAAGCCCCTGACGCGCACTACCCACGCCCGGATCAACAACACTCAACACCACATCACCCGCCTGAAATTCGCGGGTCAAGGCCGCCAGTAGGTAACTTGCGGCTTTCGGGTTCCGGTCCGGCGCATCACACATCAGATCGCAGATCGGCACATCCGGCGCATGACGCATCACGACCGACCGCATGGTGCCGCTATAGGGGCCGTTTACACCAAAATCGCTAAAGACAAAGATCATGGCATGTTACCGCGATATCGGTTGAATAAGGTTAGCTTGAAGACAACAACGCCGGTGGCAACATTTTGATCCCACCGGCGTTGTCGCTGTTCTTTTAAGATAAGGTCCATGGACCCGAAGTGCTACTTGACCTCGCAGAACTGGCCACGTCGTTTAAGCTCCGCACACAGCGAACTTGCCGCACTATCGCTTAGCCCCGTTGCCATCAGGCGATAATAGGTGCCCTTGCCCGGAATGCTGGCGCGCGTCACACCATGTTGAAGCGGGGCAAGTTGGCCATAGCGGCTGCTCAGGATCTGCCAGCCGCGTTCTGCCTGTGCCTCATTGCGATAAGACGCCAGATGAACGGATTTCGATCCACTTGCCATTGCGGCAGGCGCGCTTGCCATTTCCTCAGCCGCCTGAACCGGGCGGCTTTCACCCGTGGCGACCCGGCGGACCGGCTCCCCGGAATTAAGCGTCATTGCCGTGCCCTGTGCCGGTTCGACAATGGCGGCCTCAATCGCGTCACGTTCGCGCTTGAATTCATCAGGTGTGACCAGCTTCATCTGCTGAAGGTCTTCGATGCGTGCGATCTGGCGTGCCGCATCCATCAGACCTTGCGGCGCTGGCGGCGGGGTTGCGCGTTGGCGCGGCTGGGCTGGCAATAACGCATCGAGAATGGCGGTGCGTTCCGCAACATGTTCCTGCACGGTAATTGCACCGATCTGAAGCGCACGGTTTAGCTGATTAAGGCGCTGTTCGACCTGCTCACCTTCTGGCGGCGGGTTATTCAAGAATGCCGACGGTGCCGGTTGGCTCATGGGCAGCAACGCACCAAGGTTTGCCGAACGGCGGGCGGAATATTCCTCGGGCGTTACAAGTCCGGTGGACTGCAGATTGCGCAAGATCGCAAACCGTTTGGCGACTGCCTCGTCCCCTGCCGACAGGGCTGCACCAGCCGGAACATCCATCGGCCTGGTTGACGCGCTGGTCATGGAAGAAACCGGGTTGCCCGTCATAGGCGCGTTTGTGGCACGACCGGCGGCCACAGCCGCGGCACCATTGCCAAGGCCCGACGGCCCGCTGATGATTTGATCATTGATACTAAGCGACCCGGGAAGGCCGCGCTGAAGCCGCGACAGGTTGAATTCAGCTGCATCACGCAGCGGACGGGGCTGTGTGCCCGTCGCAGAAGACATCAGAACGGTACCGGGCGGGTTCATCGCGATCAGTGTTTCATACCCGTCGCGCGCCCGATCCGGGCGGTTGGTATTTTGATAAAGGACAGACCGCCACAACATTGCATGGCCGTCCTGAGGATTTTTGCGCAGTGCCTCGTCAAACAGTTTTTCAGCAGATGCATAGTCACCGCTGGCCAATTGTTGCAGGCCAAGGGCTGTATAATTGTCATCGGCAAAGGACGTTGCCTCGTCCCAGAAGTCCTGATCCAGCAGCGGCGCACAGGCCGACACCCATGAAACCATACCGATCACAGCAATACCCTTGCCGATTTTCAGCCAGTTCCCGGTCCGCTTTGCGGATACCTGCATGGCGCCAATCCCCTATTCCATAAAACCCGTTTCGGAAATCATGCTGTAGTGCCAGTTCATATTCCAGCAAAACCCGGCATGGACTTCCCCCATACAGCCTTGATTTTGCACCCTGCTTGCCAACAATTCGTTAAAGCAAATTAATCACTGTTTTTGACGCGACACTTGTCCTGCCATACGTATAGTTTCTATACATAGAATAGTGCTAAAGTGAGTGTCTCAACCATTAACCAGACCTTCAGAACATTATGATTTGATCAGACTTCGGTCTTCGGTGTATTCAACCGGCAAATAACCACTCAAAAAAACGTTTTCTCTTTCAGGGGTTTCGGCGTGATTGAACCGCAGCAATATGGCCAACAGGCCCTTCAGGAATACCTGTTGCTGGATTATGTGCAACGGCTGGAGACCCGTAAATACGGGCACCGGGCTGTACATATTCACCTGTCGCGCCTAAAGCCGTTCCATCGCCGCGATTATCATATCCGCGTTGCGACCAATACCTTTGAAAGCTATGTCAAACTCTATGTCGGCCGTATCTTTGTTCTGACCAACAATGATCTGATCTTTGTCTGGAAAGACAAATCGATTGCCGATGTCGAACCGGCTGTTGATACGCTGCGCTATCTGTTCCGCGATGATCCGCTGTCACAGGACGACAGCGAGGAAACCGGTTTTTGCACCTGGTACAACCTCAATACCGAGTTCCAGGAATTCCTGTTGCTGTGTCAGCACCTTGATGAGCGCGCAAAAAAGCTTCAGAAAAGCCTGAACATGCGCAGCGCGATCCAGCGTGAAAAAGACAACAACGTCCTGAACCCGATCACGGCCGAGAACCTCGGCGAACTTGAAGAAACCATTCACACAGCCGATCTGTCCGAACATATTCGCCAGCAACCGGTCTGTGTCTTTGCGCATGGCAGTTCCAAGGAACTGCATCCAGTATTTGACGAGTTCTTTGTCTCGATCACCGATCTGCGCAACGCGCTGATGCCCAATATTGATCTGGCGTCAAACCGCTGGCTGTTCCAGCACATGACCGAGACACTCGACAAACGCATGCTGAACTACCTGTGCAAGCGGACCTTCAAGACGCATGCAAGTTCGTTCTCGATCAACCTCAATCTTGGCACTCTGACGTCGAAGGATTTTGACAAGTTTGACGAAACGGTGCGCCGCAACTGGCAGGGCAACGTGATCATCGAGCTTAATCAGGTTGATCTGTTTTCGAACCTTGAAACCTATCTCAGTGTGCGTGACGATTTCCATGAACGCGGCTATCGCATCCTGATCGACAACCTGACGGTTGAAGCCCTGTCCTTTGTTGATCGTAAACGCCTTAAGGCAGACTTCATCAAGGTCGCATGGCGCGAAGAGATGACCGATAATGTCATCCGCAAAAAATACTCGGAAATGGACAGCCTGGTGAAGAACTCCGGCCGGGAACGTGTGATCCTGTGCCGCTGTGATTCGCCCACCGCGATCAAGTTCGGCCAGTCGCTTGGCATCACCCTGTTCCAGGGGCGCTACATCGACAACATGATCGCCCGCCAGCGCCGCGCCAAGCGCGACGCCAAAAAGCCCGTCAGACCTGCGCCGACAAGACCAACCGACGACAAGCCGACGCGATAACCGACAGTCGCCAGACATCCTCCTGACAAACCGGTCAGGAGCCTTGGTCTACCGGCGACCACCTTCATTTCACCCCTTGGCAAAACGGGAACAAAAGCAGTACACATAATCATGTTGTACGCGCTGTGCCCGGATTGCCATCACAAATGGCGACTGCATCTTGACCGACCGCTCCCCAAAAGCGGTAGCGGGTCCTATGTGCCCTGCCCGGTCTGTTCCTGCAAGCGCGCCATCGCCCACCCGGAACTGCCGGAGCTCTCGATTGGTCATCTTGATTGCGATGCCTTTTATGCCTCGATCGAAAAGCGTGATCGACCGGAACTGATCGATCAGCCTGTCATCATTGGCGGCGGTCATCGTGGTGTTGTTGCGACATGCTGTTATGTTGCGCGCAAATATGGTGTGCGGTCCGCCATGCCTGCGTTCAAGGCACGGGAACTCTGCCCTGATGCGGTGTTTTTGAAGTCCGATATGAAAAAGTATCAGCGCGAAGGCTATCGCATTCGCGACATGATGCGCGCGCTCACCCCCGATATCGAACCGCTGTCGATTGACGAGGCCTTTATGGACCTGTCAAACGCCATGGAAACCCATGGCAAATCAGCGGCGGAATGCCTGATTGATCTTCAGGCGACGATCAAACGCGAAGTCGGCATTACCGTTTCGATCGGGCTTTCCTATAACAAGTTTCTTGCCAAGATTTCATCCGACCTTAACAAGCCGTTTGGCTTTTCCATGATCGGTCGGCGTGAGGCGCTTGATTTCCTGGCCGACAAGCCAGTGCGCATGATGTGGGGGGTAGGGCCCGCGATGGAGCGCAAACTGCACGCAGATGGCGTTACAACCATCGGGCAACTGCAGGAAATGGACATCCATACCCTTCAGGGCCGATATGGCAGCATCGGCAAGCGGTTCTTTTACTTCTCGCGCGGTGAAGATAACCGGCGTGTGGAGCAAAGCACGGAACGCAAAAGCCTGTCTTCGGAAACCACCTTCAACGAAGATATCTCAAGCCTGTCCGAGCTTTCTGAGATCGCCACCCGCCTGACATCGCGGGTCGCCCGCGATCTGGCGCGCAAGGAAATCGCGGGGCATACCGTGATCCTCAAACTGAAATCATCGGACTTCAAGCTCCGCACCCGCAACATGCGCCTGACCTATCCGACCTTGCGCGAAGACGTCATTCTGGATGCCGCCCTGACCCTGCTTAAAAAGGAAATCGATGGCACACGCTATCGGTTGCTTGGCGTCGGGGTCACCGACCTTTACGACGCCGACATGGCCGATCCGGTTGATTTGTTTGCCGGTGATATCGCCGCCATCACCGATGATGCCGCGCAGTCAGACGCAACCACACCAGAAGCCCCGCGCACGGTGATCGACCTGCCCCGCCCGACTGCCGAACAATTGCGCGAAAGCCTGACACGGCGTTATCGACAGCACAAAAAGATGGCACCACGCCAACACAAATTCCGTTTCTAGAAACGAAATCGCAGAAAAGACAAATGATGCACGGCGCGACATTTGCGCGGCAACATATTGATTTATATTTGGAAAATATGGCGTCCCCTAGGGGATTCGAACCCCTGTTGCCGCCGTGAAAGGGCGGTGTCCTAGGCCTCTAGACGAAGGGGACACAGGCACAAGCATTTATGTGCGAATGTCGTGACTTTCGGTTGGTGGCGTCCCCTAGGGGATTCGAACCCCTGTTGCCGCCGTGAAAGGGCGGTGTCCTAGGCCTCTAGACGAAGGGGACACATACGCACCAATCGAAGTCAGTCTATGTTAACGAGTGGCGTCCCCTAGGGGATTCGAACCCCTGTTGCCGCCGTGAAAGGGCGGTGTCCTAGGCCTCTAGACGAAGGGGACGCAGCGCGTTAACGAGGCCGGTTTTTAGCGATTGGGTGGGGTCAGGTCAAGCGGCTTTTTCGCCCCTGTGACGTTTTTTTTAATCCCTTGGCGTAAATGATGCCATTCCCGACCAAATACTGAAAAACCTTGGCACACTGTTTAACCAGACGGTTTATTGGCTACGGCGTCGGGTTCCAATCCAGAAACTGATCCCAGCCACAGCGAGACCACAGCCCAAAAAGACAAACATCGCCTTGTAACCAGTATCCGGGTCGGCCCCATAATACCCGACAATCAACCCGGCAATGCCTTGCAGGACGAACAGACCGCCAAACGTCGCGAGATTAATCGTGGTCAGTGCGCGGCCAATCTGATGTTCGGCGACCGCCTTGCGCGATGCGGCGTAATTAAGCGTCGCACTGCTGCCTAGGAAGCCGTGCAGCAACATCAAAACCATGGCGATGCCGGTGCCCATTGGCCCGATAAAGGCCTGCAACAGGCAGGCAACCGCCCCGACCAGCACAGCAAAGACGATCAGGCCACGGGTATTATCAGGCATCATGCGCGACAGTTGCCCGTAGGTCGGCGGACCAATGATCATGCCAATCGTCATCACCAGAAGGATATTGCCAACCTCGACCGCGCCCAGATCAAACACGTCATGCAAATAAGGCCCACCCCACAGGCCACGGACTGTCAGGATCGTCGGATAGCTGAAAAACGCCACACCCGACAGCAACCAGACCTGCCGGTTTGACCAGACCGACACCATGCCGCGCAGGACATCACCGACACTTTCGCCGCGCTGGGCATGGGTTGCATGGCCCGGCGGGTTGTCGCGGACCAGAATGAAGTCAAGCACCACCGCAATCAACGCAATGCCGGCAAGGCCGTAATAAACCGCCCGCCAGCCATAGGCCTCAACCAGTGTGGCAAGCGGCGTTGCCGAGGCCAGAACACCCATCAAACTGAACGAAACGATCAGTCCGGATGCGGTGGCGAACTTTTCGGGGGCGGTCCAGCGCGCGGCCAGAACCAGTGCCGACATGAAGGCCGCCGAACAGCCAACGCCAATCACCGCTTGGCCTGCCATCAGGCCCAGCACACTTTGCGCATTGGCAAAGATAAAGACGCCCGCCACGGTGACCATGGTCAAAAACCCGTTGGTCAGGCGCGGTCCATACCGGTCGAGCAGCACCCCAACCGGGATCTGCATCAAGGCAAAGGCAAAATGGAAACTGCCTGATATCAGGCCAAGCTGTTCGGGTGTAACGGCAAGCTGTTCACGCAGCGGCCCGGCAAGTAGCGCCTGGGCAGAACGGAAAAACTGACTAAGCGAAAAGGCCAGCATGATCGGCATCAGAACGATCAAAAACGATCCGAGGCCATGCTTGGGCGTCGCAGAGGTGGGTGTGGGGCGCGAATTTTGTGTCATGGTGCCTTCAGGATTAGTCTGATCAAACCATAACGGCAAGCATTTGCAGCATCATAGCTGCCCTGCCCGGGGTCACGTCGCTAGACCGGCAAGGCCACATCGTCAATGATCAGCTGCACACCATCACGCCCCTGCCAGCTATCGCGGCGCAAATGCCCCAGAACATGCAACGGGCGTCCACCATGCTTGATCAGGGTCTGTCCCATATCATTATCAAGGCATCTGAACGCAATCGCCTTAAGCCGCCCCTGCCCGTTTGACCCGGTCAGGATACAGCGCACATGATCCTGTCCGACAACATCGGCCTTGACCGCCCGGCAATCAACAAAGGCAAATCGGGGCTCGGCATTGCCCGCACCAAAAGGCCCCAGCTTTTCAAGTGAGTCGATAAGCTCAAGTGTCGCGCCCTTGGCATGAAGCGCCCCGTCGACCGTGATGGTCGGGCGGATATCGTTTTCGGCAATGATCTTGGCAAAGCGTTCCTCAAGGAAGGCCTCGAACGCCTCAAGCTTTTCGGGATCAAGCGTAAAGCCCGCCGCCATATGGTGCCCGCCACCATTGATCAGAAGCCCGGCTTGACGGGCCGCAATGATCGCATCGCCCAGATCAATCCCGCGCACAGATCGCGCAGATCCCTTATAGACGCCGTCAACCTTGCCCATCACAAGCGATGGCACGTGATAGCGATCCTTAAGCCTGCTTGCGACAATACCGATCACGCCGGGATGCCAGTCATCGCCGCCGACCAGCACCATGGAGCCGACCTTTGACTTGCCCTCGACCGCGCTGATGGCCTGATCAAGGACGATATCCTCGATCGCCTTGCGTTCACGATTATATTCATCAAGCCTGCGGGCGATATCCTGCGCCTCTGCGGGGTTCTCGCCCGAAAGCAGGGTGGTGCCCAGAAAACTCTCGCCAACGCGCCCACCGGCATTCACACGCGGCCCAAGGACATAACCCAGATGATAGGCACTCGGCACCTCGTTGACGCCGGCAATATCGGCAAGTGATGTCATGCCGACATTGGATCGGTGCTTCATCACCTTAAGGCCCTGGGTCACAAACGCCCGGTTCAATCCGCGCAACGGCACCACATCACACACCGTACCAAGCGCTACCAGATCAAGCCAGTTGCGCAAATCGGGTGCGCGAACGCCCTTCTTTTCAAGCCAGCCGCGATTGCGCAATTCGCGCAACAACGCCACACAGACCAGAAACGCCACACCCGCCGCACAAAGATGCCCAAGCCCGCTTTCATCATCGAGCCGATTGGGGTTCACAACCGCGACCGCAGGCGGCAATTCCGGCTCTGCTGCGTGGTGGTCGACAACAATGATTTCGATCCCGGCATCGCGGGCTTCTTGTAACGGCGCATAGGCGGTCACCCCGCAATCAACCGTCAGGATTAGCTTGGCACCCTTGCGCTGCAGCTCCAGAAGGGCGGGCGCATTCGGGCCATAGCCCTCTTTCATGCGATCGGGAATATGGACAGGAACATCAACACCAATGGCGCGGAAAAACCGTTTCAACAACGCCGTACTAGTCGCGCCATCAACGTCATAGTCGCCAAATACCGCAATCCCCTCGCCCGCCTCAATCGCATCGGCAATGCGGGCGGCGGCCTTGTCCATATCCTGCAAGCTGGATGGATCGGGCATCAGATCACGTAGTGTCGGGGACAGGAAACTTTCGGCGTCATCAAGGTCAATGCCGCGCGCGGCCATTACCCGGCCAACAATTTCGGGCACGCCAAAACGCTGGGCAATCGTCGTTGCCAATCGTTCGTCATTTGCGCGTTCACGCCACCATTTGCCGGTGACGGATCGCTCAATGCCCATAAAGGTGGTTTCTTGTGAATGCTCTGTCATGCCCTATGGAATAGCGCAATCTCGGGCGGTCTGAAACCGGATATTTTACCAATCGATCAAACCGCGCCGAGAGTTGGCAATCCCTAGCCGACCGGGTTTTCGCCGCACCATTTCAAAACGTTCTCGGCGTCTGCGGCGGGATCATCGACGGGATAGAACACCTTGGTGATCTTGCCATCATCAATGACCATGGTCAGCCGCTTGAACAGGCGCATGTCATCGGCTTCAAAATCCGGCATTGCCATGGCTTCCTTAAAGCGATGATCCGCATCCGACAGCAAGGCAAATGGCAGATGAAGGCGCTCAGCTGCTTCTTTTTGATAATCGGTTGTCTGGCTTGAAAGCCCGAACAGGTTTTCCACCCCGACCGCACGCAATTCCGAGGCGTGATCACGGAACGAACAGGATTGCGGCGTACACCCCTTGGCACCGGGAATTTCATTCCAGCCTTCCGGTGACGGCACGCCGGGCTCTGCCGTGCGCGGATAGGCATAGACAACTGTGCGGCCCGGCAATGTCGACAAATCAACAGATGTGTCGTTGGTTGCGGACAACCCCATTGCAGGCAGGATCTGCCCCGTCAGGCGTTCAATCACATGTGCGTCGCTTTCTGAACTCATCATGATCCTCCCAGGATACAAGAGCGGGCTTTTATCACGAACAATGTTCGGCCCTTTGGCTTTCAAGATAAGTCTGAACCCAACGCTTAAAAAGAAGCATCGATTTCGTATTGTGAAAAACATTTTGCTGCATCACACCATTTGCCTGCGCGGCAAAGCTGTGCAAACTGGTGCGATAACAAAAATGGATACGCGCAATGCCCCACAAAAAAGGTCTCAGGATCGGATTAACCATCCTGTCCGTACTTGCTGCCGTGATGTCGATGCCAATGGTGATGTTTTCACCAATGATGTTTGACGCACCGGGATCAGATGAAAATATCTACACCCAGTTCCTGTTTTTCAGCGTCTTGGCATTTCCGGTGCTCTGCCTTATGGGTGGCATTCTTCCATGGGTATTCAAACGCCACCCGAAATCGATCTGGCTTTATGGGCTCAGCGGCCTTGCCATCGGGCTTCTCATTCTAGCAGTTGTGTTGCTGTCGGTTCAGTGCGGCGGCGACTTTGCCTGTTGATCAGACGATGCCTTCGTCCGCCGCGATCAGGGCCAACCCGAGTGCCACCGACAGGAACGGCTGGCCGATTTCGATGCGGTCCTTGCCAAAGCGATCTTCGAACAGCTTGCGCACCGCCGGGACATAGGATGTGCCGCCGGTCATGAAGACCTTTGAGACGTCCCGTGCATCGACACCGGCCTGATCAAGGCAGTTCTTGGCCGCCAGTTCGATCTCGGCCATGTCGGGTGCAATCGAGGTTTCGAAATCGGCACGGGTCAGTTTTTCTTCGATCTCCACTCCACCATGGGCGAATTGCAATATGGTGCTGTCCTTTTCAGAAAGCTCTGCCTTGGCCTTTGACACCGACTGATAGAGGTGGAAACCCATTTCGTCTTCGATGATCGCTACCAGATCCTCGATATCATCGGGCTTGGTCGCTGACCTGATCAGGCCTTTGATTTCGTTGATGGTTTTGGGTTGATTCATCATGGCCAGTTCGTGCCAGCGCGAAAACGCCGTGTAATATTGCCGCGGAACCGGCAGGGTCGCGCCCATGGATTTGTATTCCGATCCAAAGCCCAAACGTGGCCAGACGGCCTTCTGGATGATGCGATAATCAAACCGGTCGCCTGCAACACCAAGACCGGTGTGCGAGAGCGGCTGCACCCCGCGAATGCCCAATCCCGGCGTAAAGCGGATCAGCGAAAAGTCACTGGTACCACCGCCAAAGTCGGCGACAAGAACAGTTTCGGGTTTATCCAGTTCGCGGCCGTAATAGTAAGATGCCGCCAATGGTTCGAACACCATGGCCTCGACATCAAAACCGGCCTGCTCATACGCAGCGCGCAAGCGCATTTCGGCAAAGTCATTGTCCGGATTATTACCCGCAAACGCCACCGGACGCCCGGAAATCACCCGCTGCCCCAGCCAACCAAGGCTGTGCTGCGCGAAGTGATGGATCTGTGTCAGGAACGTACCAATCAGATCTTCAATGGAATAGTTGGTCCCGAAGATATCCGTGCCCTCAAAATCCTTGGCCGCCAGATAGGATTTCATCGACTGGATCAGGCGGCAATCGTGGCTTTCCTTAAGGTATTCCTCAATCGCGAACGGGCCGGAGCAGCTTTTGGTGTGGGTTGGCGCATTCGGCGCCTTCAGATCCTGATCTTCCCAGAAATACAGAATGGTCCGATAGGTATCGAAGCTTTTGGTGCCGACCTCGAACGTGGCGGATTGCACGTTTCCTGCACTGTCTGCCACGGCAAGAACAGAGTTCGTCGTTCCGAAATCAAGGGCAATAATTTCCGACATCAGGCAGGCTCCGGGATTTGGTGTTGGTCACAGGGGGGCGGAGGATGTAACGCAGTCCACCTGCCCCTGCAAGCCATTAAACGAAAAAAGGGAGTGCCGAGAATTACATCAAGGCACTCCCTTTTCGAAATTTGAGAACTGATCGCTTATTTGTACCAGATTTTCCGGCTGAAATCGTGCACTGCGCGGACATAACGTACGGTACCGGATTGCGAACGCATCACGATGCTTTCGGTTTCGGCCCCATTGGCAAAACGACGCACGCCGCGCAACATCGCGCCATCGGTCACACCGGTCGCGGCAAACATGACATTGCCCTTGGCAAGTTCGGTCAGCTTGTATTTGCGGGTCAGGTCTTCGATGCCCCATTTTTTCGCGCGCGCGATTTCGTCATCGTTGCGGAAAACAAGACGCCCCTGGAACTGACCACCGATGCAACGAAGGGCCGCTGCGGCCAGGACACCTTCCGGCGCGCCACCGGTACCCATGTAAAGATCAATGCCCGAGGTTTTCTGCGAAGTCGCGATCACACCGGCAACGTCGCCATCCCCGATCAGCATGATGCGTGCACCGGCTTCGCGGGTTTTGGCAATGATTTCCTGATGGCGCGGGCGATCAAGAATACACACAACCAGATCAGCAACATCACAACCCTTTGCCTTGGCAAGGCTTTTGAGGTTTTCGGCCGGGCTGGCGTCAAGGTCGACAACATCATCCGGAAGACCACCGCCAACGGCAATCTTTTCCATGTACGTGTCCGGCGCATTGAGGAACCCGCCCTTTTCGGCCATGGCAACGACGGCCAAAGAGTTGGGACCACCGGTCGCACAAATGGTCGTGCCTTCAAGCGGATCAAGCGCGATATCGATTTCCGGGCCTTCACCGGAGCCAACTTCTTCGCCGATAAACAGCATCGGGGCTTCGTCGCGTTCGCCTTCGCCAATCACGACCGTGCCTTTGATATCCATGCTGTTAAGCGCATTGCGCATGGCGTCAACGGCGGCCTGATCGGCTGCCTTTTCGTCGCCGCGTCCCATCAGGCCAGAGCACGCAAGTGCCGCCGCCTCGGTTACGCGAACCGTTTCAAGCGCAAGATTTCGATCCATATCTTCTTCCTCGTATTGCTGATGTGGGGTCTGGGGGCCCCATCTCATTGTTGTCTTTTTATTTTTATGCTCGATTTTCTGTCCGAGCTATACAACATCGCCCCGCATCATGGCAGATACGGGGCGAATATGTGTTGTTCATTTTGTTAAGATGCGAAGCTTTCAATCCGCATCAGAACCGGCGGCTGTGAATTGCTTTCGAACGCTGCAATATCATTCACCGCACCCGACATGGCGGACTCAGTCGTTTCGTGCGCGACGATGACCACCGGCACAACGCCGCCTTCGGTTTCGGCCCGGCCATGCTGGATCATGGACGCCATCGACACCCCATGCTTGGCAAGGGTTGCGGTCACCTCGGCCATGACACCCGGGCGATCCCACACCATCAGGCGCAGGTAATAGGCGCCAACATGCTTTTCGAGCGACGCACGCACGTTTTTCTTAAGGCGATCAGCCGGCAGACCAAACACCGGTGCCGCACGACCGGCCGCGATATCGACGATGTCGGCAACTACCGCCGATGCCGTCGGACGTTCGCCCGCCCCGCGGCCCTGAAGCACCACCGGACCGACATAGTCCCCTTCAAGGGCGACCGCGTTAAAGACGCCTTCGACCTTGGAAATCTGGGTCGCACGATCGACCATCACCGGGGAAACGCGCTGCTCGATGCCCTCGGCCGTCTGTTTGGCGATACCAAGCAACTTGATGCGATAACCAAGTTCTTCAGCAAGCTGGATATCAAGCGCTGACACACTGCGGATGCCTTCGACCGCAACCGCGTCAAAGTCGACTTCGACCCCAAAGGCGAGGCTCGCCAGGATCGCAAGCTTATGCGCGGCATCAATGCCATCGACATCAAAGGTCGGATCGGCTTCGGCATAGCCAAGTTTTTGTGCCTCTGCCAGAACGTCGGCAAAGTCGCGACCCTGTTCACGCATGGTGGTCAGGATGTAGTTACACGTGCCGTTCAAAATGCCGGTCACGCGCGAAATCTCGTTACCAGCCAAACCTTCACGCAATGCCTTGATCACCGGGATACCGCCAGCAACCGCCGCCTCATAGGCGATGGTGACATTGTTGGCATCGGCAATCCGCGCAAGTTCCGCCCCCTTAAGCGCAATCAGCGCCTTGTTGGCGGTCACAACGTGCTTGCCGTTTTCAAGGGCGGCCTTGCAGGTGTCATAGGCAATGCCATCTGATCCGCCGATCAGTTCGACGAGGATGTCGATATCCTTGTCCGCGGCAAGATCACGTGCATCATCATACCAGGTCAGGCCTTCGGTGGAAAAACCACGATCGCGAGTTCGATCACGCGCCGATACCGCTGTGACGACAATCTGGCGACCCGAACGGTCTGTCAGAAGGTCGCGATGTTCACTCAGCAGTTTAACGGTTCCGGCACCGACCGTACCAAGGCCTGCCACACCGATTTTGACGACGTCTTTCACGATAACTCCTTGTCGCGTGGTTACATCTTTGGCTCCGCCCGTGATCAAAAAAGATCACTGCGCCCTGATAACAGAACGCCCGGGACATGTCCCGGGCGAAACACAGAATGCTTTATGAGATATCAGACGGATTTCTTCAACAGTTCACGTGCAGATTCTGCATCGGGGCATTTGGCAAAGAACTGTTTGATGTTGCGATTGGCCTGACGAATGCGGTGCTTGTTTTCCACAAGCGCGATACGCACATGACGATCGCCATACTCGCCAAAGCCAAGCCCCGGTGCCACGGCAACGCCTGCTTCCTGCAAAAGAAGCTTGGAAAAATCAAGCGATCCCAGTTCGGCAAAGGCATCTGGGATCGGCGCCCAGGCAAACATGGTTGCCGCCGGGCTCGGGATTTCCCAACCGGCACTTTGCGCCCCTTCGATGAAGATATCCCGGCGTTCGCGGTACAGGTTCCTGAATTCCTCGACACAATCCTGCGGACCATTAAGGGCGGCGGTTGCCGCCACCTGAACCGGGGTAAATGCGCCATAATCAAGGTATGACTTGATGCGGGTCAGTGCGTTGATCAGCTTTTTATTGCCGGTGGCAAAACCGATACGCCAACCCGCCATCGAATAGGTTTTCGACAGCGAATAGAATTCAACGGCGATATCCTTTGCACCCTTGCACTGCAGGATCGAGGGCGGCGGATTGCCATCAAAATAGATCTCGGAATAGGCAATATCTGAGAGCACATAGATTTCATGCTTGCGGCAGAAATCGACAACTTCCTGATAGAACGCCAGATCCACCACAAGGGCGGTCGGGTTGGCCGGGAAGTTCAGGACCACCGCACTTGGTTTCGGGACCGAGTGTTTCACCGCGCGATGAAGCTGATCCATAAAGCTTTCGGTATTGAACGTCCCCTGATCATCGTGACCAATCGGGATATGGCGCAATGCGGCCCCGGCAATGATGAAGCCGAATGCATGGATCGGATAGGACGGGTTGGGCACCAAAAAAATATCGCCGGGGCTTGTGATCGCCGCAGCCAGGTTTGCCAAACCTTCCTTGGAACCAAGGGTCACAACGGTTTCGGTTTCCGGATCAATATCAACACCAAAACGACGTCCGTAATAGGCCGCCAATGCCTTGCGCAGGCCGGGAATGCCGCGCGACATCGAATAGCCATGGGTGCGCGGGTTCTGAACCGTTTCAACCAGCTTGTCGACGATATGCTGCGGGGTTGCCGGGTCCGGGTTGCCCATGCCGAAATCGATAATGTCCTCCCCCGCTCGCCGCGCCGCCGCCTTCATCGCATTTACTTCTGCGAATACATAAGGCGGTAGACGTTTTATGCGGTGGAAGTCCTGCGACATTATCCTGTTTCCTCGTTAAATCACTGAAATTCGAATTTTATGCGAAAAGCATATCCTCGATTTCTCGAAAGTTGCGTTTAGGCCCGATATTCAGGCCATTAATAGCGTACAATTCGAAGGATGTACCTTTTCTTGAAATCATACTCAACGAATTAATGCGCGGAAAATACGCATAAATGCGTTTTACGGCACCGAAAGGACTGGGTGACGTCAGGCTGACGGCAAAAACCCGACCATTTCGGCACGCCCGACGCTCCAAACACAAAAAAACGCGGAAGAATTTCTCCCTCCGCGTTTTGCTGTTTGGTTCTGAACTGTTCTGATCGACGTGATCAGTAATCCAGATAAATCTCGACACGACGGTTGCCGGCTTCGCCCGCCGGAACGCCTTCGTAGTAGCGCGGATCGGCCGAGCCATCCGCCCCGACAAAGATTGCATTCGGATTGACGCCAAGCTCAATCAAACGCGACACGACGGCCGCAGCACGGCCTTCGGACACACGGCGATTTACCGCCAGGTGCTGTTCAAGCGACATATTGCCGGTACGCATTGATGCATGACCAATCACGCGGATAAAGCCGCTGGTCTGCTGCCAGGTTGCGGCAACCTGTTCAAGAACGTTGTAATCTGCACCACCAAGGTTGGTCGAACCGTGCGCGAACTGGATCTGTGCGATCTGGACTTCACTGACAGCCGGGCCGGCCTGATCGATCGACTGCACGCCAAGGCGTGATGCCAGGGCATCATTGGTGACCGTCATGTCATAAGATGCGGAGTCGCCATACATCGGCTCCGCCCCGCCCAACTGGCTTTCATCGACGATCACCGAACCATTATCGGAATACATCGAATAATCAAATTCCTGCGTCTGCACTGGCGCCGGTTCGTTGGCAAAGACGCCCTGACCTTCGGCCAGACGACGCTGATACTGATCCATGACCGGATCACCAGACGATACAGGAGCACCCGCACCCGTCTGCTGTGCAGACTGTCCACTCTGCGCTGCCTGTGCTGCCTCATAGGCTGCCAGCTGCTGCGCCCGGGCATCATCACCCTGGGCCGCAGTCGGTGCTGCAGGCGGGGCTTCTGACGTCGGGACCGGGCCACTGGACGGGGATTTTGCATTCCATTCGTCGGCAATCTTGGAGCCGCTTGGCGCAGAGGTGACCGCGCTCGTGGTTGCAGCTGCCGCGGCAGTACTGCCGGTATCGGCCATCGAACTGCTGGAAACCGGTGTTGTCGGTGCCGGATTGATCGCGGGTTGCGACGCCGGTGCAGCCGGTGCGGCTTGCAGCGCGTTCACAGGCGGGCTGCTTTGACGGCGGCCACCCTGTTCATACTGGGCATTCTGGCGGTCTGCGGCCAGGCCGGCAACCAGTGCATCACGTTCTGCATCGCCGGTGACAACCGGTTTGGCGGGCGTGTCGGAAAGGTTCGGGTACTCGCCATCCTCACCCGGAATGGCTTCGTCGGATTTGACGGCGCGCTCTTCATCTTCGCCATCAAACATGTCTCCGACGGATTTGCCCCACTCGACCGGATTGATCGCATCGGGAACCGAAGAACAGGCGCCAAGTGTCAGCACCACAGCCAGGGCCGAGCCCGTCTGCAGCAATACCCGCAGCTTCCCCCTTGCAGTCTCCTGCCAAGCCCCCTGCCCGGTGGTCGATTTCAGAACGCCCATTTCTTTTCGCTGCTCCAAATTCAGTTGGACGACGTCTGCATTAAATCAATCCGCAAAAACGTCACCTTATAATTCTTGTACTACCCCTAAACGACGCGCTAGGCTAAGGCCATGATAAGCTTGGGATCAAGCAAAGTTTCAACCCGGAACGTCAATCGGATACCCGGAACATAGAACGTCAAAAGTCTTGCGATATTGCAAAGACGCAAAAATGTTCTGAAGTTACCTTGTATCCGCGGCGGTATCATAAGGGAATGCCCCATGAGCGATCAACAGGCCATCGAAACTGAAAACAAACATCCGGATCCCGAAAAGCTCTCTGCCGCTATGGCAGAGATTGCTGAGAAAAGTCAACGACTTGTGTCTGAATTCCTGGCAAAGCAGGCAGAAGATCCGGAAATATCCGACCCGGACCCGCTGAATATCGGCTCTGCCTTTGCCGAATTGACCACGCACATGATGCAAAACCCGGTCAAGCTGGTCGAAGCCCAGATGGAGCTTTGGCAGCAATATTATACGCTGTGGCACAACACCACCCTGCGTATGATGGGCGAAGAAGCCGAACCGGTTGTCTCCCCGCAAAAGGGGGATCGTCGATTCCGTGACGAGGCATGGGAAAACAATGAACTGTTTGATTTCATCAAGCAGTCATATCTCCTGTCATCCCAATGGATGCAAAACGTTGTCCACGATGTGGACGGGCTTGACGATAAAACCGCCCAGAAAGTCGAATTTTACACCCGCCAATTCGTCGATGCGATTTCACCGACCAACTTCCTGATGACCAACCCGGAAGTCATACGGACCACAATCGAATCTGGTGGCGAAAACCTGCTTAAGGGCTTGCAAAACCTTCTGGAAGACCTTGAACGCGGCAAGGGTAAACTGCAAATCCGCATGACCGATCTTGATGCCTTCAAGGTTGGCGAAAATGTCGCCACCACCGAAGGATCAGTGGTCGGCAAAACGCCGTTGATGGAACTTCTGCAATACAAGCCAAGCACCGACAAGGTTGCAAAACGCCCGCTTGTGATCGTCCCGCCATGGATCAACAAATACTACATTCTTGATCTGCGCCCGGAAAACTCCTTCATCAAATGGGCCGTTGATCAGGGCCACACGGTCTTTGTACTGTCCTGGGTTAACCCGGACAGCGAACTTGCCGAAAAATCGTTTGAAGACTACGCCAAGGAAGGCGTTCTTGCCGCCCTTGACATGATCGAACAGGCCACCGGCGAGAAAGAAGTCAATGCCATCGGCTATTGCCTTGGCGGCACACTTCTGGCCTCGACATTGGCCTATATGGCGAAAACAGGGGATGACCGGGTTAAATCCGCGACCTTCCTGACCACGCTGACCGATTTTGAAAAGTCGGGCGAACTTTCGGTCTTTGTTGATGACGAACAGATCAAAAGCCTTGAACACAAGATGTCCAAAGAGGGCTACCTTGACGGGCGCGATATGTCGATGTCGTTTAACATGCTGCGCGCCAATGATCTGATCTGGTCGTTTGTTGTATCCAACTACATGCTGGGCAAGGATCCGTTCCCGTTTGATCTGCTGTACTGGAACTCCGATTCCACCCGCATGCCCAAGGCAATGCACAGCTTCTATTTGCGCAATATGTATAACAAGAACCTGTTGCGTGAACCGGGCGGCATCAAGATCTTTGGCGAACCGATTGATCTGCGTGACATCAAAATCCCGGTCTATTTCCTGTCAACCCGCGAAGACCATATCGCACCTTGGCAGGCAACCTATGCCGGTACGCAATTAATGTCCGGCCAGGTCAAATTCGTCCTCTCGGCATCGGGCCATATTGCCGGTGTGGTCAACCCGCCTGCGGCCAAGAAATATTGCTATTGGACGTACAATCGCAATCCGGCCAACCCGGATGACTGGATGGCCAAGGCCGCCCAGCATGAAGGATCCTGGTGGACCGATTGGCAAAACTGGGTCGGCCGTCGTGCCGGTGGCAAGGTCGATGCCCGCAAACCGGGCGATGGCAAGCTTAAGGTCATTGGCCCGGCACCGGGCGAGTATGTCAAAGTGAGCTTGTCCTGATCTGATCGCAGACCACCCTGACACATTTTCACGGTCTGCCATCACGGCAGACCGTTTTCTTTTATCCGAATAGATCCAAGGGAATAATGATGGCCCACACAATCGGCTTTCTTGGCGCTGGCCGCATGGCATCGGCGATGATCAAACGCCTGCTTTCAAAGGGGTATGACGTCAAGGTCTGGAACAGAAACAAAGCCAAGCTTGAACCGCTTGTTACCCTTGGCGCGGTCGCCTGCGACACACCGGCAATGGCCGCCAAAGATGTCGATACCGTGATTTCATTTATGTCTGATGACGCAGCAGCACGATCTGTTTGGCTGGGCGATGATGGTGCGCTTGCCGCCATGCGAAAAGACAGCATTGCGATTGAATGCTCCACCCTGTCACACGGCTTTGTGCTTGAGCTTTCAAAAACAATCGAGGCCGCTGGTGTTCGATATGTTGATAGCCCGGTAACGGGCATTCCCGCCGATGTTGAAGCCGGCAACACCATCTTTTTGATCGGGGCCGCGCCTGAAACCCTTGATCGCATCACCCCGATCCTCAATGACACCGGCAAAAAGACCATTCATTTCGGCCCGATCGGGTCTGGCACGGTTTACAAGCTGATGCACAACTTGCTCGGCGCTGTTCATATCGCCGCTGCTGCCGAATTGGTTGCGGTCGCGCAAAAGGCAGGGCTTGATGGTCAAACCGTTGCCGATACCTTTGCCATCGGTGCAAATGCCAGTGGGTCCGGCCTTATGACGGTTCCTGGCATGGTCAGCGGCAATCATCACGAAAACATCCACTTCACCAATGTCTTGCGCGCCAAGGATGCATCCTATGCCCTTGCGCTTGTCAAGGACCTCGGCATGGCGACACCCGTTGGGCAAAGTGCCTATGAAGTCTTTGAAAAGGCGACAAAATCCGGCCTTGGCGATCTGGCACAGAGTGCGGTGATTGAAACGCTGAAAGCCTAGTTTGCTTTGGCCGCCTGATGCTGTTCCAAAAGCGGTTCATAGCGCGCGTCGGTCAATGTCTTGAGGAAGGCCACAATGGCATCGATGCGCTTTTCATCAAGGGCATCGCCCTGCTCAAGCTCTTTAAGCGAAATGGTTTCGGCCACTTCCGGTTCGCCCCACGGCTTACCGGTTTCCGGGTTGGTCTGATTGATCTCTGCCTTGCTGTTATATTTGTTATAGAACCGAACCACCGTCTCAAGATCGGCAAAGACCCCGTTATGCATATAGGGCCCTGTCACCGCCACATTGCGCAGTGACGGGGTTTTGTATTTGCCGCGATAGACCGGATCGTCGATGGCGGCGTTATCGAGCAACCCGTTATCGGTAAATTCTACATCCTTACGGACAGCAGCGCGCGTCGCAACATTGCGCGGCACGCCGATATTGTGGAATTCGTAATTGGTGAAAGTTTCGCCTTCGGCTGTCGGGCTGGTTTTCAGCATGTGGCAGGTATTGCAATTGGTGAATTGTTGCGAAAAGAACAGGACACGCCCCAATTCTTCCTCTGGCGTCATTTTGTATTCGCCGCGCAGGAACCGGTCATATTTGCTATCGAACGGTGCGAACTCATCACCCTCTTCAAAGGCGGCAATTGCCTTGGTCATTGCGCCATATGCATCATCCGCATCCGACCAGATATCATTGCCAAACAACGCCTTGAAGCCTGCAACATAATCGTCGTCTTCGCGCAGACGCGCAACCACACTGGCCTTGTCCGGCATCCCCATCTCAATCGGGTTCAGCGGCGGACCACCGGCCTGCTCAGCCAGATCCATCGCCCGTCCATCCCAGAACTGGCCTCCGACCGCGACACCATCTTCGCGCACATGAAATGGCGGGGAGAATTTGGCGTAGCTTGCTGTTGGTGCATTACGATCGCCAAGACTTTCGCCATCATCGCCCAATGAAAACGCCCCGCTTGCGACATCGCCCCGCGGATCACGGAACCCTGTTGATGGATCGTGGCAGGTGGCGCAGGACATGGTGCGATTGGATGAAAGGTTGGTATCGAAATAAAGTGCCTCGCCGAGGTCCGCCAGATTTTCAAAGGGTGACTGCGCCTCTGTGGCCGTCGCAACTTCCGACACACTCGCCGTGTTGCGATGTCCCGTATCGGCAAGCCGATGCAGCATCGCCGACGCCTCTTCCGCAAAGGCGGGACTGCCTGCAAAGCAGCCCATTAGGGCGAGAACGGAGGTTAGATGCAGTGACGAACGAAGACTGTGGGGCATCGAAAACACTTTGATTTGGTCGACTATCGGGTGAGGGTCACGCAATTTTTCAATCGCGAACGCTTTTCATTTACACCCACACAATTGCCCCTTGCCTTGATCAAAGTCAATGGCTGGCTGCCTTTGGCTTCCTTTACGTCCGTTTATTCAAACGCGCATCGACCAGAACCGGCATCACAGGACATCAGTCCAGTAAACCGCATTGCTGGGGGATCTTATGCCAGGTCCTCGGGGATTGATTTGACATATTCCTGCGCCAGATCGGCATAGCGATCAGCCGACACCTTGAAGAACTCGATTTCTTCCTGCGTCAGATCCCGCACCTTGCGTGCTGGTACCCCGGCCCAAAGCTCGCCAGCTGGAATGCGTTTTCCCGGTGCCAAAAGCGCATTGGCACCCAGCATCCCGCCCTGCTCAATTACACAACCATCCATCACGGTCGCACCCATGCCGACAAAGCTTCGATCTTCAAGCGTGCAGGCATGAATGATCGCCGAATGCCCAATGGTGACGTCATCGCCGATATAGGTGCCGAACTTGCCCTTGGCGACATGCACCATGGTCAGGTCCTGAATATTGGTGCGCGACCCAATGCGGATTTCATGCACATCGCCACGAATAACACAGCCAAACCAGATGCCGGTCTCAGCCTCGATTTCAACATCACCAATGATCGTCGCATTGGGGGCAATGAAGGCGGTTTCATCAATGGTGGGCTTTACCCCGCGATAGGACAAACGCATGCTGTGGGACCTTTCACAAACTGGCATTCAATGAGTTGCCGTCAGTTTAAAGTTGATACGGCCGACATGAAAGCCCGCTGTGGCAAAATTCCACCATTGCCCGATAAGATTCGCCGATAACGAAAAAGGCGGAACCAGATGGCTCCGCCTTTAATTTGTTGTTCGCCGGTTCGCTTACGGGAACAGCGGCTCGATCTCAAGGCCCATGGTTTCGGGCAGGCCCAGCATAACGTTCATGTTCTGAACCGCCTGACCGGATGCACCTTTGACCAGGTTGTCTTCGACCGCAACAATAATCACACGGCCCTGCACACGGTCCTTGACGACCCCCATCAACACATAGTTAGACCCACGCACATGGCGGGTCTGCGGCGTGACACCGAATGGCAGAACACGCACAAACGGCTCATCGGCGAACCGCTTTTCAAGGGCGGCCTGAATGTCCTCGGCCGTGGTGCCGTTGGTCATTTTGACGTAGATGCTTTCAAGAATACCGCGGCTCATCGGCATCAGGTGCGGGGAAAAGTTCACCACAACATCACTGCCGCAAGCCCAAGCAAGGCCCTGCTCGATTTCTGGCGCGTGGCGATGCCCGCCGGTGCCATAGGCATGAATGCCTTCGGTCACTTCGGCATACAACGTGCCTTCTTTCGGCGAACGCCCTGCCCCGGTTACACCGGATTTGGCATCAATGATGATGTCCTCAGCATGCACCAGCTTGCCTTCCAGAAGCGGCGTCAGTGCAAGCTGGACCGGTGTCGGATAACAGCCCGGATTGGCGACAACACGTGCCTTTTTGATCTTTTCTCGATGCAGTTCGGTCAAGCCATAAACGACTTCTTTCTGAAGGTCCTGTGCAGCATGTTCCGCGCCATACCATTCCTTGTAGGTCGCCGGATCAAACAGGCGGAAGTCGGCCGAAAGATCGACGACCTTTACGCGATCAGGCAGACCGGCAATGACTTCCTGCGTCGTGCCATGCGGCAGCGCACAGAAAATCAGATCGACGGTCGACCAGTCAGCCTCGGCTATCGAGATCATGGTCGGCAGTTTAATATGAGCAAGATGGGGGAAAACTTCCCCGAACGGGCGTCCGGCGCGTCGGTCTGCGGTCAACAGGGTAATTTCCGAAGCTTCGTGATGCGCAAGAATGCGAACCAGTTCCGCCCCGGTATAGCCACTGGCACCGAGAATTCCGACTTTGACCTTAACGTCGCTCATTTCAATTCCTACTCCATATTTAGCACCCGTTCGAAAACAGGCATTGATAACGCCCGGATGTTGGCAAACAAGCCCCGCAGATGCAAGCAATTAGGCGGGAAATACCCCTTACGATTTGCAATATTCCCATGCGCTTTGGTCATGGTTGCAAATCATTGCACCCTATTTCTTGCGCGCCCGGCGTACGGTATCGGGACAGGCGCGCGCATCCTCGGGCAAAACGGTATAGAATTTCTCAATCTTCTCGTATCCCGTGGGGCTTGCAACGGGATAGCTTGCAACGTAGCGTGCGTCAGACAGCCCAAAGTCACTGGCCTTTAGCCCGGATCGCTGCAACCACATGCGCCGATGGGCATCCGACACCACCACATCCGGGTCATCCACCAGAAAAATCGCATCACGGGCCAGCCGGTCATTGTATTTGTGATGCGTCGGCAGCCAGGCCGCCAGTTGTTTACGCAGCTCGCCCGGGCTTGGCACATTTCGCGTGCGGGTGACGAATTTTGTCATGCGGTCGACAAGGTCGCTGATATCGCCGGGTGGGACGGAACCATGGGTTGCACGGTCGATGAAAAAGGCCAGATCAATCTCGGTCGGATCTCGATTTATTACCGATTTCAGGGCGTTATACAATTTGAATAATCGCGCTATCTTGCCACCATCGGCATTGGCGGCGTCATATACCCGATGATACGCCGCCTGCACTTCATACCGCGCGCCATAGGCAGCAAAGCGTTTTTCGAAGGCAGTACGCTTACGCTCATCGACCCAGATCGCGCAAAGTATTTCAAAAGCCGCATCATTGTTGCCAAGCGCCAGGCGATGCATATCCTCGGTAAACGGTCCAAAGACGTTTTGCAGCAATCCGGGATTGGCGCGCTCGGCCGCAAACAGAATTTGCTGAATTTCCGCCCCTGCCCCGGCCGTTGCACCGCGCGGCCCCCATGTCAGATAGGCGCGCGGATCATTGGTATGGCAATAAGGATCACCTTCAAGGAAGGTCTTGCCGCTGCGGGGATTTTTCGACTGACAGAAATTGAACTGGATGACGTCGTAGTCCGTGCCCTCCAGCGCGAAGGTCAGGTGGTTGGCCCGCGTGATCGCATCAGGTGGTGGCAGTTGGGCTGGCATCAATAACCGCCAAAGCCCGACCGTGATTGCCCCATAACTCTCGGCTCCGACTGCGGCCCTAACAGCGGCATTCAGGCAAGGCTGCAGATCAACGATCGCCTGACGCGTCTTTGCGCCGACAACCCCGTCCGGCGAACCATAGCTACTGTCCGATTTGCCTGCACAATTCGCCGCCTGCGTAAAAAGCCGCTCCTGAAACACCGCCATCGCGCCATATCGGCCCAAGGTCAGTGCCCGGTTTTCAAACCGGTACAGGACCTGTGACAGGTTCTCAGCGGATGCCGGAAGTACAACCCCAAAGGCAATGACGCAGACAAGCGCAAACATGGCACCGGCACGGCACGCTGCAACTTTGATACGCGTGTGTGCTCGGAGCATGTCGATCAGCCTTAGTGCGTGAATTCCAGAAGGGGTTTGGTGAAATCAACCTGCGGATGCTTGATGATGCTGTTCAAAGCGCGACGCTGCAGCGCCTTACGTTTGGTTGTATCTTCGACAAGCTCAGACACCGCATTCACCAAACCGCCATAGGGAACATCAAGTATCCCTTTGCGGAAGCGGTCTTCGATGACCGTCTCCGGGTTAACTTCAGCCACCACAGCCTTGGCGTTGGTAAGCAGGTAAGAAACACGCACAATCTCGAAAATCTGGCTTTCGTAGAAGTGGTGATTCAGGATGACTTTTGACCGCGCAATCCACTGATCACGTTCCTTGCCATAAACCCCCATCAGAACCTTCAGGTTGAGCCCCTTGGCTTCAATCTGGTTCAAGATATCCCGCCGGCGCTCATTGATCGATCCATAAAACAGAACGTCAATGTCCTGTTCGACGGTAATATCGATCCGCTGGAGCTCTTTCTGGAAGCCAATCGGCAAGTAGCGGACCTTTTCAGCCCCCAGCGCCTTGATGACCTCGATATTGGCCGGGCTGTAATCCCAGATTTCAAGGCCAGACTCAAACCAGCCTGTCAGCTGCTCCCGCCATTTTTCTCCAACCCCCGTAAGCTGCTCGGTATTAAGGATAATCGTTCCCTCTGGCACCGCGCGCAGAGCCGAAACATCCAGCAAATGCGCCCCGACAATGACGTTCACGCCACCTTGCACAAACTGATTGGTCTGGATCTGGGCCGGATGCCCCGCCTCCCGGATCGAATACATCAAAAGCTCGGCCAACTCCGCAAACGCCAGCGAATGAATATAACCCGGAGGCTGGACGATGCAGATGTTGTAGAGTTTCTGAGTATTCATAATCAAAAATCTTTTCTGTTTAAATTGTTAGCTTTAGCTGGCTGTGCGCTTGAGATATCCGTCCGGCGCAACACTAATCAGAATCTTGTCTGAGATAGCCTGATCGATTTCAAACTCGGGGTGAGTTTTCAAATATTCCCAAACCGCTGTTTTCGGATTATCCCCAACCCCCCAAGGGCGATCAGGAAATGCATCATTTGAGAGATCTTCAACCACTGTATCAAACACTACGCAGTAACTCTCGACACTAACCAGCGGCGCGTAAAGTTTTAGCTCTGATAAAACATGTTCATGGGTGTGGTTGCTGTCGAGCACAACCAGAATTTTCGAATAGTTTGCAGCGACCTTCTTTACCTTGGAGAAGATCTCATCCGAAATACTGGATCCTTCCAGCATTTCAATCCTTGGATACATGGGATGTGCTTCGATGGCCTTACGGTTATGGGCACGAATATCAATATCAACGCCCAGAACTTTTCGCTTTGGCTTCGAAGGATCAAGCATCTCACCGTTCAGTACTGCTTCCGACATTTCCAAAAGCGCCAACATTGAAGCGCTAAAAATCAAGGACCCGCCGTGTGCAATGCCGGTTTCAATGATCAAATCCGGCTTCACCGTCCAAATCAGCTCCTGCAGGGCACATATATCCTGCGGATACTGTATGATCGGCCTTCCAAGCCATTCAAAATTATAAGAATATCGTTCCGATATAGACTCCCGCATAAACACATCAGCAGCATTTTTCAACGTATTGGATTTTTCCATTTTTGCGGACCCGCCTCTATTTTCTGGTATCTGTTTCAATAAGGTTGAACCTATCCGATGTTATCCGGCGAATTTCATCAGTGTAATTAGAGTTCATCACATAGACATCAGACCCTTGCTGTAGTGACGCCATCGCTTCATCCGGAGAAATCACCGGCACACCAGTTACGGGCAGGTATTTTCCCTGCTTAGCCGGGTTAATATCAACCGCGGCCTTCACATTGTATCCAGCACGCATCATCAATAATGCAAAGATAACGCCTTTCGATGCACCACCCCAAATAACGATATTTTTTTCAGGGTGTGTTGGAATATTCAAAAAGTCTTCCGGAAAGGGCAGTCGCTCATCTGAACCCATTTCAGGTGTCCCAAGTGAAGCCAGGTCTGCAACGACATAAAGATACTGACCACCGAAAAGTCGCCCCTTCTCCAGGATGCGGCCAAATATTCGGTCAAAATCGCTTAGACGGAAATAATTAACATGCTCATAGAAAATATCGAACCAAACCTTGTTTTCGCAGATCCAGTCAAAACACGGAACTTCGATATAAATGAGCCCCTTTTCACCGTTTGCGACCTTAAGCCGTTCAAGAAACGAAACGGGGTCGGGAATATGTTCCAATACATGTCTCAGAATCAGCCCATTGGATGGCGCCATAACTCCGGGCTCGAAGTATCGTTTCTCAATTTTTGGGTTGCTTCCTTCGTAAGTTGGATCAAACCCTGTAATCGTTGCTCCTTTGGATGACAGGAGCTCCAGAAAAAGGCCTTTTCCGCAGCCAACTTCTACAAGATCGGACAATTGCATTGTCCGCTGGATGATCTCAGAGACACCTTCAAGGTGATCCTTGAAGAAAGTGCTATGACCCTGCTCATTATCGTAGTTCGCGTCGTAGTCGATAATTGACGGATCAAATGCGATATTGCGAACTAAACCCGTTTGGAGGTCTTCGACGACTTCTATATCACCCGTGACACAACTTATTGCATCACTTTGGCTTGCATAAACACGGTTCTGAAGTACTGGAAACGACTTCTGCCGATACAACACATTGACACCTGAGCTTGAAGTCATAAAGTCGTTACTCCCCAACAATATAGGGCGGATCAATCACGTTGTCTTCGCGCGCGCCAAAGCGCAGAAGATCACATCGCCCAAACTCGTCCGCAACTTTTTCCGCAAGTTCTCTAACAGTCGTTGCCTTCCTGCTGCATATGTTAACCGGCCCCTGAACATCTCCCAGTGCGACCTCGACAATTTCTCGTGCTGCATCGGAGACATCCATAAAATCCCGAACCTGGGTACCCGACGTCAGTGCAACCGGCTCTCCTTTCCGGATTTGGTTTCGGATATGCGAAACCAATCGTCGTTCGTCTTCACCTTCTCCGTAGAGATAAAATAGACGACACCAGGCAAACTCAACTGCTTTCCCTTTCAGGTTTGAAGAATTCAGGAAAAACTGTGACAATGCCAAGTATAGTGCCGCCTTGGCAGCCCCGTAGGGTGAATTGGGCCTAAGCGGCGTGGTCACTGGCAAAACCTTTTGGGAAAGGTCATATTCAAAGCATGTGCCAATTCCGACGAACCTACTGACATTCGAGGTTTCGCAGGCTTGCGCCAGTTTTAAGGATCCAGACAAACAGTCAATGTTACGTGCTGATGTTTGGTATTTTCCCGGTTCAGCATACCACGCCAAATGGATAACGGTATCAACACCCTCCAGATGGCGCTGCCACCATTCTACACTTTCTTTAAACAGGTCGGTGGTGGAAACTATAACTGGCGCAAACTGATTGCTGTCAATGACGGTCAAATCAGGCTGCTGACGGGCAACAAGCTTTAATCTGACGTCCTTCTCACACAGCGATCTCAGCACGTGTCGCCCGACAAATCCCGTTGCACCTGTAACAAGGACCGACCGCGTCATACAATTTCCAGTTCAGGAACGGCAATTACAAACTTGGTATTGTGTTTGGTCAAATAACCAAGCTGTTCGCGTATTTCAGGCAGCAAGTTCCAAGGCAGTACAAGTACATAATCAGGTGCATTTTCCTTAAGCACTTCTGGTGCAAAGATCGGGATATGGCTTCCGGGCAGATATTTCCCCTGTTTTGAGGCAGCGGCATCACAAACGAAGGGCAACAAATCCTTTTTGACACCCGCATAGTTCAAAAGCGTATTGCCCTTTGCCGCGGCCCCGTAAGCGGCGACGGACTTCCCCTGCTTTTTGCAATTGATCAAGAACATCAGCAGGTCATCTTTGATCTTATCGGCGCGTGCCTGAAAACTCTCGTATGTCTGCGGCTTACGAAGTCCCATCTTTTCTTCTTGCGACAGGACTTCGGAAACAAATGACGTTGTTTCGATATCTGCATCCTTATGACAGCCATAGACCCGAAGACTGCCACCATGAGTTGTCAGTTCCTCTACGTCATAAATTCTCAGCCCCGCATCGTTAAAAATCTTCCCAACGGTGTAGAGAGACAAGTAAGAGAAATGCTCGTGATAAATTGTATCAAACTGACACAGCTTGATAAGCTGCATCAAATGCGGAAACTCAAGTGTAATGGTACCTGACGGCTTGAGCATTGTTGCCAAACCACGCGCGAAATCATTGATATCGGGAACGTGGGCAAACACGTTATTGCCGATCACCAGATCCGCCTTCCCATGACTGGCCGATAGTTTTTCGGCAAGAGCGTGACCGAAAAATTCGCGCACAACTGGAACGCCCAAGAGTTCTGCCGCCCTCGCGGTATCATCTGTCGGTTCCACACCAAGACACGGAATTCGCTGCATCACGAAATTTTTCAGGAGATATCCATCATTCGATGCAACCTCGACAACAAAGCTTTCTTCGTCGAGGTCCAAGTCACGGGTTACCTTTTCACAATACTTTGCAGCATGCGCGAGCCAGCTTTTCGATGTACTGGAAAAATAGGCGTAGTCGGAAGTAAAAAGGTCAGTTTCCTTCGTATAATCCTCTGTCTGCACCAACCAGCAATGATCACAAACCTGAACCCGCAGCGGATAGCAAACTTCCGGATCCGAAAGATGTTCACGAATGACATAACTATTAGATGGCGGCGCAAAGCCTAAATCAAGAAACCCGCTCGTCAGTGATGCATTGCAGTGCCGACAGTTCATAGCTTTATCCCTGAAAAATGTTCATCAATCATGGGATGCCCTTTGTCTCGCTTAGACAAATTCGCGCAAGGCAATGGCCATTTTATTCTTAATTCAGGATCATCCGGACTCAGGCCATCTTCAGACGCAGGGTCGTATGGGGCTGAATGCAAATATATCAATTCAACGTCATCCGTCAGCGTTTGAAATCCGTGCGCAAACCCTTCAGGAATTAGTATTGCTTCCCCGCGTTCTGACGATATCTTTTCGCCGTGCCACTGAAGGAAAGTGCTGGAATCTCGGCGGATATCGACAACCACATCCCAAATCTCCCCGTGAAGGCAAGTTACCAATTTTTTTTCGGAATATGGTGGACGTTGAAAATGGAGTCCTCGCACTGTGCCCTTTTCCGACGTCAGGGTATGGTTGATTTGCGCGATAGAAGTATCCCAGCCAGCTTTTTCAAACTCGTCACGGCAATACATGCGGCTTAAAAATCCCCGCTCGTCCCCCCTGAACGAACGCACAATCTTGCTGACCCCCGCCAAAGGCAGGTTATGTATTTCAAACCTGCTCATAATAGGGGAAGCCTTTTTTCAAAATCATAAATATCGGCAAGGCAAAGTTTACGGGCATCAGCCCCATCCAAAAATTTGCGGTACCACTTCATGGTTCGCTCAATGGACTCTTGCAAACTCCAGACCGGTTTAACACCAAGTTGAATTCGACTTTTTGAGCTATCAAGGCGCAGCGTTTTTGCTTCGTGCAAAGCATCCTGGGCAGCACCGAAAACAACCTTTCCACCACCAAACTTGCTGGCAGCCAATTCTGCAACAAATCGAACGTCGTCAGTCCCCTCATGGCTGGGACCGAAATTATATGCCCCGGCAAGCGAAGCGTCATTAAACGAGCGCTCAGCCAAGGTCAGATACCCGTAAAGTGGCTCAACCACATGCTGCCATGGCCTTACAGCATTTGGGTTACGAACCTCTAGTGTGCGTCCTGATGACCATGCCCGAACAGCGTCGGGCAACAACCTGTCTTCCGACCAGTCGCCGCCGCCAATCACATTTCCGGCCCTGGCAGATGAGATACTCACGCCCTTCTCTGCAAAGAAGGAATCACGAAACGATGAGATCACATGTTCGCTTGCAGCTTTGCTCGCACTGTATGGATCGTGACCACCAAGCGCTTCGTTCTCTCGATACGGCCAGAGCCATTCCTGATTCTTGTATACCTTATCCGTGGTAATCATGACCGCGCATTTAAGCTCGCTGCACTCCCTGAGGGCATTTAGCAAATGCGCTGTTCCCATGAAATTTGTATCAAAAGTCAAAAGTGGATCGCGGTAACTAGCCCTTACCAACGGCTGAGCAGCCAAATGGAAAACGATCTCGGGATTGATGGCCGTAACGTGTTGCGCCAAAGCATCACGATCACAAATATCGCAAAAAACGCTGCTGTTGATCACTGACGCGACACTGGCTGCATCAAACAAGTTTGGATTGTTATCAGGGCTCAGGCTAATCCCATAGACATCAGCCTGCATTTCAGCCAACCAGAGGCTCAGCCAGCCCCCTTTGAAGCCGGAATGTCCCGTTAGAAGAACTCTCTTTCCTTTCCAAAAGGATGAATTTTGCATTTTTGGAGCGCCTAATCCCAAATCTTCCAAGGGGCGGAACCCGTTTCCCACAAACGCTCGAGCATGTTCTTGTCTCGTAAGGTATCCATGGGCTGCCAAAAACCGTTATGTTCGAATGCTTCAAGCTGCCCGTCTTTGGCTAACCCGGCTAGTGGTTCCGCTTCCCAACTGGTTTCATCTCCTTCAATTCGTTCAAGCACTTTTGGCGACAGAATGAAGAACCCACCATTGATATAGCCACCATCACCGCGTGGTTTTTCCGAAAACCCTGTTACATGCGTTCCGGATCGCTCCAATGCTCCGTAGCGTCCCGGTGGCTGAACTGCTGTTACCGACGCTAGTTTCCCATGTTTCTTATGAAAATCTATGCTAGCGGTGACATCAAGATCGCAAACACCATCGCCATACGTGAAGCAAAATGCATCCTCGTCCTGAACATAGTCTCGCACACGTTTAAGACGCCCTCCGGTCATGGTTGCCTCACCGGTATCAACCAACGTGACACGCCACGGCTCTGCCTTGCGTTGATGGACTTCCATCTTGTTAGATTGCATGTCAAACGTGACATCAGACATGTGAAGGAAGTAGTTCGCGAAATACTCTTTGACCAGGTACCCTTTGTAACCACAGCAGATAACGAAATCATTGACGCCGTGTGTGGAGTACACTTTCATTATGTGCCAAAGGATCGGCTTACCGCCTATTTCAATCATGGGCTTCGGTTTAAGGTGCGTTTCCTCAGAAATACGCGTCCCCAACCCACCAGCAAGTATAACTGCTTTCACCACCCCTCCTTACGATCATAGACGTCACAGACAATGACGTGCTTGGCAAGCTATCAGGTTACCAGTTTTAACCAGTCTACTAAAACAACGCTGATTTTAGGATTCTCCATATAACTCGTTACGATAAAGATAAGGCCCATCCGAACGAAATATTTAGCCGCTACAAGTGATCAACGAAAACAGTTACTGAGGTCGACAATAGTCACGTATCTCAAGCGTTAGCGCCCGGGAAGATAAATATCCCCCTCTGAGACAGTATGCATCGTTCCCATAAAGCTCATTGGTATGTTTCCTTTGTTGGTATTGCTCAGATGCATCAACAAAAAGTAACTACCCAATCTTTCAGAACAAAAGGCAACAGCACGCTTCTGCACAGGATTGTCAGGGGCTTTAACTTTGAACTGATCGACAAACGCTAAATTACATCTGAAGACCTTTTCAGCAGCCACCTTCCACCAATCGGTCTTGAAAGTGCCCAACTCAATTCCCCCAGGTATCAGGAACTTGAAATTGGAAAACTGAAGCGTCTCTTTGGGATTAAGTACACCTGTTTCGAGCGTACAAATCAGATACTTATAGAAATCCTCAAGATGGTGGACAGAAGCATAGTGGTTGATGATGCTACCCAAATTAAGAAGAGACGGGAAAAAGAAATCTGATGCATCTGAAACAACCGGAGCAACTTCCTCCCCCTTGTTAACCGAATACATGCCGGGATAGTTTTTCGTTGGCTCGCCATATTTTGTCTGGCTCACGAATTTTCGGTATTGCCAGATCGTGGTCTTTTCAGGAGCTTTTTCACCTTGCTCAAGTAATAGCTGCAATATCACATAGGCCCCAAGGGAACCTGCGAGGTAATTGTGAACATGTTCGGGATTTTCACAGAAATCATATCCATGAATGATTTCAAACTCATCCGACTTGGGAGCTTTCTCTGAATTCAGCCAGATGACCTTGGCCCCTTCAGGCAACCGGTAAAGCGGCATTTCGCTATTACAAATGACGTATACTGACATCCGGTTCCCCTAAACACACCGTAAGACCCAGATTTAATTGTATATATGGGGAACCTATCTCAGTCCACCATACTCTCTGATTGCATTTCGGCGTACCCAGGAATTTCGGCCGTTCTGATAGTTGCCCAATCTTGATGCACCGCCAACAACGCCAACCGATACCGCCCGATCTTCTTAAACCCAAGCGCCTCATACGCCTTTGCGGCCGCTTCACTGTCGGTTGACAGAATAGCACGTCTAACACCCCGCGCCCGCACCGCCAGAAGCGTTTTCGCAACCAGGATACGAGCATAACCGTTCGAGCGTTCCTCGGGCGGGGTCCAGACGGGGCCGACTTGAACCATATCAGGCAAGGTTGCATTGAAGCCGGATAGCGACACCGCCTTGCCGTCGACGATCAGCCCCCACATTGTCCGGGCATCCAGCGCATGGACGAGGCGTGAAGCGATTTTACTATCAAGGCTTGGTGTGTCTTCCGCGCCGAGTGCCTCGATCTCGTAGGCGCGCAACCAGCGCAGCAATGTATTGCGGTCAATCTTTTCCGCATCAACCATCTGAAAATCATCGGCGCGTGCATTTTGCGGCACGATCAGGTTGCTGAGATCAAGCTCGTAAAGCACATCCGATGCATTGATCGCATAGGCCGCATCCTCAAGCCCCAGTTGGCAGAGCATATCCTGCGCCGTATCGGAATCACCAAACACACCTGCAACCGGTTTCAGCGGATCAGCAACAAATGCTGCCGTCAGGCCCTTTGGGATAGCCTTCTGATCGCCGGCCTCGACAAAGACATTGCCATTGCCGAACTGCGCGACAATCGCGCTGATGCCGCCATCTGGGGCCACTTCCCCGAACCAGTTGCCAGAAAGCGGGTGGCGACGTCGTTCGATACCGGCAGTTCGCAGGTTTCCACGCAGCACCATGCAGGTCGCTGCATGATTGGCAAGGAATGCGTTTGCGGCATCAAAATCGGCGTCGTGCAGCTTTCTGTACTGCATATCGTGGGTCCCTTTCTTTGGGCTTCAGGTAAGTGCCAAACTTTCAAATTGGCATAAAAAAAGACCGCTCCATTAGCGGCCCTTCACATATCGCAAGGTTATCCAACAGAGGTTCAAACAGTTATGTTTTGAAAACTCGTCGCATCGTTCCAACCATCGGATCACACCTTAAATTCAAAAATTTATCATCTCAGAGATTTGTTAATATCACAACCTTCCAAATTTTCGATCCCTCTTTTTAAAATTCTTTGGTGCCAACAACATCGGCCTGAATCCGGCTTACGAAAACAACAACTCAGAAGCTGATTTTCAATTCGGTTTGCGACAACCTCGGAAAGTGGTATTACCAATACAAGGCACATTTTATTCGGAGTTGACCTCATGCCAGTGATTACCTGCGTCGAAGACCTTAAACGCATCTATAAACGGCGCACACCGCGCATGTTTTACGATTACGCAGAATCCGGAAGCTGGACCGAGCAGACATTCCGTGAAAACACTACCGATTTTCAGGAAATTCACCTGCGTCAGCGGGTCGCAATCGACATGGCCGGGCGCTCCACCAAAAGCCAAATGATCGGTCAGGATGTAGCCATGCCCGTCGCCCTTGCCCCGGTCGGACTGACTGGCATGCAAAGCGCTGACGGCGAGATCAAGGCTGCGCGTGCGGCAGAGAAATTCGGCGTCCCCTACACGCTGTCGACCATGTCGATCTGCTCGATCGAGGATGTGGCCGAAAACACATCCAAGCCGTTCTGGCTGCAGGTTTACACACTGAAAGACGACGACTTCATGAAGCGCCTGTTTGACCGCGCCAAAGCCGCCAAATGTTCGGCCGCAGTCATCACGGTCGATCTTCAGATGCTGGGCCAGCGCCACAAAGATCTGAAAAACGGTCTGTCCGCCCCGCCCAAGCTGACTTTCAAATCGGTTACCAACATGATGACCAAGGTCCAATGGGGCCTTGGCATGCTCGGCACCAAGCGGCGCTTCTTTGGCAACATTGTCGGTCATGCCAAAGGGGTTGCCGACGCGTCATCGCTGAGCACCTGGACCGCCGAAGCGTTCGATGTATCCCTTGATTGGGATCGTATTCGCGAATTCCGCAAAATGTGGGACGGGCCGCTGATCATCAAGGGGATCATTGATCCGCGCGATGCCCTGGAAGCACTCAATGTCGGCGCAGACGCCATCATCGTTTCGAACCACGGCGGACGCCAGCTTGATGGCGCCCTGTCCTCAATCCGGGCCCTACCGGCGATCATGGATGCCGTCGGCGACAAGATCGAAGTCCACCTTGATAGTGGGATCCGCTCTGGCCAGGACGTTTTGAAAGCCTTGGCACTTGGTGCAAAGGGCACCTATATCGGCCGCGCTTATGTTTATGGCCTTGGTGCAATGGGCGAAGCCGGTGTGACCAAGGCGCTTGAGCTCATCCAAAAGGAGCTTGAAGTGTCCATGGCGCTGTGTGGACGCACGGAAGTCACCAAAGTCGACCGTGACATCCTGATGATCCCGCGCGATTTCTCGGACCGCTGGCAATAAGCAACAGGTACGTCTTGATACGAAACAGAAAGCGGCGCTCTCCTGTGTGAGAACGCCGCTTTTTTTATTGGCTTTCGCAAAAAGAAAAAGCGCCACCCGAGGGTGACGCTTTTCCAAACAGTATCGCGAGCCTTGTGCCCGAAAACGACTTAACGTTTCGAGAACTGGAAGCTACGACGAGCTTTGGCGCGACCGTATTTTTTACGTTCAACAGCACGCGAGTCACGGGTGAGGAACCCACCAGCTTTAAGTGACGGACGCAGTGCCGGCTCGAACATGGTCAGTGCACGGGAGATACCGTGACGAACGGCACCGGCCTGACCGGAAAGACCGCCACCGGAAACGGTGCAGACAACGTCGAACTGATCTTTGCGATTGGTTACGCCGAACGGCTGGTTGATCACCATGCGCAGAACCGGACGTGCGAAGTAGTCTTCGAACTCACGGCCATTGACGGTGACTTTGCCCGAGCCCGGTTTGATCCAGACGCGTGCAATTGCGTTCTTACGACGGCCGGTTGCATAGGAACGGCCCTGTGCGTCGATCTTCGGCTCCGGCAGGGTGCCTTCTGCAGCAGCAGCAACTTCGCCGCCCTGTGCCAGATCCTTGAGATCTTCAAGAGTTTTGGTGTCGGCCATTATTTGCCACTCCGCTTATTCTTTTCGTTCATAGCCGCTACGTCGAGGACTTCCGGCTTCTGAGCTTCATGCGGATGCTCGGTACCAGCATAGACGTGCAGTTTGGAAAGAACCTGGCTGCGCAGCGGGCCACGGCTCATCATACGCTCAACAGCTTTGATGATGACGCGTTCCGGATGCTCACCGTTCAGGAGCTTGTCCATGGTGCGTTCTTTGATGCCGCCCGGGTAACCGGTGTGCCAGTAGAACTTCTTGTTCTGAAGTTTACGGCCAGTCAGTTTGACTTTTTCGGCATTGACGATGACGATGTGATCGCCACAATCCATGTGCGGGGTAAACATCGCTTTGTGTTTACCACGAAGACGGTTGGCAACAACGGCTGCAAGGCGGCCAAGGACGACGTCTTCTGCGTCGACCACGAACCATTTGCGCTCGATGTCGCTCGGTGTCGCAGTGAAGGTTTTCATTATTTCTATACTCGAAAACTGGGTTCCACGGAGGGAATGTTCCCTCGTTGAAAGTCGGCGCATTATGCCAGCATCCAACAGGAAAACAACAGGAATATTTCACATTAAATCAATGACTTAACGGTAGAGGTATTATTTTACCACAACAATTTAGCCTATTTTTCGGCCGGCGGCATGGCATAAGTCCCGATCACATGCGCGCAAAGGCTGTCATCAACGGCAGATCGAATATGGCATTCGGCAATTAAAAGCCGCCTGCCCGCCTTCAGGATTTTGGCCTCTGCAATCAGATCGCCGGGCTTTGCCCCGGACAGGAAATGCACTGTCGCCTCGGTTGTTACCGCCAGATCCGCCTTGGGCACCACAAGCCACGCCACGGCATACAGCGCAATATCGGCCAGCGCAAAGATCGCAGGCCCGGTCACCACATTGCCCGGACGCAGATAGCGTTCCTTGAATGGCAGACGCAGGATCGCGGTATCGCCTGAGAGGCTTTCGGTCCTGACATCCATATCCCCGACAAACGGGACCTTCTCGCGCATGATGGCATCAAAGTCGGCTGGCGTTACGCCGGTCCGGGTCACGGAACTGTTCATGGCTTGGATGGCCTCCCTGTGGAGCTGCTTTGACGCAGCATTTTTGTTTCAGGGAGATAGCCTGACATAACGTTTACGTTAACGTCAACAATTTGCGCATACACAGACCGCTTTTAGGGGACATCAGATCCCCAACCACTAGCGGGTCAATATCCCGGCCACATCAGTATAGATCGCCACCACGACACACAGGATCACGATAGCCGCAATCGCCGTTGCGCCGAGCCCGGGCAAATTTTCACGCATCCACTCACCGGGCGACATACCCGGCCCCGGATCAGATTTTTGCCTGAACCGGGCGTGAACCGGCCCACGCGAAAGATCACGCAGCGGTTTGTCGACTTCGTCGTTGGATGCCCAGTGAAAACGGTTCTCTGGCAAGTAAACAGGCTGACGGTCTTCCTGACCGGTTTCGTCATACATCATGGCGACTTCACAGCATCGATTGCTGCCTCCTGCAACAGGGTGAACTGTCTTTTCGCCCTGATCCCGGCATCATTTCCATCATGCCATGATCACGGCGGCCCCCGCCTCGGATGATTTCGCTCTGTCTTCCCCGTACCTTGTTCTTATCGTTGCGCAACGCGCAAGGCCCAAGCGGCCCTGACGTCACACCACCGAATTCCTCCTTGATACATGGGGATTAAGGCAATCGTTCGGCAATAGTTTGTTATCTGTGTTATCTGCCGAGAATTGCCGAAAATTCGTTGACCGTCAGAACCAGCACATAGCCCACAGCCACCGCTGCAATCATATAGGCTGCCAACCGCGCGATCATCTTGTTAAAGCCCAAGGGTTCACCCGGCTGTTTACGCCCCTTCGATGATTGCCCTTTTGCAGATCCCGCCGACTTTCCCTGCTTTTGCAAAATCGCCTGACGCTTGGCATCAAGGTCTTCATGCAGGGCCCAGTTGTCTTCGCTATCTGGCAGATTGATGCGGGACTTTCGAACCTCGGCTTCTTTCAGGTCGTCTACCCGGCCTGCAATGTCATTGCCAACATCCCCACCCTGGCTGTCCTTTTCCCGGGTCCGATCAAGCAATGTCTTACCGCCATTCAGACTGTCGACATAGTCGTCATAGGCGCTACGTTCCTTGTCGATGGCAGCCCTTTGGGCAGCTTCATGGGCTGTACGATCCTGTGGTCGCACCAATTGTCCGCCCCCTGCACCGCCCGCGTCTGATGCACCAGATTTCAGCTGGCTATCGTCTGGCAGGAACATCGAAACAAGCCCGCTTGCCTTGTCCGGGACATAGACATGGCGATTAGGTTTGACCTTTGCCGCGGCAACCGCAACCGAACTTTTGACATCAGAGAGCTTTTCACTCTTAACCGGCATGGTAGGCTTTGGCCCGATCATGGCTGGTGGACGCAGATCTTCCTCGATGACAGGATCGGGTGCATCACCGGCGTCCTCGTCTTCAGGATTGATCTTGGGTTTGGGCATCAGAAAGGCTGGAATATCAAAGCCGTTCTGTAAAAGGCGTGCACGGGCCTCTGCGCGATATCTTTCAAGATCGCGTTCCATCATGTCCTTGCTGTCAAACCGCTTGATGGGCGTTTCACGCACAGGTTTTGTCAGCCGCACAGACTCACGGACTGTCCGGGTCGGAACGAAACGCCCCGGTGCCCGCCCCCGCCGATTTGGGAAATCTTTACTCATGCACAACCACTTGCCGAATTAATTTTTATCGATCAGGCAAAGACAGAATAACATTCGGCACATCCCCAAGGTTTTATTATTGGCACAGGCCGCTAACCCTTTGCGTGTAATTCTACTACGGTATACCGTGTTTTAAAAATCAAAAAACGTCAAACACATACAGCCATCCGGGAGGCCCGCCATGACCGTTTCCACAACCGAGCCAGAGCTTGTCACACGCACAGACAATGACGGCTCTGTCACCCTGACGATGAACAACCCCAAACGCCGCAATGCCCTGTCGGGGGCGATGATGACGGCCCTTAAGGACGCGTTTGACAAGATCGCCAAGGAGACCACCGTCAGATGTGTCATTCTGGCAGCAGAGGGTCCTGTCTTTTGTGCCGGCCACGACCTTAAGGAAATGAATGGCATTACAGAATGTGATCAGCATGCCAGCCTGTTTACGCAGTGCAGCGACCTGATGATGACGATTGTCAGTCTGCCGCAACCCGTCATCGCGCGCGTGCGCGGCATGGCAACAGCAGCCGGTTGCCAGCTTGTCGCCAGTTGCGATCTGGCTGTTGCCGCCAACAGCGCCAAGTTCGCGACCCCGGGGGTCAATATCGGCTTGTTCTGCTCTACACCGATGGTCGCACTTAGCCGCAACATTGCCCGTAAACATGCCATGCGGATGCTTCTGACCGGCGATCCGATTAATGCCGAAACCGCCTTTTCCATGGGACTGGTGTCAGACGTGGTTGGGGATGAGGAACTTGAAGAACACACAAACGCCCTGGCCGCCCGGATTGCCGCCCGGTCGGGCATGACGGTTCGGCTTGGCAAACAGGCATTTTACAAACAGCTCGAAATGCCGCTGTCGCAGGCCTATTCCTATGCATCCGATGTGATGACCGCGAATATGCAAAAACATGACGCCCGCGAAGGGATCGGCGCCTTTATCGAAAAGCGCCACCCCAGCTGGCGCCACGAATAGACTGCCCTATATCGGGTAAATTACCTTATGATGGTATTTGCAAACCCTTCGGAATGACGCATTCTGTGAACAGATACCTTTTTCGGAGTACGCCCCATGTCGTTTGAAATCTGGCTTGCCTTTGCTTTTGCCTGTGCTGTGGTTCTGGCCATTCCCGGCCCGACCATCATGCTTGTTGTCAGCTATGCCTTGGGCAAGGGTAAACAAACTGCATGGGCAACGGTTCCGGGGGTTGCACTGGGCGATCTCACCGCAATGACGATCTCGCTGGCCGGGGCTGGTGCGTTACTCGCGGCCTCGGCAGAGGCTTTTACCGTACTCAAACTCGTTGGGGCGGCCTATTTGATCTATCTTGGCATCAAGATGTGGCGTGAAAAGCCCGAAGCCCTGCACGACAACCCGGATGCCAAACGCAACCGTCCGTCGCGCATGTTCCTGCAGGCCTATATCGTCACCGCCCTGAACCCCAAGGGCATCGTTTTCTTCATCGCCTTTGTGCCGCAGTTCGTGACAGCCGGCGATCCGCTTTTGCCTCAGTTCACGATCATGACCGCAACGTTCGTCATATTGGCTGCGATCAACGTTGCGATCTGGGCGGTAATGGCAAGTGCGCTGCGTGAACGGTTCCGCCACCCATCCGCCCTGCGTCGCCTGACACGCATCGGTGGCGGGGTCATGATTGGTGCTGGATTGCTGACTGCCCTCACCCGCCGCGCAGCGGGCTGAGGGCCCCACCCCGTCCATAAAGACCGTCACCTCCTCCAATCGTCAAAAATTTGCTTCAGACGATTGTCTGGAGGTTTTCCTATGCTTACCGCAACATTATAACCTTTAGATATATAAATACCCGTATTATTTGGTATTCACATAAACCCAAAGTTGAGTTTAGATGATCTCCGCAAGTCTTCAGAAGAATGAATATTTATAATTCTTCTAAGAAAAACAATAGATAGGCGGGGAAGTGTGGACATGCTGAAATCTTTGAAAATAGGTCCGCGACTAAGTATCGCGATGATCTTTATAACCTTTGCGACTGCATTGGTGATCGGGCTTATCAATCTTTCGATTGAACGTGACATTGTCGCAGGTGCTGAACAACGCGAACTGCGCGTCAATTTCGAAAAGTTGCGAAGCGCGCTGGACATGGAAGCCGCCCGTGCGCTTGCGATGGCGGATTTTGCTGCAACCATCCCCGCCGCCCAAAAAGCCATGGCGGAAGATGACCGCGATACGCTGGCCGATATTTTCGGCCCTGGCTTCGCCGAACTCAAAGAAAACCATGGCGTGCGTCAGTTCCAGTTCCATAAGGCCCCGGCGATCTCGTTCCTCAGGGTTCATAAGCTTGAGAAATTCGGTGACGATCTGTCTTCGTTCCGCAAGACAGTGGTCGAAACCAATACAAAACAACAACCCATTAGCGGCCTGGAAGTCGGTGTTGCCGGTCTTGGCATGCGCGGTGTCACACCTGTTTTCAACGATGGGACGCATGTGGGCTCGGTTGAATTTGGATTATCCTTTGGTCCGGCCTTCTTTGAAAACTTCAAGGCACACTCCAACACCGATGCCGCCCTTCTGATTGACCGTGACGGCACCTTTGAAGTCTTCGCCTCCACCTTCCCCGAAGGCTTCCTTGATATTGCATCGCCCACCCTTGCCGCGGCACGTGACGGCGAACAGATCCTTGCCCCGCAGGATTCCGAGGGCACCGAACTGGCCCTGATGGCGCGCCCGATCACGGATTTTAGCGGCCAGAACCTTGGCATTGTCGTCATGGGCATTGATCGCAGTTTCTTTGCAAGCGCGATCAACGACGCCACCACCCTGTCACTGGGTGTAAGTATTGTAACCCTGCTGGTCGCACTACTGATCGCCTTTAGCGTCAACCGGTCGATCTCTCATCCGATCCGGGCCATGACCGCGGCCATGAACAAGATCGCTGGCGGCGAACTCGACACCGAAGTCCCGGCAAAGGATCAAAAGGACGAAATCGGCGAAATGGCCAGCGCGGTCATAATTTTCCAGACCAACGCACAGCGCATGAAAAGCCTTGAGGCCGAGCAACAAGAACTGCGTCGAAGAAACGAGGAAGAGAAAAAGACTCTCGGTCGCAAGCTTGCCGATGAATTCGAAAATACAGTCGGGGCCATCATCGACGGCCTTGAAAACGCGGCACGCGACATGGATGACGCATCCCGCGTCATGTCCGGCACGGCTGATGAAACGACCCAACAAGCAAAGATCGGCATGGATGCTGCGCAAAATGCATCAAACAACGTTGCCACCGTTGCCGCCTCGTCCGAGGAACTGTCTGCCTCCATCACGGAAATCAGCCGTCAGGCCAACCATTCAAGCGAGGTAGCCGCCAATGTCTCAAACAAGGCAACCAGCACGCGCGAAACAGTGGACGGCCTTGTCGAGGCCTCTGCACGTATTGGTGATGTCATAGCCCTGATCAACGACATCGCGGCCCAGACCAACCTTCTGGCCCTGAATGCCACGATCGAGGCCGCCCGTGCTGGCGAAGCTGGCAAGGGCTTTGCGGTTGTCGCCAACGAGGTCAAAAACCTCGCATCTCAAACCAGTCGCGCGACACAGGAAATTTCCGAGCAGATCGAAAGCATCCAGAACGCGACGAAGCTGTCCTCGACCGCAATCAACGAGATCACCGATATCGTCGGTGAACTTAACGAAAGCGCATCGGCGATCGCGGCGGCGGTCGAAGAACAAGGTGCTGCGACTCAGGAGATTTCCGGCAGTGTGGAAAATGCTTCTGTCGGGACCAGCGGTGTGACCGAAAGCATCAGCTTGGTCAGTGCGGCTGCTGTCCGGTCGACCGAAAGTGCCGATACAGTTCTGAAATCAGCCCATGAACTGATGGAGTACTCGGTCAATCTGCGTCGCGAAACCAACAACTTCCTGAGCAAGATTCGCTCGGAATAAAGCCAATCGCACCGGTCCACTGTCAGTCAGTCGACGGTGGACCGGAATTTCACGAAACCGCAGACATAGCTGGTTATGCCACTTAACGCGATGATGCCTCGGCGGTGACGCTGTTATTCCCAACGAGCCGTGCGATCCAGCTCCGTGCCGGTTTATCTCGCCCGAACAAAGAAATCACACTGATCGCGACACCGGCCAGCAACACATTCCATGCCGGACGCAACGGCCACATCCATTCAAGATTGGCCGCAACCACGCGATCGGCAGGAATACCGGTCGCCAAGGCATACCATGCATATTCAATGCCGGCTGTTGCCAACCCGGCAATCACCGCAATGACAGACAAAGTCACAACGGATCTAAGCGACCATCCCCGCCAATGGGCAAAGCGATACAGCATCAGGCCGACAAACATCCCGGCCATCAGGGTTGCTTCACTGACATCGACCTTGGACTGCAAAAAGAAATGCACCACGCCAAGTACGGCAATCGGATAGACCAGTTTATGCAGGCGCCCCCACTTGGCCCCCAGCCTGCGCATCGCTGATTTGGTGGATGTTGCGGTCAAAACCGCCAACCCAATCAGGGCAACAAACCCGATTGTCAGATAAATCCGCAAAACGATCTCGCTGGCAATGCGGCCAAGATCAAGATTCTGGCTGATCGCATACAGGCCGAAATGGATCATCACATAGCAAAAGGCGGCCACACCAATTTGGCGGCGCACCTGTCCCAGTTTTGAAAATCGGGTTATGCGGCGAAGCGGTGTGACCAGTAGCGTGATCAGTAATATCCGGATGGTCCATTCACCGCTTTCCAGAATAGCTTCCTTGACCGGGATGGTTGCCCCGCCCTCGGCAATGACCGGCCACAACAACACGATGCCGGGCACAAGAAGTGCAACAAAGACTGCCAGTTTGAAAAAGGAAAACCGCCCGGAAGGATCAAGCCATGGATACATACAAAACAACCCTGTCAGGTTTCGCCGATCCCCCAGTCAAAAAGCATTTGGTGGCCGCCGTCACTTAAATTGCCATCAACTTTCCGCGAGGGCAGACATTTGCACGCCCGTGACATGCTTGGTGACGCATATCAACGTTGCAGGAAGCCACCACTCATATAACATTCATACACAGTGATCACCCGAAGTGGATGAACCCAAATGGCCGAATTTCAAAATCCCACCGATCCGGAAATCAAAACGCTTCTGGAAACGACAAAGACCATCGCGCTTGTTGGCGCCAGCCCCAAGCCGGAACGCCCGTCAAACCGGGTGATGAAGTTCCTGCTTGATCAGGGATACAGAGTTATTCCGGTCAATCCCGGTCAGGCCGGCGGCACCATTCACGGTCAGACTGTTGTGGCACAACTTTCCGATATCGCCGATCCGGTCGATATGGTCGATATTTTCCGTAACAGCGAAGATGCCGCTGGCGTCGTCGATGATGCCATTGCAATCGGTGCAAAGTCGGTCTGGATGCAGCTTGGCGTGATCAATCCAGAGGCTTGTGCGAAGGCCAAGGCAAACGGTATGACCGCGGTGATGGATCGCTGCCCGGCAATTGAACTGCCGCGCCTGACCTAAAGTACCAGTCCGACAGGACGCCATTGCATTACGACAACAAAAAAGGCACCGGATCATCCGGTGCCTTTGTCGTTTCAAAACATCTTTGAAAAGCTTAGCTGAGCCCGCACTGCGCAATCAGATCCGGGACAAGGCCCTGGTTGCCGATAAACACCGGCTGCACGGCACTGGTCACGGTGTATGCCGTGGTTTGCTCATCAACAATCGTGTCAAAGTGACCAGCTGTTTCGAGCACCAGTGACATCACACCATCCGGCTTGATGCGAAGGGCAGCAAATCCATTGGCATATTCGGTGCGCGCGCATTCGCGACCCAAAATAACATCGAAACGATTGATCAGGGCATACCGCGGATTTTCAACCAGATCGTCGCGACCGGAAACCTCACTCGGCTTCACACCGTATTTCGGCACATATTTCGCAAAGTTCGTTTGCGACTGGACAATGTAACCATCCGGGAAATAAACCGCGACATCCTCTGCCAGCAGGATACGATCCCCGATGACCTGGCCAGAACGCAGAAGTTCCTTGATTCGCGTGCCCGGAATTTCACCGGAGAACGCGTTGAATCGCAGGGTCTTTCCGTCGCCGCGCAAGTCAGCGAAATAACGTTCAAACGGAACGACCGGTGTTTTGTCTGCCGCGCGCGCAGTCGGCAAGACCGACATGGTTGCAACTGCCAGTGTGGCAACTGCAAGAGCAACGCCCCCCGAGCGCCGCGAAAAGACCGTCTTGATGGCCTTCAGCATTTGTCCCCGCCTCTCACTTAAATCAGGAATACAATCCAGAGATTATTCACATTAATCCCAAATTCAACACCTGTTTCCGCCAAAAATCGCCAGATCGTCAAAACCACATAGAAAAACAACGAGGTGGCATTATGCCACCTCGTTGCCAAAGATTTGGTAAATGTCGGTGATTAGTCGACAGAAATCGTCACACGACGGTTACGCGGCTCGCGAACACCATCCGGAGTCGGGATCAGAAGATCGCCTTCACCAACAGCATCCTGCGAAACCATGTCGCCTTTCACACCGCGACCGGTCAGCTCGCTAAGGGCTGCTGCGGCACGACGCTCGGACAGACGCAGGTTGTAGGCTGCCGGACCGGCAGCATCAGCGTGACCAACGACGGTGATGTCACCCATCGAGGATGCCCACTGCTCAGCAGCTGCATCAAGAACACGCTCGGAAACCGGGGTGATCGCAACGCTGTCAAAATCGAAGAAGATGGTGAACAGACGCGGCTCAGCAGCGGCAACCGGGGCTACAACAACGGCCGGCTGTTCTGCACGCAGCTCAGACATTGCAGCTTCGAAATCTTTCCAGCACTGGCTGATCAGCTCGGTCTGCCAGCCTTCTTCGCTTTCCTCGACCCAGCAGTCATAACGAGACTGTGCGATCGCTGCGGTTGCCGGCATTGCTTCGCGCTTGCCGTCATCAAGAAGGGCCAGAAGTTCGTCACGGACGGCGCGTTTCTGTGCAATTTCCTCATCAGAGAAGCGCCAGTTTGCCGGATCTTCCGGAAGAACGATGGTGTCACCGCTCACGCGACCGGCTTTCTTCGCAAAGAAGTCGGCATCGAAGAAGTCATACCATTCGTCAGCTTCGCGCTGTGCGTATGCAAGATATTCGGCCTTAAGCGCTTTACCGAAGTCAGTGGTCGGCTCTTCGGACGAGAGCGCAGACGAGACCGAGCTGCTGTAGGTGAACGGGTTACCGCCGTAAGGTACCGCGGTGCCGCTATTGTCCACACTGCTACATGCACTCAGAAGCGCAACGCCACCAAGAGCACAAAGAATTTTCGGATTGATCTGCATGTCTTACCCCTGTCATTAAGGTTGTTCTTCAGCTAATAACTTAACACCAATGATGGTGGAATTATGGTCTTAAACGAACAGAATTCTGGTTTGTTCCAGCCATCTGTAAAAAATGGTGTTGGCGTCCTACTTTTCAAGCGCACTCAAACCTGTAATGCTAATCCTCTCATACAGAAGTATGGTTGGCAATCAACACAATTATGACACGGAGCGGACGAGGTTCAAATGATTGAAACCGATGTAGCGACCATCACAGAAATGCTTAAAGGATTTGCACTGGGCTTTGGCCTCGATTTGCTTGGCGCTATCCTGATACTAATCGTCGGCTGGTGGGCCGCCGGCCGGGCGGCAGCATTGGTCCGCCATTCCCTAAAGAATACAAAGTTTGTTGATGCGACTTTAAAGCCGCTTGCATCAAGCATTGTACGTTACGTGATCTTGATTTTCGTCATCGTCGCCGTTCTGTCGAACTTCGGCGTCGAAACAACCAGCATCATCGCCGTTCTTGGTGCCGCTGGTCTGGCAATTGGTCTTGCCCTGCAGGGTACACTATCAAATATTGCCGCCGGTGTCATGATCCTGATCTTGCGTCCGCTCAAGATTGACGAATTTGTCGAAGCTGGTTCGATTTCAGGCACCGTTGTTGAAATAACATTGTTTACCACCTTGCTCAAAACGCCGGATGGTGTGTTTATTTCTGCCCCGAACTCGCAAATCTGGAATAGCGCGATCAAAAACTATTCGCGCAATCCAACCCGCCGCCTCGATATCAAGGTTGGCATTGCCTATGATGACGATGTTGATGCGGCCCTCGAATTCCTTAAAAACCTTGTCGCATCCGATGAACGCGTACTGAAGGATCCGGAACCGATGAGCTTTGTCGCCACCCTTGGCGAAAGCTCGGTTGATCTGACCGCACGCGGCTGGGTTGCAACCAGTGAATTCTGGCCGACCTTCTTCGATCTGACCCGTAAATCGAAAACGGAGCTCGAAGCGGCCGGTTTCTCTATTCCCTTCCCGCAGCGCGACCTGCACGTGATCGAAAGTGCAGAAACCGCAAGCACCGCAAAATCCATTGCAAAGCCGGCAGCCAAACCTGCGGCAAAGAAACCGGCAACCCGTTCACGGTCAACCGCATCGAAAACGGCGGCCAAAACCACGGCTGAGAAAAAGCCGGCAGCATCCAAAAGCTGATCTCTTTTTCACAAAACCGCATTTCGAAAGAGGCCCAGACGGGCCTCTTTTTTTGTTCGGGTGACGGACGCCACAACGTACACCACGTCAACTTCCTCGCACGTAGTACCCCGCTGTTACCCGCCCAGCTTGCATCAGGCGTATAGTTCCCTGCCCTTGCCCAAAAGCGGCAAATGAAAACAAGCGGGAGGATAAAACATGTCTGCGAAAAAAATTCTGATGATTACCGGCGACTATGCCGAAGATTACGAAACCATGGTGCCGTTTCAGACATTGCTTGCGGTTGGCCATCATGTCGACGCCGTTTGCCCGGACAAGAATGCCGGCGATACGGTTGCAACGGCCATCCATGATTTCGAAGGTGATCAGACCTATAGCGAAAAGCGCGGCCACAACTTTGCCCTGAATGCCGATTTTGCGACGGCCCGTGCCGAAAACTATGACGCGCTTGTCATCCCCGGCGGTCGTGCACCGGAATATCTGCGTCTGAACGAAGATGTCATTCGTCTGGTGCGTGATTTCCATGCCGCCAACAAACCGATCGCTGCTGTCTGCCATGGCGCGCAACTTCTTGCAGCAGCCGATATCATCAAGGGTCGCAAGGTTTCCGCCTATCCGGCCTGCGCACCGGAAGTCAAACTTGGCGGCGGCACCTATGCCGACATTGCTATTGATGATGCCTGCATCGACGGCAATCTGGTAACCGCACCGGCTTGGCCGGCACATCCGAAATGGATGGCCGCCTTCCTCAAGGTTCTTGGCACTGAAATCAATTTGTAACTCATCGGCGCCCAAACGGTGATTGCGTTTGGGCGCCATTTGATCGACCATTGCGCCAAACAAAAAGAAAACCGCTGCACATCTCGTAACAGCGGCACAAACAGGAAAGGGCGTTCAAATGTGTCAGATATATTCTGGAACTGACCCGGAACTTTATCAGTCTGTCAGCCGGTCTGTACGGATCAATGGTGTTGTCACAAGCCTGCGCCTGGAGCTGCGTTTCTGGCAGATTCTTGATGAAATCGCCGCGGGTGAAGGTTTCAGCACCCCGCAGTTTCTCGGCAAAATCCACGACGAGGTCGTCGCCCAACGCGGTGACATCCCGAATTTCGCATCGCTTGTGCGCGTGATTTGCACCGTATATCTGGAAAAACAGGCTGGCCTGCATGTTCATGTCCCGGCAAACACCGCGACATCACAGATGCTGAGCTAGCCAATCGCAAAGCGTATCGGCAGCAAAGCTCAGGGTCTGAACCCTAGTTAAGCCAGGAAGACAGTTCGCGCGTGCTGAAGCCGCCGCTGGTCATAATGCTCGGCGTCGCATTGCGCTTCAAAGTCGGCTCGGCCGGTTTGATGATGCTGTTGCGGCGATGCATGCCCGCAGCCGCCCCGAAATCGATCTGTGACCGCCCGACAAGATCGGCCGCCGTGATACGCGGCCCGGATGCATCCGCATTGCCCGATGCATTAATCGGCGTTTGTTTGGCATGTGGCAGCTGCTGTTTCTGCTTTGCCTCGTAGATCCAGCGCAATTCCTGCTTCAGGGTCTGGTATTCCGGCGTATCGGGTGCGGAATTGACTTCATTGACGATCTGAAGCTTTACCATCTGTGGAAAACGATCAAGGCGTTCCAGCAGCATGAATTTCACACTTGGCCGCACTGCGTCTGAGCGCATCAGCTTCATCACCAGACGGCGATAGATATCAATCCTAAGGTTGCCATTTGATGCGAGTTCGATGAATTCCTCGACAAACTCGCGCGCAGCCATCTTGCCATCCAGCAATGCGCGCAGGTTATCCCCCATCGCCCGGCGATAGGCTTCGCGGATTTCCACAACGTGATTTGAGGCGCGCGTGCGCACAAGATGGAATGCTTCTGGGCTGAATGCGTTCTTGGTCAGAAGTTTGGCGCAATCGGCAACCAGTTCATGCTTGGTTGCTTCGGAAACGACTTCAAAGACCCCGGTGATCAGTTCCTTGCATTTGGCATGCGGCCCCATACGGATCGCAGCCGCCAAGGCCATCGGGCTTTCCGGATCCCTGGTTGCGATCACGGCAAGGGCCAGCGGATCGTCATATTGCATCAGGGCAAGATCATTGCTCAGCAAATGTTCCGGCATCAACAGGCGCTGCTGTTTGGCCGCCCCGGTCACGGTAAGCGGCTCGCCAGACAGATAGCTTTCCTTGATGGTAAGGGCATGTTTCAGCCCGTCATAAGAGATGCCGTGATTGCTGCTCATGGCACTCAGTCCTCTTTGAGACCTTTGGACCGCCTGTCAGAGACGAGCCCCTCGAGCCCGCCACTGTTGCGCCCGCTGCGCGGTCGAAGTCCCTGGCCGCGCGACATGGTCCTGCCGGTTGGCTTTGCTGTCTGTGCAGATGCCGGCGCAGGTTCGCTTTCTTTTTCGACCTTCATGCGCGAAGCCACCGGCTTCATGTCGCTAAAGAAATCGATATACCAGTCCATATCGGCAGCTGCCATTGCAAAACGACCACCGGCCGCCGGACTTTCGATTGCCGATTCCGGGATACCGTTGCTGATCTGCAAAACAACAGCCGCCGGTGCGGTCATCCCTGCCCGCCATGCAAGGGCTGTGATCGCCCGGGCACTGCCGGAATCAAGGATTTTGGAAACGGCATTGGCGCGAATTTGCGCGTAATGGGCAAGTGCCTGCACCACCAGCGCATCATCATTGCGCGACAGGGCATCAAGCACATACTGGTCAATCGTCATCTTGGCATCTGTTGCCTCGATGACATCGTTTTCGACCATTTCATTGTCTGCGATCTCGACATCCATGTCTCTATCACGCGACGGCATCGGCACCCGGTTTTCAAAACGGGCCTTTTCAATCCGCTGACGGACCGACTGGCGCAACGCGCGGGCAACCTCAGTCCGCATCCGGCCCTGCTCGACCAGCGTGTCAAACAGGGACGCCATGATGAAATGGGCAATACGGCGCTGGGCCTGACGTGAAATGCGATTCTGACCACCGAGGATATCGTTCTCCGGCACCTTTGGTTTTGCGGTCTTTTCAACAAAATGCGGCGTCATCGGCACAACGTTTCGCGGCGCGTCATCAGATGACAGCAACCGGTTCAGCAAGCCGCCCTTTTCCTTTTCCGCCTGCTGCTCGATCAGGCGGGCCTTGGCGGCGGCCTCAAGCTCGGCACGTTCACGTTCGGCTGCGGTTTGAATGAATTCACCGCGCCCGCGCATGATATCAAGGAAGTCGGAATCGCTCAGAAGCTCTATATAATCGGCAATCGATACCCGGCCAATCGCCTGAATATCCTGACGTAAACGGTTGGCAGCCTGACGGGTCATGTATGGTGTATGGCCCAGTTCCTGTTCGATCAGCGCAATCACCTGCGGGCGATAACAGTCGCCCATATTGGCAATCGCCGAAACGAACTCGTCAACCATTTCAAGTCGTTCAGACGGGCTCAAATCTGTCAGATGCCGACGCAGACGGCGCGCCACATCCATGCGTACGTCGCTGTCAAAATCAGGTACATCCTCGGCATCTTCCAGCGCGTCCAATTCAGAAGAAAGACGGGCTGCGTGTTCAAGGGCCGATGCATCGGCGTTATTTTCGGAAACATGTCTGCGGGGAATCGCGCGACCCTGAACGCGACCTGTATCAGATCCAAACGTTTCAGGTGCGATGGTGCGAACAGTGTCGGCCAGATCACGCAGCTTGGCCGAGGCTTTATCATCAAGCCCCCCATCGCCCGCATTTTTCTGCCGATTGAACATCCAACTCAGCATTATCGCAGTAATTCCCCTGGTCCCGTGCCTGGCGACGTATCGGCATCGACGTTGCGATACCTTATTTTTGTGTTTTGTCAGAACAGCTTAACCCAAACTGACAGTGTTACACAACCAGACAAGGCGTCTAATTTTCATAACCTAATCTCAAGGGCACATATCAATAGACAGAGCCTTGATTACAGAATGACTATCGGCGCAAAGACTCAAAAAAACATTAACGATACAGGGGTCTATGCCCCCTCCTGTCCGTTGCCATCGAAAAACCTGCGCGCCGACGGATTTCTGGCAGTATGCGCAAATGAAAACGGGCGCCCCAAAAGGACGCCCGTCATCGAAAATCGTTTCACGCAATCATTTGCGTTAATTATTGCCGACCCATGCAATGCGCAGAATATTGGTCGCCCCCGGCGTTCCGAACGGCACACCGGCGGTGATGACAAGCGAATCACCCGGTCCTGCAAATTCTTCACGCTTTGCCACTTCGGTGGCGATCCCGACCATTTCGGCAAAGTTGGTGGCATCACGGGTAAAGACCGGATGCACGCCCCAGCACAAGGCAAGGCGACGTGCGGTCTGAATCCGCGGGGTCAGACCAAGAATTGGCACTTCCGGACGTTCACGTGCAGCACGGAATGCCGTCGACCCGGACGATGTATAGTTAACAACCGCTTTGGCACCGATGGTAGTGGCCACCTGACGGGCGGCTGCACTGATTGCATCCGGTGCGTTATGCTCCGGATCCGGGCGGTTGGCGTCACGCATCCGGTAATAAAGATCGTCCTGCTCCACACGGCGCAGGATACGGTCCATGATCGAAACGGTTTCAAGCGGATATTTGCCAACCGCACTTTCGGCTGACAGCATCACCGCATCGGCACCGTCATAGATCGCGGTCGCAACGTCGGATGCTTCGGCACGGGTCGGTGCCGGATTGGACACCATCGAGTCAAGCATCTGGGTCGCAACGATCACCGGCTTGCCGGCCTCGCGGCACGCTTTGATGATACGTTTCTGCAGGATCGGCACATCTTCCGGCGGGCATTCGACACCAAGGTCACCACGGGCAACCATGATCATGTCCGACAGATCGACAATCTCATCAAGGTGATCAATTGCCTGCGGCTTTTCCAGTTTGGAAACGATGGCTGCACGGCCCTGAATGATCTTGCGGGCCTCGGCAACGTCTTCGGGACGCTGCACAAACGAAAGCGCCACGAAATCAACGCCCATTTCCAGACCGTAATCCAGATCGGCACGGTCCTTTTCGGTCAGCGGTGAGAGCGGCAACATCACATCCGGAAGGTTGACACCCTTGCGGTTGGAAAGCGGCCCACCGGTAATGACGGTACATTCGGCCGACTTGTCGTCGCATTTCTCGACACGCATGCGCAGTTTGCCATCATCAAGCAGCAGGTTAGCACCCGGCTTGATAGCAGCATAGACTTCCGGATGCGGAAGCGACACGCGCGTGCTGTCACCCGGCTTCTTGTCCATATCGAATTTGAACGTATCACCGGCGGTGAGTTCAACTTCACCGTCGGCAAAGGTACCAACACGAATTTTCGGACCTTGAAGATCCATCAAAATACCGATCGGGCGGCCGAGTTTTTCTTCGACGACACGGATCGCTTCAAAACGGGCCAGATGTTCTGAGTGTTCCCCATGCGAGAAGTTCAGGCGGAACACATCCACACCTGTCTGCACAATTTTCTCGAGGATTTCTGGCTTTGAACTTGCCGGCCCCAGGGTCGCGATGATCTTCGCCTTACGTTGACGGCGCATCGGCTACTACCTCTTGTTATTCGGTTTACACGTGAGCCTTCCCGCTTCGGCCTGCATCTGCGGCGAGACGAAAAGGCGTCCTGATCTTTTCTGGGGGTAACCCCTTAATAATCAATCAGCCCCTATTTGAACAGGGACTTTTCATTAAATGCCTTTACAAAAATGTGATTTTTCGCTGGACAATTACAAGAAGCACCTTCTTTAAAGAACCCGTACCGGTGAAACGTGCCGGTCAAAAACGAATGCCCAACAGACCCATTTTACGGCGCAGACAGGACCCTTTTCATGAGCAAATGGCACCACCGCTTTCTTGGACTTGCAGCCCATATTGCAGACTGGTCAAAAGACCGCAGCACCCAGGTCGGTGCGGTTGTCATCGGCCCGAAAAAAGAAATTCGTGCTGTTGGCTATAACGGGTTTCCGCGCGGGGTCGATGACGAAGTCGAAAGCCGCCATCAGCGTCCGGAAAAATACGCCTATACCGAACATGCCGAACGCAATGCGATTTATAATGCCAGTTACACCGGCACATCCCTTGATGGCTGCGCCCTGTATGTGACGCACTTTCCGTGCTGTGATTGCGCGCGCGCCATCATCCAGGCAGGCATCGCCGAGGTCTATGTCGACAAATCGAAACTAACCCCGGACTTTCTTGAACGCTGGGAACAGGATATGAAGATATCGACCGAAATGTTCGAGGAGTCCGGTGTTGCCGTTAAGGTGATTGATGACGACGGCGTCACCAAGCCCATGAAATAAAAAAGATCTTCCTCTTTACTCTTGAAAAAAAGGCCCAATATTGGGTGTGTTCAAACCGGACGCGAGCATCAAAAACAAAAAGACGTAAACGTCGTTTGTTCTAACTTTTCAACTGGCTTGGGGTCAGTATTTGTCAGATTTTCGGGCTGAACACAGAGTGGTTTGGCCTTGCTGGAAACCAGACAAAGGTATAAGGGTTTATACATCAGCAACTGGTTAGATTTGCTGCTGTATCCCCCTGAACAGCGACGCATTTCGTGATGATGCTCAGGAACCGAGGCCGGATGAACGCGAAAATAGACTTTAGTAAGATTAGTTTTCTGATCGTTGACGGGGACAAGATTTCAGCTCAGGTGGTCTATGACACGCTCGCCTATCTCGGAGCCAGTCATATACAGCGTGTAAAATCGCCGAATGATGCCTTTGACGTACTACGCACCGAAAAAATTGATATCGTGATTTGTGAATGGCGCTTGCGCGGCATGGATGGCCTCGAATTCCTCGATGTCATGCGCAATTCGACCAATTCACCAAACCGGTTCATTCCGGTGATTATGCTGACCGCACATTCCGAGATGCGTTATGTGACGACGGCACGTGACCTTGGGATTACTGAATTTCTTGCCAAACCCTTTAACGCCAAGGCACTTTACAGCCGTCTGGTTTCGGTGATCGCCCGACCAAGACGTTTCATTAACACTGGAACGTATTTTGGCCCGGACCGACGTCGCAGACAGGTCCAGTTTGATGGTCCTGATCGTAGGAGCCTTGACGAATGACCCATTATGACTGGGGAAGCGGAGCCATCGTGAAGCCGGAAGAACCTAAGAAAAAGAAGAATGTGCAGATCATCCCTGCGCAGACCGATCTGAAACGCAAAGCTGTCAACTTCATCAAGGGATTTGACATCAACCTGTCACCTGAACAGCTTGAAGAGCTCGAACAGGTTGTACAGCGCAGCTCCGAGACCTTTGTCCGCGACATCGGCAAGGACCTGATGGAATGCCGCAAGCTGGTAATCAACGCCCTGCGCGACAAGTCCAAGCGGCCAGAAGCCATCATCGCGGCAAATGACCTCGCCTATTCGGTCAAGGCCCTGGGCGGTACCTTCCAGTATCCCCTGATGACCCAGATCGCAAAATCGATGGAAATCTTCGTTGCCGACCGCACCACGGCCAACGAAAAACAGCTGCTGGTGATCCAGCTCCACATCGACTCGCTTTATGTCATTCTGGCCGGCCGCGTGACCGGTTTTGGCTCAACCGTCGAACAGGCAACTGTCGCGGCCCTAACCAAACTGACCGAACGCTACGCAGAACCGCGCGAGTAGCCCCACACCTCTTGACCGCAGACGATCTCGCTCACCGGGCAGCATTTCACGATGCATTCTCAGGTGGTGCTTGTGCGCGCGTGGCAATTCCAAATATCCCCCTCACCTGCTTGCCTTCGCAAAGCCTGACAGGTGAACTTTAACGTGCCCGATGCATGGTCGGTTTCTACCGCCGGAAGAACGCGGTTAAAAATTGAAAAATCATGGCAAAAAAGCGCTTGCACCACCTGTGACCGGCTGCTAAAAACCGCGCCACGCACCATGCGGGTGTAGCTCAGTTGGTTAGAGCGCCGGCCTGTCACGCCGGAGGCCGCGAGTTCAAGTCTCGTCACTCGCGCCATTCCCTCCCTGATTGGGAATGACGTACAAAATAAGCGCCGCGATTTTTCGCTGGCGCTTTTTTGTTTTCCACCCGCTTTTTACACATTTACCCCACCCCGGATCGACCGCTTTTCGCTGCGAAACAGGCGTCGCATCGAGACTGCCAAGGACGATCAGACTGGTAAATTTCCGGTCCGTCTTTTTTTTGCAAAAAAGCCCTTGCCAGACCGAACCACCCCTTATATAAACCGCGCCACGCCATGCGGGTGTAGCTCAGTTGGTTAGAGCGCCGGCCTGTCACGCCGGAGGCCGCGAGTTCAAGTCTCGTCACTCGCGCCATTCCCTCCCTGATTGGGAATGATGCACAAAATAAGCGCCGCGATTTTTTCGCTGGCGTTTTTTTTGTTTTTGCGCCGCTTTCTTGCCGATCAAACCGGCAAAACACTTCCGCGCATTTTTCTTCAAAAATCGGTCAAAAAACACTTGCCTCAATTGGGTGGTCTTTATATAAACCGCGCCACGCACCATGCGGGTGTAGCTCAGTTGGTTAGAGCGCCGGCCTGTCACGCCGGAGGCCGCGAGTTCAAGTCTCGTCACTCGCGCCATTCCCTCCCTGATTGGGAATGACGTACAAAATAAGCGCCGCGATTTTTTCGCTGGCGCTTTTTTGTTTCTAGGGCCAAACCGCGGCGGAAAAGCACCGCGCTACCCGCATGGGTAATTTCATCAAGACTTCACACAACCTTAAGAAATCCATTTTCGGGAAAGTTGTGCCATTTGCTGATTTAGACAGCATTGCTGACCGACTGGTCATTGATTAATCGTATAAATTATGCTCAGCTCCACATGCACTAAGCGAACCTGCAGGCCGCCCCGCAATTATAAGGGCCTGAAGGCGTCGATAGAACTCCGGATGGTTATAAAGCTGAGCCCGTCTCGTTTTGGCCCTCCCTTTCGATAGCCGATCAGTCCACGCATTGGCCTGCAGTCCCACAACAACAATCGGGAGGCGCATCATGCGCAAATTTATTGCAGGGCTGGTCATGGGGACCGCGCTCGCGACCGCACCTATGATGGCTCAGGCCGAAACACCGAAAAATGCTTTGGTCATGGCTTTTGCCATTGATGACATCATCACGCTCGACCCGGCACAGATTTTCGAATTCTCGGGCGCTGAATATGCCGGTAACACCTATGACCGCCTGATCGGTTTCGACAATGACGATGTGTCGAAGATCTATGGCGTCGTTGCCGAAAGCTGGGATGTCTCCGAAGACGGCAAGACCTTTACCTTCAAAATTCGTGACGGCATTACCTTTGCCTCTGGCAACGAACTGACCGCTGAAGACGCAGCCTTCTCCTTGCAGCGCGTGATCCTGCTGGATCAGTCGCCGGCCTTCATTCTCGGCCAGTTCGGTTTCACCGCCGATAACGTCAAGGAAAAGATCTACGCCACCGACGATTCCACGCTGGTCATGGAAGTCGACAAACCTTACGCACCAAGCTTCGTGCTGTATTGCCTGACCGCTGGCGTTGGCTCTGTTGTCGACAAGGAAGAAGTCCTTGCCCATGAAGTGGACGGTGACCTTGGCCACGAGTGGCTTAAAACCAACTATGCCGGCTCCGGCCCGTTCAAGCTGAACAAGTGGACCGCGGGCGAAAGCCTTAGCCTGACCGGCAACGAAGATTACTGGGACGGCGCGCCAGAAATGAAGCGCGTGATTATCCAGAGCGTCAAGGAAGCCGCAGCCCAGCAGCTCCTCCTTGAAAAAGGCGATATCGATATTGCCCGTAACCTCGAAGCCGATCAGCTGGCTGCCATTTCAGACAATGACGACATCAAGATGATGTCCAAGGGCAAAGGTGCTCTGTGGTATCTCGGCCTGTCGCAGAAAAACGAATATCTGTCGAACCCGAAAGTCCGCGAAGCTCTTAAATACCTTGTCGATTACAAAGGCATTTCCGAAACCATCCTGGCTGGTCGTTCGCAGATCCATCAGGCCTTCCTGCCTGAAGGTTTCCTGGGCGCATATAACGAGAACCCCTATTCCCTGGATATCGAAAAGGCCAAAGCCCTTCTGGCCGAGGCAGGCTATCCGGACGGGTTTAGCGTAACCATGGATACCCGTAACACCACCGCGATTATGGCGATGGCTCAGTCGATCCAGGCGACCTGGTCACAGGCTGGCATCAATCTGGAAATCATTCCGGGTGATGGCAAGCAGACCCTGACCAAATACCGCGCCCGTCAGCACGATATCTATATCGGCCGCTGGGGCCCGGACTATCAGGATCCGCACACCAACGCATCCACCTTTGCATGGAACCCGGACAACTCCGACGATGCCGCTGCCAAGCCGCTTGCTTGGCGTAACTCGTGGGATGCCGGTGACTTGACGGCAAAAACCGATGCCGCCACGCTGGAACGCGACGATGCGAAACGTGCTGCGATGTATGTCGATCTTCAGAAAGAAGTTCTGGAAAATGGTCCGTTCGTGATCATGTTCCAGGAAACAGAGATCGCATCCATGCGCGGTAACGTGAACAACTTCGTCCTCGGTCCGTCATTCGATAACAACTATTATCGTTATGTCACCAAAGACTAATCTCGACGAAGGAGACAACGGTCGTAATGTCCGCTGTTAAACGCAAAAAACGGGACGGGCGCAACCGCGCCCGTTTCGCTTCCGGCCCGATGGGAACTTTCCTGCGGCTGGTATTCTCGCTTGCCATTACATTTTTTGGCCTGCTGCTTGTCACATTCCTGATCGGTCGCGTCTTGCCGATTGATCCGGTGCTGGCCGCCGTTGGTGATCATGCATCGCAAAGCACGTACAACCGCGTGCGGGAGGAAATGGGACTTAACCTGCCGCTTTGGCAGCAGTTCTTTATTTATATTTCCAACGTACTGCAGGGTAACTTCGGCCAATCGGTGCTGACATCCAATACCGTGCTAGATGACATTAAACGTGTCTTCCCGGCCACCCTTGAACTAGCGACCATTGCAACCATTATCGGTGTTGTTCTGGGTATTCCCGCTGGCGTTTTTGCCGCCATCAACAAGGGCAAATGGCCCGACCACATGGTTCGCGTGATCGGCCTTGCTGGCTATTCCATGCCGATCTTCTGGCTGGGTCTGATGGGGCTTCTGGTATTTTACATGAAGCTCGACTGGGTCGCGGGTCCAGGACGCCTTGATTCGTTCTATCTCGACTATATCGAACCCACCACCGGTCTGATGCTGGTTGATACCCTTATCGAAGGCGACATGGACCTGTTCTGGAACGCTGTATCACACATTGTTCTGCCTGCATCGATCCTGGCTTATTTCTCGTTGGCCTATATCGCACGAATGACCCGCTCCTTCATGCTCGAACAGCTTAGTCAGGAATACATCCTGACCGCCCGGGTCAAAGGTATTTCCGAACATCGCATCATATGGCGCCACGCCCTTGGCAACGTCATGGTACCACTGGTGACCGTGATTGCGCTGTCATACGCCAACCTGCTTGAAGGTTCGGTTTTGACCGAAATCATCTTCGCATGGCCGGGACTTGGTCTTTACATCACCAACTCGTTGCTCAATGCCGACATGAATGCGGTTCTAGGTGGGACGATTGTGGTCGGTGCGGTCTTTATCGGCGTGAACATGCTTTCTGACGTGCTTTACCGCCTGCTCGACCCCAGAGCGCGGAGATAATCATGACAACACAAACACAAGTTTCGCAAACCGGCCTGAAACAATGGCTGACATCCGATACGCCAAAATCGCGCTGGCAGGCAAAATGCGGGCGCGCCTGGCTTGGCTGGGTCAAGTTCACCGAAAACAAACTTGCCATGATCGGCCTTTCGATCGTGATCGGCCTTATTCTGGTAACGATCTTTGCCCCGCTTCTGGCCCCTTATGATCCGCTGGCAGCTGACCTTGCCAATCGCATCCAACCACCCGGTGCAGAACACTGGTTTGGCACGGATCAGCTGGGGCGCGATATTCTGTCGCGTCTGATCTATGGTGCGCAATACACCCTTCTGATCGTCGCCCTTGTTGTGATCACCGCAGCCCCGGTCGGCCTACTGGTTGGCACAGCCGCCGGATTCTTTGGCGGCTGGATTGATGCCACCCTGATGCGCATCACCGATATCTTTCTGGCTTTCCCGAAACTGATCCTGGCGCTGGCCTTTGTGTCCGCCCTTGGACCGGGTTTGGAAAACGCCATTCTTGCCATTGCGATTACCGCATGGCCGCCTTATGCCCGTATCGCACGCGCAGAAACCATCACGGTTCGCAAATCCGATTTCATCGAAGCCGCCCGTCTTCAGGGCACTTCGAACCTGGGCCTGATTACCGGTCACATCATGCCAATGTGCATGAGCTCGCTTGTTGTGCGTGTGACCCTTGATATGGCGGGCATGATCCTGATTGCTGCCGGTCTTGGCTTCCTTGGTCTTGGCGCACAGCCACCGATGCCGGAATGGGGAGCAATGGTTTCTGAGGGTCGTCAGTTCCTGCTTGAACAATGGTGGGTTGCCACGGTTCCTGGGATTGCCATTTTCGTCGTCAGCCTTGGCTTCAACCTTCTGGGTGATGGCCTGCGTGATGTTCTTGACCCGCGTGGAGGCGATTGATCATGTCCAATGAAACCCTTCTGACGGTCAAAAACCTCGAAGTCACTTTCAACACGCCCAAGGGCGATGTCCATGCGGTGCGTGGTGTATCTTTTGATCTTGGTCGCGAAAGGCTTGGAATTGTGGGCGAATCCGGGTCTGGTAAATCCCAGACCGGGCGTGCCATCCTGGGCCTGACCGCGGCCAACGGCAAAATTACCGCCGATCAAATGACCTTCCATGATGTCGATCTGGCAAACCTGACGCCCAAACAATGGCGCAAGGTACGCGGCGCGCGCATTTCCATGATCATGCAGGATCCGAAATACTCGCTGAACCCTGTGATGACCATTGGCGATCAAATCATCGAGGCCTACCGCGAACACCATAAGGTCAACGCCAAGGAAGCCCGCCACCGTGCGATTGATATGCTTGATGCGGTTAAAATCCGCGATCCAGAGCGCGTGTTTAACTCCTACCCCCACGAAGTTTCCGGCGGCATGGGGCAACGCGTCATGATCGCCATGATGCTGATCCCCGATCCTGAACTGATCATTGCCGATGAACCGACATCGGCCCTTGATGTCACCGTGCAGCTTCAGGTCATGGCGATCCTTGATGATCTGGTGCGCGATCGCGGCATGGCGCTGATTTTCATCAGTCACGACCTGCAACTGGTTTCAAGCTTCTGCGACCGTGTGCTGGTAATGTATCAGGGCCACGTGGTCGAGGAAATCAAGGCCTCTGCCCTGCACGAAGCCAAACACCCCTACACCAAGGGACTTTTGAACTGCTTGCCGAAAATGGATGGTGATCATTCTGATCTGCCGATCCTTGAACGCGAAGCAAGCTGGGCCGAAGGGTAAGGGGTAGTCACATGATTGATATCAACAAACTCAATGCCTGGTTTGACGACAACCACGTTCTCAAGGATGTCGACATCAAGGTCCCGAAGAACGGCTCTTTCGGTTTGGTCGGTGAATCGGGTTCGGGCAAATCAACGGTGCTGCGCACCATCACCGGTCTGGTCGATGACTGGGAAGGCCAGATCCTTGTCAATAACAAGGAACTTGGTCCCACGCGCGACAAGACATTCTATCGCCTTGCGCAAATGGTGTTTCAGGACCCGTTCGGGTCGCTCCATCCGCGCCATACCATTGACCGCATCCTGACCGAACCGGTCAATATCCACGGGCTTGGCAATTCCGACGCGCGCGTGGTGCAGGCGCTTGAACAGGTCGGGCTCGATAACTCGTTCCGCTTCCGCTATCCCCACCAGCTTTCCGGTGGGCAGCGCCAGCGTGTCGCGATTGCCCGCGCCCTGATCCTTGAACCCAGGATTTTGCTGCTTGATGAGCCGACCTCGGCCCTGGATGTATCTATTCAGGCCGAAGTGCTTAATCTTCTGTCATGCTTGCGCCGGGAACTTGGCCTGACCTACATCATGGTCAGTCACGACCTCGCCGTGGTGGCCCATATGTGCGACGATATTGCCATTATGAACCATGGCCGTATTGTTGAACGTGCCACCGCAAGCCAACTCGCAGATGGCAGACTTGAACATCCCTATTCGCAACAGCTTTACAAGGCTGCCGGCGGCTATGACCGCGCTGTCATCGACAGCTTTGTCGACTGGGACTGAACGGAGACACCATGACTTCCGCCACCACACTGAGCTTCGCAACCCCCTTCGCCCCGGCCGACAGCAAACTTGCCAACTACCAACGCCGGCATATCCCGTCTTTCACATGGGATGCCCATGCCTGCCTGCCGCTTGATGAAAAGACGCCGATAGACCTGCTTGATACCTATGTTGCCGGTCATATCGACTATGTCTGTGTCAATGTCGGCATGGATATGAACAGCGTTGCCCACATCCTGCGCGTGATCGCCGCCTTCCGCGCCAAGATCGCCGCCCACCCCGACAAATACATGCAGATCGAGAAATTCGAGGATCTGGCGATTGCCAAATCCAAGGGCCTGCTCGGCGTAGGCTTCGATCTTGAAGGCTCGGTCATGCTCCAGGACATGCCCGAAATGGTGCCGGCCTTTGCCAAGCTGGGTGTGAAGCAGATCCACTTTGCCTATAACCGCAACAACTCGGTCTCTGGGGGCTGTCACGATATTGATATCCCGCTTACCGATCTCGGTGTTGAAATGGTCAAGGCCGTGAATTCCAGCGGCATGATCATGGATTGCTCCCACACCGGACGACAAAGCTCGCTTGATATCATGCGGGTCTCATCCAAGCCGGTCGTGTTCAGCCACGCCAATCCCAGGGAACTGGGTGGTCATGAACGCTGCATCGATGATGAACAAATCAAGGCCTGTGCTGATACCGGTGGCGTGATCGGCATCTGCGGCTTCCAGCGTTTCATTAAATCCAAAAATGCGCCGGAAGTCCCGGACATGATCCGCCATATCAAATATGCGGTGGATCTGGTCGGAGTTGATCATGTCGGCATCGGGCTTGATACCATGCCCTCCGTCGTCGGGACCAACGACTTCCCGGATGGTGTCGACAAGGACTTCTATTGGCCCGCCGCCAGTGGCTATGGCCCGGCAGCCGGTGGCGCGGCGGTCTTTGACCCACGCAAACTCCCTACCCTTGCGGATGCGATGATTTCGATTGGTTATTCGCCCGATGATGTCGATAAAATCATGGGCGAAAACTTCATGCGCATTGCCAAGGCAAGCTGGTAAAGGACTAGGCACAGCGATGATAACTGGAAATAGCGTACCTGATATCGTGACACATAACTACGATCCCATCAGAGGCCGTTTCCAGAATATCTGCGACCTGCCAAGACCAGAAGCAGAACTGATACTTGCTGAGATTCGATGTTCACTTCAATCAAGACTGAAGAAAAACTATCTTGATCGTCGATTAGCTGTTGAAAAGTGGCTACGAACCGAACGTCAAAAGCTAATCGGCTCCACACGCCGAAGCACGCCAATTTATTTCTTTGTTGGTAACTTTGCTGACGGTCGAGATCCAATGCGCCCCAAATCCCTTCGACTGCCTCTCGAAAGTTTCTCAGAAAATACTGTTACCTTTACCTATTCGGACAGCATGAGTTGCTTCGAAAATGCTCACGTCAGTGACAGGCAATATCCTCCTTTTCCGAAAACGTTGTTCACACTTAGAAGCTTGAACGATGCAGTTCAGAAATGGGGTATGCCAACAAACGATTGCAACTCACACTCAGGGCTGCAGCCATTCATAGAAATGCAGCTATGGGATGATGCGCAACTTAACCAACTACAAGCTTAGAGTCTCATCCTTGCGTACCGGGCGCGGTCGACCTTCGGCGTCAATCGCGACAAAGGTAAATGTCGCCTCGGTCACTTTGATGCGTGGCGGTTGATTGCGGCGGAGCACCCAGGATTCAAGATGCAGCACAATCGATGTATTGCCGATCTTCTCTATGTCGCCATAAACGCAGACTGTATCGCCGACATAGACCGGGCGATGAAAAGTCATGCCGTCCACTGCAATGGTCGCAACACGCCCTTCGGCGACCTGACTTGCCATCACGCCACCGGCGATATCCATCTGCGACATCAACCAACCACCAAAAATATCGCCACTTGGGTTGGTATCGGCGGGCATGGCAAGAGTTCGGGTGCAAAGTTCACCGCGCGGCATCGTGCTTTCCGCAAGAAGGGATTGGTCTTTCTCAGTCGCCATTAGGCTCACTCCAGTTGGCGGCACGCCTGTTACGGCACGCCATTTTTTTATTGGACCTCCCGGTCGCGGTTTTCTGCGTCCAAGCCCGGCAAAATTATGGTCGGAAGTAGCGACCATCACTTGCATTGGATTCAAAAACACATTTTTATTGTCGGTGCGCACCGATCATCTGGTACGAACCGATAAAGATATGGTACTCGTTTAGCGCCGAGGCTTCCAAGACCATAATATCGAAGAACAGATATACGGTATTGGACCTTGTTTTAACACAATAAAAGAAGTTGCGTTCCGGGGCATGACCGACCTTTTTGAAGATTCAAACCAGTCCACCGATAAAGCCTATTCCGCCAAGGATATTGAAGTTCTCGAGGGCCTTGAGCCCGTCCGTCGACGCCCCGGTATGTATATCGGCGGCACCGATGATGCCGCATTGCATCATCTGGTCGCGGAAATTCTCGACAACTCGATGGACGAAGCAGTTGCTGGCCACGCCGACTGGATCGAACTGGAATTGCAGCCAGACAACACTGTGCTGGTACGCGATAACGGGCGTGGTATTCCGACCGACCCGCATCCGAAATTTCCGGACAAATCAGCGCTTGAGGTGATCCTGACCACGCTGCACTCGGGTGGTAAGTTCTCTGGCAAGGCCTATGAGACCTCGGGCGGTTTGCACGGTGTCGGTATGTCGGTGGTGAACGCGCTAACCGACAAATTCCGCGTTGAAGTCTGCCGTGATCGCAAGATGGTGTTTCAGGAATATTCCAAGGGCACTCCGCTGGGTCCGCTTCAGGATGGCGGCGCGATAAACAATCGTCGCGGCACCACCGTTATTTTCAGACCCGACCCCGAGATTTTCGGCACCCGCGCCAAGCTCAAGGCAGCGACCATCTTCCGTATGGCGCGCTCCAAGGCCTATCTGTACAAGGGTGTTGAAATCCGCTGGTCGGTTGACCCAAGCCTTCTGACCAGTGACGACCCGACCCCGCAGCAGGAAGTCCTGAAGTTCCCGAACGGCATTCTTGACTACCTCGAGATGACGCTTGAGGGCCGCGAGATGGTCACAGACCGTCCGTTCGCAGGCGAAGCCAAATTTTCTGAAAGTGCCGGGCGTGTTGAATGGGCCATCGGCTGGCCAGAAAGCGGTGAAGGCTATTTCCATTCTTACTGTAACACCGTACCGACCCCGCTTGGCGGCACGCACGAAGCCGGTTTCCGTTATGCCATAACCAAGGCGATCAAGGCCTATGGCGATATGCTGGGTCAGAAAAAGGCCGCAGCCATCACCGCCGAGGACGTCTTTGGCGGCGGCTGCATCATGCTGTCGGTGTTTATTCCCGATCCTCAATTCCAGGGCCAGACCAAGGAAAAGCTGGGCACTCAGGGTGCGACCAAACTGGTTGAAACCGCAGTGCGTGACCACTTTGACCACTGGCTGACCGGGGATACCGAAAACGCCAAGCGTCTGCTGGAACGCATCATCCTGCGCGCCGAGGAACGTCAGCGCCGAAAGGAGAAAAAGGAAACCAAGCGTCAGTCGGCCACACGCCGCCTGCGCCTGCCGGGCAAGCTTGCCGACTGTTCGCGTTCAATCGCGGCTGGCACTGAAATCTTCCTGGTGGAGGGTGACTCTGCAGGTGGTTCTGCCAAGCAGGCCCGTGACCGTGAAACGCAGGCCGTCCTGCCGCTGCGTGGCAAGATCCTGAACGTGGCATCGGCCACCTATGAAAAGATGATGGCCAACCAGGAAATCAAGGACATGATCGAAGCCTTTGGCTGCGGTTCGGGGTCTGATTTCCGGCTGGGTGATCTGCGCTATGAACGCATCATCATCATGACCGATGCTGACGTCGATGGCGCCCATATCGCATCCCTTCTGATGACCTTCTTCTATCAGGAAATGCCTGGCCTGATCGAAAACGGCCATCTGTATCTGGCAATGCCGCCGCTTTACCGCCTGACCCAGGGTGGCAAGTCAATCTACGCCATGGATGACGCCGAAAAGGAAGTTATCCTGGAAACCGAGTTCAAGAACCCGAACAAGGTTGAGATTTCCCGATTTAAGGGTCTGGGTGAAATGCCGCCGCAACAGCTGCGCGAAACCACCATGGCACACAAGAAACGCACGCTTTTGCGTGTCACCCTGCCCGATGCGGCTGAACCGGATGCCCGCGGACAGACAAAGGACCTTGTAACCCGCCTGATGGGTAAAAAGCCGGAGCTGCGTTTCCAGTTCATTCAGGAACACGCCCGCTTCGTCGAAGATATTGACGTCTGATCGGCACGCACCACAACCGACAAAACCCGGCCTTTGCGCCGGGTTTTTGTTTTTTCGATCCCGAGCATGTTGGTCGACTATCTCAGCTAAGACAGGCAGATGCCAAAAGTATTCCTATGTCATGGTGCCCCAACAAATTCACATTGAAGGATCATGTTTTCGGTCAGTAAATGTTGCCCCACCAAAGGATAAATTCGATGATCACACGCAACCGTTTTAAACTGGCTCCTATCAGTGCATTGGGTGTACTGACACTGCTCAGCGGATGTGGCGCTGCCTTGATTGAACCGCCAAACTATAGCGTCAGCGAAGTCCAGAGCTTCAAGGTCGCAGGTGCACCAAGTCAGATCATGATACTTGACGTTGTCGATGCCAACAACACCCTGCCCGATACGGCATGGTCCGCTGCGCTGTCAAATCATGGCTTTCCGCCGCGCCTGACCTTCATCACCAATTCTGATGACATCACCGATACGCAAACCCTTAAACCTGAAAACCGGTTGGTTGCCGTCGTCAATCCTACCCAATCGACCTTTGGCGGCAACATGTGTACCGAGCCACAATCGGCCAAAATGGATGGAATATCGGATCAAATCATTGTGCGGTTCGGCTTTTGTGTCGGGGATAAAGTGATTTCGCAAACCCGCGCCCGCTTCAAAAGCGATACCTTCCAAACCCAACTGGTCGATAGTGCGGATACGCTAAGTCACCAACTGTTCCCTCGCCATATCCGCAATCAGAATGATGACCGTTGCTCCCGCCGTGTCCCGGGCTGTTAAGCATCTGATCAGACGTCACGCTTTAACGCGACAAAAGGTCCAACAACCCCTTGGCAAATGCTTTTGGCGCTTCTAGCGGTACATAGTGCCCTGCCCCTGGGACGATGGTAAACGCCCCCCCTTTGATCGCATCCGCCATCTCCCGGTGGCTTTCAGGGCTTATGATCCGGTCATGCGTACCGACAATAACGCTGCATGGCACGGCAATATTGCGAAGATCCGCCATGCTATCCGGGCGGGTCGCAACCGCATGGTTCTGGCGTTCAAACACCCCCACCCCGCACGCATCGCCCATCTTGGTCAGCAGTGAAACCAATGCATTGTCATTGCGGTTATCGGGGTGGAGCATCTCATCAAGCATGCCGTCATTGACTGCGACAAACGGCGTCTTGCCCGCGACAATCCGCGACAGCAACAAACGCCGACGTCGCACCGCCTCGCTGTCGGCCGTTGCCCTTGTATTAACCAGCATCAGGTGACTGACACGTCCCAGGGCCTGACGCAGGATTTCAAACGCTGCATAGCCCCCCATCGACATACCGACGAGCGCAAAGCGATCCGGCGCGGTTTCAAGCACTGCACGCGCCATATCCGCAACCGTATCCTGATCAAACAATTCGCAGAATACCGGCTTAAGTACGAGCTTGGCCGGATCGTCAATATCACCATATGCGGTAATCGCCCGATGCCACATACGCTGATCGGCCAGCATGCCGGACAAAAACACAACGGGCACGCCATCACCATCGGCGTGCCCGGTAGCCTTCTTTGAAGTCGAGCTCATTTAATCAGCGCACTCAGTTCCTTGAACTCCGGCGTGCCTGCCACCCGAAGCCATTCAAACATCACGCTTTCGCGGGTCACGATCTTTGCCCCGGCATCGCGCATGCGCTCAAGACCGAAAATCTTGTCATGCTGGCTGCGCGATGTCACAGCATCGGAGACGACATAGACCTCCCGACCGCGTTCGATCAGGTCCATCACCGTTTGCAGCACACAGACATGGGTTTCCATGCCCGCAACCACCACCTGATCACGCCCCTGATTTTCTTCCATCTTTTCGATGAAGCCATCGGCCGGAACGGCGGAAAATGCCACCTTGGAAACGACATTGCCGCCCTCAGCAGCATCACCCGGCTTTTCCAGAAGATCGACAATCGGTTTGGCCGTATGACCAAGTCCCTTGGGATACTGTTCGGTAACGATCACCGGCACCTCAAGGCGATTGGCGCATTTGATCAGAAAACAGCAATTGGCGATGATCTGATCCGGTTCCAGACAGGCCGGATAGAGTTTTTCCTGAACGTCGATTATCAGCAAACTTGAACGGGTTGCGTCCATCAGCACTGTTTTTCTCCCCGAGTATGAGCTGTTGAGGCAGATTACGCTGTCAAATTGTTGCAAACAAGCCTCTCAAAGCCCGCCGAATGGGTTTTCCAAGGCAATTAAGCGGCGTTTTTCTTGACTTAATTAAGGGTTGGCTTTACGACGCAATCAGATTTCTAGCGATCCGCTTAACCTTAACGCATTTCTTTGCGGGAAAACGAACCATATGAATTTCGCCGATCTCGGTCTGAGCGAAGATATCCTCAAAGCCGTCGCAGACGCCGGCTACGACACCCCAACCCCGATCCAGGCCCAAGCTATTCCGTCGGTGCTGATGGCACGCGACATTCTGGGCTGTGCGCAAACGGGTACGGGCAAAACGGCCAGCTTCACCCTGCCGATGCTTGATATTCTCCATCATGGCCGGGCCCGCATGCGGATGCCACGTTCCATCATTCTGGAGCCGACCCGCGAACTGGCCACCCAGGTTGCTGCAAACTTTGACACCTATGGCAAATATATCTCGCTATCCAAGGCGTTGATTATTGGTGGCGAATCTGCTGCCGAGCAAGGCAAGGTTCTTGAAAAAGGTGCCGATGTCATCATCGCGACGCCGGGCCGCCTGATTGATACGTTTGAGCGCGGCAAACTGCTGTTGTCTGATTGCAAACTTCTTGTAATTGACGAAGCCGACCGCATGCTCGACATGGGCTTCATTCCCGACATCGAAAAGATCGTCAACATGCTGCCCAAGCAGCGCCAGACGCTTTTCTTCTCGGCGACCATGCCCAAGGAAATCAAACGCCTTGCCGACAAGTTCCTGTCCAATCCCAAGGAAATCACCGTATCGCCACCTTCGACGATGGCAACCACGGTTGAACACAAGCTCCTTGTCATTGATGATTTCGACAAGCGCGAAGCCCTGCGCCGCCTGATCCGCGCCGAAGATGTCCGCAACGCTTTTGTGTTCTGTAACCGCAAAAAAGACGTCGACATTCTCTATAAATCGCTGACCAAGCACGGCTTCAATGCTGGTCGCATGCATGGCGATCTGGCGCAAAGCGAACGTACCGAAACGCTGGCAAAGTTCAAAACCGGCGAGATCACCCTTCTGGTCTGCTCGGACGTGGCCGCACGCGGTATTGACGTTGCCGATGTTTCGCACGTCTTTAACTTTGACGTACCGTTCAATGCCGAAGATTACGTGCACCGTACCGGTCGTACCGGTCGCGCAGGCCGCGATGGCAAGGCCTTTACCCTAGCCGTGCCAGAGGATGGCAAACTTGTTGCTGCGATCAACAAATCCATCAATATGGACATCCCGCTGACCGAACTTGAAGGCATCGAGACGCTCGAGTTGGACTTCACCGGCAAGAAGCGTCGCAACAAGAAAAGCCGCAAGCCCAATACGCGTGACGACAAACCCGCCCGTCCGGCAAGATCGGATAAAAAGGAAGCGGCAACTGACGCCCCGTCCCCGGCCAAATCCGACGCGCAACCGCAAAAAGACGCCGACGACGCCCCCAAGGCACCGGTACGCGACGCGCGCAACAACGCGGGCAACACTGATCGCAACCGCACCGAGCGTCCGGATCGGACCGAGCGTAATGATCGCAACGATCGGAATGACCGTAACAACCGCAACAATCGTCGTGATCGTGAAGACCGCGATGACAAAACAGTCATCGGCTTTGGCGATCACGTTCCAAGCTTCCTTCTGACAGAAGTGCCGGCCTCAAGCCTTGGCAAAAAGCCTTCTGACGACGAAGAAGAAGCACCGAAAAAGACCACCACGGCCAAGCGCAAGCCTGCTGCTGAAAAGTCGAAATCAACGACGGCCAGAAAGCCGCGCCGTTCGACCAAAAAGGCCAGCGACGAAGCACCGGCAGAGGATGCTGCCCCAGTAGCAACCGAGGCACCGGCCGAAACCGCAAGCGATGCAAAGTCCGACGCTGCACCGGCCAAGGAAGTCAAAAAACGCGCACCGCGCCGTCCGCGCAAGAAGGCTGCCCCAAAGGCAGAAGCTGCTGACAAGGCTTCGGATACCGCCCAGGCATCAGCAGAACCGGCCCCGGCAGAAAGCGAAAGCTAAGCCCGCCGCGCGTTCGCCAATCAAAAAGGCCGTCAGAGCAATCTGACGGCCTTTTGTCTATCTGGTAGGTATTTGTGCCTGGATCTGTGCGTTAAACTGCGCGGAACAATCCGGTGGATGTCGGTTTTTCCGGGCGACGTTTGCGCATCAGTTTCAGCATTGTCTCGATGGTGATCGACAACAATGTCGCATGGGTGATCTCTTCGATCTCATCCATCACCATCGAAAGCGCCGCACCGGCATTGGTATTCTGCACGATGCTGTTGGACGGGCTTGTGCCGACCTCTTCAAACAGTTGCACAACATCCAGAAGCGTGGTGCGCTTGGCATTGCCACAAAACCGGTAACCACCACCGGCACCACGAACCGATTCAACCAGCCCCGCCCGACCCAGATCGCGCAGGACCTTTGCCAGATGGTTGGTCGAAATATTGTAACGTTCGGCAATTTCCGATGCCGAAAGCTGGCGGTCGGTATCTTCGGCCAGTTCCAGCACGGCATAGAGGGCAAACAGCGTCGCCTTTTGCAAAGACATCATCGGCTTATTCCCCCTCTTCCATATCTGTTTCCAGCTGGATGAATGGTCCCGCCATCATGCCCTGCGCGCGGAAGAACGACATCAAATCGGTCGCATCGCGCGGGATCATGGTCCGGATTTTGGTCACCCCGGCCTTCCGGAAACAGCGGCAGATTTCGTTATAAAGGATGGTACCGATCCCGCCCATGCGCAGGTCCGGTTCGACACTAACGGTGCCAACCCAGCCGCACGGCACGGAATTGAATTCCCACGACCGGACTTCACCAAAAATGCAGCCAAGAAGCGTGCCGTTTTCTTCGGCAATCAGGAAGAAACGGGAATCCTTGCGGTTGCCATAACGGGTAAACAGGTCGTCCCAGTAATCCGGCTTGCGCAGTCCCGTGGTCCGGTCATCAAGATCGACAACATTGGCGAGATCTGCCTGAACCGCCGGACGAATATTGATTTTATGCTCGCCAATTGTAACCAGGTTATATCCCGGCGTGTTTTGCGCAGCGTCCACCATACGTGCCTTTCAGTATATCGGCTGCCAATGTCAGACCAGTGTCAGACAGTGCCAACCTCCCCCGGGCTCCCGGCAGGAGAATAATCACAATCGAAATAAGTAAATTGGTACGATTATACTACACTGCCCGGATGGCACACGGCAACGATAACTTCCGCTGCAGATGTTCACAACTGCAGGCATTCCAAGGAATTGAAGGTCATACTTGCATTGCTTGCCTGTTGCAAGTCTTTGGCATGCACGCTGCGGTTAAGATCTGTTGCACCGCATTGCGATCATATACAGGATTTCGACGTAAAAATTGCACCGTTTGACGACGCAAAGATTGACAGAAACGCGAAGTCATGGCTTATCGCGCAGCAGAAATTATGTACGCCCGGTCGGGAATTTGGCAAAATCCACCCTTCCGAAAATACGGTTCTCCGGGCGAATTTCGGCCCGTTATCTTATCGTCCAAAGGAGTGTGGCACGCTATGGCGCGCAACGGTTTCGACGCAATTGATCGCAAAATTCTTCGTGAAATTCAGGAAGACGGTCGAATCTCCATGGTCGAACTGGCTGACAAGGTCGGCCTGTCCGTTTCCCCTTGCCTGCGGCGTCTGCGCAAGCTCGAAGAAAGTGGCGTCATCCGCAAATATGTCGCCCTGCTGGACCCGGCCCATCTTCGCCTTGGTGTGAATGTCTTCGTCACCGTATCGCTGACCCAGCATGACGAACCGTCGCTCCGCCGCTTTGAAACGGCCGTGCAGGAACACCCGGAAATCGTTGATTGCTATGCCATGGTCGGCAATCAGGACTACATGATGCGCATCGTAGTGCCGGACCCGGCCGCCTATCAACGCTTCCTGTCCGAAGTCATGATGAAGCTGCCCGGTGTCGCCAACATGAAATCAAGCTTCACGCTTCACGAAGTCAAAAACAGCACCACCCTGCCGGTTGCTGACGCCGACTAACATCGGATCAATGCCTGCCATCACGAAGTGACAGCGAAATAACCAAATCTGCCACCGTCATCCCCGTGAAGGCGGGGACCTCGATCAGCAAGTGCCGAACCGAAAAAGCGCTCTACGCCACAGCCTGACGCTGCTTGGGAATGATCGTCGGGAACAGCACCGCCAGTGTCAGCCCGCGCAGCAGGAAGAAGCCGTTAAACGCAGCCCATAGAAAATGGTTGCTGCCCATCACCACGGCCCACCAGGCAAACCCGGCATAGATCGCGACTGACAGCAACATCATGTTGCGCCAATGCTTGGTTTGCATCGCGCCCAGAAACACACCGTCAAACTGAAAGCCCAAGACCCCGGTAATCGGCAATACCACCGCCCACATCAGATATTCATAGGATGCGGTGCGGACTTCCGGAATGCTGGTCAGGGCATCAATGATCCAAGGCCCTGATGCGGCAAACAGGGCAGCCATTACCACGGCTGAAACAATCCCCCAAACAGTTGTCTTGCGCACCGCCCACAGGAACTGCTTGCGCTTTTCCGCGCCATAGGCCTGCCCGACAAGGGTTTCTGCCGCATGGGCAAAACCATCAAGCGCAAATGACCCGAACATCAGGAAGTTTTGCAGAACGGCGTTGGCGGCAAGTGTTACCTCGCCAAACCGGGCTGAGAAACTGGTAAACAGCGCAAAGGCTGATGTCAGCGCCATGGTGCGGATAAAGATATCGCCATTAATTTTCATCAGCCGGGCCAGTTGCGCACGATCAAAAAGACCAATACCGCGCCACGTCCCACCCAATCTTTTCAGATGTGGCTGCATCAGGAACCAGCCCAACACCACACCGGAATAGTCCGCAATCACCGTGGCACCAGCCACCCCGCGCACATCCCAGCCGAACCCCTGCACAAACAGGATATCAAGGATGATGTTCAGCGAATTAAGGACCACCTGAAAAATAAACACTGCCCGGCTGTCACGCATCGCCAGCAACCAGCCCAGCATACAATATTGCATCAGCGTCGCAGGCGACGCCCAGATCCGGACATGGAAATAATCGCGTGCGGCGGCCTCGACCGCCGGTGTCGGCGCAATCAGGCTCATCGCCAGTTCAATGATCGGCCATTGCAACACCATCACCGCCAAACCGGCAACCACCGCAATCAGGGCCGCGCGGGCAAATACCGCACGCACGCCATTTGGATCGCGACGTCCATAGGCTTGTGCCGCAAGCCCCGTGGTGGCCATGCGCAAAAAGCCAAAGCTCCAGAACACATAGGAAAAGATCAGCGCACCAACTGCAACCGCCCCGATATAATGCGGGCTATCGAGATGTCCGACCACAGCCGTATCGACCGCGCCAAGCAACGGAACAGTCGCATTGGAAAGAATAATCGGCAGGGTCAACGCCAGAACGCGTCGATCACCCTTGCCGAACCAGCGGCGCGTGCGGTTCATTTGGACCTCGGTCTATGGATCATGCTGTGGGGCATCCGGGCGAACCGGAAGAATTCTTGTGGCACAGATTACCAGGCGGCAAAAGGCACCTTTTAATGACCGGCTGTCCAAAAAATCCACATCGTTAACTTTTTGTCCCGCCTCATGCAGCTTGTGCGCGAATTGTCTTCGCAAATCGGACTCCGCAATCGGCTGCGTGCCACAGGCTGTCCAAACACCAAGAACAGGAAAATCAAATAACTATTTGTTTTTATTTACTAAAATTAACTACAGAACATCTGCATCTTTTAAATTAGAAAACTCAAAAAATCTATACTGAGGAATAAGCACCCAAGACCAAAACTGATGTTTTTGACATTTTACAGGATAATTTTCCCCAAACCTGCTTTTCCATCCACAAAGTTATCCACAGGTCATGACGGTTTATGGGTTTCCTGCAATCACGGCCGTCCGGGAACCTTTGGTTTTGTGACAAAAAATGCTGGTGGTCAGTCGACTGCATTGCTAAGCAGGTGCAAAGGGAAATTCAGGAAAGCACGCATGAGCACCGACACATTGTTATCTGGTCCGGCCAAACCGGCTGCCTCGGGCACCACCAAAAGCGTTGTCATCTTTCTGCATGGCTATGGCGCGGATGGAAATGACCTGATCGGTTTGGCGCCGCATCTGGCACGCGCCCTGCCCGACACCACCTTTTATTCACCAAACGCGCCGTTCCCGTGCGAAATGTCGCCGTTCGGACGCCAGTGGTTCAGTCTGGCCGAATATGATCCCGAATTCCTGCGTCGTGCGCCGGAAACCATGTCTGGCGCCCTTGCTGCCATGGCCGAAGGTGCCCGCAAAAGTGCTGCCTATGTCGATGACTTCATCGATCACGTTATGGAAACGCATGGCGTGTCTGCGGACAAGGTCGCACTGGTAGGCTTTTCGCAAGGAACGATGATGTCCCTGCAAACCGCGCCCCGGCGTGATGATGAAATTGCCGGTGTTGTCGGCTTTTCCGGTGCATTGCTTGGCGAACAGACGTTTGGCGCTGAAATCAAGTCCCGTCCGCCAATGGTGCTTATCCATGGTACCGCCGATCCGGTCGTACCGATCGAAGCATCGCGTCTTGCCAAGGAAACGCTTGCTGCCAATGGCATTGAAGTCAGCCTTCATGAAAGGCCCGGTCTGCAACATGGCATTGACGAAGAAGGCCTTGGCATTGCCGCAGGATTTTTGACAAAGGTACTTGCCTGACCCCACGAGTTTGATCCGTCGCAAGACATTTAAAAAGGACATCTGCAATAATCGCAGATGTCCTTTTTTGATTCCTGACCGCCCCCTGTGCAACGCCGCTTGTCTGCGTCTGCGCAGGTCCGTGTTGCCGCACCGCAACAGTCACAACTTTTGATTAGTGAATTTCCTCAAAAGGGATAAATATTACTATACTTTTCGACAGGTAACTGTTTTAAAATATACGCGCATCAAGGGGTAAGGAAAGGGTGCCATCCCCCTGACATCGCTGCTGAAATGGCAACATACACGGGTACAGATCACATGTTACAAAACATCAAGATCAGCAAGAAGGTTGCGAGCCTGACCTTGCTGTCACTGGTTGCACTGCTTGTAATCTCGGCGCTGGAGCTTTTTGCATTGCGGGAAGCCTTGCTTGAGGACCGCAAGGACAAGGTTAAAGCCACAACCACAATGCTTGTGACCGCCGCGCAGTCCTATCAGGACCTGGTCGATAGCGGCGACCTCAGTCAGGAAGAAGCCGTAACCGAATTTTACCGGGTTGCTGCGGCATCCAAGTTCGACGATGGCACAGGTTACTTCTTTGCCTACGACAGCAAGGGCGTCAACATGATGCATGCGGCCAACCCCGCCCTTGTCGGCAAGGACCTAAGCAAGCTTCAGGACCCGAGTGGCTCCTTCATCATTCAGAACATGCTGGACGTCGCCAAGGCACCGGCGGGTGGGTACTTCACCTATCTGTGGCCAAAGCCCGGCCACCCCGAAGAAGACCTTTTCGAAAAGCAGTCCTTTGCCGCCACCCTGCCCTGGGGCGACGTCATCGGTACCGGCATCTATATTGATGATGTCGATGCAGCGTTCTGGGAACAGGCGATTTTCGTTCTGGTCGTCATCGCGATTGTCATCGCGATCATGCTGGCTGTTTCCTTTGCAATCGGCCGCAACATCACGGTCGGACTAAGCAAGCTTTCAAGCCGCATGACCGAAATTGCCAGTGGCAAACTTGAAGGCGAGATCGAAGGTCAGGACCGCGGTGACGAAGTTGGGGACATGGCCCGCACTGTGGTTGCCTTCCGCCAGCAAGCGCTTGAAAACCAGAAGCTGCAAACCCGCCAGCAAGAGCTTGAGGCACAGGCCGACAAGCAACGCCGTCAGGACATCACCGATATGGCCGACAGCCTTGAATCGCGTGTCAAAGGCTTGATCCGTTCGATCTCGGGCTCGATCACCGAGATGAAAAAAGCCACATCCTCGATGGAAGAAGCCAGCAACACCAACAGTTCTCTCTCTGCGGCTGTGGCATCTGCAACAACCCAGACCTCGACCAACGTTCAGACTGTGTCTGCCGCGACCGAGGAACTGACCGCATCCTCCGATGAAATCGCCCAGCAGATCTCCCATTCCGCAGAAATCGCCAATCAGGCCAACGAACAGGCCACCCGCACCAACCAGACCGTTACTGGTTTGGCCGATGCGGCCCAGAAGATTGGCGATGTTGCCAAGCTGATCGGTGATATCGCCGAACAGACCAACCTGCTGGCCCTAAACGCCACCATCGAGGCGGCACGTGCCGGTGATGCCGGCAAAGGCTTTGCCGTGGTCGCAAGCGAGGTCAAGAACCTTGCCAACCAGACCGCCAAGGCGACCGAGGAAATCAACCAGCAGATCCTCTCGGTTCAGAATGAAACCGGCGAAGCGGTTGAGGCGATCCGCCTGATTTCCGAAACCATCGCACAGGTCGCCGATAGCTCGACCGCGATTGCGGCTGCTGTCGAAGAACAGCACGCCGCCATTGGCGAGATTTCGCGTAACGTTCAGCAGGCCGCAGACGGCACCAGCGAAGTCTCCCAACGGATCGAGACCGTCAACGAAAATGCCGGTCGCGTATCGTCTGGCACCAGCCAGTTGGCCCAGTCGGCCGAAAAACTGGTCGACGAAGCAAGGTCGCTTGATGAGGCGGTTGAACACTTCCTTGCCGATCTGCGCAAACGCGCAACCGACTGATCCGTATCGAAAGCAAAACCACCCGAAAGGCTAGGACATTTTGTCCTAGCCTTTTTTGATTGCTCCAAACCTTACAAACTGTACTCACTCAACACTTTTAAACTCATAAGACACGCCCATCGGCACGTGCTATTTCGACGTTTGTCCACATACAAGACTACACTTTAGGATAATATCTATTGCATGTGATCTGAATCTACACCAATATATTCGTATATTTTGATCAACAGACCGCGGCTGGCGGAGGAACCACATGCTTGGCAATCTAAAGATTGGTTACAAAATCGTCATCTTGTCTGTCATCGCGCTTGCGGGCGTCATCGTCGTTGGCGGGCTTCAGCTCTCCACCCTGCGCGATGCACTCCTTGAAGATCGCAAGGACAAGATCCGGTCCACCACCAACTACATCACTTCAATCGCGCAGTCCTATCAGGACAAGGTTGATGCTGGTCTTCTCAGTCAGGAAGATGCGATCAGCCAATTCTACGAGTTGGCCGGTGCCGGCAAATATGACGGCAAGATCGGATATTTCTTTGTCTTTGCGACCAACGGCATAACCGAAATGCACGGTGCCAATCCAGCACTTGTCGGCAAAAGCCTGAATGACGCGCAGGACTCCCAAGGCAATTATTTCATCCGCAATCTGATTGCGTCCGGTAACAAGGCAGGCGGTGGTTTCTCGTCCTACTACTGGCCCAAACCTGGTGAAGATGAAAAACTGACCTTCGAAAAACTGTCCTTTGCAGAACCCCTGCCATGGGGCTCAATCATCGGTACGGGTATCTATATTGATGACGTCGATGCGGCTTTCCGTGAACAGGCAACATTTGTTGTCATCATTGGCGGTGTCATTCTGTTGATCCTGACCCTTGCCGGGCTGGCCATTGGTCGCGATATTACCGGCGGACTTAAAACCCTTTCCGCCCGGATGCGGATTATCTCGTCAGGTGATCTCGAAGGCGAAATCGAAGGCCAGGGCCGCAAGGACGAAGTCGGCGACATGGCACGCACCGTGGTCTCCTTCCGCGAACAGGCGCTTGAAACCCGCAAGCTTCAGGAAAATCAGCGTGCGCTTGAAGAACAAGCCGAAGAAAATCAGCGTAAAGCCTTGATGGAAATGGCCGATTCTCTTGACGTCAAGGTCAAGGGTCTGATCAGTTCGATCTCCAGATCGATCAAGGACATGCAATCGGCCACCGATGAAATGCGCAGCGCGACCAACATGAACAGCGAACTGTCGGCTGCTGTTGCCTCGGCAACCACCCAGACATCAAGCAACGTTCAGACCGTCTCCGCCGCGACCGAGGAACTGTCTGCATCCTCCGATGAAATCGCCCAACAGATTGCAACCTCGGCAAACATCGCCAATCAGGCCAATGAACAGGCGACCCGCACCAACCAGACCGTTACCGGCCTGTCCGAGGCCGCCCAGCGGATCGGCGACGTCGCAAGTCTGATTGGTGACATTGCCGAACAAACCAACCTGCTGGCGCTGAACGCCACCATCGAGGCCGCCCGTGCGGGTGATGCAGGCAAGGGCTTTGCCGTTGTGGCAAGCGAGGTCAAAAACCTTGCCAATCAGACCGCCAAGGCGACCGAGGAAATCAACCAGCAGATTCTGGCCGTTCAGAACGAAACCACCGAGGCGGTTGATGCCATCCGTCTGATTTCCGAAACCATCGCCCAGGTCGCTGACAGCTCAACTGCGATTGCAGCCGCAGTCGAAGAACAGCACGCCGCCATCGGCGAGATTTCACGCAGCGTTCAGCAGGCAGCTGACGGCACGCGCGAAGTATCCGAACGCATCGAGACAGTTAACAGTAATGCCGGCAAAGTATCTTCGGGCACCAACCAGCTTGCCAGCACGGCCGAAAAACTGGTCTCCGAGGCGGTCGCCCTTGATGACGCTGTTGAGGCGTTCCTTGATAACTTGCGCAAAAGCGCAACCAACTAAACGTAAATACCAAGTAATGCAGGACACGTGCAAAAAAGTCGCCCCGGAACATCTCCGGGGCGACTTTCTTTTCGGATGGTCAGGCTTGTGCCGGTTTAAGGGCGCGTGGCCTCGATCTCGATTTTGATGGTCACAGCGTCACCAACCTGTGACGTGTCCTGCCATTGGCCCTGCCCGACACCAAAGTCCGTACGGTTAATCGTCACCGTCCCTTCGGCTTCGGCCTTGTTGCCTTCAATCTCAAGATCAAACGGCAAGATCACTTCGCGGGTGACATCACGGATCGTCAAATCAGCAACCGCTTCGTACTTGCCCGGTGCAATTTCGCTAAAGGACTTGGTGGCAAACTTCGCCGTCGGCCATTGTGCCGCATCAAACCAGTCTGGCGAGACGATCTGACTGTCACGGTCGCCATTGCTGGTATTGACCGATGCAATATCAATCAGGACCTCGACCGACGACCCGGCAAGATCATCGGGTGAAAACACGATATCGGCGTCAAAGGATTCGAACTTGCCTTCAAACTCTGCACCAAGCTGGGTGCCGGTAAATTCAATTTCGCTTTCGTTGGCGTCCACCACCCATTGGTCGGCGGCCAGTGCAGCCCCGGAAAAACCGGCGATGGTCGTGGCAATTGCCAATGCAGGCAGCATTTTGCGTTTCATCTGAAACATGTCAGTTTTCCTCGAGTTTGCCGGGCAACATACGCCGCAATGTCGCGTCGCGATCCCAAAAATGATGTTTGAGTGCCGCCAGAAAATGAACACCAACCAATCCGGCAACCGCCCATGACAACAACCAGTGCACGGTGCGCAAGGTTTCGAACAGTTCCTGATTGGGCGACACAAGATTGGGCAAGGTAAACAGGCCAAAGACGCTGACAGGGAAGTTCGCAGCCGACGACATGGTCCAGCCGGTCAACGGCATGGCAAACATCAACAAATACAATCCCAGATGACCGGCCTTTGCCGCCAGACGTTCGATCTGAAGTTTGCCAAGCTCATGCGGGCTCGGTTCACTCAACCGCCAGATAACCCGCAGGATCACCAATGCCAGTACCGTTATGCCAAGTGACTTGTGGCGCGATATCCATTGCAGCTTTTCCATCCCCAGCGGCAGGAAATCCATGTACCAGCCAATCGAAAAAACGCTGATGACAAGAAGCGCCATCACCCAGTGAAAGGTCTTGGTCACCGTGCCAAAGGCGTGCTTCGTATTGCGAATTGTCATAACCGGCTTTCCTTGCTGCCTGCCCATGTCTTGCCCGGGTCTGAAATGTGATGTGCGCCGCAGCAAATTTGCCACAGCGCACACCCGAAATCCAATAAAGCCGGATTACTTCTGCTTCAGGAATTCCGAAGAAATCTGAAGCGTTACTTCGTCACCAACGCCCGGCACGAGGAAATCCATGCCGTAATCGGTACGGGTCACAACACCATCTGCCGAGAAACCGACAACTTCGTCACCGGTCATCGGATGGGTGCCTTCACCGCTAAGGGCAACGTCAAGAACCAGCGGCTTGGTTTCGCCAAGAAGGGTCAGGTCGCCCGTGACGGTTGCCGCATTGTCACCAACCAGCTCAACCGAGGTGCTGGTAAAGGTCGCAGTCGGGAATTCTTCAACATTGAAGAAATCGGCGGATTTCATGTGGTTATCAAGCGCCTCGACACCACTGTCGATCTGGTTGAGATCAATCGTGATGGTGGCAGATGATGCCGACGGATCTTCGCGATCGAGGGTCAGCTCGCCGGTAACACCGTTAAAACGGCCCTGATAATCGGAGAAACCAAGGTGGTTCACGATGAACAGAACACTGGTGTGGGTCGGATCCAGTTTATAGGTGTCGGCCGCCTGGGCCGAGAAAGCCGCACCGGAAAGACCGGAAACGACTGCCAGCGTTGCGCCAGCTTTTTTAATCGAGTTAAACATTTTGAATTCCCTCATTTTCACAAGGTGCAAAGGCTCATTGCACCGCAATAAATCGTGAGGTGAGGATGACAGGCCTACCCGGCGCTCTCAAGCCAACGAAACCGCAACACATATTTTCTGTTTTGGAAACAATGGCAAAAACATTCGCCATATTCTTGACAATATAGGCCCAATCCCGTCGAAACGGCTGGCCGCGATACCGTTGGTTTTTCGCCAATTCTGCAAAATTGCGCAGCGGCATCATAAAAAAAGCTGACCACATTTGCGGTCAGCTTGTTGCCAATCTGGATATGATCGGATTTATGGCTGCTCCGGGGCGGCCTGGCCTTGCGGGGCGGATTCGCCGCCGCTGGCATCGCCCTCGGCCGGATCAAGACATTCTTTCAGCCACACATCATAGACCGGATGTTCAAGGGCCGACAAACCGGGACTTGATGCGAACATCCAACCGGAAAACAGGTCTTTGCGGGGTGTCTTGCCATCTTCGCGAATGTCGGCAATATCAAGGAAAGTCGCACTTTCCGGGAGCTCTTCCGGGGGTGTTCGATAACACGCATCCACCCGGATTTCGAGTGTCCCGAAACGCGCAACCTGCCCTACTGGCACCTCAAAGGTCGAAATGCGGGCGGTAATTTTATCCAAGCCCTGCAACTGGGCAACCGGGGCCGGGCGATAATCAAGCGCCGAAGACGCCGTTCCGATCATTGCACATGTCGAACAAATCGCGGCAATCGCAAAGGATCGTTTCATTGTGGTCTTCAGTCCTGTTCGTCGCTTTTGTTATAGGGATTATGCAGTTCGGCAACCAGATCGCGCATCACATTACGGAACTGTTCTTCGTCACAGCCCATCAGAAGCGCATCTTCAAGCGCGTCCTGCATGATCTCGCGCAGTTCACCGAAATTGTCATTGAGAACCTTGATCTTTTCCACGCATGAAAGCGGCGAGCCATCGCTGGCCTGCCAGGTGGGAAAGTGATCAACATTTCCGGTCTTTTTCATCAACCGCTCCGACATTTGGGGCAAGGCAGGTTTCTGTACGAATTTGATCTGCACCTTGCTGCGTTCTCTGCGTCGCACCTTGCTGTGCAATCCCGGCAAAATCATGGCCGCTTGTCACCGGCCTCTGATCAATCAATTATCGCTGTTGGTCGAAGAATAGATAACCTGACCAATAATATCTTCAAGGTTGACCGACCCTTGGGTGAACTCAATCTCGCCACCGGCCTCGATCATGTCGATATCCCCGCCCGGCTCAAGGGCAACGAACTTGCCACCCAGCAACCCGTCAGACGCAATCTTTGCCGAACTATCAAGCGGCAATGCCAGATCAGATCGCACCGACATCTTGACGACCGCCATATAGGTATCGGGATCAAGTTCCTGTGCGGTCACAGTGCCGATTTTAACACCGGACACACGAACGTCATTACCAACAACAAGACCATCAATGCGATTGAAGCTGGCCATGATTTCATAGCCTTCCACCGTATTGATCCCGGCACGTGAATAGGAATAGGCCGCAAATCCGACCGCAACAGCGATCACGGCAGCACCGGCAATGGTTTCAATCAGTCTGTTGCTCATCGACCTTATCCGTTCTGTATCTCTTTGAGACTTAGGGTCAGGACCCTATACTGTATTGCCCCGCCCCGAAAAACAACCACCCAAAAGACAACCGCTGTAAACAGGCCATCGGGAAACAGAATTCAGGCAAAACATATTCAAAACACAAACGGGCGCGAGTTGCCCCGCGCCCGCCTGTTAATCGGTATTCTTTCGGATCAATCAGCCTTCCGGCGACCAAGCCTGATAGTCACCGGTCGCCGGTGCACGCTTGCCACCACTATATTCATGTCCTTTCGGACGATAGGCATGCTTGGTGCCCGTCAGGTTCGGCTGGTGTTCTTTCTGCCAGTCATAACGGTCTTCGGCCTTTTCAGACAGCGGCGCATCAACAGTGTAATGCAGCCAGGCATGCCATTCAGCCGGGACCTTGGATCCTTCGACGACACCTTTGTAAACAACCCAACGCTTGGTGCGACGACCTTTGGCCTGAGTCTTTTCGGTGTAATAGATATTGCCGAAACGGTCTTCGCCAACGCGCTTGCCAAACAGCGCAGTATAAATACGGGTGCCGACGGTGGCCATGTTGGGTCTCTCTCCAGATCTGGTTTGTCCGCCTGCTTTAAGCGATGGCGGCAAAAGGCAGTACAGCGTGTTTGGTGATACACCCTGTCAATCAAGTGACTTATATGTCGTGATGTTCGTGGAAAGTCAATGTTTCAGGCCCCCCCGCCGTCAACAAACCAAGGACATTTTATATCTGTTCGCAAACCGGCTCCTCGCCCTGCGCCGCGCACGAATAAATCAGCGCCTGCCTTTGATGGAAATTTCCGTCTGAAAACAACCCACAACTGCTTGTAGGGCGACGACTCTTTGATCCATCTACATCTGGGGGCTTTGTCCACCTCCTTATCCACAATGCGCCCCATATATGTAGTGGGCCGGAAGGCTTGATACCCCTGCCTTTTCACACAGATCCGAAACAAGACTTTCATATAAATATCAAACTGTTACCATCTGCTTCCATGCTACGAAAAGCCATGCGGTGCCTAATTTTCAGCTTGGCACTGGAAATGGAATGAAAACGGCGTTAGCTTGATCAAGCGTTGGGTGGGTCAAACGCGCGCCCACACAATATGTAGTCCGAGTCTTAGGACCGACACACAATCTCGCTGCGAAACAAAGCGCAGTTTTCCGGGCCTCCCGGACCGATTCAGAGATTGTTAACGAGAATCCCACCAGCATCGAATCAACAAGACAGCAATCGACCCACTACATGTTGTGGTAAAAATTACTGTCAACCACAAAGATTAGTGGACTGTGGCGAAATTTTGCCATTATAGTCTTTCCTACGGACCGGATGGTTCCAAGGGGGGACCAAACCACCGAATACCCATATCTGCGGGCTCTGGAAATGCTGGAAAATATCGGCATCAGGGGCAGCGCAAGAGCATTGAGCAAACTATATAAAGTCAGGCGATGTTGGCGCATCACCAGATAGCGCCCTGTTACGTCTGATCAGAACCGGAGCAGACCATGCGGATTACCAGAAAATTCACTCAGGAAGGTGTCAGCCCTTACGCCGACATCGAATTTCGTAAGTTATCATCTGTCATCAAAAACCCGGATGGTTCCGTCGTTTTTGAGATGAATGACATCGACATGCCCGCCTCCTGGTCACAGGTCGCGAGTGACGTTCTGGCACAGAAATATTTCCGCAAGGCCGGTGTTCCGGTTGCCCTTAAACCGGTCAAGGAAAAGGACGTCCCATCCTGGCTGTGGCGTAAGACCGCTGACACCGCCAAGCTTGACAAAATGCCGGCTGAAAAACGCTACATCAGCGAAACCAGCTCAACCCAGGTCTTTGACCGTCTGGCAGGCACCTGGACCTATTGGGGCTGGAAAGGCGGCTATTTTGACGCCGAATCCGATGCGCAGGCTTTCTTTGATGAAATGCGCTATCAGCTCTCCCACCAGATGGGTGCGCCGAACTCGCCGCAGTGGTTCAACACTGGTCTGCACTGGGCGTACGGCATTGATGGCCCGGCACAGGGTCACTCCTATGTTGATTTCAAAACCGGCGAACTGACCAAATCGGCCAGCGCCTATGAACATCCGCAGCCGCATGCCTGCTTCATTCAGTCCGTTGCCGACGATCTCGTCAACGAAGGCGGCATCATGGATCTCTGGACCCGTGAAGCGCGTCTGTTCAAATTCGGCTCCGGTACCGGTTCAAACTTCTCCAACGTACGTGGCGAAGGCGAAACCCTGTCGGGTGGCGGTCGTTCTTCCGGCCTGATGAGCTTCCTTAAAATCGGTGACCGTGCTGCTGGCGCGATCAAGTCGGGCGGTACTACCCGTCGTGCGGCGAAAATGGTTGTGGTTGATATCGACCACCCGGACATCGAAGAATACGTAAACTGGAAAGTCGTAGAAGAGCAGAAAGTCGCTGCCCTCGTCGCCGGTTCCAAACTCGCTGAAAAGCACCTGACCCAGGTTCTGGCGGCTTGCACCAACTGGGACGGTGCTGCTGACTCCGAGGATCGCTTCCTGCCGCGCGCCAACCCGCAGCTCAAAGAAGCTGTTCTGGCAGCCCGCGCTGTGATGATCCCGGATTCTTATATCAACAAGATCATCGAATTCGCCCGTCAGGGCTTCACCGAAATCAGCTTCAAGACCTACGACACCGATTGGGACTCCGAGGCATACCTGACCGTTTCGGGTCAGAACTCGAACAACTCTGTTCGTGTGTCGAACGACTTCCTGCAGGCTGTTCTTGATAACGGTGACTGGGAACTGATCCGTCGCACCGACGGCAAGATTGCCAAGAAAATCTCTGCCCGCGAATTGTGGGAAAAAGTCGGCGAAGCTGCCTGGGCGTGCGCAGATCCGGGCATCCAGTACGACACCACGATCAACGAATGGCACACCTGCCCGAACTCGGGTCGCATCAATGCGTCCAACCCGTGCTCGGAATACATGTTCCTTGACGACACCGCATGCAACCTCGCATCGCTGAACCTGATGAACTTCCGTTCTGATGACGGCGGTGTGGATATCGAGGCTTACGAACATGCTGTCCGTCTGTGGACGGTTGTTCTCGAAATCTCGGTTCTGATGGCACAGTTCCCGTCTGACCGTATCGCAGAACTCTCCTATCGTTACCGTACCCTTGGCCTTGGCTATGCCAACATTGGCGGCCTGCTCATGAGCATGGGCATCCCGTATGACAGCGACGAAGGCCGTGCGATTGGCGCGTCCCTGACCGCGATCATGTGTGGCGTGTCCTATGCGACCTCTGCCGAAATGGCCAGCGAACAGGGTGCATTCCCGGGTTATGCCGACAACGCGGCTGAAATGCTGCGTGTGATGCGCAACCATCGCCGTGCCGCTTATGGCGAACAGGAAGGCTACGAAGGCCTGTCGATCAATCCGGTTCCGCTGGTTGCGGCTGACAGCCCCTATGCCGATCTTCCGGTTGCCGCCCGTGCAGCTTGGGACAAGGCGGTCGAGCTTGGCGAAAAGCATGGCTATCGTAACGCCCAGACCACCGTTATCGCGCCGACCGGCACGATTGGCCTGGTCATGGATTGCGACACCACTGGTATTGAGCCTGACTTCGCACTCGTGAAGTTCAAAAAGCTTGCCGGTGGCGGTTACTTCAAAATCATCAACCGCACCGTTCCGGTGGCACTGGCAACACTCGGCTATACCGAAAACCAGATCCGCGACATTGAAAAATACGCGGTTGGTCACGGCACCCTGGTTGGCTCGCCGGCCGTTACCCACGAAGAACTCAAAGCCAAGGGCTTTGACGACGATGCCATTGCCAAGGTTGAAGGTGCGCTGAAAAACGCATTTGACGTCAAATTCGTCTTCAACAAATACACCTTTGGCGATGATTTCTGCGTCAACCAGCTTGGTCTGGATGCCAAGGCAATCAACAGCATGGACTTTGACATGCTGGCTGCCCTCGGGTTCGATAAAAAACAGATCGAAGCAGCCAACACCTATGTCTGTGGTGCGATGACCCTTGAAGGTGCCCCGCATCTGCGCGACGAAGACCTTGCTGTCTTTGATTGTGCAAACCCGTGCGGTCGTATCGGCAAGCGTTACCTGTCGGCTGAAAGCCACATCCGCATGATGGCCGCGGCTCAGCCGTTCATCTCGGGTGCGATTTCCAAAACCATTAACATGCCAAGCAGCGCAAACATCCAGGATTGCAAAGACGCTTACATGCTGTCCTGGCGTCTCGGCCTCAAAGCCAACGCGCTGTACCGTGATGGTTCGAAACTCAGCCAGCCGCTCAACTCTGCACTGGTCGAAGAAGACGATTACGCAGATCAGCCGACCGCTGCCAAGGCAGCCCAGGCGTCTGAACAGATCGTTGAAAAAATCATCGAACGCGTCATTCGTGGCGACCGTCGTTCCCTTCCGGGTCGCCGTAAAGGCTACACCCAGAAAGCGACCGTTGGTGGGCATAAGGTTTACCTGCGCACCGGTGAATACGAAGACGGCAAGCTTGGTGAAATCTTCATCGACATGCACAAGGAAGGCGCTGCATTCCGCTCGCTGATGAACAACTTCGCAATCGCGGTGTCCATCGGCCTGCAATATGGCGTTCCGCTCGAAGAGTATGTCGAAGCCTTCACCTTCACCCGCTTCGAGCCATCCGGCATGGTCTCGGGTAATGATGCGATCAAGATGGCAACCTCCATCCTTGATTACATGTTCCGTGAACTGGCAATCTCCTATCTTGGTCGTAACGACCTCGCCCACGTTCAGCCGTCCGACATCCTTCCGGATGCGGTTGGCGAAGGTGTCAGCGAAGGTGACCTTGGCGAGGAAGCCAAGAAAACCGGCGATCAGGCGATTGAAACCATCCGCAAGGTGGCATCAAGCGGCTTCGTACGTCGCAACCTCTATGTTGTCGATGGTGGTGCACAGACCGAAGAACGCGTCGTGGAAGTAAAATCCACCGGCACCGACGGTCATGGCCACAGCCACGAAACCACCGCAAGTGCAACCACCGCTGCACCATCAGCACCGCAAAACAATGCGATCCTGACCGCCAACGAAGAAGTCGTCGCCAAAACCGATGCCAAGATGGACCAGATCCGCGAAGCACGAATGAAAGGCTATGAAGGCGATGGTTGCCCGGATTGCGGCAACTTTACCCTGGTGCGTAACGGCACCTGCCTTAAATGCGACTCTTGCGGCGCGACCACCGGTTGCTCGTAAGGTCTCCGGCCTTACCGAACAACTGATCTGATCAGCAAACCGGCCGGGGTTCATCTCCCGGCCGGTTTTGTTTTGGGATATTGAAAAAGGAATGCGTTATGGCCGTACCCCCGCTTGGAAATGACACCGCCCTCATCGTTCTCGATGTGCAAAAGGCAATTGATAACCCGCACTGGAATTCCAAAAACAATCCCGGCTATGCCGGTGTGATCGCAAAGCTGCTGGAAAAATTTCGCGCAAGGAAACTGCCCGTCATTCATGTCCGCCACGAAGAAGCCAACCCGGCCTCAAGCTTCTATGTCAACGGCCCCGGACAACCGTTTAAGGACGAAGCCCTGCCAATTGATGGCGAAACGATTATCGCCAAACAGCAAAACTGCGCCTTTGTCGGAACTTCGCTTGAAAAACACCTGCATGACCATGGCATCAAACGCCTGATCTTCACCGGTGTGGTCATCCACAACTCGATGGATATCACCATCCGCATGGCCCATTGCCTTGGCTTTGAAAACTGGCTCGTGCTGGACGCCACCACCGCAATCGATGTGACCGATGCCAATGGCAAAACCTTCCCGGCACAGGATGTTTTTGATCTTTATGCCGCTGTTCTTGCTTCAGAGTATTGCAGCCTGATCAGAAGTTCGGATGTGATCGCGGCCCTGCCCGCATAACGATAATGCGGCCCGAAAACCGGGCCCGTATCCACTTTGCGCAAAACCTGTCCACTTAATGTCAGAAAACGACATCACCCCGCCTTTAAGAATAGCCCTTCCCATGCGCGCGCCCTAAAGCTCTTGCAAACGGGCCGATCTATCGGCACCGAGCAAAAAGGATATGGGCATGGCAAATAATGAATAAGATCAGCAACACCTGCAAACAGGGACGATCTGATCGTTCGCACCACTCCGCGTGCAAATCTGTCGCGAAAAAAGGGTTTTATGCGCTGGCGCTGATAGGGCTGTCGCTGCCCTTTGCCGACGGTGCATTCGCACTTAGCGCCGGCTGCAGCCAGTTAAACAGTTTCACAGGAACCTCGGATGGCGTGCAGGTCTCCAGCACCTTTAGTGCGAACGAGGTAGCCAAAGTTACTTTCACACATGCCGCTCCTGCTTCGACAATCAACTATACCTTTACCTATACGGACAATAACAACGCTGCCAATTCGCAGACGATCACGACCGGCAGCTCTGAAAATGGCGACACCATAACCCTTTCCTTCGAGATCCCAGCCGACACCACAAGCGGCGTCATTTTCTTTCAAGGCGTCGGCGCGAGCTACAACATGACAGGTGCCTGCGCACTCAAAGCAGAACCGGCCGCGTCATCCTCCGCCAGCACCACATCCGCCGTTATCAATGCTGTTTCAAGGTCACAAACCACCGTCATACAGCAAAATATCAGATCACGTATCGCGTCCACGATCCGCAATACGGGTACGGGTATTGGCAATATCGCCACAGGTGGGCTAGATACTCCCGAGACCGAGAATGCCAATCTTGTCGCTCCACGTGCTGACGCCACCTCAAATAGCATAACCGATGGCAAGAATGTGCTGCGCCGCGTCGCTATGATAGGAAGCTTTGATAGCTCGACCGGTCAAGGCATGCAGATGCTGAGCCTTGACCCGACTGATCAGGGTGATGTTGGCGGTGCGGCCGGTGTCGATGGCCGTTCGGCCTTTGCGACTACAACGCCCTTTACTGTGTGGGGCCATGGTTCCTTTACCTCGGTCGATAACGACTATGTCAGTGGTGCCAATGACAGTCGCTATGACGGTGATGTCTGGGGCTATAATCTCGGTCTGGATTATCGGTTTGACGATGCGCTGATCGCAGGTCTGTCGCTTGGCTACAACGATACCGATCTGACGACATCGTTTAACAATGGCAGCTACCGCGAAACCGGCTGGACCGCATCGCCCTATGTCATTTACCGCCCCATTCAAAACCTCACCATCTCTGGCGAAGCAGGCTACGGCATGGGCGATATTGATGTCATGCGTGACAACGGCACGGTATCGGGCAACACTGATTCCGACATGTGGTACGCCGCCCTGACAACCTCCTATCGTGTCCGCCCGGTTGACACCATACCGCTGTCCCTGACTCCGTCGATCGCGGTCCTCGTTGCCAGCAAAACCGTCGATGCCTATAGCGAAAGTGATGGCACGGCCAATGCGACAAGCCGCTCAAACACCCGTCAGATCAAACCGGCGATCGAGGCCACCTATGATTTCGCGCCAACCAGAAGCCTGACCGTAACGCCCTTTGTCGCAACCGGCCTGACCTATGACTTCACCGATGAAATCAACAATGACAAAACCGCCTTTAATCTTGGCGGCGGTGTGCGCTTGTCCGATGCCATGACCGGGCTTAACGCCGCCCTTGAAGGCAACTACCTTGCCGGGCGCGCGGATTACACCGAATACACCATTGGCGGCCTAGTCACCTATGGCTTTTCCCTGACCGATCCGGATGGAAAGCAAATGGGGATCATCACCCCGTTTTTCACCAGCAACCTCAATGAATATGGCAATCAGCGCATCCGAACCGGTTTTGGTTTTGCTGTCGGACGCCTGAGTAGCGAGCTTGCGCTTAGCCACATGATGACGCTTGCTAATAACGAGGATGAGTACAACCGCGATGCAAGTGCCGTTGAAATCAGCATGTCATTGCCGTTCTAACGGGCTTATCACCAATCCCGCCACCTCAGGTATTACGTTTTTATTGCTGTATCAGCTGTCGGGAACAAGCTTGGGGATCGTGCGTTATCTTTTCTGTTCAATATGTTGGCGCCTGCCATATCCCCTTGCACAGGGCGGCACCAACCAAAACAGATTAAGACAGGAGCAAACATCATGTCCCTTCGCCGTATTCTGGGTGTTGTCGCCCTTGTGGTCGGCGTTGGCCTTCTGGTGACGGGCTATAACGCATCCGAAAGTGCTGTTGATCAGCTTTCGGAAACTTTCCTTGGCCGTTATACCGATGAAACGGTCTGGTATCTGATTGGCGGTGTTGCGAGCGCGATCGGTGGCTTGCTGTTGCTCATCATGGGTGGCAAACGATAAGACTTCCGCCACCGCTGCATTACGCCAGCGTATGCAGCCAGTTCTCATAGCGCTTATCAACACCATCACCAGCATGGCGCGGATGCGGTCGATGTCCGGCCCTCACATCCCCCGGTGTGACGCCATATTTCGCGCGGAACGCCCGGATAAATCCGGTATCGGTTTCATAACCACAATCCAGCGCAATGTCATACATTGACCGCCGCCCTGCTTTGGGATCACCCAGCAGTTTCAGGGCATGGCGCAGCCGCATCTCACGCAAATAGTTTTTAACCCCGCCATGTTTTTCAAACAGCTGATAAAGGCTTGATCGTGACAGGCCAAGGTCATTGGCGGCCTTGTCCGCGGTCAATTCGGCTGCGAACAGGTTTTGTCGAAAATATCGCCGGATCATCACACCTTTTTCGATATCACGGCGCATTGCATCGGTGGAACGGGTCCCTCCGTCCGCGGCATTCAGGCAGGCCGAAAGCATCATGACGATCGTTTTCTGCAAAACCGATATTTCATGATCGGCAAGCTCGTTGATATAGCGATTAAGCGCCAGAATTTGCTGAAACAGGATGCTGACCAGCGGGTCACGCTCGGACAGGAAACGCAGATTGTGATCATCAGGATGGGTCAGATGATCCTCGACCAGATGCCGTGGCAAAAACAGATGCATCGACTTGAAGCCATCGCTGGTCTGTGCCTCGGTCCGCTGCGAAAGATCAAGCAACAGCAACCCACCGGGTTGAAGAACATCCCCGCCAATGCCGATCTCGGATTTTACCCCGCCATCGGTGTAAAGCTGGATGTTGTAATGATCCATCCCATCGGCGGCGATCATTTGCGATGTACGCGAAAAGCTTTGTGAACAGCTTTGCGCCTCGATCATCAAAAGGTCGCGATGCCGCCATGAATTAAGGTTCGCAACAAAACCTGCCTCGCGGGTTTTGCGATCCATTTCGACACTGTAAATACAGTTGATGCTTTCTTTCCAGATCTCGAACTGTTTTGCTCTTGGCAGCTCGCCAAGCGAAAAACGCGACCTTTCAAGCAGCGCAGACTTGGGGTTTGTTTGATGCGTCATACCTTGACAGCCATATGTGGAAAACTCTTCCTGTTTTTACCCTGCGCCTATTTCTCCCGCTTTTCAATGGGCTTCTTATGCCAACGCATAGGGTCACCTTACTTTGCACCCCACCCAGAACTTCCCATTTTTGCGACGCGAACCCGCAGAAAATCTGGCTTTAAGGCCCCTAGCAGTGTTTCCCTGAAACAAACAAAACCGGAAAATGGCAACAGACTGTTGACGAACGGTGACTGGTCAAGGCCAGATGCGACCCGCATATTCAATTCAAATGGTTGAATAGCCCGATGAGGTATTCCAATGACTGACCCGTCAGCAAACGCCGACAGCACTGCACAAAGCCTGGCGCCAATGTTTATTTCCCATGGCTCGCCAATGCTGGTGGCGCGTCAAAGCACCCCGGCTTTCCATTTCTTTGTCGATGAGCTTTCGAAACTGACCGATGGCGTGCGTGCCATTGTCATGATCTCGGCCCACTGGCAGACCGAACGCCCGACGATCTCCACCGCGCAACGCCAGGAAACCATTCATGACTTCTATGGTTTCCCGCAGCCGCTTTATCAGTTGCATTACGATGTGGCGGGTGACCCGGAACTGGCAGAACAAATCGCCGCACAAATCGGCAGTGAGACCGATGCCAAACGCGGCCTTGATCACGGGGCATGGATGCCGATGATCCTTGCCCGCCCGAATGCCGATATTCCGGTCTTTCAGCTTTCCATGATCGGTCACGGTGGCCCGCGCGAACATTTCGAGCTTGGCAAAAAGCTGCGCGGTTTGCGCGATCTGGGTGTTCTGGTGGTCGCAAGCGGTGCGATGACGCATAATCTGCGTGCGCTTGATCGCAACGAAGGCGCAATTGACCCGTGGGCAAAGGAATTCACCAACTGGATGGTGGAAAAGATCAAGGCACGCGATATCAACGCCCTGCTTGATTACAGAAGCCTCGCCCCCCACGCCGCCATGGCGCATCCGGACGACGATCACCTGATGCCCTTCTATGTTGCGCTGGGTGCTGCATCCGATGATTTCGAACCTGATCTTCTTCATGACAGTTACGAGTTCGGCAACCTTGCCATGACCGCCCTTCGCTTCTACGATCAGGATGAGCTCAAAACTGCGGCCTGACGGACTGATCACGTGATCCCGTCCGGCCCAAAGCCGGACGGGTATCATGCTTTCGCAAGATCAGATCACTCTTGAAATCACCACCAGCGGTCAGGGACTTTACGAAGTCACCGAACCGATCCAGTCATGGGTGGCCGGGACCGGTCTGGTGCGCGGGCAACTGACCATCTTTGTCCGTCACACCTCGGCCAGCCTGACCATCCAGGAAAATGCTGATCCGGATGTGCGGTTTGATCTTGAAACCTTCTTTGGCCAAATGGTGCAGGAAAACCCAAGCCTCTATCGCCATACCTGCGAAGGGCCCGATGATATGCCAGCCCACATAAAATCGGCCCTGACCGATGTGTCGCTGACCATCCCGGTATCCAATGGCCGCGCCGTGCTTGGTACGTGGCAAGGCATCTATCTGTTTGAACATCGCCGTGCGCCCCATCATCGCAAGGTCACCCTGCATCTGATCGGCGAATAGGCTTAGGCCGTTATGTCGTTATGCTGCCAAGTGCGGCTCGGACGCCCAAATCCCTTTGACCTGCACTTCAAGCAATTCACGCAAGGTCCCGCACATATCCTCGCAGTCAAAATTCTGCGTACTGAAATGTTCGTGGATGGTGAACAAAAACAACGACATCAGGGTTTTCTGGATCAAAACCGGCGGCAAATCACGGTTGAGCTCGCCTGAAAGCTGCGCTTCCTCAATCAGGGCCTGAATGGCTGCAATCAATCCGCTGCTTTCCATAACGGCATGCACCGCCCCCTTTCTTGGTGAAAAGACAATCTGCTGCATGATCACCTGCCACAAGCCGGGATTAAGCCCCACCTGCGTGAAGCGATAGGACGCAACATGCATCATCTTGTCCACAAAGCACCATTCCGGGTCCATCGTATACAGACCCTTTTCAATCGCCTCTGCCATCTGTTGCCCAACACAGCAGATCAGAAGATCTTCCTTGGTCGGGAAGTGATTGAAGATCGTTCCTTCGGCAACGCCGGCACGTTTTGCAATCTCTCGCGTGCTGACAGTGTCAAATTCCCCGGCACAGAAACAGTCACGCGCGGCATCAAGGATTTTCTGGCGCGTTTCTTCACGTCGCGCAGCTCGAATATTCATCAACGCCTCCGGTTTAAATGAGCGCACTCACTGAGTACACTCATTTAAATTATCGGATCAGGAATGTCAATTCCTGCCCAACGCCCTCACCGGCGTGCGGCATGTATTACCGGTGCCCGACAGGTGGCAAAGATGTCTGTTTCCGGGCGATATAGTCCTGTCGCGACATGCATCGCTCCCAGCACGGTCGAAAACAGATTGTCATGCGAAAAGCGGCCCGTTTGTGCCTGTGCTCTCAGGCAATCGGTCTCGATCCGGTTGGCATCGGCATAGCCATCCGACATCCAGATCATCATCGGCACCTTGGTTTGTTCAGAGGGTGCGAGAACATAGGGCGCACCATGCAGATACAACCCGCCCTCGCCCAAGGACTCTCCATGGTCCGAAACATAAAGCAACACCACGTTGTAATCATCCTGATAGGCTTTCAGGCGTTCGGTCAATTGGGCGACGACATAGTCGGTATAACGGATTGTATTGTCATAGGTGTTGATCAGCTCTTCGGCGCTGCAATTTTCAATATCACTGCGCAAGCAATCGGGGACAAAGGCCCGATGCTCATCGGGATAACGCTTGTAATAGGTCGGCCCGTGACTGCCCATCAGGTGAAAGGCAATCAGTTGATCGTGCGGTTCACCGGATGCGACTTCCCCCTCAAGGCCGCGCAGCATCACTGCATCAAAGCAGATGCCAAGTGCGCAGTCTTCGGGGAAATCATCGGGTGATATGTCGATATGGCGCACCCGGTCACACACCCCTTTGCAGCCCTCGTCATTTTCTTTCCACAGAACGTCGACACCGGCATGTGCCAGCACATCCATCAGGCTTTCACTATGGCGTGCGACGTCGCCGTCATAACCGGCATGATCCATCGGCGAAAACATGCAGGGCACCGAAACCGCGGTTGCCGTGCCGCACGATGACACATCCTGAAACGCCAGCATGCCGTCAATCTGACTGGTAAAGGGCGATGTCGGGCGCGTGTACCCATTGGCAGCAACACTTTGGGCGCGTGCGGTTTCACCGATCACCAGAAACATCAATGTCGGTTTATCATCACCGTCCTGCGCGACCTTGCGGGCATCTTGCCCGATGGTTTGAAACGGCATGTCGGCATAAAGATATCGCCGCTTTACCAACTGGATCGTGCCAGCGATATAGTTCGACGGCACAAGCTCCTTGCCCAGAACCTTGTGATTGCGCCCGACCGATGCGTAATCCTTGAAATAAAGCGATCCGATCCCGCCCAACACCAAAAGCGGCAAGATCATCAAAACCACCCGCTGCCCGATCCCGCGCAAAACCGTTTTCGGGAATTTAAGCGGCACAAGGATCAGCATCGCAGCCGGCAGAAGCCCGGTCACGGCAAACCACAATCCGGCCTGCAAATTGAAATATGAAAGCGCCTCGCCCTGATTGGTCTCGACCACGTTTTCGATCATGCCGCGATCGAACACGATGCCGTATTTCAACATCGCATAATGCGAAATCGCACCCGTGATAATCAGGAAAATAAAGAACGGCTTGAACAGATAGCGCCAGGAAAACGGCGCAAAAACCACAAGTGACGCACAGATCAGAACAAACGGCGCGCTGATCGCAAAGCCCATGTCAAAGTCACCGAGGCCCTCCAGAATTCCGTAAAAGTGGCTAAGGACCTTCCAGTTCAGAACCAGCGTGAAATAGACCGCGAGTGTTAAAAGGCCAAATCGATAATCAATCGGTGAAAGGTGCAAAAAGGAACGAAGTCGACGCATCCAGGCATCCTTGGGGCAATGAACCATGCCCCTCGCATACAGTGCGAAGCTGACAACAAGCTGAAGTCACCCGGATTGCTTGCGGATCCGTCCGTCAGGCCGCAGCCCTTGCTTGTTTGCTTGCACGCTTGCTGGCGCGCAGCCCCAAAAGGCTGTGAATAACAAGCGTGGTGATCACCACCGCCCCGCTGATCAGCGTCATTTCGTCGGGCACTTCATTGACAAACACCCAGACCAAAAACGATCCAAAGATCGCTTCATTAAGCATAATCAGGCTGACCTCGGCGGCCGGAATTTTGCGCGATGCATGGGCGATCAACAGGAATGACACTGGCAACACCCAAAATCCCAGCATCAAAAGCCAGACCCAGTCCAGACCAACTGGCGATAACGGTGCGGCACCGGGCAGCAGGATCAGTGTAACCACAAACGCGCCAAACAACATACCCTTAAGCGCGTCCACTTCGGGCTTGGCACCCAGCACATTGAAATAACCCGCCATACAGATCGCAGCGCCAAGGGCCAGCATATCGCCAAGCGCGTTTTTCCCGCCAAAACCGGCACTGAACAGGCCAAGCAAGGCAACAAACACCACGACCGAGGCAACCCATGTCCGGATCGGCTGGGAACGTTTGAAGATAAACACGCCAATCAACCCGGCCAGAAGCGGTGTGGCGGCAATAATGATCAGGGTATTGGCGGCATCGGTATTGCGTACCGAAAACATGAAAAGCGTACAGGTTCCGCCGTAAAACAGACCGGTCAACATCTCGAACCCGTTGGGCCGGATCGATTGCACGATGCCTTCGCCCCGCTTGGCCCCGTTCCAAAGTGCCACCAGCAAAAGCGCCACGGTCAAAAAGCCCAGCCGCCAGAACGCGGTTGTAAAGTCATCGGCCGCAATCAGACGCAGCAAAAGCGCATCGGGCGACAGGATCAAAACCCCCAAAAGGGCAATCCAGCCACCATGAACACTCCCGAACCGATCCCGCAACGTCATCTCACCCAACCCTTACGCGGTTTGCCCCGCATCAAAACCCCAAAAACAAGGCAGCAGGTTTTCGCCGTGCTGCCAATACCCCATTGTTACGGGCCTTTCCCCTTATGGCAATTTGATTTTATTCAACTGTTTGAAACGATCGCACAAACACTTGCCGCAACGCCCCAGCGCCCAATTGCATCGATACAAAGAAACTGTTTTGTTTGCCTCCCAACCCCGATAAGTTGGGGGCAAATTTGAACATCTGCCAAGCAAAAGGATGGATCATCATGGCTGGTAAAATTGACGCGCATCTTGCCGATCTCGGCATCACCCTGCCGACTGCGACTGCACCGGTTGCGAACTATGTGCCCTATGTCATCTCGGGCAAGCTGGTGCATATTTCCGGTCAGATCACCATGGAAAATGGCGAGTTGAAATTTGTCGGCAAACTCGGTGCCGATTATGACGTAGAAACCGGTCAGAAGGCCGCCCGCCTGTGCGCGCTTAACCTTGTCGCACAGCTCAAGGCCGCCATCGGCGATCTTGATAAGGTCACCCGTGTTGTCAAACTGAACGCCTTTGTCAATTCGGCCCCGGATTTCACCGATCAGCCGAAAGTCGTCAATGGCGCGTCGAACACCATGGTCGAAATCTTCGGCGATGCTGGCAAGCATGCCCGCTCGGCCGTTGGCGTTGCTGCCCTGCCGCTCGGCGTGGCTGTTGAAATTGATGGCATCTTCGAAGTCATCTAATCGCCATTCAGACGTTTGAAATCATGCACCGACCAGCACAACTGGTCGGTGTTTTCTTTTGGGCAATTACATCTGATGAAAATGCGTGCGCACCATCTGGGCAAAGACGTCGCGTACATCGTTATGTGACCCCGCCTTTTCCATCAGGCAAATGGCAAATGTCGGCAATTCCGGCAGGTCATGATCACCGCGAAGCGCCTCAAGATCATCGGGAATTGTGCCCAACAAAAAGGCCGTAACCGACAAATCCGATCGCACAGTTGCGGCAGTCGCTTCGATATTGCCGCTTTCAAACACGCTGCGCCATGTAATGCCTGCCTGATCAAGTGCGTCTATCACCGCCGGTCTGAACGCACATTCACGACTGACCAGTGACACCGGCAACGGGCGTTTTGTTTGCGCCTTGCCCGATTTTGCCCCGACCCAGACCAGTGGCGCGACGGCCAGGCAATCACCGGCAATCTGCCCGACCGGCTCCTCGACCAGCGCAATATCAATCTCGCCACTATTGACCATGCTCCGCAGTTCCGATGAACTGTGGCACCGTAGCGAAAGCTCGATCCCCGGATAGTGATCGCAAAACTTGCGAAGTGGCGTGCGCATAAACGTGCCGACAAGATCATAGGGAATGCCAACGGTAAGCTTGCCAACATGGCCCGCCCCGGTCATGTCCTGCCAGATCTCGTCATTGAGCAAAAGCATCCTTTGCGCCTTGCGCAGCAATTGCTCCCCATTCTGGGTCAGGCGCAATCCCTTGCGCGCGCGTTCAAACAAGCCGCAGCCGAATGCGGTTTCAAGCCGCTTGATCTGCTGGCTCACCGCCCCTTGCGTCAGGTTAAGCACCTCTGCCGCGCCGGTCATGCTGCCGGTTTCGGCCACCGTTACAAAGGCGCGCAAAAGCGCCACATCAAGGTTTCGCATGGGTTCCCCGCCGATCCAGCCGCGACATCAACAACAGCATTAACAAAGGTAATGCCATCCATAATGAACATTCGCTTTCCTGATGCAAAGAATTGTTTTCTGATGGTCCATGCATAACATCCGCCATTTGCCCCGAGCCACTGCTGGACGATAGAATGATCGAAACCCTGCTGCCCGTTTTGTCCTTTACCCTGGCCGCGGCCCTGTCGCCGGGCGGGGCGACAACCCTTGCAACTGCGTCGGGCGCACAGTTTGGCTTTCGCCGTTCTGTGCCATTCATCATGGGCATTTCAATCGGCATGCTCACACTCGCCGTTGCAGGCGCGCTTGGGCTGGCAAACCTTGTGCGCGCATTTCCGTCCATTGAACTCATCACCAAGCTGATCGGCACCAGCTATCTGGTGTGGCTGGCCTTCAAAATCGCCATGGCCCCGCCGCCCCCTTCTGCCCAAAAGCTTGAAACCGATGGCGCAGAACAAAGCCAACCCATCCCGTTTCTTGGCGCCTTTGGCTTGCTGTGGCTGAACCCGAAAGGCTGGGCTGTCACCATCGGCGCGGCAGCGTCCTTTTCTGCCATCGCACAGGACCCGACCGAACTGGCGATTATTCTGGGCAGTGCCTTTGCCTTTTCCGGTTTTTTGTCGATGGCGCTTTGGTGCGCATTGGGCCTAAGCCTGTCGTTGTTACTCACATCGGATTGGCAGTGGCGAACGGTCAATGTAACGCTGGGTGCACTTTTGATCGCCTCCATCATTCCGATGTGGCTCTAAAAACGTTCTTGACCTCAACCACGGTTAAGGTCGGACAAGGATCGCATCACATCCGTATGGGGAAACAGAATGCGCGTCTTTGTCACAGGTGGCACCGGCCTGATCGGCTCGGCCATTGTTGAAAATCTGATCCATCATCAACACGATGTTTTCGCCCTTGCCCGATCACGCGCCAGCCACGAAATGCTCGTGCGTCTTGGCGCAACGCCAATCCGGGGCGATATCACCAACCCGATCGCCTGGGTCAACGGCCTCCCCGATGTTGATGCCGTCATTCACACGGCCTGTGATTTTTCCGATCAGATGCCCCGTATTGATGCCAATCTGCTCGATCACCTGATCCCGGCCCTTCATCGCATGCCAGGCCAGATACGTTTCCTCTATACCGGCGGCGTCTGGAGCTACCCCCAAACCAAACCGGGACAGGTCGGCGATGAAACAATGCCCTTTTCCTCTTTGCCGGAATTTGACTGGATGATTGCCGGGCTAAACCGCATTCTTGGCGATGAAAAACTGCATGGCATCATCATTCATCCCGGATGTGTCTATGCCACTGGCCGCAATGGTCATACAGGCCTGTTTGAACGCGCCATCACATCCGCCCAAAGCAGCAAAATGATCACCATTGTTGGCGGCGACCATGTTGATCAACCCATGGTCCACGCCGATGATCTGGCCGATCTTTATTACCGTGCACTGACCAATGCCAAACCCGGTTCCAGCTATATCGGGGTTGCGATCAACGGTGTTTCAAATGCTGCTGTTGCCAAGCTGATCGCCAGACATTTCGCCATTGAAAACTGCCAGTTTGAAACGATCAGCACACAAACCGCGATGGCCCGTTATGGGGATTGGGCAGACGGGCTTGGCTATCATCAACATCTCAGCAGCGCCAAGGCCATGCGTGAACTGGGCTGGGACCCCAAACACCTTGATATCGAACAGGACATCAAGGCGTGTGCCACTGCAATGATGCCCACAAGTTAACGATGTCAACTTTCTGTGCTGATGGTCTTGAGCCCGACCACCCCGCCAATGATCATCAGCAACAACACCGCCTTAACTGCGGTCATCGGTTCCTTCAGGAACAACCAGCCAATCAGGGCGACCGATGCCGTACCGAGCCCGGCCCACACCGCATAGGCCGTTCCGACCGGAATGATGCGCAGCGTCATCGACAAAAACCAGAAGCTCAGGCCATAAACGCCAAGGCTTAATACCGTAAAACGCCAATCGGTAAATCCATCCGAGAATTTAAGCGATATCGTCCCGATCACCTCAAGACTGATCGCAATAAACAGATATACCCAGGCGAGCATGATCTTATTCCTTGTTTTTGGGGTGGTGGCGGAAGGCGCTCCTGACGGAAGGCACTCCCAAAATGGCCCAATTTTCCTTATGGGGCAATCCCCGCGCCCGCCTTATCGCCAACCGCCAAAATCGCCTTGCCGTAATCTGGATCAAAACGGATGGCAAAATCGTTGCGTATAGTGACCCAACAGGGCACATTGCCCGCAACGATTTGCCGGTCACGGTCGCACAGATGTACGTGCGATATCCGGCCAAAGAATGGGATAAACAGTCATGATCGAAACCGATATTCTGATTGCAGGCGGCGGGATCGCCGGAATGAGTGCCGCGGCACGTTTTGCCGCCGATGGCCATCAGATCGTGATTGTCGACCCGGCCCCCTCCGACATCGGCGAAGGCACGGATTTGCGCACCACCGCCTTCCTTGAGCCGGGCATCGAAACCCTAAAAAAAGCTGGCGTCTGGGATGCCATCAAACCGACCGGGGCTGAGCTTCGCGTCATGCGGATTGTTGATGCCGGCGGCACGGAACGCACCCCGCGCGAAACTGCCGACTTTGATGGTTCTGAAACCAAGAACGGCTTCTTTGGCTGGAACGTCTCGAACAAGGCGGCCCGCGTCGCCCTGATGGCGCGCCTGGCTGAGCTTGATAATGTCGATTTCCGCTTTTCCACCACCGTGACCGCGTTCAAAGGCACCTCGCGCTATGGCGAAGTAACCCTGTCCAATGGCCAGACCGTGCGGGCAAAAGTCGTCATTGCCGCCGATGGTCGCAATTCATCCTTGCGCGACATGGCCGGGATCAAACACAAACGCTGGGCCTATGATCAAAGTGCGCTGGTGTTTGTCGTCACCCACAACAAACCGCATGACAACATCTCGACCGAAATTCACCGCACTGGCGGTCCACTAACACTCGTGCCCATGCCCGACCTTGATGGCAAGCCCTGCTCGTCCGTCGTCTGGATGGTGCCAGCTGCCCGCGCCGATGAACTCAATGCCATGAGTGACGAGGCCCTGTCGGCCGAAATCACCCACGACACCATGAACCTGTTTGGGCCTCTCACGGTCGCAAGCCCGCGCGCCGTCTGGCCAATGATCTCGCAAGTGCCGTCGCGCCTGATTGCCGCCCGCCTTGCCCTGATTGCGGAATCCGCCCACGTAGTGCCGCCGATTGGCGCACAGGGGCTTAATATGAGCCTGCATGACATCGAAACCCTGGCCGAACTGATGGCCAAGGCCAAACTGCATGGCGAAGACATTGGCGCGACCCCACTTCTGAAATCCTACGAACGCCGCCAACTGCCCAAAACCGTCGCCCGCGTCGGCGGCATTGACCTGCTCAACCGCGCATCGATGTTTGAACCCAAAACGCTGCGTGACCTGCGCTATGTCGGCTTATCCGCGCTTAACCGTATCGGGCCGCTGCGCAAACTGGCAATCAAGGTCGGGGTGGGCAAATAGGCCCACCCGCCATCGTCAGACAATCAGTTTGCCGTTCTTATCAAAGAACGGATATGGCCCGTCATAGTGTTCGACATAGGCCAGATGCGTCAGCAGGCAATGCTGCTCCTCGTCCCAGCGATGCAAATGCATGGCCGGCGGCTCCATGGCAAAGGCCGATGGTCCGTCTTCACGTAAATCCAGCGCCACCTGATGGGCGATCGACGGGGCAACAATCAAAGGCACGCCCGCCCATCTTGTATGGATCGGGCGGTGCACATGGCCGCATAAAATCGCCTGAATGCGTTCCTTGCGGGCTGATACAATCTGGGCAAGCGTCTTGGCCCCGGTCAAAAGACGCTGCTCATCCATATGCCGGATGCCGACCTCGACAGGCGGATGATGCACAAACAAAACGCACGGCCGGTTATCCCCGTCATTCAGGGTGCGCTCCAGCCAATCAAGCCTGTCACAACATAACATCCCCTCTGGCCGTCCTTCATCCAGACTATCCAGCCCGATCAGGCGAATTGGCCCGGCATCAAGTACGTAATTGATATAGTCCATTCCTTCCGCAACCGGGATCGCATCGGGAAAGGCTGCACGCAATGGGCCGCGCTGGTCATGATTGCCCGGGATCATGTAAAATGGCACCGTAAGGCCCCGCAAGATGTCTTGCACCAGTGCGTATTCTTCGACCGTGCCCAGATCACCGATATCACCGGTGAACAAAACCATGTCCGGTTTTGGCACCATGGTATTGACCCGTTCTACCGCCCGTTCAAGGGCGCTTGCCGTATCCACCTTGCGATAGGCCAAACGCCGTCCGGCACCGATATGCAAATCGGTTAGTTGCGCAATAAGCATGCTTTTAATTCTCTCGTATCTCGATTTTATTCTTCTTGGGATTTGCGAATTTAGTTCGCTGCAAACACGGTCAGTTTTTCAGGCACCAAGCGGCAATGCACCGTTTCCCCCAACGTCACCACACTGTCTGGATCGGCATCAACCATCACCGCATCATCGCCGATCCCGGCCACTGTCACACGCAGCTTTTCCCCCAGATACGACACCGCCTCGACGGTTGCCGTGAAATGCGCATCATCGGGCGCACACAGCATAAGCCCATCTGCCCGGAAATAGATCTCCGACAGGCCATCTGTGGCGGGGTTGGCGTTCCATGCACGCGACACATCAACATCCACAAGGCCCAGCAACGCCCGCCCGTTTTCGATATCGACCTTCAGGCAATTACTTGCCCCGACGAAGTCGGCCACAAACGGGGTTTTCGGCGCACGATAGATTTCCTGTGGTGTCCCGATCTGCGCGATTTCACCCTTTTGCATCACGACAATCCGGTCGCCCAGTGCCATGGCTTCTTCCTGATCATGGGTGACGTAAATCGCTGTGATGCCAAGCTTGCGCAAAAGCGCGTTGATCTCGGTGCGCAGCCGCACACGCAGCTTGGCATCAAGCGCCGTCAACGGCTCATCAAGCAGCAACACACGCGGACGCGGCGCAATGGCACGCGCCAGTGCCACACGCTGTCGCTGGCCACCGGAAAGTTGATCAACCCGGCGATCCGCCAGCATGTCGATATGCATCATTTCCAGCATCTCACGCACGCGCTGATCGCGTTCTGCCTTGGCAACCTTCTGCACCTTAAGGCCATAGGCGACGTTTTCTGCCACGGTCATATTGGGAAACAGCGCATAGGATTGAAACACCATCCCCACCCGGCGCTGCTCAATCGACTGGCGGGTAACATCGTCGTCACCAAAATGGATCGCACCACCCGCATCGGCGAACTCCAGTCCGGCAATCATGCGCAAGATCGTTGTTTTGCCGCAGCCTGAAGGGCCAAGCAAAACCAGCGTCTCGCCCGCATTGATCGACAGATCAAATGGCATCAGTGCGCGTGTGCCATCGGCAAAGGTCTTGGCACAGTTTGTCAGCTTAATCGCAGTTCCGGCGTCTTGCGCCCGCCCTGCCTTGTTCTGGGAAATGGTCATTATTTATCCTCCGCCGTCGCGGTTGTTCGTGCAGGCTTGCTGCCACGGTTTGCCAGTATTTGCATGGCAATCAGCAACGGCATGATCAGTACAAAGAAAATCAGGGTATAGGCGCTGCCGATCTCAAGCCGCATGGAGGCATAGGCATCGGCAAGCCCGACTGGCAGCGTTTTGGTCAGCGGCGTATGCAACATCCAGGTCAGGTTGAATTCCCCGACCGACAGGGTCACCACCATCAACGCACCGGCCAGAATGCCCGGCTTGGCATTGGGCACGATGACCGTGAAAAACCGCCGCCAGAACCCGGCACCAAGGCTGGCTGCGCCCTCTTCAAGGGTTTTCATATCCATCGCCGACATCACAGCCGCAACCGAGCGCACCATGAAGGGCAAGGTAAACAACACATGCCCGGTCAGGATGAAAAGCCAACTGGATCGATATCCACTGACCCCGCCATAGGTAATCAAAAGTGCCAAAGCCAATGCCAGACCGGGGATCGCCACCGGCAGGGTCAGCAATTCCTCAAACAACCGGGTGGCACGGCCGGGTTTGCGCACCAGAACATACGCCAACGGCACACCGGCAATCAGCGTGACGAACAGACACGCAACCGCCAGCCACAATGACAAGAATATGCTTGATGCATAAAGGTCCCAGACCTCGAAAATCCAGCGCAGTGTCAAGCCCGAAGACAATCCCTGAAACACATTGACCGTTACCCCCGCCAAGGCCGACATCACAATCGGGATAACGATAAACAGGCACAGCAAAATGGTCAGGCCAAGCTGGGCATAAAAGATACCAGTGCGTCTCATATTATGCCCCTCCCCGCACGGCGATATTCTTGCCCTCGCCGGTAAAGCTGCGCACGGCCGCAAGGCAGGCCCAGGTAATCAGGCCCAAAACAATGCTGAGAGCTGCCGCCACCGGGATATTGGCGTTACGGGTGAACTCGGTATAGATCACCATTGGCAACACATCGATATCGGTCGCCAATGTAAAGGCCGTGCCAAACGCGCCCATCGCGGTCGCAAAGCAAATCGCCCCTGATGAAATCAGACCGGGCATCAGGCCGGGCAAAATCACATCGCAAATCACACGAAACCGCGACGCCCCCAACGACCGTGCCGCTTCTTCAAGCTGCACATCAAGCTTTTCGGCAGATGCCATTACCGCCAAGATCACACGCGGGATCGAAAAATACAGATAGCCGATAAAAAGACCGGCAATGTCATAAGCAAAGACCAGTTTGGACCCAAAGGCTGCATCCGTCAGCCCGCCAATCACGCCCTGCCGCCCGGCCAGCATGATCACCATGAAACCAACCACAGTGCCCGGAAAGGACAGTGGCAGGGTCAATGTTCCAATCAAAATGCTGCGCCCGGCAAATCTGTTGCGCACCAAAAACAGCCCGACAATTGCACACAGGATCAACGCCATCACTGTCACACCTGCCGACATCGCAAGCGTCTGGATCAGGCTTTCAAGATACCGCCCGTTGGTCAGGATCAGCAAATAAGTCGCCCAGCCTTCCGGACCGTTGCCAACTTCAAACGCAACCCGCGCAATCGGGATCAAAAAGAATGCCGCCACAATCACAAGCCCCGGGATCAGCAGGATCGACAGGATCGCCGGGCTCGCTGCCGCCGCACGCGGGGTCATAAAGGATGAAAGCAAGGAAGGGCGCGAACGCCCCTCCTTCAAATCAAGGTCGATCGACACTTAACGTACCTCGGAAAGATAACGGTCGGAGAACCCGGTTTGCACGGCTGCCATCTTGGCGTAATCAACCGGCTGGGAACGGGCATAGTCGGCTTCCGGCAGGAACTTGGATGCAGCTTCCGGCGACATTGCACTCGGGATCACCGGACGCAGGAAGGCATTTGCCCAATGGGCCTGACCTTTGTCTGACATCACATAATCCAGAACCTTTTTGCCATTCTCGCCATGCGGATTGTTGGCAACCAGGCTCATGACATACGGCACCGTAACCGTACCCTCGGACGGGATAACGAATTCAACATTCGCGCTGTCTTTGTATTTCGCGCGATAGGCATTGAAATCGTAATCAAGCAGGATCGGAATTTCGCCCGACAGAACGCGTGCATAGGCGGTCTGTTTCGGGACGATCGGATCGTTTTCCTTCAATTTCTTGAAGAACTCGATACCCGGGGTGAAATCGTCAAGCGATCCGCCCATTGCACGGTTGATCGCAACCGCACCGGCATAGCCGACAAAGGCGCTTGACGGGTCAAGATACCCGACCATGCCTTTGTATTCCGGCTTCAAAAGATCATTCCAGCTTTGCGGAACCGGCGCACCGTCAAGCGCATCAACATTGACAAACAGGCCAATCGTACCCGAATGAATGGCAAACCATCCACCGTTCGGATCTTTCAAACCATCGGGGATGGCGTCAAAATTGGTCGGCTTGTAATTCTGGACGACACCGGCTTCTTTGGCCTTGATGCCAAACGACACCCCGTAATAAGCAACGTCTGCAACCGGGTTGTCTTTTTCTGCCAGAAGCTGCGACAGGGTCTGACCCGAGTTTTTGTTGTCCTGCGGGACGTCGATGCCAAGATCCTTTGAAATATTCTTGAGCTGTCCGCCCCAGTCCGCCCATTCCGGCGGGCAGTTATAGCAGATGGCCGCTTCATCGGCGAAGGCAGGCTGTGCCGCGGTCGCAGCAACCGCAAGGCTCACACCCATAACAAGTTGTTTGAAACGCACTTTTGATCTCCCTATAATCGGGGTGATGACTAATGCCGGGCAGGTCCGATCGACTCACCCGTGCTAAGTTGATGGGGCAAAAGCAAACTTTGCGGTTCTGTCTGCCCCCTTATCAGGCCCAGCAGGAATGCAAGCGCCTGCTGGCCCATCTTCTGGGTGGGTTGAACGGCCGAACACAGTTTCGGTGTGATCAGCCCACCCACCGCAATTCCGTCAATGCCCCCGACCGACACATCCCCCGGGACCGAAAGCCCGTGGCTGCGGCATGCGCTCATAGCGGCAATCGCCAGCATGTCGGTGGAACAAACAAGACCGGTCACCGCATCCGGCCCGGTCAGAAAATCTTCAAGGATGCTCTCAAGATCGGTCTCGCCAAACCCCACCTGACACAGGCGCGGGGCCGCCATCGGCGCCCCGTCGTTCCGTTGTGCATCGTCAATGGCCTGACAAAACCCGTCATAACGCTGGCGCGACCGGTCCGAACTTTCAAAGTGACCAGCCACCATCGCAAGCTTACGATGGCCCTGTCCGATCATCGCTTGCGTGATGTCATAGGCAGACTTGGCGTTATCAACACTGATGGCGGCGACATCGGTTCGGTTTGGCTGGTTAAACAGCAACACAAACGGGATATTTTCACTGATCAAAAGGTCGATCACGCGATTATCATCGGCATTGGCCAATGTCAGGATCAACCCGTCCACCCGGTTATTGAGCAATGTCGACACCGCGCCCAATTCCCGTTCCGGGTCATATTCCGATGACGTCAAAAGAACGGTCAGGCCATCTTCATTGGCAGCCTGCTCGATCCCTTGCACTGATGTCGCAAAAACCGGGTTGGCCATGGTTGGCACCAACACCCCGACCGACCGCGTCTGCGCCATTTTAAGGCGTCGGCCATTCATGTTTGGCCGATATTTCAGATACGCCATGGCCGCACGCACGCGTTCAACCGTCTCAGTCGGAACCTCATCAGGGCAATTGATCACCCGTGATACGGTCGCGATTGAAACGCCGGCCTTCGCGGCAACATTGCGCATGGTGGGTTTGGACGTCATGAACCACAAAACTCCTTCGACGGGACAAACCATACCCAATGAAGAAGTCAGTTCGATAACGCTTATGTTTCAATTTGATGAACATTTGAAACGTTTACAATGGCGGAAAACTGCCATTTATGACGTTTCGATTTCAAAACATAAAACGGTAACCCCGTGCCATGATCGCAAATCTTCAAACCGGTTTTCCGGGACTGCATTGCTGGTCAGACGTTTTATGGGGCTGTTTGTCCGCTTAGCTTTGATGCAAACGAAGTTCGGCCATGAAGCCGTCCGCATGATCCGGGCGCGGGGAATAGAGCTTGAGCTCGGCCTTGGTATTGCGCGCAATCGCCTCGACAATCGCCAGACCCAATCCCGAACCATCGGCCTTGTTGCTTGATCGTTTGAACCGGGTGGTCAGTTGATCAAGTTCATCCGGGCTGACCGGCGCGCCACCATTTGCGACCTGCACGATATGCCCCTCCACCACGCGGATATCAACAGGTTCTTCATCGCCACCATATTTCAGGGCATTTTCAATCAGATTACGCATGCAGATCGCAAAGGCATCCAGATCGATATTGGCCGATAATGTCGCCAGATTGTCGGCATCAAAGCGGATATGCGCCCCTTCCATCCCGGCCCGTCGGATGTCTTCGACCACCAGATTAAGCGTCGGGCCAAGATCCTGATTATGCCCCGTCGGGCTAAAGCCACCGCTTGATTCCGCGCGCGCCAGCTGCAAAAGCTTTTCGGACAACCGCGACAGGCGTTTAAGCGCCTCTTCCGTCTGGACCGCACGTTTGCGGGCCGCGTGCCCCGCGGGCAGTTCCGCCAAAAGCCTTTGCGTTTGTGCCAACGCCACGGCAATCGGCGTGCGCAACTCATGCGCACTGTTGGCGGTAAAACTGCGCTCGACACTGAGTGCCGCCTCAAGCTTTGCCATCAACCGGTTGACCGCCGTGACGATGGTGCTGATTTCTTCGGGGGCTTCGTCCTGCTCAAGCGGTTGCAGATTGCCTTCGCCGCGTTCCTCAATTTCGTCACGCACGCGTTTGATCGGTTTCAACCCGCCGCGCAGCACGACAATCAACTGAATGATCACTACCGGAATCAAAAGCGCAATCGGCAGGAACTGGGCGAGAACACTTTCCATCAGCGCCTCGCGCCGGTGCTCAAGCGGCTCTGCCACCTGGATCACCCGCTGTCCGCCCATCAGGACCGCACTGTAAATGCGGAAATCTTCCTCGTTATAAAATCCCTCGACCAGGGGGGCTTCAAACGGTTCTTCCTCGGCGTTGAACGACCGCAGCAAAAGCCGCCCGCCGCCATCACGCACATGATACATCAGGTAATCTTCGCCAAGCTCCTCGTCTCCGTCACCATCGCCGTGATCATCGGTCAGGATCTCCCCCATGGCCGGGCTAGGCAGGACTTCTTTCGGGCTACCACCCTTATGATCCTTAAGGTACTCATCAATCAGCGGGGCATAGCGATAGGCCGTGGTGACAAGGCTGTTATCAAACGCTTCCTGCATTTCATGATACATCGTCATCGCCGCAAGGACCGAGCCCGCCAGCCAGAACACCCCGACCGTAAGCGTCAATCGCCGGGTCAGGATCGCTTGCAAACTTCTGTTGGGATTTTTACCCATGGCGTTGCTTATCCCTCTACCCGATAGCCGACACCGCGCACGGTCTTGATGACGTCTTTGCCAAGCTTGCGGCGCAAACGGCTGACATAAACCTCGACCGTGTTGCTTTCGATCTCGGCCCCGAATTCATAAAGCGCTTCTTCAAGCTGGCGTTTCGAAAGTGTCTGGCCCGGCCGTTTGACCATCTGATCAAACAGCGCCCATTCACGCGATGTCAGATCGATATGTTCGCCATCGCGCAAAACAGACCGCCCGGCAAGATCCACCTCAACCCCGCCCTCCAGTTCGACAAACGGATTGGGATTGCCGCTATAGCGCCGCGACACGGCGGCCAAACGCGCCGAGAGCTCGTTCAGATCAAACGGCTTGACCAGATAATCATCGGCCCCGGCATTCAATCCCTCGATCCGATCCGAAATCTGATCTTGTGCGGTCAGGATAATACACGGTGTTGCCGATCCCTTGCGGCGCAAATCGCGCAGCAGATCAAGCCCCTTGCCATCGGGCAGGTTCAGATCCAGCAGCAAAACATCATAGTTGGTCCCGCGCAGCATGATCTCAGCATCGATCACACTTGCACTGTGATCAACCGCCTCACCCGCGGCGAGTAAATGATCGCGCACCGCGTCTGCCAGCATCAATTCATCTTCGACCAGAAGAATACGCACCCCAACCTCATCCCGAAGCTTTGCACAATCGGCCTTGGTTAAGGACGTTTCCTGACAGTGTGCTGAACGGTGGAAAATATCCGGTTCAGGTTATTGTCAGGGAAGCACGCCATACTCCGCACCGATCATGACATATCCCCTATCTTATGAAGGAACCGAGCCGTGAAAAACACTGTTTTGAAGAAAGCCGCCCTTGGCCTGTTTGCGACCACGCTTCTTGCCACCGCCTCCCTTGGCCTGAGTGCGAATGTCGCACAGGCAAGCGATGATTACTGCAACGTGCCGAAATCCGAATGGCAGAGCATGGATGCGCTCAAGGAAAAGCTGACGGCCGAGGGCTGGGAAATCCGCAAGATCAAGGAAGATGAAGGCTGCTACGAAGTTTATGCCGTCAAGGCCGATGGCAAGAAGGTCGAAGCCTATTTCAACCCGGCGACTTTTGAGCTCGTCAAGGAAGACGACTGATCTCAATCGGTCCTCCCGCGGGTGAGTGCGGCTTTGGCCGATACATTGTCCCCCGGCCCCGTGCCTGCCTGCACGGGTGTCCTCGGTCAAAGCCGCCTCTCTGAAACACCTGAAAACGCATTCAACAGTCAGTAGCACGCATCATGTCTGTCAAAGTATGGGACCCGTTTGTCCGCCTGTTTCACTGGGGCTTGGCGGCAAGTTTCGTTATCGCCTGGATCTCGGCCGATGAATGGGACAGCCTGCATCACTGGGCGGGCTATGCCGCAGGTGGCCTGATTGCACTGCGTCTCGTCTGGGGCCTGATCGGCACCCGTTATGCCCGCTTTACCCAATTCATCAAAAGCCCGTCGGCAACCCTGCGATATCTGCGCGACATCCTGTCTGGCAGCGAACGCCGCTATGTCGGCCATAACCCGGCCGGTGCGGCGATGATCATTGCACTCATACTGGCCATGGCCGGCTGTGCACTGACGGGCTGGATGTACACCACCAATATGTTCTGGGGATCAGAATGGGTGGAAGAAACCCACGAGGCGCTGGCAAACGGCCTGCTGTTCCTGGTGCTGCTGCATATCGGCGGCGTGATCCTCGCCAGCGTGCGCCATCATGAAAATCTGGTGCGCTCCATGATCACCGGCCGCAAACGCCGCCCGGCGACAGACGACGTCACCTGAACCAAGTAGCCGAACTTTTTCACTTACCCTTCCCCTGTGACATCCTGAATTAGGTTTGTCCCAACTAGGAGCTCGTGATGAGTTCTAAGGCAACCGCGTCCACCCCTGGCCGGTTGCCTCTTTTTTTGGGAAGTCGGAGATCACCGTGCAACAGGCTTGGCCGGGTTCCCAACAACCGTGGTCCCCGCCGCAACATCCCGCGTCACCACCGACCCAGCCCCAATGATCGCCTCATCCCCAACCGTGATCCCCGGCAGAATGATCGCCCCGCCGCCGATCCAGACATTGTCGCCAATTGTCACGGGCCTTGCGATCTCAAGATGTTGCTTGCGCAATTCCGGATCGCGGTGATGATCGGCGCAATAGATCTGCACATTCGGGCCCAGCATCGAATGCCGCCCGATCTTCACGGGTGCTGTATCCAAAATCACGCAGCCGACATTCAAAAACACGTCCTCAGCCAGATGGATGTTGATGCCATAGGCACAATGAAACCGCGCCTCGATCCGCACGTCATCAGCACACTTTGCAAACAGCGCGCGCAACTTCGGCCCGATATTGCCGCGATCAACCGGATACAGCACGCTGTGCTCATGACAGGCCTCTAACGCACGATGGCGCAAGGCGCTGATTTCCGGATCAAGGCAGGAATACCATTCACCGGCCTGCATTTTTTCAAGATCGGTTTTGGGCGTCGGGTTGTGAGACATTCAAGCAGCTTTCAGTGTGCGACAAATCGATCAGACATAATCCGGCGCAAACTGCTCAAGATCAAGCGTCGGGCGTTCGCCGATATCCCCGCGATGGGCATCAAGGAAGTTACCCGCGGCCTCGCGCCCCTTGTCGCGCAGCATGGTCATGAAGTCCCATTCCGCATTCATTTTCGAGGTATGATCAAGTTCCAGCATCACGTCACTGGCAATCAGATGCATGCGCATGGTGCCCCATTTGCTGGCTTCGCACATATGGGTTGGCATGTCCTTGCGGATCACCGACATCATGCGCAACTCCTTGACCAGGCTGCTGTTAAACGAAATCTCGTTCAGGCGACTTGAAATCTCGTGCGAGGTTTTCGGGATCCCCGGCCGTTTGACCGGATTGATCTGCACAAGAACCGTGTCATTGGCTGAACATTCCCGCACCAGCGGCCCAAGGCTCGGATTACCGGAATACCCCCCATCCCAATAAGGCACGCCATCAATCTCGACGGTCTTATAGATATTGGGCAAACAGGCCGAGGCGAGCAACACATCCAGACTGATATCAGGATTGCGAAACACCCGGGCTTGTCCGGTTTCAACATTGGTCGCGGTAATGAAAAGCTTGGTCGGACTTTTGTTGAGCAGATCAAAATCAACCACATCATCCAAAAGCCCCGCCAGCGGATTATCCCCCACCGGGTTCAGATCATAGGGCGAGAACATTTTCGCACTCATATCCAGCCACTGATACATCGGCGAATTGCCAAGCGACCAGTTGCCAAACAAAACATCAATCGGGGAACGTTGCAGCGGACTGAACCGCGCGGCTTCTGAAACTGCCGACCAGAACGCCTCAAGATCCTCGCGCGCGCCATCATATTTGCCCTTGCAAAAGCCCGATGTCACCACGGCGGCGTTCATCGCCCCGGCCGACGTGCCCGAAATCGCCTCAAGCTCGATTTCCTCATCCTCAAGCAACCGATCAAGAACGCCCCAGGTAAACGCCCCGTGCGATCCCCCACCCTGAAGGGCCAGATTGATCTTCTTGCGGGGCTTTGCCGAGTTCTTCGCGTGCGCGCTCATGCCATCTCCTGGAACAGGGTCATCATGTCAGGCTCCACGTCATGATATGTCGCAAATCCCGTGATGTGCCAGCATCGATGCAACAGAGCCAAAGGCGAAGCCGCCTCAATACCACGTCAAACTGGCCATGGACCCGAGAGTCCTGCAAGTACATCTAATCATCCCCGAGAACTATTAGGACATATTTTTCCGTGCCAAACCAGGCCCTCTGGAAGTTTGGGAGGATCACTAAACTCATCTGTTACACATGCTGTATCTAACTGTTCTTGAGTAAGTCCAGTCGAACCAGAGAACTGGGAGCCTGAGAGGTTCGCGCCTGAAAGGTTGGCTCCCGTCAGATCAACATTCGTGAAGTTGGCTTTTATGAAGTTGGCTTTTGCCAAATTTGACCGTCTCATATCGGAATTTGTGAAATTGGTACTTTCTGCATCTACGGCATATAGCTCGGCTTCCGAAAAGACCGCATTTGTCAGGTTCGAATTTGTTAGATTTGCAAATGACAATTCGGCATTTGCAAGCGTGGAACTTGTTAGATCTGCAGCACTCATAGTGACAGCCACTAGCGAGGCAGATGATAGGTCGGCATTTCTCAGCTTGGCTCGAAAAAGATATGCCCTTGTAAGGTCAGCTCTTACCAAGCTTGAAGTCTCGAGGTTGGCGCCCTCTAGGTTGGCTTCCATTAGCTTGGCGTTTTCAAGATCTGCACCAGAAACATCAGCATGGTACAGGCTGGCCTTATTAAGGTTGGTCCTTTGCAACACAGAAAAGGCGAGTGTAGCGTTATTGAGATTTGCTCCTACAAGATCGGAATCACTCAGAATCGCCCCTGAAAAATCGGCTTCTTTGAGGTCCGCCTCTTTAAAGTCGACGTTGACAAGAGTAGCCCGCCTAAGGTCGGCTTTCGACAATTTGGCATGGCTCAAATTAGCATCATTAATAGATGCACTCGTAAAATCAGCTCTTTCTAAGTTAGCCCTAACAAGTATCGCATTTCTCAGAGATGCCATTCGCAAGCTAGAATTCGCTAGATTTGCGTTCGAAATATCGGCGTATTTCAAATTAGCTTTGTTGAAATTTGAAGAGTAAAGAAATGCACCGGACAAGTTTGCCTCGAATAGGTTTGCGCTCTCAAAGTTACTAAAATTAATTTTCGTTCCACTAAGATTGGCACTAGCAAGCTTGGAAAAAGATAGATCGGTTGAGACCGGAAATTGCACCCCAAATACGGAAATTTTATCCATAGAAACATTGTTTTCTGCCAACAACTCCATAATTGAAGCAATTCCTGGGCCTGCGCTAGAGTGATTAGAAGTTGCCAAGTCAGCTATCTGCGCTAGGAGTGTTGCGTTTAGTGTCGCTCGATCCTCCTTTCGATTTTGTATTTCCAGATACAAACCAGCTAGACCTGAAACAATTATAGCAGCGCCCGTAAATTCAATCAGCATTCGCACTGAGGCATGTTCACGCCAAAACATGAACCACTTATCTGCTGGAACATCTAAGTACTTCCATAACGAACCCAAAAGTTTGATAATTTTATTTGCTGTATTTATTGCTCTAAATGACCACCCAAACTTTCTGCGTTCAGAGAAGCCATAATAAGGGTGATAACGTAATCTATTTTTTCGTGGCATATTCCATCCCCCCAAGAACCAAACGCTCCAATTATTTTTCAGTATACGACGCCAAATAAATGGAAAAGTTACTATCTTCGTTGACGTAGATGCATCGAATATTTCGCCTTAGGCACGAAGAAAAAGAATGCATTTTTAGTCGTTCTCCACTCGACATCCACCAGAAAACCCTAAATATCTACGAGTTCTGCATAAAGTTCGCCCAAATGATAAACGTGAAAGATGTGCTCCGCATATACACTCCTCAATACCACGTCAAACTGGCCGGAAGGTCCTGTTTGGGCGCAAGCGCAATCACCTGATCAAGGAACAGCCGCGCAATTGGCGACAGGCTTTTGCTTTTACGCGTGATCACGCCGATATGGCGATGGCGTTCCGGGGTGGTCAGCGGCACAAACACCAGCTTTTCCGGGGCCGCCATATCCGACACGCGTGCGGCCAATTCCGGCAAAACCGTAATCCCCACCCCTTCCGCGACCATGGCGGCCAGCGTGATGGTGTTGGATGTTTCAACTATCGGGCGCGGCAGGATCGGGCCGGTTGCGCCCAAGGCGATATCGCTGTCTTCCTCTGCTGCGTTACTGTCGTTCGGATCAAGCGACCGCAGCACCCTGTCCTCGGCCCGCATCGCCTTTTGCGCGCGGGCCAAAACGGTTTTCGCCGCCGGAATGCCCGCCGCCACCGCGTCACGCAAAGCAGGACTGAGAACCGGCATGGTGTCCGATGACAGATCGCTGGTCACACCGGGTTGCGCCATCAGCGCCCCGGTCCCGGATTCCGGCCCCAACCCGACAAGCTTTTGCCCGGTCAAATCCGACCAGCGCAAAACCGATTTTTGGGCAAATGCGTGATCAGCCCGGCACAGCACGCCAAACCGGTCGGAAAACAGCGGGCGAAAGGCAATATCTGGCAACGCCTGCCATTCCCCGGCAATACCGAAATCGGCGGCATTACTCGCCACCGCCTCATGCACTTCACCGGCATTTCGTTCATCAAGTCGAATGCGCGCATCGGGATGGGTGGCAACAAATTCGGAAATCACGGTGGGTAAAATGCGGGTCAAAACGGACGGTGCGGCGGCAATCGTAATCTTCCCACCAACACCTTTTGACAGCGCATCAAGATCGCCAAGCGCCTCTTCAAAATCGGCCAGCAACCGACGCGCAATCGGCAAGAACCGCTCACCCGTCTGGGTCAGCGCCACCTGCCGCGTCGTACGATCAAAAAGCGCCGCCCCCGTCACATCCTCAAACTGGCGAATGGTCGCGGTAACCGCAGGCACGCCCAGCCCCAGAACCCCGGCCGCAGCGGTAAAATTCCCCTGATCGGCAACTGCGACAAACACGCGCATATGACGGATATTAAGCGATGACAGCATGGTCTTGATGATCCGTTTCGGTTAATTCCCCTGCCCGCCGAAACCATAACGCCCGAAAGGGATTGAGGAAAAGGGTTATTGGTTTGCGCAACCGCTTCCGCCTCCACCTCATTTCTTTTCCACCGTCGGCGGCAGTGTTTTGATTGCCGCCCCTTCTCAATATCGGATAGGCAACCTAGCGGGACTAAACCTAGACAAAACGGCCTGAGAAAGCTATGGTAGCACAAGGTATTACCTTTTGATTCAGAGGCTCACATGGTATCTGCAACGTCCATCAAGCTCGATGACGACATGAAAGGCCGCGTTCGGAATCTTGCCGAAGCCCGGCAACGTACATCGCACTGGATCATGCGCGAAGCGATCGCGCAATATGTCGAACGCGAAGAGAAGCGCGAGGCGCTAAAGCGTGAAACGGTGCAGGCGTGGGAAGAGTTCCAGCAAACAGGCCGTCACGCAACGGCTGAAGAGGTCGACCGCTGGCTGGAAAGCTGGGGAACGGACGATGAATTACCCGCACCCAAATGCCGCAAGTAAGATTTGCACCGGCAGCCATTCGGGATCTGCAACGGCTCCGTGACTTTCTGCGCTCAAAAAACCCTGATGCCGCGCGCCGTGCCGGAGAAGCCATCCGTCAAGGCGTGAAAGTGCTTGGCGCCCACCCGAACCTTGGCCGACTGGTCGATGACCTTCCTGAAGCGTTTCGGGAATGGCTTATCGAGTTCGGTGACAGCGGCTATGTCGTGCGATACCGGATAGACGCGGATACGGTGACCATTCTGGTCATCCGGCATCAGCGCGAAGCAGGACATTCTTGAAAGTCCGCTTCAGCCTCCACCTCACTTCTTATCCAGCGTCGGCGGCACGGTTTTGATTGCGGTCACGGTCGGGTGCACCTCGATCAAACATTCGCGGAACACGCGCGCCATACGTGACATCACCGATTGCGGGAAATTGGCGACACACATGCCGATCTTGAAGCTGAGCAGATCGGGACGCAGCGCCCGCATTTCGCCGCGCCCCACCCATTGCCGGGCAAAGTGGGTCGGCAGGAAGCTGACAAACTTCCCACTTCGGATCAGATAGGCTAGCCCCTCCATGTCATAGGCCGTCGCACTTGGCGGATGTTTGAAAAGCGACTGAAACGCCAGCGCCACCGAATAGCCACGCCTTGCGTATTTCTGTTCAGCCAGTTGTTCGATCGGCATTTTTTCGTGCGCACTTTCAAACAACGGGTGGTCCTTGCCGCAATACATCGTCTGTTCTTCGTGAAAAAGCTGCTGCATCTGCACGGCTGCATTCATCGGCTGGTTGGGCATGACGGCGATTTCCATCTGTCGGCTGAGCAACGCATTTTCAATCTGGTTGGGGGAGACGACAACAAAGGTCGGATGCACGCCCGGTGCCCGTTCATGAAAAAGCGCAATCGCCTGATCCAGCTTGCAATTGGGGTTTTCGACCATCGCATCGACCACGCCAATGCGAAGCTCCCCCACCATATTGCCGCGAATGGCCCCGACCTCGGCCCGGAAAGAGTCGGCCGCGGCAAAAAGCTTGATCACCTCGCTATAGATCTTTTGCCCATGTTCGGTCAGCGAAAAGCCAGACCGCCCGCGCCGACACAGCTTGACCCCCAGCCGGGTTTCAAGGGCGGACATCTGGGTGCTGATGGTCGATCTGGAAATGCCCAGCTCATCCTGAGCGGCAGTAAAGCCGTTGCTTTCGACAATGGTTCTAAAAATCCGCAACTGGCGGAAATCCACATCACTAAGCGGCGGCAGAGCTACTGACATTGGCAGGAGACCTTCGTGAAAGCATTACGTTGAAAAAATCAGACGTTTAGTTTGAAAGTTTCATATTATTGAACACGTCCCTGCATGGCAATCTCCCTGCAAGCTTTTGAGATAATTACCGTGTGCGCACGGTCAGCCCGCCGGACCCGCGACAACACGCCACACCATCGTCATCGCCACCGCCACCGCGCTAGGACCTGCCTTCATGCCCAACACTGCTGACAAACCTGATACTGCGTCCGCTATTTCCTTTGTTCCACCCTCGGCGATGACCCTGCCGCGTTATGCCGGGGTGGCAAGCTTTATGCGCGCGCCGCATTTGTCGATTGAGAACCCGGTCTTAAGCGAGGTCGATATCGCCATGGTCGGCGTGCCATGGGATGGCGGCACCACCAACCGTCCGGGTGCGCGTCATGGCCCGCGTCAGTTGCGTGATCTGTCGACCATGATCCGGCCGAAACACCCCGCGACCGGCCAAAACCCGTTTGAAGACCGCAACATTGCCGATCTGGGCGACGCGCCGGTCAATCCGGCCGACATCATGGATACGCTTGAAAGTGTCACGGGCTTTATCGCCACGCTGAAATCAAAGGGCATCACGCCCTTGAGTGCCGGTGGCGATCATTTGCTGTCCTATCCAATCCTCAAGGCCCTGGCATCTGATGGGCCAGTTGGCATGGTGCATTTCGATGCCCATACCGATCTGTTTGACAGCTATTTCAACGGTTACAAATACACCCACGGCACGCCGTTCCGCCGCGCGATCGAGGACGGCTACCTTGATCCCAAGCGCGTGGTTCAGATCGGCATTCGCGGCACGATGTATGACGGCGAAGATGTTGAATGGGGCCTTGCCCAAGGGGTTCGCATCATCCGCATGGAAGAAGTCCTTGATCGCGGCATTGACGCGGTCATGCTTGAGGCCCGCGACATTGTCGGCCGCGACAAAACCTATGTCAGCTTTGACATTGATGCGGTGGACCCTGCATTCGCGCCGGGCACCGGCACACCGGAAATCGGCGGCTTTAACAGCCGTGAGGCGCAGAAAATGATCCGCCTTCTGGGCGGCCTTAATATTGTGGGGGCGGACCTTGTTGAAGTGTCCCCCCCTTTTGATCCTTCGGGAGGAACAGCCTGGCTTGGCATTTCGCTCATGTATGAATTGCTGTGCGTACTTGCCGGGTCAAACGCCACCAGAAACCCGAACCGAAAATCGGGCTAGGCATACCGAAAAAGACCAAAACCTATCAGAGAGCATCTCACACCGGAGACACCATCTATGAAACGCATTCTTTCGAAAATCTGCCTGTCGGGTGCGGCACTCGCAACCGCCTTCTCGCTGTCCACCGCCGCCTCGGCCGAGGAACTCACCATCGCGCATTCGACCTGGGTCGGCTATGGCCCGCTTTATATCGCCCAGGAAGAAGGCTTCTTTGAAGAAGAAGGCCTTGATGTTGATCTTGTCGTGATGGAAGACGTCAAAACCCGTATGCCGGCACTCGCGGCTGGCCGAATTGATGTGGCTGTGACCACCATTGACACCGTTCTTGGTTTTTACACCGAAGACCATCCGCTGACCTATCTGTTTGCGCTTGATGACTCACGCGGCGGTGACGGGATTGTTGCCAATGCCGACATCAAAACCATCGAAGACCTCAAGGGCAAAAACGTCGCCTATACCGAGGGGTCTGTTTCGCAGTTCTTCCTCAGTGTTCTTCTGAAAGAAGCCGGCATGAGCCTTTCTGACGTAAATTCGATGAACATGTCAGCCGGTGACGCTGGCGCGGCCTTTGTCGCCAAGCGTGTTGACGCCGCCGTGACCTGGGAGCCGTGGCTGACCCGTGGGCAGGATACCGAACATGGTCACCTGCTGATTGACAGCTCCAAGGCACCGGGCCTGATCACCGACATCGCGGTGACGACCGAAGAAACCCTTGAAGCCCGCCGTCCGGAAATGGAAGCGCTGTATCGTGCATGGGCCAAGGCGGTTGCCTGGCAAAAAGCCAACGAAGAAGCAGCCGACGTGATTATGGCCAAAGGCGTTGGCGGCTGGCTTGATGATCCGGCGGTCTTTGCCGACACCCGTTCGGGCATCGCGTTTTATGATGCTGACATGAACAAGACCTTCATGGACCCGTCCAACCCGGATGGCATTGTTGGCACCATTGCCAATGCCATGACCCTTGGCAAGGAAAGCGGCATGGTTACGCTGGACGCCAATCCGAAAAGCCTGCTGGCTGCTGACATCGTGAAATAACGAACGCCACCAAGTTCAAGACTTAAAAAGAGCAAGCATCATGTGGACCAGATCCCTTTTCTCGCCCAAGACCGATATCGACAAGGGCACCTATGTCGCCCTGTCACTGATTTCGGTTGCTATTGTCATGGCCCTTTGGTGCTTGCTCACCTATGGCGGGATCACGCCCAAGGACTTCCTTGCCGCCCCGCATGAAGTGGTGGCCGCCGGCATCAAGCGCATCGCCAATATGTCGCTGTTTGAACATATGTGGGCAAGCCTTGTTGTCATCCTGTCGGGCTTTATCCTTGCCTCCGTTTTTGCCGTTCCCATCGGCATCCTGATGGGCAGTTTCCGCGCGGTGCAGGCGCTGATTGAACCGATCACCGGTTTCATGCGCTATATCCCGGTTTCCGCCCTGATCCCGCTTCTGATCCTGTGGATCGGCATCGGGGTCGAACAGAAAATCATGGTGATTTTCCTCGGTACCTTTTTCCAACAGCTAATTTTGATTTCCGACGTTTCCGCCCGGATTTCCAAGGACCTGATTGATTGCGCCTACACCCTTGGTGCGGACCGCCGTCGCGTTGTCACCCGTGTGCTGGTTCCGGCCTGCATGCCCGGTGTGATGGATAACCTGCGGGTTACCATGGGCTGGGCCTGGACCTATCTGGTGGTGGCCGAACTGGTCGCAGCCGACACCGGCCTTGGCTACATGATCCTGAACGCCATGCGCGGGCTGTTTACCGATGTGATTTTGCTCGGTGTCTTTACCATCGGCATTCTGGGTCTGATCACCGACTTCTTCTTTAAATGGGCACGCCGGCGCTTGCTGCCCTGGTCTGCTGATTTTTAAGGGGCGATACACTCATGAGCAAGCTTTCCCTCCGTGACATCACGGTCCGTTTCGAACCCAAGGGCAAACCACCGGTTCTGGCCCTTGATGATGTATCGCTTGATGTTGCCAATGACACCTTTTCGGTGATTGTCGGCCCGTCGGGCTGTGGCAAATCAACGTTGCTGCGCCTTGTCGCCGGGCTTGAAACCCCGACATCGGGGCGGCTTGAGCTTGACGGCGATCCGATCAATGGCCCGTCTGCGGATCGCGGCATGGTGTTTCAAAGCTACACCCTGTTTCCCTGGCTCACGGTCCGCGAAAACGTCATGTTCGGGCCGAAGCTTAAAAACCTTTCGAAATCCGAATGCGAAGACATCGCCGATGATCTGATCAAGGCGGTTCACCTCGAAGGGTTCGAGAAATCATATCCCAAGGAACTTTCGGGCGGCATGCGCCAACGTGTGGCACTGGCCCGGGCACTGGCCAATGATCCGCGCATTTTGTTGATGGATGAACCGTTTGGCGCGCTGGATAGCCAGACCCGTCAGATGATGCAGGAATTGCTGCTTGATGTCTGGCAAAGCCGCCGCAAGACGGTGCTGTTCATCACGCATGACATTGACGAGGCGATTTTCCTTGGTGATGAAGTGCATGTGATGTCGGCCCGCCCCGGCCTGATCAAGCAGTCGCTTGATATCGCGATCCCGCGCCCGCGCCATATCGATGCCCTGACCAGCCCGGAATTCATGGATTACAAGCGCACGGTCCTGTCGCTAATGCATGACGAAGCAATCAAAGCCGAAGACGCCGCCAACCACCGCAAATCGGCCTAAGCCCCGCAAACAAAGCGACAAAAACAAACACCCGCCTGACGTACCACCACCCGACAGGCTCAAGCACAGGGAATGTGCGGCTCACAGCAAACTCCGCACATTCCCGACTTTTATAGTCGGGTGGTTTTCCGTTAGGATTTCGGTTTTCTTCTTACCAAAGAAACCAGCGCCGCCGGAGCTCGACGTGTGTGAATAGCTTAAGTGTTCCATACCTGCTGTAATCGACAGGTCGTTATAGGCCATGACATCAAGCTTGCAATCGGCGGCAAGGTCAAAGCCCCCGCCGCCTTAGTACCTGTCATGACCATGCTACTCCCAGCATTGATGCCCGAGGTTAGGGTACGATTTAAAGGTGCCTAGAAATAAATCTGTCACCTTCTTCCTACATCTTTTGCATCCCATTTTTCGCTCAAATCAATTAACGTCGTATTTTTTTAGAAGTTCTTCAAATGAAAGTCTTCCTAGCTTTAGCTCTTCGAATTCTTCAGCAGTTACCTTATATCGGTCAACACCACCACCATGACGTGCTGCAAGAAACTCGAATATAAATTCTGTACCAAACCTTTCCACCTTCCAACCTGGTCCTTTGACTAAATTATCAGTCACAGTTATTTCGGGCTTTGGAGGATAATACGTTTTACCAAATTCTAATTTCGACATTGAATCCCCTCTTAGAACTGAATTGGTGTAAATGGCACACCGATGAAATCCATCACTGCCTCAGGAACACCATCTGATGTGAACCCACCCGGAACCCATTTGCTATTTGCGCCGCCTTCGTTACCTGATGGTATTCTTAGATTGTTCAGATTTTGTGGCTCAATTGCCAGCGCGACAGTATTTCCGCTAGTTAGCGAACCAGTATCAAGTCCGAGACGGACTTCTACCAAGCTTAGGTCACCTCCTGCTTCTTGAACAAGATTGTCGAATTCTGATTTCGGTATAACGAACCCTCCGCTAGGCGGTCCAGCTGTCCTGTAAGTCGACACATCTTCTGCAGACGCGAACCTAACAGCACCATCGTCAAAGCGTGCCAAATGTGCATCAATGTCAGCTTGCGACATATAGGTTGAAGGATCGGGTCTTTCTCCTTTGGGAGTTGACACCATCTGGTCGACGAAATCTTCCGTCAGGCCTGTCTTTTTAGAGGCTTGCTCAGTCCAAAGAACGCGCCATTCACCATCATCCGTAAATCTTAAAAGACTACCATCTGAGGCGCGGAACAGCTCACTACTAGCATTCAAATGAGTAAGGTGTCCAAGTGTCTCATCAATCACGCCAAGAACTTCATCACCTTTCTTCAGCACTATCGCAGAGCCAGCTGCAAAAGCGATCCCGCCGCTACCCGCAAGCGGACCTCCGGCAGCGACTTCCGCTCCTGCCTCGACTAAGGTGATGCCGAGTTCATTGAGGCAGGCAACATTTGTCGCACAGTTTTTGAGAACCTGAAGCATCTTGGGCCCGGCAGCCATACCGCCACCGACCACGACAGAAAGAACAAGCTTTGCTTTGTCTACAACTTCGAGTTTTTCGTTAACGTTTTCCCACGCCTCGTAGTGAGATTGTGCACAGGCAGCAGAGGCAACACCTCCACACTTAACGTCTACGTAGTTCTCGTAATCCTCCCTGAAGCGAATATTTGCATCAATTTGATCAAGAGCAGGCTGGAGAACCTCAAAAGAATAACCCGAATGCAAAATACTGAAGACAGTAGGGCTGAGACTCTGCAACTCAGCAGCTTTATTGGAGAACAGGTCAACCTTCTGGCCAAGCATCGCTTGAACGCAAGCCAAATCAGAACAAGTCGCGGCAAGAGTTTTATCGTTCCCGACAGCAACATTCAGCCATTTGTACGCGATTTCCCTCTCTTCCGCATCAGAGCACCCTCCTTCTGACGCCTGACAACTACGCAACTCAGACATCATGTCGTTCACATTGGCATGTGTCAGATAATTATTGATAGCTGCAGATTGAGCCACATGGGCTCCTAACCCTACTTCACTTCCATCACCACCAGCAATCAGGGCAGCAACCCCACCAACCAGTTGGCTAATTGCTGAAATTTGGTGTGCTTCAAGACCATCAAACCAACCGGCGTTAGCTACGCTAGCCGAAGCAAGAGCGGAGACCGCACCAGTCGCAAAATCATTACCCAGCACCTGTGCGGCGAGCCCCCCCGCAAGTGCGTGCGCGACCATATTTGCAACCGGCAAGTCGCTCGCTCCAAGACCATCTGTCAGATCGCCGATAACGGTTTGTGTGGATGACAACAGAGTGTCGGTCGCGGCGAAACGCAAGTTAGCAACGATTGCATCACTGAAATCCGTGCCACCGATAACGCTGGAGATACCACTCCGAAGGGCACCATCTAGACTTTTTTCCAGAAGAGATGACACAAATTCGGGCGTCTGGCCCAGCTCATCAAATCCGATTGTATCGAGATTGATAGAATGTGTAGCACCTGCAGTCAGAGCGCTAATTACAATGCTTCTTAGCGTGTTGCTTGAGAAAATCGACTGAAATGCCCCGCGCATATCGCCCGAAACAGCCCCATTCGCAATTGAGGTCGCTGCTGTCGCTGCGACACTTGCGAGTGCAGCATTGACCATTATCATTGATGTAATTTGTGTGGCCGTACCGACATACGTTGCTCCAGCTATAGAAATGGACGCCATGCCTGCTTCGACAGCTGCACCTGCTGCAAGTTGAGTTGTTCCAGAAATGCCTGCCGCCAGCCCCGCAGTAATCCCCGCTGTCAGAACTGCCGTTGCAATGGCAATAAGCGCCATCGCACCACCACCAAGGCCAGAGCTCTGGTCGTACCAGGTTTCGTAGATTTCCTCGACGCCCTCCCAGTCGACATTGTCCATGCCTTGCAGGTCAGCAAGGTATTCAAGGCCCGGTGCCTCGGCCAACTGGGCGATGTCAGTGGCAAAATCGCCGGTGGAGCGGTATTCAACCACCACGCCGCCAGGGCTTTCGATGATGAAATCCCCACCCGATTCGAGGATGGCATGACGGACCACTTCCTTCTCGTGGCCATATTCCGTCACCGTCCATTTAAGGGTGCCGCCCTCATATTCCGAAACCGACAGGTAATCGCGTTCCTTGTCGGTCAGAAGCCACAATTTGGCATCCGGATCGGCAAACGGACCTTTGCCGACGCTGATGTTCAAATCGCCCCCGGCCGAAACCCGGCTGGCACGAATGGTGGTATCCGATCCCGACTGCGTGGTCAGATCGGTCAGCGAGGTGATTTCCGTCCCCTTGATCTCGGTGAGATCCCGGATTTCCGTGCGCGAGCTGGATCCACCGAACATCCCGCCGAAGCGGCCTGTTTTCTCGACCTTATGTTCGCGATGATGCTGTTCCTGAAGCGAGGTAATCGTCAGCCCGCCAAAGGCGGTAATATCAATATCGCCGCCGCTTTCGATTTCGGAGCCTGCAATGCCAATATTGCCCATGGCATTAAGCGACATGTCATCGCCGCTCGACAGCACACTTTCCTGATAGGTCAGGTGATTTTCCGTCAGGCTTTCGGACTTTTTCTTGCCAAAGAAACCGCCGCCACCAGAGCTGGATTTATAGGAATAGCTTGAATTTTCCATACCTGCCGTAATCGACAGGTCGTTATAGGCCATGACATCAAGCTTGCCATCGGCAGAAACGGTAGATGCCTCGATCCCGACATTGGTGCCGGTCATGGCAATATTGCCACCGGCATTGATCGCCGACGTCAGGAGCTCTTCGGAGTGCGCCTTGGATGATGACTTGCCACTGGTTTGCGAATAATCATAAACATTGCGCGCAGAGCCGACCAAAAGATCACCGCCCGCTGCAAGCTTCACATCGCCATCAACATTTGCATCAGTCCCGACCACCGACACGTCATTGGCGGCCTCAACCGTCAGGTTACCGCCAATATTAAGCGTGCCGCCCTGATGGGTAACAGATGTTCCACTGCCACTGCCGGTTTTGACGCGTTTGGTCGTGTATTGTTCGCAATCGCCATCATTTGACGAGCAATTTGGATTGCGAACACGGACATCGGAGTACAATTCCCGTGTGAAGTTGGTTGTTTCCTCAATGGTTTCAACCAAAACATCGCCACTGTCACTTTTAAGCGTGACATCGTTTGCGGCCTCAATATCCACCGCAGCTAGGCGGACTTCCTGATCCCCCGAAAGGCTGATATCGCCATCTGATTTCAGATCGCCGCGTTCAAGATCAATCCGATCCGCAGTGATTGTCGTTTCGCTGTCACTGACAATCTGCCCACCACCAATTTGTTTGACCTCACCGGCGGCAATATCCACCTTGTCCGCAGAAATCAGCGCGCCGTTGCGTTTATCTAAGAAGGCTGTCACTGCAGAAAGCGGTTTGGCCCCATTATCGCTTGAGGTCGGCAGCGCCAGTGCGAGTTCGAGTTGCTCGCTGATCACGTCACTACGTGTCTGACCGGCACCATCCCCGCCAAGCAGTTGGGCCGTACGAATTTGCTGGGTCGCCCAGGCCTGACGAACGGTGGGGTCATTGGAAGACAGGACTTCAAAGGCGCGCAGTTCATTCTGTTCGATCAACGGCTCAAAATCAAGTCGGCTGAACAGATACGGCGATGACATGAAGGCATCGAGTTCCCCGGATTCCGGGGTTTCGAAATTCTCGTGTGCCTCTTCAAGAACCTCTTCGAGTTCGGCGATCAGGTTAACCAGGGTCGATGTTTCCGCACCTGGCGTTGATGTTTCCGGTGTCGGTGCGACAGTGCTTTTGGACGGTTTTGGAACTTCTGCGTTCAGACGGTTGCTGGTGCTTTGAAGATGCACGCCGATATCGGCCAGCAACTGAGACGCACTTCGGCTGCCGATCGTCATGTTCTTGAGTGAATCGGTCACCGAAATGTTCAGATTTCCATGTGCCTGAATCACACCGCCAAATGTATCGGCGAAATCAAGCACACCTTCGTGGCAGGTGAAACAGCCGCGTTTATGCACTTCATGGCGGGACTGACTGGCCCCAAACGAGGTATTGGTCAGGTTTTCTGCCGTGATGTCCAGATCGCCCGCCGCCTGAATAGCACCATAGACATTGTTGATATTTTTGGCTTCAAGCAGGATGTTCTTGCCTGCCTTAAGTTCCGCCAGAACGCCATCGTCATTCAGTGTATCCTGGGTGATCGTCACCAGGATCGTGTACCCAGCGCCCGAACCCGCCCGAATAGAATTCCACAGATTGCTGATTTCCGGCAGGACGGCCCCATCCTTGACATAAGATGGATTAAGGGCTGCAAGCGTATCGGCACTTATGGCCTGACCAGACGACAGGCTTTCCCAAAGGGCGAGATATTGTGGAAGATACTCCGCCTTGATAGAGCCGGGCTCTGGGCCTTCGGCAACTGGTTCCGGATCGCTTGGTGCACCTGGTGCGCCGCCTGCCCCACCCGGTTCTGCGGGTTCAGGCTCGGCTACGACTTCTTCAACACGTGCGGTATCGGCCATCAGGCCACGCATCATCTCGACAAGAGATGGCACGCCAGCCTCAGACGCCTTACCTGTCAGACGTCCAAAATAAGTGACCCACGAAGAACCAAGTGTGTTGCCGCCGCCGCCAACGGCCGATGCCTGCAAAAGAACCAGAATCTCAGGGTCCAGTTCTGTTGCATTGCTCAGGTCGTCAGAAAACAGCTGCTCCCAAAGCGCGACATAGCTTTCGGTATATTCCGGTCGCACCGTGCCGTCTTCAGCAAGAAACGTTGCAGAGACCAAGCGGTTTTTGATATCGCCATTCGGGTTAACCGGGCCTGGGGTTTCATAGAACTGATAGATGTTGTCCTTGATATTGGCCGTCGGTGCAGTGCCCTGGTTAACGATGTTTTCGGCCTTGATTTCAAGGTCGCCCCCAAACGCTTCAATACGACCATTGCGGTTCAGGACATAATCGGCACGTCCGTTAGCTGCCTCGGACGAGCCGATCGTGACATTGTCATTGGCCCACAAAATGCCGCCATCATTGCGGATATCGGGCGCGTCAACATCAAGATTGCCATAGGCCGCTACAACGCCGTTGTTTTCAATGCCGGTTCCGGCCTTCAGGCTCGTGTCATCTTCCGAGCGGATCATGGCCGTTTTGCCGGACTTTATCTGCTCTTGCGCTTCAAGGCTGACGCTTGCCCCCGAATTCAGCACGCCGTTATTCGTGATATTCTTGGCGGTTACACTCAGATCGCCCGCAGACTTTACACTGCCAGCCCCCTCGAAATCCTCTGTCGTCGTAATCGTGGTCTTGGCACCCGATGAAGCTTTCGACGCAGCACCGAAACTGATCTTGCCATTCGCATCAAGGGTAAGGTTGCCTGCCGATGCCACCTCACCATTCATATTCACCCCAACCCCGTCATCGGTCGCGATGAGGCTGATGTAATCGGCATACATACCGCCAAGGGCAGCGACATCCAGGGCAACTTCCGGAACCGCACCGCTACTGGCCGTCTGGTTATGGCTCAGCGATGCATAATCGACTGTGTTACTGCCGGTGATGACGTTAAGCTGCTTTGCCCTGAGCTTGGCGGCATCGCGAATGGCAACAGTTCGTGCAATCAGGTCGATCTGATCGCTTGCTTGATTGCCACTAACGGCATCAAGCCCTGTGCCATTGATCAGGATATCGCCGCGCGTTACATCAAAACCGGCAAGTTCCCCTGACGCGTTGATATTTGCAGCCCCTGTCGAAAGGGTCGCTCTGCTGGTATTGATAAAGCCGCAGCCATTGCACGTGATGCCATTCTCGTTGACGATGACAAGCTGCGCCTTTTTGCCTGCCACCTCCAGAAGGCCATTCATCTGGGATCGCGACCCGCCAATGATCTGATGAAGGATCGTTGACGCTTCCTGTCCACTTCTCAGGTTAGGGTTGCCTTCGATGTAGCCTTTTTCAAGCTGGGAATAGGTTATCGTCGCCGAGTTGTTATCAATTGCGCCCCGTGTGGGGATGTCGAAACTGTTATGGATGTTGTTCGACAGTCCCTTGGCGTTGGGTGTATTGATATTATAGATCGTCAAGCCGTTGCGGGATTGGTCAACAGCGGACCGATCCGTGTTTGCCGCCTGTTGCGCGCCCGCAACAACAGGGGATAACGTGTAAAGCACGGCTGCAATCAAAGCTGAACTTTTCTGAAGACCCGGCAAAAGTTTGCTGATGTACTGCATGATCTATGTCCCAACGGCCCCGTTAAAACGAAAATGACGCTTGCGCGTATCTGATAATTCCTGAATCCGTGAAGGCCTCGGGCCGCTTAAGCGCCCGGGCAACCACAAGATCAAGATTGAAAATTCCAAGGAAATTGACCCGCACTCCGGCAGATGCACCTGCCAGAAAGGGGGCGTCATAGGTCTCCCGGTCATCCTTGCTGAGTTCGACGTAACCGGCATCAAGTCCAAGGACGATGTCCAGGCTGGCATCTTTATCCTCAAAGGCTCGGTAGCTCAGATCGTTGCGCGTCGAAATGCCCGACCTTCCCGACAGACTGTCTTCTCGAAAGCCACGGATGCTGAAATATCCGCCCCCGATGGCGAACTTGTCGGAACTCCCAAGATTATCTTCGGAATACTGTCCGTTGATTTGATGGCTCAAACGCAACAGCCCATCTGCAAAGCTGGCTTGCAGCGCAGAGCTTGCGGTAAATAGCAATGGCTCTGGATCAATGTCAGGATCCAAAGGCGGCTCCGCCCCCAGCGCGTTCAGTCCGCGAATGGCGTTGACCGACCAGTCGTGGTAGCCGTTCTCAAAATTGAAACGCCCATTCACGCCGAACTTGGACTTGGTCGAAAATCGCCTCTGAACAACGACTTCGAACTCGTCCAGGAAGTTTCTTGAACGAGATGTTTCAATACCGGCGACTGCATAGAATTTGGAAGACTCTCCGCGCCAGATAAGGCGTTGAAGATCGGCGGAAATCCAGTGACTACGCCCATAAACGGGCAAGTCCTCATTGATTGCCGGAAGAATGAAGCCGTATCGGCTATATCCGGCGCCGACACTGACACTCCAGTTTCCGAACGGCACAAAATAGCTTCCGCTTGCCGTTCTGGAATAGGTATCGCTCGATGTTAACCCCCTCTTTGTGGAAGAGGCATTTATCTGGATTGTGTCATTGAGATTAAGCAGGTTGTCGTAATACAGGTTGCCACCGATTTTTTGGCGTCCGGTATTTTTGTAGCCAAAATTATTGAAAGTCAGTGTGCCGCCATACGGCGGATCATTCACCGCAGAAAGACGGATGATCGAGGTCCCTTGTCGTTCTCCGGGGTAAAGCTTGAACTTTCCGGATTGAGAGCGCGGCGAGTTGAAATTTTCCAACGCTTGCTCAATCTCGCGCAAGTTGACGACATCCCCCTCTCCGGACGGAAACGCCGCAAAAATTCTGCTGTCAGCACTTTCACCTGACTCGTAGTCAAATCCCTCAATACGCCCGGGTATAATCAGGACTTTGAGGATGCCGTTAGAAAGGTCCTGTTCGGGTAAATAAACCCGTGTCGTGATATAGCCGCGATCAGAATAGAACGCGTTCATCTCATTCAAATACGCATTGAGATCATTAAGATTGACACATTTGCCATTCAATCGGTCGAAGTCGTCGGGCAAAACCTCGAATCCGTCCACCCCTTCAATCTGGGTCGACTGAATTGCAAAACAAGGCTGATCTGTGTCGTCCGGAACGGTGGGCGCAGACGTTTCCGGTTGAAGCCGGATATCGGGCCTGCGTTGTGGTTGCCGCCCAAAATCCCAGTCTCTCTGCTGCTGGCGCAACTGTTCCTGTTCAATTGATCTGTTGACCGCGTCAGGAACAGTTTGGGCATGTGCCGAAAACAGTACCAAGCTGGCCGAAAGCAGAACTCCGCCCCATATGCAGCGGCGAACAAAATTTCGACGCGCGGAAGGGCTAATCCGATTAAACTTGCGGATTGGTTGTTCGGTCTGCCGACCACATTTAACGGCGTTCGAATTCATCGTACTTAGCGATTGCACTCAGATCAAAAAATGAACGGCAACATCAGATTTTTCTGATTTAAATGACTGTGCGTCATTTTTTCTTCGCTAAGACAAAACTCAGAAATCGAAAGTGACGAGCGTCACAGAAAGTTGAAATCGATTGATAAAGAAGACGCCAACAATAACCATAGGTTTCTGTTAGCTATACTCTACGGGTAGAACCTACTCCAACGAGGTAATCCCATTGAATGTTTTGTGACCACCGTTCGTCAACTGATGCCCCACTTAAGCATGAAGACTTGAGTGGGCAAAAGAAACAACCGGAGAGAGGAGACAGCGGGAAAACAACAAAACGGCCCCTCTTTCCACCCGCCCAAACTACCGCGCCTCTTGCAAGAAAATCGGGGCTGGGTTTCAGATCTGAAGGCAATTGTATGAGGATTGAAAATGCGCCATCGCGGTGCATTTTGACCGGCGGTTTGGAGCACCTTGCCCGGCGCTTTGATTATTCACTTATTTTGAATAATCTTTCGGAATTTTCGATTTGTCTATTCAATCGCGATCAGGTCAAATGGAGTTGCATGCCAGATCGGGGCGCCGACCCGCATCGGAAAAAACCCGATAAAAGCATATGATATTATCATACGAGTATTGAGAGAGACTGATGTCCGTCCCTGCCCCGGCAACCACCCCGGTTACGAATGCGTCGAACAAGAGCGTGATCACGAAATTGCCGGCCCTGACCCCGGATCGGTCACTCGATAGTCTGACGCTGGGCTTTCTGAAAACGCTGGAGGCCGAGGGAAAGTTTAGCGGCGAAATCCATGCCGATTTCCCGACGCGCCTGATCAATGCCACCGACAACAGCGTTTATCAGGTGATGCCGAGCGCCGTGCTGCAGCCCAAAACGCGGGGTGACATCAATGTCGTGATGGAACTGGCCGGGCGCGAGAAATTTTCCGAGGTCAAAATCACCCCGCGGGGTGGCGGCACCGGCACCAATGGCCAGTCGCTGAACAACACCATCATTCTTGATACCTCCAAACACCTCAACAACATCCTTGGCTTTGATGCGGAGCGCGGGCTTGTGCATGTCGAGCCCGGTGTGGTGCTGGATCAGTTGAATGCCTGGCTAAAGCCATACGGCTATTTCTTCCCGCCGGCGGTGTCGACCGCAAGCCGGGCCACGGTGGGCGGCATGATCGGATCGGATAGCTCCGGCAAGGGATCGCGGATTTATGGCAAAACCAGCCATTACATCCATGACATGACCACGGTTCTTGTCGACGGCACGGATTTCAATACCCGCGCGATGAGCGCATCCGAGGCCAAAGACACCATGGCCCGCACCGATCGTGTCGGGCAGCTTTATAAAAAAGTCCATGACGAAATCGCCCCAAAGCGCGATCAGATCAAAGCCACCTTCCCGGAAATGAACCGGGGGCTGACGGGCTATAACCTGAAGGAAGCGGTATCTGACACCGGCGATATGAACCTGTCGTTCCTGATTGCCGGGGCCGAAGGCAGCCTTGGCATGGTCAAGGAAATTACCTTCCGCGTCATCCCGCTGCCCAAGCACAAGGCGGTTACGGTTGTCCGTTATGACAGCTTTGATTCAGCGCTGCGCCACGTCAAAACCCTGGTGCAGTTTGATCCGGTGGCGATTGAAAGCATCGATGACAAGGTCATGAAACTGGCCGAGCAGGATGAAAGCTGGCACATGCTGGGAAAGCTTCTCGGCACGGAAAACAGCAATACCCCCACACGCGGCTTTAACGTGGTCGAGTTTGTGGGCGAGAGCGAGGCCGAGGTTGCCGCCAAGCAGGCGGAACTCAAAACCTACCTTGATGCCAACCCGACCGAAGAGTTTGCGCCAATTGGCTTTGTGCAGGCGACCGATCCGGGGCAAATTGCCGCGATCTGGTCGATCCGCGCCAAATCGGTGGGCTTGCTGGGCAACCTTGAAGGCAAACGCCGCGCCACCCCGTTTGTCGAAGATACCGCCGTGCCGCCGGAAAACCTTGCCGATTTCATTGCCGAGTTCCGGGCACTGCTGGATGCCGAGGGGCTTGATTACGGCATGTTTGGCCATGTCGATGTCGGGTGCCTTCATGTCCGCCCGCTGCTTGACATGATGGATGAAGAGGACGAGGCCCGCATTCGCCGCGTTTCGGACGCGGTGGCGGAGCTTACCAAACGCTATAACGGCCTGATCTGGGGCGAGCATGGCAAGGGGTTCCGGGGTGAATACAGCCCGATCTATTTCGGGCCGGAGCTTTATGAGTGCCTCCGCCGGATCAAGGAGGCGTTTGATCCCGAAGGGCAGCTTAACCCCGGCAAAATCGCCTCGCCCTATAGCAAAAACACACCAATCACGGCGATTGACGAAGCGCCCATGCGTGGCCAGTTTGACCGGCAGATCGAGGATGCGCTTCGTGATGAATACCTGAATGCGACGCGGTGTAACGGCAACGGGGCGTGCTTTAACTGGGATTTGATGGATGCGATGTGCCCGTCCTATAAGGTCACGCGATCGCGCGTTCATTCGCCCAAGGGTCGGGCCGGGATGATCCGCGAATGGATACGCCAACTTTCGGTCGGCACCGATCCGATGAACAAGGATCTGGCTGTGATCAACAGCCGGGATTTCTCCCATGACGTCTATGAGGCGATGGCCGGTTGCCTGTCGTGCAAGGCCTGTGCTGGGCAATGCCCGGTCAAGGTCGATATCCCGGAGATGAAATCCCGGTTTCTGGAGACCTATCACACCCGCTACAAACGCCCAATCAAGGACCATGTGATTGCGTCACTGGAAAATATCGCCCCCCTTCTGGCAAAGGCGCCGGGGCTGTTTAACGCGTTGCAATCCATCCCGCCGATGCCATGGATTTTCAAACGCTTCATCGGCCTGACCGATTTGCCGAAACTCCATCGCCAGAGCCTGAAATCCGCCCTGCGGGCACGTGGCATTGGCAAATTCAAGCAGGCGGAGCTTGAGGCCTTAAGTGCGGATGAAAAGGCCAAGTCGGTGATCCTCGTGCAGGATTGCTTTACCACCTATTATGATACGGACGTGGTTCTGGCCCATGTCGACCTTTTGCAACGCCTTGGATACCGCGTTTTCGTGCCGCCCTATCGACCAAATGGCAAGGCGATGCATGTGAAGGGGTTCCTCAAACGCTTTGATTATCAGGCGAAGCAAAATGACATTGTGCTGGGCAAAATCGCCCAGTCCGGCATTGCCATGATCGGGATCGAGGCCAGCGTGACCCTGACCTACCGGCAGGAATACGCCCAGCGCCTTTCAAACCGCCCGAATTATCGCGTGCATCTGCTCCATGAATGGCTGGCGGGCGAGATCGAGCACGGCCGCCTCACCCCGCCGAAACTTGATAACGGCGTTAACATGGGCACGACTGAGGCCCCGGCAAGCCTGTTCCCCCATTGCACGGAAAAGACGTCCATCCCTGATGTTGGTGTGAAATGGCAGAACATCTTTGCCGCCTTCGGGCTTAAACTGACCACCGAAAAAACCGGCTGCTGCGGCATGGCCGGTGTCTATGGCCACGAAACCCGCCATCAGGAAACCGCGCGCGAGTTGTATGATCTGAGCTGGAAAAAGAAGGTCGATGCGACAGGTGCTGCTAACATGCTGGTAACCGGCTATTCCTGCCGCTGTCAGGTGGACCGTTATGAAGGGGTCAAGCCGCAGCATCCGGTCGAATACCTCGCCAAACTTATTGCATAGGAAACCCCATGATCCGTCACTTAGTTCTGACCAAATTCAAGGCCGAGGTTACCAAAGCCGAAATCGACAGCCTGTTTGCCAAGCTGGCGGACCTTCAAAGCCATATCCCCGGCATGCGCGGCTTTGATGGCGGCGTCTCGGTCAGCCCGGAGGGACTGGAACAAGGCTTCCGCCACGGATTTTCAATTGATTTTGACGATGCGGCGGCACGCGACGCCTATCTGGAACATCCAGAGCACAAAGCCTTGGGCGGGCAGTTGGTTGGGCTGCTTGCGGGTGGTGTCGCCGGGTTAGTGGTGTTTGATCTGGTTGTCGGCGCGTCTGCGTAGTCGCGCAGTTTAGTACCCGGACGGCCTGCTTCACTTTACTCGCGGGGGCCGGACGATCATCCCGGTCCCCATCCATATTACTTACCAACAACGTCAAACTATTATTCAGAAACAATAACTGTGCCGTTTGAAGCCCATATAACAATCCTGTTATAGAAGATCAGGATGGACTGGAAGAATACCGCAAAGGCAATCGACAACAGGAATGGTGCCCAAGGGAACGGCCTATCGGATATCCCGCCCATAACACCTCCAAAAATTGCTCCGAGAATGAACAGAAACGACAGCAATTTGCAGAGGAAGAAAACAAGGCCACGAAAAGTCGTGAGCACAGCGTAGATTACAGACTTCATTTAATGCTCCAGCACAACACGCTATGAGTGAAACACCCACAATGATTGCACTTTAATTTCGGATGTCGCGCCACTTCAACTCAAAAACGTACCTTGGTAAGATTATCTACAAACAAGTGCTGGTATATACATTTGACATATACACACTCAAAGTGCACAATGCTTGGAAGCTTACCCGCTTATGGAGGCATTCATGACTCAGGCATCCGTATTTCTAAACAATAAGACGCAGGCTGTCCGCCTGCCCAAGGATGTTGCCTTTCCTGATGGCACGAAAACGGTTGAGGTGATTTCTGTCGGGGTAACGCGCGTGATTGTTCCAAGCGATCACTTGTGGGACACGTTTTTTGACGGACATGCAGTCAGTGATGACTTCATGGAAGACCGTAATCAGCCCGCCATGCAGGAACGGGAAGCGCTGTAATGCTGCGCTTTATGCTGGACACCAATATCTGCATCTATGTGATCAAGAACCGCCCGCCGTCCTGCCGGGAGAAATTCACCACCCATAGCGGGGCCTTGGCAATTTCATCGGTCACCATGGCCGAATTGATCTATGGCGCGATGAAATCCGCCAAACCGGAGAGCAACCTGCGTACCGTCGAAGAATTCGCCGCCCGCCTGACCGTGCTTGATTTCGATACCAATGCCGCAGGTCATTACGGCGATATCCGCAGCAACCTTGAAGCCAAAGGTACCGTCATCGGCCCCTATGACATGATGATCGCAGGGCATGCGCGCAGTCACGGCCTGATCCTTGTCACCAATAACATCCGCGAGTTTGAGCGGGTGGACGGGTTGCGTTTGGAGAATTGGGTTTAGGTCATACTTACATAATCTGACACTTCGCGCGCGGCTTGTGACCCTTCACTGAGAAGGGAACAGCCCCCCTTTTTTTCCCACAATCGTTCTAATGGTGATGGGGTGCAGAAGGTTGGGTTTTGCGTAAGCTAAGCTCAAAGTCGAATGAGATCAACTCCAGCCGATGTAAGCCAGGCTCCCCAGCCAAACAAACCGTAAGAAGTTAGAACACCTACAATTGCCGCTGCATGAAAACCAACCCCACAGTACTGAACCCATGAATGCTTTTTGGAAGGTTCGATATAAACTGCCTGGTAGAAATACTGACTTACATAGGTAAAACTACCAGCACCGGCTACGGCCAGAGCTCCACAAGCGAAAAGCAGTATCGCATTTGCAATGTGGCTGGCTGCATTTACGTCCAGCTCAACGAGCTTCCCAACGAAAGCGAGCATTGCGATTGCCGCACCACCATTAAGGAGCATGGCAGCACGCATAGCGCTTTGGCCGGATGTTATAATAGCCCTAAACATTTCCACTGAAACATTTCGGTCATGTTCAAGATCGTGCGAGTAACCGGCAAGCTTGAAGTCGTGATCTGGCGCTTTTTGGTCAATCAAATCTTCAAGCACCTTTAACAAGGCTTTGGCATCCACCGATTGCCCTTTGGCCTCAATACCACGAACCTCTTCACACAATTCTTCCAATCGAGAAATAACTGACATCGTTGCGTCCATTACTTTTCAAGCATGATCATACGGCATTTCGAACCATCTTCTAAAGTTAGCCCCCCAATTGAACGATTGAAATGCTTGATAGGCATTTGTGCGAATATTAGGAGCTTTACCGCAGCAAGGCTGACTCCCTTTCAAGGTGAAGCGGCACGCTAAAAAGGGGGCCGCCTCCTTTTTAGGCCCCCTTTTTTGAAGCCGCAGCATCCGGTGGAGTATTTGGTTAGAACATGCTCAGACAAAATATGACAGTTTATGCTGATCAGACACGTGAACATAAAACGTACCGTCCTGCAATTGGTCTGCAACTATGCCAAAATCAAAAAGCAGCCGCTCAAGATGTCTATTGAGGAAGTTAACCTCATCAAAATCAACCCAATCGTTTAGTCCTGAGTTAAAAGAGAAAAGATCTTCAGAAAACAACTTTGCCCACTTCGAGAGCCCAAATTTACACAATGCATTCCAGAGTAAATTTTCCGAGTGAAGGTCGGTATTTTCGTTTTTGCATGAAGCAAAGTAACGGGCCAAAGAGGTCATAAATCGCGACGCGCAAACTGCTGATGTTTCAAAATAACTCTCATGATCACGGTCCAGCTGATAAAGATCGTGAGCCTTCGAAGTTACTTGAACCATACTATTTAGCTCATCTAGCGCAAGTTCTGCATAGAACTCTTGCTCCTTGGGCCTAGTATTAACCAATCTATAGGAAAAGTAAGTAGCTAGGAGAGATTCATTATATCGTAATAGCCAGCACTCGAAGTCATCTAAATCACGAACGCGGCTTTGCTCAGAAAACTTTGTCTCTACAAGGGTGTAAAAAGCCAATGTTCCTAGACCATAACAAATTGTGTTCTCAGCTTCGTCCTTAAGCTCAGTATCTCTGCCTGCTAAATAGCCTGCCAAGTAGCCTCTTAGCACGAAATGCGTCTTCAGTTTGTTGTTGCGCCGCACCAGTATCTGTACTGTTGAAGAATTGGGATCTATACCAATTAAGGAGTTTATGTCTTTATCAGGATCTAGCGCCTTCAAAGCATCCTCAAAGTCATTTGCGAAAGTAAAACCATCTATTCGATGCAAAGGCAGGATTGCTGCAAGTTCCTTGACTATTGCAGCAATCTCTTCAGCAATCATTTTCGCGTGTTCATCGTCACCGAAATCTCTCAGAGACACCGAAAAATTGAATCCTTCTCCAACGAACGCATCTGCCCAGGTAACCGGCTCGACGAGCTGACTCTCACTATTCTCATTTTGAAATCGGAAACTCGCGACAGCGTTAGAATATGCCGTCGACGTGATATTCGATAGTTTTGAGCGCGTAGAACTTCCTAGTTCTTCGAGCAACAATTGAGACCTATCTTGCCGACGCCCAGTCAAATAGAAAGTAAGCGAACTTTCTTGAGCTACCCTATTGTAGCACTCAATAACATCTTCCCAATCATGAGACGAACTTCCAACTGCCAGCTTCCCAGAAGATAGTGGAACGACAACGTGTGTCGTAGTCATTCGATCTGTTAGTGCACAAGGCCCCCAACCCTCATCATCCTTGGCTATTGCAACGCAATCAGGCAAAACCGCGTCGTTAGATGGAAGCTCGACAACTTTCCAGTGGAAACGCTCCAATGCTTGCCTTCTGACCTCTGGCACTAACTCTTTCGTCAGCACTCGCTTATGAGTCTCGCCACCTAGCCCAGAAACTCTTCCTTGAATCTCCTCCAACAACAAAGAGGATATAGCTAGTGCAGACTCATGAAATTGCTCAAAATCTTCCCGTAAACGCTGGTAAGCCATCCTAACAAGAGTTTCGGACGTTATAGGAGTTAACTGTTTCAGCGGAGATTTTTCGAATTCCTCGAGAGCAATATCCATAAACTTGGATGGCACTTTGTGCTTAGGGAAATTTTCTCTATCAAGGATTTCATTTGGCATTGCCTCGACTGATGAGACAACCAATGAAATTCCTTCTTCAATGAATTCACGCATATGAGCCGTACGAACGACCAAATGTGCAACGACTTCACTGATCTCCTTGGAAGGTATTGTCTCTCCAACCGGCACGTTTCGTATTTCATCGACAATAGCTGCCAGATCATTTTCGTATTGAGTTATTAAGTCGTCGAGAGTCTCATACCCTTCGGCTGATGGTTTCGAATAGAAATCGCGAGTAGCAGCAACGTCAATACGCGACACTTGAACTGGCTCAGGCAAGCCTTTCCTGTACATCCAAAGCTTGTCAGCTCCATTAGGCACAACAAATTGTTTCAAGTAGTGCTTTGGAATAAAATGTTGTTTTCTACCAGCCACTTACAACTCATTTCATTTCCAAGTCTCTTAGCCGATCACTTCAACACTAGAATAGTCACACGGGAACAATCGCATAAACCCTGAGTAGATACCAAACTCTACCTACAACTATCTTTAGCACAAGACACAAAGCCTTACGCATCTGAGATGAAAATAAACTGGTGACTGGATTTATGCATACCTTGACTTCGAGATACACACTAGGAGTTTAGTAAGCGCATTAGCAGGGCGCTTTCTTTCAATAGCGCGGAAAACAAGAGGCAGCACTTAATTAAACAGCACTGCCTCTTGTTTTGATGCTTGCGGCTCGAGATTTCCTTACCCCCCCTTCGCGGGCACAGGTTCTGCTAGGGAATGACGGTGTGGGTTTGCGGCGAGTTGCGCCGGTCTGATCAGACCGGCGTGGATGTCACCAGATTTGATTTCTGCCGGGCTAAGTATTTGCCGTCGCCCTTTTGCCCCATCACTTTGCCGTCCTTGACCACGGTTTTGCCGCGCACGATGGTGTGGACGGGCCAGCCTTTGACGGTGAGGCCTTCATAGGGGCTGTAATCGCAGCCCTGTTGCAGGATGTCGTTGGTGATGGTGACGTTTTTGGTGGGGTCCCAAAGGGCCAGGTCGGCGTCCGACCCAATCGCGATTGTGCCCTTTTGCGGGTACATGCCATAAAGTTTGGCGTGGTTGGTGGCGGTGAGTGCGACAAAGCGGTTAAGGTCGATGCGGCCTTTTTGAACGCCTTCGGAAAACAGGATTGGCAGGTGTGCTGAAATGCTTGTCTCTTTTCTTCACAAAAACGGCAGCATCTTGGTGATGTGATCGGCGAAGGCATCCATGGCCGGGCTTGGATTGATTTCGGATGTGATGACGCGCAGGCCGAGTTTCGGCAAAGCGGGCAGCGGGGCTTTCAGGATGAAAAGATCGCTCGGCACCGCCTTTTGCATCATCACACTGATGGCAAGGCCGGACCGCGTCACGGCAATCAGGCCCGCCAGACTGTTGCTGGCATAGGCGATTTGGTAGGGCAGCTTCGCACTTTCCATCGCATCGCGAGCGGATCGGTGATCAAGGGCGTTGGCGGCAGCGAGTGCCAGCGGGATCGGGTTTTGTGGCCCGCCATTCTGATTGAAATCATGGAGTTCGAGGGTTGGCTTGCTGCCGACCCAGGCGAGTTGTTCGGTGCGGATGAAATCGCCGCCCGGCGTGATATCCGGAGTGGAGACCAGCGCCATGTCGATCTGGCGCGCATGCAGGAGTTTCTGTAATTCCGGCGTCGGGGCCGACACCACCCGGATTTCGATATCGCGGTGGATGGCGCCAAAGCTTTTGAGCAAGGCCGGGAAAAAGGCGATCAGGTAATCTTCGGGGCAGCCAAAGGTGATCGCACCGCGCAGCCCCTGATCAGAAAAGCTTGAAACCGCATCATCATGCAGGCGCAGGATGCGTTCGGCATAGCCCAAAAACCGTTCCCCTGCCCCGGTGAGCCGCACGCCACTGCCCGAGCGATGAAACAGGCTTTGCCCCAATGCATCTTCAAGTCGCTGGATCTGCATGGTCACAGTTGATTGGGTGCGGCCAACCTGAATGGCGGCGGCACTCAGCGTCCCGGCATGGGCAGCACGGACAAAGGTTGTCAGAAGTTTGAGATCAAGCAGCGCCTGCATGCGGGGCTCCGGGCATATTTGATATCAATTTTTTCGATATCGGAATGCAAGCATTATCAATTTTACCGCTTTCGTGCCACCAATTAGGTTTTTCCCATCACTTGAATGGATCATTACCGGGGAAAAATCATGTCACGCAATGACGATAGCGCCTTTTGGGAAAGCGCAAACAATCATCTGATCCGCTATGGCAGCCCGTTTGATCCGGCGATCATTGAACGCGCCAAGGGATCATATGTTTATGATGCCGATGGCCGCGCGATCCTTGATTTTACCTCCGGGCAAATGTCAGCGGTTCTGGGCCATGGTCACCCGCGCATTGTCGAGACCGTGCAGCGGCAGGTCGAAACCGTCGCACATTTGTTTAGCAGCATGCTGACCCGCCCGGTGGTGGAGCTGGCCGAGCGGCTGGCAGCCCTTGCACCGGGGCTGGAAAAGGTTTTGTTCCTGTCAACCGGGGCTGAGAGCAACGAAGCAGCCATTCGCATGGCCAAACTTGTCACCGGCAAGCATGAGATCGTGGCGTTTTCCAAAAGCTGGCACGGCATGACCGGGGTCGCGGCATCGGCGACCTATAGTGCGGGACGCAAGGGATATGGCCCAGCGGCGGTCGGATCATTCGCCATCCCGGCACCCAATGCGTTTCGCCCGCGCTTCAAACATCCGGATGGGTCGCTTGATTGGCAGACGGAGCTTGATGATGCGTTTGAGCTTCTGGATGCGCAATCGACGGGCAATCTGGCGGCGTTCGTCGCCGAGCCGATCTTATCGAGCGGCGGGATCCTTGAACTGCCGAAAGGTTACCTCGCCGCGCTTAAGAAGAAATGCGAAGAGCGCGGGATGCTGTTGATTTTGGATGAGGCGCAAACCGGCATCGGGCGCACCGGCGACATGTTTGCGTTTCAGCGTGACGGCGTCACACCCGATATCCTGACATTGTCCAAAACCATCGGGGCGGGATTGCCGTTATCGGCCGTCATGACCACGCCGGAAATTGAGCAGGCCGCCTATGAAAAGGGGTTCCTGTTTTACACCACCCACGTGTCCGACCCCCTGCCCGCCGCGGTTGGTTTGACGGTGCTGGATGTGGTGCGCGACGAAAAGCTGGTCGCACGCGCAAGCCAGATGGGCGCGCAACTGTTTGAAGGGTTGTCCGCGATCAAGGATCAGTACCCTTGCGTCGGGGATGTGCGCGGGCGCGGGTTGCTTTTGGGGATGGAGATCATCAAGGAGACCGGTAATCGCGAACCCGATCACGATATGGGGGCGGCCATCATGGCAGAGGCGTTCAAGCGCGGGCTGAGCATGAACATCGTCAAGATGCCGGGAATGGGCGGCGTGTTCCGCATTGCCCCGCCACTGACGATCAGTTCCGAGGAACTTGATCAAGGCATTTCGATCATTGGTGATGCCGTGAAGGCGTGCGTTGCACGCTAGCAGCTAACAGCCTCTCGCCCCTCCCCTTGTGCCACCGCAGGGAAAACGGCGTCCTGATGCCTCGGGACGCCGTTCTTTATTCTAGCCCTTGCGAAGCGTGATCACGGTGAGTTCGCCGGGCACACCGACCCGGATCGCGAAGCCCGGCCATTGGGCGGTGCCGTTATTGACGTAAAGCTGCATGCCCTCGATGTCATACATGCCCGATACAAAGCCGCCATTGAGCATGGCAACGATATTGTCAAAGCCCCATACCATGCCGCCATGGGTATGGCCGGAAAGTTGCAGATCGACACCCAAGGGTGCGGCATCACGGGCCATTTTCGGTTGATGATCAAGCAAGATCACGGGGGCGTTTTCCGGGCGGCCTTCAAGCGCCTTGGCGACATCGGGTTCGGGGCGGTTGGTGCGATCCGCGCGAAGGTCTGTGACCCCGGCAATGGTCAGTTGATCGTCGCCGCGACCGAGCACGATATGATCGTTTTCAAGAGCCAGCATGTTGAGCCCGCCAAAATGGCGCATCCAGTTTTCATAGCCGAAATAATATTCATGGTTGCCCGGAATGGTGATGACACCATCAGGGGCGACAAGATCATGAAGCGGCTGCACATCATCATAGCGCAGCGGCAATTCACCATCGATCAGATCGCCCGTGATCACGATCAGGTCGGCTTCAAGGGCGTTGGTTTTTTCAACCACCTCGGCCACCCAGGGGCGGTCATAAAGCTTGCTGATGTGAAGGTCGGTGAGCTGGACCATGCGATAGCCATCAAACCCGTCCGGCAGGTCGCGAATGATGACATCCATTTCCTTGATTTCGGGGACACGCATCGCCTGATTAACGCCAAAGCAGGCAAGTGCGATGGCGGCAAAGGACATGATGGTGCGCAGCATGACAGGCGCGTACAGTTTGCGACGCACGATCACCCAGCGCAGCACCAAGCCGATCAGGTCGTAGGCAAGTTGGAACCACACGAGGAAGAACACCACGCCAAACAACACGTTGATCGCCACAACAATCGGCTGCGGGAATTCCGGCAGGAACATGCTGCCAAAGGCGATGCGCGAATACAGGTGATGCTGTGCCCCGATAACCAGAAGAACGGCAAAGCCAACCTTGGCCCAACGCGGCCATGCCAGATAACGCACATGACGCACCAACACATACAAACAAGCCAGGCCGACAAAGACGTGAAACAGAAGCACCGGACAAAAAATCCTTTCGAATACTGATGAAGCGTCGCGCAATATAGCGGAAAGGCCGGCAACAATCGCGGCCAATCATTTAGACGTCTGAAATGATCGATTGGTTTGCAAATTGTTTGCGCAACATCAAAGCCCGATCAATGGTAATCACGTAGCCTCTTGATCCTAGTATCATTCCAGATATTATTGCGTTGCAAAACTACTGGAGTAATACTCGGTCAGGTCGTCGACCCGACCGGCCTTTGCCCCGCCCTGGTTCGCCCCCGTTTCGGAGAATGGAATGAAAAGTTTGCGTGCTGTGTTGATTGTGCTTGTGGTGATTGTCGCTGCCGCCGGGGGTGGTTATGCCTATTGGCAGGCGCAGCAATCAGATCTTCCCGAGTATATCGCATCGGGCAACGGTCGGATTGAGGCCGAGGAAATCCGGGTGGCAACCAAATATGCCGGCCGGGTTGAGGAAGTTCTGGTCGAAGAAGGTGATCAGGTCACCGCAGGTCAGGTCATGGCCCGGATGGACACCGCCGAACTGGTTGCCAACCGTGCCCGCGCCCGTGCCGAGCTTGCCAGTGCCGAGCAAGGCATTGCCGAGGCAGAAGCCCTGATTGTTCAGCGCGAAAGCGAGCTTTCTTTTGCCGAGCAGCAGCTTTCGCGTGCCGAGGAACTGGTCAAGAACAACAACATTTCACGCGAACAACTTGATCAGAGACGTGCGGATCGCAATGTCGCAAAAGCAGCCCTTACCGCGGCCCAGGCGCGCCTTGTCAGTGCACGCATGAATGTCTCGGCGGCATCCGCCGCCCTTGAAGGCATTCAGGTGCAAATTGATGATTCGGTCCTGAAAGCCCCGCGCGATGGCCGCGTGCAATATCGCCTTGCCGAACCGGGCGAGGTTCTGGCAGGCGGCGGGCCAGTCATCACCCTGATTGATCTGACCGATGTCTATATGAATGTGTTCCTGCCGACCCGTCAGGCGGGATTGGCCTTTGTTGGCAATGAAGCGCGGATTGTTCTGGATGCCGCCCCCAGCTTTGTCATTCCGGCCAAGGTATCGTTTGTCGCCGATGACGCACAATTCACCCCGCGCGAGGTCGAAACACGGGCCGAGCGCGACAAACTGATGTTTCGCGTCAAGGTGCGGATCGACCCGGAATTGCTGGCCGAGCATATCAAACGGGTGAAAACCGGCCTGCCCGGTGAGGCCTATATCATGTTGGCCGATCATACCGACTGGCCGGAGGCGTTCACCCCGAATGTGCCTGATGACGCCACCCTGCGTCAGAACACGCAATAGAGCGCGCCCAGATGGTGGACAGCACCGATACTTCCCGCGATACATCAGAAGTCGCCGTGCGGCTTGAGGATGTCACGCTGCGATATGGCAAGGTGGCCGCCCTTGACGGGATCAGCCTTGAAATCCCGGCCGGACAGACCGTGGGTTTTATTGGCCCGGACGGGGTTGGGAAATCAAGTGCCCTTGCCCTGATTTCGGGTGCGCGCAAGGTGCAGGACGGCACGGTCGAGACGCTTGGCGGATCGATGAAAGATGCCAAGCATCGCAACGCGATCCTGCCGCGCATTGCCTATATGCCCCAGGGGCTTGGCAAGAACCTTTATATGGACCTGACGGTGCGCGAGAACCTTGAATTTTTCGGCCGCCTGTTTGGTCAGGGAAAGCGGGAGCGCGATGAACGCATAGCACGGCTTGTCGCCGCGACCGGGCTTGATCCGTTTACCGAGCGCCCGGCGGGCAAGCTTTCGGGCGGCATGAAACAGAAACTTGGGCTTTGTTGTGCTCTGATCCATGATCCCGATATCCTGATCCTTGATGAACCGACCACCGGGGTTGATCCCCTGTCGCGGCAGCAATTCTGGCAATTGATCGATGCCATTCGCCAAACCCAAAGCCAGATGACGGTTCTGGTTGCCACCGCCTATATGGATGAGGCGGCGCGCTTTGACCGGTTGATTGCGATGAATGATGGCAAGGTGCTTGCGACCGGCACAGCGGACGAGATTTTGGAGCGCACCGGGACCGATACGCTTGAGGCCGCCTTTATTGCACTGTTGCCCGAGGAAGAACGCCAAGGCCATCATGAGCTGAACATTCCAGAACGCACCATTCATGGCGACACGCCAGCGATTGTTGCCGAACATCTGACCAAGAAGTTTGGTGATTTTACTGCCGTGGATGATGTCAGCTTCCGGATTGAAAAAGGCGAGATTTTCGGATTTCTCGGATCCAACGGCTGTGGCAAGACCACGACCATGAAGATGCTGACCGGGCTTTTGAATGCATCTGAGGGCACGGCCGAGCTTTTTGGCAAGCCGGTCGATGGGCAGGATATCGCGCTGCGTAACCGGGTTGGCTATATGAGCCAGGCCTTTTCGCTGTATTCCGAATTGACCGTGATGCAGAACCTTGAGCTGCATGCGCATCTGTTTCACTTGCCCAAGGACAAGATCACACCAAGGATCGAGGAACTTTCGAAACGGTTCGGGCTGGGCCCCTATCTTGATGATCTGAGTGAACGATTGCCGCTTGGCGTGCGCCAGCGATTGTCGCTGGCGGTTGCGATCATTCACAGCCCGGAAATCCTGATTTTGGATGAGCCGACATCGGGTGTTGATCCGGTGGCGCGTGACGGGTTCTGGGAATCGCTGGTCGAGCTTTCGCGCGATCAGGGGGTGACAATTTTCATCTCCACCCACTTCATGAACGAGGCGGAGCGGTGCGATCGTATCTCGCTGATGCATGCCGGCAAGGTTTTGATCAGCGATACGCCGAGTGCCATCACCAAGGGGCGCGGCTGCGACACCCTTGAAGACGCGTTTATCAGCCATCTGGAAGAAGCGGAAGGCCCGGATGGCGCGGATGGCGCGAATGCAGGCGCGCCAGACGCCCCTGCCGCCGCAGATGCGCTTGCCACAGATGACGATGCAAAGGCCAACTGGAAACCGGCGCGGGCGTCACTGTTCAGCTTCCGGCGCTTATGGGCCTATTCCCTGCGCGAAACGATGGAACTGGTGCGCGATCCGATCCGGTTGATGTTTGCCTTGATTGGCACGGCCATCCTGATGCCGGTTTTTGGCTGGGGGATTACCTTTGACGTTGAAAACCTGACCTATGCAGTACTTGATCGTGACCGCAGTCAGGAAAGCCGAACCTATATCGAGAACCTTTCGGGATCGCGGTATTTCGAGGCGCAGGAACCGTTGCTGAGCAATGATGAGCTTGAGGCACGGTTGCTTTCGGGGGACATTGCGTTGGCGATTGAAATCCCGCCCGGCTTCGGGCGCGATGTTGCGCGCGGTGACAGCCCGGAAATCGGGGCGTTTATTGACGGATCGATGCCATTTCGCGCCGAAACCATTCATGGCTATGTCGAAGGCATTCATAACCAATATCTCGCAGAGCATCGCAAACGCGATGTCGGCACTGCCGATTCAGGGCAGCCGATGCGCATCGAGACGCGCTATCGCTATAATCAGGATTTCAAAAGCATCTATGCCATGGTGCCATCGGTTATTGCGTTGCTTTTGATGTTTATCCCCGCGGTTTTGATGGCGGTCGGGGTTGTGCGCGAAAAGGAACTGGGGTCGATCACCAACCTTTATGTCACCCCGGTTTCCAAGCTTGAGTTTTTGTGGGGCAAACAATTGCCCTATATCGGGCTTGGCCTGATCAACTTTGTTTTGATGACGGCGATGGCGCTGTTCTGGTTTGAGGTGCCGTTGCGCGGCAATGGCCTGACGCTTCTGGTGGGTGCGATCCTGTTTGTTACCGCCACCACCGGATTGGGGCTTTTGATTTCGTCCTTTACCAGTACGCAGATCGCAGCCCTTTTTGGCACAGCAATCGCGACCATGGTGCCATCGGTGATGTTTTCGGGGATGATGCAGCCGGTTTCTTCGCTTGAAGGCGCGCCGGTTGTGCTTTCGACCATTATCCCGACATCGCATTTCATGTCGATCAGTGTCGGCACCTTTACCAAGGCGCTTGGTTTTGCGGAACTTTATCCCGAACTGATCAGCCTTCTGATTTTCTTCCCGGCATTGACCGTGCTTTCGATGCTGCTTCTCAAAAAGCAGGAGGCGTAAGGATATGCTTGGCAGACGGATCAGCAATATCTATCGCCTTGGCATCAAGGAGCTTTTCAGCCTCAGACGTGACATGGTGCTTATGGCGCTGATTGTCTGGGCGTTTTCGTTTGCGATTTATAACGCCGCCACCGGCTTTTCGCATGATTTGCGCCGTGGTTCGATTGCCATTGCCGATCAAGATGGATCGGCCCTTTCGCTGCGCATTTCGGATGCGTTTCTGGCCCCGTACTTTCAGGAACCGGTGCGCATTGCCGAACGCGATATTGATGCGGCAATGAACAGTGGCGAATTTACCTTTGTGCTGGTGATCCCGCCGCGCTTTGAGGCCGATGTGGTTTCGGGTCGCGATCCGGAAGTGCAGCTTAACATCGATGCCACAGCGATGATGCAGGCCGGGATCGGCCAAGGCTATGTCAGTAACATCATCGCCCAGGAAGTCTCGACCTGGTTGGGTGGTAAATCGGCCTGGGCCGGGCAGAACCGAACAGAGGCCGCAACCATCGTGACACGTTATGCCTATAACCAGAATGTGCAAAGCGAATGGTTTACCAGCACGATGGAGATCATCAATGCGATCACCATGCTGTCGATCATTCTTTCAGGCGCGGCCCTGATCCGCGAACGCGAACATGGCACGATCGAGCATCTTCTGGTGATGCCAGTGGATCCCTATGAGATCATGCTGGCAAAGGTCTGGGCCAACGGGCTGGTGATTTTGATTGCCTGCATGCTGTCGCTTGTTTTCGTGGTCGAGCTGGTGCTGGGCGTTCCGATTGCCGGATCGAAGCTTTTGTTCATGGGCGGTGTGGTGATCTATCTGTTCTTTGCCACGGCCCTTGGCATTTTCCTCGCCACCATGACGCGATCCATGCCGCAATTTGGCCTGCTGTTTATTCTGGTGGTGTTGCCGTTGCGATTGCTTTCAGGGGGCAGCACGCCGCTTGAAAGCATGCCGGAGACTTTGCAGAACATCATGCAGTTCTCGCCCGCGACCCATTTCGTCAAATATGCCCAAGCCATCCTGTTTCGCGGGGCGGGCATTGACGTGGTCTGGCCGGAATTCCTGCTGGTGTTTGCGATTGGGGTTGGTTTCTTTGCCTTTAGCGCCCTTCGGTTCAGAAAGAGTATCGCGCAGATGCGCTAAGTCACCGGGCCAAGAAACACAAAACCCCGCACGGGAACCCGGCGGGGTGGGAATGGTGGGCCTAACAAGACTCGAACTTGTGACCTCTCGCATGTCAAGCGAACGCTCTAACCAACTGAGCTATAGGCCCCTATGGGTTTGAAAGATGGTGGGCCTAACAAGACTCGAACTTGTGACCTCTCGCATGTCAAGCGAACGCTCTAACCAACTGAGCTATAGGCCCGCAAATCCATCTTTCCAACGACCAAGGTTTCAAGATCAGAAACAGTGGTCTGTGCCGTTTGCGTCGGCGAGGCGGTATTTAGCCCAAGGCAGGCGAAGGCGCAACCCCAGAAATGGTTTTTTGACAAAAAATGTTCATCAATTCCGTGGCAATTCCCATATGCTAGAAGATAGTATGATAATGGATCGCAAGACGCACGACGAAGCCCAAATCCGTGTCATAAGGGATGGACATTACGAAAGACAATGAACCAGTTGCCTTCGGAACTCGCCTCAACTGGCCCAGCCACCGTTATCCTGCCACCCCGGCAAACCCTGCCGGTGGTGTTTGCATCCCCGCATTCCGGCCGCCATTACCCGCAGGATCTGATTGAGCGTGCGCGCATTGGCGCGTTTGAGCTGCGCGCATCCGAAGATGCCTTTGTTGATCAGTTGTTCAATGCCGCCCCCAAACTGGGCGCGCCGTTGCTATCGGCGACATTCCCGCGCGCCTATGTCGATGTGAACCGGGCCGCGATGGAACTTGATCCGCGGATGTTTGATGGCAAACTGCCCGAAGATAGCGACATCAATTCAATGCGCGCCCTTTCGGGATTGGGTTCGATCCCGCGTGTAGTCAGTGGCGGGGTTGAGATTTATAAAACCCGCCTGCCCGCCGAAGAAGCGCTTTCGCGGATTGAGACATTTTACCGGCCCTATCATACAGCGTTGCAGAAGCTTATTGCTCAGACGCGGGCGACATTCGGGTACTGCATTCTGATCGATTGTCATTCGATGCCCGGGGATTCGTACGACAGCGCAAAAAACCGCGTTGATCTGGTGCTTGGCGATTGCTATGGAAGTTCCTGTCACCCGTCATTGACGCGGTTTGTGGACGATTGTTTTCGCGATATGGGCTTTGCGCCTGCGCACAATGATCCATATGCCGGGGGTTATTGCACACGCCATTACGGTCGCCCGCAAGAACATGTGCATAGCCTTCAGATCGAGCTTTCTCGTGCGCTTTATATGGATGAAACGACAATCAGCCCGCATCGCGGATTTGACGTCCTGCGCGACCAGATGACCGATCTGATATCGCGCTTCCATGATCTCGACGGGACCCTGCTTTAATGACAGACACCACCGACACCAGTGACGTTTTGAGCGATCTGGTCATCCGCGATGCCGAACCCGAAGATTTCGAACGCATCACCGAGATTTACGGCCACCATGTTCTGCATGGTTTGGCATCGTTTGAAGAACGCGCGCCCGAAATCGCCGAACTGACATCGCGCTGGCAGCATGTGCGCGAACGTGGCCTGCCCTATCTGGTGGCGGATGTTGATGGCCGGGTTGAGGGATTTGCCTATGCCGGGGCGTACCGGACACGTCCGGCATACCGGTTTACGGTCGAAGACACGATTTACATTGCGCCCGAAGTCGTCGGCAAGGGAGCTGGCAGCGCGTTGCTGTCGGAATTGATTACACGCGTGACCGCCCTTGGCTATCGCCAGATGATTGCGGTGATCGGCGACAGTGCCAATGTCGCGTCCATCGGCCTGCATGCGCGGCTGGGCTTTCGGGTGGCGGGCACGCTTCAGTCGGCTGGCTTTAAAATGGGCCGCTGGGTCGATAGCGTGATCATGCAGCGCGGTCTGGGCGACGGGGATAGCGATACCCCGGATAACGACCCGACGCGCGAGAAATAGACATAAAACGGCTTGAAGAGATTACAATGGGGTGCTGTCGCGGCACTGTCGGGCAGCGCCTTTTTGCATTTGGACGGTAAATCGACCGGGAATTGATTTGCACCGCACCATTTCAGCAATTCCAAAACGCACCACATGCTCAGCGGTTGAACATATGATCTTTTGTTCGCTAACGGGCTGAATTTAGGCAAAAAAGAAGGCCGCCCGTGACAGCGGCCCAAGTCTAGGGAGGAAACGTCCAAGAAACGAGCGACAAGTCGCTCGCCGGAATGCACTGCGTCCTACCGCAGCGCACAAATGGAGATTACTGATTCGATGGGGAGGATGCAATAGCTTTTTGACTATTTTTTTGTCAGAAATATTACTGCTTCTTTTTTGTGCATTATTTTACAGCATTACCCGATAAACGCCCGCGAAATTGACATCTCCCGACTATTTTTTGATCACCGAAGAAAATCGAATGTTCGCAAAGGATCAAAGAATCGGTGCGAATCCGAAAAGGACTGAGCTGGTTTGTATGCCGTTTTTCAGGCCGATTCCAAATTTTGATCGCTGCACGGAAGCATCAACCGCCCCCCCCTGCCCGACAGCATCCGAGATAGAGCAGACATGCGCCGCATCGTTTGCGACGCCTTGCTGCGCCCTGCAAGAAGTCACAGGACGACAGATGGCAGGCACAGATATGCGCTTGGCCTGGATGACAGGCGCCATGCGTTGATGGACCCTAGTAGGATATCTATGGAAGATAGCGCGCTGGAGCAGCCTGCATTGCAGGGAATCCGCGCGAACACGCGGCTCAGTTGATGCTTTGATCAGCAGAGGGGGCATTGGCGGTCGGCGGGGATGCCAGCGCACTGACGGTGTTACGCCGCCCGGAATAGCCCTGCGCAACCAGATCATCGCGATCCCGGCGCTTTTTGGCGTCATACATGCGTTGATCGGCAAGCTCGATCAGGTTTTGCGGCAGGGCAATGGCATCCTCGATGCGTTCGGAAAGACCAACACTGGCCTTTTGCACCTGTCCGTTTTCAAGCTTTGCCAGCCCCGGCGCCATGACGCGTTCAAGCACCTCGGCTGCGCGCGCCCGACCGAGTTCGGGCAGCAGAACAAGGAATTCCTCCCCGCCCCAACGCACCACAAGATCAGAGCGGCGGAAACGGTGGATCAGGTTATTGCCGACTTCACCGAGAATACGGTCACCGTAATCATGACCGTAACGGTCATTGATCTGCTTGAAATCATCAAGGTCAATGAACGCAACGGTATAAGGCACCTTTTTACGAAGCGCACCTTCGAAGCTGACGCGGATCATTTCCATGCCAAAGGCACGGGTATAACAGTTGGTCAGGGGATCAATGGCAATTTCGTGGGCGGCTGTGACGGTACGATAAAGTTGCACCAGTGCCGAGCACAGTGCGAGCGGCAATAGGAAAGCCAGCAGCATTTCAAACGGCACAAAGCCGGTTTCAAGTCCGCTTTGCGCGCCGATGACAAGCAACACGGCAAATGGCACTGAAAGAACAGCCGCCTCGACCAGGGTGACGGGCATGATGGCAATCATCATCACCAGACCGATCAGAAGGAAGCTGTGCGAACTGTGCATATAGTCGGTCGCAAGCGGGTCATTGGCAGCAAAGACACACAGCAAACTTGCCGCGACAATCAGCATCAGCATCGGCAGGTACGGACAACGTCGGCGCAACCGCGCACTGACCGCGCGATTGGTGAGAACCACAAGCGCAACCCCGGCCACCAGAAGGCGCAAGATAAAGGTCTGCGACGACCACATTTCAGAGGCAAAGGCCCCGTCCCAGAACGGAACGGCAAGCATCAGGACAAGAACGAAAAGGGCTGCGAAACGGGCGGTAAGCTGGATCGATTCCTTGCGGCGCAGATGCAGGAGTTCTGCATGCCGTGGCGTGTAAAGAAAATCCCGATAGCAGCATCGAAACGTCTTTTTTGACGGACTGCTATTTTCCTGAGGGCCTGAATCCACGCGAATCTGCTCCAACCAGATTTAACCGGGTCGATCAGACCCCTTATATAGATAGCTCATCGTTCCTTTATTTGATGGTGTGGACGGCCCCCACAAATCGGCATCGATGTGCCATAGTGCATTGATCAGTTGGGCAAACACTACAGGAGCCATCCACAGATGAAAGTTAGCACGCTCGGCCTGGATTTGGCCAAAAATGTCTTCCAGGTTCATGGTGTCGACGACGAAGGGAACGTGACAGTTCGTCGCCAATTGCGTCGTCAGCAAATGTTTTCATTCTTCTCGGAACTCCCTCCGTGTCTGATCGGCCTTGAAGCCTGTGGCACTTCTCATTACTGGGCTCGGGAGCTTGCAGCGCGCGGGCACGATGTCCGGATCATCCCGCCATCTTATGTGAAGCCGTATGTTCGTCGTGGTAAAAACGATGCAGCTGATGCGGAAGCGATCTGTGAGGCTGTCGGCAGACCGAACATGCGCTTCGTTCCGGTCAAATCGGAAGACCAGCAGGCCGCCCTGATGCAGCACAAGGCCCGGGAGCTTCTGATCCGCCAGCAAAACATGCTGGTCAATGCACTGCGTTCCCACATGGCCGAAATGGGGATGGTTGCCGCCCAGGGACGGGAACGACTGGACCGGATTGTTGATGTCATCATGGAAGAAGAAGATGAAAGCCTGCCGGCATTGGCGCGGGCATCTCTTCGGCCACTGGTGGCCATGCTCCAGGCAAATGAAGCTGCTATCGACGATATAGATCGGGCAATCAAGGCGGCCCACAAGGAAAATGAGGTTAGCCAGCGATTGGCGTCCATACCCGGTGTCGGTGTTCTGACAGCGAGTGCGATCGCCGCCACGGTACCGGATCCTTCGTTCTTCAAATCCGGCCGCGAGTTTGCTGCCTGGCTCGGTCTGGTACCGCGACAAAATTCCAGCGGCGGCAAGGAACGTCTGGGGCGGATATCAAAACAGGGCAACCGGTATCTGCGAAAGCTGCTTGTCATAGGGGCTACCAGCATGCTGAGCGTCGTTCGCCGAAAATCGTCACGGCAGGCAGATTGGGCGAAACGGCTGTTGGAGCGTAAGCCGACAAGGCTTGTGACGATCGCCATGGCCAACAAAGCCGCGCGCATCGCCTGGGCATTGATGACCAAAAAGGAAACATATCGGACAACAGCAATTGCAACTGCGGCATAGAACACACCGTTTTTAGATCCCACGGAATTACAACAGGTTAGCAAGGTGAACAGATACTGATGTGAACCGGTCACTACCGGGATTTCGGACACTCCAGCTTATTCCAGGCGGCCAAGTGACCGCGTTTATTTGATCGGAACCGAGATTCGCGGACTTCATCAGGGCCAGGCGAATCGCCGCCATAAACAGGCCGGATACATGGATGCACCCGACCAGGTCGCACAACAGGTCTAATTTTCCTTGCTTTCAGAGGGCCGTCCATACATGGACCAAGACACAACTATACATTAGGGTGGCGTCATGCAAGATCAGGTTCGGGATAGAGCTTTTACACGGTCAATTCATACCGCAAGATATTGATTCGTAAATGGAAAGTTAACTCAAACACCACCACATCTGGCTGTAAAAAAAATTTCCCTTGGCTTTTCTACCTTGGGTCGAAAATTCGGGTGCCGGTTTTTTTTACATTGGAAATAAAAACGGCGCACCGGTTTGCCGATGCGCCGTCTTATATCGCCCGGATTACAGGGCGATTATGCCGTTGTATAGCGTTTAGCCTTATCAACCCCAGAGTTCGCGATCCGGCAGCCCCATCACACCGTTTTTAAACGTCAGAGCATGATCGCGATCCTTGGCCATCCAGATCGGGCCATCCAGATCGACAATGCGCGACATCGCACCGGTGATCATGGCGGGTGCCATGGCAAGCGACGTTCCGACCATGCAGCCGGTCATCAGTTGCATGCCGGCCTTTGACGCGGCCTCGGCCAGCTCAAGCGCGCCGGTGAGACCACCGGTCTTGTCGAGCTTGATGTTGATCATGTCATAGAGATTGGCCAGACGCGGAATGTCGGCCATCGTATGAACAGACTCGTCGGCACACAGAAGAACCGGGCAATCGATATCGATCAGACCATCATCCTGCCCGGCAGGCAGCGGCTGTTCGATCATCTCGACACCCAGACCATCAAGTTCTGCTCCGATATCTTCGAGCAGATCAAGTGACCAGGCTTCGTTGGCATCAACAATGATGCGGGCCTTGGGCGAACCTTCACGCACAGCGCGGACCGACTCAAGGACGTTTTCGCCATTGAGCTTGACCTTAAGCAACGGGGCATGGGCGATCTTGCGGGCAGCTTCGCGCATATTGTCCGGGGTATCAATCGACAGCGTTTCGGCCGTGATCAATCCTTCGGGCGCCTTGTGGCCGATCAATTCCCACACGCGACGTCCCATACGCTTGGCTTCCAGATCCCAATAGGCGCAGTCGACTGCGTTACGCGCAGCACCGGCCTTCATGGCGTCCTGGAGTTCCTTGCGGGTCATGCCACGGTCAAGGGCGTCAGCCTGTGCTTCGATGTCGGCAATGACACCTTCGACCGTTTCATTATACCGGGCATAGGGAACGCATTCCCCCTGCCCGGTATGGGTGCCGTCGCTGAGCGTCACCTTGACCACATGTGCCTCGGTCCGGGCCCCGCGCGAGATCTTGAAGACCTGTGCGAGGGGGAAGACTTCGGAAATCACAGTGAGTTTTGGCAACTTAGATCTCCTGCAGCTTGTCGACCAGCGACGCAACGCCGGTACGGACCGGGTCAACAGCCGGAAGACCGAATTCGGCTTCGATGTCAGCCAGAAGTTTCTTGGCTGCTGCGTCATCAAGCGCCTTGGTGTTGATGGCAAAACCGACAACCTTGCAATCCGGGTTGGTCAGTTTGGCGTGCAACAGGTTGACGTCGAGGCAGGTTTTCAGATCCGGGAGCTTATACCCCGGAAGACCACGCATGTGGGCACGGGTCGGCTCGTGGCAGACGACAAGGGCGTCCGGCTGGGAGCCGTGGATCAGGCCCATGGAAACACCGGCGAACGATGCGTGGAACAGGCTGCCCTGCCCTTCCATGACGTCCCAGTGATCCGGGTCATTGGCCGGCGCAATGGTTTCAACAGCGCCCGAGATAAAGTCGGAAATCACCGCATCAACCGAGATGCCTTCACCGGCGATGAAGATACCGGTCTGGCCAGTTGCACGGAAGTCGGACTTGATACCGCGTTTTTTGAATTCGGCGTCGATTGCAAGGGCGGTGTACATCTTACCGACCGAACAGTCGGTACCAACAGCCAGAACGCGCTTGCCGGAACGTTTTTCACCGTTGCCGACCGGCACCTTGCCGTCGAAGTGACGCACGTCAAACAGGCTAACACCCTTGGCCTTGGCCGCATCCACCAGTTCGGGAATCGACGAAAGACGGGTGTGCAGACCGTTGGCGATGTCCATGCCAGCGTCGATTGCCGCCAGCAGGGTTTCCATCCATGCCGGACCAATGATCCCGCCACGGTTGGCAACGCCCAGCACCAGGGTTTTAACGCCTGCTGCCTTTGCTTCGGCGATCGACATTTCCGGCAGACCAAGGTCCGCCTGACAGCCCGGCAGACTCATCTGACCGACGCACCATTCCGGGCGCCACTGCTTGATGCCGATTGCGGTTTTTGCAGCCAGTTCGTCCGGCGCGTCACCAAGAAACATAAGATACGGATGTGCGATTTTCATAATACCTCCTTGACCAGCATCCAAACGCTGCTCTTAAATATTGTGGCGCGACTATAGCGCAATCTGGTAGGATCGTTCCAGAGATATGAAACGATATCTTCGACGATCCAACCGAAAATTCGTCTATAATTCTAATAAACACGACAATAACGAAATTAAATACAATAGTCTTCGAAGACAAACATCCTTTCTTGTGAATTTGTTCGGGAATGGCCCGAAAAACGCAAGAAAATGCAATTTTGAAGGACTGGCGTGAAAGCGCCCGACTACACATGAGCACCGATCTCAAGACGTGGCTATCCGAGCGAAAAATCGAAGAAGTCGAATGCATTGTTCCGGACATGTCCGGCGTTGCGCGGGGCAAGGTTCTTCCGACACAGAAGTTTCTTAAGGGGCTGGAGGCCAAAAGCCTTGCCATCCCCGAAGCAATTTTCTGCCTGACGGTAACCGGCGGCTACCCGGAGGAAACCGATGCCTTCCTTGACCCGGCCGAAAAGGACGTGGCGATGGTTCCCGACCCGGAAACCGTGCGCGTTGTGCCGTGGTACGAGGAGCCGACGGCCCAGATCATCTGCGACTGTTTCCATTTTTCCGGCGAAGAAGTTTCGACGTCCCCGCGCGGCGTACTTAAACGTGTTCTCAAGGCGTTTGAAGAACGCGGCATGCGGCCGATCATCGCGCCAGAACTTGAATTTTATCTGGTGGCAAAGAACACCGATCCGGACAACCCACTGGAGCCGCCGATTGGCCGTTCCGGCCGTCCGGAACGCGCATCAAACGCGTTTGGTATTGATGCCATCAACGAGTTCGATCCGCTGATTGAAGACCTGTATGACTATTGCGAGGCCATGAATATCGACGCCGATACCATGAGCCACGAGTCGGGTCCGGCCCAGCTTGAAATGAACTTTAACCATGGTGATCCGCTTGAACTGGCCGATCAGGCCTTTTTGTTCAAACGTACGCTGCGTGAAACGGCACTCAAACACGGCGTCTATGGCACGTTCATGGCCAAGCCGATGGGCAATTTGCCGGGAAGCTCGATGCATATTCACCAGAGTCTTCTGGATATCAACACCGGCAAGAACCTGTTTGCCGATGATGACGGGGAAAACTCGAAACTGTTCCTGAACTATATCGGTGGCCTGCAGCGTTACCTGCCGGCGGCCATGCCGCTTCTGGCGCCAAACATGAACAGTTATCGCCGTTTGCAGCCCTGGTCGGATGCCCCGATCAACATGCACTGGTCACTTGATAACCGCACGGTCGGCCTGCGCCAGCCGAATGGCCCGCCCGCGGCACGCCGTATTGAAAACCGTCTACCGGGGGCAGATGCCAACCCGTATCTGGCGGTTGCGGCGTCGCTTGCCTGTGGCCTGCTTGGCATTATCGAGGAAGTCGATGCGACAGCCCCGATCGAAGGTTCGGGCTATGACCGTGCGCATTCCCTGCCGCGTCACATCCACGAAGCACTTGCGAAATTCCATCGTTGCAAGCCGCTTAAGGAACTGCTGGGTGAAGAGTTCGCTGCCGCCGTTATTGCGGTCAAGGAAGCGGAATGGGATGCCTATCAGACCGTAATCAGCGCGTGGGAGCGTGAGCACCTGTTGCTGAACGTTTAAAAGACGCCTGTCGAATTTTGCGCCGGGACTTGCTGCCCGGCGCAAGATTGTTGCATGTTAAATGCACAATTTTTTACATGATGCGAAATATGCACATTTTTCCATCTTGTATTTGACAATATCCTGAAGCATTCGAAGGATATTACGATAAGCCCCGGGTTCTGGGGGACCAAAACAGAACCGGTAAACTTTCAAACGCTGCCACATGGGAGGCTCAGCGAAATGAAATCTCTTCTTAAAACATCAAGCCTGGTTGTGCTTGCGGCTGCCGTATCTGGCTTTGCCACTGGTGCATCGGCACAGGAAGTTCTCAACGTTTATAACTGGTCGGATTATATCGGCGAGGAAACCGTTGCGAATTTCGAAAAGGAATACGGCGTCAAGGTCAACTATGACGTTTATGACAGCAACCAGTTGGTTGAAGCCAAGCTGCTGGCCGGTAATTCCGGCTATGACATCGTGGTGCCGACCCTTGCCGATGCCGAACGCCTGATCAAAGCCAAGCTGTTCCAGCCGATCGACAAATCCAAACTGTCGAACTATGGCAACCTGGATCCGGTGATCCTTGAACAGCAGGCAAAATACGACCCGGACAACACCTTTGCCGTGCCGTATTTCTGGGGCACCAACGGCTTTGGCTATAACGTTGCCAAAGTTCAGGAAGTTCTGGGTGACGATGCCCCGCTTGATAGCTGGGCGATGATCTTTGATCCGAAATATGCCGAAAAGCTGTCGTCATGCGGCCTGTCGCTTCTGGATGATCCGGGCGAGATCGTACCGCTGGTGAACTTCTATCTTGGCAATGTGCCGGAAGGCGAACCGACCACGGAATCGATCGAAAGCGCCTTTGAGCAGCTTGAGAAAATCCGTCCGCATGTGACCTATTTCCATAGCTCCCAGTACATCAACGACCTTGCAAACGGTAACGTTTGTATTTCTGTTGGCTGGTCGGGCGATGTCGGCATGGCCGCCCTTCGTGCAGAAGAAGCCGGCAACGGCAACGAGATCAAGTATGTCATTCCGAAGGAAGGCACCCTGATCTGGTTTGACGCGATGATGATCCCGGAAGATGCACCGAACCCGGATCTGGCGCACAAGTTCATCGACTATGTGCTGCGTGCCGATGTCGAAGCTGAAATCGCGAACTATGTTGCCTATGCAACCCCGAACCTTGCCGCGATGGAACTGGTTGACCCGTCCCTTCTGGAAGATCCGGGCATCTATCCGCCGCAGGAAGTAAAAGAGCGTCTGCGTTCGAAAGTCGAGCCGGGTTCACGCCTGCTGCGTACCCGTACCCGTCTGTGGACGAAGCTTAAAACCGGTCAGTAAGTGATCGAAAGCGATCCTGACGGATTGCGATCCCTGATCCTTGCGAAGGGCGCGATTTTGGTCGCGCCCTTTTGCTTTTCAGTCGTGCGCAACGATGCGGCCAGGCAGCCGGTGACTCGTGATCACGGCGCTTTATTGGTTGCAGTCAGCCTGTTTCCGACAACCAGACCCTTTCGCAGAAATGCACATTTTCTGAACACCACATGCCGATTCCCTGCCAATTTAGGCATCAAACGGTGATTGTTGTTCAAAATATCGCACACCCCTCTTTACAGATTGCAGAATTGCTTCATCCTGTTATCAGGAAGAACCGACCAATGGGCAGTGCTGCAACATCAAACGATTGCGCACCAGGTCATCAGGGACTGACGTCTGATTGAAGCGGTTCATCTTGACATTGAAACAGGGGAGAATGCTGGTGTCAGAGGCGGTTTTGGAGCGCGTGCACGAGGATGTGCACAAGACGCAACCTTGGAACAATCCGGACGCGGTTCCCTATATCCGCTTTGAGAATGTGACCAAGAAATTCGGCGACTTCTATGCCGTCGATGATGTTTCCCTGGATATCTATCGCCACGAGCTTTTCGCCCTTCTGGGTGGGTCAGGTTGCGGGAAGACCACGCTGTTGCGCATGCTGGCAGGGTTCGAAGAACCCACATCAGGCAAGATTTACATCGATGGTGTCGATATGGCCGGGGTCCCGGCCTATGAACGCCCGACCAACATGATGTTCCAGTCCTATGCCCTGTTCCCGCATATGAGTGTGGAACAGAATGTCGCGTTCGGGCTGGTGCAGGATGGCGTTTCGCGCAGCGAGATCAAGGAACTGGTCGCCGAAATGCTGGGCCTTGTGCAGATGAGCAAATTTGCCAAGCGCAAACCCCATCAGCTTTCGGGTGGTCAGCGCCAGCGCGTTGCATTGGCGCGGTCGCTGATCAAACGGCCAAAGGTGCTGTTGCTCGACGAACCGCTGGGCGCGCTTGACAAGAAACTGCGCGAACAGACCCAGTTCGAGCTGGTCAACATTCAGGAAAAGGTCGGCACCACCTTTGTCATGGTGACCCACGACCAGGAAGAAGCCATGACCATGGCATCGCGCATTGCCGTGATGAATGAAGGGGTGATCAACCAGACCGGCACCCCGTTCGAACTTTATGAATATCCCAACAGCCGCTATACCGCGAACTTCCTTGGCCAGGTCAACCTGATCGAAGGTGTTCTGGTTGATGACGATGAAAAATATGCCGTCATCAAATCGGATGAGGCCGGTTGCGAGATTTATATCGATCACGCTGTTCAGGGCCATGAAGGCATGACCTTCTGGGTGGCGTTACGTCCCGAGCGGCTTCGCATCACCAAGGAAGCGCCCAAAGAAACCAAATACAATTGCGTGTCGGGCAAGGTCGAAGAGATCGGTTATCTTGGTGGTATTTCGACCTATCACGTGCGCCTTGAAAGCGGCAAACGCATCAAGGTGACCGAGCCGAACTCCACCCGCCAGATCGAGCCGCGCTATACGTGGGAAGACACAGTCTGGGTATCGTGGGAGGCCGGGGCTGCTTCGGTACTGAACAAATGAGCAGTGACAAGCAAGAGGGCCGCTTGACCCTCAAACAACGTTTTGATCGCTGGATGATCAAACATGGGCGGGTACTGGTGGTTGGTATCCCGTATTTCTGGCTGTTTTTGTTCTTCCTTGTGCCGTTCCTGATCGTTCTCAAGATCAGCTTTTCCGTCGCCGAATACGCACAGCCGCCCTATACGCCGCTGTTTGAATGGATCGATGAAGGCATCACGATCACACTCAATTTCGGGAACTACCTGTTCCTTCTATCTGACAGCCTTTATGTCACGGCCTACCTCAACTCGATCCGGATTGCGGCGATATCGACCGTCATCACGCTTCTGATCGGTTATCCGATGGCCTATGGGATTGCGCGCGCCCAAGGATCGATGCGCAGTGTGTTGCTGATGCTTGTGATCCTGCCGTTCTGGACCAGCTTCCTGATCCGTGTATATGCCTGGATCGGGATCCTTGACCGCGAAGGCTTGATCAACGCGTTCCTTATGTGGACGGGCATCATTTCCGAACCGCTGATCATGCGGCAGACGGAATTCGCGGTCTATGTCGGGATTGTCTATACCTACCTGCCCTTCATGATCCTGCCGCTGTATTCGACACTTGAAAAAATGGATATCAGCCTGGTGGAAGCTGCCCTTGATCTGGGCTGCAAGCCTTGGCAGGCTTTTGCCAAGATTACCCTGCCGCTTTCCATGCCGGGCATTTTGGCGGGCTCACTTCTGGTGTTTATTCCGGCTGTGGGTGAATTCGTTATTCCGGAACTTCTAGGCGGTCCGAACACGCTGATGATCGGTCGAACCCTTTGGAACGAGTTCTTTGCCAACCGTGACTGGCCGATTGCCTCAAGCGTTGCGATTGCGATGCTGCTGTTCCTTGTCGTGCCGATCATGTGGTTCCAGCATATCCAGACCAAGCAGGAGGAGCGCCAGCAATGAGCAGCAAACGTTCAACCTTCCTGATTTCGGCATTGGTGTTTGGCTTTGCCTTTCTGTATGTGCCGATCCTGCTTGTCATGATCTATTCCTTTAACGAAGGGAAGCTTGTGACCGTCTGGGCCGGCTTTTCGACCAAATGGTATGTGTCGCTGTTTTCCAATGACGGCATGATTGATGCCGCCTGGAACAGCCTGCGTATCGGGGTGATGTCAGCGACCCTTGCCCTGGCACTTGGCACGCCGGCGGGGCTTGTGATGTCACGCTTTGGCCGGTTCAAGGGACGCACGCTTTTTTCAGGCATGATCGCCGCCCCGCTGGTGATGCCAGAGGTTATTACCGGTCTGTCGCTTTTGCTGTTGTTTGTAACGCTTGAGCAAATGATTGGCTGGCCGGCCGGGCGTGGTCTTTCGACGATCACGATTGCGCATACGACCTTCTGTGCGGCCTATGTCGCGGTTGTGGTGCAATCGCGCCTGTCGGGGATGGATACCTCGGTCGAGGAAGCGGCAATGGATCTGGGCGCCAAGCCTGCCAAGATCTTCTTTGTCATTACGCTTCCGATGATCCTGCCTGCGTTGCTCGCCGGGTGGCTGCTGTCCTTTACCCTGTCGCTGGATGATCTGGTGATTGCAAGCTTTGTTGCCGGTCCGGGTTCGACCACACTTCCGATGAAGGTGTTTTCATCCGTGCGTCTGGGGGTCTCGCCGGAAATCAATGCACTGGCAACCCTGATTATTCTGGCGGTATCGGTGATGATCGTGATTGCCAGCCTGATGATCCTGCGGTCCGAGCGGATGCGCAGCCGTGCCTCTGCCGGGGCGGACGCGCAACACTAAGGCGCTACTTGGGGCACCTGCTTCCTTTACGCAGACAACACAAAAAAACAGCGCCGGAAATTCATCCGGCGCTGTTTTGTATTTTGGCTTGTCGTGGCCTCGGCTTAGCAGTTGCCTTCGGCCGCCTTGCGCATCATTTCACGGCACTTCATGCCGGGTGCTGAAACCTGCCAGTAAGAGACAACGGCCTCTTTGGCGGCTTCTTCGAAATCAATGATCAGGTTATTGAGCGCGTTCTGTTCCATCAGCTTGATGACGCGGTCCGGCAGCTGCGACATCTGCCATAACCCCAGAACCAGCGCATAGGAAGAGCGCATCAGCTTGCTGGCGGCATCCGGCGTGATTTCATAAAGCTCGGCCAGTGCATCGGCGGTACGTTTGACCATGGATGCCACGAAACGGCGCTGGTTGATGACCATTTCATCGTCGGAGCCAGATTCCAGAACACCTTGCGACAGTGATGCGAGATGCAGGAACTTGTCGTTCTTGACCAGATATTGCACGAACTGGCGGGCCACACGGGTTGAATCCCGTTCTTCGGGCCGGCGCAGCGCTTCCTGATCAATCACATCAAGATTGTTTTCAAACCACTCTTTCTGGAAGTGACGCAACACTTCAAGAAACAATGCTTCCTTGCTTGAAAAATAAAGGTAAAGCGTGCCTTTGGCCAAGTTCGCCTTGCGTGCGACTTCTGCGGCCGACGGCAGGGTTCCATCACCTACGAGATAGAGCTTGCGGGCAGCTTCGAGAATATCAGCACGGCGTTTTAGTTTCTGCTCATGGCTACGAGCGCGAACAAGATTGTCTTGTTCCATTTGATTAATTTCCCCCAACGTATTTTCCCCGGGCATATTATTGCATTTTAATTCACCTAAAAGTCAAACTGCAGGATTGGAATAACTGGACAAAATTCATGAAGCATTGAAAACGCATACATTTTTCTGACCAAATAGAGACCAATTTAGATGAATTCCGGTCACATACAATCAATCACCATAACGCATTCTGAACAAAACCACAAATATCGTACAGTTTTTTGTTCGAGTCGCATTCCGCCCCACCAGCTGCAATGATGACCAGGCGCCACTGGCCCGGCATCACTTCATGACATTCCATATCGTGAAATAACCGGGATCCGGCGGCAGATCACAGCTCAGACCGGCAGTTCGGTGGTGCGTTTGACTTCTCGGAGCGTGATGACAGTCTGAACACGTTCGACACCGGGAAGCTGGGTCAGGACTTCACTATGGATGCGTTCATAGTCGGCGGTGTCGCTATAGACGACATGGACAAGATAGTCGCTTTGCCCGGCCAGCAAATAACATTCGACAACTTCAGGCACCTTTTGAATTTCGAGTTCAAAGGTTTCAAGTGCCTCGCGGGTTTGGCGGGTAATCGCGATATTGACAAAGGCATTGCCCGGCTTGCCGATCCGCGCGGGATTAAGAAGCATGGTGTAGTGATCAATGAAGCCTGCCTCTTCAAGAAGCCGTACACGGCGCAGGCAGGCAGAGGCCGACAGGTTCACCTTTTCAGCAAGTTCGGCATTGCTGATGCGACCGTCTTTCTGCAGCAAACGCAGAATCATCCGATCTCGTTCGTCCATCTCCATTCGCATAATCCTCTGACGTCATGGTGTTTCTGTTGAATTATATAGCAATGATACCACCAACATCCCCTTGAAATGAAGATTAATTGCCCAATTTTTAGGGTATCATTCAAGAATAATAACAAAAGAGGCGGCATCGTATTCCAACCGCCCGGGAAACTCCGGAAACGCCGGGGAGTTCCCCCGATTGCCACGATTTTGTCGGGAGGAAACGACATGCTGATTGGTGTTCCAAAGGAAATCAAAAACCACGAATATCGTGTCGGACTGACGCCAAGTTCGGTCCGCGAACTGGTCGCACATGGCCACAAGGTGCAGGTCGAAACCATGGCCGGTGCTGGCATCGGCTTTACTGATAATGATTATGTCGCTGCCGGTGCGACGATTGCGGCCAGCGCATCCGATATCTTTGCCAGTGCCGAGATGATCATCAAGGTCAAGGAACCGCAGAAGGTCGAGTATGAGCAACTCCGCGAAGGCCAGTTGCTGTTTACCTATCTGCATCTCGCACCGGACCCCGATCAGACCGCCGGTCTGGTCAAATCCGGTGTCACCGCAATTGCCTATGAAACCGTCACCGACCGCGCAGGTGGCTTGCCATTGCTGGCACCGATGTCGGAAGTTGCCGGTCGCATGGCCCCGCAGGTCGGGGCGGCCGCCCTTCAGAAAGCCAATGGCGGACGGGGCATGTTACTTGGCGGTGTGCCGGGTGTGGCGCCGGCCAAGGTCGTTGTCATTGGTGGCGGTGTCGTTGGTACCAATGCCGCGCGCATTGCAGCGGGCATGGGCGCGGATGTGATCATCCTTGATAAGAACGTCAAACGCCTGACCTATCTTGATGATCTGTATGGCCCGCGCATCAAAACCCAATACGCCACCATTGATGATACCGAGGCGCTTGTGCTTGAGGCTGACATGGTCGTGGGTGCAGTGCTTGTCCCGGGTGCGGCGGCACCAAAACTGATCAAGAAAGAACAGCTGTCACGCATGAAGCCGGGTTCGGTGATTGTTGATGTGGCGATTGATCAGGGCGGATGTTTTGAAACATCCAAGGCAACCACCCATGCCGACCCAACCTATATCGTCGATGATGTCGTGCATTATTGCGTGGCAAACATGCCCGGTGCGGTCGCCCGGACATCGACCTTTGCGCTCAATAACGCCACCCTGCCCTTTGCCCTGGCCCTGGCCGACAAGGGATGGAAGAGAGCCTGTCAGGACGATCCGCATCTGGCGGCCGGGCTTAACGTCCATGCGGGCAAGATCACTTATAAGGCCGTGGCAGATGCGCTTGGCTATGAGTACCTGCCAATCGAAAGTGCATTGGCCTGAGCCACCAAAATCCGATAATGAAAAAAGGGCGCCAAACGGCGCCCTTTTTGTTTGGTTATCTTGCGACTCTCCGCAGATCAGAATTCAACCTGCGTGACGTCACGGACCGCACCCTGATCGGCACTGGTGGCCATGGCGGCATAGGCACGAAGGGCGGTTGAGACCTTGCGTTTGCGCGGCTTGGCCGGACGCCATGCTTCGGGGCCCTTGGCTTCCATCGCCTGACGGCGGGCGGCCAGAACCGCATCATCGACCGCAATGCGGATCGAACGGTTCGGGATGTCGATTTCGATCATGTCACCCGGTTCGACCAGCGCGATGTCACCACCAGCGGCTGCTTCGGGGATACGTGACCGATCGACAGGCCCGACGTCCCACCAGAGAAACGACCATCGGTAACCAACGCACAGGCTTTACCCAGCCCCATCGATTTCAGATAGCTGGTCGGATACAGCATTTCCTGCATACCCGGACCACCTTTGGGGCCTTCGTAGCGGATGACGACAACGTCGCCTTCCTTGACCTCACCACCGAGAACCTTGGCAACAGCTTCGTCCTGGCTTTCGCAGATCACGGCCGGCCCAGTGAATTTCAGGATGCTTTCGTCGACACCACCGGTTTTGACCACGCAGCCATTGGCAGCCAGGTTGCCAAACAGAACAGCCAGACCACCATCCTGACTATAGGCATGGGCGACATCACGAATGCAGCCTTCTTTCTCATCAAGATCAAGGTCGTCCCAATAACGTTCCTGACTGAACGCGGTTTGGGTCGGAATCCCGCCCGGCATGGCGCGGAAGAATTTGTGCACGGCCTCGTTGGTGGTGCGTTTGATGTCCCACTTTTCAAGGGCGTCGGCCATGGTCTTGGAATGCACCGTGGAGACATCAGTATGCAGCAGACCTGCGCGATCAAGTTCGCCAAGAATACGCATGATGCCACCGGCACGATGAACGTCTTCCATATGGAACATGGGATGGTTCGGCGCGACCTTGGACAGATACGGGATCTTGCGCGACAGGCGATCCATATCGGTCATGGTGAAATCGACTTCGGCTTCCTTGGCGATCGCCAGCAAATGCAGAACCGTGTTGGTCGACCCACCCATGGCGATATCAAGCGCCATGGCGTTTTCAAATGCCTTGAAGGTTGCGATACCGCGCGGGGTCGCGCCCTCGTCTTCTTCTTCGTAGTAACGGCGCGCCAGCTTGACCGAAGTCCGGGCCGCCTCAAGGAAAAGCTCCTGACGCGCGGCGTGCGTTGCCAGCACCGAACCGTTACCCGGAAGTGCGAGACCAAGCGCCTCGGCCAGGCAGTTCATCGAGTTGGCGGTAAACATGCCAGAGCACGAGCCGCAGGTAGGGCATGCCGAGCGCTCAACAACTTTGACCTGTTCGTCGGAGATGTTCGGATCGGCGGCCTGCACCATGGCATCGACCAGATCAAGGTGGTGTTCCTTGCCTTCGATGGTGACCTTGCCGGCCTCCATCGGGCCACCGGATACGAATACGCACGGGACGTTAAGGCGCATCGCCGCCATCAACATGCCCGGGGTAATTTTATCGCAGTTGGAAATGCAGACCATCGCATCGGCGCAATGGGCATTGACCATGTATTCGACGGAATCAGCAATGATTTCGCGCGACGGCAGGCTATAGAGCATGCCGTCATGGCCCATCGCGATGCCATCATCAACGGCAATGGTGTTGAATTCCTTGGCGACACCGCCGGATGCCTCGATCTCGCGCGCGACCATCTGACCAAGGTCTTTGAGGTGCACGTGACCGGGCACGAACTGGGTGAAGCTGTTGACGACCGCAATGATCGGCTTGTCGAAGTCTTCGTCTTTCATGCCAGTGGCGCGCCAAAGGCCGCGCGCACCAGCCATGTTGCGGCCATGTGTTGTTGTACGGGACCGATATTCCGGCATGGAAGGAACCTCTCTTTAAATCACTGGTGGCGTTTCTTTCGGGTACGGGGTCAGCATCCCCGATGCCCTTTGTATATAGGTGCGTTCTAGCACAGTATTCGCGCGCTTTGACAGTTTTTTGCCCGAAAATTTCGCCAAAATCCGTCATTTGGTACGATTGCTACACGCGCATCACTTTGCCCGCGAACTGCGAACGCGTTTTTGGCAGCGCTTTCTATCCTCAGAGTTTGCCTGAAAACGCCCATCCACCAGTGTCAGCGTGCAATTTTGTGAGCCAGTTCACAGGTTTTGCGACGATTGACCATGCGACCTATCCCAAATACCCGGAAAACTATTCCATTGAATAGGCGACCTCTAACCAAACAACACATATCGTATGGGGGATTATCGCCGCCAGGCGATTCTCCCACTCCCATTCTGACCCCGGACCCTCATACAGGTTCGGGGTTCTTTTTTACCTGCATTTCAGGCGGTAATCCGCGATCTGGTAACTGCATGCTTTAAAGGACGGGCTGAACCCTTTAATGTCAGGCAAGACTGCTTGGGCCGAGGCCCTTATCCAGACCATCAGGTGGAGATCCGCAACCCCATGTCCGACCAACTCAAGACACTGTTGCGTCGCGGACTGACTGCGCATGAGGGCAATCGCCCCGAAGAAGCCGAGAAAATCTATCGCGCGGCATTGGCCATGTCACCGGGCAATGCGGAGGCGGAGCACCTTCTTGCCACCCTTCTGACTGGCCTTGGCCGCCATGGCGAGGCGCTTGAACTTTTTGAAAACTGCCTGACAAGTTTTGCCGCCAACCCGGCGGTCCGGTGTAACTATGCGATTGCGCTGGAAAGTTCGGGTCAGATTGACAAGGCGATTGATCAGTTCAAGCAGGCATTGAGTTACCACGGGGATTTCCCCACCGCCCTTTATCATCTGGCACGGCTTGAAATTCCGCGCGGCCATTTGGGTCAGGCGATGGATCTTTTGGGCCGGTTGCTTGGCCTGAAGCCAAATCATTATGAGGGATTGCTGCTGTTCGGGCAGACCTTGCATGATCTGGGACAGGAAGAAGCCGCCCTTAAATCGCTTGAACATGCCGCCGAGGCCGCGGGCATTTCCCCGGAACTGATTTGCCGGGTGGGGTCGGCCTTCCTGCGTCTTGGTTATCCGGAACTGGCACAGAACCTTTATCAGCGAGCACTAAGCATCGATGCCAAATACGTTCCGGGCCTTCGCGGGCTGGGGCAGTCACTGGCGCATCAAGGGCAATATGCCAAGGCGATCGCGATTTTAAAGACCGCGCGCCGCCTGACCAAGGACACCGTTGAGATTGATCTGGTTCTGGCCGATATCACGCTGCGCTGTGGCGACCTTGATAGCACAATCAAGACACTTGATATCCTGATAGAGACATCACTGGACAACGCCACGGCCGATGCGCTTCTGATCCGGACGCGTGCGAAGCTTGGCACAACCGATGGGGCCACCCATAGCAAGGCCGCCAAGGCATGGGCCAAGCATCATATGCCGATTGCCGCCAAACCGGCCTTTGCCAACACCCGACAATCCGACAAGCGGCTTCGTATTGGATGGCTCTCGCCGTTCTTTTGCAAGCATGCATCATCCAGCCTTTTGAGTGCACTTGCCCGCCACCTGAACCGGCATGAGATCGAGCTGTTCCTGTATTCCGCGACCCCGCGGCCTGATGACGTCACACGGCAATGGCAGGTGATGGCCGATGGCTGGCGCGAAGTGTGCGGGCAGGATCCGATGCAGATTGCCGATCGCATTCGCAAGGACAAGGTCGATATCCTGATTGATGTCTGTGGCGTTCATCCAACCCAACCGATTGAGGTGTTTGCCCTTAAGGCCGCCCCGGTGCAAGCCAGCCTGTCTGCGATCACCACCGGCATGGCCGAGATGGATTACCTTATCGGGCACAAGGAAGTGTTTGGCGGCGGACTTGCCGAAAACAAGATGTTTGCCGAGCGTCCCTATCCGCTAGCACTTGGCCCATACCTTCCGGCGGAACTTGACGATGCCTTGCCATTGGCACCCCTTCCGGCAGCCGTCGGCGAAGAGATCATTCGGTTTGGCTGCATTGATCGGTTGGCCAATATCAGCAATGAAACACTGAACTGCTTTGCGCGGATATTAAACAAGGTCAGCAACAGCCGCATCGTCATTCAGGATGACGTGCTTGAAGATTCCTATGCCGCCAAAACGTTCCTTGATCGTACCCGGCAGGCCGGGATCAAGCGCGACCGGCTTGATCTGGCGGGCAAGGTAAAGCCCCAGGATCGACCAGCCCTTTATGCCCAGATTGATATCGGGCTGGCGCCATTTCCGGCCATCAGCCTTGAAAACTATTACGAGATGCTTTGGTTTGGCATTCCGTTCGTGTCGCTGGCCGATGATCGGCCGGGATCACGGCTTGGCCTTGCGGTTCTAAGCGATATCGGGCTTGGCGCGCTATGTGCCGAAACCGAAAAGGGCTATGTCGACAAGTGCATCATGCTGGCATCCGACCTTAAGGCGCTGGCCAGCATTCGCGAAAACATGCGCGATCGCATCCGGGGCAGCCGTGCCTTCCACGCGCCTGCTGTCGCAGCCGAGTTCGAAGAAGCCTGTCGGGAGATGTGGCAGAACTTTTGTCTTGGCAATGGTTAGCCACGGCCTGCCTGAAACGCGCCCTATTGCCGCTTGGTCAGGATGTGATCAACCGCCATAGCCAGATCATCGGCAATAAAATCTGCCTCCCGGGCCTCGGGCAGGATGGCTTCCTTTGCGCCGTGGCCGGTTCTGACGATGATGGCCTTTGTGCCCGCCGCGTGCCCGGCACGGATATCATTGATGCGATCACCGATCAGGACGCTTTCAGAGAGGTTGATGGCAAACTCGTCACTTGCAGCCAGAAGCATGCCGGGTTCTGGTTTGCGACACGTACTTTCGCGGCGATAATCGCCCTGCCCGCTTGGATGATAGGGCGAATAATAGATGCCCTGCACCGATGCCTTGTGATCGGCAAGCATGGCAACCAATGCCTTGTGGATTTCAAAAAGCTGGTCTTCGGTGAGATAGCCCCGCGCGACACCAGACTGGTTGGTGACGACAATCACCGGGATGCCTGCATCATTGAGGCGTTTGATCGCCTCTGCCGTGCCGTTGATCAGTTTAAGATCGGCAACATCTGACAGGTAGTGGACTTCCTCGTTAATCACCCCGTCCCGATCCAGAAAGACAGCCGGAACCGGGTTGCGTTGATCGCGAAAGCGCGGCGCCGGATCAATCAGGTGACGCTTCACAGTTTCGTTCGAAGAACCGGTCATCAAGGGGCCTTTTGCATGGTCGGGTTTCGCCCACAATGGCGCAAAGGCATTTGCAAAAGCAAGACTTCACAAGCCTCAAACCTTTTTCCGGGGTGCGGAAAAGAAATTGGTATTACCATTATTCACTTGCAGAGCAACTGAAAGACGTGACAATTTCGCTTCAAGTCACGCGCCACGATAAAAAGATCTTCAAGGAATAACGTTCTATGTTTGCCGATATTTTTGCGATTTTGGCCCCGGTTTTCATCACCACCGGACTGGGATATTTCTGGGCCCGTGCTGGCAAACATTTTGACACCAACCTTGTCACATCCATCGTCACCTATTTCGCGACACCCTGTCTGACCTTTGCCGCCCTTGCGACGGTGGAGCTAGGCGGTGATACGCTGGTTCTGATGGGGACAGCCGCCCTTGCAGCCAATGTGATCTTTGCCCTGATCGGCTGGCCGGTGCTTAAGGTCTTTAACCTGTCGCCGCGCACTTATCTGCAATCGCTGACCTGGCCAAATGTCGGCAACGTTGGCTTGCCGCTGTGTATGCTGGCCTATGGGCAGGAAGGCTTGGCGCTTTCGGTGGCGTTCTTTGCCGCCTATGTCGTGATCCAGTTGACCATCGGTGTTGCGTTCGTATCGGGCAGCTTTTCGATCAAGTCGCTTGCCAAGATGCCGATCATTCCGGCAACCCTGATTGCCACGGGGTTCCTTGCCACTGAAACGCCGGTGCCCGAATGGCTTTACAACACCACCAACCTGATCGGGCAACTGACCATTCCGTTGATGCTGTTTACCCTTGGTGTATCACTCGCCAAACTACGCCCGGTCAGCCTTGCACGCAGCACGGCATTGAGTGTGCTGCGCCTTGGTATGGGTTTCGGGGTTGGTTTGGGTCTGTCGGAAGTCATGGGACTGACCGGCATGGAACGCGGCGTTGTGATATTGCAATGTTCGATGCCGGTGGCTGTGTTCTGCTACCTGTTTGCGCAGCTTTATAACCGCGAGCCGGAAGAAGTCGCCGGTGTGGTGATCAGTTCAAGCTTCCTGGCTGCCATCGCCCTGCCCGCATTGCTTTGGTACGTGCTTTAGCCTTCGAACAAACAGGACAACTGATTACTTACTTGACGATCAGGCGGTATTCGCCGCCCGTGCCATCATCCTTGTCGGCATAAAATCCGATGGCGCATTCAAAGCGACCCTTTTCAAGGTTTGGGTCGCCCTGCGCGGCCGCCTGTTCCATTACGTGATCGCGGCAGGCTGCAAGATCGTCATAGGTGGCCTCGGATATCTTGACCCGGGTAGGTTGGTCGACATCGGGGACATAGACCGCAGTGACATGTTCCCAGGGTGCGGCATCACCCGGCCAGAAAAGGTCGGCAACATGACGGTGCGGGTTGCCGAAACTGACGACGGCCAGAACGGCGATCCCGCCAGCCAGAATCGCACGGCGCAGCATTCTTGTATTCATTTAGCACCTAGCGCTCAAAACCGTAACCAACCATTTAATCGGTATAAAACCCGATACTCACTGTCGCCTTCATCGATAAACTCTTGCTCAGTATTCGTTCAACAGACACGCCAAATATCAAGCGTTAAGTAATCTCTCGCTCCAAATCATCACCGCGCTCGCACACCCAAGTTAGCTGTCGAGCTAAACCATCCAAATCTGGAAACACCTTTGCATAATTGACCCCAAGAAAAGACAGTTCATCCATAAACTGAGTTTTGAGCTTAGAGTCTATTTGATACTTGATCGTTTCCGATTTTGTGCTGTCGAGCAAGTCCCAGCATCGCTGACCATGCACTGTGAACATCCCTGATTGCGAGGCCACTCGAGGGCTAACGCTCGATGGCCTTAACAGGCAGACTTCTGAGATTTCAAACGGATTCTTTTCTATTGCTTTCGGACTGAGAATTTTCTGTGGACGATGCATCCAAATAGCAGCGTCTTTAGTCGGATGATCCTTACAAGCAAAAAAGCCGGCGACGAGAGGGTTTTGGGTCCAGTCAAGAAGCCTAGTTGGCAATCCATGATGCTGGGCAAGCATAAGCCACTCCCAGTCGTTCGCAGGTAAAAGAGGTACGAATTCGCGAGCTCGCCTCTTCCAAGCATCGAACAGTTCTCGTTCGGAGCGGCTACCGAATGCTGTCCTAGCCAGCTTAGGCTTCAGTGACCATTCTAAGTCTGCTTGACCACGGAATAGTGACCAAGTCCAAGTGGAATGAGACCTTACCTCCTCGAGAAAGTGGGTAAAATCCTTGATCTCTATTGTCTTCATTTTACTAACCGGTCACAGGATGCGCATGGTTTAGCGGACCGTTTCCTTTGCCAAAGTCCGGTGCGGTTCGGATGGCTTCACGGACATATGCCCGCGCACGGGCAACGGAATCACTTAATCCCATGCCCTGAGCCAGCCCGGTTGCAATGGCACTTGCAAGCGAGCAGCCCGTACCATGATTATTCTCAGACGGAATGCGCGTATCTTCGAAACCTTCGATATCGCGATCCCGGCGCCACAAGATATCGACGATTTTGTCCCCGTCGGCGTGACCACCTTTGATCAGGACAGCCTCGCAACCGAGATCACCAATTTTGTGCGCTGCAGCAATCATATCAGCTTCGCTGGTGATTTTCATACCTGATAATACTTCGGCCTCTGGAATATTTGGTGTCAGCACGGTCGCAAGCGGCACCATATGGGTGATAAGGGCCTCTACCGCGTCTTCCTGAAGCAGGCGTGAACCGCTTTGCGACACCATCACCGGGTCTACAACGACCGGAATACCAGCAGCCTTTGATTTGATGAATTCCGCCACGGCGGTAATGACCGGCACCGAATGCAGCATCCCGGTTTTAAGCGCATCCGCGCCAATATCATCAATCGTCACGGTGGCCTGATGGACGATCATGTCGGGATCGATGCCAAGAACATCGAAGACTCCGGTGGTATTTTGCACCGTGAGGGCCGTTATCGCAGTTGCAGCATAGCCGCCAAGGGCCGTCACCGATTTGATATCGGCCTGAATTCCGGCCCCACCGGAACAATCCGACCCGGCAATAATCAAGACACGACCCTTCATACGACCCTTCCTTATCCTGCAGATATCAGGTTTTCGTCACAATGACCGGTTAACCGGCAACAGCGGTGATTTCGGCAACGATGCCATCAACGATCTGTTCGACCTTAATCGCGTCATCGCCTTCGGCCATCACACGGATCAGCGGTTCGGTGCCAGATTTACGGATCAGGATACGACCGTCACCGTTAAAGGCCCGTTCTGCCAGGGATATGGCTTCGATGACGCTGCTTTGCGCCAACGGATCAGAACCGGCACTGTAGCGCACATTTTTCAGGATCTGCGGCAGCGGTTCGAACACGCGGCTGAGTTCAGACACCGGGCCTTCGCGGCTGGCAAGGACGGCCAGCACCTGAAGGGCTGCCAACAGGCCATCTCCGGTCGATGCGAAGTCGGACAGCACGATATGGCCCGACTGTTCACCGCCGACATTGCAATCAAGGGCGCGCATCTGTTCGACAACATAGCGATCACCAACCTTGGTGCGGATCAGACGGACATCGTTGCTTTCAAGGTAGCGTTCAAGACCAAGGTTCGACATCACGGTTGCGACCAGCGCGTTACCGCGCAGCTGACCGGTGCGTTTCCAGTGGGTTACGACAAGGCCCATCAACTGGTCACCGTCGATCAGATGTCCCTTTTCATCACACATCTGGACGCGGTCGGCATCGCCATCAAGGGCAATCCCGACATCGGCCTTTTCGGCCAGAACCCGGTCACACATGGTTTTGGTGTAGGTCGACCCGCACTGATCATTGATGTTCAGACCATTCGGGCTGGTGCCGATTTCAATTACGTCGGCACCCAGTTCACGCAGAACCTTGGGCGCAACGGAATAGCCGGCACCATGGGCGCAATCAAGCACGATGCGCAGACCTTCAAGCGTGACGGTGCCCGGCAGGGATGATTTGACGGCCTCGATATAACGGCCGGGCGCATCATCAATGCGTTTGGCACGGCCCAGCGCATTGGCCGGCACCAGTTTGCCCGAAAGATCGCTTTCCATCAGGGCTTCGATTTCAAGTTCGACCTCGTCCGACAGCTTGAAGCCATCCGGGCCAAACAGCTTGATGCCGTTATCCTGGAACGGGTTGTGGGAGGCCGAGATCATCACACCGATATCAGCGCGCATCGATTTGGTCAGCATGGCGACCGCCGGGGTCGGCATTGGGCCGACCAGCATGACATCCATCCCCATCGAGGTGAAACCGGCAACAAGGGCGGGTTCAAGCATGTAGCCCGACAGTCGGGTATCCTTGCCAATCACGACCTTGTGGCGGTGATCACCACGGGTGAAATAATGGCCGGCAGCCATCCCGACTTTCAGGGCGACTTCTGCGGTCATCGGCGCTGTATTGGCAGTTCCGCGAATGCCATCGGTGCCAAAATACTTGCGGCTCATATTCTGTGTCTCTGCTTGCTTTGCGGGCATTATGCCCGGTCAATTCATTCTGACTGCCGGTTATATCAAAGTGGCGGCGCAATGCCACCGGCAATCGGCATATTTCAGCGCCTATTCTAGTGCCAAACTGGCAATCAATCCGTTAACAGGCAAACACGGCGATATTCGGATAAAAGCGATGACCTTCGGTCAAAAACCCGCTATCACAAGATGAAGGGGCTGAAACCGGGGGAATTTTGCGCAGCATCCGCTTGAATATGTTTCTTTTTGCGATGTTGATTGTGACCGCGTCCGGCATTTTTGCCGTTTACGGACCCAAAATTGCTGCGCATGAGGTTGCCAAAACACTCGTCCTGCCGCCCAGCGGACCTGCGGAAGTTATCAATCTGAACCGCTATCTGACGCGGTTGGTGACAGACCGCAAAGTGGAAAGCACATTCAAAATCCCGTCGATTGCCGAATCTGAATTCGCCTCTGTCCTTGAGGCACGCGGTCCGGGCTATACAGATCGCACCATCTGGTATCGCGCGCCGGTCAAAATCGTTGATCAGCCCGGACGAACGGGAAGAAGCGCCTTTATCGATATCGGACATGTGTATCTGAATGATATCGAGATTAGCATCCTGTCAAATGACGCGCGCCAGATCATCTGGCAGGAACATCTCGGCGACCGAATTCCAAGAGCCAAGGGTGGCCTGCAAAATCTTTCGCACGTTGCCGAATGGCCGAAACTGTCACTTGGCGAATATTGGCTGGTTATCGCGGTCCATACCAACAGCGCGCATGTCTTTGAGGCCGAACTCCTGCCCGATACGGCGCTGATTACCAAATCTGGCAGCAACAGTTTCATCAAGGGGGCAACCCTTGGTGTTCTGCTTCTTGCATTCGGGATTTATTTCGCGTTTGGCGTGATGTCGGGGGATCGGTCTGTTCTTTGGTATTCGGGTTATATCTTTTCGCTATTTCTGATTTCGTTCGGGGTGACGGGCTATGCCCAACTGATTTTCAAACCGTTATGGTCGTTGGCCTCGGACTTCGTGACGGGAACCGGAACGGCGTTTGCGCTTGGTACAAGCATCATGATGTGGAGCTATATGACCCGTCTTGATCGCGAGAACCGGCCGCTGTTTAGGATCATGATCGGGTATTCGTTTCTGGCGATGGCAGGTTTTCTGACCGCCACATCGGACTGGTATATCCTGTATGCCAAAGTGTTTTTCGGGCCTCAGATATTCCTGCTTGCGGTTTTGCTGATCAATCTGATGTATCGCGGATATCGCCAGAAGCACACATTCCAGATGAGTTATTTGATGGTCGCGCTTGGTGTTCCGACCATCGGGGCGATGGCGCATTTGCTGCTGCTGATCGGGTGGTTGCCGGTCAACGGATTTACCACAAGCATCTTTGCCCTCAGTTCGTTTATTCAGCTTGTGCTGGTCGCCATCGCCATGGCCTATCGCACCTATGGCGTGATCAACCGGCGTGTTGATGCCCTTGCCTCCGGCCAGCGGGCCGACCAGCTTGCCAGTGAACAGCGTACCTTTATCACCATGCTGTCACATGAATTCCGAACCCCGCTTGCGATCATTCAGCGGTCTGCTGAAATCCTCGGACTACATTTGCAAAAGGAACCTGAAAGCGTTTTGAACCGGCTGTCGACGATCCAGTCCAATGCCCGGCAGCTTTCGGGCCTTGTCGATGCGTTCCTGACCAAGGAAACCCTTGATAGCGCGACATTCACCACCACGCGTGAGGCTGTTGCCATCGATGCGTTTCTGCGCGATTTGATCGCACAGCGCCAACGCGAGGTCCCCGGCCAGAATATCAGCCTGATTCAAAGCGATGTTGTGATCGTCGAGATTGACCGGATCCTGATGGAACGTGCGCTGATCAACCTGATCGAGAATGCGCGAAAATATGCGCCGGGTGCTGCCGTCTGGATTTCAGCCGAAAGGGCTGCCAATGGCTATGTCTATATCCGGGTCGTTGATGAAGGCCCGGGCATTGCCGCCGACGATCTGCAGAATGTTTTGAACGCCTTTTACCGCGGACGGGATTCGGTCAAAATCCAGGGGGTCGGGCTTGGATTGCATCTGACCAAACGCATCATCGAGGCCCATGACGGATCCCTGTCGGTTAGTGTTGGCGAAGAAGGCGGAACAACAATCCTGATCAAACTGCCCTATGACCGCGACATGACGGTACTGAGGAACAATGAAAACAGGGCTGGCTTCCCACTTGGCTATACCGAGACGTCCCATGAAGGGGACCGGCCATGACGATCAGATCGCCGCTGTTCACTTCGCCAATGACACATTCCCTGCCCGCTGTAGCTTTGGCGGCGGCATTGGTGTTGCTCATCATTGCAACCATGGTTTTGATGCCATGGCACGGTGCAAACGCGCAATCTTCGGTGATGCCGGATGGTGATGAGGATCATCTGGTTCTGCCGGGCAATGTCACAGAACCGATTGAGATCACCCGGTTTGTTGCGTCCTTTGCCGACACCACACGCAAACTTGGCTTTGAAGAGATCCAGGCCCTGCCAGATGCAGCCTTTCAGCAGTCACCTGCCATACCGTCCTTTGGGTATACCCGCGATGTGATCTGGCATCAGCTTGATCTCACCATCAGCAATGACATGACGAAACGTGCCCTGCTTGAAATCGGGCCGAACTATCTGAATTTCATTGATGTGTTTCTGGTGCCCGATGGACTGGGTGATCCGGTCTGGCATACCCGTCTTGGCGATCATGTCCCCGCCAGCGCACGCCAATATGGCGGACGAACACATATTGCCGCCCTGCCCCTGATGGAGCCGGGCGACTATCGCCTTTATGTCCGGTCGCAAAGCAATAGCGCCAATCTGATCTGGATGACACTTTGGCCGGCAACCGACCTGGTTTCCTCGCTGTCCTTCCGTGATCTGGCGTCGAATGTTTTCTTTGGCTTCATTCTGGCATTGGGGTTAGCCTATCTGGCGCTTGGTCTGATTGCCCGGGATCGGATTGTCGTTTTGTACAGCATCTGGGTCCTAGCAATCGGTGTCACAGCGGCCGTCGTCAATGGCGTGGTCTTAAGCGAACTACGACCGGAAATACCGTGGCTGAATGACTTTTTGTTGGGAACAGCCAACATCGTTACCTATGGCGTTACGGTGTTCCTGTGGCTCTACATCATTGACGCCAAAAAGAAGTATCCTTTGGCCTACAAGATATGTTGCGCGTACGGGTTTTTCGTTCTGGCCTTTGCGGCCGGGGCGACCACCGATCTGTACACCGTCTTTGGCACCTATATCGTGCCAAGCCATTCGGTCTTTATGGCCACGATGTGCGCAATTCTGATCAAACGGGCGTTTGAAGACATCCACAACCCGCGTTACTGGGCGTTCCTTGTGGTTCTGGCCGTCCCGACCGGAGCGGCGATCATGATCCAGCTTGCCCTTTCGGGGGTGATCGATGCGACCAGATTGCGTCTGGAACTGCACAGCTACACCTTGATGTTCCACCTTGTCGGGATGGGCATCATCATGACGATGCGGTTGTCGCGCATGGACAAGGAACGGGTCACTGTCGTGCGCAAGGCAGAAGAAACCACCTCGCTGGTCGAGGAACAGCGCAAACTGATTTCGATGCTGTCGCATGAATTCCGAACGCCGCTTGCCGTGATCCAGCGATCATCGGAAATGCTGATGCTGCGTCTTACGAACCACAAGGATGACGTTCTTGAACGTTTGCAACGCATTCAGCTTCAGGCGCAGAAACTGGCGCGCCTTGTCGATATTTTCCTGACCAAGGACGGTATCGATACCCAGGAACTGTCACTTGCGCGCAAGACAGTTCCGATCAACCGGTTTCTTCAGGAATTTGTCGCCCAGACCACACGCGAAGGTGCGGAAGTTCAGGCGGCATTGAGCCGAACCACAGGTATCGAGGTCTTTATCGACGAAACCCTGATGGGGCTTGCGATCACGAACCTGGTTGAAACATCACGCCGCTTTGCGCACGGGGCACCGATCCACATCAGTACTCACCGACATTCCGAGATGCGGGTCGAAATCAGCATCCCCTGCCGCGGTGAAGAACTTGATGAAGACGAGATCGCCATGATTTCCGATGCGCTGTTCAGGCGCGATATGGAAAGCCAGTCACTACAGCGCGCACTCGGACTGCATATTTCGCAACGTATTGTCGTTGCGCATGGGGGATCGATCACCCTGCGCCAGAAGGGCGCACGCAGCATCGAGCTTTGCCTGCTTTTACCGTGCGAGTAGCTGGCCGCACGTTATTTGGGTGGGAAACAGACGGATCAGGAAGCCTCGGCCTCGCCGGCAATGGCGGCGGGTGACGTAAAGGCATAGCCGCGACCGTAAGCCGTTCGCACAGGCAGTTCTTCACCGATTTCCTTGATGATTTTCTGACGCACGCGACGGATTGCCGTATCCAGATTACGACAGTTTTCGGCCGTGTCGGCCTTACCCAAGGCTTCGACGATTTCAGGGCGCGTCAGCCACGCCCCATTGGCATCAATCAGGATCTTGACGATGGTGCGTTCCGTCGCCGTCAATTTGGCTTCATTGCCTTGGGGATTGCGCAGGGTCCAGTTAAGCATATCAAGAACCCAGCTATCCTCGGGAATTGCCGTTTCAGCCGCCGCTTCGTTATCTGAGCGTGACGCGCGGCGCAGAAGCGGTTTGAGGGCGGCTTCGATCACCGATAGCGGGCTGTCCTTCGTCAAATAGACATCGGCACCGGATTTATAGCCGGTCAGATGATTGTCCATTCCCGAAAGCGAGGTCAGCATCATGATGCCGCAGTCAACGGTTTTGCGGACATGCTGAGCCAGCTCATAGCCATCCGCGTCGGGCAGCATAATATCAAGAATGACCGCATCAGGTTTACGCGCAGCAAGTGCGCGGTAAAATGCAGCACCGGTTTCACAACCGACCACATCGAAACCGCACATCTCAAGATACTCACACAGATCCTTGTTCAGATCGGTGTTATCTTCCACGACATATACACAGTGCGTCATAGCATTCCAGCCAGACCTGACATCAGCAGGGAACGGCTGTGTCAGACCGCCAATCTCGTTCATCTAAAGACCTTCGCGTTCGCTTGTTGTCCAACCATCAACTGTGACTTTGATGTCACTTTTGTTTGATACCTATTGGTATGTGGTCAAAGGACCGATTCTGCAAGTATCAACCTTAAATGGTCAGAAAATGCCAGAATCGAACTTGCCGCAAAAAAGCTCGCAATCGATCAGAAGCCAAGCCTGCTTGCGATTGCGAGCCATGTTTTAAACGATGTCGATAAAATTACAAGCTATACGTGCAGACGATGCGCCAAACACACCGTCAGACAATAGATGTGGAACTGGCCACAGAAATCGCCTGCACGGTTTCGGGCACATCATGCACGCGGATCATCTGAACCCCGTGACGCCATCCATTGACCGCAGACGCGATTGAACCACCCAGACGCTGCTTCGGGTCGGCCTTGGGATCAATCTTGCCGATGAATGACTTGCGCGAGGTTCCCAGCAGGATCGGGCAGCCCAATCCATGGAAAATGGCCAAGCGCGACAGCAGTTCAAGATTGTGCGACAGCGTCTTGCCAAAGCCGATGCCCGGATCGATGCAGATGCGATCGCGTGAAATACCCGCCCGCTCGCAGCTTTCGATGCGATCGAGCAGATAGTCATAGATATCAAGCACCGCGCAATCATATTTCGGGTCGGCCTGCATGGTGCCCGGTTCACCCTGCATATGCATCAGCATCACCGGTTTGCCAGATGCAGCGGCAACCTCCATCGAGCGTTCATCGCCTTCAAGACCGGTAACGTCATTAATGATCGCAGCACCGGCCTCAATCGCGGCCTCCATCACGCCCGCATGGCGGGTGTCGATCGAAACAACGTGCCCCTTGGATGCCAATTCGCGGATCACCGGGACTACACGATTGATTTCCTCGTCCTCGGAAACGGTATCGGCCCCCGGACGGGTTGATTCGCCGCCGACATCAATGATCGATGCGCCCTGCTCTATCATCGCCATGGCGCGTGCCACAGACTGTTCGGTGGTGTTGTAATCGCCGCCATCGGAAAAGCTGTCAGGCGTGACATTTATGATGCCCATCACATGGCAGGACGCCATATCAAGCCCGGCATAATCAGGGCGTTTGGCCATCAGGCGGTCCAGCACCGCATTGATTTCATCAACCCGGCCACTATTTTGCACCCAGCCTTCAAGGGCAAGCAGCGGCAGGATCATGCTTTCAGCACCGCCACCTTCGCGGCGACGGATGATTTCAAGTGCCGAAAAACCCCGGCGTGATCCGGCAAGTGGCAAGGTATTGGGATCATCGGCATGGTCGATGAAACCGGTCGGTGCGTAGTAAAGCGGTCCTTCAAAATCGGCAAAGCCCCGCACATCGGCGGGGCTTCGCAGGACCGATCGTTTGATCTCGTCCATCAGTCTCTTTCTGTTAGCTTCCCGGTTGCGGTTCCGGGGAAAGGTCCCCGCCGCCGTCACCAGGGTTATCCTTGCGGGCACCGCCGGTGCTTGGCACCGTAGAGCGACGTCCACCACCTGCATCCTTGCCGCCACCCGAAGTATGGCCCGGACGGTTGATTTCCTCGCCACGCAGCAGCGCGTCGATTTCCTTGCCCGACAGGGTTTCATATTCCAGAAGACCTTTTGCAAGCTTATGCAGGTCATCAAGATGTTCGGTCAGAACGCGCTTGGCGAATTCATAAGCCTCGTCGGAATAACGACGGACTTCTTCGTCAATCAGCTGTGCTGTTTTTTCCGAAACGTTTTTGTGCTGGGCAACGCTGTGACCAAGGAACACTTCTTCCTGGTTATCAACGTATTTGACATTCCCGAGCTTGTCGGAGAAGCCCCACTCAGTCACCATCTTGCGCGCATATTGCGTCACCATGTTGATGTCCGAAGATGCCCCCGTGGTGACCTTGTCCTTGCCAAAGATGATTTCCTCGGCAACGCGGCCACCCATGGCAACCGCAAGGTCGGAAATCAGCTGTTCGTAGGATTTGGACACCTGATCACGTTCCGGCAGACGCATCACCATACCCAGTGCGCGACCGCGCGGGATGATGGTGGCCTTGTGGATCGGATCAGACGCAGGCGTATGGAGTGCGACCAGTGCGTGACCACCTTCGTGATAGGCGGTCAGCTTTTTCTCGTCATCGGTCATGATCATGGAGCGACGTTCAGCCCCCATCATGACCTTGTCCTTGGCGTTTTCGAAATCAGCCATGGTGACAACACGCTTGCCAAGACGGGCCGCAAGCAAAGCTGCCTCGTTGACAAGGTTTGCCAGATCCGCGCCCGAGAAGCCCGGGGTACCACGTGCAACCGTGCGCAGATCGACATCCGGACCCAGCGGGACTTTACGCGCATGAACACCCAGAATGCGTTCACGGCCTTCCAGATCCGGGTTCGGCACAACGACCTGACGGTCGAAACGACCCGGACGCAGCAATGCAGGGTCCAGAACGTCCGGACGGTTGGTAGCAGCCACAAGGATCACACCTTCGTTGGCTTCGAAACCATCCATCTCGACGAGGAGCTGGTTGAGCGTCTGTTCGCGTTCATCGTTACCGCCGCCAAGACCGGCACCACGATGGCGGCCGACAGCGTCGATTTCATCGATGAAGATGATGCAAGGTGCGTTTTTCTTGCCCTGTTCGAACATGTCACGCACACGCGATGCACCGACACCGACGAACATTTCAACGAAGTCAGAACCCGAGATGGTGAAGAACGGAACGTTTGCTTCACCGGCAATCGCACGCGCCAGCAGCGTTTTACCGGTACCCGGAGGACCGACAAGCAGCATGCCTTTGGGGATTTTACCGCCAAGGCGCTGGAACTTCTGCGGATCGCGCAGGAAGTCGACGACTTCTTCAAGCTCGCCTTTGGCTTCTTCAATACCGGCGACATCTTCGAAGGTCACGCGGCCGGACTTCTCTGTCAGCATCTTGGCCTTGGACTTGCCAAAGCCCATGGCCTTGCCGCCGCCGCCCTGCATCTGGCGCATGAAGAAGATCCAGACACCGATGATCAGAAGCATCGGGAACCAGCTGATCAAAGCGCTCATCAACGGAGACAGGCTTTCTTCAGGCTGTGCGATGATGCGCACGCCCTTGTCGTTCAGCTTTTCAACTAGGTTCGGATAATCCGGGGTGTAAACATTAACAGAGCGACCGTCGCGCGTTTCTGCAGTCAGGTTGTTGCCCTGGATGGTGACTTCGGAAATCTGACCTGAATCCACTTCGGCCAGGAAGTCCGAAAATGCCAGCGACGACTGACCGGACCGTCCGGAGGGCGACTGAAACAGGTTAAACAGCGCCACCAAAAGGATGGCGATAATAACCCACAGTGCGAGATTTTTTCCCATATTCATTCCAAGCTACTGGTCGCAATTTGTGTGTGCCGTGACGCAAAACTTCCTGCGCAGGGTCTGACAATCAAATAGTCATAAGCCCCGCTTACGCAAGTAGGTTGTCGGGTTTCGGTGACGATTTGAAACCACTTTCCCACAAAGGTACTTGCGGCGCAAACTGCCAACTGCCACCAGACGCGATCAGGTCCCTGCCCAGAGGCCGTCCGCAACCGGCGGCGGATAGTACGTCGGAAAGCTCCGAAACCTCAAGCCCGCCAACAGATAACAAGCCTTCTTTATCGTAGAGTGCAGGCATGGATGCAAGGGCTGCGCGCGGTAAATTACCAATAAATGGTGCAATTTCGCCCAATGCGGCACGAAAAGACTTCGTGTGAAACACATCACAAAGGCCAAGCGGGGCGATCCAACGTCCAGTTTGCCCTGAAAGTTCAGCGTCATCTGGCTGCCATTCAAAGCGATTATCAAACCGCACAACCAAAGATCGTGTGAGTGATTCGCCATCCAACGCAATCGGATCCTGCGCCATTCGGCCAAATTCGCGATAAACGCAAATCCCGCCTTTCCGACCGTGCAAGACGCAGCCGCCCAGACTGATGCGGGCTGTTTTATCCGCACCAAGGCGATCAAGCGCACCGCGCAGTTTATCAAGCGCAGGCATATATCCGGCACCCCCCACTGTACGCACCACCTGCCCCAGCGCATGGATCGCGGCGTTGCGATCTGTTTTCGGATCCAGCAGCACATCCGGGTTAAGGATCGCAACCCCGCTCGCGTGCAGGGTCACCGCCCCGGCCAGCAATCGGCCAATGCCCGTTTCAAGTTCACGGCGCGCCGATGCGTCGGCGGTTATATCGGGCGGGCGTGATGCCCCCGCCTCAAACGCCTTGCGCACGCGCACACGCTCGAACTTGTCGTCGATGTTGGAAGGATCTTCGATCCACGCCTGCCCGCGTGCCGTCAGGGTCGCCACCAAGTCAGTCTTGGCAACACCCAAAAGCGGGCGCAGCACCCGGCCATGTCGCAGGTAGCGGCGCGCAGACATTCCTGCCTGCCCAATCGGGGTCGTGCCGCGATCGCGGCGCATGGCAATGGTTTCGTGTTGGTCGCCGGCATGATGGGCAACCAACAGATGGAAAATGCCGGTATCACGCATCAGGTCATCAAAAATCTGATAGCGGGCCTGGCGCGCCTTTTCCTGCACGGCACCGGTTGGCTTTTCTCCCTGCCAGTCTTTGGTGATGTGTTCGATGTTATGGCGGGCAAGTTCGGCTGCGACCCAGCGGGCCTCGTCAGCGGCGGCCTTGCGCAGACCATGGTCAACCGTAACGGCGACCACGCGCCCGCCTTGTGCCTGACACCAGTCATGGGCCAGCAGAGTGAGTGCCATGCTGTCGGCCCCACCCGAGACACCAACAAGGATTTCAGGGGCGGTTTCAAACGGGGCAAACGCCATCATCAGTCTATCAAAGGCAACGGCGTCCAGTGGAGATCCACCGGACGCCGTATTTTGATTTTCTGATGTCGTAAGGTTGCCGATCATCGGTCTGTCATACGCAGGGTTTACTGCGGACATCCACGGTTCTGGCGTTCCTGACGGGCGCGATCCAGAACGACATTCGAGGCGTTCGGGAAGTTGTCGATCAGGTGACCAAACGCCGTGCAGGCATCTTCGTTCTTGCCAAGATTGGCCAGCGACATGCCAAGTTTCAGAAGGTTGTCTGGTGCCTTGGTGCTGTCGGGGTAGGTCTGGAAACCTTCGGTAAAGGCGATGGCAGCATTTTCATACTGGCCGCGCACGTAATAGGTTTCACCCAGCCAGTATTGCGCGTTACCCGCCAACGGATCGTTGGGATGGTTGCTGACGAAATTGCCCAGCGCCTGTTCGGCGGCCTGGAAATCCTGTTTGCGCAGAAGGCCAAAGGCCTCGCGATATTGTTCTTCAGGCGTGCCGGTGGTTGCCGCAGCACTCTGTGTTGGTGAAGATGCGTTCGATGCGGCTGCCCCGCTTGGAATTTGCGGCGGCTGGCCTTCGCTTTCAATCACACCAAACAGCTGGGTGCCGCGCTCATTCAAGGGCTCGCCCGAACCGGCAGCAGCCGGTGCGCTGTTGACGGCAGAGTTATTGGCGCCCTGTGCGGCCGTGCCCGCAGCAAGCGGTGCAGTTGACCCACCGGCATTTGCACCACTGGTCGCAACGCCGCCGCTTTCAAGCTGATTGAGGCGGAAATCAATATCGGCCACCAGACGTTCCAGACGGTCTTCCATCTTGCGAATGCGGTAGTCGAATTCTTCAAGCTGACCGGTCAGTTGGGTGGTCGTGCGTTCCAGAGCGCTGATCTGGACCTGTTGGCGTGCGGCAGCCGGGGTTGCAGACCCGCCGCCATCACCAGACGAAACAGCGGCCTGTGCGGCGTCACCGGTGCCTTCGCGATAGACATAACGTTGCAAAAGATCGAGGTCCTTGCGCAGTTGTTCTACCTGACGCGACATATTGGCGTCTTGCGCGTGAACCGGTTGGGATCCGAGTGATGTCATGCCAAACACAGCTCCGACGGCAAGGGCCATCAGGATGTTGCGATTCTTTGGCGAAATGGCGGATCGAACGCGGATCATTTTCGGGTCCTTTTTCGTCAATTCAGTCTTTGAAGGTTCACTATGGAAATACCTGTCGTGACTTTCAAACATTTTCAGGCGGCAAAAATAAGGCGCCTGCCCCAAACGGGACAGGCGCCTTGATCTTCAAGTCAGGCTTTCACCTGCACGCGCTTAACGGATAACCGATACAGAGCGGCGGTTTTTAGCCCAGCTTTCTTCGTCATGGCCAAGAGCAACCGGGCGCTCTTTACCATAAGAAATGGTCTCGATGCGCGACGGGTCGATGCCCAGAGCGATCAGGTAATCTTTGACCGAGTTCGCGCGGCGTTCGCCGAGTGCAAGGTTGTATTCACGGGTGCCGCGCTCGTCGGCATGACCTTCAACAACAACTTTGTACTGCGGATATTTCTTCAGCCAAGCAGCCTGCAGTTCGAGGGTGCGACGTGCTTCACCGGCAAGATCGTATTTGTCGAAACCAAAGAAGACGCGGTCACCAACGTTGACAGCGAACCACTCAGGGCTGCTTTCAGCCAAAGAAGTCGAAGTCGAGGCGCTGGAAGAAGTGCTTGCACCGTCGCCACCAGTGGTTGCCGTGCTATCAGGTGCAGTTTCACAAGCAGCCAGAAGAGCGGCAGCAGCAAAAACGCTCAGAATACGAAGTTTCATTTAAGTTTTCCCCTTAACACCGGACGCATTCGCCCGAGGTTGGTGTTTTCCATGTCTCGCGACACCGAAAATGCCCGCGATTAAAGCGAATCGCATTCAGTGCTTCGCGATGACTATACTCTTGAGATATCAGGGAATCAAGGGCGACCATGCAGGATCCGACCCATCCGCCGGTGTAACGATCTCTCGTTCGTTATAACCAGTAAGATCAATCGAATACAAACGAAAGCGATCCTTGGTACCGTCCCTGGACGGGTGTTGGCGGTGATACATCAAAACTCGACCGTTTGGTGCCCATGTAGGTCCCTCGACGAGGAACCCCTCAGCCAGTTGCCTTTCTCCACTGCCATCTGGCCGCATGACACCGATATAGAACCGACCTCCTTGTAATTTGGTGAATGCGATCAGGTCTCCGCGTGGCGACCAGACCGGCGTGGCATAAGAACCACCGCCGAAACTGATACGCTGTACCCCGCCACCATCAGCATTCATCACGTAAAGTTGTTGCGAACCACTGCGATCGGAGTTGAACGCAATGCGCGAACCATCAGGCGAGTAGGAAGGCGAAGTATCCACGGCCGGATGGCGCGTAAGCTGCTGCTTTTGGCGCGTGCGCAGGTCCAGTCGATAGATTTCACTGTTCCCGTCAAGTGCCTGCGACATCACGACCGAGTTCCCGTCTGGTGCGAATCGGGGCGCGAAGGTCATCCCCGGAAAATCACCCAGCAATTCCAACTCGCCGGTATCAATATCCAACAAATAAACGCGCGGCTTGTCGTTGAAGTACGACATATAAACGACTTCCTGTGCCGTCGGAGAAAACCGCGGGTTCAGCACAAGGAACCGTCCATCAGAGAGGAACCGGTGATTCGCACCGTCCTGATCCATGATGGCCAGCCGTTTGTTCCGGTTATCTGCCGGACCGGTTTCCGAAACATAGACAACGCGCGTATCGAAATAGCCGGTTTCACCCGTGATACGCTTGTAGATCTCGTCGGCGATCTTGTGTGCGATCCGACGCCAATTGTTTGGCTGCGTGCGGTACGCAACGCCAGACATCTGGGTTTCAGCCAGCACATCCCAAAGGCGGAATTCCACACGCAGCAGGCCGTTTGGTTCGGTCACAACACGACCATTGACCAACGCCTGGGCATTGATGGCCCGCCACTCAGCAAAGTTCGGGTTCACCGCCAATGATGCTGCACTCTGAATGAATGCCCTTTCATTGATCGGCGAGAACAGCCCCGACCGTTCGAGATCCGCCGCAATTACCTGTGTCAGGTTTTGGCCAATCTCGGTTTCGGCAACACCCTCGCCCGGAAAGCGGGTGACGGCAATTGGCATCGGCTTCAATTCACCCCGGGTAATATCAATCCGGAGTTCCGCCTTTGCCGGCGACATGAACCCGACATTCAGGCCAGCGACAACGGCAAGGGCGCACAGTGCCGCGACACTGCCATTTACCCAAAATCGTTTGATTGCGTTGGTCTTGATCGTCATCCTGCCTCGCTATTTTCCACGCGTGTTCAAGAAGTTGCTTGTTAAAGGCCCAACATTTCACGCATGTCAAAATTGAACGTGAATGTGCGCCACATTTCGTATTTATCCAGCGGCAGTTTTAGAGGACTGCATTGCGGATTTAGCACTGCTCGCAGGGCGCTTTCCGCAATTGTACGGCGCGAAGTATCGCCCTGGATTTCGTTTAGGTTGCTGATCCGTGCCTGACGGACCGTACCATCCGGGTTTGCGCTGACATGAATTTCAACTGCAAAGTTGCCGGCTTCCTTGGCCCCGGCTGGCGGACTCCAGCATTTTTCGATCTGACGTTTGACCGCATCAAGCTCGCTCATGGTCAGGTTCGCATCAAGCCGGGTTGCCACAACCTCGCTGGCATTTTCCTGCGGGGCTTCTTCTTGCTGCGGCTCTGGCGTTGCCTGAGCCGTTTCCTTCAGTTTGCTGACATCCTTTAGAACGCTCATAAGATCGCGCTTTTTCGGCTCTTCCTTTTTCGGTTCCGGCTTTTTGACCGGTTCCGGTTTGGGCGGTGTCGGCTTGGATGCCGGTTTTACGGCAGCAAGTTCAGTCGGCTGCGGCTCTGGCTGCTTTGTGACGTCCGGGGTCGGAAGCGGCTCTGGCTTGGGTGCTGGTTCCGGCTTCGGCTGCGGTTTGGGTTCCGGTACCGGCTCCGGTTTCGGTTCGGGTTTTGGTTCCGGTTTGGGCTGCGGCTTGGGCTCGGGCTTTGGTTCCGGTTTGGGCTCAGGCTTTGGCTCTGGCTTCGGAGCCGGTTTTGGTTCCTCTTTCGGCTCGGGCTTGGGCAGCGCCTTGGTCGGGGCAGCAGAAAATTCATCCACCGTCACGACCTCCACCGAAATGGACTGCAAATCCAGCGGTGTCTCATCAAACAAATCAGGCAAGCCCAGCCACGCCACGATAAACAATGCAGCATGCAGACCAAGCGATATGAGAGCGTAGCGCAGCATAATTCGATTACGAACCCTTTGCCGGCAATTCGGCGATCAGGGCGACTTTGCTAAAGCCGGCGTCCTTGATCAAACCCATGACTTGCATCACGCGGCCATAATCAATCGCCTTGTCACCACGCACAAAAATGCGGGTGTCTGCCTTGTTCTCGGTGATGGCTGTAAGCTTTTCGGTCAGGGTGTCCTGCGCGATTTCGCTATCCATGATGTAGATCGTGCCTTCTGCCGAGACCGACACCACCAGCGGTTCGTCCTGACCTGTCATCGGGGCTGCGCTGGTTTCTGGCAGATCGACCTCGACACCGACCGTCATCAACGGCGCTGCAACCATGAAGATCACAAGCAGCACCAGCATAACGTCAACCATCGGGGTGACGTTGATATCGCTCATCGCGGCACGACGGTTACCCCGGCGACTGCGTCGGCCTCCTCCGCCGGATCGGGATGCGAGTTGTATACCCATGATCAGTCTCTCGTGTCGTCAAGTTGGCGCGAAAGGATCGAGGAAAACTCGTCCACAAAGGCTTCAAGGCGGTTGCTGTAACGGTTCAGGTCGCTGGAAATCTTGTTATAGGCAACAACTGCCGGAATGGCGGCAACAAGGCCCATAGCGGTTGCAAAAAGCGCCTCGGCAATACCCGGCGCGACAACCGCAAGCGAGGTGTTCTTGGATGCTGCAATCGACTGGAACGAAACCATGATGCCCCAGACCGTCCCGAACAGGCCAACGAACGGTGCCGTCGAACCAACGGAGGCCAGGAAGGTCATGTAACGTTCAACCCGGTCCATTTCTCGACCCAGGGTGATTTCCATGGATTTTTCGAGGCGCTGCTGAAGGCGGGCCCGCATGGTATCGCCACGCACCCCCTTGGCATTCGCACGACGCCATTCCCGCATGGCCGATACAAAGATCGCCGACATCGGATCGCGCGGTTGATCGGCGATCCGGTCATACAGGTCTTCAAGTGATCCGCCTGACCAGAAGGCTTCCTCGAAGGTATTGGCTTGGGCACGCAATTTGCGCAACCGCAGGACCTTTTCGATGACAATCGCCCATACCCAGACAGAAGCCAGCAAAAGCCCGATCATCACCGTTTTGACGACCAGCCCAGCCTGCATGAAAAGTCCCCACAGAGACATATCATGCGCCATGACCGACTGCCCCAGCGTTACCGCGTCGACCACTTGATTTTCCATATTCCCGTCAGTCCTTGTTCACATCGAGATATCGATTAAATACTGTTCTCAATTCTTCCGGCAGGCGCTGTGCCCTCAGCCCTTCCAACGACATGCAGGCGAGATAAATCTCGATCACCACAAGTTCCTCGCCGCCCCGCTTGATCTTTTGCTCGAAACCAAGCGATGCGCCCCCAAGCTTGATGACCCTGCTTTCGACCGTCAGACGATCTTCCAACTGTGCCGCACGTTTAAAATCGACCGTACAGTGTCGAACGGCTATGGCAACTTTGTGGCGTTCTGCAACATTTCGATTGGTAAAGCCCAACAGGTTAAGCATCGCTGAACGCGCCCGTTCGGCGAAGGCAAGATAATTGGCGTGATAAACGATCCCGCCTGCATCTGTATCTTCGTAATAAACGATCAAAGGAAAGATATGCCGCGTGCCTTCGAGGCGGCCCAGAAGCGTGTCATAATCTGATTGCGGCATCAGGAATTTTCCCCGGACTGACCATCAAACAGATCGGAAAGTGGCATGCCGCCCGCTTCGCGTGGCGGTGTCAGACCAAGATGCTTGAAGCCCTTCACGCCCAGCATGCGCCCACGCGGGGTGCGCTGTATCAGGCCCTGTTGCAGCAAATAGGGCTCGATCACGTCTTCGATGGTGTCACGTTCTTCGGAAAGGGCTGCGGCCAGCGTATCAACACCGACCGGACCACCGCCATAGTTGCTGGCTATACAGTTAAGGTAGCGACGGTCCTGACTATCAAGACCAAGGTTATCGACCTCAAGCCGGGTCAGCGCCGCATCAGCAATGAATTTATCAACCGGTGACTTTTCCGCGACAGCCGCGAAATCACGTACACGACGCAACAAACGCCCGGCAATACGCGGGGTGCCACGCGACCGACGGGCGATTTCCATTGCCCCTTCTTCGGTCATGTCAAAATTCAAAAGCCGTGCACCGCGCGCAACGATACTGACCAGTTCTTCGGGTTCATAGAAACGCAGCCGCAGCGGAATGCCGAAACGATCCCGCAATGGTGTGGTCAAAAGGCCCGAACGGGTCGTCGCCCCGACAAGCGTAAAGGGCGGCAGATCAATCCGCACAGAACGCGCAGCCGGCCCCTCACCGATGATCAGATCAAGCTGGAAGTCTTCCATCGCAGGATAGAGGATTTCTTCTACCGCCGGGTTCAGGCGATGGATTTCATCAATGAACAGCACGTCACGCGGCTGCAGGTTGGTAAGAAGTGCTGCAAGATCACCCGCCTTGGCAATCACAGGCCCGGATGTCGCGCGAAAGCCGACACCAAGTTCACTGGCAACGATTTGCGAAAGCGTCGTTTTACCAAGCCCCGGCGGACCAAAGAACAGAACATGGTCCATGGCCTCTTGGCGGGCACTGGCGGCCCTGATGAAGACATCAAGGTTTTCACGCACTTCTTTCTGACCGGTGAAATCATCCAGCCGACGCGGACGCAGCGATCCGTCCTGATGGTCTTCTTCGCGACGCTCGCCACTGAGCAGACGGTCTTCTTCTTCGCTCACGCGCTAAGCTCCTTTAGTCCCAGACGAATCAGGGTATCTATCGATTTGTCGTCACCTGCCTGCTGTGCGGCCTTGCCAACCGCGCCAAATGCTTCGGAGCGGCCATAGCCAAGATTGACCAAGGCCGAAACTGCGTCTGCCAGGACGGCACTGTCATCAAAGACAGCTTCGCTGGGCGCTGCATTGGCGCTGACATCTGCTCCGGCTTTGGCGGATTTCTTGGATTTGGCACCGGGTTTGGGGTCGCCGCCAGCCGGGGCACCCGGGGCTGCAGGGGCTGCGACCGGGCCAAGATTAAGCTTGGCGGCCTTGTCTTTGAGTTCGCCGACGATGCGGGTTGCGACCTTGGGCCCAATCCCAGGCGCGCGGCAGAGTGCCGTGGTATCCTGTGACGCCAGCGCACGCAGAAGATCGGTCGGGCTCAGCACCGACAGCAACGCCAGGGCGACTTTTGCCCCAACCCCCTGAACGGTGGTGAGCAAGGCAAACCATTGCTTTTCGGCATTATCGGCAAAGCCATAAAGGTGGATGTGATCTTCTCGCACGTGAGTTTCGATCATCAGGCCCGCATCCCCGCCCTTTGGCGGCAGCATCGAAAGAGTACGGCGCGACGCGAACACCAGATAACCGACACCATTGACATCAAGAATGACACTGTCTTCGCCGATGAAATCCACAATTCCGCGCAGTTTGGCGATCACCTGTATTTTCTCCCGTTTCGTGTTGGATACGCAGCCATCGTGCTGGCGAGCGATCGGTTTCCGGCATGTTGCGCATGGCAGATGGCAACCGCAAGGGCGTCTGCGGCGTCCGGCCCGGCAATGTCACATCCCGGCAGCAGGGTCGAAACCATCATTTCGACCTGCTGTTTGGCAGCATGACCTGCGCCAACAACAGTCTTTTTGACGGCATTGGGTGTATATTCCGTTACCGGAATGCCATTGCGTGCAGGGGCAAGCAGCGCAACACCGCGCGCCTGCCCCAGCTTCAAGGTCGAAACAGGGTTCTTGTTGACGAAGGTTTCTTCAACTGCGGCCTCGTCAGGCGTCCAGATCCTGATCACATCAATCAGGCCGGTATGAAGTTGATCAAGACGCTCGGCCAGGGTCAATGACTGGGTGGAAGTCACGACCCCGTTGGCGATATGACGCATTCGGTTGTTTTCAAGATCAATGATCCCCCAACCGGTACGCTGCAGACCGGGATCAATCCCGAGCACTCTGACCACTACATCCCCCAAACAAAACCGGGTTCCAGATACAAAACACCCGCCATTCAAAAGCGAAAGGCGGGTGTTGGCAAATAATAATTAGTTATCGAGGCCAGCGACGATTTCGTCGGTCCAGTTAACGTTGGTCCAGACATTCTGGACGTCATCGTTATCTTCAAGAACATCAACAAGCTTCATGATGCTCTGAGCCTGCTCGACCGAAATATCGGCTTCGGTGGTGGCACGGAACACCATCTTTGCGCTTTCCGGATCACCGAATTTTTCGGTCAGGGCTTCGCGCACGGCGTTAAGGTCTTCGATCTCGGTATCGATGACGTGGTTTTGATCATCGGATTCCACGTTGGCGGCACCGGCTTCGAGGGCGGCTTCAAAGATTTCCTCTGCGCCGGCCTTGTCTGCTGGGTAGACGATTTCGCCCAAGCGGTTGAACATAAAGCCTACCGAACCGGTTTCACCCAGGTTGCCGCCATGCTTGGTAAAGGCTGCGCGGACTTCGGATGCGGTGCGGTTGCGGTTATCGGTCAGTGCTTCAACAATCACGGCAACACCAGCAGTGCCGTAGCCCTCGTAACGGACTTCCTCATAGTTGTCGCCCTCGCCAGCACCGGTCGCCTTTTTGATCGCGCGATCGATATTGTCCTTGGGCATGTTCTGCGCACGGGCAGCAGAGATCGCGGCGCGCAGACGCGGGTTGCTGTCGATATCTTCGCTGATTTTTGCAGCAACCGTGATCTCGCGGGCGAGCTTGGTGAAGATCTTGGCGCGCTTTTTATCCTGCGCACCTTTGCGATGCATGATGTTCTTAAATTGGGAATGGCCGGCCATAACCTGTAACCTGTCGTCATTGAACTCATATTGGAACGGTATCGGGCGATACCATGCCGGTCATACGGGTGTTCCCTGAGAGACCAGCCCGTTCGGGCATGAAGAGCATGCGCATCCGCAGGCGCGACACACGCGAACGAAAATTTCGAACGCTCCTATATCCTGTTTACCAGGCAAGGTCCAGCCATGCGTGGTTGGCGGGCAGAACATCGCGAAAAATGGCGACCGTTTTAAACTTTTACTGGCATACGCCACGCCCCTATCCCGGAATAGTCCTGTCCTATACGTGGATAGATGTTGCAGACACGTTGATATTCTTTCATTAATAATCCGATAGTAGAGATTAAACTAAAGAAGTACACGCCACGTGGTCCAATTCATGGGGCCAACTCAGGGGGTCCAAGCTGGCGCTACCCATACAGGATGCCATTTTATCCTGTGGCGTCAGAAACACCCTGCAGGGACACAGAAGCCATGCGGGGACAGCCAGGAAACAAAGGTTAGATAGAATGGGAACTAAATTCGGGGTTCAAAGCAAACTGTTGATATCGTTTGCGGTTGTCGGATTGATGGCGGTTATCTCCGCTATTGTCGGCGCAGTATCCTTCAATCAGTTTGGCAGCGCGCTGAGGACGATTACGGAAGAAAAGCTTCCGCCGATTGCAGCAGCGCAAGCGCTGGCGACCGGTAGCGCAGAAATCGTCGCCATTGCCCCGCGTATCGTCGCAGCAGCCAATCCGGAAGAAGAAACCGCCATCAATGACGAACTGGCGGTGCGCCTTGAAGAGCTTGGTGCTCTGATCAGTGAAATCGAGTCAACCGGCTTCATGCCCGCTGTCATCGCAAGCATCAATGACAATCGCACACTGCTTGAGGACAATCTCAAACAGTTGCATGATGTCACCCAGGAACGCTTCCAGATCAGTGATGAAAAGGCCGGAAAGCTTGAAGAGTTCCAGAACCTCTCCAAGCGGTACGGTGATACCCTCAAGCCGGTTTTGTCCTACACCCAGAATGACATTGCGCAAGGAAACGAATATGTCTCCTCCTTTGCTGATGATCCCTCGAAAAAATACAGCGCGGACAAGGACGAAATTCTTTCAACCTTCCAGAAATTCGCATCCGCAATCGATACACGCACCCCGATTCTCGAGCTTGAACGCCTGGGATCAGCGGCATCGAACATGATTATTGCCAGCACCACCGAGACACAGGCTGTACGCCTGTCAATCATCCCGGTGCGTATTCGCGGCACATATACCGACGCACTCAGCCAACTTGATCAGCTTGAAAATGACCGCCTCAAGGCATTTTATGTCGATCTGATCGACAAGATGCAGAAGCTTTCGGTTGGTGATGGCAGCCTGCCGGATCTGCGCAAACGTGAACTTGAGGCGACGGAAAAAAGCCAGGCACTTGTTGTTCAGAGTGGTGAATATGCCGACGCGATGCGTAACAGCGTCGCCGAACTGGTCGCCGGTCTGAATGCCGAGGTAGACCAGGCTGCGGCAGAGGCGTCAGTGGTTGAAAAGCAGAGCCTGACCGCACTGACTGTTGTTGCTGCCATTGGTGTTGTGATTTCGCTTCTGATTTATGTTCTCTATGTCCGTGGCAACGTTTTGCGTCGCCTTGGTCTTTTGCAGAAAACCATGGTTCAGCTTGCTGATGGCAACCTTGAGGTCGCAGTTCCGGCAAAAGGCAATGATGAAATCAGTGCCATGGGCCGTGCTGTTGAGGTGTTCAAGAAAAACGCTCTCAAAGTTCAGGAGATGCAGGCCGAGGAAGAACGGCTTAATCATGAACGCAACGAAGCGCTGCGTGATGAATTGCTGTCGCTTGCAGACACCTTGCAGAACGAAGTTGAAAGCGCCGTCAACGAGATCGCAGCCCTTGGTGATCAGCTGCAGGGTGTTTCCGGGCAGATGACGTCAAGCGCGGAGCTGGTTTCGGGTCAGACCGAAGAAGTTGCAAGCTCTGCACAGGAAGCGACCGGCAATGTTGAAACCGTTGCCGCCGCAACCGAACAGCTGTCGGCATCGAATGCGGAAATCAACCGTCAGATGGCAGAATCGACCCGCATTTCGAACGAGGCATCCAACCGTGCGCAGGAAACCAACGAACTGGTTGTCAGTCTGTCGCAGTCGGCAGATCGCATTGGTGAAGTGATCGCGCTGATCACTGATATTGCCGAGCAGACCAACCTTCTGGCCCTCAACGCCACCATCGAGGCGGCGCGTGCAGGTGACGCCGGCAAAGGCTTTGCCGTTGTTGCGGCCGAGGTCAAAAACCTTGCCAACCAGACGGAAAAAGCCACCGAGGAAATTTCTGGCCAGATTTCGGGCATTCAGAAAGCCACCGGTGAGTCCGTCAATGCCATCGGCGATATCGGCCGTATCATTGAAAACATCAATGAGATCGCGACCACCATTTCGGCTGCGGTCGAGGAACAGGGTGCCGCCACCGACGAGATCACGCGCAACGTGCGCGGGGCTGCGGATCGCACGCGTTCTGTATCGGCCTCGATCAACGAGGTTGCCAATGAAACCAGTAAGACAGGCGAACTGTCCAGTCAGGTTCTGGCAACTGCACAGGATGCATCGCAGAAGGTCGAAAACCTGCGTTCGCGGATCAACGGTATTCTGGATGATCTGCGCAAACAGGCACATGATCGCGCAGCGTCCTGATCACAGGCAAAACTTGATGACAAAAGGCCCGCCATTGGCGGGCCTTTTTGTTTGACGGCAACACTGAAAAACATCGCCTTGCGGGCTGAAAAAGCACAGGCGTCGCAAAACTACTTGCTGGCCTGCGCATGAAATCTATACGGCCTCGCAGAATTGGCCGAAAATTCATGATCTCCCTGAGATTACTGTGCTACATTGGACAACAATAATAATAGTTCGAGCCCCAATTTTTTTCCCGAGATCCTTTCAGGGTCGGATATCGGGTATTCCCCAATGTGGCTTGGCAGGGAACAGACGTTCAGACGACGTACATGCATGCGTCGGCACCAGATGTGGCGACGCATGTCTCTTTGGTCTACGGGGTAGGTTTAATTATGGGTTTAAGTTTCAAGCGCGGCGCAAAGCCGTCATCGTCAAAAAAGAAGAACACAACAAAGACGAACAAAGCAGGGCTTGGCGTACGTGAAAAGCTGGCTGGTGCCTTCTTTCTTGTCGGTCTGATTGCAATCTTGGCTGCGGCTGTATCGGTCTTCTCTTTTACCAAATTCGGCAACCAGCTTGACACGATTGCCTACGAGCAACTTCCGCCAATGTTTGCTGCCCAGCAGCTTGCAACAACCAGTGCGAAAATTGTGGCCTCCGCACCACGCATTATCGCGGCATCCACCGTTGAAGAAGAACAGGCGGTCAAGGCTGACCTTGATGTGATGCTTGCAAACTTGCAGGAAAATCTTGCGGTGCTGAGCCAGTCCGGACTTCCGGAAGAAACGCTGTCGGTGATCGAAACCAATGGCCAAAGCCTTGCTGAGTCGCTTCAGGAACTTCATGACACGACGATTGAACGTTTCGAGGTCGCAGGCCAACTTTCGGATTCCCTTGCCAAGTTCCAGCAACTGACCGGCAAATACAACTCGATGATCCAGCCGATCCTGTCGGCATCCCAAACCAAAGTCACCGAAGTTACCAGCCAGGTTCATGACCTGCGTCAGGCCGGCGCTTTCTTGACCGAGGAACAGGAAGCCTCAACCAAGGGACTTCTGTTCAAACTTGATGAATTGATGGCAGCCCAAGCCCCTATTCTGCAGCTTGCGAATAGTGGTGCTGAAATCAGCAACACCGTTCTGTCCGCCGCGTCATCAGACGATCGCATGCAGCTTCGCATCATGGGCGTTCAGGTTCGTGGGGCGGTTGGTGTCGTTGCCAATACCATTGGCGAACTTGAGAACGAGAAGCTCAAGAAATTCTATGAAGGCCTGCTTGGCGATATCAAAAAGCTGTCGATGGGCCGCAAAAGCATTTCATCCCTGCGCAGCGAAGAACTTAAGCTGGCTGACGACCAGATCGACATCGTTGAAGACAGCGCCGAATTTGCCGCCGCGATGGAAGATGGTGTGAACGCGCTTGTCGCCGATCTTCAATCCGGCGTCGACAAATCAGCTGATACCGCAAGCACCCTGACCCAGCAAAGCTCGCTGGTGATGTACGGCGTTGGTGCCGCGGCGATCATTATCCCGCTTCTGATCTATCTGGTTTATGTGCGTGGCAACCTGTTGCGTCGTCTTGCCGGTCTTCAGAAATCGATGATTTCGCTGGCCGATGGCGATCTTGACGCGGCCGTTCCATCAGGTGGCAGTGACGAGATTTCTGCCATGGGCCGGGCAGTTGATGTGTTCAAGGCAAACGCAATCAAGGTCCGCGACATGCAGGCCGAGGAAGAGCGCCTGAACCGTGAACGCAACGAGGCACTGCGCGATGAATTGCTGTCACTTGCCGATACCCTTCAGGGTGAGGTCGAAAGTGCGGTAACTGAAATTGCCACCCTTGCCGAACAGCTTCAGGGCGTATCAGGTCAGATGACCGACAGTGCCGAACTGGTGTCAGGTCAGAGTGACGAGGTTTCGAAATCGGCCGATGAAGCCACCGGCAATGTCGAAACCGTTGCCTCGGCGACCGAGCAGCTTTCAAGTTCGAACGCGGAGATTAACCGTCAGATGGCGGAAACGACGCGTATTTCGAACGAAGCCGCGCAACGCGCGCAACACACCAACGAACTGGTCAACAGCCTGTCGCAGTCGGCAAGCCGCATTGGCGAGGTGATCGCGCTGATCACCGACATTGCCGAGCAGACCAACCTCCTGGCCCTGAACGCCACCATCGAGGCCGCGCGTGCCGGGGATGCGGGCAAGGGCTTTGCGGTGGTGGCGGCAGAGGTCAAGAACCTCGCCAACCAGACCGAAAAAGCGACCGAGGAAATCTCGGGTCAGATTTCCGGCATTCAGAAAGCGACCGGTGAGTCTGTCACCGCCATTGGTGAAATCGGCTCGATCATTGATAGCCTCAATGAAATTGCCACGACGATTTCGGCCGCAGTCGAGCAGCAAGGGGCCGCAACGGACGAAATCACGCGCAACGTGCGTGGGGCGGCGGACCGTACCCGTGCAGTTTCCGCATCGATTGCCGAGGTTGCCAACGAAACCGGTCGCACCGGCCGGTTGTCTGGCGAAGTACTGAACACGTCGCGTTCAGCATCCGAGAAAGTCAGTGAACTGCGCACGCGCATTACTGTCATCCTTGATGATCTGCGTCAGCAGGCACGTGACCGCGCGGCGTAATTTGCAACCAACATCTGAAACGACAAAGGCCCGTCATCTGGCGGGCCTTTTTCTTTGATCGTTTGACTGTTGCCCTGGGCGTCAGGCGCTGGGCCAGCTGCCTTTCAGGCGGCCACCGATACGCACCGCTTCAATCCGCTTTGCCAGCCCGGTCTTGTCATCGGTTTCAACATAGACGCCACACACCGTTGCCGGACCTTCTGCCGGTTCGAACCGGCCGGCCGGCATCTTGGTGATGAATTTGCGAACCGAGTTTTCTTTTTTCATGCCAATGACGGAATCAAAATCGCCGCACATGCCAACGTCGGTCTGATAGCCGGTGCCATTTGGCAGGATCTGGGCATCGGCCGTCGGCACGTGAGTGTGGGTTCCCAGTACAAGCGACGCACGCCCATCGCAATGATGGCCAAACGCCATTTTTTCCGACGTGGTTTCGGCGTGGAAATCGACAATAACGGCATCGACATTCTTGCCAAGCTTATGCTTGTTAAACAGCTTGTCCGCGCCTTGGAACGGGCAGGACAACGGATCCATGAACAGACGGCCCATCATGTTAATCACGCAGACCTTCTTGCCCGACTTGGTCTTGAAGACATAATCGCCGTTGCCCGGCGTTCCATCGGGGAAGTTCCAGGGACGCAGCAGTTTTTCATCTTCGTCGATATAGGCCATGATTTCGCGCTGATCCCAGACATGATTGCCCGTGGTCAGGACATCGGCACCGGCGTCATAGAATTCCTTGCAGATTTTTGCCGTGACGCCAAAGCCGTGCGCTGCGTTTTCGACATTCACCACCGCGATATCAACCGACAACCGATCACGTAGCATCGGGAGCGCTTCAAGCGCTGCCTTGCGACCGGACTGCCCCAGAACGTCGCCAAGATGAAGTAAACGCATTGTGCTTCCTGTATTGCGTCAGCCAGCAGGCAGACATGTTTCGTTTAATGCACCCTGCCCCGGGACGCATGACCGGCATCACGAAATGGAAAAGGGATTTTTAGCAGAATAAGCGGGAGCCACCACTGCCGTTGGCCATTTGGTAATTCCTCGTGACCTGCGAGTGCAGGTGGGCGCCGTATAACGAGACCACGGCCTCGACAGGGACAGCTCCCTAGAGAAATGAGCATCGGCCCCGGGAATTAGCGAACCTGACGAACAGGGCAGCTCCCTTGTGCTGGGTTCTTGATCGCCGCGAACGACGCATCGCAAACTGTCAGCGACCGGAACTTAGTCCTCGACCAGCTGAATTTCAAGTAGATTGCATGAATTCAGCCCGTGATCAGACCAGCCATGCAGCAGAAAACAGTCGCCTGATCAGCCTTTGCCAAGACGATCGGCAAGCACCTCGACCCTTTCGGCCATGCTTTCGATATTTTCTGCCAGTGCGTCACCTTCGGCGGCGGACAGGCTGCCGACCTCTGCAACCGCTGAGCTTTGGCCGGTATTGAGTTTTTCCTGTGCCATGCTCAGCTCGTCGGCAATCAGAAGACTTGTCATGACCAGCAGACGCTGTTCACCGATCTGGCCCACCGCATCGGAGATTTCCTTGACCCGCTCGTCGACATAGCTGGCAAGCGCGTGAATGCGTTCTTCCTGGCCGTCGTCACATGCGATGTCGTAGCTGCGACCGTTAATACGAATGGAAACCTGTGCCATGAATTATGCCTGTTTCTTTGCGGGTTCTTCATCAAGGACGAGTTTGAGCTGATCAACAGCGCCATCAAGGCGGTTTGAAACCGTTTCGGTGGTGCGGCAAAGCCGATCATAATCTTCGCGCAGTGCCGAAAGTTGCCCGCGCAGGGTTTCGACCTCTGCCGTGTCAGCGTCTGTAGCCTGGCTTTTGGCTTCGATTGCCGACTCCGCAGCCGTTTCCAGACGTTCCAATGCTGCTTTCAGCCGATCACTTGCCTGTTGCAACCGCGACATAACCCTACCCGAATGTTTGCTGTTTACCCAAAGAACGCAGACATTGATTGTCTGCGGCGACTCATCGAAAACCGATCTGACCTGTCGAAGATGTCATGATCATGGCTGATTTGACATCACAGATTCCGATCAACAACCGTTTTGCCCCGGCGAAGTCAAACCGCGTCAACGATGCCCGATCCCCTGCCCCTGTTCAAAACATAGAACTGGCGCGCTAAACTGGTCAACAGTACGGCCAATCTGCGATGGCGAAGGACGGCGTGGTTAATCTGAATCAAGATAACATGGCAGATTTTCGATAGAAGCGGTTGACGTATGCCCCCTGTAAGGGCATCTTCCGCGCGAATTCCGTTAATAAATGGAAAAGTGTTTTCATCGCCCGACCGCGAAACCCCCAGGAACCGCATCACATGACGACGCAAGTAGAACACAACCGCATGGCCAATGCCATCCGCTTCCTCTCGGCAGACGCTGTTGAGAAGGCCAAATCCGGTCACCCGGGCATGCCGATGGGCATGGCAGACGTTGCGACTGTTCTTTATACCAAATTCTTGAAATTCGATCCGAAGCACCCGAACTGGCCGGACCGCGACCGTTTCATCCTGTCCGCAGGTCACGGTTCGATGCTTCTTTATTCGCTTCTGCACCTGACCGGGTACGAAGACTTCGATCTTGATCAGATCAAGAATTTCCGTCAGATGGGCTACCGCACCGCGGGCCACCCGGAATACGGCCACGGCGAAGGCATTGAAACCACCACCGGCCCGCTGGGTCAGGGTATTGCGACCTCGGTCGGTTTCGCCCTTGGCGAGCGCATCATGAATGCCCGTTTCGGTGACAGCGTTGTTGACCACTACACCTATGTGATTGCCGGCGACGGTTGCCTGATGGAAGGTATTTCCCAGGAAGCCATTTCGATGGCCGGTCACATGAAACTGTCGAAACTCATCGTTCTGTTCGATGACAACGGCATTTCGATTGATGGCCCGACCTCGCTTTCGACATCGGAAGACCACAAGAAGCGCTTTGAAGCTGCTGGCTGGGACGTTCAGCAGATCGACGGCCACGATCCGGCCGCGATCGAAGCCGCGATTGCCAAAGCCAAAACCACCAACACGCCGTCGATGATTGCCTGCAAAACCGAAATCGGTTTTGGCGCACCGACCAAGGGTGGCACCTCGGCAACGCATGGCTCCCCGCTTGGTGCCGAAGAACTTGCTGGTGCACGCAAGAAACTCGGCTGGGATTCCGAGCCGTTTGAAATCCCGGCAGATGTCCGTGACGCATGGCTTTCTGCGGGCGCACGCGGTGCCGAGGACTTCAATGCCTGGGGTTCGCGTTTCGAAGGTCTGGAAGCAGCCCTGAAAGACGAGTTCGAGCGCCGCATCGAAGGCAAGCTTCCGGAAAACTGGATCGAAGCCTTCAACGACTACAAAAAACAGATCACCGAAGACAAGCCGAAGGTCGCAACCCGTAAGGCGTCCGAGAATGTTCTCGAAGTGCTGACCAAGGCGATCCCGGAAATGATCGGCGGCTCTGCCGACCTGACCGGGTCGAACAACACCAAGACCAGTGTTCAGGCACCGATCACCGCCGATGGCGGTTATGAAGGTGGTTATATCTATTACGGCATCCGTGAGCACGGCATGGCAGCCGCCATGAACGGTCTGGCACTGCATGGTGGCGTTCTGCCTTATGGCGGTACCTTCCTGGTGTTCACCGACTATTGCCGCCCGGCGATCCGTCTTTCGGCGCTGATGAACCAGCGCGTTGTTTACGTCATGACCCATGATTCCATCGGTCTTGGCGAAGATGGCCCGACCCACCAGCCGGTCGAACATGTTGCGTCGCTTCGCGCCATGCCGAACGTCACCGTGATCCGCCCGGCCGATGCGGTTGAAACCGCCGAAGCATGGGCAATGTCGATCACCAACGAAACCGGCCCGACCATTCTGGCACTGACCCGTCAGAACCTGCCGGTTCTGCGCACCGAATACCGTGAAGACAACCTTGTCGCACGCGGCGGTTATGTGATTTCCGATTGCGATGGCGACCGTCAGGTCACCCTGATCGCGACCGGTTCGGAAGTCGAGATCGCGATGGACGCGCAGGCGAAACTCAAAGCAGACGGCATCAAGGCCGCTGTTGTTTCACTGCCGAGCTGGGAACTGTTTGACGCCCAGTCGCCGGAATACCGCAAGGACGTTCTGGGCAGCGCACCGCGCGTTGCCATCGAAGCGCTTTCGGTGTTTGGCTGGGAAAAATATGTTGGCGATAACGGCAAGGTTATCGGCATGCACGGCTTTGGTGCCTCGGCACCGGCACCGGTCCTTTACGAGCATTTCGGCATCACCGCCGACGCGCTGGTCAAAGCGGCCAAGGAACTGGTTTAATTTACAGGGCCGGATCGGTAACATGCCGATCCGGCCTTTTTTCTATGGGTTCTTTACCCTAAGCCGTGATTGATACTCCCCAGGTACCAATCATTATAATTTTGGAGGGATGAATGGCTATTCGCGTAGCGATTAATGGTTTTGGCCGTATCGGCCGTCTGGTTCTGCGTTCTATCGTTGAAAGCGGCCGCACCGACGTTGAAGTTGTTGCCATCAACGACCTGGGTGACGTCAACACCAACGCACATCTTCTGAAATATGATTCCGTTCATGGCGTTCTGGCCAATGACGTCAAAGCCGAAGGCGAAAACCTCGTCATCGACGGCAAGACGATCAAGGTTTGCTCCGAACGTGACCCGGCGAACCTGCCGTGGGCCGACCTCAAAGTTGACATCGCGTTTGAGTGCACCGGTATCTTCCTTGACGAAGCTGGTGCTGGCAAACACCTGACCGCAGGTGCCAAGCGCGTCCTGATTTCCGCCCCGGCAAAGGGCGACATCAAGACCGTTGTTTACGGTGTTAACTCCGACACCCTGACCGCTGATGACGTGATTGTTTCAAACGCATCCTGCACCACCAACTGCCTTGCACCGGTTGCAGATGTTCTGAACAAAACCGTTGGCATCACCAAGGGCTTCATGACCACTGTTCACGCCTTCACCGGCGACCAGAACACCGTGGACAGCCTGCATAAAGACCTGCGTCGTGCACGTGCGGCATCGCTTTCGATGATCCCGACCTCGACCGGTGCTGCAAAGGCTGTTGGCCTTGTTCTTCCGGAACTTAAAGGCAAGCTCGACGGTACCGCGATCCGCGTTCCGACCCCGAACGTCTCCATGGTTGACCTGACCTTCGTTGCTGGTCGTGACACCACGGTTGACGAAGTCAACGCGGCGATCAAAGAAGCAGCAAACGGCCCGCTCAAAGGCGTTCTTGGCGTTTGCGAAGCACCGCTGGTTTCGGTTGACTTCAACCACAACCCGAACAGCTCGACCTTTGATGCGACCCAGACCCAGGTCATGGACGGCAACTTCGTTCGTATCCTGTCCTGGTATGACAACGAGTGGGGCTTCTCCAACCGTATGAGCGACACCGCTGTCGCCATGGCGAAGTTCCTCTAAGCGTCGCTTAGGTTCAGATTTACGAAGTGCCCGAAGTTCTGCTTCGGGCACTTTTCTTTTGTCCGATGATCGGTCACTCTTGGCACAAGCCATCCAGCAGACAGGAGAAGGCCGTGAGCCATTTATTCAAGGAACTTGATTACCGCCCGACACCGATGGGGGTGCTGAGTCTGCGTCGCCGACGTGAGCTGAGCCTTGATATCGATGTCTACGAGATCAAGCTTGATGAAGAATATCTGATGTCGAGCCTGTTTACCGATGCCGAGATCGCGCTGGCCGACCTTGGTCTGGCGGAGCTTGATCGCGCCAACCTTGATGTCGTGGTCGGCGGGCTTGGCCTTGGTTATACCGCAAAGGCTGCGCTCGATAATCCCAAGACTAGCAAGCTGACCGTGCTTGATACCCTGCCCGAGGTCATCGAATGGCATCAACAAGGGTTGCTGCCGCTGGGCGAACAGCTTTCAAATGATGCGCGCTGTGCGCTGGTGCATGGCGATTTCTTTGGCGTGTCGCTTTCCGAGACACCGGGGATGAACCCGGATGCGCCCGAGAAACGGCATGACGCCATCCTTTTGGATGTTGATCATTCGCCGGGCAATGTCCTGCATGAAGACCACAAGCGCCTTTACACCAAGGATGGTCTGGCAAAGCTCGCGGCCCATCTTGTGCCGGGCGGGATTTTTGCCCTGTGGTCGACCGAGATGCCCGAACCGTGGTTTGAAGAAAACCTCGGGTCCGCGTTCGAGACGATCCGGGCTGATGTCATTAAATTCAAACACCCGCTGATTGACCGTGAAGATATCAACACGGTCTATGTCGCGCGCACCAAAGCATAAGAACAACGCAAATGAGTCCCCTGCCCGATCCTGTCATTCGCATTCATGGTATAACCGGCGCCAGATCAGCCTGCCGGGTGATGGGGGATCGCGCCTTTGGGTTGCTGTCGGCGGAACATGCCGCACAAACGCACGGGGCACAGTGGTTTGCCGATCTGGTCAAGCTGGTGCGTGAAGAATTCCCGGCATGTGATTTCACAGCGATCCTTGATTGTCGTGGACGGGTTTCTGGCGCGTTGGCCGCAATTGAGCTGGGCATGGACGCGGTAATCGTCGAGCCCACATCAGATAACCGGATTGAAAAACTGGCGGATATAGCGCGTCAGGCCAATTGCAGCGTCATCACCGATTTACCGGCGACTGATACAATTTATCAGATGGCAGATGATCTGCTACCCGATCACGAGTTGGATAGGCGATTGCGCGCCCATATCGATGGCCTTAGGTCGCAGATGCCCTAGGCAATTGCCAAAACCGGCGTCAAAGGTTACATAACACGCAGGAAATCATCAGGAATTATCATCGTGAATTCAGACGAACTTGCCGGTCTTTATCTTCTGACCCCGCCGAAAATCGACCTTGCACCCTTTGGCGAGAAGCTGAAATCTGTGCTGGACACCGGTGCGGTTGATTGCCTGCAATTGCGCCTGAAGGATGTCAGCGATGACGAAATCCGCAAGGCGATTGATACCATCCTTCCGATGTGTGCGGATCGTGACATTCCGCTGATCCTCAATGACCGTCCTGACATTGCCAAGAAATCGGGCTGTGACGGTGTGCATGTCGGCGAAGAAGACGCAAGTTACGACGAAGCACGCGCCATCATGGGCGAAGAACATATCGTTGGTGTGTCGTGCTATGACAGCCGCCATAAGGCGATGATCGTTGGAGACAAAGGGGCCGATTACGTCGCATTCGGCGCGTTCTATCCGACCGAAACCAAAGAAGCCAAAACCAGCGTCACCCCGGAAATCCTTGAAATCTGGACGACCTTTACCACGGTGCCCTGTGTGGCGATTGGTGGCATCACGGCTGATAATGTTGCGCCGCTTGTTCTGGCAGGTGCCGACTTCATTGCCGTTACCGGCGGTGTCTGGAACCATCCGGACGGGCCAGAGGCCGGTGCAAAGGCCATCAAGGCGGCGATTGCAGCAACCGAGATCTGATTCCGTTCATTGGTCCAGCCATGCGCGAATGATGGGGTGTTATGCGCGCAAACCCGGATCAATCTGCTTGCAGCAAAACAGCCAAACTGGTAGGTAGAGCGCCTGAAATGGGGCGCTTGCCCCTTATTGCATTGTGAATCTGTGATCTGAAAGAACGGTTTGTGCCATGAAAATCAACGGCAACGAAATCCGTCCGGGTAACCTTATCGAACATAAAGGTGCCCTGTGGCGTGCAGTAAAATGCCAGGCTGTGAAGCCGGGTAAAGGCGGTGCTTTTAACCAGGTTGAACTCAAAGACATTCGTACCGGCACCAAGCTGAACGAGCGTTTCCGCGCTTCGGAAACCGTCGAAAAGGTTCGTCTTGAGCAGAAAGAGTACACCTATCTGTTCGCCGATGGTGACATGATCACCTTCATGGACAGCGAAACCTATGAACAGATCACAGTAAATGCCGACCTTGTCGGTGAAGCGGCTGTCTATCTTCAGGATGGTATGGTTGTGACCATCGAATCCTTCGAAGGTGAGCCGCTTGGTGTGACCCTTCCCGAGCATGTCGTCTTCCAGATTGTCGAAGCCGACGCGGTTGTCAAAGGTCAGACCCAGTCTTCTTCTTTCAAACCGGCTGTTCTTGAGAACGGTGTTCGTGTGATGGTGCCCCCGCATATTGAATCGGGTACGCGCATTGTCGTGAACACTGTTGAAGGCACCTATATCGAGCGTGCCAAGGACTAAGGGCGAAACCCGCCCTCTGGTTTTCATTTTAATTCAAACACCGGGAGATATGCCGTGCGAGGCGCCGCCCGTCGTTCTGCGAACATCAATGTGATGTACAAGGCTGTCGAAAAGGCAGCCTACGGACTGAAACGCGACTTCGGTGAAGTCGAGAACCTTCAGGTTTCGATGAAAGGCCCGGCAGATTTCGTATCTGCGGCTGATCACCGTGCCGAAAAACGCCTGCGTGAAGAGCTTGAGCGTTCCCGCCCCGGTTATGGCTTCCTTATGGAAGAAGGTGGCGAGATCAAGGGCACCGATCCTGAACACCGCTGGATCATTGATCCGCTTGATGGCACCACCAACTTTCTGCATGGCATCCCGCATTTTGCGATTTCGGTTGCCCTGCAGAAGGGTGACGAAATCATTGCCGGCATGATCTATGACGTCGCCAAGGACGAATGCTTCTGGGCGGAAAAGGGCGTTGGTGCGTTTCTTGATAACCGCCGCCTGCGCGTTTCGGGCCGTCGTCGTCTGAACGAATGCGTTCTGGCATGCGGTGTTCCGCATCTTGGTCATGGTGATCACGCGGTATTTGAAAAGCAGCTGCACTCGGTCATGGATCGTTGTGCCGGCGTGCGTCGTATGGGGGCCGCGGCCCTTGATATGGCCTATGTCGCGGCCGGTCGTTATGACGGTTATTGGGAATCCCACCTTAATGCGTGGGATATTGCAGCCGGGATTATCCTGATCTCCGAAGCTGGCGGTTATATCCGCGATGACAAAGGCGGCACCAACATGCTTGGTACCGGCAGCGTCGTTGCAGCCAATGACTATATCCAGCCGGTGCTGGCCAAAACGCTTAAAAAGGCAATCGCGGGCTAACACCCGGCTTTTGTTACTGTTTTTTGAAAGGGGCGCTTCGCAATTTGCCGAAGCGCCCCTTTTGCGTTTTCGGTCAAAGCGGTTGTCCATCATCTGTCTCTAAGCTATGGTGCTTGGGACTGTGCGGTCTGATTGCGGGCCCACGGACACCAAGGGGGGGCATTCGGAAAGTTTTGCGGGTGCCTAATGATCGACACAAAACTGTGTGAAATAGAACAACGTTACCAAACGATTTCAAACACAGGGTATTAAGGGGCCTGCGATTTGATGATGGGGTATTCCAAGATTTCGGTGCTTGCGATGACGGCTGCACTGGGCACAACCGTGTTCTTTGCGTCAAACGCATCGGCGCAACAATACTCCCCCGTTTCGAATGACAGCAGCGTTCAGGTAAACTGGGACGTTGCAGATGGCTATGGAGGGCAGCCGACCGTTCCGCAATATCTGTCTCCCACCGTTTCACGCGATCATATCGTCATGCCGGGCGCTGATCTGATTTTCCCGGAAACCCGACCGAAATCGACATTCCTCGCCGCTGAACAATTTGCCAGTGCTACCGGCAACGCTGGCTATGACGGCGGGTTTGAAACCGTTGTCATCGACGGATCAAGTGGCGGCGGCAATGCCTTCCCGACCCAATCAGAATTTTATGGCGTTCCTGGCGTCGTCCCAAATGCAAACCAGCGTGTCGCGGACATGGACGATGGCGCAAACCAGACCATTGCGCTGACCCAGCCGGAACCGACCGCCGCACCGCGCAGCAAACCGGTTGCACCACCTGTGACTGAAAGCAGCGCATCGAACGCACCGACGCCGCTGACCAAGCCTACTCCGGCACCGGAGCCTGCGCCGACTGTCGCACCGGCGGCACCGGAACCAACCCCGGCGGCCCCGACCACTTCCCCGGCGACCGAGACGGCAGAAGTATCTGATGCCCCTGTGGCACCGCCCGCCCCGGTCGAGCAAAACAACGCAGCACCCGCACCGGCAGCACCGAAAGTCGCACCGATTTCCGACACACCTGCGCCCCCGGCAGCCCCTGCACCAGACACCACCCAGCCTGCGACCGAGATGGCAGAACCGGCCCCCGCGCCGACTGTGCCACCGGCACCGGCTGAAGAAGCATCCATCCCGCCAGAAACCTCTGCACCGGCTGCAATGCCGGCCACCGGTGGCGATGAATACAGCCTTGGCTTTGCCGCTGACAGCTTCGAGCTGAGTGCGGCCGCCAAAAGCCAGCTCGACAGCGTGATCGCAACGATGGGGCAGGATGAAGATCTTCGAATTCAGTTGCAGGCCTATGCGCAGGGTGACGGGGCGAATGCCTCCAAGGCGCGCCGTCTGTCGCTGTCACGCGCGCTTCAGGTGCGTTCCTATCTGATTGACAGGGGTGTGCGCTCCACGCGCATTGATGTTCGTGCCCTAGGTGCGAATGTTCCGTCCGGCCCCGCAGATCGCGTCGATATCAAAACCGTTCAACGCTAGGATTAATCCGCTATGAGCAGCAATTCGGCCAGTGGCACGGGATCCCTCCCGCCTATTACCAAACCCGGTAGTTATCTGACACGCATGGCAATCTTTGTTGCCATCATCGCCGGGGTTGGCGCCCTGCTGTTCCCGGCACTGTCTGATGCCTTTATGGCCAATGCTGTTCTCAATGGCCTGATCCTTGGCGTGTTTGTTGTAGGTGTCATTTACACCTTCCGCATGGCCGCAAGCCTGTCACCCGAAGTGACATGGATCGAGGATTTTCGTCGCTCCCGCCCTGGTCTGACGTCGCAGGTGCCACCGAAACTTCTGGCCCCGATGGCCAGCATGATGGCCGAACAGCGCCGCGATCGCCCGCAGCTTTCGACCACCTCGACCCGGACCATCCTTGACTCGATCCGCTCCCGCCTCGATGAAAGCCGCGAATTGTCGCGCTATGTCGTTGGCCTTTTGGTGTTCCTGGGTCTGCTCGGTACCTTCTGGGGCCTGCTTCAGACCGTGAACTCGGTCGCTGGGGTGATCAGCAACGTCAATGTCGGCAGCGGGTCCAACATGGACCTTTGGTTCTCTGAACTCAAAGACGGCCTGTCCGAACCGTTAAGCGGCATGGGCACGGCGTTTTCGTCCTCGCTGTTTGGTCTTGCAGGATCCCTTGCCCTTGGCCTTCTCGACATGCAGGCCGGTCAGGCGCAGAATCGGTTCTTCAACGATCTTGAAGAATGGCTTTCAAGCTTTACCCGCCTTGGTTCGGGTGGCGGCATTTCCGATGGTGAACAGTCTGTTCCGGCCTATCTTTCGGCCCTGATCGAACAGATGGCCGATAATATGGAAGGGTTGCAAAACTCTATCCAGCGGTCGGAAAGTTCACAGATCAAATCGCACAACACGCTGATTGATCTGGCGGATAAGCTATCGACCCTGACCGATCAGATGAAGGCGGAACAGCAATTGATGGTCAAGCTGGCGGAAAACCAGATGCACCTCAAACCGGTTCTCGATCAGTTGGCAGATTCGATGAAAATGGGCAGCTTCGGGATTGATGATAATACCCGCGCCCACATTCGTTCGCTTGATAATACGCTTGGCCGTATTGGCGAAGAACTGACCATGGGCCGCCAGCAATCCACACAGGAAATCAGAAGCGAGATCAAGCTCCTCGCCCGTACCATCGCCGCCATCGCCGAGGAGGGCTGATCGAATGATCGGGCTTTCGCGCCGTCGTAACCGCGATGTAAATACCTGGCCGGGCTTTGTTGATGCGCTTGCCACACTTTTGATGGTGATCATCTTTCTTCTGATGATCTTTGTCATTGCACAGGTGTATCTGGGTGCAGCCCTTTCCGGGCGTGACGAGGCGCTAAGCGATCTGACCGCCCAGGTTAACGAGCTGACCAACTTGCTGTCGCTTGAGCGTGGCAACAATCAGCGTATGGAACTCGAACTCACCCAGTTAACAACCGAGCTTTCCAATACCGCTGATCAGCGTGATGATCTGCGTGCACGCGCTGCCACCCTTGCCGATCAGTTGGCGGCGGCTGAACTTTCAACTGACGAAATCGAACAGAAACTTTTGGCCGCCCTGGCATCGCTTGAAGACAAGGAAGCCGAACTGACCGAGCTTCGCGAAACCACGGGTGAAAAGATCACCGATCAGGAAACCCGCATTGACGAGCTTTCGGCCCTTCTGGCATCGCGCGCAGCCGAGTTGGAAGAACAAAAGAACCTGAGTGACGAAGCCAAGGCACAGGTCGCGGCGCTTAATCAGCAGATGTTGGCCCTGCGCCAACAACTCGCACGGATCGAAGCAGCCCTTGAAACGTCCGAACGCGAGAACGAGGAAAAGGACGCCCAGATCGTCAATCTTGGCAATCGCCTGAATGCGGCCCTTGCCACCAAGGTTGCCGAGTTGCAGCGATATCGTTCTGAATTCTTTGGCCGCCTGCGTGAAGTGTTGGGTGATCGTCAGGATATCCGCGTGGTGGGTGACCGCTTTGTCTTCCAGTCCGAAGTGCTGTTTGGATCGGGTGAGGCAGAGCTTGGCGAAGAAGGCAAGGATCAGTTGGCCAAACTGGGCGAAACGCTGACCACGATTGCCGCCGACATTCCCGATGACATCGACTGGGTGATGCGCGTTGATGGCCATACCGACAAGGTGCCGATCCGAAACCTTCAGTTCGCCTCGAACTGGGAGCTTTCGGCTGCACGTGCGATTTCAGTGGTGAAGTTCCTGATCGATCAGGGCGTCCCACCGAACCGTCTGGTTGCCGCAGGTTTTGGCGAGTATCAGCCGCTTGATAACCGCGATGATGAAATCGCCTATCGCCGCAACCGCCGCATCGAGTTCAAGATTACCGAGCGGTAAGTTAAGGCACCACAATATAGCGTTTAACGGCACCCTTTAGGGGTGCCGTTTTCATTTGGGGCATTGAAATCCAAGAAAAATGGAACCAATCCGCGTTGTGTTACGTTCAATACAGATGAGCCTTTCAACAAAAAAGGAGGCCCAAATGACCAAAACACATCGCGAGACCGTTGGCGTTTTTGACGACATCAAAATACTCCAACAGGCGGCTGATGATCTGGCGCAAGCCGGGTTTGATCAGCAAAAGGAGCTTAGCCTTCTTGCGAGCGAGAAAACCGTCGAAGACAAGCTTGGCCATATTTATCGCAAGGCCGAAGATGTCGACAACGATCCTGATATGCCACCACTGGCCTATACAACGCCAACACCAATTGGTAATGCCGAAGGCGCACTGATCGGTGCCCCGATGTATGCGGCGGCCTTTGGTGCAGCTGGTGCGGTGATTGCGGCGGGTGGCCCGATTGCCCTGACAATTTCGGCAATCCTCGGTGCGGGCGGCGTTGGTGCCGCAGCAGGCGGGGTGATTGCCGCAATGGTTGGAAAGAAGTACTCCACCAAACTGCAAGAAGAGCTTGATCAAGGCGGCTTGTTGCTGTGGGTCAGAACACCCGATCCGCAAACCGAGGAACGCGCCAAGGATGTACTTGGTCGTCACGACGCGCGCCTGATTGAAACCCATGAGGTATCAAATGCCACGACCAAGCGTGACGTGGTCTGATACGCGTTCGCCACCAACAGAGTGAGCGCAGCATTCCAGATGGGCGCAATTGCAGGCGTCCCCAAACCGACGTCGCGTGATGCCTGACAAACGAAACAAAACCCCGCCAGAGCAATCCGGCGGGGTTTTGCCTTTGCACGGTCCCTTGCCCCCGGGACCGCACATCGGAGTTTTGATCAGAGGGACTTTGTGCAGAAATAGAAGTCCACATAATCATAGGCGGGATTGGATGCGCGTTCTGCGGCGGCCTTGGCGGTATGGGCCGGCGGAACAATAACCTTGTCGCCCGGTTTCCAGCCTTCTGGCGTGGCAACGCCGTTCTTGTCACTGGTCTGCATGGCGTCGATCATGCGCAGGCATTCGGTAATGGAGCGCCCGTTGCTCATCGGGTAATAGACCATGGCGCGCAACATGCCATCCGGGTCAATGATGAAGGTCGCACGCACAGCAGATGTGTCCCCCGCCCCCGGATGGATCATGCCATAGGCCTGGGCGACTTCCATCTTCAAGTCTGAAATAATCGGAAACTGGATTTCCACACCGAAATTCTGCTGGATGTTACGCATCCAGGCGATGTGCGAATGGGTGCTGTCAATCGACAGGCCCAGCAATTCGCAATTACGCTTGGCGAATTGGTCGGCATGTTTGGCAAAGGCGATAAATTCGGTCGTGCAAACCGGGGTGAAATCAGCAGGATGGGAAAACAGGACAAGCCATTTGCCGCGATAGTCTGAAAGGGCTCTGACACCATCGGTGGTCGGGGCCGTAAAATCCGGTGCGGGTTCATTGATCCGCGGCAGACCGACACGAATCTGGGGGGATACAGTCATTGTCAGGCTCCTTGGTCAGGAAATATCGTCCACTCCATCTGAATACATTATAATTATTTAATTCTTCGTCCTAGACGATGATGTAAATCAATCATGTGTTGGTTTTTTACGCAGAAGTTCGCCAAGCAACGCCGTTTCTGGTTCGTGTAACTATGTTGGTCCTGCGCCATGACATCCCATCTGGGCAATACCGCGCTGCGACCGCCGAGCACAACCGGGTACCACCATTGCGCCTTGTGCTTTTTCACTGGCCTGCCTTCTTGCTTCTGGTTAAGGTCAGCGCGCTTGCCACCATACTTTCAACGACTTACAACCCTGCGGAGCTCCCATGCTGCGTGATATTTCGCCCCAAAGTATTTTCATGGGCCTGCTGGCCGGTTTTGTTGGCTCTGCCAGTTCGTTTGCGGTTGTGCTGCAAGGCCTTACCGGCGTTGGTGCCAGCCCGGAACAGGCGGCATCGGGCCTGATGGCGCTTTCCATTTCGATGGGCCTGTGTGCGATTGTTTTATCCCTTAAAACCCGCCTTCCGATCAGCATCGCCTGGTCCACACCCGGTGCGGCCCTTCTGGCGACATCCGGTGCCATTGAGGGCGGCTTTGCGGTTGCCGTTGGCGCGTTCATCGTTTGCGCCATCCTGATTATCATCAGTGGCGTTTGGAAGCCGCTTGGCCGCGCGGTTGCTGGTATCCCTGCCCCCTTGGCAAACGCGATGCTGGCCGGTGTTTTGCTGGGTCTGTGCCTTGCCCCGGTCAAGGCGGTTGCCTTTGATCCGTTGCTTGGTCTTCCGATTGTGATTGCATGGATTGTCATGGGCCGGTTCAACCGGTTGCTTGCCATCCCGGCCGCTTTGTTGGCCTTTGTTGCCGTGATGGTTTTCGGCATCGAGTTCCCTGAAAATGCGCTTGCCGATCTTGGCGGAGCGATTGCGCCGCCCGTTGAATTCGTCATGCCGGAATTCACATTGGCCGGACTGGTCGGCATTGCCTTGCCGCTTTTCATCGTCACCATGGCATCACAAAACATTCCGGGCACAGCGGTTCTGCGTGCCAATGATTATGATACCCCGCCGGGGCCGCTCTTTACCGTGACCGGGATCTTCTCGTTACTTTCAGCCCCGTTTGGTGGGCATGCGGTAAACCTTGCGGCGATCACCGCTGCCCTTTGCGCAGGCAAAGATGCCCATCCAGATCCGGCCAAACGGTATTGGGCCGCTATTTCGGGCGGTGTTTTCTATATCGTGTTTGGCCTTTTGGCCGGGCTGGTTACGGCGTTTATCAGTCTGGCACCGGGCATCCTGATCGAGGCGGTTGCAGGTCTCGCCCTGATTGGGGCATTCGCCGGATCAGCCGTTGCGGCCTTCAAGGACGAAGACGGACGTGAAGCGGCCGCAGTGACCTTTATCGTCACCGCAGCTGGCCTGACATTCTATGGGATCTCGGGTGCGTTCTGGGGCTTGCTGGCCGGTGGTTTGATTTACTTCCTGACCCATCTGCGCAATGGCAAAAAGAAACCGGACTGAAGACTCAATCCGGTTTCGATCTTTGGTCCTAGACCAGTTTGATTTTGGGTTCGGTGCTTGGTGGTGTTTCCGCCACCTGCCCGTCTGTCAGTTTCGAAACAGCTTCGAACTGGGACAGGAAAACCTCGCCGGTCAGTTCATCAAGGAAGTGGGTCTTTTTCAGTCGGTCCATGACCGGGCCTTTGACCTCGGACATGTGAAGGGAAATCCCCATTTCCTCAAGCCGGTGATTGATCGCCTCAAGCGATTCAAGCGCGCTTAGATCAATCTCGTTCACAGCCGAGCACATCAGAACCACATGTTTGAGGTTCTTGCACCCGACCACCCGGTCATAGAGGTAATCCTCGAGGTATCGGGCATTGGCGAAATAGAGGCTTTCATCAATCCGGATCGTCAGAACCGACGGATGGGTGATGACCTTGTGGCGCAGGATGTTGCGGAAATGCTGGGTGTCCGGCACAAGGCCGACCTCGGCAATATGCGGGCGCGATGTTTTATACAAAAACAGCCCGATCGACAGAACAACGCCGGCGGTCACCCCGACCTCGACCCCAAGACCAAGGGTCAGAAGGATGGTGGCCAGAACCGCAATGAAATCTGCCTTGGAATATTGCCAGCTGGTTTTCAGGATCGAGAAATCGACCAGCGACAGCACCGCAACAATGATGGTCGCGGCAAGGGTAGCTTTGGGCAGGAAATAAACCAGCGGCGTCAGCGCCACGGCAGCAATCGCCAAACCAACGGCGGTAAAGGCACCGGCAGCAGGTGTCTGCGCCCCGGCATCAAAGTTCACGACCGAGCGGGCAAAACCACCCGTCACCGGATAACCGCCCGTAAAGGCCGCCCCAATATTGGCCGCCCCCAGACCAATCAGTTCCTGATCCGGGTTGATGCGTTGACGGCGCTTGGCGGCAAGTGTCTGCGCGACAGAGATCGATTCAACAAATCCGATCACAGAAATGAGGATCGCGGGTACCAGAAGATCGGCCATCAGCCCCGGGCTGAAGTCCGGCATGGTGAGCGGCGGCAGGCTTTGCGGTACCTCGCCCACGATCTTGACCCCTTTATCAGCCAGACCAAGATACCAGGTCGCCGCCGTAGTCGCGAACACAGCAAAGACCGGACCCGCCTTGGTCAGGACATCAGCCATCCGCACGCCAAGGCCAAGTTTACGTAAAGTGGGTTTAAGGCCCTTGCGCACCCAGAACAGAAAGCCCGTGGCGCAAATGCCGATGATCAGGGTCGTCTGATTGGTTTCCGGGATATGGGCAATCAGGGAGGTGACAATTTCCCAAAGGTTATGGCCACCGGCATCCACACCAAGGATGTGTTTGAGCTGACTGGCAGCAATGATCATGCCCGATGCTGTGATGAAACCGGCAATCACCGGGTGGGAGAGGAAGTTGGCCAGAAAGCCCAGCTTGAACACCCCCATCGCAAGCAGGATCGCCCCGGACAGGGCGGCAAGCGTCAGGGCGGCCAGTGCATAGCCCATGGTGCCGGTTTCGGCAATATTGCCCACGGCTGCCGCCGTCATCAGGGAAACAACCGCAACCGGACCGACCGCAAGCGCGCGGCTGGTGCCAAAGATGGCATAAAGAATGATCGGCGCGATGGAGGCATAAAGCCCCGCCTCGGGCGGCAGACCGGCCAGCAACGCATAGGCAAGCGATTGCGGGATCAGCATGATCGTCACGATCACGGCTGCAATCATGTCATTGCCAAAGGCCGTCCTGTCATAGGTCTGTCCCCAGTCAAAAATCGGGACATATTTCCGAAGCATTTTGAAACGCATTGATCGATCTCTTAGATCAAGGTTGATCCAAGGCAGCATGATCGCTGCCTTGGACGAAGGGGTTTTAGGTGCCGGTAACTTTTTCAGGCTTGGCCAGCCATTCCTTGCCGCGCAGCATTGCCTTCCAATAGATCGGCGGCAGCAGCTTTTCCTTAAGCAACCAGGCAAGGTGCGAAGGTTTGGTGCCATCAATCAGCCACTTCGGGAAGGACGGCAAAAGTGTCCCGCCATACCCGAATTCAGCCAGAACGATGCGGCCACGTTCCACGGTGAGCGGGCAGGACCCATAACCGTCATACTGCGCGACTGGGGATTTGCCATCGATATCGGCAACCACGTTTTCGGCAACAACCGGGGCCTGTTTGCGGGCCGCAGCAGCCGTTTTGGCATTGGGCGCATTCATCACATCACCCAGCGACCAGATGTTTGTAAATGACTTGTGGCGAAGGGTCGCCTGATCGACATCCACCCAGCCAGCAGCATCTGCCAGCGGCGAAACGCGAATGAAGTCCGGTGCCACCTGCGGCGGGCAGACATGGATCATGTCAAAGGACTTCTCAACGCGTTCGACCTTGGTGTCGGGTTTGGCCACATCGAACCAGGCCTTTTTCGCCTGCCCGTCAATCGCCACCAGATTGTGGAAGAAATCGAGATGTGCATCGTATTTCTTCACATAGCTTTCAAGCGCCGGGACATAGTCCTTAACCCCGAACAGAACCCCACCGGCATTGCAGAAATCGATATCAATGTTCTTCAGAACACCGGTGCGATGCCAGTGATCAGCCGAAAGGTACATCGCCTTTTGCGGCGCACCGGCACATTTGATCGGCATGGGTGGCTGAGTGAAGATCGCCTTGCCTTCACGCATCGAGGAAACCAGTTCCCACGTGTAAGGGGCAAGGTCATAACGATAGTTCGACGTCACACCATTACGACCGAGCGTCTCGACCAGACCTTCAACCCGGTTCCAGTCAAGCTTCAGTCCCGGACAAACGATCAGACGGTCATATTTGACCACCCGGCAGCCATCAAGGATGACAGCATCGTCTTGCGGCTCAAACGCGGCCACCGCCGCCTTGATCCAGTGCACGCCCTTGGGGATCAGCGATCCCATGGTCTGGGCTGTCGTGCTGGCTTCAAACACGCCACCACCAACCATGGTCCAGCCCGGCTGGTAATAGTGGATATCGGCCGGGTCGATTACTGCGATCTCAAGCCCCGAACGACGCGCGATCAAGCTGGATGCCACAGAAATACCGGCAGCACCGCCACCGATGATCACGACGTCATATTTTGCATCGCCCTGATCGGTCGGCGTTTTACCGCCATTGACAATCCGGCGAACAACCCCGCCCATGTCGTAACCGGCCGCCTTGGTGGCGCGAAGGATTTCGCTGGTATCAAGATGCGCAGCCTGGCTCAGCGACCAAAGTGTCGTTGAACGGGTGCCGGTGCGGCAATAGGCAAAGACCGGCTTGGGCAATTCATCATAAAGGCGACCAAAGTCGCGGGCGTCATCATCGCTGACCTTGCCCGAAACAATCGGCTGATAGCGAACCTCAAGCCCGGCTTCCTTGGCCGCGTTTGAAATCTCTTCAAAGGTTGGCTGATCGGCGCCCTCGCCGTCCGGCCGGTTACAGACGATGGACCGGAAGCCGCGCTTGGCGATTTCCTTGATATCGTCTGCAACGATCTGCGGACTGACTGAGAACCCGTTGCTTATTGTTTTGATTTCCATGGCTTTTCCTCACCTGAGTGTTGATCAGAGCCCGTTTACCGGGACTTTCAGCATTTTTTTGCCGCTGCTATCCGTCGGCACCTGACCGGCGCGCATATTGACCTGAAGCGACGGGATGATCAGACGCGGCATATCAAGCTGGGCATCACGCTCGGTGCGGAACTTGATGAAGTCTTCGCGGGTCTTGCCTTCACCAACGTGGATGTTGTGTTTTTTCTCTTCGCCGACGGTGGTCTCCCACTTGATCTCGCGACCGTTGGGGCCGTAGTCGTGGCACATGAACAGACGCATATCGTCCGGCAGGGCCAGAAGCTTCTGAATGCTGTCATAAAGCGTCCCGGCATCACCGCCCGGGAAGTCGGCACGGGCCGATCCGCCATCAGGCATGAACAGGGTATCGCCGACAAAGGCGGCATCGCCCATGACATGCACCATGCAGGCCGGGGTGTGGCCCGGGGTATAGATGGCAAAGCAGGTCATGGAGCCAACCTGATAGGTATCGCCATCTTCAAACAGGCGATCAAACTGGCTGCCATCGCGCTGGAATTCGGTGCCTTCGTTAAACACCTTGCCAAACGTGTCCTGCACAACGGTAATCTTGCTGCCGATGCCAAGCTTGCCGCCGAGCTTTTGCTGAATATAGGGTGCTGCCGACAAGTGGTCGGCATGGACATGGGTCTCGATGATCCATTCCAGTTTCAGGCCGTTATCCTTGATAAAGGCAATGATGTTATCGGCGTGGGTAAAGGTGATCCGACCCGCTGCATAATCGATATCCATCACGGAATCGACAACCGCACAGGCGTTGCTTTCCGGGTCCTTGACCACATAGCTGATCGTGTTGGTGTCTTCGTCGAAAAAGGCCGTAACTTCGGGTTTTACGGACATATTGACCGGGTATGCAGACATGGAGTCCTCCTAAACAACTGCCTCCGTGCCGCCTTATGACTGGCGCGCACCGGATGGATTTGCGATGTCCCTTGCCCGCCTTGTTTGCGGACAAAACATCTGGCTATGGTCTTTATTTTAGGAGTTCGCGATGTGCACTTCAGTGATGAAGTCACCAAACATCGCAATATTAACACCTAATAATTCTAGAGTCGTAGGGTGGCCGGGCTTGCGGCTGAAATTCTAGCTCTGCGCCAGTTTTTCCAATTCCGCGCGATCAATCAGCCGGATGGTGCCGCGTGATTGTTCGATCCAGCCGCGACGCTGGAATTCCTGAAGCTGTCGCGAAATCACTTCACGGGCAGAACCGAGTTCGACGGCCAGTTTCTGATGGGTTGCCGACACCGTATCATTGTCCCCGGCCAGTTCGATCAGCTTGTGGGCCAGACGGATATCAAGCTTCTGGAACGCGATTTCCTCGATCACCATGAACAGGTCGGTGATGCGCTTTGAATAGGCGGTAAAAACGAACTGGCGGAACTCGATTGAGTCCGAGACAAGCTTGTCAAACACCTTGCGCGGGATCGCCACCGCACGGGTTTCGGTTTCAGCAATCCCCTCGGCCGAGTAATCCTCATAGGCCAGAAGGCAGGCCGTGGTCAGAACGCAGCTTTCGCCCGCATGAACCCGATAAAGAACGATTTCACGACCGGTATCGGATGTCTGCTGCACACGCACAGTGCCATCAAGTAGCAACAGCAGGTGCTCCGGCGATTTTCCCGGTCCGAAAATGACCGTATTGGCCGGAACGGTGACGATCTTGCTTTCTTCGACAAGGTAGGATCGGATGGCATCGGGCAAACGTGACAGACCCGGAAACTGGTCGATCCAACTCAAAACCTTATCCCCCTTGGAAGCGTGGATTAAAACTACATCCCGTTCGATGTAAAAGCAAATTATCCCCGATGCAACTGTACTTTGGAATATCTATGAAAACGGGCAGCAAATTGCTGCCCGTGCTGTGTAAGTATGCAGCGATGCCGTGATGGCGCGATGGACGCGCCCTACTCGGTTTTCTGTGACGGGATGTGCAGATTGCCCTTGTCATCAATTTCCCAGAACGGATTAAACGCCACTTCCCACGCATGGCCATCCGGATCACGAAAATAACCGGAATACCCACCCCAAAAGACCTTTTCGGCAGGCTTCTGGATTTTGGCCCCGGCCTTCTCAGCCTCTGCCATAACCTGATCGACTTCTTCTTCGCTGCGCGCGTTATAAGCCAGCGTCAGCCCGGCAAAACTGGCACCTGTGTCGTCATCAAACTGCCCGTCTTCCTTAAGCGCTTCGCGCCCGAACAGACCAAGGGCCAAACCATTGGACAGCTGGTAAAACACTACTTGCCCTTCAACCATTTCGGTCATCTGCCAACCAAGGCCACCTTCGTAAAAACGCCGCGATCGATCCAGATCCGCAACACCCAGAGTAATCAGCGAAACACGCTGTTCCATTTCACGCTCCTTGCTGTGCGCACCCGAAACCCGACTAAACTTAACACGCCAGATTTTCACCGCCGAGCACAGACTCGGCCCTATTCGCAATTTCGCAGCGCAACAGCGCCGCAATTTTATTGCGCGCAAATTGGTACCGGAATAAGTAAATAATAAGTTGACCTTACGTCAACAGATGCAATCAGGCGTTTTGCATAGTGCGATGCGACTTCGCTTTGAAAAAAGGTCAGTCTTTATTACCATTTCAAGGTCAGGCACAGGTCCCGCACACCAGACCTGACAGATAAATTAAAGGTCATACCGAAACACTGCACAAACACCCATATCAATAAAAGCAGTGCATTGGGCCCGAAATGACCCCGCATATCAGAGAGATCCCAGGGAGACCGGTCATGGCACAACAATTGGCGGCAGTCCAACTCGACGACAAATACACGCTTGAGGAAGGCCGGGTTTACCTTACAGGTATCCAGGCACTGGTCCGTTTGCCTCTGATGCAGCGCCAGCTTGATGCGCGCGCAGGGCTTAATACCGCCGGGTGCATTTCGGGTTATCGCGGATCGCCGCTTGGTGGACTTGATCAGCAACTTTGGCGCGCCCAAAAATTCCTGACCAAACAGCAGATCGAGTTTCAACCGGGTGTGAACGAAGACCTTGCCGCCACCGTCGTTTGGGGCAGTCAGCAGGTTAATATGTACAAGGATGCCAAATATGATGGCGTCTTTGGCATGTGGTATGGCAAGGGCCCGGGCGTTGACCGGTCCGGTGACGTTTTCAAACACGCCAACCATGCCGGCACGTCCAAGCATGGCGGTGTTCTGGTTCTGGCCGGTGATGATCACAGTTGCAAATCATCTACCCTGCCCCATCAGACCGAATATGCCTTTATCGATGCGCAGATCCCGGTTCTGAACCCGTCCGGTGTTCAGGACATTCTGGATTACGGCCTACATGGCTGGGCAATGAGCCGCTATTCCGGTTGCTGGGTGGCGATGAAAACCATTGCTGAAACGGTGGAAAGTTCGGCCGCGGCCGATGTCGCCCCGGATCGCATTACCCCCATCATCCCGACCGACTTCCCCATGCCCGAGGGCGGCCTGCATATCCGCTGGCCCGACACGCCCAAGGAGCAGGAACATCGCCTGATGAAATACAAGCTCTATGCCGCACTGGCATATGCGCGGGCGAACAAGCTGAATAAAACCGTGATCGACAGCCCGAATGCGCGGCTTGGTATCATCACCACCGGCAAGGCTTATCTTGATGTCATGCAGGCATTCGATGACCTTGGCATTTCCGAAGAAGACGCCGCCAAGATCGGCATTCGCGTGCTCAAGGTCGGCATGAGCTGGCCGCTGAACCGCGAGGATGTCCGCGAATTCGCCCTGGGGCTTGAGGAAATCATCGTCGTCGAGGAAAAGCGCGCGGTGATGGAAAACCAGGTCAAGGAACAGCTTTATAACTGGCGCGAAGACGTTCGTCCGACCGTGATCGGCAAGTTCGATGAAAAGGGCGAATGGATTCTGCCATCGATGGACGAACTGACCCCGGCCCGAGTTGCCGTGGTTCTGGCCGAACGGATCAAGCGGTTCTATGACAGCCCGGCCATTCATGAACGCATCGACTGGCTTGCCGAAAAAGAAAAGGAAATTGCCGAACCGCGCCCGGATGTTGCACGCATTCCGTGGTTCTGCCCGGGTTGCCCGCATAACAGTTCGACCAAGGTCCCCGAAGGCAGCCGTGCGATGGCCGGTATCGGGTGCCATTACATGGTCAACTGGATGGATCGATCCACCGAAACCTTTACCCATATGGGCGGCGAAGGTGCGACATGGATCGGACAGGCACCGTTCACCCATACCAAGCACGTCTTCCAGAACCTGGGCGATGGCACCTATTACCATTCAGGCTCCCTTGCCGTGCGGGCCGCGGTCGCATCGGGTGTGAACATCACCTATAAAATCCTGTTTAACGACGCAGTCGCCATGACTGGCGGACAGCCGGTTGACGGGCCACTGACCGTGCCGCAGATCACGCGCCAGATGTTTGACGAAGGTGCCAAACGCATCATCGTTCTGTCAGACGAGCCCGAAAAGTATCCAATGGGTGCGGACTTTGCGCCAGGCGTTGATATCCGTCATCGCGATACGCTGGAAGACACCCAGAAAGAACTGCGTGAAATCGAAGGCGTTTCGATCCTGATCTTTGATCAGACCTGTGCGGCCGAAAAACGCCGTCGTCGAAAACGCAAACTGATGGTTGATCCGCCCAAGCGCGTGTTTATCAATGATCTGGTCTGCGAAGGCTGCGGTGATTGTGGCGAACAATCCAACTGCCTCGCCGTTGTGCCGGTCGAGACCGAGTTTGGCCGCAAACGCGCGATTGACCAGTCGGCGTGCAACAAGGATTTCTCCTGCCTTAAGGGCTTCTGCCCAAGCTTTGTCACCATCGAGGGCGGCGAACTTCGCAAACCCGATGCCGCCGCCAAGGGGGATACAGGTACGGACGCAGTCTTTGCCAGCTTGCCGCGCCCGACCCTGCCTGAAATTGACGAACCCTGGTCGGTTCTGGTCACGGGTGTTGGTGGCACCGGTGTTGTCACGATCGGTGCGTTGCTTGGTATGGCCGCCCACATCGAGGGCAAGGGCATTGTTGGTCTTGATATGGCGGGCTTGGCACAAAAAGGCGGGGCGGTTGTCAGCCATATCCGCTTTGCCAATGACCAAAACAAGCTGCATGCTGCGCGCATTCCGGCCGGTGAAGCCAATGTGGTTCTGGGTTGTGACCTTCTGGTTGCGGCAAGCTATGAAGGGCTTGCCAAAATGCGCCGGAACTTTACCCAGGCGGTGATCAACACCCATGAAACCGTTACCGGTGCCTTTACCCATAACCCGGATTTTGAGCTTAAAACCAACGAGCACATGAAGGTCATCAATGATGCCTGTGGTGCTGATGCGGTGCATTTCGTCGAAGGCAGTGACATTGCGACCCGCCTGATGGGCAATTCGATTGCGACCAACCTGTTCATGCTGGGCGTTGCCTGGCAGCGCGGCCTGATCCCGATCAGTGAAGAGGCGCTTATGCAGGCGATTGAGCTTAATGGCGTGTCGATTGACATGAACAAGCAGTCCTTCCATTGGGGCCGCCTGTATGCCCATGACCGCGACCGCGTGATCGGGATCGTCGGCCCGAACGAGGCCGAAGCCCACCCGATTGCGACCGAGCTTTCCGATATCATCGCCAAACGCCGTGCGTTCCTGTCCGATTATCAGAACGTGGCCTATGCCGATCGTTTCACCGACCTTGTTGATAAGGTTGCAGCCGCCGAGAAACGCCTTGGCGACGAAGATGATCTGGCCCGGACAGTGGCAAAATACTACTTCAAACTGCTGGCCTATAAGGACGAGTATGAGGTTGCCCGTCTTTACACTGATCCGGCGTTCCTTAAAAAGGTCACCCAGACCTTTACGGGGGATTACAAGATCAACTTCCATCTTGCCCCGCCGTCACTTGCCAATGCCGATCCGGAAAGTGGCAAGCCGCAAAAGTCGGTTTACGGTCCGTGGATGATGTCGGCGTTCCGCATGCTGGCGAAACTGAAGTTCCTGCGCGGCACCAAACTTGATCCGTTTGGCCGCAACCCGGAACGCAAGATCGAACGCCAGTTGATCACCGATTACGAAAAACTGGTAACCGAAGTCCTTGATGGCCTTAGCCACGAAAATGTCCGCATCGCCAAGGCGTTGCTGGCCCTGCCCGAACACATCCGTGGTTACGGCCACATCAAGGAAGACCACATCGCCAAGGTCAAGGTGCGCGAAGCCGAACTGCTTGAACAGTTCCGCAACCCGCCCGAACATCTCAAGGCGGCGGAATAAGCCAAAAATCAAAAGGGCCGCATCATGCGGCCCTTTTTTTATTGCTCACACAAAGCGCGGAAAGCGGCTTTGGAATTCAGGCAGAATGCGCATCGCCCCTTCGCGCAAACTTTTAACAGACTTTTCCTGACGTTTGCGTTGGCGGTAATCCGCAATCATGTGATCGGTTGAATCAAAGCCATCCTCGATCCCGCGATCAAGGTTTTCCCACGTCCAGTCATAGTTGATGTGCGGCGAAACCGGGATTTCAACGATATCGATCTTGCGGCCACTTTCGGCGACTTCACGTTTGAAGGCTGCAACAGCATCTTCGCTGGCCGATGCGGCAAACAGCATGATCAGGTTATTCAGTGCGTCATAAAGGTTTTCAGGCTGACGCACCTGCTTAAGATCAAGAATACGGCTGACCCACACCTCATCGACATCCGGATGCAGGCGCAGGAAGTCAAAGAAGTTGACCGTATCAACAGTCGCCCCCTCACAATAGGTATCGCCGTTGATTTCGACCGGCTCTTCGATAAACGGCAAGGCAGAACAGGCACACAGCGTCTGCGCGTTCATCTGTGGCAAGTCGTAGTGATCGGGTTTGTTGGTGAAAAGTTCAAGCCGCTGCTTGGAAAGGTTATAGGCGTTGTGGAACATGGCCGGCTTGTCGGGCTGATACAGCCGATCAAAGTTCAGCCGGTCCAAAAACATGCTGTCTGGTGAATAGATCTTGGCCAGTCCCTTGGTCTGGGTCTGATAGATCGATCCGACCAGAAGACGCGACAGGGGATTTGCCGCCAGAAAACCGTTTAGCAAAACATCGTTGAAATTGTGCGGCGTCCAGTATTTCGGATTGCCCATGAAATGCTGCACATGTTCAACGGCCTCGCCGATGGCGTCCGGCACGATCAGCCCTTGATAGCTGTTGGGGTTAAAGAAGTAATTGAGTTTGTTGGTGAAATCAGAAAAGAAGTCCGGTGCAAAGGCCGATGCAATCGGGAACCGTTCATAGACACTTGCAGGTCGGAAAATTTTACGAAAGAAGGCGATGGTCTGGTCAAGTTCCTGACCCTCGTCGGCCTGATGCCAGGCAACCGAGAGCCAAGCGCCGATACAGGCAGACGACCAGATATCAAATTTTATATCCGGTTCCTGCTGCAGACGCTTAAGCACCCCGATGCTTAAGCCAACAGCAGGCCCGCCGCCTGACAGAAAGATAGCTCGTTTGATCTTTTCCACGTCGCGATCTCCTTGTTGAAAACCGAATGGTTCGGTCCAAACAACATGGCGCAAACGATAAGAATGCCATCGCGTGCACCACCGCTCACCCCCAGGAGATACCAGTCCGTCTTTGCGGACCTGTAGATACAGCCATCATTATAATGATTTTAAGCCGCTACATTTGAGACAATTCTTCAATAGTGATGTGACAAAACACGCGATTACATATACTTAAATATATTAAATATATTAATTCATATACTAAATCGCACTTTTGATCAGAGTCATGTTAAGTATTTTCTAAACTATTCGCTCAAACACCTACCCATTTAACTTAACAAATATTTTACAAATCGATCCATTTTACTTGAAACACAAAAACCGCCCGAAGGCGGTTTTTGCTTTCTGGATATGATTACTTTTTAGTCGTAATAACCCACCATGAAAATCTTGCCGTCATGGGCTTTCACCCAGGTTTTCTTTTCGGCAAGTTTTTTGGTCTGCGGATGAGTCCAGGTGTAGTTGGACCAACCACCATCCGGCGATGCCTTTCCGGTTTCGACCATGTCACGAATGATGAACTTGCTGTTCACATCCTGAAGATCCCAAAGGCCCGGGTTGTTAACAAGCTTCGGGTTGATCGCGTGTGTCAGGAACGTGCCTTTTTCGCCATCAGCAACAATGACGTAAAACTCGTCAAATACGAATTCACCGGACTTGTCGTTGAACATATCAAAGGATTTCTCCTGCCCGACGTCGTCATAAAGGGCGATTGCCTTATCCACCAGATCCTTGGCGGTTGCTTCCTTATCCTGGGCCATGGCCGACGATACACTCAAAACCATCAGCAACGACGCCAGAGCCGCACCGAAAGAACGCAAAACCTTATTCATCCTGAATTTCCCTTGTTGATCATATATAGATGTCGTGATTGACGATTGGTTGGTTGAAACAAATGAACACAAAGGTCCGTCAGACGGCGCGCAGCCGTGCAACAAGACCATCAACCGAACTGCTTAGCCCTGCCATTTCGCGGCTAAGCTCAGCGGTTGCCTCGCCCACACTTCCCGCAGAATCACGGGTCGCCCGGGCAATGTCGCGCACATCACCAATGCCGCCTGACACGGTTTCCGCATAACCGGCAGCCTCGGTGATACTGGTGCTGATCTGGCCTGTCGCATTGCCTTGCTCCATAACAGATTCAGCCGTCAGTCTCAGAATTTCATTGATGCCTTGAACGCTTTCGACAATCGTTCGGATCGCCTCGACCGCCTGCCCGGTTTCGGCACGGACATTGGCAATTTCAGATGCAATTTCCTCGGTCGATTTCGCCGTCTGGCTGGCAAGGTTTTTGACCTCGTTGGCAACAACGGCGAACCCTTTGCCGGCCTCACCGGCACGGGCCGATTCAATCGTGGCATTAAGGGCCAGAAGGTTGGTCTGTTCGGCAATATTGCCGATCAGGGCTGCGACATCCTCGATACGGATGCTGGCTTCTTCAAGACGGCGGATTTTCTCATCCGCGTCGCGGGCCTGCTCGCTGGCTTCCTGTGCCTGACGGCTACTTTTCTGGATTTCCTCGCTGATATTGGCAATCGCCGAAGCCAAGCCGGATGCCGCCTGGGCGATCTCGCCCATGTTGTGGCTGGATTTGCCGGATGCATCAAAGGCGTTCTCGCTCTGATGATCGGTGCGTTCGGCATTGTCGAGAAGGGCCGATGCAGAAGCGCCGATCTCCTCGATCGCGGCACTGACCGCCGTTGCTGTGCCCTGTACCGACGTTTCAATATCGCGCGCCAGTTCCTGCATGATCTGGCGTTTTTCCTCGACTGCGCGGGCTTCGTCCTGCAGGCGCTGTTCTTCGGCGGCTTCAAGGCTTTCAGCGTTCTGGCGGAACACTTCAACCGCATCTGCCATCTTGCCCATCTCATCCTTGCGTGCGGTATAGGGAACCGAAATATCGGTTTTGCCTTCGGCAATTTCGCGCATGACATGGGTCAGCTTTTTGACCGGCGCCCCGATCAGGCTTGCGATGACAAAACTGATCACCGCCATGGCGATCGATGCCGACACAGCTGCGATAATTGTCTGATCCTGTGCAGAACTGCCAACCGCCATGGCCGCACCGCTCGCACTGTCCATTCTGAGTTCTGCGGTTCCCCGCAGCTTGGAAAGAATATCCATCAGTGCTTCATAGTCGGACTGTGCAGACCAGGAAAAGCTGAGCGCCCCGGTATAGTCGATGTCGAGCATGCCAAGGACCTGATTGACCTTGCCAAGATAGCCATCAAAGCGTTCCTGCGCATCAACCGACATCTGGCGACCGGATTCTGGGAGACTTTCGTTTTCAAGCAACGTCACAAAGGACTGACGCGCTTCTTCGATCTGGGTTTCAAGATCCTGGGAAACGGCTTCCATCCGGTCGCCTTCAACACCGGCGGCCGACCAGGACAGCATGCGATAAAGGGTTTGGTGCACCCGGGTCACATTACGATCAATCTCGCCAATATCCTTGACCTCGGGATATGCCTTGCTGACAGCGAATTCCAGACCATCAGAAAGTGACATGATGGCCCGCCCGCCAATCAGGCTGACAGCGATGATCGCAATAACCGCAATAACCGGCAAAATGGAAAGTTTGGTCCCGATATTCAGATTCGCAAAAGTCTTCATTCTTTGGATATCCAAAATTGACATTCACAGATGACATCAGGCGGCGTCGTTACTTGCCGCCAGAAGTTTGGCAACAGTCACGTCGCCGGTGGTATTTCGATATGCAGAAAGAACATCGTTGGTCGCGCGATAGCCGTCCTCGATGCTTTGATCGAGGTTTTCCCACGTCCAGTCGTAGCTGATATTGGCTTCAACCGGGATTTCGATGCCCCGGATATCGAGCCCGCTTTCGGCGACCTTGTATTTGAAGAGCTTGACGTCATCTTTGCTGGTGGTTGCGGCAAACAGCATCACCAGATTGTTCAGCGCGTCATAAAGATTTTCGGGTTGGCGGATCTGTTTGATGTCGAGGATACGGCTGACCCACACCTCGTCGAGATCGGGGTTCAAGCGCAGCCTTTTTAAGGCGCCGATGCTCAAACCAACTGCTGGTCCACCCCCAGCCAAAGCGATCGCACGTTTCTTTTCCGCCATGTCATCGTCCCCCGACGAAGGAACCGGGCGTTACACCCAACACGGGCCAGTCGACACAAAGGTCAAAGACAGAAATCGAAAACTGCTCAGTCTGGCCCAAACGTTCTCGCAATGCTTATATTGCATCGCACAAACACAACCCTTAGACCAGTGCGCTTCGTCACACCTAAACCTATACGTTTTGATGCCATTCCGATGTATATTGCAAGTTGAAATCTATATTTTCACTTATATATCAATAACTTATTTGTATTCATAAATATGAAATAATAACAGGAAACTATCCTTTCGAGAGCCTATCCCAATACATTTTCCTTTGAAGAAAACTTGTTCACTCGCCCTGCTGCGGTCTGTCCGAAGGAGATCAGGAGCTTTTTTCGACGCGCTGCGGAAAGCTTTTTTTCCGCACTTGCACGGATGATCGCGGCCTCGAACCGGTCGGCAACGATCAGTCCGACATCCTCAGGAATCAGATCCTTGGGAAAGTGCATCGGAACGGCAAAAAAGAACCGGTCACAGTAATCCAGATAGCTCTGCCATTTTTGGTCGACACGGAAATCCTCGACCGATGACTTGACCTCGACCGCCCAAAGTTCCCCTTTGGGGCCAAGCGCCAACACATCAAGCCTGCGACCATTGCCCAGACGAAGCTCCGTCAGGCAGGCCATTTCATGATGATATAACAGCCGACAGACACCTTCGGTGACTTCAGCGGTGATTTCGGGGCGGGATGCGGTTGACATGTGCCAAGATTACAAAAGCAAAAGCCCGCTTGAAAGCGGGCTTTTGGTATTCTCGGCACGTCTTCTGACAGGATGGTGTCAGCTCATACCCAGCGCACGTTTGTAGACTTCCAGGATTTCTTCCTGTTCGGTGCGCTCGTGGTCTTCCATTTTGCGTAGACGAATGATCTGGCGCAGAATTTTCACGTCATAGCCAAGCGCCTTGGCTTCGCCGTAGACTTCCTTGATATCAGCCATCAGGTTGGCTTTTTCTTCTTCAAGACGTTCGATACGCTCGACATAACTCGCAAGCTGATCGGCTGCGATACCACCGACTTCGGTCATCAATTCTTCTCCGATGATGGATTGCACAGCGGATATCCGATGCGCGGAATTCAAAGGGCCCAAACCCGTTTCGGCGCGACGATACTCAATGCACCGGTCGCTGACAAGCCCGTTAGGTGTCCGATCTTGCGTTGGGATCTGTCCGTTCAATCAGCACATCGGCAACCGCAATCAATGCGTCCTTTGACGAGGCGCCGAGTTCGATTGCTGCGTCATAGATTTCGCGCTGTCTGCGCGCACTGGTGCCGCGTTTTATAATGGTGCGCGCATGTTCGACTTCATCGACACAGCCAAAGAATTCGGCGTCGGGTCGGATCAGCTCCAAGATTTCCTCAAGCAGATCGGCATAGGGCACGATTTCACCCCGGCCAAAATCGATCAGCCCGGCCTTCTCGCCCGGATCGCTGCCATAACGACACGCCCGCCAGCGGTTTTCACGCACAAGCATGTTGGCATAAATCCGCCAGCGTTGATTGTTGCGCCGCAAACGATACAGCATGCGCATCAAACATCGCGTAATCGATGCAACACAGACCGCGTCCTCAAGGTCGGTACAAACATCGGCGATCCGCATCTCAAGGGTCGGCCAACGATCAGAGGGCCGCAAATCCCACCAAAGCTTCGTGCCATCTTCGATCACACCGGCATTAATCAGCATATCGACATGGCGGCGATATTCCGCCCACGAGCCAAATACTTCCGGAAGGCCGGTGCGCGGCAGGTTATCAAACACCGACAAACGGAATGTCTGAAGCCCGGTCTCCTTGCCGCGCCAGAATGGCGAGCTTGTGGTGAGCGCGAGAAGATGGGGCAAGAAATAGCTCGCCTGCGCCATCAGTTCGATGCGCAAGTCATCATCTTCGATCCCGACATGGACATGCATGCCGCAAATCAGCAACCGGTCGACCACGGTGCGCAGATCGCGCGCGATGGTGTTGTACCTTTCGCCATCGGTATGTTTCTGATCGTCCCACTGGGCAAAGGGATGGGTCGATGCCGCCAGCAGCGCCATATCGTATTTCGCCGCCACCTCGGAAAGCGTGCTGCGCATTTCAATAAGCTGCTCGCGCGCCTCAAGTGCGCTGTTGCACACCTTGCTTCCAGTTTCGACCTGACAGCGCATGAACTCGCTTGAGACCTGATCGCCAAGCTTTGCCTTGGCATCCTTTAGGAATTCGGCAGGCGGGTCTTTGGCAAGATCGCGGGTTTCACGATCCACGAGCCAGAATTCTTCTTCTATGCCGATGGAAAATCCCGGCTCACGCGCGTTGGCCCCTGCCAAATCAGTCTCTCCTGATCTTGTATAGGTTCGGATCCGCAAGGATGTCAGCAAAGGCATCGCCAAGGATTTTTGCCCATTTTTCACATCCCGCATCAGTATCAATCAGATCCTGACGGATTTCAATCGACACACAGGGAAGACCAGCCGCCTCGCCGTGATGGTCAATCGTGTAATCGGCCAAATGACGCCCGGAATAAGGTTCGTTATCGCCGATGGTCAAATCCGGGTTTTGCGCCCGAAGAGTCTCAAGCAACGGCACCGGAATGCGATCATCCTGATCCCACAAAACACCGATTTCCCAGGGGCGTTCAAAGCCCTGAAACACGGGTGTAAAACTGTGAATGGCGATCAGCGCCGGGGCAATTTTATGGGCGTGGAAATTGGCAATCTGTTCTTCGATCGCCCAGTGATAAGGCAGAAAAATCTCGCGGATGCGCTGCATATGTTCGCTGGGCGAGACGTTCTTGTTGCCCGGCACCACCGTCTGATCGGCAATTTCAGGCATCCCGGTCGGATCCCATAGCTGGCGGTTGCAATCAATGACAAGGCGTGAAAATCCGCCCAGAACTGCGCGGCAATCAAACCGTTCGACCAGAATTTCGGTCACCTTGCGTGCACCGATATCCCAACCGATATGGCGTTTGCGCTCTTCCTCGGGCAGGCCAAGCGTACCAAGGCTTTTGGGGATTTCCCGGGACGCGTGGTCACAGACAAAAAGCGAATGACCCTTGCCGTTTTCGTTCAATACCTCAAACGGGGCTGGATCATCATGGCCCAAAAGGGTCCCGGCTTGGTTCGGCACGCGAGTTCTCCTGAAATCTGGTGGTCTTTGGGTATCTGCAAGGTCCGATGGCGGTATCCCTCGGTATCACTGCCGCCGAAGCGCCAGTGAAAGTGGGGCGGATACGCCACTCATCCCCTGTTGAACTATCAATTTATCCCTACCGAAACAAGATTGCACTGCAATAAGCGCGAGTGGTGCATATCGACACTTTGCGTCGCCGCCAAACATCTCGTAAACTGGTATGACCATTGCGCGAACCAATATCGATATCGCTGCACTGGCAGAGAAAAACACGATTGGAGACAACCCAACATGCCGTCTGCCAAGACGCTTCAGGCACAAGACGACGCGGAAACCAAGCGTCCCAAAAGGATTGCCGATCAGGTTGCCGATCAAATTCTTGAAAAGATCTCGGATGGCATTTTTCTGCCCGGTGATCGCCTGCCCGGCGAACGTCAGCTTGCCGAAAGCATGTCGGTCAGCCGCGTGTCTGTGCGCGCCGCCTTGCAAAAGCTCAAGACACGTGGGTACTTGCGTGCGGTTCAGGGTGGCGGCACGGAAATCCTGTCATCCACCGGGATCGACATGGACACCGCGATGACCGATCTGGTGCGCGATTCGATCAGTAATCTGCGCGATCTTCAGGAAATTCGCTGCACACTTGAAACGTGGGCCGCACGGCGGGCTGCGATCAACGCCAGTGACGAGGATATCAAACTTCTGCGCATGGCCTATCGTCAGGCGCATGACCCACGGCGGGCCGCCAAATACCGTGCGGACGATGACCACCGCCTGCACATGATGATCGGGCGGGCGACGGGCTCGATCATTTACTATCACGTGATGAAAATGCTGCATGATGTGTTGCAGGCAGCACTCAATGAAATCCGCTTCAACGGCATGGTCGGCCCGACCTTTGATCGCATGGTGCAGGAACATCACCGCGATATTATCGAAGCCATCGCGGCCCACGACCCCGACGCCGCCGAAAAGGCGATGTCAAACCATCTGCAGGCCGTGATCGATTTCTTCAAGACCGCATCTGACAAGCAGGCGACCTAAAAACCCGGACCAAACCGGCCACAATCCAATCAGGGAAACCCGATATGACGACTTCGCGCGAAAAACTTCTGGCTTTGATGGATGCGGCACTGAAGGCCGCCGACCCCGGGGTTCAGATCCCGCGCAATCTGCCCGAACCGCCAAAGGGCAAAACCATCGTCATTGGTGCGGGCAAGGCATCGGCCAATATGGCACGCGCGTTCGAGAAAGCCTGGAAAGGTGACGTCGAAGGTCTGGTCGTCACCCGCTATGGCCATGCGGTTGAGTGTGATCAGATCGAAATTGTCGAGGCATCCCACCCGGTCCCCGATGCTGCGGGTGAAAAGGCGGCCAAGCGTATCCTTGATATTGTTTCCGATGCCGGCCCCGATGATCTGGTTGTCTGCATGATTTCCGGTGGTGGATCGGCCCTTCTTGCCCTGCCCGGTCCGGGTTTGACTCTTGAAGACAAGCAGGCAATCAGCAAGGCGCTTTTGCGCAGTGGCGCAACGATTTCGGAAATGAACTGTGTGCGCAAACACCTCTCCGCGATCAAGGGGGGCCGCCTGGCCAAGGCATCGGCACCGGCGCGCATGGTGACCTATCTTGTATCTGATGTGCCGGGCGACGATCCGGCGATCATTGCATCCGGGCCGACGGTGTCTGATCCGACGACCGGACAGGATGCACTTGATATCATCCGCCATTATCAGATCGACATCCCGCAGGCCGCCAAGGACCTTTTGCAAAGTGCCGGGGACGAAACGATTAAACCCGATGATCCCTGCTTTGACGGCCATGAAACCATCATGCTTGCCCGCCCGCAGGACAGCCTCGAGGCCGCAGCATCGGTTGCACGTGACATGGGGCTGAATGCCGTCATCCTTGGTGACGCCATCGAGGGTGAGGCACGCGAAGTCGCCATCGTTCATGCCGGGATCACCCATCAGGTTGCCAATCACGGCCAACCGGCGGCAAAGCCCTGTGTTCTGCTTTCGGGCGGTGAAACGACCGTCACCGTGCGCGGCAAGGGTGGCCGCGGTGGTCGCAATAGCGAGTTCTTGCTGTCACTTTTGCTGCAACTTCGTGATCAACCGGGTTTCACGGCACTGGCAATTGATACCGATGGCATTGATGGCAGCGAAGACAACGCCGGGGCAATCATTGACGCCAAAAGTTGGCAAAACGCCAAGAAGGCCGGTATCGACCTTCGCGAATATCTGGCCAACAACGATGCCTATAGCGCGTTTGCCAAGATCGATGATCTTCTGGTGACCGGCCCGACGCTAACCAACGTCAACGATTTCCGTGCCATCCTGATCGAATAAATCCGGGCGATCAGGCGCCGGGTTTTGGCATCCATGGCCGGACCCAGCCAAGCCCGTCTTCGGTCTTGCCGTGCGGCTTGTATTCGCAGCCGATCCAGCCTTCATAGCCAATGCGATCCAGCATATAGAACAGGAAGGGGTAATTCAGTTCCCCGCTGTCGGGTTCATGCCGTCCCGGCGCTCCCGCGACCTGCACATGGGCGATGCTGTCGATATGCTTGTCCAATCTTGCGGCGATGTTCCCGCCAACAATCTGGGCGTGATAAATATCGAACTGCAGTTTCAGGCGCGGGTGATCAAGCTGTTCAAGGATCACGGCCGCCTGTTCGATGGAATTAAGCAGATAGCCCGGCATATCGAGCGGATTGATCGGCTCGATCAGGATATCGACGCCGGCCTGATCGGCAAGATCGGCAGCATAAAGCAGATTGTCGCAATAAAGCCGGGCGAGTTCGTCGGGATCTTCGCCCTTGCCGATAAGCCCCGCCATGCAATGGAGCATCTTGCAATCGGTTGCCGCCGCGTAATCAAGCGCCTGCACGACAGAGTCGCGAAAAGCTTCCTCGCGCCCGGGACGACAGGCTAGACCGCGGTCACCCGCCTCCCAGTTACCGGCGGGCAGGTTAAATAAAACCTGTTCCAGACCATTGTCATTCAAAAGCGATTTGACCATCGATAACGGCATGTCATAGGCGCCGATATATTCCACCCCGACAAAGCCTGCATCTGCCGCCGCGGCGAACCGTTTTTCAAACGGCAAGTCGGCAAACAGAAACGAAAGGTTGGCGGCAAAGCGGGGCATGGGTCACCTGATGGGAGTTGCTGAAATCGCGTCGATGGTTTCGCATCCACACAATGAGGTCAACGATATTCGGTTAGCCTTACGGTTTTGACTGCGCATCAGAGCCCGTGATCAATCGCGCGCCCTTTTTGCGGAACAGGTAACTCCAGACCCACTGCACCATCACAAGTGCGGGGGCCCGAATGCCGATCAGGAAGTAAATATGGGCCAAGCCCCATATCCACCAAGCCAGCCAGCCCTTGATCTTGAACCCGTTCAGATCAATCACAGCACGGTGGCGACCAATGGTCGCAAGGTTGCCTGCATGGCTGTACTTGAACGGCGGCGTGCTTTGTCCTTTCAAAACATCAAGGATACGACCGGCAACATATTTGCCTTGCTGCTTGGCCGCAGGGGCAATACCCGGAACGGTCTGATCGTTGCCCCACTTCACATGCGCCGCATCGCCAATGACAAAGACATTGTCATACCCCGGCAAAGACAGATCGCTTTCGACAATAACGCGCCCGCCACGATCAACTGGCTTTTCCGTCCAGTCCTTAAGGTCGGGCACCTCGACGCCCGCGGCCCAGATGACATTCGCACTGGGGATGAAATCATCGCCAATCTTGGCACCTTCCACTGTAATATCGGAAACTTGCTGCCCCAGACGGACATCGACACCCATCGTCTCAAGCGACTTTTGGGTATAGTCCGATAAATCATCCGGAAAGGCTGCCAGAAGCTTCGGTCCGCCTTCTGCCAAGATGATATTGGCATCGCGCGGGTCGATACGGCGGAAATCATGGGAAAGGGCCTGCTTGGCGAGCTCTGCAATCGCGCCTGCCATTTCAACACCCGTCGGCCCGCCGCCAACCACGACGAAATTCAACAGTTTGCGTTTTTCTGCTTCGTCCTCGCTGTTTTCAGCGCGTTCGAACGCCAGCAAAAGCCTTTTTCGGATATCGGTGGCCTCGGAGATGTTTTTCAATCCTGGCGCCGCCCGCGCCCAGTGATTTTTCCCAAAGTAGGATGTCACCGCCCCGGTCGCGAGAACGAGAAAGTCATAACCCAATTCCCGATCACCACCGATGATCCGTTTGCCGTCAAGGTCAATGCCGGTCACTTCCCCCATAAAAACAGAAACATTCGCAGACCGACTGAAAATGCTGCGGACCGGCCAGGCGATTTCCGCTGGCGAGAGATCGGCTGTTGCCACCTGATAGAGCAAGGGCTGAAACAGGTGATGATTGCGCTTGTCGATCAAAACGACGTCGACATCTTTGCCCGCCAGTTTTTTGGCGACACTCATACCAGCAAAACCGGCTCCAACAACAACGACCCGTTTGCGTTCTGACATGAGTTTTGTGCTCCTGCTGTGCTGACAAACCTTATGCGAAAACACCGTTGTTACGCATGTCGCAAAAGGGCGTCGATTAACTGCCTTTAAACAGAACGCGAAACATCCCAATGCGTTCCATCCACACGGTCAATCGTCAATCACTGGACTGATCGGTAACCGGGACCGAAGCGGAAACCTCGCTTTCAATCCAGGCACCGAATGCTTCAACTTCGCGGAGGTTATCGCCCCGGCCGGTATGCACATAGTGATAACAATGACCTTTGATTTCCGGGCCAAATGGCATCACCAGCAATCCTGCATCAATTTCTGCGCGTGCCATCACCGGACTGGCCAAAACAACGCCTTGGCCTGCAATCGCCGCCTGAATGGCGTGACTGTCATCAGAAAAACTGATCCCGGCGGACGGCAAGTGATCGGCAACACCTGCCACCTGCCCCCATCTTTGCCATGTCGGAGTCGCATCATCGGGGCGTAACCAGTCAAAATGCAGTAAGGTCGCATTGCGCAAGTCTTCCGGCTTTTTCAGGCCCAGTGCCGGACTGCAAAGTGGCACGAACTGTTCACGAAACATCGTGTGTGCAACCAGTCCCGGATAGGGTCCGACACCATATCGAATGGCAGCATCCGCCACACCACGGTCAAGGTCGACGGCCTCTGGCGAGGTGTGAAGTCGCAAGTTGATATCGGGGTATTCTGCCTGAAACCGCGACAGGCGTGGCAACAGCCATTTTGCCGCAAAGGATGGAATGACCGAAACCGTCATGCTGCGCGATACCGGGCGGTTCCGCACCCGATCAACTGCCTTGGCAAAGGCGGCAAAGCCATCACGCAAAACCGGATACAACTCCTGCCCGACATCGGTCAGAACAACCTGCCGTGGCTTGCGGTCAAACAACCGGACACCCAGCGTGTCTTCAAGAAGGCGCACTTGATGGCTGATCGCGGTCGGCGTGACGCCAAGCTCGGATGCGGCATTCTTGAAACTTTGATGGCGTGCTGCGGCTTCAAAGGCGCGCAGCGTCGCAAGCGGCGGCAACGACATATGAATGAATTCAACTCATCTGTTGGCTGAGGAATTCGATTTTGCCGTGTGAATGAAATTCCGTCAATCCTTGGTCATCAAACCAAAACACAGATGAACCATTTTCATCACATGGAGAACATGATGACCAGAATTCTTCATATCGACAGCAGCGCCCGGCCCGGCAGGTCCGATCAGAAACAACATGGTTCGCACAGCCGCCGCTTGACGGCCAAGTTCATCGAACACTGGCTGGCCAAGCGACCGGAAACCGAAATCATCTATCGCGATGTCGGCGCAAATCCGCCAAGCCCGGTGACCGGAGATTGGGTTCATGCAGCATTCACCAAACCCGAAGACCGCGAAGAATGGATGCGTCACACCTTGCGCGAAAGCGATCAACTGGTCGACGAACTGCTTGCCACCGACATCATCGTTGCCGGGGTACCAATGTATAATTTCGGCATGCCGTCACAGATGAAGGCCTGGGTCGATAACATTGTCCGCGTTGGCCGGACATTCGGCTTTGACCGTACGCGTGGCGACGTCCCCTATTGGCCAATGGTGACCGGCAACAAATCGATTGTCGCCCTGTCATCACGTGGCGACTATGGCTATGGGCCCGATGGTCGTATTGCGCACCTGAACTTTGTCGAAGGCGGGCTGTTTACCCCGCTGCAATATATCGGCATCACCGATCAGTTTGGTGCCGCCATTGAATATGACGAGTTCGCCGACGAACGAACCGAGGCCTCCATTCACGCAGCCGAACAAGAAGTCATCGGTCTTGTTGATCAGCTTCTTGCCAAACATCGCGATGTAAAGGTCGCATGACTTCCCTGGCGGGAGGGCCCGACCTTCCCGCCAATTTTCGCACCTATCCGCAAAGCTATCTGACGGATTTCACACCACAGACCAAGACAGAGAAAGCACGGCAGGTTATAAGCAGGGACATTGATCGGGCTATCACGATAACAAGGACTGACCATGAATAACGCATTCACCCTTCATCCCCAGCTTGCCGCCGATACCACCCTCGTCACCGACGGGCCGCTATCGCATGTGCTTTTGATGAATGATGCGCGTTATCCTTGGCTCATTCTTGTACCCAGACGCCCCGACCTTGTCGATTATGACGATCTGAGTACGGAAGATCGCAAAATCCTGGGCGATGAAGTGGCTGCCGTTTCAAGCGTCATCAAACGTCGCTTTGATGCCTTCAAAACCAATGTCGCGATGCTGGGTAATATGGTGCCGCAGCTTCATTGCCACGTCATTGGCCGCTTCAAGGACGACGCCGTATGGCCAGGCCCGGTTTGGGGTGTTGGCACCGCCAAACCCTATGACGAAGACGAGGGCCGTGACCGTCTGGCCGCCCTTCGTGCCGATCTGATATCGGCCTTCAAGCATCTTTGAAGGCCGCCCCTGACATCGCCACGGCGCAAGCACAGTGCCACCACCAAAAGGGCCACACCCGATGCCGGATCTTGAACGCGATACGATATTCCTGCTCAAACCCGACTTTGAAGATCCCGCATGGCCAAACCAACGCTTTTACTGCTGGCATTGTGCGTTGATTGATGGGGTTTTGGGATCTTTCCCAGACTTGCTTGCCGGGCTTGATATTCGTCATATCAATTGGCCCCGTCCTCGGCACGATGTGATTGCGCTTCTGGGCGAAGATCATCAGTCACTTCCGGTAATGATCCTGAAATCCGGCGATACATCATCGCTTCAAACCGGCACCGCAAATGGTCATGCCTTCATTGATGGCAAGGACAACATTTTGCTGGCGTTAAGCGAACGACACGGCTTCCCTGTTCCCCACCCTTGACGCATATCAAGGAAGGCAAGTTTGGAATAATGCAAAAGACGGACAGAACGAATTATCGGGATGTCCGTCATGCAGCTTGCCCTTTACGAAAAATACGACCTGCGACTGCCGCGCTATACCAGCTATCCGACCGCGCCGCATTTCCATGCCGATGTGAATGGCGAGGTGTTTGAAGGTTGGCTGGGTGATCTTGATCCCGCACAGCCGCTTTCGCTTTATCTGCATGTCCCCTATTGCGAGGAAATGTGCTGGTTCTGCGGCTGCAACACCAAGATCACCAAAACTTACAAACCGGTGAATGGCTATGTCACAGCCCTTCTGACAGAGATCGAAGGCACCCTTGGCAAACTGCCCACAGATCAGAAATTCACGGTGTCGCACATTCACTTTGGCGGCGGCAGCCCGACCATCCTCAAGGCCGACGATCTGCGCGCCATCATGGCCGCAATTCGTTCTCGCCTTGATATCCTTGATGATGCCGAAATTGCCATTGAAATGGATCCGCGCACCGCGACCGATGATTTCATGGAAGCCATGGTCGAATGCGGCTTTAACCGTGCCAGTATCGGCATTCAGGATTTCAACCAACAGGTCCAGACAGCGGTTAACCGCATTCAAAGCATGCAGCTTGTCCGTGATGTGATTGCCAAATTGCGCTCGCACGGGATTGCCGGCATCAATGTCGATCTGATGTATGGCCTGCCGTTCCAGACCGTCGACTCACTGCGCGAAACGGTTGATCAGACTGTGGAGCTTTGCCCCGATCGCCTGTCGGTCTTTGGCTATGCCCATGTGCCATGGATGAAAAAGCATCAACAGCTTATCCCGACCGAGGCCCTGCCAGATACCGGGGAACGCTGGGCGCAGTATGAGGAAATTCAGAACCGCCTTGCCAAGCATGGCTTTGTCGCCATCGGCCTTGATCACTTCGCCCATCAGGCCGACAGCATGGCGCGCGCCCTGTCTGATGGCCTGCTGCACCGGAACTTTCAGGGCTACACCACCGACCGGGCAGAAGCCCTGATCGGGTTTGGCCCGTCTGCAATTTCGTCCCTGCCGCAGGGTTATGCGCAAAATGACCCGGCGCTGGCCCGCTGGCAGCGCGCGGTCGAAGACGGCAAATGCGCTATTGAAAAGGGTGTTGCCCTGACCAATGAGGACAAATTGCGCCGCGACATCATTAATGAGTTGATGTGCAATCTTGCCGTTGACCTTGACCCGGTTTGCGCTAGCCACGGCATTTCGGCCGATCGCTTCGCACCAGAACTTGAGCGCATCAAGGCAATGACCCGGGATGGCATTGTCGAGGTTCAGGGGAACTACATTAAACTGAGCGAGTTGGGCCGTCCGTTGGTGCGTGCAGTCTGTGCCGCATTTGATACCTATCTCAACCACGCGCACGGGCGGCATTCACAAGCCGTCTGATAAAACAAACACACTGCAAGAAGGGAGCCAAATGGCTCCCTTTTTTATTCAGCTCATGCCCCTTTGCGCAGGGTCAGGATGACAATGCCGCTGACCACGACCAGCCCGCCCAGCATCTGGATCGGGCTGATCATCTGCCCCAGAATGACCCAGCCAAACAGCAATGTCGCGATTGGCTCCATATTCATTACTGGCGCATTGCGCGCCATATCAAGACGCGGCACATTGATGAACAGAACCGCGAACGCCCCGCCATAAAGCAGCATCAAGGCCAAAAGCCCCATCCATCCGGGCGTGGCATTCGGAAGCCCCATGCCACCCGGCACAACATCGCCGATCCCGGCAATGATCATCGAAACAAAAACAACCAGCATGGTGAACATCGAGCGCACCGGCCCGCTGATACCGGCAAGCTTGTGATCGGTTACCCAGAAGGCCACCGAAAGAACGGTCGCTGCCATCAGCGCAAAGCCGATGCCCAGCCACCAGCTTGACGTCACCTCTGCCCCACCGCCGAGAATACCCGGCAGATCAAGCGCCAGCACAAGGCCCGACAGGATAAACAACATCAAACCTGCCGCACGCAAGGTCGGGCGTGGACCGCCAAGCCCCCATGTCAGCAAGGCCAGAATGATCGGAAACGTATTTGCCGTCAGCAACGCCAGGGCGACCGGCACACGGGCCACTGCGGAATAAAGACACAGGCTCTGGATCGTGATCATCAGGCCAAGCACCAATTGCCAGCGCACCAGACCACGCGGCAAACGAATGGAATGACGTTTGAAATAGACAATCGCAATCAGGATCGAAAGCGCAACAGCCGAGCGGCATAAAACAGCCAGAAGCAGCCCTGTCCCGTTTTCAAATGTCAGACGTGCGGCAACATGGTTTGCCGCAAAAAAGCAGGCAACAGCAGCCAAAATCGCAACCGCAATGTGGCGTGGAAACAATTGCGGTGCGTTTAACGCACGCACAGCGGTGGGATCGGTCGGGGACGAAGACATCGGGGCGATATTCCTTGGTGGTGGTGCCCGGCGAATAGACCCGATACACCACAACAAAACAAGGTGTTATCGACCTTTCAGGTCAGGGGGCGCCCAAAAGCTCCAGACAGCGCTGCGCAACCATGCGGGCTGGCTGCAAGGACGGATGCTTGAATGGCACCAGTTCGGTGTCGGGCAAAAGCGGTCTGGCGTAGCCGCCTTCATAAAGGCTTTGATGCAGGCGTTTGTGCCGCTTGTTGGCCAGACCATCGGGATCAAAGATATAGACACCACCCGGTGCCGCCGCCGCCTCGCAGCACATCGAAACGGAATCACTTGTCACGATCTTCACATCGGCAAGCGCGAGATAGCCGAAATACGGGTTTTCGGCCCGGGATGTCCAGTCATGCAGGTGATAAGGCACACCGGACGCTGCCAACCGCTCGGCAATCAGGGCTTCGTTTTCCACACCCGTACGGCGGCTGGTGGTGACAAGCAAAGACCCGTTGACCGCACTTGCAGCCTCAACCGCCTTGTCGATCAGTTGTTCTGCCATGTCTTTGGTAAAGGTCGTGCGCTTGGTACTTCCGCCAATGATCAGGGCGAACTTTGGCTCCGGCAGGCCTTTGAAATGTGGGCGCCATTTGTCGGCCTCGATCAAAAGCCTGCTTTCGGTCACACGGTGCGGCGCACCCGGAATTTCGACGATATTTTCACGAATGACAGAACGGTCATGTGCCGGCACGGCAATCAGGTCAAAGGCACTTTCGAAGCCATCCGGTCGCATGATGATGCAAATGCGAGTATGGCCGCGACTTTGCTTTTTGATCCAGCGTGCCACGGGTGCAGAACGCCGCCCGCAACAGATGACAAGATCCGGCCAGGGCGCCACCAGTCGCCTGCGCGATGCCTCATCAATCCCGATCAGACTGGTTCTGCGGATAAAGTTCGGAAGACGCACAAATTTCGTAAACCCGATATCAATGCGCTTGAAAGGCTGTGCCAATGCCTCGGCAACCCCCAAACACTGATTGACATTGCCGGTCCGGTCATCGGCCAGAACCCAGATCAGGTGTGTGTCTTCGTCGTTCATGCAGGGAACTTTCCTGACAGGTTTGTTCGGGCTTGATCAACCGTGCATAAATATGGTTTGAAAATCCCGCGGATGCTTTCCTGATAGGTACAGCCTGATCCAACGATTATCAAGCATGAGAAACATCGGTAAAATTTGCGCTGGGCTTTGAAATCTTTTTGTAATCTAATCCCGGCGCCCCACCTTTAAGGGAAGACTTCCCACCCTTAAGAAGGGGTCGATCAAAGCCCAACGCCAACGTGGACAGAATGCTGAACTCTTCGGTTTCAATCAAAAGAATATCCCGGATCGTATTATGCGGTTTGCTTGCACTGCTGCCGGTAACCGTGTGGTTGGTCACGACGTTCTGGCATGAGGCAAAGCTGATCGACATCACGGAAGATGGGCGCAACAAGCTTGAACTGTATCGATCCAACCTTCAGGGCGCGATCAAGGAACACGAATATCTGCCGATTACGCTGGCATCGGATAAGCGCATCATCGATCTTGCAATCTATGCCGATCCGGTGATTGCCAAGGCCGTCAACATTTACCTTGAAAAACTGGCAGCCGACAGCGGCGCCTCAGACATCTATTTCATGGATCAAAATGGCGACACCCTGGCTGCCAGCAACTGGAACAGCGATGCGTCCTTTATCGGGCGCAACTTTTCCTTCCGCCCCTATTTCCAGCAGGCCAAAAGCGGCCTGACCGGTCATTACTTTGCCTTCGGGATTACCTCGAACGTACCGGGTTATTATATCTCCCACCCGGTGCGCCCGGACGGGACGCGTTTTGCTGGGGCCGTGGTGGTCAAGACCCACCTTGAAACCCTTGTGCAACGTTGGGCGCGCGGCAGCGAAAGCGTTCTGGTCACCGATCAGAACGGCGTCGTTATCATTTCATCCAACCTCGATTGGCGGTTTCGCGACCTTGCCGGGCTCGGTAACAATGACCGTCCCCGCCTGATCGCGTCGCGCAAATATGGTGACTATCCGCTTGAACCCATGCCGTTGCTGGATGGGGCATGGCCGGTTGACGATAACCCGGCAATCCTCAGCCTCGGCCCGGTTGCCAGCGAAGACGAGGCACGAACCGCCAACGAACAAGCAACCGGCAAACCGCAAACGCGCCAGACCACGCCAGACAAGACAACCTATCTGGTCACGGCAAGCACACTTCCCAAGCAGGGCTGGCGGATGTTTCTTTTGACCGATAAATCCGTGCTGGATCGATCCGTGATCAGTGCCGGTGCAATGGGCGGGGCTGCGCATATCATTCTGACCGGTCTGATTTTCATCATCCTGCAACGCCGGCGCGCGATGCTTGAACAGCTTGAAATCCGCGACTGGTCGCAACGCGAACTGGAACGTCAGGTTCGCCTGCGCACGACCGATCTTATGAACACCAACCAGCGCCTGGCAGAGGAAATTACCGAGCGATCCCGTACCGAAGACGCGCTTCGCACAGCCCAGGCCGAACTGGTCCAAACCAGCAAGCTTGCCGCCCTTGGTCAGATGTCCGCCGGGATCGCCCATGAAATCAACCAGCCCCTGACCGCCATTCGGAACTATGCGGAAAACGCGATGAAGTTCATCGCGCGCGACAATAAGGAAACGGCGAACCGCAATCTGCAACGGATTTCAGAACTGACCGACCGCATGGGGCGGATTACCGGCAACCTCAAAACATTTTCGCGCCGCCCGGAACAGGATAATCATCCGGTCGATGTCCCGGCCCAGATGCAGATGGCAATTGATCTTGCGATTGAAAGCGGACGTGCGGGTGTCGAAAACATCACCCTGCACCAGCACGGCGATGTCAAACACGTCATTGCCGAGGCCAATCAGCTGACCCAGGTCTTTACCAATCTCATCAATAACGCGGCGGATGCCTGCCAGAATATGGCCAACCCCGAAATTGATATCGCGATCACCGGCGGCGAAGACCGTGTGATTGTGAAGGTTAATGACAACGGGCATGGCATTTTGCCAGACAACCTGCCCAAGCTTTTTGATCCCTTCTTTACCACCAAACCGTTTGGTGATGGCCTGGGGCTTGGCCTTTCAATCTGTTATGGCATCATTCGAAGCTTTGGTGGAACGCTCCGTGCGGAAAACCGCCCGCAAGGCGGCGCATCCTTCATTGTCGAGCTCCGCTATGATGGCCCCGGCGATACGGAACCGAAAAACAGCATCTCGACGCCCGCCTTCACGGCTGCTAAAACACCCTCAGAAACCCGCACATACCTTGCAAACCATCACGATCAGGGCTGACAAGCAAATTGTCCTCTGATCGTGTTATCGGGTCAAAGGATAAGCCAGTGCCAACCAGTGCCGAATGCGTTCTGTTTGTTGACGATGACGAAGATGTGCGTGAAGCCGCACACCAAACGCTGGAGCTTGCCGACATCCCTGTCGAAGTTTTCTCGGACGCCGCGTCTGCGGTTGAACGCCTGAAAAAAGGCTGGCCGGGCATTGTGATTTCCGACATTCGCATGCCGAAAATGGACGGCCTTGATCTGCTGACAGAGGTCAAAAAGATCGATCCGGAAATGCCGGTAATTCTGGTCACCGGGCATGGGGATGTCGCAACCGCCGTTCAGGCCATGCATGACGGGGCATTTGATTTTATCGAAAAGCCCTATGCCCCGGATCTGTTCATCGACATTACCCGCCGCGCAATGAGCCACCGCGCCCTTGTGCTTGAGAACCGCACACTCAAGATCGAACTCGCGCGCCATTCCAAAAACGCATCGGACTTCATTGGTCGTAATCCGGCGATGGAAAAGCTGCGCACCCTCATCGGCAATGTCGCGGCCACCAACGCCCATGTCCTGATCAACGGCGAAACCGGATCGGGCAAGGAAGTAATCGCACGAAATCTGCATGAAATGTCGGGGCGCCCCGGCCCGTTTGTGGCGGTGAATTGCGGCGGCATGCCCGAACATCTGATTGAATCAGAACTGTTTGGCCACGAAGCCGGCGCCTTCACCGGGGCCGATCACAAACGCATCGGCAAGTTCGAATTTGCCGACAAGGGCACGCTGTTCCTTGATGAAATCGAAAGCATGCCGCTAGCGCTGCAAATCAAGCTTCTTCGGGTTTTGCAGGAACGCGCGGTTGAACGGCTTGGATCAAACCGGGTTCTGCCAATCGACTTGCGGGTTATTGCTGCCACCAAGGTTGATCTGCGGTCCGCATCGGCACGCGGTGCGTTTCGCGAAGATCTTTATTATCGCCTGAATGTCGTGCAACTGCATATCCCGCCACTTCGTGATCGCAAGGATGACATCGCGCTGTTGTTTGAATATTTCACCCGTGATGCCGCCAAGCGGTTCGACCGTACCGTCACCGCCTTGAGTGCGGCGGAACTGGCACGGTTCAATGCCTATGACTGGCCGGGCAATGTGCGCGAGCTCCGCAATGCCGCCGAACGCCGTGTTCTTGGTCTTGATCCCCTGACAAACAACGAGGATGGCGAAGACAATTATGCCGTCCCCCTGCCCCAGCAAGTCGAGGCATTTGAAAAAAGCCTGATTACCGAAGCCCTGCGCGAACATGGCGGCAATGTTACGGCCACGGTCAGTGCGCTTGGCGTGCCGCGCAAGACGTTTTACGACAAGCTGACCAAATACAACATTGTCCCGGCCGAATTCCGACGCCCGCGCTAATCAACCGATCACGAGCCCGTCAGTTAGACGGGCTTTTTTCTGTCGTCCGGTCCGTCAAATCCGCGCCCGGCATAGTGTGCGGCAGTCCGCACACTGCCGCGAAATACGTGTGCGCCTTCACGCACGAAATAGCTAAAATTTGTTGCGCCGCAGCAACATGAAATCAACCTTATTTCATTGATATAATTACATAAATCCAACTGATTTCGAACTGGCCCGGTGCTTGCTGATTACGGCACAGCGCCAAACGGCGTTTTAGAACGACGCCAAAAATGGCGCGCTAACGGGAAAACAGATTTAATTCATCAAGGGAGACGTTTTGATGCGTCCTATCAGCAAAAGCATTCTTGCTGCTGGCGTTGCCGCCGCAGCACTTCTGGGGTCCAACTTTGCCGCCTCGGCACAGGAAGTGATCAAGTTCGCGCACGTTGTTGCGCCGAACACCCCGAAAGGCCAGGGTGCCGACTTCTTCAAAAAACGCGCCGAAGAAATTCTTGGCGACAAGGTCCAGATCGAAATCTATCCGAACTCGCAGCTGTTTGATGACGACAAGGTTCTTGCCGCCATCCTGCGTGGTGACGTTCAGTTCGGTGCACCGTCGCTCGCAAAATTCGGCAAATGGACCAAGAAACTTCAGGTCTATGATCTTCCGTTCCTGTTCAAGGACATGGATGCGGTTTCCTGCTTCCAGAATGGCGAAAAAGGTCAGGAATTGCTGAACGCAATGTCGTCCAAAGGTCTGACCGGTGTTGGTTACTGGCACAACGGCCTGAAACAGCTTTCGGCCAACAAGCCGCTGCGCGCACCGGAAGATGCTGCTGGTCAGAAATTCCGTATTCAGTCGTCTGACGTGATCGCCGCCCAGTTCGAAGCTGTTGATGCGGTTCCGCAGAAAATGGCCTTCTCGGAAACTTATTCGGCCCTTCAGACCGGCGTTGTTGACGGTCAGGAAAACACCTGGTCGAACATCTATTCCAAAAAGTTCTTCGAAGTTCAGGATTACATCACCGAATCCAACCACGGTCTGCTTGACTACATGGTCGTTACCTCGACCAAGTGGTGGGAAGGTCTGGATCCGGAAATCCGCGACGGCCTTGCGCAGGCGATGAAAGAAGCCAGCGATTACGCAAACGGCCTGTCGGCGGAACTAACCGCAGAACAGCGTCAGGCAGTTATTGACTCCGGCGAAACCGAAATCCTGCAGCTTTCCGGCGAAGAATTCGCCAAATGGCAGACTGCAATGAAACCGGTTTGGGATGAGTTCTCTGGCGATATCGGCCAGGACATCATCGACGCCGCTGCTGCGTGCAACTGATCCGTACTTTTTTCCCAACATCATCGGAAAAGGGCCGTTCAAGATGATCTCAACGGTCGTTAACCGGCTGGAGGAGGGCATTATTGCCCTCCTGCTCGCCGCTATGACGTCGCTTACCTTTGTAAACGTCGTCATGCGTTACGTGTTCAATTCCGGCCTGACCTGGGCCTTGGAAACCACGGAATTTCTTTTTGCCTGGCTGATCCTGTTTGGCATGTCCTATGGGGTCAAGGTTGGGTCGCACATCGGGGTGGACGCCCTCGTTCGCCTGTTCCCCAAGAATGCCCAGCGCGTCATCGGTCTGATCGTTGTCGCGGCCGGCATTCTGTATTCAAGCTGGCTGATTATTGGCGGCTGGGAGCTGGTCAGCTTCAACCACATGCTTGAAATGGAAGCTGAAGACAGCCCGATCATGCTGTGGATCGTCTATCTGATCATGCCGGTGGGTGCCGCTTTGCTGGCATTCCGTCTGGCACAGGTTGGCTGGCGCATCATTACCGGCCAACAGGTTGGCTTCAATCTGGCTGACGAAGCGCGCGAAGCGATTGATCAGCTTGGCGCAAGCACCGTGGAGGACGACAAGTCCGCCACCGCTTCGACGCCAAAGTCGTAAGCCGGACAGGGGGAACATTCAAATGACTATCGCATTCCTGTTTATCCTGCTGTTTGGCTTGATGGCGCTTGGCGCACCGATTGCCATTTCGCTGGGTGTTGCGTCGCTTTCGACCATCCTTCTTTTTGGCGACGATAGCCTTGCCACCCTGGCAGAAAAGCTTTTTGGCGGGATGGAACACTACACCCTTCTTGCCATTCCCTACTTCATTCTGGCATCGGCCTTCCTGTCGACCGGCGGGGTTGCCCGCCGTCTGATCCGCTTTGCCATTGATACCGTGGGCTGGTTCCCCGGTGGTCTTGCCATGGCATCGGTTCTGGCCTGCATGCTGTTTGCGGCTGTTTCGGGGTCAAGCCCGGCAACCGTCGTTGCCATCGGCTCCATCGTGATTGCCGGTATGGTGCGCGCAGGTTACCCGCAAAGCTTTGCGGCTGGTGTGATCTGTAATGCCGGTACGCTTGGTATTCTGATCCCTCCATCCATCGTGATGGTTGTTTACGCCGCCGCGACCGAGGTTTCGGTTGGTCGCATGTTCCTTGCTGGCGTTATTCCGGGGATCATGGTCGGCCTGATGTTGATGATTGCGATCTATATCGTTGCACGCATCAAGAAACTGCCAAGCCAGCCCCGCCCGACCCTTGGTGAATGGGGCGGTGCGCTGTTTTCGGCATCGGGTGGCCTGTTGCTGGTTCTGCTGATCATGGGTGGCATTTATGGCGGGGTCTTCACCCCGACCGAGGCCGCGGCGGTTGCCGCGTTCTATGCCATGTTTGTTGCGGTGCTGTTTTACCGCGATATGGGCCCGATCAAGGAACTTTCATGGGTGCCAGAAAACGGCAATACCGGCATTGGCAGCCTGATGGCGCACAACCTTCCGAAAATGGGCAAGGCACTGGTCCTGATCCCGTTTGACAAGGAAGTCCGTCACGTCCTGCTGGATGCCGGTAAAGTCACTATCATGCTGATGTTCATCATCGCCAACGCGATGCTGTTTGCCCATGTTCTGACCTCTGAACGTATCCCGCACACCATTGCCGAAACCATCATTGGATGGGGCCTGCCGGCATGGGGCTTCCTGATTGTTGTTAACATCGTTTTGCTGATTGCCGGCAACTTCATGGAACCATCGGCGATCCTTCTGATCATGGCGCCGATCCTGTTCCCGATTGCCATGCAGTTGGGCATTGATCCGATCCATCTGGGCATCATCATGGTGGTCAATATGGAAATCGGCATGATCACACCACCGGTCGGATTGAACCTGTTTGTGACATCCGGGATTACCGGCATGCCGTTGCTCAAGGTCGTGAAGGCTGCCTTCCCGTGGCTTCTGATCCTGCTGGGCTTCCTGATCCTGATCACCTATGTCCCGGTGATATCGACTTGGCTTCCGACCACCCTGATGGGCCCGGAACGGATCATGACCCACTAACCGGGTTTGATCGCAAACACACAAAAAGCAAGGGCGGCATTCAATCGGATGCCGCCCTTGATGTATTTCAGTGCCACGGCCCGCGACATGCGGTAGTATTGGTTAAACCCATGACAACCAAGAAAAACCAGGCCTGATTGCGCCTCTGGAAGGAGCGGTTTCAAAATGTCCAAGATGAATTTCAACGACTATGGCCGCTGCATGGCGACCTATAACAGCTGGCAGAACGGCGTGCTGTTTGACCTCTGCGATCAGATCGGCGATGTCGAACGGCGGTTGGATCGCAATATGTTCTTTGGCTCCATCCACAACACCCTAAACCACATCCTGTATGTTGATCTGCGCATTCTGACCATACTGCGTACCGGTGAAGCTGGTCCGTTCGCACCAACCACCATCGTTGCCGACGATTTCGAAACGCTCAAGGCCATGCGGGCCGAAGTCGATGCCGACATAACCGAATTCGTCGAAGGCGCCGATCACAGCTGGCAGGATGAAATCCGCGAACTTCCCTTCCCCGATGGCGTCACCCGCAAGCTGCCCCGACAGCTGTTTCTGGTGCAACTGTTAAATCATCAAACCCATCATCGTTCCCAGATCACAAGCGAACTGCACAAGATGGGCCTTGATTACGGCAACACGGACGTGCCCTACACGCCCGATCTGCCAATAAGCTAAGACGCAATCCAAGCAACCGCTGGCAGAAGCCTGAATTTTATGGATAATACAGGGCTCGGGATTATCACACCCGACGCCCCACATTGCTGCGCCTTGGTCACTTTGCTTACCTGCGCGTGCTTGCATACTCCGCGCAACGCGTGTCCTCTGCTCGGGGACTCTGACCCGCCGCCAAACACTGAACGGAATTGATTGCGCATGTCCACGCCCCTGCCCAGCGCATCGCTTGACCCGAAAAAGCTTGCCATCTTGCTTGCCGCACTGGTTGCGACGGCACCATTTGCCATTGATACCTATCTGCCGGCGATCCCGGCAATGGCGCGCGACTTTGGCGAAGCCACCCATGCTGTTGAAGTTTCCGTCAGTACCTTCTTGATCGGATTTGCCTTGGGACAACTGATCGGCGGACCTTTGTCTGACCGGATTGGTCGACGTCCCATCGCCTTGGTCGGGTTGGTAATCTATATCGTCACCAGCGCGATTATCACCACCGTCGACAGCGCCTTTTCGCTGAATGTCATGCGTTTTTTCCAGGCGATTGGCGGCGGATTTTCGATTGTGATTGTCGGTGCGTCGGTGCGCGATCTGTTTGATGGCAAGGAAGCTGCGCGCATGTTTGCGCTGATTGCGGTGATCATGATGATTGCACCGCTTGTCGCACCAACCATCGGCTCGTTATTACTGGTCTGGTCAACATGGCAATCGATCTTCGTGCTGCTGATTGTCTATGGCAGCCTGATGCTTGCCATCGTTTACCTGAAACTGCCCGAAACAAGCTTGATGCGCCGACGCCATCCCGGCCCGGTACGCCGGGTTTGGTGGACCTATCTGGAAGTCCTGCGCACGCGCAAGGCGGTTGGCTTTATGCTGACCCATGCCGGGGCCAGTGCGGTGATGTTCAGTTTCGTCACCGACAGCCCGTTTATGTATATCGATTTCTTTGGCGTGCCGCAGGCATACTTCCCGTATCTGTTCGGGGCCAATGTTGCGGTGATTATCATCTGTAACCGGCTCAACAATCCGTTGCTCAAACGCCTCGAATGTCATCAGATTCTAAAAATCGGTACCGGCATTCAACTTGTCGCGACCATCGGCTTGTTCATTGCGACAAATGTCTTTGAGCCAAGCTTGTGGACGGTGGTGCCGTTCATCATGTTCTCGGTCGGACTGATCGGTCTGACGGCCCCGAATGCCACGGCGTCCTTCATGCAATACTTCCCGTATATCGGCGGTACGGCGACGGCCCTGTTGGGGACGATCCAGTTCGCCACCGGCGCGGTTGCAGGCATCGTCATCGGTCATTTTCATGACAACACTTTGTTTCCACTGACCGTATCGATGCTGGGCTTTGCGATTTTTGCCAATCTGATGGTCCATTTTATGGCCGACGCAAAACAGACAGAATCCCCCACCTGATCAAGCTGCTGATCAAACTGACCCCGCCACCACTTATTTCAGGATATCTTCAATGGCCCGGATGACATTTGACGACTATGGCTGCGCAATGGCCAAATACAACACGTGGCAGAACAACGTGCTTTATGATCTTTGCGATCAGATTGGCGACGAAGAACGCCGCCGTGATCGCGGCATGTTCTTTAAGTCGATCAATGCCACCCTTAACCATCTGGTGCATATAGACCGTCGTATTCTCAGCATCATGAAAACTGGAAACGCCCCGGTCTATGATGCCCACACTCAGGTCGCCGATGATTTTGATGAGTTGCGCCAAATCCGCCGCGACCTTGATGCCGAGATCGAGGCTTTTGTCGCCTCGGACGATCGTGACTGGCAGGATGGATATCGCAAGTTCACCGGTGTCGACGGCATCACGCGCACCCTGCCCCGCCCGCTATTTTTGGTGCAGTTTTTCAATCACCAAACCCATCACCGTTCCCAGATCACCAGCGAATTGCACAAGATGGGCATTGATTACGGCATCACCGACGTGCCGTTGACACCGGATTTGGGACTTTAACAGGCCGACTGTTAAAGCCCTCGATGCCTATTTCCCGGTGAAGATCGGTTTACGCTTTTCAAGAAACGCGGTGTAGCCTTCCTTGAAATCGGCACTTTCAAAGGCGCGGTAGCCTTCATCAAATTCATGCATGTCAATTGAGCCACCCTGGCGCAGACGGTTCAGCATGCTTTTGTGCGCCCGCTGCGTCAGCGGCGCGCCACCGGCAATACGTTTGCCGGTCTTGGCAACTTCCTCGTCAAACGCCTCAAGTGTGACATGACGGGCGATAAAACCGATCTCGCGCGCCCGGACGACATCAAACACCTGCCCTTCAAGCAGGATTTCGAACAATGCCGCCTCGCCCAGCAGATCAAGCATGATTTCGAGCTCGGGATAGCCAAGTGTTGCGCCAAGCTTCATCGGCGGTACAGCGAACTTTGCGTTATCGGCGGCAATGCGCATGTCGCACGCTGCCGCCAGCACGAATGACGCCCCCATGCACGGGCCATCAATCGCGGCAATCACCGGATGGGTGCAGTTCTGGATGGTCTGAAGCGCCTCGGCATGCAACATGCCGTAATCGCGCGCTTTGTCGAACCCGGACCGTTCCCGCACGAACTCATGGATATCTGCCCCGGCGCCAAAACCGGCGCCCTCGCCACCCCGAATAATCACGCAACGCAGATCAAGATCATCCGACAATTCGTGGACAATCGTCGCCAACGCACCCCACATCGGTTTGGTCAGGGCGTTCTTGCGTTCCGGCTGACAGATCGTGATGGTGGCAACGCGATCATCAATGGTGACATTCAGTCCGGTCTGATCAGTCATGGCATTTCCTTTTGGGGCTTGCTGTTTGGGCACAGCTTAAATCGGCATAACGATACCGAATAAACCCAAAATGCTGTTTTGCCAACAAAAGACCAATTGGTTGCGCCCGACTGCGGGTTAATCCCGCAATGTGCCAAGCTTCTCGCCCAGCCATTTGACAGCCTGTTCAACATCGGCCTCATAATGGATTGCTGGCGGCTTCATCCCGTGCACAAACAAATCGCGCCGGATATCGTGTTTCGTGCCGCTAAAGACAATCAGCCCGCCCCGGCTGCGCACTTTTTGAACCAGGCTTGCCAGCGTATTGGCGGCTGTGGAATCAAGAAAAGGCACGGCTGAAAAATCAACAACCAGTGCGCGGCGCGTATCACCGATACGATCCAGCACCGACCCGAAGGCCGCCGTCGCCCCAAAGAAAAAGACGCCGGAAATTCGGTAAACAACGATGTCGGGATCACCAGCCGATACAGGATCCGATGCCATCAAGACGACCTGATTATCCGCCCGGTCTTCGGCAACAAAAGGTGTGGCACTTTCGATATCGGCCATGCGTGACATACGCCGGATGAACAGAACCGATCCCAATGCAAACCCGACAACAATCGCTTCAAGCAGGTCGCGAAACACGGTCAGAAGCAACGTTGTCAGCAAAACCGCCGCATCACCACGCGATGATCGCAGCAAAGTAACGATGGCGTGCTTTTCGATCATGTTCCAGGCAACGGTCGCCAACAGACCGGCAAGGCATGCCAGGGGAATGAACCCCGCCAAGGGGGCCGCAATCAGAATGAACAGCAACAGAAACACGCCGTGTAAAATTCCGGCGACCGGACCATGCGCCTTGGATCGCACATTGGTTGCTGTGCGCGCGATGGTGCCGGTGACGCAAATGCCCCCGAACAGGCCCGAGGCCACGTTTGCAACACCCTGTGCTACCAGTTCGCAGTTCGATCTGTGCCGACGTCCGGTCATGCCATCGGCCACCACAGCAGACAACAACGACTCAATCGCCCCCAAAAGCGCAAATGCAATTGCGTTCGGCAGCACCGCCTGCGCCTTGGCAAAATCAATTTCGGGCAAGGATGGCATTGGAAAACTGCTTGGAATGCCGCCGTAAATACTTCCGATCGTTGCGACCGGAAGATCAAACACAGCCGTTATCAACGCGGCACCGACCACGGCAATCAGCATGCCCGGCCAATGCGGGCGAACATATTTAAGCCCGACAATCACCAGAATAGTCGACCCTGACAACATCACGGTAGCAAGATCCATACTCGGCAAAGCGGCCCAGATAACCGGCAGCTTTTCAAGAAACGGTCCTGGCTCCGCACCACCAAGATCAAGTCCAAGCAGATCCTTGATCTGGCTGGCAAAGATGATGAAGGCAATTCCGGCGGTAAAACCAACCGTCACCGGATAGGGAATAAACTTGATATAGGTGCCCAGCCTGAAAAGGCCGATTAAAACCAGAATCCCGCCCGCCATGATCGTTGCCAGCAACAGGCCATCCATGCCGTGCGCCTGAACGGTGGCTGCGACCAGAACAATAAAGGCACCAGCCGGTCCCCCGATCTGAAACCGGCTCCCGCCCAGAAGCGAGACCAGTATCCCGCCAATAATTGCGGTATAAAGGCCTTGTGCCGGTGTCGCCCCGGATGCAATTGCAATCGCCATCGACAATGGCAAGGCAACGATGGCAACGGTCAGCCCCGCAATCGCATCTGCACGCAATTGGGCAAGACCGTACCCTTCACGCAGAACGGTGATCAGTTTCGGTGTAAACAGTTCGACAAAATCCGGTTTTGGATACCAGCTTTTCTCTGGATTTTCTGGCTTCATTTTGCTTGGCACCCTCATTGGGTGATTGCACACATCAATTCCCCGGCCGGGCCGGGATGATACAGGCTCTTACCGATCAGCCGTCACCAAATTTGGCGACTGCACGAACCGGCATTTTTGACTGCACGCTAACCGTTACCCGAATGTCGGGTTTCCGCTTCCTTCAGCCGAACACCCCGACCAGCCCCCATACTCGGAGCCTGTTCGCCAATAAGCTCGATACCGGCACGGTCAAGCGCCTCAACCACCTTTGAAAGGGTATCTACGACTCCTCGTACATTGCCCTGACTGGCTTCCATGCGCTGAATGGTCGGAACCGAGACGCCTGACATTTCTGCCAGCATTTTCTGGTCAATTCCCAAAAGGGCCCGCGCGGCCCGCATCTGTCCGGCTGTAATCATCAAGTCACCCTTCCAACAGGCAGATCATCAAACTCCAGATGTAACAAATTCACCTTATAACTTCAATTATGATATCTCAGATATCACTACTGGTGCATTATGTATCATCATAATGACAACAGAACCCCACTTGCATCCCCTTGCTCGGGCAACAGAAACCGCAAAGAAACCTGACCAAATGGTCAGCGGCTTTTCTTTGCGCTTTTCGGTCAAAAGCGCTAAGAGGTCCGCAAATAGTCGATCCGGAGAAGGTATAGCCGCCATGACCACTGAAAAGCCGACCGCGCATTGCACCTATGCTGCCAAAACTGTCGCCAAGATTTTGCTGGATATCGGGGCTGTGAATTTCCGCCCGGAAGAGGCCTATATCCTGACATCCGGCTGGGCCAGCCCGGTTTACATCGATTGCCGCAAACTGATTTCCTTCCCGCGCGCCCGCCGCAAGGTCATTGAACTCGCCGCCCGTCAGGTATCCGATGCGGCTGGCTACGAGGCCTTTGACGCGGTTGCTGGTGGTGAAACGGCTGGTATTCCCTATTCCGCATGGCTCGCCGATGCGCTTGACCTGCCGATGCAGTATGTGCGCAAAAAGCCCAAGGGCTTTGGCCGCAAGGCGCGCATCGAAGGCGACATCCACGAGGGACAGCGCGTTCTTCTGGTCGAAGACCTTGCCACCGACGGCGCATCAAAGGTCAACTTCGTCAACGCCATCCGCGAAGCCGGTGCCGAGTGCAAACATGCATTTGTCGTCTTCTTCTATGACATCTTCGAAGGCGCGCTTGATGAACTGCGCAAGGACGACATCGAAATGCATTATCTTGCGACCTGGGCCGATGTCCTCGCCGTTGCCGAAGAAGGCGAATATTTCAGCAAGGATGCTATCGAAGGTGTGCGCTCCTTCCTGAACGACCCGATCGGCTGGTCAAAGGCCAATGGCGGCAAGCACGACTGATCCAACGGATCCCAAACACGAAAAACGCCCGCACGATAGATTCGGCGGGCGTTTTTGTTATGCCTTTTTGGCGGCTCACGGCGCAATCACATCACCGACTTGGTGATGCAAGCATGATGTTGTCTTGCGGTATCATGCGTAAACGGTTTGCCAGATATCCGTCCTTGCACGCGATGAATTCGTGCAGTTCCCGATAATAGGTGGCGGGCACTGCGTTTCGGACCGTCTCGTGCTTGGCCAAATCGCTTGCCCAGCCACGCAACCCGGGAAAGCCGGCAAACAGATCCCGGTTGAGCCCGACCGCGATCAGGGCAAACGGCCGAAAAACCGTCGCAAAAACGATATCAAGCATCGAAAGCTCTCTGTCCGCGTCCAGGGCCTGTGGCGATATCAGATCCGACACAATCGACATCTGTTTGTGGATCTGATGCATCGTCGCATCGACGCTGCTTTCAGACAGATCGCGATAAATCAGATCCGCGGTAAGGGATAATAACTTATCCCCTATCGCAACCACCGCCTGCGCCAAGGCAAGGTCATAGGCATCCGCCCCACACGGTTTTTTACCCGTAATTGTCTCAAGGTACTGGCAGATGGCTGCGGCCTCAAACAAGGTCCGCTCATCATCAACCACCAGAACAGGAACGTTTCCCGTCGGACTCAGTGCCAGAAACCAGTCCGGCTTGGCATCAAGGGCAATGTCGGTGCGTTTATGGGCAATGCCATTTTGCGACAGAACCATCGCCACACGCTGGACATAGGGGCAAAGCCGATGACCAATCAAATGATATGATGACATCAGCCCCACTCCCGCGCCGCATCACAACCAATCATCGCCTTAGCCCATATGATGGATGTTGAGTTTGTTACCATCGAGATCGCGGAAGTAAGCCGCGTAAAACCCATTTTCATGGCGCTGCCCCGGCTCACCTTCCGACGATGCACCAAGCGAGATCGCCTTTTTATAAAGCGCATCGACTTGGTCACGTGACGCGGCGGAAAGGGCGATCATCGTGCCGTTTCCAACCGTTGCCGCATTCCCGTCAAACGGAACATGCACCGAAAATGCCGGGCTGCTTTCGCCAGCACTCCAGACGATAAAGTCCGGCTGTTCAAAGACGCGTTGCGCCCCAAAATCGGCAAGCAATGCGTCATAAAACGCGCCCGAACGCGATAGGTCATTGGTGCCGAGTGATGTGTATCCGATCATGTTTTCTTTCCTGACATATGAAGGTGAATTCCTTGATACCGTCACCGTAAGGAATTTCAATTTTGCAATACATAGGCAATTTTGTAGTATCTGATTGCAAATTTGAAACGGAGCACCGATTGGACTGGAACTATATCAAGTCGTTTCTCGCCATCGCGGAAACAGGGTCGCTTGAATTGGCCGCGCAGAAAATCCGGGTCAGCAACACCACGGTGTTTCGCCATATTCATGCGCTTGAAGAACAGGCAGGCACCCGGCTTTTTGATCGCATACGCGGCCAGTACAGCCTGACCGATGCCGGGACAGAAATGCTTGTTCCCGCCCGTCAGATCATGAACAGCTTTGATGTCATCAACACCACCATTGCGGGGATAGATGCCGCTCCGGCCGGTTTGGTACGCATCACCGCACCAACCAGCTTTTCCTATTTCTTTCTGCCAGACCATCTTGCCCGGTTTCAGGACCAATGGCCCGACATTCAGATCGAACTGCTTGCCAGCAACCTCGAATTCAATATGACGCAGCGATATGCCGATATTGCCGTTCGGGTTGCGGCCAACCCACCCGAACATCTTGTTGGCAAGGAAATCCGCACACTGGAATGGGGCATCTATGGTGCCGCAGAAAAATATCAGCCCGCAAAGCTTGATGACCTGCTGGCGGAACCCTTCATCGGCGCGTCCGGAACGCTGGCAAGCTACGCACCTTATAAATGGCTCGATGCGAACCGCCGCACGCCGCATAAACAGCAAACCGATGATCTGATCGCGATGGCGCATCTGGTGCGCGCCGGATGCGGTCTGGCCTGTTTGCCATCCGACCTTGCCCTTCCGGGTTTGCGGTTGCTTGCGCCGTTGCCGGAAATACCGGCAAACAAGCTTTGGGTTTTAACCCATCCTGATCTGCGCAACATTTCGCGGATCCGCGAAACCATGCGATGGATCGCCAAATCATTAAAGGACGAACCGCGGCTGTCGCCGGGCAAAGAACGGTGAATGTGACGGAGGCTCGATATTACCGTCTGATTGCGTTCCTTGGCCACGCACTTGCCCGGACTGGACAGACTCCGTAACGACGTTCAATATGTTCGCAAGCAAAAGCAAAGTCATAGCAGCGACTGTGGCAGAGTTCGGGACAACAAACTGACGTGACCAAGGCGCGCCCGCCACCGGTCGGAGGAACAACGCATGTCGATGCGCAAGATTGCCAAATGCCTGCCCGCAATCGGACTGGGCCTTGCCCTGTCGGGGTGCATGGCCCCGGTCGAAGAACCGGTCACGATGTCCAACAGTTCCGACACCATCGTTACCCCGTGGGGTGCACCGGCCCAGAATACCCGCCCGGTATCATCCCCGGCCACCATGCAGGGGGCTACGTCTGCGGGGGGAAATGATAATCTGGTCATGATGGACGATCCCAATCGCAAGGCGATGGATGAAATGCGCCAAAAGCAGATCGACGAAGCCCGTATTGCGCTGGGCATTCTTGATCGGATGGCGCAGCGCTGCGTTCAATCCGGCGATGCCGCGGCCTGCACCACGCTTCAAACCAATTGGAGCACCCTGTCACAGCAACTGCACAAGACGCTTTCGATGATGTCAGGCGACACAATGCAGATGCCAAACAGTGTCCCGACCGATGATCCGGCGATGCCCGCCATGCCCGCGATGAACGACAGCGCACCGATGACACCTGCCCCCGTCACGCCCCCTGCCACCACAGGCGTTCCGGCTGGCGGCGACATTCCGACCATGGAAAAAACCATCCCGATGACCGAACCGGGTGCGGACGGGTGATACTTGGCCCGAAATTACAACTTGGAATAATTTAATTTGAGATAGAGCAAAGAAACCATACCGAGACGACGATAGGGTAGCCACAGACATTAAGGCCAAGGGCAATTTGACAGATTTCGGGTCAGCCCCACGCCACCTACCGAATGGAGATCGGATCATGTATCGGGATATTCTTGTTCATATCGACACCTCAGCTGCCTGCAAGGAACGCCTTTCTGTTGCGTTGAAAGTTGCCAAGGCGCAGGACGCGCACCTTACCGGTCTTTTCCTGCTGCCCTATCCTGAAATTCCGCGCTTCATGGAAGTCCAGATCACCGAGGAAATCATCAATCAGCAGCGATCTGCGATGGCGGAAACCGCAAAGGCTGCACGCACCCAGTTTGAAGAAACCTGCAACGCGGCCGGTGTTGCTTTCAGTTGGCAAGAAACCTCCTGCCCGGCGTCCGAAATTGCCGACACCACCGCAATGTATGCCCGCCATCATGATCTGACGGTTCTTGGCCAGCACGACCCGGAAAGTTCCGATCCGTGCTCTGTTTCGGAAATGCCGGACAAAGTCATCCTGACCGCAGGCGCGCCGGTTCTGCTTGTGCCCTATGTCGGCAAGTTTGATACCATCGGTGATCGCGTCATGGTCGCCTGGAAGCCCTATCGCGAGGCCGTGCGCGCGATGAATGACAGCATGCCGTTCCTCGAGGCCGCAAAATCCGTTCTGGTTCTCTGTGCCGACCCGAACAAGGGTGCCCGCGATACCATGCCGGTTCCGGGTGTCGATATTGGCGAACGCCTGAAATGCCATGGCGTGAATGCCAAGAAAGAAAGCATGAACGCATCCGGCATCAGTGTTGGCGATCTAATTCTGTCGCGCGCAGCCGATGAAAGCATCGACCTGATGGTGTGCGGCGCCTATGGCCGTCCGCGCCTGCGTGAACTGATGCTTGGTGGCGTCACCCAGCACCTTCTGCGTCACATGACCGTTCCTGTCCTGATGTCACACTAGGCAACAACATTTCGCATTCCCAAAAACCGGCTGGAACTTTCGGCCGGTTTTTTATTGGCTATGCCGATTGCAAGCTTGCTAACAAGCAGCCGCACACAGACTAATCCCTTGTCTAGCCACGGAAAAATCAAGCAATCCGTTTTTAGCTCCGCCATCAAATCCAAAATTTACCCGCAAATTTATCTGATCATCAACATTAATACATATTGAAAATCATATGTAATTTCTGTCATGATTGATTTTTCCGATGGATGAAAACGATTTAATTGTGGCGCAAAAGCTGTTCGAATCCTTGCCAAATGACGCCAACGAGGCCAAATTGGGTCTTAAGACAAAACGGAGCTTGCTCCGAAAAGAGATCGACACAAGAGAGATGGATCGCCTTCTCTGATCTGATGGTTCCAAACAAGACTGGAATCGCTTTAATTTTTGACAAGGGTCAATGCCGTATCCGCCGTCATGGTTGATAAGGGAACCATAAAGACCCGGTCGAACCGGAGGATATGTCCAGAATCAGGTCGCTGATCTGGACGAGACCAGAGCTTTGTGATGCCACGACCAGATACAAAGTCCGTGACACTGCAAAGAGACAGGCGAAAGAAACAAGTATGAATTACAACACCTTCTTCAAAGATGCGCTGTCCGGCCTCAAGGCTGAGGGCCGCTATCGTGTATTCGCCAATCTCGAACGTATTGTCGGAAAATTCCCCAAGGCGCTTTATCACCCCGATAACGGCGAAGCCCCGCGTGAAATCACCGTATGGTGCTCGAACGATTATCTTGGCATGGGCCAACACCCCAAGGTGCTTGAAGCCATGCAAAACGCCATCACCGGTCAGGGTGGCGGTGCGGGTGGCACGCGCAATATTTCCGGTTCCAACCATCTGCATGTCGCGCTTGAGCGGGAGCTCGCCGACCTGCATGGCAAGGAAGCCGCCCTTCTGATGACCTCGGGCTATGTCGCGAACTGGACCACGCTGTCAACGCTGGGATCGAAGCTCCCGGATTGCGTGATCATTTCCGACTCCGAAAACCACAATTCCATGATCGAAGGCATGCGCCACTCCAAGGCAGAGCGCCGCATCTGGAAACATAACGACGTCGCCCATCTTGAGGAAATCCTCAAGGATCTCGGGCCGCAGCGCGCCAAGATCGTCGCGTTCGAGTCTGTCTATTCGATGGATGGCGATATCGCGCCGATCAGCCAGATCCTTGATCTTTGCGAAAAATACAACGCGCTTTCCTATCTGGACGAAGTTCATGCGGTTGGCATGTATGGCCCGCGCGGCGGCGGTGTTGCCGAACGTGATGGCGTCATGCACCGCGTCGACATCATTCAGGGCACCCTTGCCAAGGCCTTTGGCGTGATTGGTGGCTATATCGCAGCCAAGCCTGAAATCGTCGATTTCGTGCGCAGCTTCGGCAATGGCTTTATCTTTACCAGTTCCCATCCGCCAAGCATCGCGGCGGGTGCGCTGGCAGCCGTGCGTCATCTGAAAGAAAGCAATGTCGAACGCCTCGCCCAGAAGGAACGCGCCGATACCCTGCGTGCACGCATGCGCGCGGTCGACCTTCCGGTCATGGACGCGCCAAGTCATATCGTTCCCCTGATGGTGGGCGATCCCGCCATGTGCAAGGAAGCCAGCGACCGTCTGTTGTTCGAACATGACATCTATGTCCAGCCGATCAACTATCCAACCGTCCCGCGCGGCACCGAACGCCTGCGCTTTACGCCGGGCCCGCTGCATAATGACGAATTGGTCGATCACTTGATCGACTCGCTCCTGTCGGTCTGGAGCAAACTGGGCATTTCCAAGGTCGCCTGAGGCAATTCCAGATTTAAGTGATCAAGGATGAACGAAAACAGCGGCAACCTCTATTCTAAAGGTGTTTTGCGTTTAGTAAATCTGCTAAGCGCACTCATTTTCTTTGGCTCTGTAACATACGTGGTGTATTTCGCTTTCAATTATGAGCAGATGCCTGCTCCCGCTGAGCTAGGAATACCATACTTCCTTATATTGTCGGCAGTTTGCGCACTTCTTATCAATGCAAATCACGAACGTCTCAGTTCAATTTTCACAAAAATTGGGCCTGTAGAGTTTCGTGAAATGCTTGAAGAACAAACTGAAGAAGCGAACGAGGTAATTCTCGGAATTGAGGAACGGTTTGAATATATTGAACACAGTCTCAAAGAAAATGATGATCCCGCCGGTTGGCAGCATATGTTCTCTCATGACAGAATTTCGAAGCTGATTATCAATTATTTGGATTTCTCCAACAACAAGCCAATCTCAGCCCTGCGTCTGCAACGGGTAGCAGGCAAACAACACGGTTACGAAGAATTAGCGACGACGAATTCACTAGCTCTCCGAACAACACTTAGTGAAATGGTTCGAAACGGAACACTTACAACATCTCTTAGTGCCCGAGGAAACCGCTTGTATCAGCTTGCCAACTAGCAGCGAAGGCCTTGCAGTTCCTTACCATCACAATATATCTAGTGTGCATAGAGCTATAGTTTGCAATTAAGAACCGTTCGCCTTAATGTCGGACCTGTCATCAAACAGGGACCGCCCATGTATTCGGATAAAACCTTGCTCCCCAAAGAATGTCTCCGCCTGTGCGCACTTGGCACCCTTGCCCTTTCCGAAAAGCCGATCAGCTATGGCGATCTGGCCAACGAGGTGCGCCATTTCATGTCGCACATCATGGGGCCGTCCTTGGATATGATGGGAAGTTCGCTTCAGCTGCTCAAGCTTGAAGGCCTGGTCAAGGAAGATACCTCAAGCGGCGGGTTGTCTGACGCGCAACTGAGCCTGACCGATGCCGGGCACAAGAAGTTCATCGAACTAATGCAGGGCAATGTCCGCGATACATCGGGCGAGCTTTCGCGCCTGATCATGGCGCTCAAGATGCGGTTCCTGCATCTGCTTGATCATGACATCCGCACCGAACAGATCGAAATCCTGCAAGACGTCTGCGAACTTGATCTCGAACGCGTCCTGGCCCTGCGGGACGAGCACGCAAACGAGGCCGAAAACTTCACCAGTTGGCTTGAAATGGAAGTCAAACGCCTGGAGCAAAAACGCGACTGGCTTAAAAGCCTTTCAGCGTAAACCGTTTTCCCGTTATAGTCGTGATGTAGACCATAATGCATTAACTCTGATGCACTTTGCCGGAGGCATGGTTTTGTCGAGCAAGGAAAGGTTCGCCGAGCGTAGCGGGGCTACGGTCAAGAGCCTTGACGCTGAGCGGCAAAACCATGTCCCGGCCCGAAGGGTTTGAAGTTGGCGGCCTTTGGCGACGTTACAACACTTGAACGATGCGCCGCATCGTCCTGCATGCTGTGCCTTGCCAAGCGACACGCCAATTTCAAACAAAGTGAACCAGACTTAATGCATTATGGTCTGAACCCGCAGGAAGCAGGTCCAACGTCACAGGCAGGGACGGAAAATGTTGATACGTGAAGAAACCGAAAAAGATATCGCGGCGATTCACGCGTTGCTGGATGGTGCCTTCGCAACTGCACCCCACAGTCAGCAGACCGAACATTTGATCGTCGATGCGCTCCGAAAAAGTGGTCAACTCACCCTTTCCCTGATCGCGGAACAGGACGATGAAATTGTTGGCTGCATCGCGTTTTCACCGGTGAAGATCGATGGCAAAGCCTGTGGTTGGTTTGGCCTTGGCCCCGTTGCGGTCACGCCGGATCGCCAAGGCTTGGGCATTGGCTCCGAGCTGATCCAAAGCGGTATCCGCCATTTGCGCGCAGATGATGCCCACGGCTGTGTCGTGCTGGGCGAGCCGGATTATTATGGCCGGTTTGGCTTTGCGCCCCTGCCCGATCTGAAACTTGAAGGCGTGCCCGACGAATATTTCATGGCACGCCCATTGGTTGATGAAATCCCGGCGGGTTTGGTCGAATACGATCCGGCCTTTTACGTCAAGGCTGACAGCTAAGAAGTCATCCAATCCCAATCGGCTGATCAGTACAGATGCTGCCCGCCGGTGACAAAGATTTCCGTGCCGGTGACATAGGTACTGTCATCCCCCACCAGATAATGCACCGCCGCCGCCACGTCTTCGGGCGTGCCCATCCGGTTCATCGGAATACGTGGCACAAGCGCCTCATATTCCGGGGAAATCATATCAGTCTTGATTTCGCCCGGTGCCACTGCATTGACCCGCACCCCAAGCTCGGCAAACTCAACGGCCATTTCACGCGTCAGGCCCGAAAGCGCTGCCTTTGAGGTCGAATAGGCCGACCCGGCAAACGGATGGACATAATGCCCCGCGATCGAGGTAATGTTGCAAATCGCCCCCTTGCCCCGATGCAGTGCTGATGCAAACCCGCGCGAAAGTGTAAGCGGCGTAAAGAAGTTCAGCTCAAACACATCACGCCAGGCGGCAATATCACCATTCAGACAACCAAGCCGCTCCTTATAGGGGGTCTTTGGCGACACACCGGCATTGTTGATCAGGGCATGCAACGGATCATCGCCCAGAACTTCGTTCGCCTCGGCGATAAAGGCTTCGACCTCTGCCGGTTTGGACAGGTCAGCACGGATGTGGATGCCCAATGCCGGATCGCGCGGGCAACTTGGCGGCGGGGCTTCGCGTGAACAGCAAATCACCCGCCAGCCGCGCTTGGCAAAATATCCAACCGTAACATGGCCGATGCCACGACTGGCACCTGTCAGAACGACTGTTTTCGGGGCATTGCTGCTCATTGGTGTACTCACTTCACAAGATACGCAGGCAAACAGAATTTTGCTGACTTTCTTATAGCACCACAGGCCCCGCCATCGAAGGAAAAGCCTTGTACTGTAAGATTTTTCTGCAGTCACCGTCGCGATATAGGCTGCCCTACAGGCATTTGGCAAGGGATGCGAAACAGGCTATGTTTTGGCCATTGTAAAGATGGGCAAGACCATGTGCAGCCGCTTTGATCTTAACAGCGATATCCGCGCCTTTCAGGTTCAGCTTGGCCTGGAAATGGAAGATATCATTCGCATGCCATTACCCGACGGGTTCAGTCGCAACGGATCAGATGACGAGGACGAAGACGCCGCCTTCGACAGCCTGACCGGTACGCGTCGGCCGACCGATCCGATTGCCGTCATTCTGCCGCATCAAAAGGCCGTCATTCGATATTGGGGGCTGAGCATCCCGGGCATGAACAGCCCGATGATCAATGCGCGCGCCGAAACCCTGAGCGAGAAGCCAACCTTCCGACCACTTTTGAACCGCCGCTGCCTGATCCCGGCAAGCGGTTGGTATGAATGGCGCAAGGACGGCACGGCAAAGCACAAGAACCGGATCACCCTGCCCGATCATCAACCGTTTCTGTTTGCGGGCCTCGAAAACGGTCGTGAGGCCACGATCATCACCTGCGCGCCATCGGGCTCAATCGCCCATATTCACAACCGGATGCCGGCTGTGATCGGCCCGAACCATCTGGCGGCCTGGCTTGATCCGCACATGGCGTTCGAAGATCTGGGATACATGCTGGGTCCGCTTCCTGATCATGTTCTGTCATGGCAGGAAGAAAGGTCGGATCGTCCCAAAACAGATCAGAATACGGATGCGGATGAGAAAACAAACCAGATTGATCTGTTTTCAAAATAGGCTGCTTGGGCAGGCATGCAGCCTGTCTGGCCCAATCAGTCCAAAATTGAGAATAAGATGATCAGTCGCTGTCAACGTCGTTGGCGGCACATGGTGCCGCATTGCATGACTGCAACGCACCGCCAGCTTGACCAGACAGCAACGCAGCAAGATCAGGCACACCAACATTCGGATTGTTAAGTTCCTGTGCCAGGTCTTCGGACATCGAAGCGAAATCGATGATATCGCGCAATGACAACATGGGTTTTCCCCTGTCAGACGTTGATTTCCCACAATGCGAAACACCTCGTTCATCGGGGTTTCGTCACTTTCTTATTTCTGTAACCCTGTTCCTATTTATCCCGCAACGCAACAAAAAAAGGCGCATCAAAAATGCGCCTTTTCAGTCATATACCATCGGTTAGGTAATATAATTTCGCGATATCAGGCGCTTAAGCAGCCCCTTGGCTTAGTGCATTATCCAAAGCGGCAAGGCACATTTTGCCAACATATCCTGCGTCACACCGCCAAGGATCATCTCCTTGAAGCGTGAATGGCTGTACGCCCCCAGAACAATGGTATCAGCACCGCATTTTTCTGCCTCGGAAATCAAGGTATTAGCAACCTGTCCGGTTTCCGTGCTCTCAACCACGGCCGCATCGACTCCGTGCCAGCTGAACTGTTCAGCCAACGCCTTGGCGCATGCACGGCCATAGGGAACCTCGCCGACACTGACAATCGTGACTTCCTTGGCATTGCGCAACATCGGCATGGCGGAAGTAACCGCGCGCGCGGCCTCGATCCCGCCATTCCAGGCGATCATGACTTTTTCACCGATGGTCGCCGGGGTTACTTCTGGTGCCACCAGGATCGGACGTCCGGTTTCCATCAGGGCCGCATCAAACGTCAGCGATGCGGAGGCTTCCTTGGGATCCCGGCCAATCACCACCAGATCAAACAGACGCCCGCGCCGCGCCACTGTTTCGTCTTCGCGTCCGCTATCCTTGCGCCAGGCGCAGGTCGGCTTGGCATCTGCGCTCGGTGTGTTGGACTCTTCAATGCCGGCCTCTTTAACGGCGGCGGCAAAGGATGCCTTGCCGCTGGCTTCGCGTTTTTCGGTTTCGGTGGTGGCGGCCTGGATCATTTCTTCGATGATCAGGCCGGACATGCCTTCGCCAACAATCGGAATGGCGTCTTGTGGTTCGGCCGCAACAAAAAGCGCCTCAAGATGCGCGTTGAATGACTTGGCCAGCTTAAAGGCTGTCGCCATCACACGTTTGTCGATTGCCGTGCCTGCTACCGGTGCCAGAATGGTGCGAATTGCCATGTTAACTACTCCCGCCTGTCGAACAGGTCATTGAACCTGCCTGAAATACCGACTGATGATGCCTTTACTGCCAAGCAGTCTGAGGTCTTTTGCCCCAGCTTTCTTTGTTCAAGATCAAAAATTTGCGAAAGTTATTATTATTCTTATACTTTGTTGGTGTCGGTGGTTGGTGCCGGATCGGTTTTTCTCAATCGACCGTGCACAAAATGATTGTAACATGAATGCCAACGATTACGATGACGCTTTAAAGATCGAGATATTATTCTCTTGGGTAGGATACCGGGCATTCAAAGCAAAAATGCGACCTGGTGTGCAGAGTTAAGAACGGGGTTACTCGCGGATGGACTATACGGCACTGCACGAGAATGCACGTGAAGCTGCAGAATTTCTCAAAACGCTCGGCAATGAGTGGCGTCTGCTTATTTTGTGCTCTCTCGGCGACACGGAAAAATCCGTTGGCACGCTGGAAAATGAACTGGGCATCAAACAATCCGCCCTGTCACAGCACCTTGCACGCCTGCGCCGCGAAGGGCTTGTGAAAACCCGCCGCGATGCGCAAACGATTTATTACTCGCTGGCCAATCCTGACATCATGAAAATCATCGCCGTGCTGCAGGACACCTTCTGTCCGCCAGAACCCGCAGTCTAAAGTGCACCGATCCAAAATACAAAAACGCACAAGGCTTGATCCCCTTGTGCGTTTTTTGCGTTCTGGAGTCTCGTGGCTTCCTTACGGAAACAGCTTTTGCGTATCCCAGCCGCTATCGGCGTCATCGCGGGTAAACAGCTTGCGGTCATGCAGGCGGAATTTGCCCTCTGCCCAGAACTCGATCCGGTCCGGGACAAGGCGATAACCGCCCCAATGTTCCGGACGCGGCACTTTGCCAAGACCAAATTTGGCGGTGAATTCCGCAACCCGTTTTTCAAGATCAAACCGGCCACTCATCGGGCGCGACTGAATGGATGCCCACGCCCCCAACTGGCTGCCACGCGGGCGGGATGCAAAATATTCATCTGACTCGGCCGCATCGACCTTGGCAACCTTGCCCTCGATACGCACGCACTTTTCAAGCGTCTTCCAGTGGAAACACAGGGCGGCAAAACCGTTCTCGGCCAGTTGATCCCCCTTGCGGCTTTCATAGTTGGTATAGAAAACAAATCCGCGCGGATCAAAACCCTTAAGCAGCACAATGCGCGCCGACGGGCGACCTTGCGCATCGGCAGTCGCAAGCGTCATCGCATCCGGATAGGCAGTCTCGACCTTTTTTGCGTCCGCAAACCAGGTTTCGAACATGTCGAACGGGGCATCGTGGGGTTCATGCCCAATTTTTGGCGCATTTTTCTCGTTCATTGCGAAAGGATTTCCTTTGGCTGATTAAATTTGTTGCCGTCAGGACGACATATTTCGGAACTACGGTGGCAGCAACAACGTTGGATCAATATATATACCCAAAGAATATCGGTTGGGACTGTAAAGACAAGATGGGCAAATTAAACATGAAATTCCGTCAGATCGTTATCCCGGTGGTCATGACCGCCTTTATCGCTGGCTGCGCCCAGGATCAGGGTCAGAAGCAAACGGCCGGCACACTTCTTGGTGCCGTCGGTGGTGCCGTCGCAGGCGCACAGTTCGGCAAGGGCAGTGGCCAGCTTGTCGGTGTTGCGCTTGGTACGCTTGCTGGTGCCTTCATCGGCAGCGAAGTCGGCAAGTCGCTTGACAATGCCGACCGCGCCATCATGGCAAAAAGCACCCAGCGCACGCTGGAAGCCACCCCGACTGGTCAAACCACCACTTGGAACAACCCCGATACCGGTGTTCAGGGTACGGTGACCCCGACCCGCACCTATCAGGAACCGAAAACCCAGGAATATTGCCGCGAATACCAGCAGACGGTGATGATCGGTGGTCAGGAAGAAACGGCTTATGGCACCGCCTGCCGTCAGCCGGATGGCAGCTGGAAAGTCGTCAACTAAGCCTTGCTAAAAATCTGAAATGACAGGCGGTGCGGTCCTTGCGATCTGCGCCGCCTTTTCATATCTGGTCATCGGTTCGGGCGACAAACCCGTCTTAATGTCATTGTTTCGGATCAGATGCGGCAAAATGGTTCATCTTTTGCGGCGCATGATCTAATAATGAACACAACGTGCAAATCACATAACGTGCTTTTAGTTTCTGGAACCGGTCAGTAAATGCAGGATCCCTACAAGACACTTGGCGTTGCCAAAAACGCCAGTCAGGAAGAAATCAAAAAGGCCTATCGCAAACTGGCGCGTGAACTTCACCCCGATGTCAATCCGGGCGATGCCAAAATCGAAGAACGCTTCAAAAAGGTATCGAGCGCCTATCATCTTCTCGGTGATGCGGAGCGCCGCAAGAAATTCGACAATGGTGAAATCGACGCCGATGGTCGCGAAACCAGCCCGTTTGCCCGTGGCGGCGGACATGCCGGTGGCGGCTTTGGCGGCGGTGATCCGTTCGGCGGCTTTTCCGGTGCCAATGCCGAGGACATCTTTGACGAAATTTTCGGCAAGGGACGCGCACGTTCTGGCGGCGGCGGTTTCGGTGGCTTTGGCGGGGAACGCAAACCCAGAAAGGTCAAAGGCCCGAACATCTCCTATGAGCTGAGCCTTGATTTCGCTGAGGCCATCCTTGGCACGACCAAGCGTATCAATCTTGCCAGCGGCAAAAGCCTTGAGGTCCGCATTCCACCCGGAAGCGAAAACGAACAGACGCTCCGTCTTAAAGGCCAGGGTATGGCGGGCATGAATGGTGGCGAGGCCGGTGATGCGCTGATCAAGCTGCATGTCCATCCGGATAAAACCTTCCGACGCGAAGGCAATGACCTGCATTGTGATCTGGCAATCAGCCTGTCTGAGGCCATTCTGGGTGGCTCCATCGAAGTGCCGATTGTCGATGGCAAGGTCAATATGAAGCTGCCAGCCAACGCCAACAGTGGCACCAAACTGCGCCTGCGCGGCAAGGGCGCGCCCTATGACCGGGGCAACAAACGCGGTGATCAATATGTTCACCTGACGGTCAAGCTGCCCGAAGAACGCGATGATGAATTGGTCGAGTTCATCAAGGACTGGTCTGAAAAGCACCCCTACAAGGCGCGCTAACCCATCCATCCAAAGCCGGCATTCGCCGGCTTTTTTCTTGGTCCGTTGGCACTCGGGGTTGGGCGATACAAAAGGCCCTGCGTTGAAAGGTGCCTGTTAATCCCGTTCCGTGTTACCATATTGTTTTAACGGGCTTTGTCGCAAAGAACGAAACCTATCATCAGGGACAATATGGAACAGCTCAGCAATCCGGACATCTATTTGCAATGGCTTGAACAGGCAATCGCCTGGATCTCTGCAAATGTCCTGCTGGTCCCGATCCTGATCCAGATTGCTGCCTGCCTGCTTGCCACCATCCTGGCCTTTTTGCTGCGTGGTCGTCTGGCGTCGCTTCTCGCACGCTTGCAGGACTGGAAGCCGCTTTTACCCTATGCCGGGTTTCGACGCTTTGCGTTGGTGCTGCCCAGTCTTGCCTTCCCGCTGATTTTTGTCACTGCCATCTGGCTGCTCGATGCCATCGCCATTCAGGCTGGCTACCGCCATAACATCATCCGGTTGGTGGCAAGTCTTCTGAATGCATGGATTGTCATTCGTCTCGCCGCGGCCGTTGTGAATGATCCTGTCTGGTCACGCACCATTGCCACCGTCGCCTGGACGTTGGCAGCACTCAACATTGTCGGATGGCTGGAACCAAGTATCGCAATACTCGACGGGCATGCGATTGAATTCGGCGAATTCCGTATTTCGGTCTATGGCATCATCAAAGCCGTTCTCTCGCTTGCGGTTTTGCTGTGGGTGGCATCCTTTGCCTCACGCCTGTTTGAACAACGCATCCGCAAGGTCCATCACCTGACCCCGTCGGTGCAGGTTCTGATGGCAAAGCTTCTTAAGCTTGTCTTGCTCTCAATCGCCGTTTTGTTTGCGCTTTCGACCATGGGTGTCGATCTGACGGCACTTGCCGTATTTGGTGGTGCGGTCGGTGTCGGGATTGGATTTGGTCTGCAACGCATTTTCGCCAACCTGATAAGCGGCGTGATCCTGTTGCTCGACCGCTCGATCAAGCCCGGTGATGTCATTGCAATTGGCGATACCTTTGGCTGGATTCAGTCACTGGGCGCACGCTATACCGCCGTTCGGACCCGCGACGGAACAGAGTTCCTGATCCCCAACGAAGACCTGATCACCAATCAGGTCGAAAACTGGAGCCACTCGGACGTCAAGCTGCGCCTGAAAGTCCCGGTCGGCATTTCCTATAACTGCGATCCCCATCTTGCGATCAAGCTGTGTAACGAGGCGGCGGCAAAATGCGCACGCGTGCAGGACAATCCCGGGCCCAATACCCTGATGCGCGGTTTTGGGGATAACTCGGTCGATCTTGAAATCCGGTTCTGGATCAACGACCCGCAAAACGGACGCGGCAATATCATCAGCGAAGTTTTGCTCAATGTCTGGGATGCCTTCATCGAACACAATATCGAAATCCCGTTCCCGCAACGCGATTTGCACCTGCGCAGCAGCGATGAACCGATCCGCGTGGAAATGACACAAAGCCCCTCCTCCAAACGATCCTGACCCTGCCCAACACCTCGATTTAAGTTGATTTCAGCTCTTCAGCTTGCTGTCAGGTTGCGACGCCAGAATGCGTTATTCACGTATCAAAAGGCGTCCACTGAATGCTGCAGCTTAATTACAACGAAAACGGCAATCCCTCGGCCAGACTTCGTTTGCAGAAGAACGGGTTTCTGTCCCGCGTGCCGACGCATGCTTGCGCCATTTCAATCCTGACCAATACGGCGCGCGAACGCGCCGAGGTCGAGGATTTTATCTCTGGCATCTATGCCCGCACTTATGAGGCAAAAATATCGGTTCATTACGACACACTGATGAGTGTGCGCGATGATCACGGCGATATTGTCGCGGCCCTTGGTTTTCGATCCGCCGGGCATGGTCCGCTGTTTCTCGAACAGTATCTCCGCCGACCGATCAATTCGATTCTGGGCATTCCCCGCCACGAGATTGCTGAAATCGGCAATCTGGCATCAAACGGATCAGGCGCGTCATCCTTCCTGTTCACCGCCCTTTCGGCTTATTTGCATCATAGCGGCTTCAAACAGGCGGTCGTAACCGGTACCGCAAGTCTTGAAAAACGGTTCCAGAAAATGGGGTTGGCGCCGGTGCGTCATGCACTCGCCGACCCGGCCCTGCTTGAATGCGGCAACACCGATTGGGGCCGGTATTACGACACGCGCCCGCATGTTCTCTCGGGCTCGGTCTCTTTGGGATATCTGCGCCTGCAATCGCTTTTTGGCGCCGAATACAGCCACATGCGCCCGCGCCTTTATCCCCGTCTCCAACATAATGGCGAGGTCTGAGTCTGATCATGCTGTTTTCACGCATCGGCCAACACCCGGCCGACAAAATCGCCCTTAAAAGCCAGACCGATCAGATCACCTATGGCGACCTGATCAAGCGCATTGACGACCACGCCAAAGACCTTACCGATGTCGATGTTCTTGGCATCGCGCTTGATAACGGTATCGACTGGGTACTTTGGGACTTGGCGGCACTCAAATCGGAAACCATCTGTGTTCCGATCCCACCCTTCTTTACCAAAGCACAGATTGATCACGCCGCCGCAGCCGCTGGCATCACTCACATGATCACACCAGATGGCATGGTGCGAACCGGTCTTGCCAAATCCACGACCATCCCGGCAGGAACTGTAAAAATCACCTTCACATCCGGCACCACCGGCACCCCCAAAGGGGTCTGTCTGCCTGCAACCGCCATGATGAATATCGCAAGCTCGATCTATCAGATGCTGGGCGACGGATTTGCCGGCACGCATTTTTCCGCCCTGCCCCTGGCCGTCTTGCTGGAAAATGTTGCTGGCGTCTATGCCGGACTTCTCGCCGGTTGCACCGTGCATCTTACGTCCTTGCGGAACTTTGAGGCGCAGTACGAAAACCTGCATGGCTTGCTCAAGGGGGCTGATGCCACCTCGGTCATTCTGGTGCCGGAACTGCTGCGCGCCCTGATGATGCAGGTCATGCAATATGGCCCGCTGACCAAACTTGATTTCATTGCCGTTGGCGGCGCGCGGATTGATCCCGCCCTGATTGCCAAGGCCCGTCAGATCGGACTTCCGGTTTACGAAGGATATGGCCTTTCTGAATGCGCATCGGTGCTGTCGTTGAACGTTCCAGGCAAGGACAAACCGGGCACGACGGGCACGCTGTTGCCGCATGTCAGCGCAGAAATCGTCGATGATGAAATCGTCATTCGCAATCCAGGCTTCCTTGGCTATGTCGGCGATCCGTCCTCGGCAAACGCGTCCCTTTCGGAACGCTTCGCCACCGGTGACCTTGGCCAGATTTCGAACGATGGCTTTGTGTCCGTTACCGGACGGCGCAAAAACGTCCTGATAACCTCAAACGGGCGCAACATATCACCCGAATGGCCCGAGGCCGCCTTGCTGGCCCAAACCGCCATTTATCAGGCAATCGTTTTTGGCGACGGCCAAGCCCATCTTGAAGCCCTGATCGTACCAAGCAGCACTGATGCTGACATCCCTGCCGCAATTCAGGCCGCAAATGCCAGCCTCCCCGACTATGCCCAAATCAAACATTTCACGCTTTGCGCACCCTTCACCGCGCAGAACGGCTGCCTGACCGGAAATGGTCGGCCCAAGCGTGATGTGATCGTCAAACAATTTGTCTCCTCACAAAACACTTCGGAGCTCCCCATGAATTTCTATGATCGTTTGGTTGCCCAGACCGCTGACGCCCGCAACGCGCTTTATCACGTTCCGCAACTCGTTGACGGACTGTCGGGCAATATTTCGAGATCGACCTACGTCGCCTACCTGACGGAGGCCTATCACCACGTCAAACATACCGTTCCATTCCTGATGGCAATGGGATCGCGCCTGCCCGATGACAAACGCTGGCTGCACAAGGCGGTGATTGAATATCTCGAAGAAGAAGAAGGCCACGAAGAGTGGATCCTTGATGATATCGAGGCCGCCGGTGGCGATCGTGAAGCGGCGCGCAACGCAACGCCCAACCTCGAAACCCAGGTGATGGTCGCCTATAACTACGACTACATCGCGCGCAAAAACCCGGTCGGTTTCCTTGGCATGGTCTTCATGCTTGAAAGCACCTCGACCCAGATCGCAAGTCAGGGTGCAGACGCCGTCATGACCGGTCTTGATTTGCCGAAATCGGCCTTCAGCTATCTGTTCTCGCACGGATCGCTGGATATCGAGCACATGAAATTCTTCGAGAAAACCGTCAACCAGATCACTGACCCGGACGATCAGGCCGCGATCATCGAAGTCGCCAACAACACCTTCCGCCTGTTTGCCAACCTGTTCGCAGCGATCCCGCATGAAGGACAACGGAAAAATGTTGCTTGAGGGAAAAGACATCTTTCTCACCGGTGCAACCGGCGGGATTGGAAAACCCCTTGTGGAAATCCTGAAAGAACGCGGTGCGAATGTCCGGTCTTATGACCGGGCATCCGAAGGCGATCTGATGGAACGGATCGATACGACCTGCAAGGCGCTTCGCGAAAACACGCCTGATATCCTGATCAATCTCGCCGGGATCAATGATTTCGGCTATGCCGAAGATCAGGATTACGACGCGCTGTTAACCCTGAACCTGCTGGTGCCGATGCGTCTTTGTCAGGCGGTTCTGCCCGCCATGCGACGCCGCAACCACGGTCAGATCGTCAATATCGGCTCGATGGTCGGCTTGATCCCACTGCCGCACATGACGGGTTACGCCGCCGCCAAATCCGGCCTCAAAGGCTATAGCGACGCGCTTCGCCGGGAACTGTGCGGCACATCGATTACGGTCAGCCATATTGCACCCCGTGCTGTCAGTACCAGCATGAACAGCGGCAAAATTGGCATGCTTAATCGCATGACCAAAGCCAGCGAAGATACCCCGCGCGATGTTGCACTTCGCATTGCCAACGCCATTGAACGCAACGCCAGCGATTTTCGCATTGGCTGGCCAGAACGCCTGTTTGCCTCGCTCAATGCACTTGTCCCCTCGATGATCGACAAAGGACTGCGCAAGAACACCCGGATCGGCGAAGAAATACTCCAGACCGGTACGATACCAACCCGGCCGGAACTGATCACAAAAGCCGACCGGCAAGACGCACAGAGGAACATCGCATGAAAATCAAACGCCAGATTACCTCATTCGCCATTGCGACCGGTCTTCTTCTGGGTCTGTCGGCAGCGACATATGCCCAAAGCGCACCCCCTGCTGCAATGGACGGTGTCCGACATTTGCAACGCGAATGGGCGCATATCAAATACGACATCACAGACGAGGATGCGCAACTCGATGCCATTCACAAGCTTGAGGCCGACGGCGAAAAGCTGCGCGCACAGTTCCCCGACAGCCCGGAAGTGCAAATCTGGCAAGGCATCATTCTTTCGACCGATGCCGGAATTGTCCGTGGCATTTCAGCACTTGGCAAAGTGCGCGATGCCCGTGAACTTTTTGAAAACGTGATCGAAACGGCCCCGACCGCGATGGATGGCTCTGCCTATACCTCGCTCGGATCGTTGTATTATCAGGTCCCGCCCTGGCCACTGGCTTTTGGCAGTGACACCAAGGCCGAGGAAAACCTCAAAAAGGCGCTGGCGCTTAATCCAAACGGTATTGACCCGAACTTTTTCTATGGCGATTTCCTGCGCCAACAGGAACGCTATGACGACGCCCGGGTCTATTTTGAAAAGGCACTGGATGCGCCTGATCGTCCTGACCGCCCGCTTGCCGATGCCGGACGCCGGGCCGAAATCGCCCGTGCGCTCAATGAAATGGCCAGCCGATAACGACTGCCAATCATCAGCTCATCAAAAAGGCCGGGAAGACTGCAAATCCCGGCCTTTTTCCTAAAGCACGTCGCGTTTAATCGGTACCATTTTGCCGGAGGCAGCCTTCTGTCGCACAAGGAAAGATCCGCAGAGCGTAGCGGGGCTACGGTCAAGGATCCTGACGCAGTGGGTACGAAGGCTGTCCCGGCCCGACGGGTTTGATTTTGGCGACGTTTCGCGGCGTTACACCGTTTGACCGATGCGCCGCATCGCTCTGCACGCTGTGCCTTGCCAAACCACTCGCCAAAAACAAACAAAATGATGCCGATTAAACGCGACGTGCTTTAAAGCTGCGAAACAATGATCAGTTCATGATGTCTGTCATGTCTTTCTGATCAATGTCGTTCCGCCCGTCCTCATCGGAGTCTTTCCTGGTTCGTTCGGGGATCTTGTCTTCGGGGCGCGGGGTATCAAGCAACTCGCCCACTTTCACATCCAGAACCGTTTTGCGTTTTTCTTCCAGTTCGATCAGGCGTTCACGCATGGCAATCGGCCAGCCGCTATCGGTCTGCACGACCAACAACCGGTCGTAATCCAGAAACAGGCCAAGGCGGCTCATCAGATCCATCAACGAAATCCGCGACAGGTCGCCCGAAAGCAGCCAGCGATGATTTTCGGAACGATCAATCAGCTTTTCACGCCGCAATGCTGCCAACGCCCAGTTCAGGTCACGCCCACCCAGTTTGACGTCGCGCATCATTCTGCGATAGGTCGGCGGTTTGGCGGCCTCGTGGAAACGACTTTGCAGATATTCCAGAACGCGCAGCACGGCGATAATGCGCTCCATATGCCCCGGCACGGCCCCCCGCGGATCGGGGATCAGACCAGCCGCCCGTGCAGCCCGCCATTCGGACCGCGCAGCTGCCACCTGTGCGCCCAAAAGGATCACGATCCAGGTCAGATACATCCACAACAGGAAGATCGGCACAATCGCCACCGCACCATAGATGGTCTGATAGGTCGGGAATGTCGTGACATAGAATGCGAAGCCCTTTTTCAGGGTTTCGAACAAAACGGCGGCCACCACGCCACCGGCCACACCATCAATAATCTCGACCGAACGGTTCGGCATGCCGATAAACAGCAATGAAAAGGCCACCGCCGACAGGACAAACGGCGCAAGAAACGTCAGTTGACCGATATGCTCGGCAACCGCTTCGCCGCCCACCAAGTATCGCATGGCAAAGAAATAGGACGCCAGTGACAAACTCAAGCCCAGCAACATCGGCCCAACCGTCAAAAGTGTCCAGAACACCACAAGACGCGCCAGGAGTTTCCGTGGGCTGGTCACGCGAAATACATCGTTCATCGCCCCTTCGATGGCGCTGAGCAACATGACCGCCGTCAGGCCAAGAACGATTGTGCCAATCGCGGTCATCTGTCCGGTGTTTTGCAGGAAATTGCCAAGATAGTCTGTGACCTGCGCGCCGGTTTCTGGCAGGAAATTGCTCAGAACCACCGTCATGATCTGGTCCTTGAACTGGTCAAACACTGGAAAGGCCGACAAAACCGTCAGGGCAATCGCCAGAAACGGCACCATCGCCAAAAGCGTCGTATAGGACAAACCGGCAGCACGTTGTATAGATTTGTCATGGACAAAACGCATACCGGCATAGCGCCAGAATGCGGTTCGATCAGCGAGCAATTTCTGAATTTCGGCCATTAAACGCTTATCCCCACGCATTTTCCGGTTATACTGCACCTGATCAACAAGATAACGTGCCTGCACAGGTTATGACAGGTCAGATTGACCTTGGCCGCGCTTTGTGTAGGATGCGCAAAATGTCTAATGCCTTCTGGGCCGGTCGCGGCTTTTCTTGAATGCCTCTACCTGCCAGAGAGAGATCGTGGGAACGAGAGGAAATATGAGCCTGTCCACCGACAATATTTCGGGCCTTATGGCCGGTAAACGCGGCCTGATTATGGGTGTCGCCAACGATAAATCGATTGCCTGGGGCATTGCACGTGCGGCTGCTGCGGCCGGCGCCGAAGTGGCCTTTACCTTCCAGGGCGAAGCCCTTGAAAAACGTGTGCGCCCGCTCGCAGAGTCCGTTGGCAGCAACATCGTTCTGCCATGTGACGTGACCGATGCGGCCAGCATGGATGCCGTGTTCGAGACGCTTAAGGAAAAATGGGGCAAGCTTGACTTTGTCGTGCATGCCATCGGTTTCTCCGACAAGAACGAACTGCGTGGTCGCTATGTCGATACCTCGCCGGAAAACTTTGCGCTTTCGATGAACATCTCGGTCTATTCCTTTACCGCGATCGCACAGCGCGCGGAAAAGCTGATGACCGATGGTGGTTCGCTTCTGACACTTTCCTATTACGGCGCAGAAAAGGTCATGCCGCACTACAACGTCATGGGCGTTGCCAAGGCGGCCCTTGAAGCCAGCGTCAAATACCTTGCCAATGACCTTGGCCCGGATCGCATTCGCGTTAACGCCATTTCGGCGGGCCCGATGAAGACCCTTGCGGCATCGGGGATTGGCGATTTCCGCTATATCCTGAAATGGAACGAATACAACTCGCCGATGCGCCGTAACGTTACGCTTGATGATGTTGGCGGATCGGGTCTGTATTTCCTCTCGGATCTTTCGACCGGTGTTACGGGCGAAACCCATCATGTCGATTGCGGTTACCACACCGTTGGCATGAAACAGGCAGACGCACCTGACATCACTGTCCAGAAATCCTGATCTGGGCCTGATACGATTTTGCGGGCTGCCCTGATGGGCGGCCCGTTTTGTCTCTTAAATATTTGAATTCTGGATAATCGGTTATGGCTGGCAACAGTTTTGGAACACTTTTCCGCTTCACCACCTTTGGCGAAAGCCACGGCCCGGCCATTGGCTGTGTTGTTGATGGTGTGCCGCCCCTGCTTGAGCTGACCGAGTCCGATATTCAGAATTATCTCGAAAAACGCAAACCCGGTCAGTCGCGCTTTACCACACAGCGCCGCGAACCTGATCAGGTCAAAATCCTTTCAGGCGTGTTCGAAGGCAAAACCACCGGCACCCCGATTGGTCTTCTGATCGAAAACGTCGATCAGCGTTCCAAGGATTATGGCGAGATTAAAAACCAGTTCCGCCCGGGTCATGCCGATTACACCTATTGGGAAAAATACGGCACGCGCGACTATCGCGGCGGCGGGCGGTCTTCTGCCCGTGAAACCGCCATGCGGGTTGCCGCAGGTGCCATCGCGCGCAAGATTTTGGGTGACGATATCAAAATCCGTGCGGCCCTGGTCAAGATGGGCACCAAGGAAATCAATCGCGATAACTGGGACTGGGACGAGGTTGATAACAACCCGTTCTTCTGCCCGGATGCGCAAGCCGTGCCGGTGTTCGAGGAATATCTTGATGGCCTGCGCAAGGATGGATCATCTGTTGGTGCGGTGATCGAAGTCGTCTGTTCCGGCGTTCCGGTTGGTCTGGGTGACCCGGTTTATGACAAGCTTGATGCTGATCTCGCCAAGGCGATGATGACGATCAATGCCGTCAAGGGGGTCGAGATCGGCAATGGCTTTGAAGCCGCCGAACTGACCGGTATCGAAAATGCCGATGAAATGCGTCTGGGCAAAGATGGCAAACCGGTCTTTGGTTCCAACCATGCCGGGGGATTCTGGGCGGGATTTCATCAGGTCAGGACATTGTCGTGCGCTTTGCCGTCAAACCGACCAGCTCGATCCTCACCCCTCGCAAAAGCCTTGATATCTATGGCAAGGAAGTCGATGTCGTCACCAAGGGTCGCCATGATCCGTGTGTTGGCATCCGCGGCGTTCCGGTGGGCGAAGCCATGGCCGCCATCACGCTTGCCGACCACCTTTTGCGCCACCGCGCACAGTGCGAAGGCTGGAACACCAACAAGCATTTTCCAAGCTAGTTTTCGGGCTAGTTTTCCGACGCAATCGGAACGCGCGAATATCGCATCACAACTGGTTTCATGCCGCGTCTAAGTGGCATGAACCCGATATTGCTCAAAACCCTGATCCAACTTGCTGCATCCAACAAAAAACCGGCTCCCAGCGGAACGGTTGGCAGTGACGCGCAGCTGAAAAATCGCATCGTCCTGTTTGCGGACGAAGCCGTCGCCCTGCCCGACTGGGGGATTTCAGGGCTGCCGTCCATGATCCTCGGCGCGGCACCGCAAACCTGCCTGTTTGTCAGCGACCTCACTGTCGATGATGACGGCGAGGATAAGGACGATACCGGCAGTTCCGATAGCAGTAACGATGACGCGTCCGATGCAACAGCCAGCGGGTCGGTATCTTTCTCTCTGACCATCAAGGCTCCGCCTGCCGCCGACAGCAGCCTTAAGTCGCGCACCATTGTCTGGAAGCTGACCTTGCCCGTTGCGGGCTTTCGCGATGTACAAACCGGCGCCAGCACCCCGCCCGTGCACGCCCCTGTGATCAAAACCCGCATCAAGCTGGGCGGCGTTATCCGTGATGTCGAAATCGGCCTTCTGGAAATGGGCCCACTGGATCAACCGCTTCTGATCGGCAAGGACACGCTCTCGAATAAATTCCTGATCCGCCCGGACCGGCCCGAAGATCAGAAGACACCATCCGCCCCCACGGTTGACCTGACACCAGTGCCAGCCGAAGCCGCAAAACCGGACGACAGCAAGACTGGGGCAAGCACGGATAAAGACACGACGGCGTCCTCATCGGGTGCGGGCACGGAAACCTCGACTGCTGCCACAGATACCAAGGCATCAGACGACACCAAACCGGATACTGACAATAAGGCACCCGACGCTGCCGCCAAGCCAGACACCACCCCGGCGTCTGAAACACCAAATGCGGCACAGGCAAATGAACACCCCAAGCCCGAGGCAGATGCAGAGGCAAGCGACACCGCCAAACCCGCCCCGGATCCGCAGCAATCCTCAGACGGCACACAATCGTCCGATGCGTCCCCAACCACTGCGTCGCAGGACACCCAGGCAGCGGCAACCGACGATGACGGGAAAACGGCCGATGCTGATCCGCCCCAAAACAGCATGTCATCAGAAGACAGCGATAAAACTGAAAACGCGACGGAAGCCGATCCAAACGACAGTTCGAGCAAGCCCGAGGAAGACACCGCTACATCAACGACATCGGCAACACCAATCGCACCAGAACCAGCGGCAACCAACCCAGACACCCCGAAAACTCAACCGGCTGAGCAGGAAAACAACTCCGCCTGATGCAGACCCGAACCCTGAAGCGCCAGACTTCCCTCGCGCCATCCCGTCACGGGTGGCGCATTTTTTTTGTCGATCAAAGTAATTTTCGACCCACCTCACCTTGTAGTTTCGCGCCGCGACCACATCTGTACCTCATAACAAAAAACACGGTCCCAAACGCGGTTGGGAAAAGGCAAAACCAATGACCATCGATCTGGACTTGGCCGGTCTGTCGCGCAGATCTGCGCTTAAGGGCTGGTTTGCTGCAGGCTCGGCACTTATCGGCAATTCCATTCTTTCACCGGTTTCCTACGCCAGTGACAGAACCCTTCCGGCGACCCCGGCCTGCGGGGAGGATATCGGCCCGACACGCGCCATGACCGAAGGCCCGTTCTATAGCGAAAACCCGCCCGAAAAGCGCAACTTCCGAACCGATACCGGCGGCACGCCGGTGACCTTGCTGGGCTATGTGCTGAACGCGGCCTGCACGCCGATTGCCAATGCGATTGTCGATCTGTGGCATGCGGACTCAGATGGCCGTTATGACAATCAGGGCTTTAACATGCGCGGCTATCAGCGCACTGACGGCCAGGGGCGGTATTATTTCGATACCATCCGCCCGGCCGAATATGCCGGACGCACCCCGCACTACCACGTCAAGATCACCCCGCCCAACGGCCGAACCCTGACCACACAGCTCTATTTCCCGGATGAACCGCTGAACGAGCTTGATCACCTGTTTGACAGCGCACTTCTGATGAATATGCATCCGGCAAGTGACGGCGAAATCGGCCGGTTTGATTTCGTTCTGGCCTGATTGGCCAGCACCCTCACATCACGATAACCCGCAGCCTTCCACGATCAGATCCGTATGAAAAAACGTGATTTTTGGTCTTGCGCCTTTGTGTATCCCGCTTTAATGTTAACGAAGTTAACATAAGAAAAACGAGATACGCGCAAATGGGAAAGTATCACCACGGTGATGTCCGGAATGTCCTCCTGCAACAAGCTGAAAACATCCTGACGGACGAAGGCCCGGCTGGCTTGTCGCTACGCCGTCTGGCGCGGCTGACCGGTGTGTCCGAAGCCGCCCCCTATCGCCATTTTGACGGTAAGGATGGCATTTTGGCGGCAGTCGCGATTGCCGCCTTTGAAAGGTTCGCCGAACAACTTGAAAACGCTGCGGAAAGTCACCCCAATCACGAAGAACGCATTATGGCACTAGGGGCTGCCTATGTGCAGTTCGCGGTCGAAAACCCGCAGCATTTCCGTCTGATCTTTGGCCGCGAACGACCGCCACTCGATCAATATCCCGAATTGCGCGATGCCGCCGATAACGCCTTTGACGTTTTGCAACGCGCCGTCACATCGGTTGATCGCAAGGCCGAAATGACCCTGGCCGAAGCCGCCAGTGCCTATAACCGTGCCCTTGCCGCTTGGAGCCGCGCCCACGGCATCGCCATGCTGGTGATTGATGGCATGATCGTACCGCCCGCTGATCAGGATCTTTCAAGCTTTGTTCTGGGCCTTCTGGCCGAAGATCTGACCATGCCGGTCAACTCCACCAAAGCCCCTTAACCCATAACGGGCATCTGCCTGTTACCAACCGGAAAATCAGATGGAATACGCAACCGTCAAACTCATACACGTCATTGGCGCCATCCTGTTTTTGGGCAATATCATCGTATCCGCCGTCTGGAAAATTCAGGCCGACCGGACCAACAATCCGGTCGTTATCGCCTTTGCCTGTCGACTGATCAACGTCACCGACCTTGCCTTTACGGCACTCGGTTCGGCCCTGATCGTGATTGGTGGCATCGGGCTTTTTCATGCGACCGGCATCGCGCTCTCGGATGCGCCCTATCTGATCTATGGCATTGGTCTGTTTGGCATGGCGGCGATGCTGTGGTTGGTGGGTTTGCTCCCGCTTCAGATCTATATGTCAAAGATCGCGGCAAAGACCGTCGCAAACAGCGAAACCGAAATGCCCGCAAGCTACGAGAAATGCCGCAGACTGTGGAACATGGTCGGGCGGATTGCCATCCTGTTTCCACTGGGCGCCCTTTACCTGATGATCATGCGTCCCGACTTCTAAGTGGTGGGCGCAACATGCTGCGCCTTCCACCATACGGAAAGCCGTTTTATCTGATTGATCGGCTTTTGGCGCAGGCCCTAAGATGCCGCCAGTTAATTGCATCAAAGAAAACGTCCCGGGAGAAGTCCAATGCTGACCATCAAACGCCTGTCCATTGAGGATGCCTATATCCTGATCGAAGGCGCACGCAACCGCGCCAATGAAATCGGGGTGCCGATGTGCATCGCGATTACCGACGAATCCGGTGTGCTGATCGCGTTTGAACGCATGGATGGCGGCAAGGTCACCAGCACCACCATCGCCCAGGATAAATCCTTTACCGCATCGGGCGCGCGCAAGGGCACGCACGAATATGCCGCGGCCGCCCAGCCGGGCAAACCGGCCTATGGCATCGATTCTGAAATTGGCGGTCGCCTGTCGATTGTCGCTGGCGGCCTGCCAGTTTTCGTTGATGGCGAATGCGTTGGCGGCATCGGGGTCAGTTCCGGCACCCCGCCGCAGGATCAGGATTGCGCACAGGCCGGTATTGATTTCTTCATGAAAAAAATCGGCAAGTAATCTGAAAATCGCGGGTGGAAATCAGGCCTGTTGATCAGGCCGTTTTCCGCCCGCAAATCAGGAATTCAACATTGCCTTCGGGACCGGTGATCGGGCTTTTGGTAACGCCAAGCACCTCCCAGCCCGGAAGGTTTGCCAGCCAGTCGGAAATCGTATCGCAGACTTCCTGATGCAATTCGGGTTCGCGCACGACACCCTTTTTGCCAACCCGTTCCTTGCCGACTTCAAATTGCGGCTTGATCAGCGCAATCAGATACCCGCCCGCCTTGACCCGTTCCATACTGGCCGGGAGCACGGTGCGAAGCCCGATAAAGCTGGCATCACAAACAACGATATCAATGTCATCCGGGATCTGTTCTTCGGTCAGGTGGCGCGCATTGGTCTTTTCCATCACCACAACGCGGTCATCATTGCGCAGCTTCCAATCAAGCTGCCCCTGCCCGACATCGACGGCATAAACCTTGGCCGCCCCGTTCTGAAGCAGAACATCGGTAAAGCCCCCCGTCGACGCACCAACATCAACAGCGACAAACCCGGTGACATCGATCTCGAACTCGGCCAACCCTTTTTCAAGCTTGAGCCCGCCGCGTGACACCCACGGATGGGGCTGCCCGCGCAGCGTAATGGAAATGTCTTCCTTGCACGGCATGCCCGGCTTATCAAGCCGTTGCTCGCCGCTAAAGACATTGCCTGCCATGATGAAGGCCTGCGCCTTGGACCGGCTTTCTACCAATCCACGTTCCACAAGCAACTGATCCAAACGTTTCTTTGCCATGAGCGCGTTTTAACGCACCCGCCCAAAAAGGTCACGCATTTGGTAAGGGAAACAAGGAGGTTTTAGCTTGCCAGCGGCTCAAGATAGCCGCGCGGTACAATTGCGAGAAGATCATTAAGCGATTCGCCCTGCACCGCCACATGCTGCTGCATCAGCTTGCCGGCTGTTTCCGCCTCGCCATTCGAAATCGCATTAAGAATATCGGCATGTTCGTTGTTTGACGTCTTCACACGTCCCGGACGGTGCAGTTGCAAACGACGATAAGGGGCAAGACGGTTGCGTACATTCTTGGTCTGACGCTCAAGGAAGCTGTTGCGACATCCGGCATAGATCGCCTCGTGGAAACGCACATTGGCCTCGTAATAGGCATCGGCATCCGCGTGATCCTTAAGCGCACTGCATTCCTCAGACAGCGCGATCAGGTTTTCAATATCAACACGCGGCATGCGCCGTGCCGCCAGACGGGCACACATGGCTTCAAGCTCGGCCATGACTTCGAACATTTCGATCAGTTCGGCAACCGTGATCGAGGCAACGATGGTGCCCCGACGCGGCATGGTCGCCACCAGCCCTGATCCGGCAAGGGTCTGCAAGGCCTCCCGCACAGGGGTCCTCGAAACGCCAAAACGCTCACTCAATGAACGTTCATCAAGCTTGTCGCCGGGCTTGAGCACGCCGGTAACGATATCGCGTTCAAGTTTCTGCACCAGATCGGTGGCAAGCTTTCCGTTTTGCGACATGTGGGACCTCGTTTTTCGTCACTTACTGGTATACCAGAACACATATTCTGGTACCAATCAAAGCCTTTTCGATGCTGCTTTGCGATGATTTCCTGCTGCATCGCAAAAGTTCAGGCCCGGTTTTCCTAAATCCCCCGGCAAATACTAGGGCGCGGATTTGTGGCACTGCAAAATGACGTTCTGGTATACAAAATTGCGTGGACAGCATGCCAGAAATCTGTAACGCTTTCTTCCAATGCGAAAACCGCATCAATAATAAGACGCGCAAAAAGCCGTTAAAATGCATTCAAAACGCATGCTTCATCCGGGAGGATAAAGATGAAGATTTTCAAGAAGACTCTTACGGCGTCTGTTGCCGCCATCTCCATGTCTGTTGCTGCCTTTGGCATGTCCGCATCTGCTGGTGCCGAGACGCTCAAACTGTCTCACCAGTGGTCGACCAGCGACATCCGTCACAAGGTTGCACAGATCGTCGCCGATGAAGTCAAAGCCGCAAACGTTGATCTGGAAATCCAGATCTTCCCGTCCGGCTCCCTGTTCAAGGCAAAAGAACAGTGGACCCCGATGACACGCGGGCAGCTCGACATGATCGTTTATCCGCTGGCCTATGCCGGTGGTCGCGTTCCGGCAACCAACCTGACCCTGATGCCGGCACTGGTTAAAAACCATGACCACGCCAACCGCATCAACGAATCCCCGTTCATGGATAAAATCGAAGAACTCCTGAACGAAGATGGTGTTGTCACCGTTGCCAAGGGTTGGCTGGCCGGTGGCTTTGCCTCGACCAAGGGCTGCATCCGCAAGCCGGAAGACGTAAAAGGCCTTCAGATTCGTGCCGCCGGCAAATCGTTCGAGCAGATGCTTGAAGGTGCCGGTGCATCCATCGCCGCCATGCCGAGCTCGGAAATCTATCCGGCCATGCAGACCGGCGTTCTTGATGCCACCAACACCAGCTCCTCAAGCTTCGTTTCCTATCGTATCTACGAGCAGGTCAGCTGCTACACCCCGGCCGCAGGCAACGCACTGTGGTTCATGTATCAGCCGGTCCTGATGTCGAAGAAAAGCTACGACAACCTCAATGATGCGCAGAAAGAAGCCCTGGCTGCTGCTGCGAAAAAGGCTGAGGAATACTACACCACCGAAGGCCGCAAGCAGGACTCTGACAGCATCGCTGTCTTCAAGGAAAACGGCGTTGAAATCGCCGAACTGACCGACGAAGACTTCGCTGCATGGCAGGCTCTGGCCAAGGAAACCTCCTACAAGAAGTTCGTTGAAGAGACCCCGAACGGTCAGGAACTTCTTGATATGGCACTTGCAGTCGAGTGATCGGTTCTTGACGTGAAGTGATGGTGGTGCCGGTTCGTCCGGCACCACCCCATTCCTCAAAATACAAAAATATAGACCAATACGGTTCCGTCAGAGGAGAACGCGCGTGTCGAACGCCATGTCCCCGCACCCACTTCCGATTGATCTGCCAGACGATTTCACGCAGACACCAAGTGCGTCGCATTCCGTTAAATCAGATATGCCTCCCCCGCCTGATGTCGAGCCGATCGACCATCAAAACGCCATGGCCGCAAACCGGTCCCAGGCGCCAAAGGGCCCGCTTGATGGCGTCATTTCTGCCATCCATTTCTTATCGCGCATTTGCGGGATCGCATCGGCCAGCATGTTTGCGATTGCGATGCTGATCATCTGCCAGCTGGTCTTCATGCGCTATGTGCTCAATGAATCCACTGTCTGGCAGACCGAGGCCGTCATCTTCCTGATGATCGGCGCAACACTGGTCGGCTTGCCCTATGTTCAATTGCTGCGCGGCCACGTCAATGTTGACCTGTTCCCGATGTACCTCAAACGCGGCGCACGCATGACCCTTGCCATCCTGACCCTGTCATGTGGCATGGCGATCAGTGCCCTGTTTGGCTTCTATGGTCTGGAACTGGTGATCGAGGCCTATGAAGGCGGCTGGTTGTCTGAAACCATCTGGGCCGTCGCACTCTGGAAACCCTACACCGCGCTGCCGATCGGCTTTGGCTTGCTGTTCCTGCAATTCTTTGCCGATTTCCTGTCGCTCATCACCCGCAGATCGACACCGTTCGATATTCGCGACGACATTTCCTAAGGAGGCCGCATCATGGATCCCTTGCTTCTTGCGGCCGTTGTCGGCATCGCAACCACCCTTGTTCTTTTCTCCGGCATTCCGGTCGGCATTGGCCTGCTTTTGGTCAGTGTTGGCTTCATCATCACCTTTGATGGCACCGGATCACTGCCGCTGTTGCCGGAAATCCTGTTCGGCAAACTCGAAAGTTTCGAAGTTCTCGCCATCCCGATGTTCATCCTGATGGGGGCGGTTGTTGCTTCCTCACGGGCCGGTGGTGACTTGTATTCTGTTCTTGATCGCTGGCTGACCCGTATTCCGGGCGGGCTTGTGATTTCAAACCTTGGTGCCTGCGCGATCTTTTCCGCCCTGTCGGGTTCATCGCCTGCCACCTGTGCCGCAATCGGCAAGATGGGCATCCCGGCGATGCGCGAACGCGGCTTCCCCGATACGGTCGCAGCCGGCTCGATTGCCGCTGGCGGTACACTGGGCATCCTGATCCCGCCAAGTGTCACCATGATTGTTTACGGCATCTCGACCGAAACCTCGATCGGGCGCCTGTTCCTTGCCGGTCTTCTGCCGGGTCTTCTGGTCACCGCCCTGTTCATGGCCTGGTCGCTCTATTCGACCTGGCGTCAGGGTAACGCCCAGGCCGCCCTTGGTGTTGTCAAATACACCTGGAAGGAAAAGTTTGAAATCCTTCCGCGTGTTCTGCCCTTCCTTGTCATCATCGGTGCGGTTCTGTTCGCCCTTTATGGCGGTGTTGCCACCCCTTCGGAAACGGCTGGCGTTGGTGCACTGTTCTGCCTGATCACCGCGATGATCGTGTATCGCATGTGGAAACCGGGTCAGCTTTGGAATGTCATGCGTGACACCACCAAGGAATCCGTGATGATCCTTTTGATCATCGGGGCTGCCGGCCTGTTTAGCTACATGCTGTCATCGCTGTTCATCACCCAGTCGATTGCACAGTGGATTTCCGCCCTTGAGGTTAACCGTTGGGTTCTGATGGGCTTCATCAACGTGTTCCTGCTGATCAGTGGCTTCTTCCTGCCGCCGGTCGCAGTCATCCTGATGAGCGCACCGATCCTGCTGCCGGTGATCATCAATGCCGGTTTCGATCCTTACTGGTTTGCCGTGATCCTGACGATCAACATGGAAATCGGCCTGATCACCCCGCCGGTTGGTTTGAACCTGTATGTCATCAATGGCATTGCACCCGATATCCGTCTGCAGAGCATTCTTAAGGGCGCCTTCCCTTACGTGATGTGCATGATCGCAGCGATCATCATTCTGTGCTTCTTCCCGCAGATCGCCACCTGGCTTCCGGAAACCATCATCGGAGGACGCTAATGTCAGGCATGTCTGTCAAAAGCTGGCTTTCAAGCATTGCCGACCGTGGTCGTGAACTGCTTGATCTGCCACTCTCGACCCCGCAGGACCCGCTCAAGCAGCTTGGCGCCATGTGCAAGGACCTTGTTTCGCAAAAGGGCGAGGCACGTGGCACCGCGGCTGCACGCGAAGTGGTGCGGCTTTGGGAAAACCTGCCCGAAGAAGACCATCTGGCCTTCTTCCGGATGATGCAAAATGACTTTAGTGCTGATCGCGCCAAGGTCACCAAGGCCTCCGAGGCCTTTGCCAAGGATCCGTCCGAGGCAAACCTCGCCGTCCTGACCCAAACGTCCGAGCCGATCCGTCAGGAACTGCTGCGCAAGATCAACATGGCACCGGGTGGTACGCGGGCCATTGTCGATATGCGCGAAACCCTGATCGCACTTCTCAAGAACAACCGCGATCTTGAACCGCTCAATGCCGATATGCAGCACCTGCTGACCAGCTGGTTCAACCGTGGCTTCCTTGAACTGCGTCACATTGATTGGGATACCTCAGCGGCCATCCTTGAAAAGCTGATCCGCTATGAGGCGGTCCATGAAATTCAGGGCTGGGAAGATCTGCGTCGCCGTCTGGCGACCGACCGGAAATGCTTTGCCTTCTTCCATCCGGCCATCCCCGACGATCCGCTGATCTTTGTTGAAGTCGCCCTCGTGCACGGCTTGGCCGATAGCGTTCAGGCGCTTCTGGCCCCGGAAATCGATGAAAAGGCCCCGGAAACCGCCAACACGGCGATCTTCTATTCGATCAGCAACTGTCAGGCAGGCCTTAAGGGCATTTCGTTTGGCAACTTCCTGATCAAACAGGTGGTCGAGGAACTCAAACGCGAATTCCCGCAGCTCAAACAATTCGCCACCCTGTCGCCCATTCCGGGCTTCATGGGTTGGCTGCGCACCCGCCAGAAAAGCAAGGCCGACGATGCCGAGCTGGCCGGTCAGGTGCTTGACGGGCTTAGCGAAGATGACTGGATCAACGATCCGATCAAGGTCGCCAAGCTGCAAAAACCGACTTTGGCGCTGTGTGCCACCTATCTTGCCACCTGCAAACGCGGCAAGTCCCCGCTTGATCCCACTGCCCGCTTCCATCTGGGCAATGGTGCACAGCTTGAACGCCTGAACTGGCTTGGCGATACCTCCGAAAAGGGTCTGCGTCAGGCGGGCGGCATGATGGTGAACTACGCCTATCACCTCAATGATATCGAGAAAAACCACGAAGCACTGATGAACGACGGAAAGATCGCCACATCGAAATCCGTCGCACAGCTTGCCGGAATTTAAACAGGTATGACCATGTCAGATAATCTTCTTCAAACATTTCTGGACCGTTTTCCGGCCGACAAATCCCGCACGTTTCTCATTGAACGCGACGGCACCGAACGCAGTTTTTCGTGGCTGCTTGATCGCACCGGTCGTTATGCCGCCGTGCTGGCATCCCATGGTGTGGTCAAGGGTGACCGCGTTGCTGCCCAGGTCGACAAATCATCCGATGTGATCGCGCTCTATCTGGCTTGCCTGCAACTTGGCGCCATTCACCTGCCGCTCAACACCGCCTATACCGGTGATGAAATCGCCTATTTCCTCGGTGATGCCGCACCGCGTGTCTTCGTCTGCCGTCCGGGCCATATCGCTGCGGCCAAGGAACTGGGTGACAAGAATGACGTCGCGGCGGTCCTGTCGCTCGGATCAAACGGCGATGGCAGCCTCAATGACGAAGCCGCAAACGCCACCGCCATGACCGACATCGTCGCCGCCGACAAGGATGACGTTGCCGCCATCCTGTACACATCGGGCACCACGGGCCGGTCGAAGGGCGCGATGCTGACCCATAACAATCTGGGCTCGAACGCCAAAACCCTGCATCAGGCATGGGGCTTCAAGCCGGGGGATACCTTGCTGCATGCCCTGCCGCTGTTCCACACCCACGGGCTGTTTGTTGCGATCAACATCATGCTGATGAATGGCGGCAAGGTGATCCTGCTTCCGAAATTCGATGCCGATGACGTGATTGAACGTCTGCCGCAATCAACCGTCCTGATGGGCGTTCCGACCTTCTATACCCGCCTGCTCGCCCATCCGGAATTCACCAAGGATGTGACCGCCAACATGCGTCTATTCGTATCGGGTTCGGCCCCGCTTCTGGCCGAAACCCATGACGCATTCTTTGAACGCACCGGTCACAAGATCCTTGAACGCTATGGCATGACCGAAACCTGCATGAACACGTCCAACCCGCTCGATGGTGAACGCCGTCCGGGTGCGGTTGGCCCGACCCTGCCGGGGATCGAGGCACGCGTTTGTGACAAGGATGGCAATGTTCTGGGGGCTGGCGAAATCGGTGTGCTTGAAGTCCGGGGCCCGAACGTTTTCAAAGGCTACTGGCAGATGCCGGAAAAAACCGCGTCCGAGTTCCGCTCAGACGGCTTCTTTATCACCGGCGATCTCGCCACCATCGGTGAGGACGGCTATGTCACCATCGTAGGCCGCGACAAGGACCTGATCATTTCCGGTGGCTTTAACGTCTATCCCAAGGAAGTCGAAGAAGTCATCGCTGAATATGACGAGGTCGATGAAGTCGCGATCTTTGGCCTGCCGCATCCCGACTTCGGCGAAGCCGTTGCCGGCGTGATTGTGGCCGCCAATGGCGATAAAGCCGATCCCGAAGCCATCATCAAACGCACCCAGGACAAGCTGGCGAAATTCAAGGTGCCCAAGCGCATCTGGGTGATCAAGGAACTGCCGCGCAACACCATGGGCAAAATTCAGAAGGCCCAGCTGCGCAAACAATACGAAGACACCTTTACCTCCCCTGCAGCATAAGCGTTGCAGTCTTATACTCCCGCTGCCCGGAGCCTTTCCTGCTAACAGAAAGCTCTTTCCCGCAGCACCCATCGGGTCTCTGACCCTACCTCCCCGGCCGGATTTATCTGGCCGTTTTTTTTTGCTGCACGCCCAAAACCCGAACGTCACAAATTCCGCCGTTATGCAATTTTTAGGGAATAACGCCAAACAATGCTAAATTAGACAACGACCAACAACCAATCTGAAGGCCTGTCTTGAGTACCAGCACGAAAGTAACTGGGATTGATGACCAAGCTTGATGACGCAATAGACCGGGTTTCGCGCAACATCGCCCAGACAGGCGCCCTGACGACCGAGGCCTCGCGGCGCTACGAACAGATGTTTGCCGATTTCCGCACCGAACTGGACCGCGCCCTTGATGCGGCCGATACGCTTGCTGATGCCGCCGGGGCGACCATGGCGATACTCGAACAGGCATCAAGCCTCTTGCGGCAAAGCTTCCCCAACCCGCACCCGCGTGCCTGTCGCGATCAATGCAGCGCCTGCTGTCACCTGTTTGTCAGTGTCCCGCCCGGTGTGACCGACCTGATCGCTGCCCACATCACGGCGACTTTCACCACGCCACAGATCGATGCACTGAAAGATCGCCTGCGCAATGCCGCAACCGAAATCGAACAGTTTACAAAAGCCAGTGATGTCCGGGTGCGTTGCCCCTTGCTTGACGCACAGGATCGCTGCAGCATTTACGCCATCCGCCCGCTGACCTGTCGCACATTTACCTCGGCCAATGCCGGTCTGTGCCACTCCATGGTCTTTGGCGACAGTGCGCAACAATCCACCCGCATTGATCAGGATCCCGGCCATTACCGCCTGCATATCGCCGCGACCGAGGCCCTGCAAAATCTGGCAACCCGTCGCGGCCTTAACGGGCGGCAGGAAGGCTTCGTTCACGCCCTGCTCAATCGGCTTGAAAACGGGTCAGTATCCTCCTGATACAAACGCCTTGCAATTTCGCGCAAACAAGACCATTTCCCCAGAGTTCCTCAAGGGCTGCGCATCCGCCCGGCCTTGCCATCAAAACCAAATGGGGCAGACATGGATAACCCGTCCGCAAAATCACCGCGCGTGGCCTTTGTCACCGGTGGAGCCCAGGGCTTGGGCCTTGGCATCTCAAAGCATCTTCTGGGCCTTGGCTGGAAGGTCGCGATGTTTGATCTTGATGCCGATGCGGGCGAGGACGCGCTTGATAGCCTGACGGACGCTGAACGTGACCGCACATTGTTGCTGCAGGGCGACGTCGCCAATGAGGCCGATATCAAACTTTGCATCCAGCAATGCGTTGACCGGTTTGGCCGCATCGATGGTCTGATCAACAATGCCGGGATCGCCAATCCCCATGTCCCCAACATCGAAGACCTTGAATGGGATCAATGGCAACGCGTGATCAATGTCAATCTGGGTGGTGCGTTTCTGGCAACCAATCACGCGACACAGCACCTGCGCGATACCAAGGGCGCGATTGTCAATATCGCCTCCACCCGCGCCTTCCAGTCAGAGGCCAACACAGAACCCTATGCCGCGTCCAAGGGCGGCATCGTTGCCCTGACCCATGCGCTGGCGGTCAGCCTTGCAGGCGACATTCGCGTTAACGCCATCGCACCGGGCTGGATCGAAGTTGGCGACTGGCAGAAAAACGCCAACAAAACCAACCCCGATCACAGCGAAGCCGACAAGGCCCAACACCCGGTTGGCCGTGTCGGCACGCCTAAAGACATCGCACAGGCCGTCTCCTTCCTGCTGGATGGTGATAAATCAGGCTTCATGACCGGTGAAACCATCCGCATCGATGGCGGCATGACGCACAAGATGATTTACGTCGACTGACGAACGCGAAGAACGAAAAAGGCCGGTCTGTCATTTCCGACAACCGGCCTTTTGTTCATTTCGAAATCTTTGACCTGATCAGGCGCGCGCCTTGCTTTCGCTCATGCCAAGCGCGCCAAGGGCGGTCTTGACGATGGCCTTGGCATCAAGCCCGGCCTTCTCGTACTGGATTTCCGGTTTGTCATGATCAATCAGCGCATCTGGAAGTGCCATGGTGCGGATTTTAAGCCCGTTATCAAGCAATCCGTGCCCTGCCATATGTTGCAGAACCATCGCGCCAAAGCCGTTGATCGACCCTTCTTCAATGGTGATCAGGACTTCGTGGTTGCGCGCCAGGTCGGCAATCAGTTCATGATCAAGCGGCTTGGCAAAGCGCGCATCGGCAACCGTGGCAGGCAAACCCCGTGCAGCAAGATCTTCGGCGGCAATAAGCGCCTCAGCCAGTCGCGTGCCATAAGACAGGATGGCAATCTTGCCCCCCTCGCGCAGGATACGACCCTTGCCGATTTCAAGGACTTTGCCCTCGGCCGGCATTTCAACGCCAACACCTTCGCCGCGCGGATAACGGAACGCGCTTGGTCGATCATCAATCGCCCAGGCGGTTGTGGTCATATGGACAAGCTCTGCCTCATCGGCGGCCGCCATCAAAACGAAGTTCGGCAAACAGCCAAGATAGGCAATGTCATAGGCGCCCGCATGGGTCGCGCCATCGGCCCCGACCAGTCCGGCGCGGTCCATGGCGAAACGCACCGGCAGGTTCTGGATCGCGACATCATGCACGACCTGATCATAACCACGCTGCAGGAAGGTCGAATACAGCGTGCAGAACGGCTTGTACCCTTCGCACGCCATCCCGGCGGCAAAGGTCACGGCATGCTGTTCGGCAATCCCGACGTCAAAGGCACGATCGGGGAAATGATCGGCAAAGATATTAACCCCGGTGCCAGACGGCATCGCGGCGGTGATCGCGGTAACTTTCTCGTCCTTCTCGGCCAGCTTCACCAGCGTTTCGCCATACACCTTGGTGTAGCTTGGCGCATTCGGGGTCGGCTTGGCCTGTTTGCCGGTGACGACGTCAAACTTGGCAACGCCATGGTATTTGTCGGCGGCATTTTCCGCCGGGCCATAACCCTTGCCTTTTTGCGTGACGGCATGGATCAGGATCGGGCCATCGACATCGGCATCGCGCACGTTTTTCAAAACCGGCAACAGATGATCCATATTGTGACCATCAATCGGCCCGACATAGAAAAAGCCCATTTCCTCAAACAGGGTGCCGCCCGTGACCATGCCACGGGTATATTCTTCAAGCTTGCGCGCAGCTTCTTCGATCTGGCGCGGCAGATGCTTGGTCAGGCCCTTGGCCGCATTGCGCAGCCCCTGATAGCCCTTGCCTGAAATCAGGCGCGACAAATAACCCGACATTGATCCCACCGGCGGGGCAATCGACATGTCGTTATCATTCAGGATGACAATCAAGCGCTGATCGGTGGCGGCGGCATTGTTCATCGCCTCATAGGCCATGCCCGCACTCATCGATCCATCACCGATCACGGCAATGACGTTCTTGCGTTTGTCATTGGAAAGCTGGTTGGCGACCGCCATACCAAGACCGGCCGAGATCGAGGTGGAGCTATGTCCCGCCCCGAACGGATCATATTCGGATTCGGATCGTTTGGTGAAACCGGACAAACCGCCACCCTGACGAATGGTGCGGATACGATCACGCCGCCCGGTCAGGATTTTATGCGGATAGCACTGATGACCAACATCCCAGATCAAACGATCATAGGGCGTATCAAACAGGTAATGGATCGCAACCGTCAGCTCGACCACACCAAGCCCTGCACCCAGATGCCCGCCGGTCACCGATACCGCATCAATCACCTCGGCGCGCAACTCGTCTGCGACCTGCTTCATCTGGGCAGGCTGCAACTTGCGCAGCTCTTCGGGGGTGTTGATGGTATCCAGCAGCGGGGTCTTGGAGGTCGTGCTCATTCCGATCTCGATTTCAATTTTTTATATGGCGTTGGTTAGGGTCAGGACCCATTAATTTGGTTTGAATGGTTCACCTGATTTGTGCGGATACGCGGAGCAAAGCCGACGGAAGATATTCATCTTTCAAGGCTTTGCGACAAAGTAGTCCGTGCAAATCAGGTTAATCCGAAGGACAGACGTTATATTTGCAAACTCCTGCGTCAAACCCCTTGGCCGGGATACCAGCCCGCCCGGCGGGCCTTTCCTTGGATTTCACAAATATAACGTCTGCCATTCAAATCAAATTAATGAGTCCTGCCCCTGCAACAGGGTGACTGTTATGGCGCCATGTTGCAAGCTGCGTAAAATAGCGAGGTTCGACCGAATTAGCGACCCTGAATTTCACCGGTTTTTACCTTATCGAGGAAACGGTGGATCACTTGCTCGACAGTGCGGTGAATGGTGTCGCGATCCTGACCAAAATCGCGGCATAAATAGCCAAAATTCTCTGCAATATATGGGGTGCATTTCGGCAAGAATGAATAATGCCCGGCCCCCTTGACCTTCACAAACTTTGCCCGCCCGCGCAACAGCTTGCGGAAGTGCGCGGCGTTAACATGGTCATGCAGAATTTCATCCGTATCGGCCTCGATAAACAGCATCGGGATATCGATATCGCCAAGGCCTTCATCTGTTGCCGCAACCCCGAAGGCAGGCGTAATCGCGATGATGGCAGCAATCCGGTCATCGCGTTCGGATATCACCGGCCCGCCATACACGTTATGCAGCCGATCAATGTGATCATCGCTTGGCGCGTGCTGGCAAATCACCCGATCATTCTCGGCATTGATTTCACAATAATCCTGCCAGGCCCGGGCATCAAAATCCCACCCGGCCAGCTTAAGCACCGTCGCCCCACCGGCCGAATGCCCAAGGGCAAAGATTTTATCTTGGTCAATCTGCGGCCCGATCTCGTCATGGGCCAACAACAAATCAAGGGCCAGACGCATTTCCTGCGGGCGGCGCTCGATAATCGCCAATTGCCGCGCCTCAGACGCATCAAGGTAATTATCGCCATGATGCTGCGGGGCAGCCACGATATAGCCCCGCCTTGCAAGATATTCCGCCAACCAGAACTGATTGAACCGATGCCCTTCCGATCCATGCGAAAACAAAACGATGGGAAACGGGCCATCACCGGCAAAACCGGCATTGCGTGCCGCACGCGATGCCACCCCCATATGCCGCACCGAACTTTCCGGCGCCGTCGCCGGATACCAGATCGCCAGCGTAAACGGGTCCTTGTCAAACAGCCGATCGCGAAAACCGGCTCTATATGGGGAATGATCGGTCATGGCGATGATCTATGACCGCAGCCGCTTAACGACCACGCTCCACCACAAAACGCGCCACCGCACGCAGTGGTTCGGCCTCGTCGTCAAAGCAGTTCAGGTGATTGATCGCCTGATCACACAGCATTCTGGCCTGTTCGCGGGCTTGATCAAGGCCAAGCAATTTGACGAAGGTTGATTTTTCCTGATCGGCGTCCTTGCCAGCCGTCTTGCCAAGCTCTTCACTGCTGGCTTCGACATCCAGGATGTCGTCCTTGATCTGAAACGCCAGCCCCATGTCATGGGCATAGGATCGAAGCGCCAAACGAATGCTTTTCGGCGCCTTGCCAAGGATCGCACCGGCTTCGCAGGCAAAGGCAAACATCCGCCCGGTTTTCAGCAAATGCAGGTGTGTCACCTGTGCCTGATCAAAACTCTGCCCTTCGCCGGCCAGATCGATCATCTGCCCCCCGACCATGCCATATGGCCCCGCCGCACGGGCAAGGGCGCGGACAAGATCGGTGCAAACACGCGGATCAGGATGGGTGTCTTCGTCGGCCAGCACTTCAAACGCCTGGGTCAGCAACGCATCACCGGCCAAAATCGCCGTCGCCTCGTCAAACTGCTTGTGGCAGCTGGGCTTGCCGCGACGCAGATCGTCATCATCCATCGCCGGCAGATCATCATGGATCAGCGAATAGCTGTGTACCATCTCGACCGCCGCAGCAACCCGAAGGGCGGAGCGACGTGAAACCTTGAACAAGCCGGCAGAGCTTAGCACCAGAAACGGGCGCAAGCGTTTGCCATCGCCCAGCGTCGAATAGCGCATCGCCTGATACAGGCGCTGTTCGATCTGGCCATTGGCGCGGGGCAGGATCCCGTCAAGCGTCTCGCCCAGATCAGCAGACGCCGCACTCAGTTCGGCAATCATGTCGTAACTCACGACGGTCTCCGAAAGTTAAGGGGCAATCGCCCTATTCAATTTCAGTTGGGGTTGCCGACGGGCGGCCATCCGCATTCAGGGTGATTTTTTCGATGCGCTCTTCAGCCGCGCGCAGTTTGTCCGCGCAATGGCGTTTCAGCGCCGCACCGCGTTCATAGGACGCAATGGCGTCATCAAGCCCGACCTGCCCCTGTTCAAGCTGACGTACAAGGGTTTCAAGCTGCCCAAGCGCCTCTTCGAAACTCAGTTTCGCGATATCTTCAGGAAGTGCGGGAGATGCAGTAGCCTCGGACATGTAAACTCCATTTCTTAGATCGGCGCGGAGTTTACGCGCAAGTCGCGATCAGGGCAACCGAACAGAACGCAATTTCGTCTGACTGAAACGCTTTTGTCGGGCAACACCCCGGTGATATTTCGGTGATCTTGGACTGCCCTTAATGGGCACCCATCAGTGTCCGGACATGTTGCACGGCACTGGTTGCAAGCGACGGCAAATCATAGCCGCCTTCAAGCAAGGATACCACACGTCCACCACACTGCTCGTCGGCAAGATCCATCAACTGCTTGGTCATCCAGACAAAATCATCCGCCACATAGCAAAGCCCCGCCAGCGGATCATTCTTGTGCCCGTCAAAGCCCGCCGAAATGATCAGAAGTTCCGGCTTGAACGCGGCAATACCGGGCAACACTGTCGAATTGAACGCTTCCTGTACTTCGGCAGTGCCCGACCCGGCAACCATACCGACATTCAGAATATTGTTCGCACATCCGCGTTCGCTTTCGGCCCCGGTGCCGGGATAAAGCGGCCATTGGTGGGTGGAGCAATAAAACAGATCCGCGTCGTTATAAAACAGGTCCTGCGTGCCATTGCCGTGATGAACATCGAAATCCATCACCGCCACCCGCTTGATGCCGAATTTGTTGCGCGCATGGTGGGCCGCAATGGCCGCATTGTTAAACAGGCAAAACCCCATCGCCCGATCATATTCGGCGTGATGTCCCGGCGGCCGGGTGGCGACAAAGGCATTCTTTTCATGCCCCTCCATCACCGCATCAACCGCGACACAGGCCCCGCCGACCGATCGCAATGCCGCCCTGCCCGACCCCGGCGACACATAGGTATCGCCATCAAGCGGCTCGATGCCGTGGTCGGGGATGCTTGCCATCACCTTGTCGACATAGGCCGGGTCATGCACTTTCTTGATCAGGTCGATATCGCCCAGCGGCGCCTCTTCGCGGTGAAGAAACATGAATTCCTCGGCCTCGAAAACGCGCTGGATCACGCGCAGACGATCGGCACATTCCGGGTGTCCCGGGCCGGTATCATGTTCAATACAATCGTGATGGGTCACGAACAAAGTCGCCATTTTTCTGGGTCGCCTTCCTGAATGGTCCGCTATGGTGTGGCGCCGGGACCAGGCCCGGGTCACAGGATCGCGTTGACCGCGTCCGTATTTTTATCCTGCTTTGCTTGTTCTAGCGCAAAACGGGATGCTTCTCTTTGTTCTAAATCAGCACATCACCGAACGATAAGGCAAGCTCTTTGGCCTTCGATCTTCGCATCATCTGGCGCGTGTCACGTCTGCTACTAATACTTTCACAGTTTTGCCGTTTTCTCGGGTTTGTATATGCTGGTATCGATTATGTTTCAAACCGAGCAAACGGGAACATAATCAAATAAAAACAGGTCCTGTCGGAATCGGTGCAAAGGTTTCATTCGCCCGCACACCGTCCAAGGGATCAAATTCGCGATCGCCAGAGAAAAATCTGGTGCATGGAAGGAAGTTCGACAGGCCGGATTCCGGCACAAACACCATCAGCAGCAGGACAGATACGAGTAAACACTCTCTTGACAGATTTGTAATATACTTGAGAATAAGTTTACCGATGAATTCCTGTAATTTGTTGGTGGCAGAAGTCACTATCCTTTAGGTATTATTACCGCAGTGACTTCGCGCCAGTCGGATCAGAAGCCACCCGATGGCTCCGTCTGGTGATTTGTCGAATTTTCATTGGGACAATGGCCGCTTGCGGTCAGGCTCATAAGGAAGCCAAATGGAACTTAACAACCTAGAAGAAAAGGCCGAACAGGCGAGCACCCTGTTAAAGGCCATGAGCAATCAGAGCAGACTGCTTATCCTTTGCCAACTCAACGAAGGCGAAAAGTCGGTTGGCGAACTCGAACGTATTGTCGGGCTAAGCCAGTCCGCTCTTTCGCAGCATCTTGCACGCCTGCGTCGTGACAAGCTCGTCCAGACTCGTCGCGAAGCACAGACCATCTACTATTCGCTGAATGGTAACGATGCTCTGCGCGTGATCGAGACCCTCTACGGGCTTTATTGCAACGCCTCACGCAATTCTGCTGCTGCGTAAAACACCCGGGCACTCCCCACTAAAAAAGCCTGCCTTTTTTGGGCAGGCTTTTTTACGTCTGGATTTTAAAATCTATCTTACTGCGATCCGCATTCCGGCAGCGGCAGCTTGGTGACCTTGTCAAGCGTGCCCAGCACTTCAAACTCGCCATAGTCAAAACGCATACCATGCGCGACACCGTTATCGCCAAAATCAACCGCCATCTCGGTTGACGGGCCATTTTCCGCAGCCCCGATCGGATAAAATGCCAGGTTCATGCGATGAAACGCACCGCGCGCAATCGCATCGGGATCGTTGGCGGTGTTATCGGCATCCTTGCTGCCTGAAATCACCACTGCCACCCGGTTGGTCGGGGTATCGCCGCTGCCATCAAACACCAGATCATTGGCAAACCGCACGCCGTCTTTCGCACGTTTCAGCAACACCAGCGAATGCTGGGTCGGGAACATGGCATCGGCCGGAAGCTCTTCCTCGACCTCGACCGGGATTTCGTAACTGACCTTGACCATGTCATCCTTGCGGACCGCCTTGCCGACGATCTCGTCAACCTTGGTGCCATCAAGATAATCACGCATGCGGAAACGATATTCCGTCCCGTCGAAATCTTCCCACTGGGTCATGGAATAGGCCGAATTGATCGGCGTGCCTTCGCTGCCCTGAAGGATCATGATCTGCTGCATCTCCGTGACCCAGCCATCGCACATCTTCTCAAAGCGATAGCCAAGCACACCGGACGCATCAACAATCGAGCTGCCCTGTTCGGCATGGCTCAGCTTGAAGTGATATTCCGCCACATGCGGCACGATGGCATCTTCGATGCCCGTCACATTACCAGCCTGCGCGGCACAGCCACCAAGACCCAAACAAAAGATCAGCGTTCCTTTAAGGGAACGCTGACGTTGCTTAATCTCTGAAAAAAATCCAGACAACATCACTCTCCGGTGGCGCCAACTCCGACAATCCAAGGATCTTTAACCCCCTTTTTGGCAGCAAGAAGGCGCAAATCATGTGCGTGTTCTGCCGAAAGCGGCCCGACCGCAACACGAAGATACGGCTTGCCCTTCACTTCGGCATTCAAAAGGCGCGGCTGGTATTCCTTATAAAGGCCCAGCGCCCTGTTGGCACGCGCTTCATCTGCAAAGCTTGCCAATACCACATAATCACCGGGCAGCGGCGCGGCAAGGTCATCGCCTGCAAGCGCGTCCCCGTCAAGTGCTGCATCCACCGGTTTGACCATCACATCATCCCCGTCACCCATAACAGCCGGATCGACCAATGCAGCGGTGACGGTTTCCTTCGGCGTGGCAATTTCGGTTACCGGTTCGTCACTGACATAGCCCGCAACGGCGGCATCCGCCTCGACCTGCGGGTCGATCGGGCCAAGGTCACTGCGATCAACGGCAACGTCTTCGACTTCGATCTGATCACGTGCAGAGGCAACCTCAACCGCATCAACCGCATCATCAGTCGTCTTTTTCGGGGTCAGTGGCGGCAGGTTGGTGGTGACAATCGCGTTGGATTTAAGCGCCGTCGCACTCGGGCGTGACCAATCCTCTGCCGGGGCATTCACCGCATAGATTTCCGGGCGGGCAACGCGCAGTTCCTGTTTAATCTCAGGCTCGCCCATTACGGCAAGGGCTGCGGCCTCTTCGGCCAGGATGGTTTCGTCGTCCTTGCAGATGGTCTGTTCCAGAAGCGGGCGATGCAGCGCACAATCGCGCTCGGCAACGAAAGAAACCGCATGGTCGGTTGTGCTTTTGCCGGTCGACACATAGCTGATCAAATCACCGGCAAGCTTTGCCACCGTCAACTCAATCGGCCCCCCGCACGCGCCAAGCGCCAAAGGTGCCGCCACCACAAGAATTTTTCTCAACAGGCCATCCCCCGAAGGATCGAAGTTTCTTTTCCTCCGCTACAGTGGCCCAAAGCCCGTTAATATTAGGTAACCAAACCGTTTTCAGCTGAAGTTACGATGATCTCTGCCACCATAGCACCATCTCAATTAATGAGTCTTTGATTGACAGTGCAGAAACATAAAAAGAACATGGATTGAAATAGGAAAGATACTTCAAAACACATTCTTAGGTAGATAAATGAAAGCAATTGAGCAGTTTAAATCTTTGCTTTGGCTTGCCGGGGCTATGTTTACAGCAGTTGGTATCGGTTTTGGTGCCGGAAACTACGTTACCCAGAAAGAACTCGAAACTGCGGAAGGCCTTTACAAAGAAGCCTTACTAAATCAAGCAAAGGCAATGGGTGAGATAAACTCTCTGCAGACAGAGAATCAAAATCTCAGCCAAACGATTGCCGAATTGATTGCAGATAAAAAAAAGACCCAAGAATCTCTGGAATTTAGAAGAAAGCTAAGCGGAGAAGTAATTTTACCACCTGGAGAGACTAAGGAAATTCTCCCAGGCATTTTCCTCGGCGTATATAGTACAGGTTTCTCCAGCCGAGGACAGTATGCTAGCGTTGGATTGGGCGCAAGATTTGAAACAATTACATCCGGTCAAACAATAACAGAAGAATTTTTTAATGAGATTAGCTGTAGCGCAACATTCTCATACTTTGGGGCGTCTGAAGCCGATGCAAAGGAACGCGCAGTCGTACTCTACAATTGTAGAAATCTAAAAAAATAGGGTGCCTTTCACAAGGTACCCTATTTACGACTTTGAGTAGTGTTTTTTAGATCAGTCTTTTTTCGCTTTCGGCGGCAACTGCACACGCAGGTGCAATTCTTTAAGCTGCCTGTCATCGACCTCTGCCGGCGCATTCATCATCAGATCCTGTGCCTGCTGGTTCAGCGGGAAGGCAATGACTTCACGAATGTTCGGCTCATCGGCCAGAAGCATGACGATACGGTCAACACCCGGGGCCGAACCACCGTGCGGCGGGGCGCCGAATTTGAACGCGTTGATCATGCCACCAAAGCGGTCATCGACAACGTCCTTGCCATAACCGGCGATCTCAAACGCCTTGTACATGATGTCCGGGCGATGGTTACGAATGGCACCCGATGACAGCTCGATACCGTTACAAACGATGTCATACTGCCACGCCTTGATATCAAGCGGGTTCATGTTTTCCAACGCGTCCAGACCACCTTGGGGCATCGAGAACGGGTTGTGGCTGAATTCGATCTTGCCGTCGTCGTCTTCCTCATACATCGGGAAGTCAACAATCCAGCAGAACTTGAACATGCCCTCTTCGCGCAGTTCCAGCTCGTCACAAACCTTGTCACGGACCTTACCGGCAAACTTGGCAGCGGCCAGTTCCTTGTCACAGGCAAAGAATACCGCATCGCCATTGGCAACGCCGGTGATTTCCTTGATCTGTGCGATACGATCGGCATCAAGGTTCTTGGCAATCGGGCCTTTTGCTTCGCCGTCTTCGCCGTAAACGATGTAGCCAAGACCAGCCGCACCTTCATCACGGGCCCAGTTGTTGAGCTTGTCAAAGAAGCTGCGCGGGCGCGATGCGGCACCGGTTGCCGGGATCGCACGAACAACCGAACCTTTTTCGATGTTCGATGCAAAGATACCAAAGCTCGACCCGCGGAATGGCTCGGTGACATCCGAGATGATCAGCGGGTTACGCAGGTCCGGCTTGTCGGATCCGTATTTCGCCATCGATTCATCGAACGGAATGCGCGGGAACGGATACGGGGTCACATCACGACCACCGCCGAACTCGACAAAGATGTCATGCAGAACCGGCTCGATTGCGGCAAACACGTCGTCCTGGGTGGCAAAGGCCATCTCGAAGTCGAGCTGGTAAAACTCACCCGGCGAACGGTCGGCACGTGCGTCTTCATCGCGGAAGCACGGTGCAATCTGGAAATATTTGTCAAAGCCCGAAACCATCAACAGCTGCTTGAACTGCTGGGGCGCCTGCGGCAGGGCATAAAACTTGCCCGGATGCATACGCGACGGCACCAGGAAGTCACGTGCACCTTCCGGCGAACTTGCGGTCAGGATCGGCGTCTGGATTTCAAGGAAGCCCTGCGCGGTCATTTTCTGACGCATGGCCGAAATCACCTGCGAACGCAGAACGATGTTCTTGTGCACGCTCTCGCGACGCAGATCGAGATAACGGTGACGCAGGCGAACCTCTTCGCCGTACTCGACATCGCCAAACACCGGCATCGGCAGAACTTCGGCCGAAGACTGAACTTCGATGTTCGATGCATAAACTTCGATCTCGCCGGTCGGCAAGTTGGGGTTGATGGTTTCGGCCGTACGTTTGACAACCTTGCCATCGACCGTGATCACGCTTTCGGCGCGCGCTTTATCAAGCGTCTCGAACAGCGGGCTCGAAATATCGATCACGACCTGGGTGATGCCGTAATGGTCGCGCAGGTCAACGAACAGAAGGTTGCCGTGGTCACGTTTACGGTGAATCCAGCCAGACAGGCGAACTTCCGCATCGGCGTCAGTCGCGCGCAGCGCATTACAGTTATGAGAGCGAAAAGGATGCATTGTCATTCCAGGTTGCTTTATATTTTGGGCCGCAAATTTGGCCGCAAAGGTGCATGCCAGACCCGCGCTGTCAAACAAAAAACGCACCACAACATGTGCGCCACGGTGCGACCCACAGCGCTTACGTGTGATGTTTCCCCGCCCGATTGGCACGGCATCTCAAAATTTCAGCGGTATAAAACGCGGACAGGCCGCCTTCGTCAAGTGCCAGTAATGCAGATCAGTCAACGCAGATCATCAAATCATTCGGCACTAATCTTGACCGCCTGAAGATCCTTGACCTTGATAAAGTCGATCAGCCGTCCGCTGCCCGGTGTGATTTCACCCCAGTGATCAACATCGAACTCGAAATGCGCAAGCCCGCAGGTCGGATATTTGCGCGCCATGATCTCGCGCGCCTCAATACTGCCACCGCCATACAGCGACTGGGCAAAAATCTCGATCCCCGGATTATGACCGATGAACATCACATGCTTGGCGTCTTCATGGGTGTGATGCAGGCTTTCAAGCAACACCCGTTCGCTCGCCATATACAGGTCTTCGTTATAGATCACGTCGGCATCGGTTGCGAAATCCCGCCCCAACAGGCCAAGGGTCTGCACCGCGCGCGCCGCCGTCGAACACCAGATCAGGTCCGGCACCAGTTCATGCTGACGCAGATAGCGCCCCATAAAAGGGGCTGCCTTTTCACCACGACGGTTCAGTTCGCGGTCATGGTCGGCTCGACCCGGATCCGCCCAGCTTGATTTGGCATGCCGAAGCAGCAGCAACGTCTTCATATCTTCGTTTCGCGAATGATGATCAACGGTGTACCTGCATGCCATATCGAAGGCTTTGATGCCATCAGAAAAACTGACACATAAATTTAAGAAAATTGCACCCACCCAAGCAGTTATCCTATACTCCATTTGCAACCGGGAACTGTCGCATAAGTTCAAGGACGTTCCCTCAATCCGCAGGAGGCATAGCGTGACACACGCCGCTGCAGTTCAGTCAAGCGCGATCACCATTGATTCGGAAAGCCGCTTCATTAACCGCGAATTATCGTGGCTGGCATTCAACAATCGCGTTCTTGAAGAGGCCCAGAATACCGGCCACCCGCTGCTTGAAAGACTGCGTTTCCTGTCGATTTCGGCCAGCAACCTTGATGAATTCTATATGGTGCGCGTCGCCGGTCTCGTCGGTCAGGTCCGCGCTGGCATGACCAAGGTCAGTCAGGATGGCATGAGCCCGTCCGAACAGCTGCGCGCCATTACCTTTGATGCCAACCAGTTGATGCAGGATCAACAACGCGTCTGGCGCCAGCTCAGCAGCGAGATGGAAAAACAGGGCATCTCCGTCATTGATCAGGGCGACCTGACCCAGACCGACCGCAAATGGCTGGATGGTTATTTCACGCGCGAAATCTTCCCGACGCTGACCCCGCTTGCCATTGATCCGTCGCACCCCTTCCCGTTCATCCCGAACCTTGGCTTTGCCATCGTCATGCAGCTGTTTGATCCGGCTGACGGGCATAATATGCGCGGGCTTATTCCGGTACCGCAAAAAATCGGCCGTTTCCTGCGCCTGCCGGGCCGCAATGAACGTTATCTTCCAGTCGAACAGGCGATCTTGCTCTATCTCGGCAAGCTGTTCCCGGGCTTTGATATGATCGAACACGGTTTCTTCCGCGTCATTCGGGACTCGGACGTTGAAATCGAAGAAGAAGCCGAAGATCTGGTGCGCGTTTTCAAAACCGCACTGAAACGTCGCCGTCGCGGCAGCATCATCCGCCTAAAGGTCAATGCGGCGATGCCCGAAGACCTGCTTGATTTCGTCATCGATGAACTTGATGTCGCACTGGAAGAAGTCGTCAAGGTCGATGGCCTGCTCGGCGTTGTTGATGTCAAACAGCTGATCGATTCTGATCTGCATCATGACTTGCTGTTTTCGCCCTATGCCGCACGTTATCCGGAACGGGTGCGTGACTTTGGCGGCGATTGCTTTGCCGCGATCAGCAAAAAGGATCTGGTGGTTCATCACCCGTTCGAAGATTTCGACGTGGTGGTTCAGTTCCTGTTGCAAGCCGCCCGTGATCCGGATGTGGTCACCATCAAACAGACACTTTATCGCACATCGGAAAACAGCCCGATCGTCAAGGCGCTGATCGCCGCGGCCGAGGCTGGCAAATCCGTCACCGCCATGGTCGAACTGAAAGCCCGCTTTGACGAAGAAGCCAACCTGCGCTGGGCGGCTGACCTTGAACGTGCGGGCTGTCAGGTGGTCTATGGTTTCCTTGATTGGAAAACGCACGCCAAGGTGTCGCTGGTGGTCCGCCGTGAAACCCACGGCCTTAAGACCTATACCCACTTCGGGACCGGCAACTATCACCCGATCACCGCCAAGTTCTATACCGACATCTCGTTCTTCTCGTGCGATCCGGCACTCGGGCGTGATGCGGCCAGCATCTTTAATTTCATGACCGGCTATGCCACCCCGCGCTCGCTTGAAAAAATCGCGATTGCACCGCATACCCTGCGCCCGACCCTGCTCACTCACATCGATCAGGAGATCGAGAACTGCAAGGCCGGCAAGCCATCTGGCATCTGGGCCAAGATGAACAGTCTGGTCGATCCGGTGGTGATTGATGCGCTTTATCGCGCAAGTCAGGTTGGCGTTCATATCGAATTGATCGTGCGCGGCATTTGCTGCCTGCGTCCGGGGGTGCCGGGCCTGTCGGAAAATATCCGCGTCAAATCGATTGTCGGCCGGTTCCTTGAACATTCGCGCATTGTTGTCTTTGCCAACGGGGCAAAACTCCCGTCGCGCAAGGCCAAGGCGTTTATTTCATCTGCCGACTGGATGCCGCGTAACCTGAACCGCCGTGTTGAAACCCTGGTTCCGGTTGAAAATCCGACCTGTCAGCAACAGATTGTTGAACAGATCATGATTGCCAACCTGAAAGACACAGCACAGGCATGGCATCTGCAGCCGGACGGCTCCTATGAACGCTGCGAGGCAGGTGAAAATGCATTCTCGTCGCACAAGTATTTCATGACCAACCCGTCACTTTCGGGCCGCGGAAGTGCGCTGGATCAAGCCGACCCGAATGTTCCCGTGCTACAGCTTGACGACTAAAGACGACCAACAGGTGCCAACATCTTATGCTGACTGACCAACGGGCTTCCAACCGCATCGCGATCATAGATGTTGGCTCCAACTCTGTGCGGCTTGTCATTTTTGATGGCATGACCCGCGCACCGATGCCGATCTTCAATGAAAAGGTCATGTGCGGCCTTGGCCGTGACCCGGAAAACACCGGTCGCCTCAATCCCGAGGGGGTGGAGCTTGCCGTGGTCGCCATGCACCGCTTTGCGAAACTGTTGCGTGCGATGAAGGTCACCCATGTCGATGTGCTGGCCACCGCTGCTGTGCGGGCTGCCAGCGACGGCAAGGAATTCTGTGATCGCGTGGCATCGGAAACCGGTCTTACGGTCAAGGTGATTGACGGACTTGAAGAAGCCCGCCTGTCGGCCCTTGGCATCATATCGGGTGATCCGATGGCATCGGGCATCATGGGTGATATCGGCGGCGGATCGCTCGAACTGGTTTTACTGGATCAGGGCGAGATCAAAAAACGTGTCAGCCTGCCCTTGGGCGCCATGCGCCTGCATACGGTCTTTGGCTCTGACCGGGCCCGTCTGACGGCTGAAATCAATCAGCACCTGGATACAGTCGATTGGCTGGCAGAGGGCAAAGGCCAACAGCTTTATGCGGTTGGCGGCTCCTGGCGATCAATTGCCAAACTGTTCATTGCCCAGGAAAACTATCCGATTTCGGTGGTGCATAATCTTGCCATGCCGCAATCGGAAATGGCCGAACTGACCCACATCATTTCCCAGCAAAGCCGGGTCTCGCTTGAAAAGATCGGCGGTGTTTCCAAACGCCGTATCGACAGCCTGCCGCATGCATCGCTTGTCATGAATATGCTGATGACCCGCATGCAGCCAAAGGAAGTTGTCTTTTCCGGCCACGGGCTTCGCGAAGGCTGGATGTATGAAGTCCTGCCCGAAGATCTGCGTCAACGCGATCCGGTGCTTGAAGCCTGCTTTAGCTTTGCCGAAGACGGCGAACGGTTCCACCAGCACGGCGAAGAAGTCGCCCAGTGGTGTGCGCCGATCTTCTCCGAACTGCCGGTCAATATCGAACGGCTGCGTTTGGCGGCCTGCATCATCGGGGATATCGGCTGGAACGAACATCCCGATTACCGCGCAGAACAAAGCTATAACCGCATTCTGCGCCACCCCTATATCGACCTCAACCACCACGACCGGGTGTTTCTGGCCTACACCATCGGCTCGCGCTATACCGGCAATTTCAAGGGCGATGAGGCCAGCGACCGCATCCTCAGCGACGAGGATCGCCTGACGGGCCGTTTGTTTGGCCATGTCATTCGCTTGGGTCATACGCTTTCTGGCGGGGTCGAAGGCATCCTGCCGCAAACGCAGTTGCTGCTCGAAGAAGGCAAACTGATCCTGCAATTCGAAAAGCAGGCATCGGCCCTGTACGGCGAAGTCGTTGAACAGCGCCTGTCGAAACTGGCCAAGCTGATGAACCGCGAAAGTGTTGTCCGGCTCGCCGAATAGGGTTCAGACGCGCACAATCAGACCGCGCATTTTATTGACGCCCCACACCAAAACCGGCACGATCATCGATCTCTTTTCTGATCAGGAGTGCCGTGTCATGACCGACACCAAACAGCCATCCGATCATACCGCGCGTGACATCGTGGGCGCACTGGCACACATGTCCTTTCAAACGCTTTGTCAGGAAATAACCGTTCTGCCAGATACCGACGAAGACATTGAAAAGCTTCGCGCTGCCGCCCGCGATGATGAGAAATCACTGATTGACCTTCTGATTGCACTGCGGTCTGCCCGACTTGGCGATATTGCGCCCTTGTTTGCCAATCCGGACGACGATCCGGCCAATGCCAAAATCGCCGCATCCGATGTGCCCGACAACATGCTCTCATTGCTGAGTGCCCTTCGGGCGAGCACGGGCGCCCCGATCCCAGGCGAATAATGAAACCGCTCGACACCCAGGCCACGCTGCATGTCCGTTGCGGATCCGATATCCGCGATGGCCTCAAACACGCAGGCTTCATCGGCGATTTTCTGGAATTCTCCGATCCGTTTTGTCAGGGCCCGGTGCCCGATCTGCCGCGCGATGCCTTCATCGAAACCCGTGCGGCCTTTATTGCCGGTGCTTACGACCTGCCCGGTGAGGCGGCACTTGAACGTCTCAGGCGCGAATATGATGCGCTGGGTCGCCTTGGGCAGTATGACCATGTCGTGCTCTGGTTCGAACATGACAGCTACGATCAGCTGATCCTGGCCTTCCTGATGGATGCCATCGCCACCATCCAGCCCGAAACCAACATCGACGTCATCTCCGTCAATCACGCGCCCCCGTCCGAAGCCATCGACCGCTTCATCGGCCTTGGTCAACTCTCCACCGATGGTCTGATCTGGTGCTGGAACACTCAACGCCAGCCGCTTAACAGCGACATGCTGACATTTGGCAGCAAAGTCTGGAAGGCCGTCCGCAAAGATACCCCAAACGACCTTAAAACACTTGCGGAAACCGGCAACGCGCCCCTGCCCCACATGCCAGAGGCCGTCAAACGCCACCTCGCCGAACTGCCTGATCCGCAAACTGGTTTAAGCCTGACCCAAAAACTCACCCTGCAAATCATCAAGGACCAAGGCGCGCTCCCCATCGGCAAGGTCTTCGGCCACCTGATGCGAAGCTATGACCCGCTCCCCTATCTCGGCGATCTGATGTTCTGGTCAGAAATCCAGTGGATGATGGACTGCCAAGACCCGCTCTTCAGACTCTCGCCCGCCGATGAGAACACCTATTGGGCAGAACGCACCATCACCCTAACCGAAACAGGCGAAGAAACCCTGGCTGGCAAGCTGAATTTCCTTGATAACTTCACCGGCACACGGTGGGTCGGCGGCATCCAGATCACGCCGTCGGCCGTGGCGTAACAGACGTGCTTTGTCGCCTGCTGCTACCCCAACCCGCGCGACGCCCGGAAAATCTCGGCTCTCAGCCACTTATGCGCCGCATTGGCGGCGTTGCGGACGTGCCAGTATTGGGCAAAGCCATATTCGCGGAACGCGAGCGGCAGGTCGAACTGGCCAAACCCTTGCATCATGGAGCCTGACAGGCGCGATGGCAGGGTGGCGATGATATCGGTGCCGCGGATCAGGTTGGCAACACTGGCAAAGGTCGGCACCTGTAATACTGTACGGCGGGATCGACCAAGGCCACGCAGGATGTCATCAATTTCCGAACTGTCATTGGCCCCGATCATCACGCGCGCATGACTGGCCGCACAATACCGGTCCAGCGTATCGGGCGGTGTATCGTGAAATGCCGGATCATAAAAGCACCGCATCCGTTCGCGAAACAGGCCCTGGCGGGCGATATCGCCATGTTTGCCAGATGAATCGATCGTGATCGCATGATCAATCGTGCCGTCGCGCAGCCATTTGACCATGCGGTCTACCCCGGGCACCGATACGACCTGAAGCCGCACATCCGCCGCACTATTTTGCAGCCGCTTCATCAGGGCCGGCAAAATCACCGCTACCTCGTAATCATTGGCACCAATCACAAAGCGCGCACCATGATCCGGGTTACTGGGATCAAACGCCACCACGCGGGTCAGACCGCGCATCCCCTGCAACAACACGCGCACCTGTGGCGCGATTTCATCGGCATGCGCCGTTGGCGCAACTGAGCGGCCCGATCGCACAAACAGCGGATCACCAATAATCTGGCGCAACCGTTCCAGCCCGTGACTGACGGTTGGCTGCCCGACATCAAGGCGATGTGCAGCGGCTGTTACCGATCCCTCGTCATAAATCGTCAGGAACAGCCGAAGCAGGCGATAATCAAGATCCAATTCATCGATTTTCATGCATATATATTATCATACCCATCGAATTGATCATATGCGTTATTTCGGTCAGATTCCCCTTATGAACAGGCAATGCCTGCCCCTTAACGGAGAAACTGACATGACCATCCTCATCACCGGTGCGACCGGCCAACTCGGAAGCCTTGTTGTCAAACATCTGCTGGATCGCATCCCGGCAAGCGACATTGCCGTAAGTGTGCGTACCCCGGAAAAGGCCGCAGAGCTCGCCGCCAAGGGCATTGATGTCCGCAAGGGCGATTTTAATGACCTTGCCCTGATGACCAAGGCCTTTGCGGGGATCGACACCGCGCTGATCATCTCGGCCGAGGACGACAACGCCACCCGTATCAAACAGCACAGAACGGCCGTTGATGCCGCCAAGGCCGCAGGCGTCAAACACATCGTCTATACCGGCATTGTCGATCCCAAGGCGGATGCCGATTTCACCTATTCGGCCATTCACCTTGATACCGAAAATTACATCCGCCAATCCGGCCTCGCCTTCACCATTTTGCGCAACAGCTTCTATGCCGATCTTCTGCTGGCCGGCGTGCCGCATGCGCTTGAAACCGGCGATTACGGCGCACCGGCCGGGGATGGCAAAATCACCTATATCCCGCGCAATGACCTGGCAGAGGCCGCCGCGGTCGTGCTTGCCAACCCGTCCGATCACATCAACAAGATCTATGATTTGACCGGCACCAAGGGCGTTACCCACGCCGAAATCGCAGGCTATATCGCGGACGCCACCGGCAAGCCGGTGAAGTTCGTTGACCTACCAGCAGAGGTCCATACCGGCATCCTCAAAAACCTCGGCCTGCCCGACCATCTGGTTGAGGCCCTTTCGGGTCTTTATGTCGGTGCGAAAAAAGGCGACTACGAAACTGTCAGCAATGATTTCGAAACCGTGGTGGGTCGCAAACCGCAATCGGTTGAAGCATTCATCAAATCCGCACTGGCAAGCTAAGCGAACCGTCCCCTCTCCAGACACTAAAAAAACGGGCCCCGAAAGGGGCCCGGCAAGTTTTCAGGGAGGCATCAGAAACGGACCAAACGGTCCCTGACCTTCAGGGGGTAAAGGTCAGCAGAGAAGAAACAAAAAGCACGGCGGTCGAGGTAATCGAAAAAGCGATATATTTGATAATCATGTTCAGGCTCCTTTGCGGGGGGGCGGGGGGACAGGCAAGACAGCACCGGGGACGTACCATCTTGCCTGCCTGGGGTAAGGCCCCAAGTAGAACGCGTTTCCGCCGAACTTTCCTTTCCCCTCAGGGAACCGGAACATGGCGGGGTTATCGGGACTAAAGCCCCAGGTCTGACAGCCCCGGATGATCATCCGGACGGCGGCCAAGTGGCCAATGGAACAGCCGGTCTTCAGCCGAAATCGGCTTGTCATTGATCGATGCCACGCGATGGCGCATCAGGCCGTCTTCATCAAATTCCCAGTTTTCGTTGCCATAGGCCCGAAACCAGTTGCCGCCATCATCGCGATACTCATAGGCAAAACGCACCGCGATGCGGTTTTCGTGAAACGCCCAGAGTTCCTTGATCAAACGGTACTCCAGCTCCTTGGCCCATTTGCGGGTCAGGAATTGAACGATGTTTTCCCGGCCCTCGAAAATCTCGGCACGGTTCCGCCAACGGCTGTCTGGCGTATAGGCCAGCGACACCTTTTCGGGATCGCGGCCGTTCCAGCCATCCTCGGCCATACGGACCTTCTGTTTGGCGGTTTCGACGTTAAAAGGCGGAAGAGGTGGCCGTGACATCATCTGATCCTTTGGTGTTTGGTCGATAAAGGGACCCCGGTCGGCGCGCAGCAACATGCGGAGGGGGGAATGCCGACCGGGGGAGTTGCCGGTTGTTACGCTGCGGAGGCGTTAACCACCGGGAAATCAATCGGGGTATCAAAGGCTTCGTTGAGGTAATTGGTCAGAGTATTGAGCGCGACATGGGCGACAATCTCCACCAGTTCGGCCTCGCCATAACCGGCAAGTTTGGCGGCACTGACGTCGGCCTCAGACACCTGGCCACGGTTTTTAACCAAAGCCACGGCAAAGCGTACAGCCGCATCGGCCTTCTGATCGCTCGAAGTCCCATTGCGGTTTGCCGCGATCTCGGCATCGTCAAGTTTGGCAATGTTCTTGCCCAGATAGGTATGCGCCGACAGGCAATAGTCACAGCCATTCAACTGTGCGACCGCAAGGGCAATGCGTTCGCGGGTCTGCGGATCAAGCGCCCCTTTGGCAAGCCCCCCATTCAAACCAAGATACCCTTCAAGGGCGGCCGGGCTGTTTGCCGTCAGACGAAACAGGTTCGGAACCGAACCAAGCATCTTGTTCACACCTTCAAGAAGCGGCTGGGACGCTTCCGGTGCAGCATCGATCGAAGCAGGCAGGGAAATACGGGTCATTGAAACTCTCCTAAAACAAGTTCGGGTTGATCAGCGTTGAAAACATATATACAGACCAGTCTGTCTATTTGTCAAATATATTTTTGGAATGATCATTCTTGTATCTGAAACGCTTGCAATTCTGCGGTTTTCCCGCCACAAGAATACAGACCGGTCTGACTATTGGAGTAAGAAAATTGAAGTCTAAACGCGACGTTCTCGTCGATACGGCCCTGCGTCTTTTCTATACACAGGGCTTCAACGCCACCGGAATCGACAAGATTCTGGCCGAGTCCGGCGTCGCCAAAATGACGATGTACAAACACTTCAAGTCCAAGGATGAACTGATCCTGGCCGCCCTTATGCGCCGCGATGAACAGTTCCGCGACTGGCTGACCGCTGAAATGCAAAAGGCATCAACCAATCCGCGCGATCAGTTGCTTGCTATGTTTGACGCGCTCGAAGAATGGTTTCATGGCCGCGCCTTCAAGGGCATGGGATTTTCCGGCTGCGCGTTTATCAATGCCTCAAGCGAGTTCGCCAAACTTGATCACCCCGCCCACCAGATCGCCGCCGAACACAAACGCTGCGTGCTCGAACATATTGCCGATCTGTGCACAAAGGCGGGCGCGTCCGATCCCAGACAACTTGCCGAACAACTCGCCCTGCTGAAGGAAGGGGCGATTGTCACAGCCCAGGTACGCGGCATGCCCGAATCGGCCCAAATTGCCAAAACCATGGCAGCAGCATTGCTTGATGCGGCCCTGCCCGCCTGATCGTTTGGTCAAACCGGTTCGAAAACAAAAACGGGGCCAGACGGCCCCGTTTGATGTATCGCCATAGCCCGCCTTTGGCGCAGGGATTACTCTTCAACGAGCTTGCGCACGTTTAACATCATGCTGCCTTCCGGACTCGGATAGACCGGATACCCCATTAGGCCACCACCATCCATGGCTTCAAGCCCCTTAACACCAGAAGTCGTCAAATCAATTTGACCGGCAAATTTCTCTGCAATTCTGGAATTGTCTGCGGCAACCAAAACATAGTAGTCCCCCGCTTTGGTCGGGACAAAAATGATCCCGCCACCACCGCCCATACCCTGAATATCGCCTTTGATCGTCTCGATCTGTTCATAATCAGGGTCAAACAGGTAAGCGTTAAACGGCATCACTTTCTTGCGAAAGCCCAAGCATTCGTAGCAAAGCGAACTGACATGGATCCAGTATTTCTGATCGGCATCCAGTGTGGTTCGACCGACCTTGAAGTTATTCAGGCTGCCACCCTGCGAAAGTGCAGGATCGGTAATGCGAACCCCGAATGTCTTCCAGTCATCGGCCTCGACAAAAAAGCTCGGTTCGCTTTTGACTGCCTCCGCAACTGTTTCATAGGTTTTGGGCGGATTCTCCAACAACCTTTTGTAATCATCTGTCCCAGAACTTGAGCATGCCCCCAATGCCAGCACCCCAAGCAACCCGACAATCCCGATTAATCTCATGCTAGAGCCTTTCTCTGCGTCGAAACGGCTCCACCATCAACTTGCTGCACCATCCTAAATAGATCAGTTTCAGGGTTTTACAACAAAGAAAAACGGGCCGAAGGCCCGTTTCTTTTTCGTCAGTTTCAAAGGCAGTGTTCTTGGCTATTTATCAAGCTCGACAAACACCACTTCGCCGTCTTTAAGCTTAAGGCCAAGCTGCCCGTGTTTCAGGCGCAGCGCATATTGCCCGAAAAGCTCGCGCCGCCAGCCACGCATGGCCGGAACGTCTGCGTTATCGTCGGCGGCGATGTTCTGAAGATCGTCGCTTGAGGCCACCAGACGCTGGGCAACGCCCTTTTCCTCGGCACAGAGTTTAAGCAGAACTTTCAGAAGCTCCACCGTCGGGCCGATCCCGGCTGGCAGTTCGATGCGTTCCTTTGGCTTCGGCCACTGATCCTGCGGGCTATCAAGTGCGGCCTTGATCGCCTCGATGATCGCCTGGCCCGGTTTGGAGCTGCCAAAGTTCCGGCCAACGCCACGCGTTTTATCAAGGTCCTTGTCGGTCATTGGCTGACGGGCGGCGATATCAAGCAAGGTATCATCGCGCAAAACCCGGTTGCGCGGCAGGTTCTTGCGCTGCGCCTCATTCTCGCGCCATTCGCCAAGCGCGCGCGTCACGGCCAGGAATTTCGGGCTGTTGGACCGGGTTTTAAGCCGCTTCCAAGCATCGGCCGGCTCAATCGAATAGATCGACGGATCGGTCAGGCGTTCCATTTCCTCAAACAGCCAGACAGCACGGCCATTGGCCTCAAGGCGCTCATGAAACGCTTCATAGATCACGCGTAAGTGTGTCACATCCGACAATGCGTAACTGATCTGTTTGGTCGAAAGCGGACGGCGCGACCAATCGGTAAAGCGCATCGACTTATCGATGTTTTTGCGCGCCACCTTGTTGACCAGCGTCTCATAGCCGACCTGATCGCCATAGCCCAGCACCATCGCCGCCACCTGGGTATCAAACACCGGATGCGGGACCTTGCCCGACAGATGGACGAAAATCTCGATATCCTGACGGGCGGCGTGAAACACCTTGACCACCGCCTCGTCCTGCATCAGCTCGAACAGCGGCGCAAGATCAATGCCCTCCGCCAGCGGATCGACCGCAGCCCCGTTATCGGACGGCTCCGGACTTGCCAGCTGCACCAGACACAGTTGCGGCCAATAGGTCGAGTCCCGCATGAATTCGGTATCGACAGTGACATATTCGAACTTGCGCAATCTTTCACAGAGATCGCGAAGTTCTTCTGTAGTTGTAATTGGTTCCATGCCGACTGCTATAGCATTGCCCGCCACAATTCGCCAGTGGCTTCGATGCAGGGCTGATCTTCGCCATATTCAGGCAGAAACACCCTGAAACGCTCTAGCGCGACTAGATAATCTCGTCCTCATCCAGAAGCGGATCGGATTGCAGATGGGTTTCGATGGCGTCCATGCGTTCCTGGACTTCCGACGGGCGCTTGATCGACGCAATGTGAAACAGCGCGTCCCCCTGATTGACAATCGGGTGGTTGGTCCGCCCGATGATCAAGCCTTCCTCGCGCACGATGACTTCTTCGTCACGTTGCCCGAACGGATCGGATACCGCCGCGGCCACGTCCCCGGCCCGGACAAACTCCCCGGCCAGTTTAAAGGTCCGCAAAATGCCGCCCGCCGGTGCGCGCAGCCAATGGCTGTTGGAAGATTTGAACGACGGCACGCGTGGCTCGCGCACGGTGCGTTGCGATGTCATGCCCAGTTTGCGCATCACGCGCAAAACGCCCGACACGCCGGCCCGGATCGACATTTCATCAAAACGAAGCCCCTCACCCGCCTCAAACAGCAGGATCGGCACGCCAAGCTCGCGCGCGGCTTCGCGCAGTGATCCGTCACGCAGCGGACTGGTCAGGATGATCGGCGCACCAAACGCCTCGGCATATTCCATGATATTCGGGTCATCTTCATTGACCCGGATCTGCGGCAGGTTAACCCTGTGAACCGCCGCTGAATGCAGGTCGATACCGAAATCGGATCTCTCGACAATTTCATGCAAAAACAAATGGGCCAGCTGTGCGGCCAGAGATCCACGCGAATGCCCCGGGAAGCAGCGGTTCAAATCGCGCCGGTCAGGAAGATAGCGGGTGTTGTTCAGAAACCCGAACGCATTGACCACGGGCACGGCCAGCAACGTTCCGCGCATGCCGCGCAACGCGGTTGATTTCAAAACGCGGCGGATAACCTCCACCCCGACAATCTCGTCCCCATGGACAGCGCCACTGACGAAGATCACCGGTCCCGGTCGTTTGCCATGCACGACATTGACCGTCAGATTGACCGGCGTGTGGTTGGACAAAAGCGAGATCGGGATATCAACAATCTGGCGCGTACCCGGAGCAACCTTTTTCCCAGCGATTTCAAAATCAGGGTTCTTGGGGGTTCTGGGCGCTTTGCCTTTCCCCTTGGGTGATCCGGTTTCGCTCATTGTGATATCCCTTGTTCTTATCCCTTGCCTTTGGTCCGCACCTTACCGGGTTTGAAATCTTTTTCCATGAATTCAATGATCATGCCCGCAATGTCCTTGCCCGTCGCGTTCTCAATGCCTTCCAGTCCCGGTGACGAATTCACCTCCATCACCACCGGCCCGTGATTGGATCGCAGGATATCAACACCACAAACATTAAGCCCCATCGCCTTGGCGGCTTCAACGGCGGTTGAGCGTTCCTGCGGCGTGATGCGGATCGCACGCGACGAACCACCGCGATGGATGTTGGACCGGAAATCGCCCTCCGCCCCTTTGCGTTCCATGCTGGCAACCACCTTGCCACCAATCACAAAGCAACGGATATCGCTGTTGCCAGCTTCCTTGATGAATTCCTGCACCATGATCGCAACATTGGCACCACGGAACGCCTCGATCACGGATTTGGCGGACTTTTCGGTTTCGCCCAGAACCACACCGATGCCCTGTGTGCCTTCCAGAAGCTTGATCACCACCGGCGCACCGCCCACGATCGACAGAACTTCATCGGTCTTTTTCGGGTCATGGGCAAAGGCGGTCACAGGAAGGCCAATACCACGGCGTGCCAGGATCTGCAGCGAACGCAACTTGTCGCGCGACCGGCCAATGGCAACAGACTCGTTTAACGGATAGACGCCCATCATTTCAAACTGGCGCAAAACAGCCAGGCCGAACTGGGTCACCGACACACCGATACGCGGGATCACCGCGTCATAACCGGTAAGCTTGTCACCGCCGTAATAGATTTCCGGTTTCAGCGACGTGATGTTCATCGACACCCGCAGGGTATTGATGATGTCCAACTCATGCCCGCGTGCTTCGGCCGCCTCGACCAACCGTTTGTGGGAGTAAAGGTTTGGATTGCGTGCAAGCATCGCGATTTTCATAAGATGTCCCCCAAGGTCGGCAAAACGAAGTGCGACCGGTATAATACCGGTGGCTGGCGAATGCGGAATTGTCAGAAAGTAAAACGACCCTGTCGGGATCTTGTTCCGGCAATGGGTCGTTCTTCTGCGCGTCTATCTCTGTTCCGGCTTCCCTGCAAGATAAGATTTCGATGGCAGCACCAAAAATCTTCCTGCTTTCATCGCTGTGCGGCCCAAAAGCATGGGAAAGCCCATGATTGACCGGTTTGCCAGCGATACTTCAACTTTCAATTTGTGATGCCCAACCTGGATATGGGTGGCAATCACAAACCGTTCTTCGGCATTTCCGTTCGAAGAGCGAATCTCGCGCATTTCAATCAGCGGCGCCAGACAATCGATCCGCCCATGCCCGTCCCCGCGATAATGCGGCAGGGTAAATGATACAAAATCCTGCCCGTCACGCACCACCTTCTTTGGATTAAGCGCATGCAGCGACGATGTTCGGGCCCCGGTATCAACCTTGGCCTTGATCAAGGGCACGCCAAGATCAGGAAGGCCGATCCATTCCCGCCACCCCAAAACATGTCCATCGGAAATCAGGGTATCGGTCTGGCTCTTAAGCGACGGTTTTGCTTTTACGCGTTGCGGGCTCACATGCAGCTTCCGGTTATTGAATGCAATCTGTTAGGTGGTGGTGATGATAACCTGTAACAACCTGATCGGCTTACGAAATTCGTTTCAATGTTACGATTTCGCAGCCATGTCATCCATGACACTGCGCACCAATGGCAAGGTCACCGCCCGCTTTTCGGCCAGTGCCCGGCGATCAATCGCTGCCACCAATTGACTTAACGCCGCAAAGGATCGCTCGATCCTTGGCAAAACATAACTGATGATTTGCGGGCTGGCCGGGATTTGCCGGTCGGCAAACAGCTTGATCAGAAGTCCGACAATCAAATCATCATCCGGCGGCGAAATCTCGCACACCAGTGCTGCGCCCAGCCTTGATTTCAAATCGGGCAAATCAATCTGCCAGCGCGATGGCGGCTGGCTTGCGGTCAACAACAAATGCCCACCGCGTTCTTTCAGCATATTGTAAATATGGAAACAGACGGTTTCATCAAGGCCCGCACCGGCCACAAGGTCCGCATCCTCGATCACAAGACCGGTGGCATCGCCCAGAAGCTCATCGGGATTGATCCCGTTCAAATCCGATGCCGCGACCTGCAACGCACCGGATCGCGCCCGCCACACTTCCGCCAGATGACTTTTTCCGCATCCCTTTGGCCCATACAGGCACAAGGCCGGGGCGGGCCATTTCGGCCACTGGTCGATCCACGCCACCGCTTCGCTATTGCAATCGGCCACCATGAAATCATCACGGCCAAGTGCCGGGCGCATTTCAAGCGCCAGCGGCAATTGCTGCGGGTCGTTATCTTTATCCGGCTTGGATGTCACCCGGGTCACAGTAAACTCAATTTGCTGATCTCGATCTCTGGGGGCTATTTCTCGGTCTCGGTCGTGGCATTGTTGCCAGCGTCCGGTCCGTGATCATAAAGCCTGCTATCGAGATACTGCCTTAAGCCATAACGTACAAGTACGCCTATCACGGCGGCCACCGGCACGGCCAGCATCACGCCAAGAAGTCCGAACACCGCACCCCCGGCAAGCAAGGCAAACATCACCCAAACGGCATGCAGCCCGACCTTGTCGCCGACAAGCTTGGGTGTCAGGAAATTGCCCTCAAGCACCTGACCGATCAAAAACACCAGCGCCACCAGGCCAAGATCAAGCCCAAAGCCAAACTGGGCCAGCGCGACACCCATGCCAACCGCAAAGCCGGCAATCATCCCGAAATAGGGCACAAACGACACAAGCCCGGTCATCAAACCAATGACAAAGCCGAACTCAAGCCCCGCCAGCGTCAGGCCAAGCCCGTAAAACAGGCCAAGCAATATGCACACCGTCGCCTGCCCGCGGACAAAGCCTGCAAGGGTTTCGTCAATCTCGCTAACACACTGGCGGATATCCTTGGCCGAACGCCGTGGCAGGTAACTGTCCACCTTGGCAACGATCTTGTCCCAGTCACGCAGCAGATAAAACGACACCACCGGCGTAATGAACAGCAAGCTCAGGAAGTTCAAAAGTGCCAACCCGCCCGAAAGCACATTGGTCAGAACATTACCGACCCATTTAAGGGCATTGGCACTCTGTCCCTTGATCGCATCCGATACGCTTTGCAGCGTTTCTGGTGCGACGCGATCGAGCACATTTTGCAAATACGGCGCGACATTGGTGCGCAACGTATCGACATAGCCCGGAAACCGTTCAAGGAATCCTGCCAACTGGCTGCCGATCATCGGCACGACAATCAACATCACCAGAATGAACACAAGGAAGAAAAGGAACGTGATGATGCTGGTCGCAATCACCCGGCTGGCGCCGCGTTCCTCAAGCCGATCGGCAAGCGGATCAAGGAAATAGGCAATCGCCATCCCGGCCACGAACGGCAACAGGATGCCCGAAAACAGCCAGATCAGGAAAAAGAATCCAACAACAAAGATCAGCCAGAAACGTGCTTGCTGTCGTAATGTCATTCCCCGGCCCCTGTTAAACTGTCCCTGTCATGCAAAAGGCTTATCCGCCTAATGACAGCCCCTGCAAACGATCCGCCCCGCTCGGCTGGATGAACCAAAGTTCTCCCATCCGCGACAGGCTAAGGTTCTGCTGATTAAGTGCTGTCTGCAACTGATTGGCCGATCCGACATATTCGATTGATACCTGCACTTCGCGTTTCGACATCGCGATCACCCGCGAATTGCGCACCACCGGCAGCCCGATCAGCTTGTTCTCGATCCCTGCCCAGTCGGCAAGACCGGTAATCGGGATAAACACCATCAGGTTGCCACCCGTGCTGTAATTGATCAGGTTGGCGCGTTTCCAGCCATCGGCCAATTGCTCCTGAACCGATTTGGCAGCACGCACCAGCGTTTCATTCAATGTCTCGCCCGCTTGCGTCTTTTCCTGCACGCCAAAAATCTGCGGTGCGCCATTGGGCTCATAGCGGGTGACGGAAACATCAACCGTCTCGCCACCTTCGGGCCCGCTGACCTCGGCACTGGCGACCACGGCGACATCCGCGCCATAACGCTTGGCAAGCTGGGACAGACGTTCCATCGATCCGCTTTCGGCCTGCTCGGCCGAGACGGTGCTGATATCGGTCAGATCGCCAATCGGTGCCTTTATCGGCACCAGTCCCGATGTCGCGATATTGCGCGCCCAGACATCGCGCCACGGATTGGGATCATCCCACAGATTGACGAAATTATTCGTGCGATAGACCGGCACGATCATCACCGGTTTGGACTGCAATTCGGCAAATGAAATATCGCGGAACCGCAAGAACCGGCGAAGCTGGTCATCCTTGAAGCGCACGGTCATGTCGGCGATATAGCGCACCGATGATGTCTTTTCGTTCGACACCCCGAAATCGCGCACCATATTGATAATCGTTGATGTATCGGGCATCGCAAGCCCGGCGCGATCTTCGGGCAGGGTCAAGCGGGCAACCACTTCTTCAAACGCCTTGCGCTGACCGATTTCAAGGGCGCGCTCGCGCGCAGCAGCCGCGGTTTCTGCGCGCTCGTCAACATGAACACCGCTGACGGTGAAAATGTCCTGTGCCGCTGCCGGAAAGGCCATAATGGCTGCTACGGTGGCGGCACCCGCCCACATCTTGATGTTTTTCAATGAAGTAAGCACGTATGCCTCTTTGCCCTAGTCTTATTTTAAGTCGTGTCTTGTTGTATTCTTCTATAACGCTCTTTGTGGCATGTTGAACGCATTCTGCAAAGAAAACTCTGTCATGCGCAGGTGATCATTGCATATTGCCCGCGTTTGAGTATTTTCGGCCCAGCGGAAATTATCAAGCCCGCGTTTTTTATCAGCAGGATCGCTTTGTCCTCTATATCTGATTAAAGGCGTCAGTAAGGCGGATTGGTCAAACAGCAGGTTCCCTGCGACCCGGACCGCAATGCGACAGGTGCCCGTCGATTGGACGTCGATACGTGCTGATGAAAAACGCGGTTTTGCCGCCTTTTATTCATGCATGTTTGATGCCAGGGACCCCGAAATGACCACCTCTAACGGCCTTACCTATAAGGACTCCGGTGTCGATATCGATGCCGGGAATGACCTTGTCGAACGAATCAAACCGCTTGCAAAAGCAACAACCCGTTCCGGTGTTGCCGGTGGTCTTGGCGGCTTTGGCGCCCTTTTTGATCTGAAGGCCGCCGGATATAACGACCCGGTTCTGGTTTCCTGCACCGATGGTGTCGGCACCAAGCTGAAAGTCGCCTTTTTGGCCGACAAGCATGACACGGTCGGCATCGACCTTGTCGCCATGAGCGTCAATGACCTCGTCGTTCAGGGCGCAGAACCGCTTCTGTTCCTTGATTACTTCGCCACCGGCAAACTTTCGGTCGATAACGCCGCAAGTGTCGTTGGCGGCATTGCCGAGGGCTGCAAACAGGCGGGTTGTGCGCTGATCGGTGGCGAAACCGCCGAAATGCCCGGCATGTATGCCGACGGCGAATATGACCTTGCCGGTTTCGCGGTTGGTGCGGCCGAACGCGGCGAACTGCTTGATGGTTCCAACGTTGCCGAGGGCGACGTTATCCTCGGCCTCGCCTCAAGCGGTGTTCATTCCAACGGCTATTCGCTGGTGCGCAAGGTTGTCGATATGGCGGGCCTTGGCTACGCCGATGACGCCCCCTTCGCACCGGGCAAAACCGTTGGCGAAGCCCTGCTTGAACCGACCAAGGTTTATGTCAAAAGCTGCCTGGCGGCGCACAAGGCCGGTCTGGTCAAGGCACTTGCCCACATCACCGGTGGCGGTTTGACTGAAAACGTCCCGCGCGTTTTGCCCGAAAACCTGACGGCTGTGTTTGATGCCAGCACCTGGGAATATCTTCCGGTGTTTAAATGGCTCGCCAAACAGGGCGGCATTCCGGCGACCGAAATGGCGCGTACCTTTAACTGCGGCATTGGCATGTGCGTCGTTGTCCCTGCCGACAAAGCTGATGAGGCCGAAGCCATCCTGCGCGAGCACGGCGAAACCGTCAGCCAGATCGGCGTCATCGGCCCGCGTGCTGGCGATGGCCCGCAGGTCGTGATCAAAAACATGGCCCGTTCATGGGAAAAGTAACCAAGTTGAAGCTCGCCGTTCTGATTTCAGGCGGCGGGTCCAACCTGCAAGCCATCATCGATGCCTGCAAGACGCCCGACTACCCGGCCGAAATCGTGCTGGTCTTTTCCAACCAGCTTGATGCGGGCGGGCTTGAACGTGGCCGTCGTGCGGGCATCCGGTCGGAGGCCATCTCGCACAAGGGCTATCCCGGCGGGCGCGAGGCCTATGACAATGCCGTCAGCGCCCTGATCGAAGAAAGCGGTGCCGACCTTGTCGTTCTCGCCGGTTACCTGCGTCTGGTCAGTGAAAGCTTTACCGCGCGCTGGAAAGACAAACTGATCAACATCCACCCGTCGCTTCTGCCAAGCTTCAAGGGCCTCGGTGTGCATCAGGCCGCCCTTGATGCCGGTGTGAAGTTTGCCGGCTGCACCGTGCATTACGTCGTCCCCGAAGTCGATAGCGGCCCGATCATCGCCCAGGCCGTGGTTCCGGTCCTGCCCGGCGACGACGCTGGCAAACTGGCGCAACGCATCCTGAGGCAAGAACACCGCATTTACCCGCAGGTCATCCGCTGGATCGCCGAAGGCCGCGTCTCGGTCGATGCCAAGGGCATCGTGACTGTGGCCGACGCACCGCAGGCCGATTTCGCTGAAATCAACCCGGCCCTTGAGCCCGGATGAAAGAACCTTTGGCGCTGGCTGCGCAGGTTTCTGAACGCATAAAAGGCGGGGCATAATCATGTGTCCCGCCTTTTTCATGGCCTGCTGCCAGATCCGCAAACCGGGGTCATAATCTTTGCGCATTCTGATGCTGTTATGGGATCATCAAATGCCACCACCGCCACGGAAAACCGATATCATGATGCGCACCATCCCCGGACTTCTCATCGCCGCCCTTTTGGCCGCTCTCACCAGTCCTGCGATGGCCGATTCCGATCCGGAACTGGATTCTTACAAGGCCGATATGCAAACGGGTGAAAAATCCTGGCGGGCGCAAAAATGTGCTGTCTATCAGGAAACCCGGGATGAAATGCTCGATGAAATTCCGCGCGGCGCACTCAGCCCCGAATTTGCCAAGGCCGAAGAAGACTATATCGAAAATGGCTGTGCCGGGCGCGCCTATGCCTGCCCGAAATCCAAGACGGAACTCGACTATGCCAACAAGATGTCGTTTGCGATGATGAGCCACGGGCTTTCAGGCACCTTCCTGCCCTATGGCTGCAAATCCAGCATCCAGTAACCCCTTGGGATCAAAGGTGAACCACAACAGATGTGAAGTCGGTCAAATGTCTAACATCTATGGTTAATCTGCATCTTGCACTGCATCAACTTCGTGGATATACATTTGAACAATCCCAAAATATCCAATCCAAGGAGGCAAATTTGCAGGGTAACGATTACGAACTCACCGACACCCACGTCAGCATCTATCACGGCTACACCAACTTCGTGAAATGGGGCACCATCTCGATCATTGCCCTTCTGATCCTGATGGCGATCTTCCTTCTGTGATCTGCCAACCGGCATTGATCCGACCAATTAAAAAGCTGCCGTTTATCGGCAGCTTTTTTCTGTTTTTGGCCTTTTTTTAGCTCGAGAAGGTAGCTGCATGATTATTTTGCCCGCTCAGAGCGGCCCCCTCTATTGACCCTAGTTAATTCATCAAAAGTACTTTCTAATTTATTTTCACTGTCGAAGCCGATTTGCTCGAACAATTGGATGGCATAAAACAAGGAAAGACGACACAATCTCTCTGCACGTGTGACATCCGACATAGTAATGGTACCTTGCCGTTTTCTTCCGTGAACAATGTCTGATCTGATGCCATACAGCCATTTAAAATCACGCATGGCTTGCGCATCCTTTGCTTCTTCCAGACCTGCAAAAAGGGCTTGCCCCCTTAGGCTAAAAACACGCGTTTTTTCCCTGTCTTTGAGAGCCCCAGTTAGCAGCAGTATTTCAATGGCAACTGTGAACTTTACTATACGGGCACTTTTGTTTACGTCGTTTGCAGCATCTCCATACCATCTCAATGAATTTAAAAATCTATGAGCCAGATTAAAGGCTGGATTGTCATAGATACTCGGCATCAGAATCCGACCTATAGCACTCAGAAATTTATTGAAATCTAGTTCAGTGACCGCTGACAACCAGTCGTCCTGCAGGCTGTGCTGCTGCCAAGAAACATTGTGAACTATTTGGACCCCGCTATTCGAGTTTGCGGTGACCTCAAATGACCTCTTTGGAACGGGTGGACCACCTTTAAAGCCGAGTTGTTGAGACTTTGAGCTAGAGAATGTTGCGGTTAAGGCATCAAACACAAGCTCAAGAATTTCGTGAGCTCTGGCGCTGGACAATTTAGGGGAAGATTTCTCAACTGATATCCGCGCCACCCAATTGAATTGGCTATAATACTCAGTTGCACCGTCGAGGTTTGCGTCAGAATGTTCCAACGGGGACTCACGGATTTCTTCAAAAGCTAGTTCAGGCTTAGTAAAACGGACTGGCCCAATAGAAAAGCTCTCTTGATGAGAGTCTTTTGCTAAATTGCAAGGAATGTAGAATGTCCTGTCTTGAAGAACTTTCTTGGCCGCATATCGAGCGTCACGAACCAATTGCGTGATATCTTTATCTGTCACGGTACCGCGTGCCCCAAGGATACGGCACGTAAAAGCTTGCTTCAAAAAAGGAACAAGTTCCTGCGGAAGAATTTTTCCGCAAAGAGCAGGACTTTTTGAAATTGCTTTTTCCGCGATAGAACGGAACCGAGCACCTGCTTTTTCGCCACAGATGATTGATCCCCTTCCATCTACGGCGTCAACACTGGAAAGCACGTCGTAAAGTGAGAGTTCCTTTTGCCAATTTTCGGGCGCAATTTTCCGAAAACGAACGATTTCCTCAATAATGAACTTAAAATCGTCAAAGTAACTCGACATCACGAACTCACCCAAGATTGGTTGCCGACCTCGTATGATTAGATGAGTAAAGCACCAACCAACACAACCAAAAACAATCCGTCAGAGTATATCTGTCTCATAGCGCATGACGTTAAACCCCTCCTCCTCCATCGGTGGGACAAAGGCCGCATTGATCTGATGGAACTGGGCATCACTGGCGGCGAACTGATGGCTTCCGGCCCGGTTGCGCACCCGAAGGCGGTTGATACAGACATCATCGTCCATATCAAGATAATGCAAAACATGATCGGCCCCGGCATCATCAAGGATGCCCCGCATCCACCGCCTGAGGCCGACTGTATTGGCCGGAAAATCCAGCACCACCGAAACACCCGCACCCAGCACCATCGCCACATGCGGCCCCATCACGCTGCGCAATTTGTCCGATAGCCGGACATAATCCGCAACCGAGCACATCTGATCACCAAAAAGCGTCGAGAGCCATTCATCCTCGGCAATCAGAACCGTGCCGGGCTTGCGCGCGAGTTCCGCGGCAAGGGTTGATTTACCCGCGGCAATCTTGCCACACAGCAAATGAAGGGTTCCGACCTTGGCACCGTCTTGCGGCATCAAGGATCGATCACGTGGTTGTAACGCTGATAAGGGCTTGGTCATTGTCATCTCCCGGATTGCACATCGCTGGTCTGGCCGGGAGACAGCCACAAAAAAACCCGCCTCGCCGGCGGGTGGGTCTCATTTGGTCAAAACGTCGCTACCCCGCCACTCTATGAGAGGCGGTAAAAATTCGTACCGATTTCTGGGTCAAAACGTTTTCCATGCGCAAATACTGCCACACGCGACACCACCTTGTCCATCCGGTTGAACGGCTAAAAACAGTCAACAACATCAAAGCAATTCACCCCTGAGTTGATTTGCGCTACCATCACCCTGTTGTCTTGCGTGATAACAGCAAACCAAAACAATGGTCCCAACAACAGGGAGGAAACAATGCAAGGAAGCGATTACGACGAAGGCCTGGTGCACCACCACGAGGAAGGCTGGCACCACTGGACAAAATTCATGCTCTGGAGCGTGATCTCGATCGGGGTCCTGTTGCTGCTGATGGCCGCATTCCTGATCGATTGACGCAATAGATTTCCAAATTTGCCAACAAAAAACGCCCCGCAACTTGCGGGGCGTTTCATGCCGGAAGAACCGGTAATTCTGTATTCTTGGCTTAGCCGACGATTTCGGTCTGAGCGAAGAAATATGCAATTTCGATTGCAGCGTTTTCGAGCGAGTCCGAACCGTGGACCGAGTTCGCTTCGATGGATTCTGCAAACTGTTTGCGGATGGTGCCTTCCTCGGCATTTGCCGGGTTGGTTGCGCCCATGACTTCGCGGTACTTGAGGACGGCATCTTCGCCTTCGAGAACCTGAACAACAACCGGGCCAGAGACCATGAAGTCTACCAGCTCGCCAAAGAACGAACGTTCTTTGTGAACTGCATAGAAACCTTCAGCCTGAGCGCGGGTCAAAGCGACGCGCTTCTGTGCGACAATGCGCAGGCCAGCTTCTTCGATGACGGCGTTGATTTTGCCAGTCAGGTTGCGGCGCGTTGCGTCCGGCTTGATGATCGAAAGAGTGCGTTCGACAGCCATTGGTTTCACCTAGCTTTGTAAAATTTCGTTACCCCCAAAGAAGGCCTTGAACAAGCCCCCCGAGTACAAAGGGCCTGCGGAACATAAAGGAGCATAAATAAGAACTCCCTTATGATCCACAGACCCGAAGGTTGGCGCTATATAAACGGGGTTGGATCGCAACGCAACACATAGTTCTACCCCCGCAAACCAGACCTGCAGCCGTTGCATTGGCCCATTTCGCCTGCAAAACGCCGCCAAAAGGCATAAAACTGCGATTTAGCGCCGGTTTCACCCCGATCTGTCATCCAAATCACACCCGTCATGACAATTTGAAGAATCCTTGCGTCAAAGCCGCACCTGCCCTATTGAAAGCACAGAAATCCTTGCGATTCCCCCTAAACCGCGCCAAATGCGCCTGCAAACCAGTTCAAGAGATCCACCGAAAATGCTGCAAATTACCGACCTCACCTATCGCATTGGCGGACGTGTCATTCTTGACCGGGTCTCGCTGACCATCCCCGATGGTCACAAGGTCGGCCTGATCGGGCGCAACGGTGCGGGGAAATCGACCCTTCTTAAACTGATCTCGGGCGACCTGCCCGGCGATGGCGGCGATATTGTCCTGTCCAAGCGCGCCCGCATGGGCGTTGTCTCGCAAGAAGCCCCGGCGGGTTCGCGATCCCTGCTTGAAACCGTTTTGGCGGCCGATACCGAACGCGCCGATTTGCTAGCCGAGGCTGAAACCACCACCGACCCGCACCGCATTGCCGAGGTCCATACACGTCTGGCCGATATCGAAGCCCATACCGCCGAGGCGCGTGCAGCCGCCATTTTGTCCGGCCTTGGCTTTGACGGCGAAGCGCAACAACGCCCCTGTGATGACTTCTCGGGTGGCTGGCGCATGCGTGTGGCCTTGGCGGCCACCCTTTTCCTGCGCCCGGATTTGCTGCTGCTCGATGAGCCAACCAACCACCTTGATCTCGAAGCCACCATCTGGCTTGAAAACTATCTGATCAACTACCCCGGCACGATCATCCTGATCAGTCACGATCGCGATCTTCTGAACCGTGTGGCCAAATCGATTGCCCATCTGCATGACGGCACCGTCACCCTTTATGGCGGCAATTACGACAAATTCGCCAAGACCCGCCGCGAACAGATGGAACTGGCCTCCAAGCATTACGAAAAACAGATCGCCCAGCAAAAGCATCTGCAATCCTTCATCGACCGCTTCCGCGCCAAGGCCAGCAAGGCCAAGCAGGCGCAAAGCCGTGTCAAGATGCTTGAAAAAATGGGCCCGGCCATCCCGGTGGTCGAGGATCGCGGCATTTCCTTTGACTTCCCAAGCCCCAAGGAACTGCCGCCACCCCTGATCAACATTCACGAAGGTGATGTCGGCTACGAAGAAGGCAAACCGATCCTGCGCAATATCAGCCTGCGCATTGATATGGATGACCGCATCGCCCTTCTCGGCGCCAACGGTAACGGTAAATCCACATTGGCAAAGCTTCTGGCCAACCGCCTTACCTTGATGTCGGGTGAAAAGCATGCGTCAAACAAACTGCGCATCGGCTATTTTGCCCAACACCAGACCGATGAACTGCGCGGTGATGAAACCCCCTATCAGCACATGGCCGCCCTGATGCCCGACGTCATCGAACACAAGGTCCGCGCCCAGCTTGGCCGCTTTGCCTTCGAAGGCCAGAAAGGCGACACCAAGGTCAAGGACCTTTCAGGCGGCGAAAAGGCGCGACTTCTGTTCGCGCTCATGACGCTTGATGCCCCGCATATGCTCATCCTCGACGAGCCGACCAACCACCTTGATATCGACAGCCGCGATGCGCTCAACCATGCGCTCAATGCCTATGAAGGGGCGGTCATCATCATCAGCCACGATCCTTACCTGATCGAAGCCTGCGCCGATCGTCTGGTGCTGGTCGCGGACGGCACGGTCACATCGTTTGACGGCGACGTTGCCGAATACCGCCAGTATCTTCTGGATCGCGCGCGCATGGAACGCCGCGCCAACAAGAATGGCGGCGAAGACGGTAATGGCAATGGCAAACCCGCCAAACGCGACCGCAAGGCCGAACGCCAACAGGCCGCCGAAAAGCGCAAACTCGCCGCCCCGATCAAGCGCGAAGTCGAAAAGCTCGAAAAGCAGATGGAAAAGCTCTCAGAGCGCAAAGCCGGCATCGAAGAAAAAATGGCCGACCCGACCCTGTATGAAGATGCCAACGCCCAGAAACTCGCCGACATCCAAAAGGAACTCGGCCAGATCGAAAATGAGCTGGCCATGACCGAACAAAAATGGCTCGACAAGCAGGAAGAGTATGATGCGATGGTGGCGTGATCTGCTTTTTCCGCAAGGCCCAACGCTTTAACGTAGTCGCATGCAGGTCAGCTCTGCGTACTCTTCGTCTGACTGGATTCGCTCAACAACGAATTTAACCCACGCATCATTGTACGTGTAATCGCCATGTGAACGATGGAATATACAGAAATCCTTGTCTGTCTGCCCTCGGTCCTTCGCATTTGACAAAGGACGAACCTTGTAGCGTCGCCAAGCCTGAGTGTGGTTATAGGACGTGAATTTTCGCCCAGATTTTTCAGCGATTAAGTTTGCGGCCTGCGAAGGTTTGTATGGATACTGATCATCTGCAATGACCCGCTTTTCCAAAATACTGTGTATTTGTTTACCTTCGTCTGATCCCGGCTGGATAAACTCGAAATGTGCTTTGCTCTTTGACGTGTGGTCCAGAGTGTAGATAACACGGAAGCGGTAATCTAAGTCGCTTCGCTCCTCCTCTGTAAGCCTGTCATTCAATTCTGCATTCAGCGTTTGAATGTGCTCTGGTATGTCAAATTTCTGAAGTTCTACTGCTTGCGTAAAATCCAACTTAGTGAATTGAAGAGCGATGGAGAGTTCACTTTTCAAGGATAACCTCTCGCCAAAAAGCTGACAGATTGACTTATCAAAGTTCAAACAGCTTGCTTGAAATAGAGGAAAGAAATTTTTATCCGCGTGACGCAAAATTTGGTGCTCTACTTTGTCTCGAACATCAATCATATCTCTGATGTTGTTAGCTATCCCTCGCGACAGAGGAAATTCTCGACGCTTAATCATTTGGGAAAGCAACAAAGACCGTCCGTCTCTCCCAACAATGTTACCTAGCTTCCGTTCAAAATACTCATGCAGCAAATAGGTCCAAGCAATGTTTGACTGAACTGCAAATTGCTCGGTTTTGAATTTCAGGACCGGGCTGTTGAAACTTTGGACTGCCAAGATCATCGCTTCCCTGGAGCGAATCAATCTTTCGTCATCATAAAAATTTAGACCTGTCACAGGATCATAAGAGTTCTTCTTTACGATAAAGAACTCAACATCGTCATCTTCAGCAGGTCGAATAGCCTCATCTTTCTTAACTTCGGTTATTCTGGCACTGTTAACAGTGGCAATTCTCTCTCGGTTCAGTAAATGCTGGATATCTTGGTTTCTCCATCCACGACTTAGTAGCGCTTTTACGATAGGTTTTTCATCAGGAGTTAGTGCCCCCTCCTTCTTCTTTTCAACCATAGCTTCCCCTTTTCACACTGCGATCTTAGTCTAGAGCTCCAAAGTCGGCTAACACAAGAGAATACACCACCTAAAGGCGTCCCTGCTCAAAGACACACTACCTTAGCGCAAATTCTACCGTTTGCCCTGTGAGTACTCCCATCATTGGACTGACAACACAGAAATAGAACTGATGGAAATTTGAAAAGAGTTTGAGGATCAACTGCCTGCAAACGTTCACCAATGTTGATCCGGTCAATGTCAAACATTTCAGCCATTCAGAGCCTCATAAGAACCAAATTGAGAGGTGGCGGCAGCGCGGGGGTTGCTAGAGGCATTCACGCAGCCAACACTTTATCCCTATGACCGCAATTGATCAGACAAGGAACTAAAAGGTGTTGTCTTAGACGAAATTTCCCGTGGTGATTGATGAAACAACTTGCTAAAAGTGTTGCGAAGGGGTGTGTCCGCTCCCACTCCGCTTTGTACAACACCGAAAAGGAAAACAAAGATGTCAGACAAAAAGGATGACAAACCATGCCCGGCCCCGAAGACGCAGAACGAGGGAACAGCAGCAACCCGCCAGAGCCCGTTGAGGGAAGGAGTGGAGAACTTTTCGGAGCAGGCGATCGAGAGGAAACGATACGATGTGAAGTCGACTCTGCCGGAGCCGGATGTGGACCCGGACGACTGAGAAAGCGGCGCGGCAAGCTGATCTACGGCATTAATGTTTCGGTACGTTACTGTTCGAAACGTGCTCACTATTACGCTTGGCTGTCCGATGTAACGACAGTCCTAAACCTGATTGGTGGATCTGCGGTCGTCGCCGATGTTCTTGGTAACGTCCCAATCGCTTCTAAAATTGGTGCCGCATTGGTTGTTGTATCTTCCCTCTGCAGCCTGACATTTCGCTGGCCTGACAAGGCAAGGTTTTGGCAAGACCAACGCACCAAATACGCGGCCCTCGAAGAACGTTTTTACCGCATTGGCCACGCCATGACCGAGGAACAGGTGAATAACTTCAAGGCCGATGTCGCTGCACTTGAAGCCGATGCTATGGAAGGTCGCACCTTGAATGTCCTCATGACGATTTGTGACAATGAGGAACGTAACCGACGTAACATCAAGGACCGTCACAAACTCTGGTTCTGGCAGCGCTGGTTTGCAAACGTCAGGGATTTGCCGCCGACGAATTGGGAATAGACCCTTGCTCACGCCACTTCTCCTTTTAGACAGTGACGAAGGCGCAGCCGATCCGTATAGTTCTGGGAAGGTTGAGGTCTGAGGCGTTTGCCTTTGGCATCGTAACCGGCCCCCTTCATCGCCCGACCACCGGAAAAAGCGGACGGGACCGAAACTTCACCTCCCCGTAACCCTTGCAAAAATACCATCTGCTTCATTTTAGCTCTCCTTCATAGGAACAGCCTAAAACCGGACAGATCGCTTAATAGTGACATGAGTCTATAACTGACTTGATTATTGTACCACTGAGCGGTACAATGGCTCAAAACTGATGGAGCGTAGCCGTGTGATCGGATTTTTTCGCGACAGGTGGCTTGAAGACTTTTTCATACTTGACCAAGCAGGAAAGAAAATTCCCGCCGACATCAATGCCCGACTGTTCCGGAAATTGCAGTTGATTGACGATGCCACATGCAGCAACGATTTACGCATACCACCCAGCAACCATTTCGAAGCCTTACAGGGCAAACTGACCGGCTATCATTCCATCCGAATTAATCGCCAATGGCGGCTGATATTTCGCTGGAATGATGCCAAAGGCGAAGCAACCGATCTTTATCTCGACAACCACAGTTACCGATGAGGCCCCCATGATCATGACAGCAAGAAAACCCGTCAGCGTTGGTGAAATGCTCGTCACCGAGTTCATGGAACCAATGGACCTGACGCAAACCGCCCTAGCCGAGGCCATGGGGGTTCAGCGCAAACATGTGAACGAACTGTGCAACAATCGTCGCCGGATTACCGCCGACACCGCCCTGATCCTTGCCCGCGTTTTTGGCAACAGTGCCGAATTCTGGATCAACACCCAGATGCGAAACGACCTTTGGGATGCCCTGAACATCCCGGACCGACGCGAACGGATTGAGCGCGCCCGCCCGGTCACCTCTCCGGTAGCGGCATAACATCCCCTTTCCGCCTGCCTGAAATTCCGAAGACCAACACTACTCCTGACACCAGCCTGTCAGGAGCGGTATGCTTTTATCCCGCCGCAAACAAACCATGATTGACTTCCCGGATTTTTTCTTCAATACTTAACCACATGGTTAAGTATCAAGAAGCCGACCTGAACGACATTTTTGCAGCCCTCGCCGATCCGACGCGCCGCGCCCTCCTTGCCCGGCTGGAGCAAGACGAAGACGCGCTTTCGGTCAGCGAACTGGCAGAGCCGTTTGATGTGTCATTGCCTGCGGTGATGAAGCATCTCAAGGTATTGTCAGGTGCCGGGTTGATTGCCCGGCAAAAAACCGGGCGCACGGTGCGCATTCGGCTTCAGCCTGAAAAGATGGCGCACGCCATGGAATGGCTGAAGCGCTATGAACGGTTCTGGACGGATCGGCTTGATCGGCTGGCCGCCTTTGTCGAGAACGCGGCACAAAACGAGACACCGACACATCCCGCCGCCCCGCAGGATCAGGAGGACCAGTAATGCACCCGCACCCGCAAACCTCCCCGTATGATGAAAAACCAAGCCTGACCATCCGGCGGCGCATTGCCGCCCCGCCCGCGATGGTCTTTGCCGCCTGGACCGATCCGCAAAAACTGGCGCAATGGTGGGGACCGGGGGATTGCGAGATGATCGATGCCAATGTCGATGCCCGCGTCGGCGGCACGTTTCGCATCCGCTTCAAGGAACCCGGCCCGGAGGGTGAGATACATGATGTCAGCGGCACCTATGACGCGGTTGACATTGACCAGAAGCTGTCCTTTAGCTGGCAATGGATCACCATGCCCGAACGCAAATCCCACGTCACCCTGACCCTTGCACCCGACGATGACGGCAAGGCCACCATCCTTGTCCTGCATCACGAACAATTCGCCGATGAAGCAGCACGCGACGGCCATCACAGCGGCTGGAGCAGCGCGCTCGACAAGCTCGAAACCTTTTGCAGCCAGGTATCATAAAGCGCTTGACCTCAATTGGGGTTGAGGTCCGACCATTGCCGCGAATAATGAAAACCGCAGCATCCGGACTCCCGCCTGCCCGAGCGTGACGAGTACAAAGAACATCCCGCTTCCGTCATGCCCGCGCAGGCGGGCATCCAGACAGCACCGCAAAACAACACAAAACAAAACTCAAGGCGGCCAACCATACACCACCGCCAAGGAAAAACAGGAACAAGACATGAGCGCCCCAACCCGCCGCGACACCGCCCCGCAAGGCACCGACACCAAGGCCACCCGCCGCGAATGGATCGGCCTTCTGGTCCTGGCACTACCCTGCCTTTTGATCGCCATGGATATGACCGTCCTGCATCTTGCCGTGCCGCACCTGACCGCAAGCCTCAACCCGACCAGCGACCAGTTGCTCTGGATTGTCGATATCTATGGCTTTTTCATTGCCGGGTCGCTGATCACCATGGGCACACTGGGCGACCGCATCGGGCGGCGCAAACTGCTGATGATCGGTGGCGCCTGTTTCGGGGCGGCATCGGTTCTGGCGGCCTTTGCCAATACATCGGAAATGCTGATCTTTGCCCGCGGTGTTCTCGGTGTTGCCGGGGCCACCTTGATGCCCTCTACCCTGTCGCTGATCCGCAACATGTTTCACAATGAAAAGGAACGCTCCTTTGCCATTGCCGCATGGATGACGACCTTCATGGTCGGCACGGCGGCCGGGCCGTTGCTTGGCGGTGTGGTGCTGAGTTACTTCTGGTGGGGGGCGGTTTTCCTGCTCAATGTGCCGGTCATGGCACTGCTGTTGCTGGCAGCCCCGATCCTTTTGCCCGAACACAGGGCGGAAAAATTCGGGCGGATCGACCTGCCAAGTGCCGCACTTTCACTAACATCTGTATTGGCAATCATTTACGGGGTCAAGGTTATGGCCGCCTATGGCTTTGGTGGTGAAGCACTTAGCGCCATCATGCTTGGCCTTCTGGGTACATGGGTTTTCATCCGCCGTCAGCGCAAACTTGACGATCCCCTGCTTGATCTGGGTCTTTTGTACCGACGCACGATTTCGGTTCCGATTGTCATTCAGACGGCCGTAATCTTTGTCGGGATGGCCTATTTCATGTTCCTGTCCCAGTCCCTGCAACTGGTGATCGGCCTCACGCCCATTCAGGCCGGCATGGCCATGCTGCCCGCCACCGTTTCGGGTATTGTCGGCTCCCTCGGGGCCCCGGTATTGCTGGGCCGGTTCCGCCCGGGCTCCGTGATGACGGGCGCCCTTGTCCTGACCGCGTTTGGCTTTGGCCTGCTGTCCTTTCCCGGTTCAGCCGGCAGTCTCTATATTCTTGCCACCGGGGCGGCGATCTTTTCACTCGGCATCACGCCGGTTGCGATGATCTGTACCGATATGGTGGTCACCGCCGCCCCGACAGACCGGACCGGGTCGGCGGCCGCCATGTCCGAAACCAGTGCCGAACTGGGCGGGGCCCTTGGCATTGCCGTTCTGGGCAGTGTCGGCACCGCGATCTATCGCGACGCCATGCTTGATACCGACCTCCCCGCCAATCTCACAGCCGGGGCGATTGATGCGCTCCGCAGTACGCTGGGTGGTGCCGTCCATGCGCTGGCTGACGCCCGGTCCGGCTTGGCCGGTGACGTCTTGTTACAGGCCCGCACAGCCTTCTCCGACGGCTTGCAGGTGATTTCAATCATCTGTGCGCTTCTGATGGTTTTGTCTGCGATTGGCACCGTTATCGTCTTGCGCAATGCCAAGGCAGAGACCGATGCAGGATCTGACGCCGATTCCAATGACACCCCGGATGGCGATACGGAAATCGACCCTGCCCTGCAACCGGCGGCCTGTGCGGCTGGTCGCATCGACTAAAAACACGAGGCACGGGCACTGCGTCAATCTCGGCGGTGCCCGACACACGGGAAACATTCCCCCCGACGAACCCGACGGAAAAGGAGAACCGATATGACCCGTCCCCAAATCGTCTCCCGCGCAGAATGGCTCGAAGCCCGCAAGGCGCACCTGAAACGTGAAAAACACCATATGCGTGCGTGGGACCGTCTGTGTGAAGAACGCCGTGCCTTGCCCTGGGTCAAGGTCGACAAGGAGTATGAATTCGACACGCCCACCGGCAAAAAGTCGCTCGGCGAGCTGTTTGACGGTCGCAGTCAAATGATCGTTTATCACTTCATGTTCGGCCCCGGCTGGCAAGAAGGCTGTGACGGCTGTTCCTTCCTTGCCGATCATTTTGACGGCGCCAATCTGCATCTGCGTCATCATGACGTGACCCTGATAGTGGTCTCGCGTGCCCCGCTGGCGGAATTCCTGCCCTTCAAGAAACGGATGAACTGGCATTTCCCGTGGGTGTCCTCGCATGGCAGCGATTTCAATTATGATTTTGATGCCTCCTTCCGCCCCGATGATGTCGAAGCGGGCAAGACGACCTACAATTTCGCGCCCTATAGCGGCAAGATGGAAGACTTGCACGGCATCAGCGTGTTTTACCGCGATCCCGACACCAACGAGATTTTCCACACCTATTCATCCTACAGCCGTGGGGGCGATCCGTTGATCGGGGCGCATGCCTTTCTTGATCTCACGCCCTTTGGTCGCAACGAAAACGGCACGATGAGTTGGGTAAAGCTGCACGATCAGTATGAAGACCACAAAACAGCGGGCGCATGCTGCCATTGATCGGTACAAACCCCGATAATCCATGACCCGTCGCTCTACGAAGACGCCAACGCCCAAAAACTCGCCGCCATCCAAAAGGAACTCGGCCAGATCGAAAACGAACTTGCCATGGTCGAACAGAAATGGCGCGACAAGCAGAAAGAATACGACGCGATGGTCGCCTGACACCCTCGCCTCAATCTGATCAACACACAGGCCCGCAATACATGATTGCGGGCCTGTGTTGTTTCTGCCATTTGCGCAGCACTTCCGCACGGAACAAGCCCGTCGGCAACCAGTCATCAAGTCGCCAAAATTCCAACGCAACCTTGGATTGCCGGGGTAAAGGCACTTCATGCAGGAGTCTGGCATGGTTAATTACATCGTAGGAACCGAGGGTGACGACAATCTGATTGGAACAGAACAGGATGACCGGATATCCGGGCTCGAGGGCGACGATTACATTCGTGCCCTTGGCGGGAATGATTCTCTTTCCGGCGGCTATCGTGGGCCTGGGAACGATACGCTTGATGGCGGGGCCGGACATGACGAACTTGATGGCGGTGACGGCAACGACACACTGATTGGCGGGCCGGGCAACGATGAACTGACCGGTGGCCCGGGGGCCGATGTTATCGATGGTGGTCCGGGCCGCGATGAAATCAGCTTCGGATATAGTCGCAATCCCGAAAACCAGGGCGTCTATGTCAATCTCGAAACCGGTATCGGGCTTGGCGGGGATGCCGAAGGCGACCGCTATTTCAATATCGAGGATATCCGCGATACGACCTATGGCGATGTGTTGATTGGCGATGACGGCAAGAACGCCTTTTATCAGGTCTACAACCGCACCGATGACGGTGACGTCATGCAGGGACAAGGCGGCGATGATACCTTCTATGCCGCGGCCAGCACCGACTTTTCCGAGGACCGCACAAATATCTTTGATGGGGGTGACGGGATTGACACCATCAGCTATATCGCCGGCTGGGGCAATGATGCGCCTTATGGCGAACATGGCCCACAACCGGTCATCAATCTTGCAACCGGCACGGGCCGCACCGGCGATCATTTCATCAGCATCGAAAATGTCGATGGCAGCAATCAAAGCGACCTGATCATCGGCGATGAAGGCGACAACCGTCTTGTCGGCAATCGCGGAAATGACACCATTTACGGCGGTGATGGCGACGACACCCTGTTTGGCGAAAACCTGTATGGTGAGGCGGGAAACGACACGCTGACGGGCGAAACCCGCGACGTGTCGCTCTATGGCGGAGACGGGCACGATACGCTGCGTGCCGGTCCCGGCGGTAATCCGGTTTTCGGCGACAACCTTTTGTCTGGCGGGGCCGGCAATGACTGGCTCGAAGGCAATAGCGGCAATGATACCTTTGTTTTCGATGCCGAGGCCTCAAGCCGCGACCGGGTTGTCGGGTTTGAAACCGGTGACAGCGATGAAACTGGCAATCATCCCGATACCCTGCTTCTGACAAGCGATCTTCAGGAACGCTCTGGCATCACGGATTTCGACAGCTTCCTCGATCACACCACCCAGACCGGCGATGATCTCTATGTCGATTTCAGCAATGGCGACCCATGGACATTTGGCGTCATCATCGAAGACACCGACAAGGATGATCTGACCGCCGATCATGTCCTGTTTGGCAACGTCTGATGAGGGCAAACTCAAATCCTCATACAATTTGATTTTGACCGTCCTTCGGTGGCGACATAAAAAAATCCCGTGAAGCGCGCGCCTCACGGGATTTTTCATTTCTTTTGAACAATCGGACTGATTATTCAGAAATTTTGAAGACCGGCAGGACCGACCCTTCATACTTGGTGTCGATGAATTTGCGGACCGCATCATCGTGATAAGCTTCGACCAGCGTCTTGACCCACGGCTCGTCCTTGCGGGCGGTTTGGGTAACAATAACATTGGCATACGGGCTGTCATTGCCTTCGATCGCAATTGAATCCTTGATCGGGTTCAGACCGGCTTCGAGTGCGTAGTTGGTGTTAATCGCCGACGCATCCAGATCATCAAGCGACCGCGGAAGCTGTGCGGCGTCAAGCTCTACAAAGCTGATATTCTTCGGGTTTTCGATGATATCAAGCGGGCTGACGACAAGGCCAACCGCCGGATCAACCTTGATCAGACCCTGGGATTGCAGGACCAGCAACGCACGGCCACCATTGGTCGGATCGTTCGGAATGCCGACTTCAGCACCCTCAGGCAGGTCATCCAGGCTTTTGATTTTGTTGGAATAAATGCCCATCGGCGTCAGGATGTTATAGCCGACAACCGACAGGTCATAGCCGCGATCCTTGATCTGGTTATCCAGATACGGCTTGTGCTGGAAGCTATTGGCATCCAGATCGCCATCATCAAGCGCCTGGTTAGGAATAACATAGTCCGAGAAGCTGACGATTTCGATGTCCAGGCCCTTGGTGGCCGCGACTTTCGCGACTTCTTCCATGACTTCTTCATGCGCACCCGGGGTGACGCCGATTTTGATCGCATCATTGGCAAGTGCCTGACCGGTCAGGGCCGATGCCAGAACGGCCGCAGCCGTCAGTTTAAGCAGAAACCGCATTGTAAAACTCCTTGATTTCATTTTGTTTTGTGCGGGAATTCGATGAATGTGAGCATTCCTCACATTTGGATTTTATTGGCTCAGATGTTTCGTTTGTCGGCCTTGCGCGCCAGATAATCGCCAAAGCTTTGCACCGCCTGCACCACGACAATCAGCGTGATGACAACCGCCGCCATCACATCCGGGCGGAAACGTTGATAGCCATAGCGAATGCCAAGGTCGCCAAGCCCACCGGCCCCCACCGCACCGACCATCGCCGAATAGCCAATCAGCGTCACCGCCGTCAGGGTCAATCCGTGAATGATGCCCGGCAGTGCTTCGGGCAGCAGAACCTTGGTCACAACCTGTACCGGGCGCGCCCCCATGGCCTGTGCGGCTTCGATCAGACCGCCATCAACTTCGCGGATCGCACCTTCGATGATGCGGGCGATGAACGGAATGGCCGCGACCGTCAGCGGCACAATCGCCGCAGACGTGCCGATGGAGGTCCCGACGACGAAGCGGGTAAACGGAATGATTGCGACTGCCAGAATGATAAACGGCACGGAACGGGTCGCGTTGACCAGCGGACCAAACACGCGCTGGAACCAAAGGGCTTCAAATAGTTCGCCCCGGCCAGAGGTTGCGAGCAAAACACCAAGTGGTAAGCCAAAGGCGGTCGCAATCGACAGCGAGACCGCGACCATATAAAGGGTTTCCCAGGTCGCCTGAAGCAGAATGGGTGCAAGGGTTGAAAACATGACTTAGCCCTCCTGCCCGACGGCGCCGCCGGTATTGTTCGCACTGCTGGATGCATCGGAACCAGCACGGAAATCCATGAATTCATCGGCCAGAAGCGACCTCGTGGTGGCGTGTGTCGGATTGGCAAAGATGCCCTCAACGCCGCCTTCTTCAACGATCACGCCGCCATCCATCACCGCGACACGGTCACAAAGCGCCTTGACCACCGCCATTTCATGGGTGATCACGACCATGGTCAGGCCAAGGCGTTTGTTGATGTCCTTAAGGAGTGTGAGGATCTGACGGGTAGTTTCCGGATCAAGGGCGGATGTCACCTCGTCACAGAGCAAAACCTTGGGATTTGAGGACAGTGCGCGCGCAATGCCGACACGCTGTTTCTGACCGCCGGACAACTCTGCCGGATAGCGATCACGCTTGTCTTCAAGCCCGACCAGCGGCAACAGCGGATCCACCGCCTTGGCGATATCGGCCTTGGAAGCGCCCGCCAGTTCAAGCGGCAGTGCGATATTATCGAACACCGTGCGTGAAGACAGCAGATTGAAATGCTGAAACACCATGCCAAGCTGGCGGCGGAACAGCGGCAAGTCGCGTTTGGAAAGCCGGGTGACATCGGTGCCATCAACCGTAACAGACCCGGAGGTCGGCATTTCAAGCAGGTTGATGCAGCGGATCAGGGTTGATTTACCCGCACCGGAGCGGCCAATAACGCCGACGATTTCGCCAGCAGCGATATCAAGATTGATGCCGCGCAGCGCAACATGTTCGTCGCTGCCACGTCGGGCTGCATATGTTTTCTGGACGTTCGAGAGCCGGATCATGGATCCCAACCTTTCCGTAAATACAAAAAAACCGCCGCGGCGTTACCGAGGCGGTCGTACATACGGAGCATATACGCCCTCTCGCTTTAGCCGCATTTTTAGCGCGCCCGCAAGCTGAGGAGCAAATCGGCGCGTTCAACACCCCTTGTCTATCTGACCCGGTGTCATTGTTCAATGGGGAAAATCATGCATTTTACGCATGGCGCGTATGATTACCCATTATATTACAGCATTTTATGTGTTTATTGATGTCTTGCCAAGCACGATACACAGCCCTGAAAGCACTCAGCTTTCGGCCTTTTTCTCCCACGCGCCTTGCGGGGTTTGCTGCCAGTAGGACAGCTTGTGTCCGGCGTCTTTCCAGTCTTTCCAGCGGGTGCGGGCCTCGGCCACCGCATCGTGATCGCGGTCATCAAACAGCATGATCACGCGTTCATAATCGCCGACCTTGTCGCTCATGGCGCGGTCGGTCAGGAACAGGAACTGGGCATTGTTGGGATTTTCATCCTCGGATGTCAGCCAGACCGGCTGCATTTCCGCATCACCATCGGACTTGGAGCCATGCGGCAACCAGCTTGCGGCGTCATAGGTCCATAGCAGGGTATTGATGGCCTCGACCCGTTCTTCAACGCCGGTCATCACCACGGCACGCTTTTCGCGCTCCAGCGTTTTGGAGAGCAGCGTGGGCAAGGCCCGTTCCAGCGGCATGCTGGTGAGATGGTAAAACCAGATATCAGCCATAGCCAATTGAGTATCGCGAAAGCAAAAACGGGGCAAGATGATCATCACCCTGCCCCGTCTTTTATTCAGTTATGCGTTCCTGAAATCAGGACTCGTAGTTATCGGCAACAAAGCGATCGAGCAGACGGACACCAAAGCCGGTGCCGCCTTTTGGCACGACTTCCTTGTCCGCGGTTGACCAGGCCATGGCGGCGATATCAAGATGCGCCCACGGGCGATCCTTGGTGATAAAGCGCTTGAGGAACTGGGCCGCGGTGATTGATCCCGCCGGACGACCGCCAACGTTTTTCATATCGGCAATGTCGGATTTAAGCTGCTTGTCATAGGCTGGCGACAGCGGCAAACGCCAGACACCCTCATCAACCGCAAGACCAGCCGTGGTGATCTGGGACGCCAAGTCATCATTGTTGGAAAACAGACCGGCATTTTCATGACCAAGCGCGATGATGATTGCGCCCGTGAGGGTCGCGAGATCGACAATCAGACGCGGATCGTATTTTTGCTGCACATAGGTCAGGGCATCACACAGCACCAGACGGCCTTCGGCGTCGGTATTGATGACTTCGATCGTCTGACCCGACATCGAGGTAACCACATCGCCCGGGCGCTGTGCGGTTGAGGACGGCATGTTTTCAACAAGGCCAAGCACCGCAACCACGTTGCATTTCGCCTTACGACCGGCCAGTGCCTTCATCAGGCCCGATACCACACCGGCACCGCCCATATCCCATTTCATGTCTTCCATGCCGGCAGCCGGTTTGATCGAGATACCACCGGTATCAAAGGTCACACCCTTGCCAACGAAGGCGACCGGGGCGTCCTTTTTCTTGCCACCGTTCCAGCGCATGACGACCATGGCCGGTTTGCGGGCCGAGCCCATGGCAACGCCCAGCAGTGCGCCCATGCCAAGCTTCTTCATTTCCTTTTCATCAAGCACGTCAATCTCGACACCCAGTTTTTCAAGGGCGGAGACTTCCTTGGCGAAGCTTTCCGGATACAGAATGTTGGCCGGTTCTGATACCAGATCGCGGGTGAAGAACACGCCTTCGACGACCTTTTTGGCACTATCGAACTGTTTCTTGGCGTCCTTGTGATCGCGGGTGGCGATATCAAGTGATTTCAGGACCGGTTTGTCTTCCTTGGTCTCGGTGGTGCGGTATTTATCGAAACGATAATCGCGCAGCATGGCACCGGTTGCGAAATCACACGCCATACCTTCCATGTCGAACAGAACGGAAAGCTCTTTCTCGCCGGTGGAAAGCGCGCGGGCGGTGACGGAACCGCCAAGCTTCTGGGCGGCAATCACGTCAAACTCGGCTTCCTTGCCGATCCCGAAAATGATCACGCGCGACAGATCGACATTGGCCGGTGCCAGAACCTGAAGGCTTTGGCCCGACTTGCCCTTGAAGGTCGACGCCTTGATCGCCTTGGTGATCGCACCCCCGGTTGCCTCATCAAGTGCGACGGCACTGGGCATCAGATCGGCACCCTCGGTCGCGAAGGCGATAACGGCACCGGCTTTCGGAATGGCGAGATCGGAAAACGTGATCTTCATGGTGAACAGGACTCCTGTCATGTTTCGGGGCGCAGCCCTTGATCAAGCAACTGCAAATAAATTGATGCTCCTAATCTAGCGCGTTAAACGCGGTTGAAAAGGCTTATCGTGGAAAAAGAACGCGATGTTGGGTCTATCGGCAAAACTCAAACACTCTCGAGAACATCACTTAGCCGATGGAAGTGCCTGCTGTTGACAAGCTCCGGATTGTTTTGCTCAATTTCTTCAAGAATTCGTCCCAACTCAGAGAGATCATCAGAGGCGGCGTCAGGCACAACAGTGTTAAGTAGAGATAGAACTTCCTCTGGATACTTTGCGACCAGGGCATCTTCATCTGCAATCTCGCGCGAAAACCTGAAAATCTCGTGATTTACCCTTATTGGAACCAAAAATTTCATCACTACTTTCAACAACTTTGGGAAAGCGTCACCCGCGCTACTTAACGTTGACAACCAAGCGGAAGCAGAAGAACTAGTTCGAAACTTTCTTTCCAGTGGCCAAACTGTTGAGACGAATGGAATAACATACTTGGCCCAGCCATCTTCATTTTCTTTTCCGAACCTTGAAAGCAGATAAATCGCATCGGCCCTCATTTCATCATCCATTGACCTGAGAGACCTTCGAACTTCCTTTGCTGTCACACCGTCTGTCATCTCCAGCCGGAACATTCCTAAGACTAGCAGTATATGAACAGCTGCTTCTTTCTGATTTGAGGAAAGCTGCCACTTTATGTTTGGCGTAAAAAGCTCGAGAAAACTGTCTTTTATCGTCGCCCAAATTTGGTCATGAAACGGTTCAAAGCGAAGTAATGCACCTTCCCAAGCAGGCTCCGAGTAAGGGTGTTCAATATTGAAAAATGGGATCAAGTATTTTTTCACCCACTCAGCATCCAAAAAATGAAGCCATCGTATTCGCTTTGCGATCAAACACACGGCATGATCGCTTCCTTCGCCTTCGACATGCATTAGCTCAATTAGGCGACAAGAAAACTCTTTAGGAAGACCATGACCTTTATCGAGTTTCAACTCAGTCAATGCGTCCAAAACACCTTCAGTTATATTTCCAATGGGGCCATTGATTGCATGATCTATCGTCCTTCTTGATCTTTCGTTTTTCTCACCATCAAACGACTGAGTTAAGATTGAACTTTCTGTCGCCTCGTGAATGTTTTGACTTAAGGCTCTGACGATATTATCGAAAATTTTCCAAGCGCAATTCGGATCGGCGCCATGGAGCCCGGGTAAACTCTCTTTAACCCAGCTAGATACTTCATGCCTAAGCTCACGGATTACCCCGTCAGGTAAACGATAGATTCGCCGTAAAAACACATTGGTCAATCTGGGGCCTGTGTCTTGTGGCCAGTACTTTAGAAGCTCAGACCACCTGTCTTTTGGGTACTTTCCTTCTTTCGTCTGTATAGAAAGTGCGGCCAAGGCAGTGCGGGGGTTTAGCTTAACCAATCCCGAAAATGGCCTTCGCTCAGTAAACTCACCCCAGCCACGTTGAGATTGGGATTCTGCGATATCAGCGATTTTACTGAGCGGCTTTCCAAATAATGCCTCTGGGTTTTCATCTACACTTACTGTGTGGACCATCGCACCAGAGATAAAGGTTAATCCTTTGGCTGACCTATCATCCCAATCCGCTAAACCTGCCTTGAGTTCTGCAAGACGATTTATTTGCTCTGGCGGCAGTTCGCATCCGTGTAAAGTCAACCAAGAGAGATAGGAAGCAATCATATTAAGGCGCCAATTCTCATACTCTTCCGGAGACTGATCAGCCAGTTTATCGGGCCCCTGGAAAACTCGCTCAATCAGCCGCTTGCGTTCCTGCGAGCTAAAGCCTTCCCAGCGGTCTTCAATAAAGAATAAAAGCTCACGACGCGCATTCAGGTCCCAGAATGCTTCATTCTCACAAAACAGAAGAAACGATGCTGCTTCACTATCATCAAAAAGTTCTTTTCTCGAAAACGCAAAAAATTTCAGTTTTCTAAAGAAATAAGTATCCTTTTCTGACCAAAGAGCCGCTCGATTACGCGCTATTTTGGGAGACACAATCGATAGTTTTGCAAACAACTCTAAAAACCACTTAAAGAATCCTGATGTCCTTCGATCTTCGCGCTCTCCTTCTGCCTCTCGATCTGGATAGCAAGTCGCGGTCGTAAACAGGATTACATCGAGTTCCGAAAGCATATCACTGCCGCGAATTAGGCATCTCTCAGCTACCAAAAATATTGCTTCCAAAACATCATCCGGCAGCTCTCCAACCGAAATCCGTGGCTCGGGAAACTTCACTTCCAAACGAGTCACTTCGGAGACCCTCGTTGCAAACCAACCATCCATAGGTGGTTTGCCTGCCGCTATTTCAAAAGGTCGACTGGACCGAAACTCGGGAACCATGATGCGCTCGAGTTCACGAAGAGCGCTTTGGGTCCAGCCTTCCAAACTAATCCGGCCCTTTAATTGGTGAAGAGAGAAATTCCTGTCGGAGTTGATGGGATCAGTGTGTATTTCCAAAAGGATATTAAGTAGCTTGCGCGCTTTTCTACTTAGATCCTTTTTGTCTCTAAGCATGTGCCTAAATGCATCTAGTAAACTGGGATGAAGCCTAAACTGGCGAAAAGCCCACCATGCTGTTATCGGATTATCCAAATTCTGTGCAATCCACCAAAGGAGTGAATTGAGCCTTGAAGGAAGAGGCATACGAGATGGTAGAGGAAAAGTACCTAAACTATGAATTTGGTTTTTGTTTCCATCTCCGAAGTGCCAATTCGTTAGATCATCAAATACTCTACCTTTCTTATCTGTGTTTGCAGATAACCTTTCTAAATCATCATCTAAGCAGTATTCCTTGAATGGATCGAAAACTTCAGAGTCCTTGGCATAGCCGGAGGCAGGCTTACCTGTACGGCAACTAGCATCGAATACGCAGAGCCATTCTGGTGTTATGATTGGCGTGGACCTAGCAAACAACTTTGCGCCAGCAGTCGTGCGAACAAGATGTACCACCTGCCCACGTTCGTGAGCTTGCAGGGATCTGGGACCTTTCTTCGCTTGCTCAATAATATTTCTACACCAAACTCTTGGGTTATCAGCTCTATCTGCCCAAGCTTCGATGGTGTCCCACAAAGCCGAATGATCTTGCCCTTCACCAGAATAAGCAATTGGTGTTACGCCTCTGTCAGCCCACTTAGCCTCAATATCTTCGTGTCGTCCACGATCAAAAACATAGAGTTTTTGAGGGTCGATACCGTCTACCTGACGAAGCCCCTGCAAAAGATATTTTACTGGCGGGTCTTCAGCTCCGTACCCCACGAGGACCACCGTGTAGTGTTTGATAAGCTGCATTACAAATGAGGTTGCCCAAGCCTCAGCCAGGTAAGCTCTCCCAAAATCCGCACTTCCCAAAACGTAACTGTCTGATTTCCCCACACGACCATGCAAATACGTGATGCCTGAGATCATTTCTCCATGGTCGATTGAAGCCAATGCCGGAGCAATGCGCACGTCAACATTTCCGCTAACAGCATCCTCAAAAAGATGATCAAAATTGGTTGTTACAACCTGAGGGTTGCGATCTAGGTCAGCCGATATTCTCGCGATGAGCTGATGCTCTCTACTAGGGCCCGTCACCTTTTTCTCGGTGAGACGTTTCTCAACCAATGCATTCACTTCTTCACGCCCGTATTCTTGATACAAAGCGTTGAATATCTGGTCCAATGGCGTTTTAGCCCCAGATTTTCCATCTCTCCATGGCTGAAAATCCGCCATAATTGTTCCGTCTTCAGGCGGATCTAATTTATCGATGACGTATTCAGCCAAGCCATAGAATTGAGGCATTCCGGACGGAATCGATACACCAGCACCACACAGGAATATGCACCGACCTTCATCTCTCTTTTTCAGCAGATGATCAGGAATGTTTGGGCCGTTGGCTAAAAATCTCATTATTGAATACCTGAAAACAAATGCGGAAGAGTTCCTGTAAACAGCATCCTAAAATAGAAACCCTGAGACCATAAAAATCTTCAGCAAACCGGAAATACGCAGAGCTTCCTCTCATAAATTGCTCAACATCAAGGCGGGATCGGTTTTGAACGCTATTATGACGCATTCCAGTTGTTTGGAGAGCCGTCATGAATGCCAATGCCACACCGATTTCGATTACAGAGCCGCAAAAATCCCCCCACCCATTCTGGAGCGGCGCATTTCGCCCGCTTTTCCTGTGTGCGGGTCTTCTTGCGATTGTTGCGGTGGTCTGGTGGGTTGCAGGATTTGTGCATGGTTATGGCGTGCCCAGCCTTGGGACTTCGTCCTATTGGCACGCGCATGAAATGATTTTCGGGTTTGGCGGGGCGGCAATTGGTGGATTTCTGTTAACCGCGATTGCCAACTGGACCGCACGGCCGCCGATTGCAGGCCCCATGTTAATGGCCCTTACATTGACATGGCTTGTCGGACGCCTTGCCATTGGCCTTGCCGAAAACCTGCCGTTCCTTGCCGTGATCTGTGGTGCATTGGCCTATTTCGCATTTCTGATCGCCCTTGCCATGCGCGAACTGATTGCCGCACGCAATTTCAAGAATATGCGGGTGATTGCGGTGATCAGTGTGATTGCGCTTTTTGACGGGCTGTTTATTGCATCCTGTCTTGATGTCATCGCGCTTGATCCGGTGATGCTGTATCAAACCGCGATCCTTGCGATCATTTTGTTGATTTCCCTGATTGGCGGGCGGGTGATCCCGGCCTTTACCCGCAACTGGATGACCCGCGAACAGATTGCGGCCCCGCTGCCCGCCATGTTTGGCCGATTTGACATGATCTGTCTGGCCAGTGTGGTGGTTACGATTCTTGCCGGGATTATCAGCCCGTATGGCGCCTTATTTGGCTATTGCGCCTTGGCTGCATCGCTTTTGCATGCCGTGCGGTTGATCCGCTGGCGGGGTATTCATAGCTGGCGCGAACCGATTGTGGCGATGTTGCATCTTGGTTATTTCTGGGTGCCGGTTGGCTTGGCATTGCTGGGCACCGCGATCCTGTGGCCGGACATGCTTGGCAGTCGCGATGCGTTACATGCCCTGACCGGCGGGGCGATGGCCTGCATGATTATTGCAATTGCCGGGCGGGCCGCCCTTGGTCATACGGGGCGTGAATTGCGGGCCGGTATCGCACTTAATAGCGCATTCGGGTTGATCTGGCTTTCGACGGTGGCGCGGGTGGCTGTTGGCTTTGACGGATCGGCCTATGTGTCGGTGCTGGCGATTGCGACCCTGATGTGGATTGGCGGTTGGCTGGCATTTTTGATTGGTTATGCGCCGGTCCTTTTGGGACCGAGCCAAAAGAAAACGCGCGGTATTCCGGTGCGCTAGGGCCACCTGCCTAGCCGAAATCAAACAGCGAAAGCGACGGGTTGGATTTGATGTATTCGACTTCGTCGTTTTCGACATCGCCCGTGGGATGCCAGCCGTGGCTTTCGTAAAAGCCGTGTGCGCGGTTGGCGGGGTTGGCCCCGGTGGTCAGCGAGATGTCATTGCATCCTTGGGCAAACAGCCAGTCCTCGGCGGTGCGCAGTAATGCTGCCCCTACCCCGCGTCCTTCAAACTCCGGATCGACAAACAATGCCCAGAGGGTAGCCTCATTCGGGATGGCAATCGCGAAGCCGGCGGCAGAGCCATCGAGATCGGCAAGCCAGATGCCATAGCCCTGGGTGAGCCACTTGCCAAAGGCCGCCTTGGTGATGCCGCGTTCGGCCAGCTCAGATGCGGAAAGGTGGTTTTCACGCACGCGGCTTCGGATGGCAAAAATTGCCCCGACATCGCCCAAGCGGGCTTTGCGAATTTTCATCCCGGCCACTGCGTGTTCTTTCTTTCCAACCGCGTCAAACGTCGCGGCAATGTAGCGATATAGCGCCAGAGTGCTAGCAAAATTATTGCCCGAGATAGTCCGCATCGGTCACGGGTTCGAGCCAATCCACCGGCGAACCATTGAGCTTTTCCTGAATGGCGATATGGGTCATGGCGGTTTCGGGGCCGGCCCCATGCCAGTGCTTTTCACCCGGTTCAAACCAGACGATGTCGCCGGGACGGATTTCCTCGACCGGGCCGCCGTCGCGTTGCACGCGGCCAAAGCCAGCCGTGACAATCAGGGTCTGGCCCAGCGGATGGGTATGCCATGTGGTGCGCGCGCCCGGCTCAAAGGTCACATTGGCGGCCGCAACGCGTGCAGGATCAGGGGCACTGATGATCGGCTCGATACGGACCTGCCCGGTGAAATATTCGGGTGAGGCAACGGTCGAGGCCTGCGATCCGGCGCGTTTGATTTCCATGATGTTTTTCCTGTGGGTTTATTGGGTGTGATGATTTATTGCCCGGCCATCAAGCGCACCGGCTGGCGTTTCGGGCCCCATGTGCCGGGCGTTGCGCGAAACACACCGGCACAATGCGTGCCACAGCTTTTGCATGCGCCATGGGCATCAAGGTTCCAGTCAGACAGTTGATACCAGTCGCGCCCGATCAGGATATCGCCACAGCCATGGCAGAAGGTGCTGCTGTGGGATTTGTCATGCACGTTGCCGACATAGGCATAACGAATGCCGTTATTCATGGCGATCTTGCGTGCGCGCACCAAAGTTTCGGGCGGGGTGGGCTGCGTATCCATCATTTTCCAGTCGGGATGAAAGGCCGAAAAATGCATTGGCACATCGGGGCCGAGTTCTTCATGGACCCACTGGGTCATTTCCGCGAACTCGGCGTCGCCATCATTTTCGCCGGGAATGACAAGGTTGGTCAGTTCCATCCACACCCCGGTTTCATGGCGGAGATATTTAAGCGTTTCCAGCACATCATCCAAATGGGCCGAGCACAGCTGATGATAAAAGCGATCCGTAAACCCCTTCAGATCGACATTGGCGGCATCCATGTGGCGGAAAAATTCCTCGCGCGCCTTATCGCCAATGTAACCGGCGGTAACCGCGACGGTGCGAATGCCCATTTCCCGGCAGGCCTGCGCCACGTCAACGGCATATTCAAGGAAGATCACCGGATCATTATAGGTAAAGGCGACGGCCGAGCAACCATGCGCTTTGGCGGTTTTGGCGATCATTTCCGGGGTGGCGAGGGATGAAAGCTTATCCATCTCGCGCGCTTTGGAGATTTCGTAATTCTGGCAGAACTTGCAGGTCAGGTTACAGCCCGCCGTGCCAAAGGACAGGATCGGCGTGCCGGGCAGAAAATGATTGAGCGGCTTCTTTTCAATCGGATCAATACAAAAGCCCGATGATCGGCCCCAAGTGGTCAGCACCATCTGATCGCCTTGGCGGGCGCGGACAAAACACAAGCCCCGCTGCCCGTCTTTCAGCTTGCAAAAACGCGGGCAGACATCGCACTGAATACGGCCATCGTCGAGATGGTGCCAATATGTAGCTGAGACGACATCCATTTCGGTCAATCTATCAGAACTGAGCAGTTTAAATGAGCCTTAAATTAACCGCTATAAAATTATAAAATAAAGTGTATAAAATGCTAAACTATCAACCATAGGAGGTTAACATGATTGGAATTGTAATTTTTGAAAAAAACAATCAAGAGGTTTTTCGGTGCGAGTTCCCATTGGAAGCGGAGGACACCCACTTTGGCATGAACTGGCATCAAGGAATACACTTTGCCGTCGAAGAGTTCCGCAAACAAACAAACGGACTCTCTTTGTTTGACACTAATATCAAATTTTCGACACGAACATAGGAACACAAGCATATATTTCAACCCTAAGATTAAATCCCTTACTAAACAATGACCGAAATACGCAAAAACCAAGAAATCCGAAAATGGGAGATAGCGTATGGCCTATTATACACAAATAGCGGTTTTCCAATCTCGATCACTGAAGCCACCTCTACCTAAGATCGTAGTTCACCCGGTTAAAATTGAATTAGTTTCAGGGCCAGTAGACCTCAAGATTCCTAAACAACACACGCGCATCCACGTACTTGGGAAATCTGATAAACTGGTTGAACTCGGCAATTTACATTTACCTAAAGGCCATAACTACTTAATTCTCTCTGTTCAGAGCAAAGATGGGAGCATTGAGGGGCTGGAAGAGTTAAACGGATATTTGGATAGGACAATCACTGCGGTCTCTTTCCTGTATCAGCCTCAATTTTTCTTTGAACAAATTTATCGCGGCCCGCTCGCTGGCTCCAAAATGGCCATTTCCGCATTTACAAGAGCAGCAGAATACGAGCAGATTGACTCAAAATTTTTAGCAGATGAAATTCGGAACCTTTATGCAAAATTTTCTGGAGATTCTAAAACTTTTCAGCGCTTCACCTTAATGTCAAAATTCTACCGAAGGTCTCTAGACTTCGACCCAAGTGAAGAAAAGTTCTTGATGCTGTGGACTGCGTTTGAAGTATACCCAATGGACGGCACCTCAAACATTAAGAAACTGAAAGAACTCATTGAGAAGATTACCGGCCGCACGATAGACGAAATAGAGAGAAATATCGGAATTGGGCGGCTTTACGGTTTGAGGTGCAATCTCATTCACGACGGACGTCTTGATAAGGAATTGTTCGAAGATATTTTTCGAAAACTCGAATTACTATTACATGAGGTATTCAGGGAAATGGTTAGATTACCCTACTCTGGTAGCCTAGAACGATTTTTCGAAAAAAATTAAACATAAAGAAAACACAAGCCCCGCTGCCCGACTTTGAGCTTGAAAAAGCGCGGGCAGACATCGCATTGAATGCGGCCATCCTAAAGATGGTGCCAGTAACGTCCGGGGACGGTGTCGGTGTTGATCGCGGGATCAGTCATCAGCTTTTTCCAAATGCAAAGCTTCCTCTTTGAAAATCTAGTCCTGATCGCTATCTTTTTCAAAGGAAGTCATGCGATTGGAAATATTATGTCCATCATCCGCCCGCCTGCTGTTGCCGGGACGTTTTATCCGGCCGATGCCGACTTGCTTCGCAGCGAGATTGACGGGTTGTTGGATGCGGCCCTGCATTCAGACGCTGTATCGGGATCGGCGATCCCGAAGGCGATCATTGTGCCGCACGCGGGATTGATGTTTTCGGGTAGTCTCGCAGCCCTTGGCTTTGCCACGGTGCGCGCGCTTAGAAACACGGTCAAACGCATTGTGATTATTGGCCCGGCGCATCGCATGGCGTTTCAGGGGATTGCCTTGGCGCGCGCTGATCAGTTTGCGACGCCACTTGGGTCGATGCGCTGTGATTTGCCCGCCCTGCAATCAGCCCTTTCACTGCCGCATGTTCAGATGCTGGACGAAGCACACACGCTTGAGCACGGACTTGAGATTGAATTGCCGTTTATTCAGCGCCTGTTTGGCGAGGGGGCGGATATCGGCATTGTGCCGCTTTTGGTCAGCCGGTGCAGCCCGCGTCAGGTGCATGAGGTGATCGAAAAGCTTTGGGGCGGGCCGGAAACCCTGATCGTGATTTCATCGGATCTGTCGCATTTCCATGATTATGACACCGCCCAGCGCATGGATAACCGTACCCGAGCGATGATCGAGAATTTCGATGCCGAGAATATCGACACCAGTGATGCCTGTGGTGCGTTGCCTGTTGCCGGGATGCTGATGGCGGCGCGCAATCGCGCCATGAAGATCAAGACGCTGGGTATGCGCAATTCCGGCGATGTGACGGGTGACAAGTCGCGCGTGGTCGGCTATGGCGCCTGGGCGATTTATCAGGCGGATGCATCAGATATGGCTGAGGATGACGAGACTGATTTCACCAAGGCGACCGAAAATCTGATCAAGGCGCATGGGGCGGAGATGCTGGGTCTGTGTCGGCAATCGATCCTGCATGGGATCGAGACCGGGGCGCCGTTACAGGTTTCGCCTAATGAGTTTGGTCCAGAACTGTCGGCACCGGGGGCATGCTTTGTGACGCTCAAGAAAGCCGGGCAGTTGCGCGGCTGCATCGGGTCGGTAATGGCCCACGCGCCGCTTGCAACCGACCTGTGCGAGAACGCGTTCAAGGCGGCGTTCCGCGATCCGCGCTTTGCCGGGCTGGCACCAAGTGAGATCAATGATGATCTGGAGCTTTCGATTTCAGTCCTGTCGCCACCCGCCCCGTTCGCGTTTGACGGCGAGGCCGATTTGATTGGCAAGCTGACCCCGTTTGAGGACGGGATTATTTTATCTGATGGCAACCGGCGGGGATTGTTCCTGCCGCAGGTTTGGGATCAGCTGCCGGACCCGAAAGACTTTCTGGCCTACCTTAAACGCAAGGCGGGGTTGCCGATGGATCACTGGTCCCCACATATGCGCGCAGAGCGGTTTATTACCCGAGGGATTTCATCCAAAGACGTCCGCCCCAGCGGGTTCTGGGATCAGCAGGATTAAACGCCATGGCAAGCAAGACACAAGATGATACGCGCTATGCCGATTTCATCGCCGAGGTGGCGGAATGGGAAGGTGTCTGGGCGCTGTATCATAATGGCTGGTTGCTGCAAACAACCGCGACCGGAGACAAATTCTGCCCGATCTTTGCGCTGCGTGATGAGGCCAAAAGCTTTGCGGCGGGCATCCAAAGCGACCATGTGCCGACCGCGATCACGCTTGTGGAACTGATGGAAAGCCTGATGGTGCAATGGCGGGCCGAAAACATCATGGCGGGCATTTGCCCGACCCCGGCCCTGCCCGCCATCGTGGTCAGCCCCGATCAGCTCAGCAATGACTTGATGGCAGCCCTTAAGGACGTCATGGACGAACGGTTTGGCAACCAAAGCTGAGAAGACGGCAATCCTAAAAGAACGTCATTGGGTAAAGCCGGACTGGACCTTGGGCGGAAAATTCCCTATCCAAAACCCATCAGACATTCACGCCAAACAAATGAGTACCCAATGACCATTGCCCTGCCCGCCGATGCACATGCCCTTGAAAACGGATTGATCGAGATTGCCCGCAAGGCAGGTGCGGCGATGATGGCCATCTATCAGACCGATTTTGAAGTGCGTTCGAAGGATGACGCAAGCCCGGTGACCGAGGCCGATGATGCGGCAGAGGCCGTGATCCTGCCGGGCCTGCACGCCCTGACCCCGGATGTTAAAATCGTGTCGGAAGAAAGTGCCGCCAAGGGTGATGTGCCCGATGTGAATGGCGATACCGACTTTTTCTGGCTGGTCGATCCGCTGGATGGCACCAAGGAATTCATCAAGCGCAATGGCGAGTTCACGGTCAATATCGCGCTGATCGCCCAAGGCACGCCGGTTCTGGGCGTGGTTTATGCCCCGGCAATCGACAAGCTGTATTACGGCGGGCCAGATGGTGCGAAACTGATCGAGGGTGATCTGGAAACCAAGACCACCGCGATTTCTGTCCGTGACATGCCCGCGGATGGCGTTGTTGTCGTCGGATCACGATCCCACGGCGATCCGGAAGCGATGAAGGCGTTTCTGGGTGATCTTGCAGTCAAGGAACTGCGCCCGGCGGGAAGTTCGCTCAAGCTCTGCCTTGTTGCGGCGGGCGAAGCCGATCTGTATCCCCGCCTTGGCCCGACCATGGAATGGGATATCGGCGCGGGGCATGCGGTTTTGAAAGCCGCCGGTGGTGTGGTTGAAAATATGGACGGATCGCGATTCCTTTATGGCAAGGCCGACTTCCGCAACCCGTTCTTCATCGCGCGCAGCCCATCGGTGCCGGTAACCTATCAGGATTAATCCTTCGCAGAGCGGGATCAAAGGCGAATTTCAAAGCCGCATCAGCGGCTTGTCCTTTGCGCACTGCAACACGGACGGAACAAGCATTTTTCGCGAAAGCTTACAACTGCTATACACCGCAGTTTTCTTGACTTTCCGGATGTTTTGCGCTATCAATTCCTTATCGCCACACAGAGTGTAGGTGACGTAAATAGCCGCCGGAATCACGGCGACGCGGTCTTGTCTCACCACCGCGGGGCGAGATGAGGCTAGAGCGTAAAATGGAGCCGCCATTCTTTATGGCGGCTCTGCGCTGTTTGGGCATATGCAATCCAATATGCGATTGTTTTTTGTCTGCCATACAGACAATGCAGCCCGTTCTTCCTTGTCATGGCACTGCATCATCGCTAGGTATTTCATAGCGCTGTATTTTTCATGGAATGCCTGATGTCCCCTGCCCTTACCATCCGCCCCTATTCCGAAGGCGCGCTTAGTCAGGCGGCAGCGAAGCTGCGCGCGGGCGAGCTGGTGGCCTTTCCGACCGAGACGGTTTACGGGTTGGGCGCGGATGCAACCAACGCCGATGCCGTGGCGGGGATTTATGCCGCCAAGAAACGGCCGAGCTTTAATCCGCTGATCAGCCATTTTCCCGACCGCGATGCGGCCGCCAAACATGCCGAATTTGATGACCGCGCCGACAAGCTGGCCGCGGCCTTTTGGCCGGGTGCCCTGACCCTTGTTTTGCCGCGCAAGGCGGACAGTGATGTTTGTGATCTGGTCACAGCCGGTCTTCCCAGCATTGCCGTGCGGGTTCCAGCCCATCCGATGGCGCGTGAATTGTTGCGCGCGGTAGGTCGCCCGGTCGCCGCCCCGTCCGCCAACCGATCGGGCAAGATCAGCCCGACCACCGCCGCCCACGTTGCGCAGTCGCTGGGTAATGCGATTGGCATGATCCTCGATGGTGGGCCGTGCGGTGTCGGGCTGGAAAGTACGGTGATTGACCTGACCACGGATCGGGTGGTGATGCTGCGCCCCGGCGGAGTGACAGCCGATCAGGTTTCAGAACTGCTGGGTACGGATGTTGTCATGGCAGAAAGCGATGACACCGCGCCCAAAAGCCCCGGCATGATGACCAGCCATTATGCACCGGGCCTGCCGGTGCGGCTTGAGGCCACCTCCGCCGATCCGGCGAAATATGGCGATGAGGTCCTGCTCGGCTTTGGCGATTGCAATACCAAGGGATTTGATGCGGTTCTTTGGCTGTCGAAATCGGGCAATGATATCGAGGCCGCCGCCAACCTGTTTGCCAAGCTGCATGAAGCCGATCAGAGCCACTTTGCCGGGATTGCGATTGCACCGATCCCCGATAAGGGACTGGGCATTGCGATCAATGACCGCCTGAAACGCGCAAGCGCCCCACGCGCGCCGCATGATGCCAAGTAAAGGAACAGCGCCATGTCGTTCCTGCCAGAAGCCGCACTTGACCAATTAAAGGACCTGCTGGGACCCAAAGGTTTCAGCATGGAAAGCGACGTTTTGGCCGCCCACAACGCAGAGGCACGCGGCAAGTTTGAAGGCCATGCCGAGATCATCCTGTTTCCGGCCAGTACCGAAGAAGTCGCCAAGGCGGTTGCCATTTGTGCCGCACATGACATCGCGATTGTGCCGCAGGGTGGCAATACCGGGCGCTGCGGCGGGGCAGTTGCCGATAGCAAGCAGGTCCTGATCAACCTCAAACGCATGAACCGCGTCATCGAGATTGACGAGCGTGATTTTACCGCGACTGTCGAAGCCGGTGCGATCCTGCAAAACATTCAGGAAGCCGCCGAGGAGCACGATTTGCTTTTCCCGCTGTCACTGGGTGCCGAGGGAACCTGTCAGATTGGTGGCAACCTTGCGACCAATGCCGGGGGATTGAACGTTATTCGCTATGGCAATGCGCGTGATCTTTGCCTTGGGCTTGAGGTCGTGCTGCCCGATGGCGCGGTATGGAATGGGCTATCGAAGCTTCACAAGGACAATACCGGTTATGACCTGCGCGATTTGTTTATCGGCGCGGAAGGCACGCTTGGCATTATCACCAAGGCGACGCTGAAGCTTTTTGCCCAGCCAAAACACATCGCCACCGCCTGGATTGCCGTGCCATCGCCGGAATGTGCGATTGATCTTCTAGCCTTGGCGCGCCGCCATACCGGCGATGCGATTGCGGCGTTTGAGTTGATCAGCAGTTTCGCCCATGATCTGTCGGTAACGTATCTTAAGGGCCTGACGCGCCCGCTTGCGACCAAGACAGACTGGCATGTGTTGATCGAGCTGACCTCGTCACGCCCGAATGATGATCTGGAAACGCTTCTGGTGGACCTGTTGGGACAGGCGGTCGAGATTGGTCTTGCATCTGATGCCACCCTTGCCCAGTCCGAAGCGCAGCGTGAAAACCTTTGGGCGATCCGCGAAGGCATCCCCGAGGCGCAAGGCTTTGAAGGCGGATCGATCAAGCATGATGTGTCGGTGCCCATCTCGAAAGTGCCCGACCTTCTGAAACGCGGCATGGCGGCGGCAGATGCGCTTATTCCCGGCATTCGCCCCTGCCCGTTTGGCCATGTCGGCGATGGCAATATCCATTTCAATTTCACCCAGCCTGCCACCATGGACAAGGAGCGCTACCTTGCAGAGTGGCAAAGCCTGAACAGCGTCATTCACGACATCGTCACCGAGCTTGGCGGATCGATCAGTGCCGAGCACGGCATCGGGCAGCTTAAACGTGACGAGCTCGCGCTGCGCGCTGATCCCGTTAAGCTTCGGCTTCTGAAAGATATAAAACGGGCACTAGACGGGAAAAATAGATTAAATCCGGATAAAGTCATTTCATTCCGGTAATCTCACATCTAGGATATTTTTCAAATGTAACGCTCTTCGTTACCAAGATTTTGTGAGAATTATACAAGATGAAAAAGTTTATCCTTCATATCGGATCTGGAAAATGCGCGAGCTCGAGCATCCAAGCGTATTTTGGACAAAACTTTTCCGTTGTTCCTGAACATGAAAGCTCATCGGGCCCGCAATACAGGTACTTTTGCATTCGTCCCGGCGGTGAAATCGTCTCCGGTGAGGACTTGCTTCTGGCGCATCAAAGCAGTCCATCAGGATATGTTTGCAGTTGCGCAATTCGAGCTTTTTACAACAACGCAGTTCAAACATTTAAGAATATAAGAGATCGTTTAGCTGAAAATGAAGTGGCGGTCTTAAGCTTTGAGGCCTGGGCAGAAGAAATACGATCTTTTGATCTCTCCCATGTTTTCAAGGAAGCAGAAATTGAGGTCGAAGTCATTTTCGTCGTGCGTTCTCCAATTGACTTGCTCAATAGTGCCTGGTGGCAATGGGGCGTATGGACTGGCAATACAATTGAAGCAGATACGAAGAAAAGAATCGGCATGGTCAAATTTGCCGAACTGGCCGAGAGATGGGGAAACTTGCCCAATGTATCAAAAATTCATCTGATTGAATTGCAGCAAAACCCGTTCAAGCGCCTTCAAGAAATACTTGAATTGGATAGCGCACCGGCACCCCATTTAAATGTTTCTACGCATCCTGCACTGCTAGAACATCTGATCAAATATCAGCAAGAATTCGGACGCGGGGAGCACAATAGTGGCATGGAATTTCACCTGAACAATATACTCGACCTCCCCAAAAGAAAGGTTCCGTTTGTCCTTGATGCTGACCTAAGACACTACATTCTCAGCGAAACACTTGAATCGAGCACCAAAATCGCGAAACCAATGATCACAGAGGACTCATCCTTGGAAGCTGTGTTTTCTGAAAAGTACCTTTCGGATCGCCTCTATCAGGAACGCCACGTGTGCAAAGATTTCACAAACTTTGCAACCAGTGAAGAACGCGACGAGCTTACGACTGCTCTTATCCGAGCAGCGCTTGGAAATAACCTGATTAAGCTACCATTTTCCGCATATCGTTATTATCGGCTGAATCCAGATGTCCAACAAGCAGGTGTAGATCCCTATAAACACTTCTTATTACAAGGGATAGCGCAGGGCCGCAGATACTAACAAAGTCTCATAATGTTATAACGAATGCTCGCAAGAGACTCTATTACGCTTGTGTAGACGACGCTTTCCCAACCACCCGAACTACAGAGCTTTGCTACCTGCTTCATCTGCTAAGCCCAAGCCGCTAGAGCCCCACTGAATAGCCCCTGGAATTGTAGACACCCCATCACTTATAAAGTGAGGCAAGGAGTTTACGATGCCCAAGAGTCATTTTACCGATGAGTTCAAAATCAATGCCGTTCGCCAGATTACAGAACGAGGTTACTCAGTAGCGGAAGTTTCTGCTCGTCTCGGTGTCAGCACACATTCCCTGTATGTGTGGAAGAAGAAGTTCAGCAAGTCCCCTGATACGATTGCTGAAGCTGATCAACAATCATCCGAGATACGCCGCCTGAAGCAAGAACTCGCGCGGATCACCGAGGAGCGCGATATTCTAAAAAAGGCAACCGCGTACTTCGCCAGGGATGCAAAATGAGGTACGCGTTTATTGACCAGCATCGCCGGGTCTACTCGGTGCGCACCATGTGCCGGTGTTTGCAGGTTCATCCCAGTGGCTTTTATGCCTGGCAGAAGAAACCACACAGCGCCCGGTTTCTGGAAGATCAAAGGCAGACCGCGCTTGTTCGCCAGATATGGGAAGACAGCGGTCAGGTATATGGCTACCGCAAAATCCATGATGATCTGCTGGATATGGGAGAGAGTTGCAGTCCGAACCGTGTTGCCCGACTGGCCCGCAATGCAGGCATACGCGCCCGGATCGGTTACAAGAAGCGTCCCGGCAAATATGGCGGCAAACCGGCTGTCGTCGCTGACAACAAACTGGATCGGCAGTTTGATACCGCCAGACCAAATACCGTTTGGGTGACCGATATCACCTATATCAAGACACAGGAAGGATTTGCGTATCTTGCCGTCGTAATTGACCTTTATTCCCGCATGGTGGTTGGCTGGGCATTGAAGCAGCGACAAGATACAGAGGTTGTTCTGCAAGCCTTGCTGATGGCCGTCTGGCGGCGTAAGCCAAAGAACAGGGTGCTGATCCATTCTGATCAGGGTTCCCAATATACCAGCATCGACTGGGCCGCTTTCCTTCGTCAGCACAATCTTGAACATAGTATGAGCCGCCGTGGGAACTGTTATGACAATGCTGTTGCCGAAAGTTTCTTCAACTTGCTTAAACGCGAACGCATCCGCTGCAGGGTCTATAAATCACGGGATGAGGCACGTCAGGATGTCTTCGATTACATAGAAATGTTCTACAACCCGAAGCGCAAACATAGTACCAACGGGATGTTGTCACCCGTCGAATTCGAAAGACGAAAAATCTGATCAAACCGGGTGTCTACAATTCCAGGGGCTATTCACACATGTTCTCTGTCGATACCTATGCCCCAATTGATACGCCCAAACAAATTGCCAAGGATGTCTGGGTGATTGATGGCCCGATCATCGGGTTTCAGTATGCCGGGCTTAAGCTGCCCTTCCCGACCCGGATGACAATCATCCGACTTCAAAGCGGTAAACTGTTTGTCCATTCGCCGATCCGCCTGACCGAGGCGCTTAAGGCCGAGGTCGATGCGCTGGGCGAGGTTGCCTATGTGATTGCGCCCAACACCATCCATTATGCCGGGGTGCCCGATTGGCAAAAGGCCTATCCGGATGCAAAGGCGTTCTGTGCACCCGGTGTGATCAAACGCGCCAAATCGGTCGGGATTGCGGTTGCGTTTGATGCGGAGCTTGCCGATACGCCGGAGTCTGAGTGGGCCGGTGAAATCGAACAGGTGTTGGTGCGGGGCAGTTACCTCAATGAGGCGGTGTTTTTCCACAGCAAGTCCAAAACCCTGATCCTGACCGACCTGATCGAAAACTTCGAAGCGCCTAAAATCAAAAGCCCGATCTGGCGGTTTATGGTCAGGCTGTTTGGCACCATGGACCCGCATGGCAGCACGCCACGCGACATGCGCCTGACCTTTGCCGGGTATAAGGACAGCGTGCGCAAGGCGGTCCTGACCATGATTGACTGGAACCCGGACTACGTCGTTCTGGCGCATGGGCGGTGTTACGACACCAATGCGGTGGCGGAGCTTGAGCGTGCCTTTTCCTGGGTTTTGAAGTAACTGGCGATATCCCGGTTACTGGCGAAGCGCCATCACCCCTGCCCCGACAATCAGGACAATGCCGATCAGAGACAGAGCATCGGGGGTTTCGGCAAAGAAGACCACACCCCAGACAAACGAAAACCCGACATAGGCAAAATCAAACGTGCCGATCATGGCGGGCGGGCCGTTTTGATAGGCAATGGCGGCCCCGATGCTGCCGATCAGGATGGATGCCGCCAGAAGCGCCATCGTGCCCAAGCCGGTTAGGTTCATGGTGCTCCAAGGGGCAAGAAGGAAGCCATCGCGCATATCATCAGACAGCAGGCTGATCACCAGCGCAGCAATCGCCCCGACCGCAACAAAGGCGATGTTCAGCGCAAGCGAGAGCTTGATCGGATGTTCGTCCCGGCATTTGGTGCGGGTCAAGATCATCGCCACCGCATACAGCATGGCCGCAAACAGTGGCAGCAATGCATAACCATTAAAGTTTCCGGCATCCGGACGCAGAATAAACAGCACACCCGCAAAGCCGATGACGACGGCAAGCCAGCCTGTTTTACTGATTTTGGTTCGGGTCGTGATGGCGCTAAACAGCGTGATGAAAATCGGCAAGGTGTAATAGGTTGCCGCCGCCACCGACAGGGTCAGATGCGGCAGGGACAGATAATAGCAAATCCACATCACGACCAGCAAAAGGCTGCGCAACGTGGTCCAGCCAAAAGCATGACCAAGGCGCAAGGCCGACGGGACACGAATTGCCAGATAGCCCACCAGAAAGGGAATGGCGATTGCCGATCTGATGACGAATATTTGCCAGATGACGAACTGGCCGCTCGATTGCTTGATCAGCGCATCGCCCAGTGACAGGGCGAAAACGGTAAAAATGATCGTCCCGACAGCCAGTGGGACACGATCACGGTGCGGGGTGGCGGCGTTGGCGGCAGTCGCTTTCATAACATCCTGCGTGGTGGCGCGTGCAAAGCGGTTAAAGCCTGATGCATGACCCTAACACCATTGCACGGCAAAGATGAACCCCGGAGGTCGCGCAGAAGGTTAGATATAAAAAAGGCGCCCCGGTCGGGACGCCCTTTAACGTAAGTACGCGGCAAGGATTACTCGGTCGGGCCTGCCCACGGGGTCATGGCATTGAGTTTGTCCTGACGGCGTTCGTCGCCCGACTTGCCCCAATCGCCACCGAAGGCGGCTTCTTCCCATGAGCCGTAGCTTGGGTTTGGCAGCATGAACCAGCGTTCCCCCCAGTAATTGCCGTATTTTTCCATGACAGCGAGACGATCAGAAATCGAGCCATCGATTTCATCGGTGAAGTCACCGAAATTGTCACCAAACTGCATGATCACACGGTAATCTTCAGCAACAGCCGCCCGGCGCGGGGTTTTGTTCGAGCCCCATTCTTCGACTTCACCGCGAAGCATGACATGCTTTTCATCCGCATAGGGGAAGCCATATTTCTTGAGGTTTTCGATGGTCGGTGCTTCTTCCGGTGCCTTGCGGTTTGAGACATAGAAGACTTCAACACCACGGGCGGCAGCCGCCTTGGTGAATTCCAGCGCGCCCGGCGTCGGGGTGGAAATCATGTCGTGCACAAAGGCCGCCCAGGTTTTGGAGCTGTAATGGGTTTTGTCGGTGACAACCCATGCCTGATAGGCGGAGTTATCGAGAACCGTTTCATCGACATCAAGGATAACCGCCGGCGGCTTGGTCATATAATTGCCGTCCTGCTCGAGCGCTGCCGTCCAGCTGTGATCGCCAATGGCCGCATCAAGCAAACGGGTGGCACCGGCATAAACCGACATGGCGGTCGTTTTGTATTCGACCGAGGTTTGCAGCCAAAGTGTGCCGTTCAGGCCATCATTCTGTTCCGGCTCTGCCTGGGCGCCGAACGCGCAAAGCGCACTGGTCGCAACAATGGCAGCAACGCCAAATGATTTTGCGATAAAGGTCATGTGTAGTCTCCCTGTTGATTTCCCGACGCATTGCGTCTGACCATGCAGTCAGGATTTCATAACCATGCCACCGCAGTGCGATAAAGAAAAAGCCTTTTTCCAGAATCAATTGGAAAAAGGCTTTTGCAATCGGTTTAACAAAGCCGCCAACGCCTTGGCGGACCCGCTGTTTCAGGCGGTTGGGCGCTTTTCAAACGTGGCAAAACCGTCTTCAAGCGCCGGTTCTTCATGGATGCGATCAACGCGCGCATGGGTCGGGCCATCGTGGCAGGCGGTGATCATGGATTGCACCACCTTGGCCGGGCCGCAAAATACCGCCTCGACCGAACCATCATTGCGATTGCGTACCCAGCCGGTCAGATCGCGTTTGCAGGCTTCTTCCACGGTCCATGCGCGATACCACACGCCCTGCACCCGGCCTTCGATCCGGGCATGGACGGCGATGTTGCCGTCACCGGTTGACGGGTCGGGGCTTGTATCGGTCATGATCGGGCCTCCTCCCTTGTCGATGGTTTTATCCGCGGCTTACTTCGCGCCGGGGATTTTGGCATGCAGATGGGCGGTGTCCTGAAACTTCTGTTTCTGCTCATCAGATGCCGGCGCCTGATGATTGTCCTTCCATTCGTCATAGGTCATGCCATAGACAACTTCGCGCGCCCCATCATAATCCATCGCAACACCGTGTTCGCGTGCGGCGGCCAGATACCATTTGGCGAGGCAATTGCGGCAGAACCCGGCAAGGTTCATCAGATCGATATTCTGAACATCCTTGCGATCCTGAAGGTGCGTCACAAGGCCACGAAAGGCAGCCGCTTCGAGTTCGAGTTTGGTTTGCGGATCAAGATCGGCAGCCGGGCCGTTGGCGAGAACCGCCTCGGTGGACATTTCAGAACCGGCGCAATCAGACATTTTCCATTCTCCCACTCGCCATTTGCTGTTCGAGTTTTTCGATGATCCCGGGTACATCGGCAATGCTTTCGGCCGTGATGACCTTGTCATTGTCGATCTCGGTCTGGTCGACCATTTCGTGAACCCAGGTGATTTCATAGGGAATGTGGATCGCAGTGCCACCGCACGCAAGGACCGGCAGAATATCGGATTTCATCGAATTGCCGATCATCACGGCCTGTTCGGGCTCAACACCATAGCGGCCGAAAATATTGCGATAGGTCAGCGGATCTTTTTCCGAGACGATCTCGATACCGTCAAACAGGTCTTCAAAGCCGGAACGGTCAATCTTGAGCTGTTGGGCGATCAGATCGCCCTTGGTGACCAGAACTACCTTGTAGTCCGGGTGCTTGGCATAATGTTTCAGCACGCTTTCCGCCCCGTCGATAATACGGGTTGGCGCACGCAGCATCGATTTGCCTATTTCGGCCAGTTTGTGGATGTCCTCGGCGCTGATTTTACGATCAGACAATTCGATCGCAGTTTCAATCATCGACAGGGTAAAGCCCGTCACGCCATAGCCATAGATGGAAAGGTTGGCCAACTCGGCCTGATAAAGACGATCATCAACCTTTTCGGGATCAACATAATGTCCCAGCATTTCGCGCAACTGCACATGGGCTTCGCGGAAAAGCGGCTCATTGTGCCACAGGGTATCGTCGCCATCAAAAGCAATCAGCTTATACATATACACGCCTCGTTTCTTGTTCTTGGATGGCCGCAAACAACGGGATTACAGCCTCGATTAATGACCATATGGCAGTGCAAACGCGCCGTAAAGCCCCGTTATCTGTATTTAATATGCGTGAAACGGATCCGAAAGCCCTTGAAAACACAAGTGTTTGAACAGGTTAAAGAAAAGACGCTGCTGAGCTAAGCCCAACCATTCTCGATCTCATTGCAAGCAAGGTTAACCCTGTCAACCGTCGCTATTATTTGAGCGGCTCCTGAGGATTCTGGCGAGAAATCAAGCCTACGGATTATCTCACAACCTTTTCGAATACCTCTGAGCAAGAAATCATCCTTAAATTCATGAGTGGTGGGCCTCGGATGTTCGATTTGATCCCGAACCAGTTTTAATTCATCTAAAACCGTTTCGTCCTCTTCAGACACACCTCCGCCAAGAGCGATAACAAGAACCTCACGTCCCGCTTTGACGTCAGTCCTCAAAAAATCATGACGCGAACGATTTACGATTTGGTACTCCTTCAACACATCTCGCGTTTGCAGAGCCTCTTTTGCTTTGTCGGAGAAAGCTAAAAATGCATCATCATCTGATATTACGGCAGTAGCAGCGTTGATAACCGCTGTACTCATACTTTTATTTGCGAGTACTAACGCACCGACGCGTTTTTTGTATCCCTCAAGATGATAGTTACATTCTTCGAGATACCAAACACAAAGACGATGACAAGAGATTACAGTCATTAGAGGCCCTTCTCACTGAACCAGTGTGGAATGGCGATCATAATATGCGTGGCTTGAACACAAATCAAAAATGGCGCCAGCGGTAACTCGCCAGCGCCATAATCAAGCATCATCCTTGAGGGATCGGGTGGTTTATTCGTCTTTTTCGAACTCGATGATGATGGCATCGACCGAGAGGTTTGCGCCCTGCTCGGCGTGGATCTTTTTGACCACGCCTTTGCTTTCGCATTTAAGGACGTTTTCCATTTTCATCGCTTCAAGGATGCAAAGTTCCTCGCCCGGCTGGACGGTCTGGCCTTCTTCGACCGAGACTTTCACCAGCAGGCCCGGCATTGGCGAAAGCAGGAAGTTTGACATATCCGGCGGGGCTTTGAACGGCATCAGCTTTTGCAGTTCGGCCACGCGGGGCAGCATGACTTTGAAGTGGCGCTGAATGCCGTTGGCGGCAAGTTTGTAGCCCACCCCTTCGATGTCGATCTGCACACAGACCGGGGCACCATCGATTTCACCGACAAACATCGGATCGCCGATCTTCCAGTCCGACACCACGCCATAGCTGCGATCGCCGATGGCGACAATGTAATCGCCGTTAACACCATCAAACTCGATATCAAACGCGGTATGCTCATCGCCACAAACCGCCACCCAGCTTTCGGCGATTTCAAGCGGATGGTCGCTGACCTGGCCTGTGATGCCGGCATTGCGTTCCGCAACGCGCTGATTGATATAGGCCGCAACCACGATCAGGGTTGCGGGATCATCATTGGGCAGATCATCGGCGGAGAAGCCGTTGGGATATTCCTCAGTTATGAAGTTGGTGGTGATGTTGCCATCCTGGAAGCGTTTGTTGGCCATGACAGCGGCCAGGAACGGGATGTTGTGCGAAATGCCACGAATGTAATAGGCATCAAGCGCACGACGCATTTCCCCAATCGCCTGATCGCGATCCTCGCCATAGGTGATCAGTTTGGCGACCATCGGGTCATAGAACATCGAAATCTCGCCGCCTTCATAGACGCCGGTATCGACACGTACGGTATCCGATTCCGCAGGCGGCTGATAGCGCACCAGACGCCCGGTCGAGGGCAGGAATTCGCGGAAGGGATCCTCGGCATAGACGCGGGTTTCCATGGCCCAGCCGGTGAGCGTGACGTCATCCTGCTTGAGCGTCAGTTTTTCGCCATCGGCGATCTTGATCATCCATTCGACGAGGTCCTGACCCGTGACAAGTTCGGTCACTGGATGTTCGACCTGCAGGCGAGTATTCATTTCAAGGAAGTAGAAGTTCTTGTCCTTATCGACAATGAATTCCACCGTGCCGGCCGAGCAGTAATCCACCGCACGCGCCAGTGCAACGGCCTGTTCGCCCATGGCCTTGCGGGTGGCGGGATCGATAAAGGGTGACGGGGCTTCTTCGACGACCTTTTGGTGGCGACGCTGGATGGAGCATTCGCGTTCCCCCAGATAGATCGCGTTGCCGTGCTTATCGGCCAGCACCTGAATTTCGATATGGCGCGGTTCTTCGACGAATTTTTCGACAAAGACGCGGTCATCGCCAAAGGAGCTTGCGGCCTCGGACGTTGCACGTTCGAAGCCTTCGCGGCATTCGGCATCGTTGCGCGCAATACGCATGCCCTTGCCGCCACCGCCCGCGGATGCCTTGAGCATCACCGGGTAGCCAATCTCGTTGGCGATCTTGATCGCCTCGTCGGTATCCTTGATCACGCCCATATAGCCGGGCACGGTCGAGACACCGGCATCAGCCGCGATCTTTTTGGAGGTAATCTTGTCGCCCATGGCGGCAATCGCACCATTCGGCGGGCCAATGAAGGCGATGTTGGCGGCATCAAGGGCCTTGGCGAAGGCCTGATTTTCCGACAGGAAGCCATAGCCGGGATGAACGGCCTCGGCCCCGGTGGATTTGCAGGCCTCGATAATGTTTTCAATAATCAGATAGGACTGATTACTGGGTGCCGGGCCAATGCGCACCGCCTCGTCGGCCATCTGGACATGCAGGGCCGCCTTGTCGGCATCGGAGTAAACCGCAACGGTCTTGATGCCCATTTTGCGGGCTGATTTGATCACACGGCAGGCGATTTCACCGCGGTTGGCAATCAGGATCTTGCTAAACATTTTTTATCTCTCCCAATTTGTCTTACAGCGGAATGTTGCCGTGTTTCTTTTCAGGGTTCTTGATGTCCTTGTTGCGCAGCATACCCAGCGCCTTGCAAACGCGGCGGCGTGTGCCGTGCGGCATGATGACATCATCAATGAACCCCTTGCGGCCCGCGACAAACGGGTTGGCGAATTTTTCGCGGTATTCTTCGGTGCGGGCTTCGATCTTTGCCGGATTATCCATATCCGCACGGAAGATGATTTCCACCGCCCCTTTTGGCCCCATCACCGCAATTTCGGCGGTCGGCCAGGCATAGTTGACGTCGCCACGCAGATGTTTCGAAGACATCACGTCATAAGCCCCGCCATAGGCCTTGCGGGTAATGACAGTAACCTTGGGCACGGTGGCCTCGGCATAGGCATAAAGCAGTTTGGCACCATGTTTGATGATGCCGCCATATTCCTGTGCGGTGCCCGGCATGAAGCCCGGCACATCAACAAAGGTGACAATCGGAATGTTGTAGGCATCGCAGAAACGCACAAAGCGTGCGGCCTTTTTGGAGCTATCGATATCAAGGCACCCGGCCAGCACCATCGGTTGGTTGGCGACGACACCGACCGTGCGACCATCCATACGCGCCATGCCGATAATGATGTTTTTGGCGTAGTCGGCCTGAATTTCAAAGAAGTCGCCCTCGTCGACGATCTTGGTGATCAGTTCCTTCATGTCATAGGGCATGTTGGGATTTTCTGGCACCAGGGTATCAAGCGAGAAGTCATCACGATTGATCGGATCCTCGCAAAGACGCGCTGGCGGATCTTCCTTGTTACACAGCGGCAGAAAGTCCATGAAACGGCGGGTCTGAAGCAGCAGATCGACATCATTGTCAAAGGCGAGATCAGCCACACCCGACACACTGGTATGGGTCGATGCCCCGCCCAGCTGTTCGTGGGTGACTTCCTCGTGGGTGACGGTTTTGACCACATCCGGGCCGGTCACGAACATATAGGAGCTGTCCTTGACCATGAAGATGAAGTCGGTCATGGCCGGGCTGTAAACAGCACCACCGGCACACGGGCCCATGATCAGGGAAATTTGCGGGATGACGCCGGATGCCTCGACATTGCGCTGGAAGACATCGGCATAGCCTGCCAAGCTTTCAACACCTTCCTGAATACGTGCCCCGCCCGAATCATTAAGGCCAATCACCGGTGCGCCAACCTTCATCGCCTGATCCATGATCTTGGCGATCTTGCGCGCATGCGCACCCGATAGTGCGCCGCCGAACACGGTGAAATCCTGTGAGAAAACAAAAACCAGACGGCCATTGATCGTGCCATGACCCGTGACGACACCGTCGCCGGGAATGCGGTTTTCGCTCATGCCGAAATCGACGCAATCATGTTCGACGAACATGTCCCATTCTTCGAAGGAGCCCTCATCGAGCAATACATCAAGGCGTTCACGCGCGGTGAGCTTGCCCTTGGCATGCTGATTATCAATGCGGCGCTGGCCGCCGCCCATGGCAGCTTCGGCGCGCTTCGCTTCGAGTTTGGCGACAATATCCTGCATGTTGCGTTTTCCTTGCTGTGGTCGGCCTTCTGGCACTTTTCGGCCCGGTATGCGCGTCTGGAGAATGAAATAGCATTATTCGGTACTGGAATGCCAATTATTTTTACTGTTCTCACACAGCTCCAGAATAGTCCCTAAACGCCTGATTTCCCTAACGTCATTTCGATATATCCGCGTGGGCTGAACTAAAGTCTAGAGCAGCATATCCCCCCGTCCCCGCCGCTGGATCATTTTGATGCGCAAGACGTTGGCATTATGGTGCACACTGCAATCGCCCCTGATCCGGGGCACCCAGAACACGTACACCAAGCATACCTTTATCGCCTTCGTCACCACAATCGATTGAGCCCATGTTTAAATTCAGCCCGCGCAATCCGGAAAAAACCGGCGACGACCGCCCTGCCAGCTCCCTATGGGGGTATGTCTGGCGGATGAGTGGCTGGCATCAGGTGGTGGTGTGCAGCCTTGCTGTGCTGGTGGCCGCCCTTGGCATTGCACCGATCGAGCTGCAACGCCGGATTGTTGATAACGCCATCACGCCACAGGACTTTGATCTTTTGATCACGCTGGCCGCGCTTTATCTCGGCCTGATTATCGTCCATGGCGGGATCAAGTTCGTGCTTCGGATTTACGAAGGGTGGCTCAGTGAAAGTGCGATCCAGTATAACCGCAAGCACCTGACGCGCCTGCATGCCCATAACGAGGCCGGCAGCCAGGATGAAAGCAACGGGCGTGCGGTTTCGATCATCGGGTCCGAGATCGAAAAGCTTGGCGGGTTTGTCGGTGACGGCCTTTCACAGCCGGTGGTAAATAGCGGCATGCTGATTTTCGGGCTTGGCTATATGATCAGTGTCGAGCCGATGATCGGCCTGATTGGGGTGATCGCCCTGATCCCGCAGGTCGCCCTTGTGCCGGTCATTCAGAAACGCATCAACGCGCTTATTGAAGCACGGGTTGAGAAGATGCGCGATGTCAGTGACGAACTTTCGGAAATGTCGACCGACAAGGATGATGACGAACAGCTTCGCCCGATCAATAAGGGCATCACCGCATTGTTTGACAACCGCATGCAGCTTTTTGTTTTGAAGTTCGGCATGAAGTCGCTGATCAATCTTTTGAATGCGCTGGCGCCGATTTGCGTGCTGTTTGTTGGTGGTTACCTTGTGATCCAGGGCCAGACATCGGTCGGTATCATTGTGGCGTTTATTTCAGGCTTTGACCGGATGTCATCGCCGATGCGTGAATTGCTGTCCTATTACCGGGTGGCGGCACAGGCCGCGGTGCAGCACAAAATGATTGCGAAGTGGATGCAGTAGGTCTGCGAACGACCGGCAATCTTAACTAGCAGTCATGGCTTTGCGGGTTCAGGGCGTATCGACCGCACAATTCCCGATCAAGGGCACCGCATTCGTTGCAGCCGCCTTCGACATAGAAGCAAAAACGGTTGCGCCCGCAATTCTTGGCGCGATAAAGCGCCTTGTCGGCATCGCGATAGATTGAGTCCGGCGTTCCATTATGATCGGCACAGGTCGAGATGCCAATGCTGATGCCGACATGGACTTCGTTGCCATCAATGATCAGGGGACGTGACACTTCTTCGATAATCCGCTGGGCCGGAATGGCGGCATCGCGGACATCATCCATCAATGGCAGGACCACGGCGAACTCATCGCCGCCAAGACGGGCGACGACGTCGGCTTCGCGGCAATTGCGTTTGATGATTTCGGCAACTTCGACCAGAAGCTTGTCCCCGACCGGATGACCGAACGTGTCATTGACTTGTTTGAAGCGATCAAGATCAAGCAGCAGCAAAACGATGCTTTTTTCAAAGCGCCGGTTGATCTGAATGATCTGCGACAGCATGGAATTGAACTGATAACGATTGGAAAGACCGGTCAATTGATCGGTCTGGGCAAGCCTGCGAATTTCGGCTTCGACCGCCTTGGTCGGCGTGATATCGGCATGAGTGCCAGACATGCGCAGCGGATTGCCATCCGCATCCCATTCCACGACCTTGCCACGATCAAGAACCCACACCCAGTTGCCATCCTTGTGGCGCATCCGGCATTCGCACTGATAGTGATCGGTTTCACCCCGGAAGGTGCTTTGCAAGGCAGCCTCGGACTTTTTGAGGTCTTCGGGATGGCAATATGCCAACCATGTGTCGATGCTTACGGGACCAAGTTCGTCGAGCGTATAGCCGATGATTTCGGCCCAGCGTTCGTTAAAGCGGGTTTCGCCGGTCTGAACGTTCCATTCCCATGTGCCCGCACTGGTACCCCAGATGATTTCATCAAGACGCTGGCGTTCCTCGGCCAGTTTGCGGTTGGCATCCTTGAGCATGCGTTCGTAATGTTCGCGCTCGGTAATATCGACATTGGTGGTGTGAATGTATTTGCGTTCATGCAGCTCTATCAGGCCGGCATGCACCTGCATCTTGCGGATTTCGCCATTCCCCAGGCGATGCTGAACGACAAAAGACACCGCGCCATGTTCGAGAACCGCACTGACATGCCTGTGCATGGATGGTGCGCCATCGACATCAAGTTCCGGGATCGTCCGACCGACAAGACCGCCATCCGAAAAACCATAAAGTTCTTCTGCCGCACGGCTGGCATCAACAATCCGGCCATCTGCCGGATCGACCAGAATGTTGATCGCCGTTGTGTTGCTAAACATCTGGCGATACAGCAATTCACGTTCGCGGAAGGCGACCTCGGCCTGTTTGACATCGTTAATGTCGGCGAATGAAACGATGACGCCGTCAAAGGTGCCGGTCTGTTCATTATGCAGGGGTTCTGCATTTACCCGGATCCAGGCAAATTCGCCATTCGGGCGATTGACCCCCAGCACAACACCATATTCGCGTTCACCGGTTGCAAGGACCCTTTTGCCGGGAAGCTCATCGCGGGTCAGCGGCACACCATCTTCGCGCACAAAGGTGCACGGCGTTTCGGGCATGGTCTTTCGGCAAAGTTCGTCGCCCGTGAGACCAAGAATCTCAAGCGCAGTATTATTGAATTCGACCACCGTACCGGCGGCGTCATGCACAACCACCCCCTCGGCCAAGGAGTTAAGAAGGCGCTTGTGCAGATTGCCACCCTTTTGCAGCGTTTGACTGGTTCTATCCGATGACGACAAGGTTTGCGCCGCGTCAAGACGGGTCAAGCATCCCGACGTCACAACATCACCACTGGCCAACTCGTGGATCGTCGCGCAATCTTCGACCGTGATCCAATTGCCATCCTTATGGCGCAAGCGGAAGGTTAGCCGCCGATTGGTATTATTTGTGGCCTGTTGATTGCGGTGCTGCGCGAACATCGCGACATCATCGGGATGAAGCAAAGACGCCCAACCCTGCGTGCGATCAAAGTCGCTGTCGGCGGGGTCGTAGCCAAGCAGTTCAAAAACGCCTGCGCCGAAATAGTTCCGTGACGGGGTGTTGCGGAAAAACTCGTAGAGAACCGGCGCCGCACCAGCAGCGCAAGCGTCCGTTCCTGTCTGTTTGGTCAAGTTTACCGACAAATTCATCCCGTCGCCGTACTGGCGTCTCCTTCAGGAAATCAAAATAACCGATACCAATGTATAGGTATCTTTTTATACCTATTGAAAATTGATGCAAAGCAGATTCTGCAGCGAAGACGCGAAATCGTCTCCCCGAACGAGCTAACTTATTGAACTGAAGCCCCGGATCGACAATCCCTTCAAAAGTAGAACACCGATAAACAAGGCGCTGGCATGCACAGGAAACAGGCATAAAAAAAGGAGCAGTTACCTGCTCCTTTGTATGGGTATCCCTGTTTGCGCGGCCAGTTGCGGGTTAGCCCAGCAACTCCAGGTAACGTCCGGCGGCCAAAAACTCTGCCCGGTGACGGTCGAGACGGGCGATCGCCTCAGCATCGTCGCCCCACTTTTCCATCGCGTAGCCTTCGTCAAGGATTGAGGCCTCAAATGCGGTTGTGGTGTCAAGCTTGCGGTTCATCACCGCAAGACCAATGATCACCGAGCCCGAAATCGTCGTCAGACTGTGCAGGGCTGTCAGGTAATAGTCGTCAAAACCTTCGACATGATCCTGCAAACGCAGCAATGCGTGGTCATCCTGGCTGATCGGCATCACACCTTCGGTGACCGTCAGCACCACACCCAGATGGTCTTTTGACCAATCGAGCAGCGGCTGCCAGGTCTTGGCCTGACGTTCGATCAGGTCTTCGGGGAAGGATGCGCGATAGCACAGCAAATCCGATCGGCCATAGCCGGTCAGCTCGGCGATCACCGCATCACGGTTCGGACGCACCCGGTCAATCGCAGTCGCAGCAAGCTGCATGATTGGCATGGTGGACGGCTGGACTTTCTCGCCCTGCGCGTCCCATTCCGCCGCAATTTCACGCGCAAGGATTTCGGATGGCAGCAGGAAATCGGCCTTGGCCGGGGTTTTCACCGCACGGCCATCAAGAAGCACGCGCCAGCCTGCGCCGGTTTCATCGGCGCCAGCATCGGCCTTTTTATAGAAACGTTTGATCGATTGTGTAAGCATGACCGCCATATGCCCAAAAGCAGCGGATTGCGCAAGTGATTTGCCACATAATTTGCCAGATAAAGAGCGCCAATTGAGCGATTATCAAGAATTTCTGTATAATTTTTGATCAAATTGCCCCATTGACCAAATAATAAACACCCTTACTCTGCTGGGCGAAGGTTACAAAACCGCAACAAAGCGGGCGCACAGGCGACATGGCATGACCATTGCTAAGTGCGCATTGGATTTATCAGGTGGCTGGATTGTTTCATCGATCCGCATTCAGGAGGCTTCTTTAGACATGACCACGTTTACGAACCGACTTTTGGGGGCTGCTATCGGGGCGGCTGTTGCCCTTGGCGCGCAGGCGGCCCTTGCAGATATGGCGATCAAATTCTCGCTCGACTGGAAATACGAAGGTCCGGCGGCACCGTATCTTCTAGCCAAGAAGAACGGCTATTTTGAAGAAGAAGGCCTTGATGTCACGATTGACTCGGGCAACGGTTCGGTCGGCGCGATCACCCGTGTTGCCAGCGGTGCCTATGACGTATCCCTTGCCGATATCAACTCGCTGGTTGAATTCAACGCATCCAACCCGGATCGCGCCATGAAGTCGATCTTCATGGTCTATGACCGCCCGCCTTTCGCGCTGTTCATGAAAAAAGATTCCGGCATCACCAAACCGGAAGATCTGGTTGGCAAGACCCTTGGCGCGCCGGTTTTTGATGCATCGCGCAAACTGTATCCGGCATTTGCATCGGCAACCGGTCTTGATCTGGATGCTGTGACCTGGGAAAGCATGGACCCGCCGCTGCGTGAGCCGATGCTGGTGCGTGGTGATGTGGATGCGATTTCCGGTCACTATTTCACCTCGATCCTGAACCTGCAGGCGCAGGGCCTTGCCAAGGAGGACCTGACCGTCTTCATGTACAAAGATTATGGCATGGACTTCTATGGCAACGGCATCCTGGCATCGCCGGACATGATGGAAAACCACCCGGAAGAGCTTAAAGGCTTCTTGCGCGGTGTGGTCAAAGGCTGGGCCGCGGCGATTGCCGATCCGGCAGCAGCCATCGAAGCGCTTAAAGAAGCGGATCCGCTGATCAACCCGGACCTTGAACAGCAGCGTCTGCAGATGGCGATTGATGAAAACGTCGTCACCCCTGTCACCCTTGAAGAAGGCATGGGCCTTGTCAAAGCCGACCGTATGGCCAAGGCCATCGATCAGGTTGCCCTGGCATTCGGTTTCGAGAACAAGCCGTCTGTTGACGACATCTATACCGATGAATTCATGCCGTCTGCCGAAGACCGCATGCTGAAGTAATCATCTTATGAGGCGGGGCAGTCGGATTTTCTGACTGTCCCGTTTTCCATGACAGAGAAACAAGAATACGATCAGGCCAAGCAGGGGGAATAACTGCAGTGTCCAAAAGCTTCGTCGAACTCAACGACGTCAAACTTCGCTATAGCGAAGGCGATGAACTGGCGCTTGAAACCACCAACATGAAAATCGACAAGGGCGAATTTATCGCCGTTGTCGGCCCATCGGGCTGTGGCAAGTCATCCTTGCTGAAACTGGTTTCCGGGCTGATGCCACCATCTGAGGGCAATGTGATTGTCGATGGCAAGGAGGTTTCAGGGCCGCTCAAGATTGTCGGCATGGCGTTTCAGAACCCGACCCTTCTGCCGTGGAGAACGACCCTTGATAACGTGCTGTTGCCAATGGAAATCGTCAAACCACACCGCAATCGACTGCGCAAGCATCGCGCGGAATATGAAGAACGCGCGCGCAAGCTTTTGGCAACCGTCGGGCTTGAAGGCCACGAAGACAAATACCCGTGGGAGCTTTCAGGGGGCATGCAGCAGCGCGCATCGCTTTGCCGGTCATTGATCCATGAGCCGGATCTTTTGATGCTGGATGAGCCGTTTGGTGCGCTGGATGCCTTTACCCGTGAAGAGCTATGGGACATTTTGCAGAACCTTTGGATGATCAAGCCGTTTACGGTTATTCTGGTCACTCATGATTTGCGTGAGGCGGCTTATTTGGCCGATACGATTTATGTGATGTCCAAACGCCCGGGCAAGATCCTGGTGGAACGTGAAAACACCCTGCCCCGCCCGCGCGATCAGGAAACCACCTTTACCCAGCCTTTCACCGATCTTGTCCACGAATTGCGCAGTCACATTCGTGACGTGCGAGAATCATAAGGAAGGGCGGGAAAAAATCATGAAAAAGAAATTGAACCTTCGCAAAGCAACGCCGTGGCTGAGCGCCATCGGGCTTTTCGTTCTGTGGGAACTGATTGTGCGGATTTTCAATATTCCGCCCTATGTCCTGCCGACCCCGTCTGAAAGCATCATTGTCGGCTGGCAGTTCCATGAAGCGATCTGGATGCATGCCTATCACACGCTGTATACCACGCTGGCGGGCTTTGCCATTGCCGTGGTGTTTGGTGTGGTGCTTGGCGCGCTGGTCGGATCCAGCCGGGCGATTTATGATGCGGCCAACCCACTTTTGGTTGGGTTTAACTCTGTGCCCAAGGTCGCGCTTGTCCCGGTTCTGGTGATGTGGTTTGGCATCGGGACGGTACCGGCGATCATCACGGCGTTTTTGATTTCGTTCTTCCCGATTGTGGTCAATGTCGCCACCGGCCTTGCGACGCTGGAGCCGGAATTGCGTGATGTGTTGCGGTCGCTTGGTGCGACACGGCGCGACATCCTGATCAAGGTCGGCTTCCCGCGTGCGATGCCGTATTTCTTTGCATCGCTTAAGGTTGCGATCACGCTGGCCTTTGTCGGATCGGTGATTTCCGAAACCGTGGCGTCAAACGTTGGTGTTGGTTATTTGATGCTGTCGGCGTCGTCGAAATTCAACATGCCGCTGGTGTTTGCCGGATTGCTGGTGATCGCGGTGATGGGGATTGCGATGTATGAGATTTTCAACGTGATCGAACGCCGGTCGACCAAATGGGCAAACCGTGGCAATCCAACGAATTAAGCCCAATCATCAGACAAATAAAAAGGCCGGGTTTACCCGGCCTTTTTTCATCGTACCATTGGCTGTGATCAGCTGAGATGCTCGTCAAAGAAGGCCATGGTGCGTTCCCAGGCCAGCATGGCATCTTCGCCGTCATAGCGACCGCCGGTCGGGTTGGCGAAGGCGTGATCGGCGTCATACCAGAAGAACTGGTAATCGGTTTTGCCGGCGATGCGCAGCGATTCTTCGAAGCCTTCGACCATTTCCTTGTTGATGTTTTTATCAAGGGTGCCGAAATGGCCCATGATCGGCGCATTGAGCGTTGCGACCTGTTCCGGGGTCTTTTTGACATTGCCGTAATAGATCACGGCTGCGTCAATATTGGTGGCAAGTGCTGTATTGAGCGACCAGCCACCGCCAAAGCACCAACCGACCGAACCAACCTTGCCAGTTGAGTCCTTGTGGTTACGCAGGAATTCAACCGAGGCCTGCAATTTGCGGGTCGCAACCGCCGGATCCATCGACGACATCAGGGAACGTGCCCCATCCGGCGTGGTGGCAGGCGGTTTGCCATAAAGATCAACCGCAAGCGCGATATAGCCCTGCTTGGCATATTCAGCCGCCACCGCGCGAATATGATCATTAAGCCCCCACCATTCATGGATCAGAATGACCGTGGGTGCAGGCAGGGTTGCCGGCATGGCGACTTCGGCGACCATTTCATCGCCTTCTGGCGTGGTGATGGTCACTTTATCAAGGCCGTGGCCGGCCGCATGGGCCAGCATCGGGTCGGCAAGAATAACAGCCAAAGGCAGGGCAACTGCGCCCTTCAGAAACAGTCGGCGTTCTTCATCGGTTGCCTTGGGCGGCGGACCGAGATGTTCGTGGGAGCCACATCCGTCTAGCGTACACATGTTCTAGCCTCCTCTGATTCCTGTTTTCGGGTTTTCCCGTATCACCATCATTCGCGATGGCACGCCCGGTTGGCAAATGAATTTCTTGTCATCAGATCAGTAACCATCGATCAGACGCTACCGAATTTTGTTCGAGTTTGTTTACGGTGCCAATCGCAACAAGGATCATGATTCCACAGAGTATTGCATAGAGTTCTGTCACTTAACTGCTGCTTGCGCCATAGCACGCCACCTGATTAAAAGGGGCACCAAGCAGCCACACCAAGCCAGATGGAGAAGACATGCGCGATATTGAAACGGTTTTGTTCGACCTTGGCGGCGTTCTTGTCGACTGGGATCCGCGCTATCTGTATCGCAAGATGTTCAAGGACGATGCGGAGATGGAGCGTTTTCTGGCCGAGGTCTGCCATCCGCACTGGAACCATCTGCATGATCAGGGGATGCTGAGCTTTGCCAATTCCATCCCCGACCTTCAGCACCGCTATCCGCAGCATCATGACGAGATCGCTGCATGGCAGGAACGCTGGCCGGAAATGCTGGGCGGGGCGATTGAGCGAACGGTCGGGATTCTTGAAGACCTTAAAAAACGCAAAAAGGTGCGCCTGTTTGCCCTGACCAACTGGTCGGCAGAAACATGGCCGCATGCGTTGGAACGCTTTGAGTTCCTTGATCACTTCGAAGACATTCTGGTGTCTGGCCAGGAAAAACTCGCCAAGCCCGATCCGCGAATTTTTGATCTGGCGATTTCACGCTTCAAGCTTAACCCGCGCGAAACCCTGTTTATCGATGACAGCGAGCGCAACATTCAGCAGGCGCGTGAACTGGGCTTTATCACCCACTGGTTCCGCGATCCGGTGAAATTGCAGCGTGAATTGATCGAATACCAGCTGTACTGATCAGCGCTTTTGGCGCAGGTAATTGCCAAAGCATTCGCCAAAGGCAAATTCCCAGCCTTTGAGGTAGCCTTCACGAAGTGCCGGTGCGATTTCGCCGACATTTTCCCATGCCTTGTGTTCAAGACGGATTACGCAGCGACCAAACTCGTTAAGGTCAAAGGACACCTCAACCAGCGTAAAGTCACCTTCATTCCAGCCCGGATGCCAGGTAAAGGACACATGTTCGCCCGGTTGCCAGCTTCTTACCCTCCCCCAAGGGATATCATCCTGCCCCTTGACCCGTTCGATGATTTCCCCGCCGACACCGTCATTGAATTCGACCGTGATGCAGTCCTTTTTTGAGATCGAATGGGTATCGGTCGGCCACCAGTCGCCAAAGCCCGATGTGAAGGCGTTAAACGCATCATCGGGATCGACGGCCAGGGTCAATTCAAAGCGGATCGGGGCAAGGTCGGGATTCTTAAGCGGCGTCACGGTCAATTTCCCAAATCGTATCAAGGGCAGTCGTCAGTTCATCAAAGTGGCTGATGACGGCGTGCGCACCTGATTTATGCAGCGTATCGACATCATGATAGCCCCAATCAACACCGATGGCGATCATGCCAGCCGCCCGGCCCATTTCGATGTCATAGCTGGTATCGCCGACGATAACCGCATTGGGCGCATCCACCCCGGTTTCTTCAAGGGCCGCCATCAACATCGCGGGATTGGGCTTTGACGGGTGATTGTCACAGGTCTGAAGGGTGACAAAGCGGCCTTCAAGTTCGTTGCGCGCCAGCACCGCATCAAGGCCACGACGGGCCTTGCCGGTTGCCACACCGCTTAGCCATTTGCGGCCATCGATTTCCATCAGAACTTCGTGCACACCGGGGAACAGCGGTTCGTGGAAATCAGGGGTCTGGCGCAGGGTAAAGAACGCGGTTTTATAGGCCGCTGTCACGGCTGCGATGATGTCCTCATCCACCCGTGCCGGGCTTGCCAGCTTTGTGATGGCTTCGGGCAGGCTCAGACCAATGATGGTGCGCGTGTTTTCAAGTCCCGGACAGTCCAGACCGTGCTGCGCAAAGGCATGATCCATGCAATGCGCAATGGCGTGCTGGCTGTCAACAAGGGTGCCGTCGCAATCAAAAATCACAAGTCGGAGCGGATCAGTGGTCATGTGGGGTCTTTCATCAAAAATTTGGAACGCGGAGACTAATCGAAAGCGTTTCAAAGATCGAGTCTCCCGCGGTTGTATTGCCATGCATTTTTTGTGCTGTGCGGGAAGCAACAGAAACCACAAGTGAATTTTGTATTACTGTCTAAGCGGTGCAATGCGCGCTACAATTGAATTCTGGCCCACAGGGCCCTGCCCGACAGAGGCAGGCTCTCTGCGACAGGAGGCAGATCATGCTTACACTTCGCGACTGCATCGACTTCAGCGACCTCACCGAGGAGGAAGTGCTGGCTATTGCCGAGTGCGAGCATATTCCATTGGTCACCGCCCTTGAGGAGGGTGAGTGCATGGTGCATACCAAAAACGGCCGCAAACAGCTTGCCGTGATGATCAAGGGCCAGGCCGAAATGTGTGAACGCATGGGCAATACGGTTCATGCCCAACACCTGAACCGGGTCTATGACGCCTTCATGAGACGTTTCGACAGCAAAAATACCTAGTACAGACTGTGTCCCAACGCCGTTTGATCAGGAGGACGAAAAAGCCGACGCAGTGCGTCGGCTTTTCGGTGTCTGGTGCTGTTTCGACAACACCTTATTTCTTGCGCGAACGCGACGGCTTTGCCTTTGGTTTGGGCTTTTCTTCCTTTTCGCGGTGAATTTCCGGGGTCAGGAATTTGGTCGGCGTTTTCGGATCGAAGTTCAGCTTTTTGAGCGTTTCGGCGAAATGTTCCGGCACGGGTGCCTCGATCACGACGCGATGGCCGGTCACGGGATGCGGGAAATCAATCGCACGCGCATGCAGATGCATCTGATTGGACAGGCCATCAATAAACGCCTTGGGTCCACCATATTTGCCGTCGCCGAGGATCGGGCATTCGATGGCCTCGCAATGAACACGCAACTGGTGAGTACGACCGGTCAGCGGTGACAGGGCAAGCCATGCCGCCTTGCGCCCGGCGCGGTGAAGCTGACGGAAGACGGACTGTGCCGATTTTCCGAGCTTCTCGTCGATGACCATTTTCTCCCCGCCCTTGCCTGCGATTTTGGCAAGCGGGGCATCAATCATGCCTTCGCGTTCCGCAGGCGCACCGGTGACAATCGCCCAGTAAAGCTTGCGGGTCGATTTATCCTTGAACGCCTTGGTCAGCGCATGGGCCGCCGATGCCGAACGGGCCAGCAACAGAACACCACTGGTGTCCTTATCCAGACGGTGGACCAGCTTCGGGCGTTCCTTGCTGTCGAGTTTCAGCGCATCAAGCATGCCATCGACATGAACATTAGTGTTGGTCCCGCCCTGCACGGCAAGGCCGGCGGGCTTGTTGATCGCCAAAACCAACTCGTCATAGAAAATAACGGAATCGCGCAGTGCTTGCAGCTCTGCCTCGGTCGCATCCGACTTGGCGGGGCCGGCCTGTTTGCGTTGCTGGACTTCCGACGGGTTATAGCCCGAACCGTCTTCGGCCCATGGGCCGGTGCCGCCACCAGACATAACCGGCGCGGGCGGCACACGGATTTCCTGGCCCGGCTCAACACGTTGATTGGCCTTGGCACGTTTGCCATCGACACGGATCTGACCGCCACGCAGGAATTTCTGGACCTGACCAAATGTGAATTCGGGACAGTTGCGCTTGAACCAGCGATCAAGCCGAATGTCGGCCTCGTCTGCCTTGACCTTGCGCAGAGTGACACCACTCATTGCAGAATACCCCTTACCAGCGCGATTGCGCCAAACAATGCCGAAATACCGACCACCACGGAAACACCAACATAAAGGGCGGCAAGCCCCATATTGCCCCGTTCATACAAGGTCGCGACATCCAGCGAGAACGTCGAAAAAGTTGTAAACGCCCCCAGAAAACCGGTCACAAGGAGTGCGCGCGTTTCAAGCCCCATGGATAGTTTAAGGGCGGAAACCTCGATCAACACCCCCATCAGGAACGAACCGACGACATTGACCGTCAAGGTTCCCCAGGGAAATCCAGTACCCATCACAGAGCCCATCATGACGGAAACACTGTGACGCGCAACGGCACCAATGGCACCGCCCAAGGCAATGGATGCGATTAACAACGGTGAAAATTGCATGGCGCGGAACCTATTCCCTCAGTCCTGAAATGTCACGTGTGAATACGGCATGGGCCCATGCCAGCCAAGGGTATCAAACAGCATGGCCAACGGATAATCAATCGCATTGGCCTTGGCGGTTTAATCCCGGTTTATTGATTTTGTCCCATGCGGGCTTCGACATCGGCAAGCCAGGCCCGTGTGCGTTTTTCATTTTGCCCGAAATCATCGTGGCCATAGACCGATTGGGCGAACAAACAGAAAGCCACATCATTGCCGGTTTCAGTATCGACCTCAGGCAGGATCAGCTCGATCTCGACCCAGTCGGGAAAACGAAATACTGCCGAGCGTGCCAGGAAATAAAGGCGACCGGCCTTGCCACCCGAAACATCGGTCATCAACGTCATGCCGTGATCCGGGGCGGTTTCGATCAAGACTTCGGTCAGTGTCGCGACCGATGCCGCAAAAGACGGACTTTGCATGGCGCGATCACTGTCAGGCAGCCGGTCAGCCGGACAGGCAAGGAAGAAATTCGGCACATTCGGAAGGTCGGCATCGCGACCGAAAGTCATATTGGGGGGATCGCCTGCAGGCAACATATGATCCATCAGCCCGGTAAAACGGACCGTTACGAAAATGCCTGCCAGTACCAGCAGTCCCCAGATTGCAACCATCGCCAGCCGTTTCAATGACACCACCTGCCCTTTTGCGAACTCCGATACATTAACCACAAAAGGTTAAGAATCAAAATGCCCGAACGGGAGGGAACCGTCGGGCATTTCGGGAAACACGCCCGTCAATCAGCAAACCAAGGGGGGGATATGGAAATTCGCTGATCGGCGGGAATGTATCGGAGTTTTTTAACCGGGATGCTTAGGCAGCGACCGGAAGCTTGGCCGCTTCGACATTGGCAATGGCCTTCGCCATGGCTTCTTCGGCGTTAACACCAAAGCCAGACGCTTCGACGACTTCAACATCGGTGATGCCGATAAAGGCCAGAACCTGTTTGAGGTACGGGGTCGCGAAATCAGCCGGGCTATTGACCGGAACGCCACCGGTTGCGGCAACGATGTAGGCTTTTTTGCCTTCGACCAGACCAACCGGGCCGTTTTCGGTGTAGTTGAAGGTCACACCAACGCGGGCAATCAGGTCAACCCAAGCCTTAAGGGTCGAGGGGATGGAGAAGTTGTACATCGGTGCACCGATGACAAGAACATCAGCATCCATAATCTCAGCCACCATCTTGTCAGATGCGGCGATCACTTTTTTCTGAGCTTCGGAACGGTTTTCAGCCGGGGTGTAATAGGCACCAACGGTTTCGCCGGTGATCGCTGAAACGACTGCCTCGTTGGTATCGCGTTCGATAACGGTTGCCGAAGAATCAGCGGCCTTGATGCGGTCGATCAGTTTGAGGGCGATCTGACGGGAGTTCGAGTTCTCACCATTCACAGATGCGCTAACATGCAGAACTTTAGTCATTTTCAGTCTCCGAGTCCGGGTTCGTTTGTTGCCCTGAACTTACGCCTACCAAACCGATCTGTTTAGCCAGAGACTCTTCACCAGATTGTTTCCAATTTGGAACCTAACACGCCTTACGCTAGTTATTGTCGCGTTTCTTTTGACGCTCTGCGCGCAGGCGGTCGAAATATTCGACGCGTTTTTTAAGATCACGTTCAAAGCCGCGTTCAACCGGCTCGTAGAAATTCTGCCTACGCATGCCTTCGGGGAAATAGTTCTGGCCGGAAAAGCCATCTTCCTGATCATGGTCATAGGCATAGCCGGTGCCATAGCCGATATCCTTCATCAGCTTGGTGGGCGCATTAAGGATATGGGCGGGTGGCATCAGCGAGCCGGTATCGCGCGCGATTTTGAGCGACTTTTTATAAGCCGCATAACCGGCGTTGGATTTGGGGGCGAGGGCGAGGTAAATCACCGCCTGTGCCAGGGCCAGTTCGCCTTCGGGACTGCCAAGGCGTTCGTAAGATTCCCACGCGCCAATGCAGAATTGCTGGGCCTGCGGATCGGCAAGGCCGATATCCTCGACCGCCATGCGGGTCAGACGCCGGGCAACGAATTTGGGATCCTCGCCCCCGGCCAGCATGCGGTTAAACCAATAAAGGGCCGCATCCGGGTCGGAGCCACGAATGGATTTATGCAGCGCACTGATCAGGTTGTAGTGACTGTCATCGCCCTTATCGTAAATCGGCATGCGCTTTTGCACTGTGCGGGCCAGCTCCGCCACACCAAGCGGACCATCATCCTCGCTGGGCGGCAGGGAAAACAGTTCCTCTGCCAGATTCAGGCAATAACGCCCGTCGCCATCGGCCATGGCACGCAGGGTTTCACGTGCCTCTGGCGTGACCGGCAACTCAAAGCCCATTTCCTTTTCGGCCCGCACCAAAAGTTCTTCAAGCCCCTGATCATCAAGACGCTTGAGCACCAGCACCTGACAGCGTGACAACAAGGCTGCATTCAGCTCAAACGACGGATTTTCGGTGGTGGCACCAATCAGGGTGATGGTGCCGTCTTCGACATAGGGCAGGAAGCTGTCCTGCTGGGCCTTGTTGAAACGGTGGATTTCATCAATGAATAGCAACGTTGCCCCGCCGGTCGAACGGCGCGCACGGGCACGTTCAAACACCTTGCGCAGGTCGGCAACGCCAGAAAAGATCGCCGAGAGCGGTTCAAACGCCATATCGGCAACATCGGCCATCAGGCGGGCCAGTGTCGTCTTGCCACAGCCCGGTGGTCCCCAGAGGATCACGGACGGTACACGGCCGGTCTTGATCATGCGGGTGATCGGCCCATCATCGCCAAACAGATGCCCCTGGCCCACCACTTCATCGAGTTTGGCGGGGCGCAATCTGTCGGCCAAAGGGCGCGTGACCTGACTTTCAAACAGGGAAACCATACTGGAACAATACGATGTTGGTTTTTGGGGCGTCTTGACCGGAAAGTAACACGCAGATGACATTGATGACAGACGAAACATCGTCGATTGACGCTGGCATATGTGCGGCATAGCTTTCAGGCTTGTTTCCATCCAAGCAACAAAAAGAACACGTTCGTGACGCTCGTTTTTGCCTGCCTGCCCGACCTTGACTGTCGGGGCCTGCCATGACGTCAACATCACATGGCACGCCCGCAAAATTGCCGATTGTGATCGGGTTGGGCACGGGACAGACCCTTGCATTTGGCACCACGCTATATCTACCGGCTATTCTGGCCGAGCCGATGGCAATTGAGCTTGGCATTCCGCCGGGTTGGGCGTTTGGCGCCTTTTCACTTGCGCTGGTGTTTGCAGCGTTGCTCGGCCCCAAGGCCGGGGCGCGGATTGATCAGTTTGGCGGGCGCACGGTTCTGGCGGTGTCCAGCCTGATCTTTGCCGCGGGTCTTGCGCTCCTGGGTACGGCCGATAGCCTGACCATGATGTGTGTTGCGTGGTGCGTCATTGGTGTTGGCATGTCGATGGGGCTTTATGAGTCGGCCTTTGCCACGCTGAGCTGGATTTATGGCCATGATGCACGCGGACCGATCACCGGCATTACCCTGATTGCCGGTTTTGCCAGCACGATCTGCTGGCCGATTACCGCCGGGTTAGAAGCCGAATTTGACTGGCGCACGGCGTGCTATTTCTGGGCGGCGATGCATATCGTGCTGGGCTTGCCGCTTAATCTGTTTCTGATCCCGCGCACCAAAGGTGACGCGCCGACCATAGCAGAATACAACAAGAGCAAACCCGTCCCTGCCCCGCCCCCGGCCAAGCTATCGCGTTCGGATATCTTCAACATGCCAATGATCTTGCTGGCCATCGTGTTTGCCGCCAGCTGGTTTACCGCAACCGCCATGGCGGCACACCTACCGCGCCTGTTGCAAATTTCGGGGATGGATGCGGCCGGTGCACTGATTGCGGCATCGCTGGTTGGACCAGCACAGGTTGCGGGCCGGTTGGCCGAGTTCGGGTTGCTGAAAAAGATGCATCCGCTGATTTCATCACGGCTTTCGGCCCTGACCCACCCCATCGGCGCTGTATTGCTTTTGATTTTTGGCGGGCCGGTCGGGATGCTATTTACCAGCCTGCACGGGATCGGCAATGGCATTTTGACAATCGCCAAGGGCACCTTGCCACTGGCGACCTTTGGCCCGGTGGGATATGGCGCCCGGCAAGGCTATATCATGGCGCCATCGCGCTTTGCGCAGGCGGCCGCCCCGTTTGTCTTTGGGCTGTTGATTGATGATTACGGGCAGTATGCGATTTTACTGACCATTGCGCTCGGCCTTGTGACCTTTGCCGCCCTGATGATGCTGCGTCATCGGCCCGTGTCTGGCAATGCCGACTGACCAAGATACAAAAAGGCGCGCACCACAGCGGTGCGCGCCTTTGTTTTGGGTATCCGGCCTGACAGTTACAGGGTGAAATCACCGGTCAGGACCTTGCCATCGCGTTTGACGGAAATCTTCCAGTCGCGGCTGCGTTCACCGGCACGGACGACTTCCTTGAAACGCGCGACGGTATCAATCGGCTGTCCATTGACCTCGACAATATAGTCACCGGCCTGAAGACGGGTGCGACGTGCGAGGCTATCGCGGGCAACGGCCAGGATGACAACGCCTTCACTGAGGGTGTCGATGCCCAGTTCATCAGCCAGTGCCGGGTTCATATTGGCGATCTTGGTGCCGCTAAACGGGTTGCGGCCATCGATGATGCTTTCGTCACGGGCGGGAATTTCCGGTGCGACTTCCAGCGGCATGGCAAGGATGGTTTCGGCCCCGCGCCGCAGAACTGACAGCTTTGCCTCGCCGTTCAGCTCAAGCGTTGCGATACGGAATTTAAGCTCGTTCGGGTTATCAACCGCCAAGCCATTGACCGCAATCACAACGTCCCCTGATTGCAGGCCGCCGCGTTCAGCCGGGCTGCCAGGGCGAACCTTGTTGATCAAAACGCCATGCGGGCGATCCAATTCAAGGGATGCCGCCAGATCGGCCGTCACCGACTGCCCGGCCGCACCCAACCACGGACGGCGAAGATCGCCACTGATCAGGCCGCGCATCACCACCTTGACCATATTGGCCGGAACCGCAAAACCGATGCCGTTCGATCCGCCAGATTTGGTAAAGATCGCCGAGTTCACGCCGATCAGGTTGCCATCAATATCGACCAATGCCCCGCCGGAATTCCCCGGGTTAATCGCGGCATCGGTCTGAATGAAGGATTGGTAATCCTGGCCGGTGACACCGGCACGTGCCAGACCCGAAATAATGCCGCTGGTGACAGTTTGACCGACACCAAAAGGGTTGCCGATGGCAAGGACAAGATCCCCAACCTCGACCGCATCAGAGTCGCCAAACGGAATGGCCGGCAATTCGGCATCCACATTGCGCAGTTTCAACACAGCCAGATCGGTGCGTTCGTCCGAGCCAACCAGATCGGCATCGAATTCACGGTTGTCATGCAAGACGACGCGGATCTCGCTGGCGCCATTGATGACATGATGGTTGGTGATGATCGTGCCGTTGCCCGAGACAATTACCCCCGATCCAAGCGACCGTTCAACCCGTTGGCGCGGGGCACCAAAGGCACCGTCGAACCGATCACCAAAGAACTGTTTGAAGAACGGGTCATTGAAGAACGGTGTGCGCTGGCGCTGTTCGACGACCTTTTTGGTGTAGATGTTGACAACCGCCGGGGCGGTTTGTTTGACCAATGGCGAAAGCGACATCTTGATGTCCGCCTGGCTTGACGGCAAACGCCGGTCCAGGGTGGCTTCATCGCTTTGGGCATGGGCCAGATTGCCTGTGCTCGAAATCGTCGTCAGTCCGATTATGGCAAAGGCGACAATCTTTGAAATCCATCTTGCCTGCACGTCACACTCTCTCTTTTGGTTTGCTTGTTCGCGGTCCCGTGACCGACAAAGACTTGTCATCAATTAGGGAAACTAGACCTTACGCGCAACCTTGTCGGAAATATGAAATTTATGTCATTTAGCAAAAAGAAAACGGGCGACGCCATAAGGCATCGCCCGTTTCTGTTTCTTAAAGGCCGAAGCGTTGCTTATTCAGCTGCTTCTTCGCCTTCGCCCTCTGCTTCGAGGCGAGCACGGTCTTCCGCGCCTTTTGCATCGGCGTTGCGATCGACAAGTTCAATCACAGCAACCGGAGCCGCATCGCCATAACGGAAGCCGGCCTTGAGAACGCGGGTGTAACCACCAGCACGCTCTTTGTAGCGGTCAGCGATTTCGCCGAACAGCTTGGCTACGACTTTGTCGTCACGCAGGATCGAAATGGCCTGACGGCGTGCATGCAGGTCGCCCCGCTTGCCCAGCGTAATCAGTTTTTCGACATACGGGCGAAGATCCTTGGCCTTCGGAAGAGTGGTTTTGATCTGCTCGTGGGTGAGCAGTGAAACTGCCATGTTGGCAAACATCGCCTTACGATGGGACGAAGTACGATTAAGCTTACGGCCTTGCATACCGTGACGCATGGTAACTCTCCTTAATAGCCTGGCTTCGCTCACGAAACCGATTGTAAAACCGCGCCGCCACCCTGATCACTTTTACGCAAAGGCCAGGTTATGCACGTGCGGTGTGGGCAACAAGCCCGCCGGATGCCCAAACAACTGGGGTCTCCGGTTTGGAACATGAATGTTCCGATCTCGGCCCGAAGGCCGAAGACCCGTTCTTAGAACGGATCTTCGAACTTGCGAGCAAGTTCTTCGATGTTTTCCGGCGGCCAACCGCCGACTTCCATACCAAGATGCAGACCCATCTGAGCCAGAACATCCTTGATTTCGTTCAGCGACTTACGGCCGAAGTTCGGCGTACGGAGCATTTCTGCTTCGGTCTTCTGAACAAGATCACCGATATAGATGATGTTGTCGTTCTTCAGGCAGTTAGCCGAACGTACCGACAGCTCAAGCTCGTCAACCTTACGCAGAAGGTTACGGTTGAACGGAAGTTCGTCTTCTTTCTTCTCTTCGACAACCGCTTCCGGCTCTTCGAAGTTGACGAACAGCGACAGCTGGTCCTGAAGGATACGGGCAGCAAGCGCAACCGAATCTTCCGGGGTCAGTGCACCGTTGGTTTCAACGGTCAGCGACAGCTTGTCAAAGTCGGTATCCTGACCAACACGGGTGTTTTCCACCTTGTAGGCCACTTTACGGATCGGGCTGAAGATCGCATCGATCGGAATAAGACCAATCGGCGCGTCCGACGAGCTGTGCGAGCTGGCTGCAACATAGCCTTTACCGTTATCAACGGTGAATTCGATGTTGAGCGTAGCACCATCGTCAAGATGGCAAAGCTCGAGATCCGGGTTAAGGATTTCGATATCCGCACCGGTTTCGATCTGACCTGCGGTGACGGCACCGGGGCCGGTCGCCTTCAGAGCCATTTTCTTCGGACCTTCAGCATGCATACGCACGCCCATGGTCTTGATGTTCAGGATGATGTCGGTGACATCTTCACGCACACCCGGGATCGACGAAAATTCGTGCAATACACCGTCGATCTGGATCGCGGTAACTGCCGAACCCTGGAGCGACGACAGCAGAATGCGACGCAGCGCGTTACCCAGAGTCTGACCAAAACCGCGCTCCAGCGGTTCTGCCACGATCGTACCAATACGGCTGGCATCAGTACCCGGAGTAACATCAAGCTTCGTCGGCTTAATCAGTTCCTGCCAGTTCTTTTGAATCACGAGACCCACCTTCGCAACTGGAGCCTATGGAAAGGAGGGCAATAAACTTGCCCCCACGAGAAACGCGAAGAGGCCCGGTCATCCCGGGCCCAAACGCGGGGTCGTCCGCAAGGATCGACGCGATTAGACGCGACGACGTTTACGCGGACGGCAACCGTTGTGCGGAATCGGCGTTACGTCTTTGATCGACGTAATGGTGAAACCGACAGCCTGAAGCGCACGCAGTGCAGATTCACGTCCCGAACCCGGGCCTTTAACCTGTACTTCGAGGGTTTTCATACCGTGTTCAGCAGCTTTTTTACCTGCGTCTTCGGCAGCCATCTGTGCAGCATACGGAGTCGATTTACGCGAACCGCGGAAACCCATACCACCAGCGGTCGACCAGGAAATGGTATTTCCCTGTACGTCGGTGATGGTGATCATGGTGTTGTTGAAGGTCGCGTTTACGTGCGCGATACCGTTCGTAATGTTCTTGCGCTCGCGGCGACGCACGCGAGTCTGAGGAGTCTTCGCCATTGTCGTTCCCCTACCTTACTTCTTCTTGCCAGCAATCGGCTTAGCCGGGCCCTTACGGGTGCGAGCGTTGGTGTGGGTACGCTGACCGCGTACCGGGAGACCGCGACGATGACGCAGGCCGCGATAGCTGCCCAGGTCCATCAGACGTTTAATGTTCATTGCGGTTTCACGACGGAGGTCGCCTTCGACGGTGTAATCAGCGTCGATGACTTCACGAACCTTCAGAACCTGGTCATCAGAAAGCTGATGAACGCGGGTTGCGGATTCGATTCCGACCTTTGCGCAAATTTCTTTGGCTTTAGCCGGGCCAATACCGGTGATGTAGGTAAGCGCAATCACGACACGCTTAGCGGTCGGGATGTTTACGCCAGCAATACGAGCCACTATGTGAACTCCTGTTTCCTGTTAACAAACCCAGGGGCAGATCCGGTAGGGTAGGACGCTGCAAAAGCGGGCCAGCATTACTGCCAACCCGCCAGCAAAAAAACGCCCTGCCCGGGAAATTACCCCAGGATGGCTTCAATCTCGCGCGTAACTTGGTCGATTTCAGCCATCCCGTCAACTGTTTTCAGCTTACCGACCTTTTCATAGTAAGGAATGATCGGTGCTGTCTGCTTGTGATAAGCTTCCAGTCGCGAAGTGACCGTCTCGGCATTGTCGTCCGCACGGCGTTTAAATTCGGTGCTGCCACATACGTCACAGACACCTTCCTTGGCGGGTTTCTGGAACTCGTCGTGATAGCCCTGCCCGCATTTCGCGCAGGTATAGCGGCCAACAATACGGGCCACCAGTGCTGCATCGTCAACACGCAGTTCAATCACATAATCAAGTGCCAGTCCCTTGGATTCCAGCATTTCGTCCAGAGCTTCTGCCTGGGCGGTGGTGCGTGGGAACCCGTCCAGAATGAAACCACCCTTGGTATCATCCTGGTCAAGTCGTTCGGAAATCAGACCGATCATGAGATCGTCGGATACGAGCTGGCCCGCATCCATGACTTCCTTTGCCTTCTGCCCCAGTTCCGTGCCAGCAGCAACCGCCGCGCGGAGCATGTCGCCCGTCGAGAGCTGGATCATGCCGCGTCCTGTTTCAAGACGCTTGGCCTGGGTACCTTTCCCTGCGCCGGGAGGGCCAAGAAGGATAATGTTCATCGTCTTCCCCCTGAATGCGGTGGTCGCCTTTAACGGCGGCGACCACGCAGTTTGGATTTCTTGATCAGGCCTTCATACTGATGAGCCAGCATATGAGACTGAACCTGCGCAACGGTATCCATGGTTACCGTGACAACGATCAGGAGGCTAGTCCCACCAAAGTAGAAGGGAACAGACCATTCCGCGATCAGCAGTTCCGGCAGGATACAGACGAATGCGAGATACGCTGCACCGATCACCGTCAGACGGGTCAGAATGAAATCCAGATAGTTGGCTGTATTTTTACCCGGACGAATGCCCGGAATAAAGCCACCATGTTTCTTCAGGTTGTCTGCCGTATCTTCCGGGTTGAAAACAACCGCGGTGTAGAAGAAGGCAAAGAAGACGATCAAACCGATATAAAGCGCAATATAAAGCGGCTGACCACGGCCAAGCAGTGCCGTTGCAGTCGTCAACCAGGCCGGGGCATCAACACCGGTGGTGAACTGGGCAACCGACAGCGGCATGAGCAGCAGCGAGCTTGCGAAGATCGGCGGAATAACACCGGCAGTGTTGATCTTGAGCGGCAGGTGCGAGCTCTGACCTTCCATGACCTTCATGCCGACCTGGCGTTTCGGGTACTGGATCAGAACGCGGCGCTGCGCACGTTCAACAAAGACGATGAAAGCGATAACTGCGATTGCCAGAACGATGATTGCAACGATCACCAGTGCAGAGATCGCACCGGTACGACCCAGTTCAAGGGTGCCTGCAATCGCGCTTGGCAGGCCGGCAACAATACCGGCAAAAATGATCAGCGAAATACCGTTACCAATGCCGCGCTGGGTGATCTGCTCACCAAGCCACATCAGGAACATGGTGCCACCAACAAGGGTGATCACCGCGGTAATGCGGAAGAACATGCCCGGATCCGGAACAGCAGCACCGGTTGAACCGGTCATGCTTTCAAGACCAACGGCAATGCCCCACGCCTGCACCGTTGCAATCAACACCGTCAGATAGCGGGTATATTGGTTAATCTTTTTGCGACCCTGTTCGCCTTCTTTCTTGAGCTGCTCAAGGGTTGGCGAAACAGTCGTCATCAACTGAATAATAATCGAGGCCGAGATGTACGGCATGATATTCAGCGCAAAGATCGTCATACGACCCAGCGCACCACCGGCGAACATGTCAAACATGCCCAGAACACCGCCCGCATTCTGACGGAAAATGTCAGCAAGAATGGACGGGTCGACACCCGGAACCGGAATATAGGTTCCAAGGCGGTAAACAATAAGCGCGCCCAAAGTGAACCAAATACGCTTTTTAAGCTCGGTCGACTTTGAAAAAGCGGACCAATTCAGGTTCGCGGCAAGCTGCTCGGCGGCCGATGCCATGCACTCATCTCCCAATACACATAAACTGGAGGGTCCGGTCCCGTGTACTGGAACCGGACCCTCTCGAAGTCAATTTAGGCTTATTCTGCGGATTCTGCAGCAGCGACCGGAGCAAGAACCTTGACCGAACCACCAGCTTTCTCGACAGCTTCGACAGCTGCTTTGGAAGCACCGGAGATTTCGATGTTCAGTTTCGCTTTCAGTTCGCCTTTGGCAAGAAGACGCAGACCGTCTTTCTGCGGACGAGCCAGACCTTTTTCCGCAAGAACAGCGACGGTGACATTTGCACCTTCTTCAAGAACGCCGTTATCAACAGCAGTCTGAAGGGTACCAAGGTTCACAACGCCGAACTGTTTCTTGAACGGGTTTTTGAAGCCGCGTTTCGGAAGACGGCGATAGATAGGCATCTGCCCACCTTCGAAGCCATTGATGGCTACACCCGAACGGGACTTCTGACCCTTCTGACCTGCGCCAGAAGTTTTGCCTTTGCCCGAACCGATGCCGCGACCGACGCGGGTGCGCGCCTTGCGGGCACCCGGGTTATCGGCGAGTTCGTTGAGTTTCATCGTTCAACACCTTTTCGATCTGGGGTCAATCAAGCCTCGTCCACACGGACGAGGTGTTTGACCTTTGCGATCATACCGCGAACAGCCGGAGTATCTTCCAGCTCACGAGTCCGGTGCAGTTTGTTCAGGCCAAGACCAACGAGGGTCTGGCGCTGATCAGCCGGACGTCCGATCGGCGAACCCGTCTGGGTAACGCGTACGGTCGCTTTTTTCTTAGCAGCCATATCGAATTACTCCTTTTCGAGAACGGCGGCAGCAGCCGAACCGCTATCGCGACGGGCAACGACGTCACCGACTTTCAGGCCACGCTTAGCAGCGACCTGACGCGGGGAAGCACCGTTGACCAGAGCGTCAAGGGTTGCGCGGATCACGTTGTGCGGGTTGTTCGAACCGGTGCATTTGGACACAACGTCCTGAACGCCCATGGTTTCGAAAACCGCACGCATCGCACCGCCTGCGATGATACCGGTACCAGCCGGAGCGGAGCGAAGGATAACCTTGCCTGCACCGAAATGGCCCTGCGTATCATGGTGAAGGGTACGGCCTTCACGCAGCGGAACGCGGATCATGTTACGTTTAGCAGCTTCGGTGGCCTTACGGATCGCTTCCGGAACTTCACGGGCTTTACCCGTGCCGTATCCGACGCGACCGCGCTGGTCACCGACAACTACCATTGCGGAGAAAGCAAAGCGACGGCCGCCCTTAACGACTTTCGCGACGCGGTTGATACCAACCAGCTTGTCGACGAGTTCGTTTTCTTCACGGGCTTTCGGCGCCTGCTGCTGTTGATTCTGGTTACGTGCCATGGTCGTGCTCCTTAGAAGTCCAGACCGCCCTCACGGGCGGCATCGGCCAGAGCTTTCACCCGGCCATGGAACAGATACCCGCCACGATCGAAAACGACCGTTTTCACACCAGCTTTGACTGCGCGCTCGGCAATTGCCTTGCCAACCAGAGCAGCGGCGTCGGCATTGCTGCCTTTCGCCTTCAGATCTTTCTCCATGGTCGAAGCAGCCACCAAGGTGGTGCCTTTGACGTCGTCGATGATCTGAGCATAGATGTGGGCGTTCGAACGGTGCACGCTGAGGCGCGGGCGACCGGCCGCTTTCTGGCGGATCGCAAAACGAACGCGACGCTTGCGGCGTTCGAATAGGCTTCTCACGTTTTTCATCGTGCCTGTCCTTACTTCTTCTTGCCTTCTTTGCGCAAGATATACTCGCCTTCGTAGCGGACACCCTTGCCTTTGTAAGGCTCCGGACCGCGCCAGCCGCGTGCATTCGCAGCGAACTGACCAACGAGTTGTTTATCTGCGCCAGAAATGGCGACGAGGGTCGGCTTTTCAGCAACGACGTTAAGACCCGCAGGGATCTCCATTTCTACGTCATGTGAGAAGCCAAGCTGCAGAACCAGGTTTTTGCCCTGAACCTGCGCACGGTAACCAACACCGGTGATTTCCAGTTTCTTGGTGAACCCTTCCGAAACCCCGGTAACGAGGTTCGCGATATTGGCACGGGTGGTACCCCAAAGGGCACGTGCGCGCTTGCTATCGTTTTTAGGTTTCACGAAGATCTGGTTATCTTCCTGAGTGACGGATACGTCCGAGGTCAAAGCCAAGTTAAGCTCACCGAGCTTGCCTTTTGCGCTGATCTGCTCTTCGGTCAAGGTGATGGTAACGCCGTTAGGCACGACCACCGGGTTTTTTCCTACTCGCGACATCGTTGGCCCTCCTTAGAATACCTTGCAGAGGATTTCGCCGCCGACATTCTGCTCGCGAGCCTCCTGATCCGATAGAACCCCTCGCGGAGTGGACAGGACTGCGATGCCCAGACCGTTATATACCTTCGGAAGATCTTTGATCTTCGAATATACACGACGACCCGGGGTCGAGACGCGGTCGATCTGCTTAATCACGCCATCACCCTCAAAATATTTGAGTTCGATGGTGATTTCGCTGACGCCCTTGCGAATTTCATTAACATTGTAACCGCGGATATAACCTTCGCGCTGGAGAACATCCAACACACCGGTACGCAGTTTCGAAGCCGGCGAAACGACGCTGGATTTACCAACGCGCTGGCCGTTACGGATACGCGTGAGCATATCACCGACTGGATCAGTCATCGACATGTGATGTCCTCCTTACCAGCTCGACTTCACCATGCCCGGGATCTGACCACGTGAAGCAAGTTCACGAAGCGCGATACGGGACAGGCGGAATTTGCGATAGACACCACGCGGACGACCGGTGATCTGGCAGCGAATACGCTGACGGATACGAGCCGAGTTACGCGGCAGCTGGGCGAGTTTCATCACAGCAACGATACGATCCTCAGGGGTCGTCTCGCGATTTGCGATAACCGCTTTAAGGGCGGCACGCTTGGCAGCATATTTTTTTGCCAGGCGTTCACGTTTGAGTTCACGCTCTACAGCGCTTTTCTTGGCCATGGGCCAACCTCCGTTAGTTTCCGAACGGAAGATCAAAGCCCTTAAGAAGGGCGAGAGCTTCATCGTCGGACTTAGCCGTGGTACAAATGATGATATCCATCCCGCGAACAGAGTCGACTTTGTCGTACTCTACCTCAGGAAAGACGAACTGTTCTTTCAAGCCCATGGCAAAGTTGCCACGACCATCGAAAGATTTTTTGTTCAGGCCGCGGAAGTCACGAACGCGCGGCAGCGCGATGGTGACCAAGCGGTCCAAGAACTCAAACATACGGTCGCGACGCAAGGTCACTTTACAACCGATGTTCATACCTTCACGCAGCTTGAAAGCCGCAACGGACTTTTTCGCTTTGGTGAAGACAGGCTTCTGACCGGTGATAGCAGCGAGATCCGCAGCAGCACCTTCCAGCTTCTTACGATCCTGGGTGGCGTCGCCGACACCCATGTTGATCACGATTTTCTCGAGGCGCGGAATCTCCATGGTGTTCTCGTAGGAGAACTCCTTCTGGAGTGCGTCACGCACCACTTCTTTGTAATGTTCGCGCAGGCGCGTCATTTTTCCGTCCCTCAGTTGTCGATGACTTCGCCGCTGAGCTTCGCTACGCGAACCTTGCGACCATCATCGAGGGTCTTGAAACCGACGCGGGTCGGCTTGTTTTCTTTCGGGTCAACAATCGCGACGTTGGAAACAGCAATTTTTGCTTCCTTTTCGACGATGCCACCAGCATCAGCACCGGTCGGGCGCTGGTGACGTTTCACCAGGTTGATGCCCGAAACCAGAACTTTGTTCTCGGTCGGGAAAGCGGCGAGAACTTCGCCGGTTTTCCCTTTGTCTTTACCCGTCAGAACAACGACGCGATCGCCCTTTTTAATCTTGGCAGCCATTACAGCACCTCCGGAGCGAGCGAAATGATCTTCATGTAACCTTTAGAACGAAGTTCACGGGTTACCGGGCCAAAAATACGCGTGCCGATCGGCTCGCCGTTCGCATTAATGAGAACGGCAGCGTTGCGGTCAAAGCGGATCGCCGAGCCATCGGCACGACGAATTTCCTTTGCGGTGCGAACGATGACAGCTTTGTGAACTGCACCCTTCTTTACGCGACCGCGCGGAATGGCTTCCTTGACGGAAACCACGATAACATCACCAACGTTGGCGGTTTTGCGCTTCGAGCCGCCCAGCACCTTGATGCACTGGACGCGGCGAGCGCCGCTGTTGTCGGCGACGTCCAGATTGGACTGCATCTGGATCATGGGTTTACCCCTTGACTATGATTGGGCTGAGGACTCACTCCTCGACCACTACTTCCCAAGACTTCAACTTCGAGATCGGTTTGCATTCGCGAATGCGAACAACGTCACCCGTTTTGAAGCGGTTCTCTTCATCGTGCGCGTGGAATTTCTTCGACTTACGCACGTACTTTTTATACAGCGGGTGCATGACCTGGCGCTCCACTCGGACCACCACGGTCTTGTCGTTTTTGGTCGAAACGACTGTCCCCTGCAATACACGCCTCGGCATGTGTGTCTACTCCTCTGCGTGTCCAGTTAGGCCGCGGTTGCACCCTTCTCGTTACCGAGAAGGGTTTTAATGCGGGCAATATCACGACGGACCTGGCGGACCCGCGCAGTGTTCTCGAACTGCCCCGAAGCCTGCTGGAAACGCATATTGAACGATTCCTTACGCAGGTCCAGAAGCAGCTGCTTCAGTTCGTCAGCGCTTTTAGCGCGGAGATCAGCAATTTTCATCACTAATTACTCCCCTTCACCAAGACGGGTGACAAACTTGGTCTTGATCGGCAATTTTGCCGCTGCCAGCTCGAAAGCACGGCGTGCAAGATCCAACGGAACACCGTCGAGTTCAAACATGATCCGACCCGGTTTAACGCGTGCCGCCCAATATTCAGGCGAGCCTTTACCTTTACCCTGACGGACTTCGGCAGGCTTCTGCGAGACCGGGAGATCCGGGAAAACGCGAATCCACACACGGCCTTGACGGCGCATGTGGCGGGTGATCGCGCGGCGAGCCGCTTCGATCTGACGCGCCGTTATACGCTCCGGCTCCATGGCTTTCAAGCCATAAGCGCCGAAATTAAGTTCGGTACCACCCTTGGCTTCGCCTTTGAGGCGGCCTTTGTGGGCTTTGCGGAACTTTGTACGTTTCGGAGAAAGCATATCGGGATCTCCTTACTTACGACCGGAACCAGCCGACTCGAGAGCGCGACGCTCAGAAGCCAACGGATCATGTGCCATGATTTCGCCCTTGAAGATCCAGACCTTCAGACCGCAAACACCGTAGGTGGTGTGTGCTTCCGAAGTGCCATAATCAACGTCCGCACGCAGGGTATGCAGCGGAACGCGACCTTCACGGTACCATTCGGTACGGGCGATTTCTGCGCCACCAAGACGACCAGCAGCATTAATACGAATGCCACCGGCACCGAGACGCATTGCGTTCTGAACCGAGCGCTTCATAGCGCGACGGAACGAAACACGGCGCTCAAGCTGCTGGGCGATGTTGTCAGCGACCAGCTTGGCATCGAGTTCCGGCTTGCGAATCTCGATGATGTTAACCTGCACTTCGGCATTTGCCAGTTTCTGCAGATCGTTCTTGAGCTTCTCGATGTCCTGGCCTTTTTTCCCGATCACAACGCCCGGACGAGCGGTGTGGATCGAAATGCGGGCTTTCTTCGCCGGACGTTCGATAATCACCTTCGATACACCCGCCTGTTTCAGACGGTCGAAGATGAAATTGCGGATCGCGAGATCTTCGTGAAGAAGACCAGCGAAATCGGCCTTGTTGGCGTACCAGCGGGAATCCCAGGTACGGTTAATGCCAACGCGCAGACCGATCGGATTAATTTTCTGACCCATTACTCGGCCTCCTCACGTTCGCAAACGACGATGCGCATGTTGGAGAACGGCTTAATGATTTTGCCAACACGACCGCGTGCACGGGCGCGCCAGCGCTTCATTACGAAGGCCTTACCAACAGATGCCTCTTTAATATAGAGACGGTCAACATCGAGCTGATGGTTGTTTTCGGCATTAGCGATTGCCGATTCCAGCAGCTTTTTGACGTCTTGCGAAATGCGTTTATTGGAGAAGGTCAGCTCTGCCAAAGCAGCTTCTGCCTTCATACCACGAATCGACTCGGCGACGAGGTTGAGCTTACGCGGGGAAATGCGTACTGCCCGGAGCGAAGCCGCGGCCTCGTTATCCGCCAGCCGACGGATGTCAGCTTTCTTACCCATCGTTACTTCCTCTTCGCCTTTTTGTCGGCCGCGTGACCATAGTAGGTACGGGTCGGCGAGAATTCACCGAACTTGTGACCAATCATATCTTCGGTCACGAGCACCGGCAGGAATTTCTGGCCATTGTAAACCCCAAAGGTGAGGCCTACGAATTGCGGCAGAATCGTCGAACGCCGCGACCAGGTCTTAATTACCTCATTCCGGCCTGAGGCACGGACAGTATCGGCTTTCTTAAGAAGGTATCCGTCAACAAACGGACCCTTCCAAACGGAACGCGCCATAGTCTAGCCTCCTCCGTTAGCTCTTGTGACGACGGCGCATGATGAGCGCGTCGGTCTTTTTGTTCGAGCGGGTACGTTTGCCCTTGGTAGGCTTGCCCCACGGCGTAACCGGGTGACGACCACCCGACGTACGACCTTCACCACCACCATGCGGGTGATCGATCGGGTTCATGGCAACGCCACGAACCGAAGGACGCTTGCCAAGCCAGCGATTACGGCCGGCTTTACCAAGGTTCGAGTTCTGATGGTCCGGGTTGGACACGGCACCAATGGTAGCCATGCATTCACCACGAACCAAACGTACCTCACCGGAGGACAGCTTAAGCTGGGCGTAACCCTGGTCCTTACCAACAAGCTGTACATACGAGCCTGCTGAACGTGCGACCTGACCACCTTTACCGGCTTTCAGTTCGACGTTATGGACAATGGTACCGACCGGAATGTTCTTCAGCGGTGCGGCGTTACCCGGCTTAATGTCTACGCGTTCAGCGGCAACAACGTTGTCGCCGACAGCGAGACGCTGCGGTGCGAGGATGTAGGCCAGCTCGTCGTCGGAATAGCGAACCAGTGCGATAAACGCGGTACGGTTCGGATCATATTCCAAACGCTCGACGGTACCGACGACGTCAAACTTGGTACGTTTGAAGTCGATGAGACGGTAACGACGTTTGTGACCACCACCAATACGGCGGGCGGTGATACGACCAGTGTTGTTACGGCCACCTTTCTTGCGAAGACCTTCGGTCAACGCTTTGATCGGCTTGCCCTTGTGGAGATCAGAACGATCCACGAGAACCAGCTGACGGCGACCAGGAGAGGTTGGTTTAAACTTCTTCAAAGCCATTGTCTTAGATTCCCGTAGTCACATCGATGGACTGGCCCTCTTCGAGGGTCACCATCGCTTTCTTGAAATCGCTCCGACGACCGGAAATACCGCGAAAACGCTTGGTCTTTCCTTTTACCACAGAGGTATTGACCGCCTTGACCTTCACCCCGAACAGACCTTCCACAGCAGCCTTAATCTCCGGCTTGGTGGCGTCGATCGCAACTTTGAACGCAACTGCGTTGTGTTCAGAAATCAGCGTCGACTTTTCAGTGATATGCGGGGCGCGGATGACTTCGTACATCCGCTCTTTGCTGATGATCGTCATTTGAGACGTGCCTCCAACGCTTCGACCGCACCCTTGGTCAGCACCAGGGTGTCACGGCGCAGGATGTCATAGACGTTAGCACCAATCTGCGGGAGCACATCAACCTGCGGGATGTTGCGCGCTGCGCGTGCAAAACCTTCGTTGACCTGCGCACCGTCGATGATCAGTGCAGACTTCCAGCCGAGTTTATTGAAAACTGCGACCAGATTCTTGGTTTTGGCGTCCGAGAATTCCGCATTATCAAGAACGATAAGCTTACCGTCTTTTGCCTTAGCCGACAGAGCGGTTTTCAGCGCGAGTTTACGGAACTTCTTGGTCAGATCGTGTGCGTGGTCGCGAACGCGCGGACCGTGCACGGTACCACCACCACGGAACTGTGCGGCTTTACGGGAACCGTGACGTGCACCGCCACTACCCTTCTGACGCACGAATTTTTTCGTGGTTGCGGAAACTTCGGACTTTTCCTTTACCTTGTGGGTACCGGCACGGCGTTTTGCCAGCTGCCAGTTCACCATGCGGTGCAGGACGTCACGACGTACTTCCAGACCAAAGATGTCTTCTGCAAGATCAATCTTACCGGACTTGGAAGCGTCAAGTTTGAGAATGTCGAGCTTCATGATGCTTATTCCTTATCCTCGGCGACAGCTTCTTCAGCGGCCGGGGCAGCACCCTTGAGCGCGGCCGGGAACGGCAGACCTTCCGGTGCAGCACGCTTCACGGCATCCTTGACAAGGACATAGGCACCCTTGTGACCCGGAACGGCACCATGCACCAGGATCAGGCCTTTGTCGGCGTCCGAAGACACGACTTTAAGGGACTGAACGGTTACACGTGCGGCACCGAGGTGACCAGCCATCTTCTTACCTTTGAAGACGCGGCCCGGGTCCTGGCACTGACCGGTGGAACCATGCGAACGGTGCGACACAGACACACCGTGCGACGCACGCAGACCACCGAAGTTGTGACGCTTCATCGCACCGGCAAAACCTTTACCGATGGACGTGCCGATTACGTCAACGTACTGGCCTTCGACGAAATGGGTTGCAGCAAGTTCTGCACCAACTTCGATCAGGCCATCTTCGCTCACGCGGAATTCAGCAAGTTTGGCTTTCGGCTCAACCTTGGCTTTGGCGAAGTGGCCACGCATCGGCTTGGATACGTTTTTCACTTTCGCTTTGCCATAACCAAGCTGAACAGCGACGTAGCCGTCGGTGTCGTTGGTACGGTTGGCGACAACCTGAAGATCTTCGACCTTCAGAACGGTTACAGGAAGGTGGGAACCGTCGTCGTTGAAGACGCGGGTCATACCGACCTTCTGGGTAATAAGTCCACTACGCATTGCGGCTTACTCCCGATTAAAGTTTGATCTCGACATCGACACCGGACGCAAGGTCGAGCTTCATAAGAGCATCGACGGTTTGCGGGGTCGGGTCGACAATGTCGAGAAGACGCTTGTGCGTACGGATTTCAAGCTGTTCGCGTGACTTTTTGTTCACGTGCGGAGACCGCAGAACAGTGTACTTTTCGATGCGGGTCGGCAGCGGAATCGGGCCGCGGACCTCTGCGCCAGTGCGCTTCGCCGTATTGACGATCTCACGCGTGGACTGATCCAGCACGCGATGGTCAAACGCCTTGAGGCGAATGCGAATGTTCTGACTATCCATGTAATTATGTACCGGAGCCCTCAAAAGGACACCGGCCCCTCAACTGGAGTTGACGATTGCCGCAAAAGTGTTGCGGGCGGCTTACATAGCCGCCCGCTCCACAAAGATCAAGAGAAAAAATTATTCGATGATCTTGGCAACAACGCCCGCGCCGACGGTACGACCGCCTTCACGGATTGCGAAACGCAGACCTTCGTCCATTGCGATCGGTGCAATGAGAGTTGCGGTCATCTGAACGTTGTCACCCGGCATAACCATTTCCGTACCTGCCGGCAGCTCGATCGAACCGGTTACGTCAGTCGTACGGAAGTAGAACTGCGGACGGTAGTTCGAGAAGAACGGCGTGTGACGGCCACCTTCATCCTTGGTCAGGATGTAGGCTTCTGCTTCGAATTTGGTGTGCGGGGTGATCGAGCCAACGTGTGCCAGAACCTGGCCACGTTCGACGTCTTCACGTTTGGTACCACGCAGCAGCGCGCCAATGTTGTCGCCAGCTTCGCCCTGGTCGAGCAGCTTGCGGAACATTTCAACGCCGGTAACGGTGGTTTTAACGGTGTCTTTAATGCCGACGATTTCAATCTCTTCGCCAACTTTAACAACGCCGGTTTCAACACGACCGGTTACAACCGTACCACGACCCGAGATCGAGAACACGTCTTCGATCGGCATCAGGAACGGCTTGTCTTTCGGACGCTCAGGAGCCGGGATGTAGTCGTCAACCGCTTTCATCAGTTCGAGGATAGCGTTTTTGCCGATTTCATCATCGCGACCTTCCAGAGCAGCAAGAGCAGAGCCCTTGACGATCGGAATATCGTCGCCCGGGAAGTCGTAGGACGACAGAAGTTCACGGATTTCCATTTCGACGAGCTCGAGAAGCTCTTCGTCGTCGACCTGGTCAACTTTGTTCATGAAGACGACGAGAGCCGGAACACCAACCTGACGTGCGAGCAGGATGTGCTCACGGGTCTGCGGCATCGGGCCATCAGCAGCCGAAACGACGAGGATACCGCCGTCCATCTGTGCCGCACCAGTGATCATGTTTTTAACATAGTCAGCGTGGCCCGGGCAGTCGACGTGTGCGTAGTGACGGTTCTCGGTCTCATACTCAACGTGCGCGGTCGAGATCGTGATACCACGAGCTTTCTCTTCCGGTGCCTTGTCGATCATGCTGTAGTCCTGGAACGAAGCGCCACCGGCTTCTGCCAGAACTTTGGTGATTGCTGCGGTCAGCGTGGTTTTACCGTGGTCAACGTGGCCGATGGTGCCAACGTTAACGTGCGGTTTTGTACGCTCAAACTTTTCTTTAGCCATTTCTAACTCCGTTTATTCTAGCTGGCCCTTAGCCGGCCGATTTGGCTTTGACTTCGTCCGCAACTGCCTGCGGGACGTCGGCATAATGATCGAACTGCATCACGAACTGGGCACGGCCCTGGGACATGGAGCGCAGCGTGTTGACGTAACCGAACATGTTCGCCAGCGGTACGAACGCGTTAACAACGCGTGCAATACCACGGGAGTCCATGTCACGGACCTGGCCACGACGGCTGTTCAGGTCACCAATGATATCGCCCATGTATTCTTCCGGGGTCACTACCTCGACCTTCATGATCGGCTCGAGCAGCTTCGGAGAAGCTTTTGCCAAACCTTCGCGGAATGCTGCGCGAGCAGCGATTTCGAAGGCCATGACGCTCGAGTCAACGTCGTGGTATGCACCGTCCGTCAACTTGATAGAGAAGTCGGTTACAGGGAAGCCTGCGATCACACCGCTCTGCAGCGAGCTTTCGAGACCTTTCTGTACGCCCGGGATGTATTCCTTCGGAACGTTACCGCCAACAACGGTATCGGAGAAGGAGAAGCCCGAACCCGGTTCACCCGGGGTGAAGGTCAACTTGATACGTGCGAACTGACCCGAACCACCCGACTGTTTTTTGTGGGTGTAGTCGATATCGACTTCTTTCGAGATCGTCTCACGGTAAGCAACCTGCGGCGCGCCGACGTTTGCTTCGACTTTGAATTCACGCTTCATACGATCGACAAGAATGTCGAGGTGAAGTTCGCCCATACCGGAAATGATGGTCTGGCCGGATTCGTGGTCGGATTTAACGCGGAACGACGGATCTTCCTGTGCAAGACGTGCAAGGGCGAGACCCATTTTTTCCTGGTCGGCTTTCGATTTCGGCTCAACAGCGATTTCGATAACCGGATCCGGGAATTCCATACGCTCGAGAATGATCGGCTTTGCCGGGTCACAAAGGGTATCACCAGTGGTGGTGTCCTTCATGCCAACCAGAGCAACGATGTCGCCCGAGCATGCGTATTTGATTTCTTCGCGGTTGTTTGAATGCATAAGAAGCATACGGCCGATACGTTCTTTTTTCTCTTTAACAGAGTTGAGAACATACGAACCGGCATCCAGAACACCGGAATAGATACGAATGAAGGTCAAGGAACCGACGAACGGGTCGGACATGATCTTGAACGCAAGAGCCGAGAACGGTGCTTCGTCGGTCAGCGGACGGCTATCCGGCTCGTCTTCGGTGTTCGGCTTAACGCCACGAACATCGTCGATGTCATCCGGAGCCGGCATGTAGTCGACAACAGCATCAAGAAGCGGCTGAACGCCTTTGTTCTTGAACGCGGTACCCAGAAGGACCGGAACAAGGTTGCCAGCGATCGTACCTTTGCGGATGCACTTCTTGATAACTTCCTCGGTCGGCATTTCGCCTTCGAGGTAAGCTTCCATTGCTGCTTCGTCGCACTCGACAGCCTGTTCGATCAGGGCTTCGCGGTATTCCGCAGCCTGGTCAGCAAGCGAGTCACGGATGTCGCGATATTCGAATTCTGCACCAAGGCTTTCGTCTTTCCAGACGATTTCCTTGTTGCGAACGAGATCGACAACACCTTCGAATTCGCCTTCGGAACCAATCGGCAGCTGCATAACAGCAACATTCGCACCGAGACGTTCTTTCATCATCTCAACGCAACGGAAGAAGTCCGCACCGGTACGGTCCATTTTGTTGACAAAGCACATACGCGGTACGTGGTATTTGTCAGCCTGGCGCCAAACGGTTTCGGTCTGCGGTTCAACACCGGAAACGGCATCGAATACCGCGCAAGCACCATCGAGAACGCGGAGCGAACGTTCAACTTCAATCGTGAAGTCAACGTGGCCCGGGGTATCGATGATGTTGACCCGGTGATCGTTCCAGAAGCAGGTAGTTGCAGCAGACGTAATCGTAATGCCGCGTTCCTGTTCCTGTTCCATCCAGTCCATGGTCGCGGCGCCGTCGTGGACTTCGCCGATCTTGTAGGACTTGCCGGTGTAGAAAAGAATTCGCTCGGTTGTCGTGGTTTTACCAGCATCGATGTGTGCCATGATGCCAATATTGCGATACCGAGAGATCGGAGTACGTTGTACCATAATCGACTCTTGATCCTGAGGTCTGGGTTACCAGCGATAATGAGCGAAAGCCTTGTTGGCTTCGGCCATACGGTGGGTATCTTCGCGTTTCTTGACGGCCGAGCCACGGTTGTTGGCTGCGTCCATCAGTTCGCCTGCAAGACGACCAACCATGGTGGTCTCGGAACGTTTGCGCGCAGCGTCAACCAGCCAACGAATGGCCAGAGCCTGACGACGCTCGGAACGAACTTCAACCGGAACCTGATAGGTAGCACCACCAACACGGCGCGAACGAACTTCGACGTTCGGCTTCACGTTATCCATGGCTTCGTGGAACTGGGCAACAGGGTCTGCACCCTTGCCTTCCATAACTTCCAGGGCACCATAAACGATCTTTTCAGCTGCGGATTTTTTACCATCCAGCATCAGACCGTTCATGAACTTGGTCAGAACCTTATCGCCATATTTGGCGTCAGGCAGAACTTCGCGCTTTTCAGCAGCGTGACGACGTGACATCTGAGCTGCTCCTTATTTCGGACGCTTCGCGCCGTATTTCGAACGACGCTGTTTACGGTCTTTGACACCCTGCGTATCGAGGGTACCGCGAATGATGTGGTAACGGACACCCGGCAAATCTTTTACACGGCCGCCGCGGATCATTACGACGGAGTGTTCTTGCAGGTTGTGGCCTTCACCCGGAATGTAAGAGGTAACTTCGTAGCCGTTGGTCAAACGAACACGAGCAACCTTACGAAGTGCCGAGTTCGGCTTCTTCGGGGTAGTGGTATAGACACGGGTGCAAACGCCGCGTTTCTGCGGGCATGCTTCCAGTGCCGGAACCATATCGCGCTGGGTGCGCGGAGTCCGCGACTTGCGGATCAACTGGTTAATAGTGGGCATTAACTTTCCCTTTTACTTTAACGGACGCCACTAGGGCGTTGCTCTTATCGACGCACGACGAGCGACCACGCGTCTTTGTGCAAGTACAAAAACACGCGCGGACGCCCATAAAAGCAGGAGTTCCTGCCTCGACGGCCGTCAGAGTCGCACTCAAGCGATGGGGGGCGAAAACCGCCCGCTACCGCACAAAGCGGCACCGGCACAGTTGCCCCCCCCTAGATTCGGTGGGCGCATACTAGTGACGGGCCCCTTTTGCGTCAAGCAAAACCCTCTGGGCCTTCGAGTTGGCGCTTCAAACGCCGAAACGAGCCGGTGCGTCGATAAGAGTCCGGCTCGTTTCTGATTCTTTTTAACTGTCTGACGCGACGAACTTATTCGCCTGCCGGCAGTGAAGCAGTATCGGATTGCGGACCAAAGTTGTCGCCGATTTCCTCTTCTGCTTCGATCTGTACATTCTTGTCGCGTTCGGCAGCCAGTGCACGGAAGCGGTTCATCACCGCACCGGTACCAGCCGGGATCAGACGCCCCACGATGACGTTCTCTTTCAGACCGATAAGAGTATCGGTTTTGCCCGAGACAGCAGCCTCGGTAAGAACGCGCGTGGTTTCCTGGAACGACGCGGCCGAAATGAAGGAGTGCGTCTGGAGCGAGGCTTTGGTGATCCCCTGGAGGACCGGTGCGCCTTCGGCCAGTTCGCCGCCTTCTTTAAGAGCACGTTCGTTTTCAGCATCAAAATCAACGCGGTCAATGATTTCGCCAACCAGAAGCGTGGTGTCACCCGGTTTGGTGATTTCCACTTTCTGCAGCATCTGACGTACGATGACTTCGATGTGCTTGTCGTTAATCTTCACGCCCTGCAGACGGTAGACTTCCTGGATCTCGTTGACCAGGTAATCTGCCAGTGCCGGAACGCCCATAACACGCAGAATGTCGTGCGGAACCGGTGAACCATCAAGAAGCTGATCGCCCTGTTCGACGAAGTCGCCTTCCTGAACGGCAAGGTGCTTGCCTTTCGGGATCAGGTATTCGACCGGTTCGGTCAGACCCGAGTCTTCGAGCGGATGAACCACGACGCGACGCTTGTTCTTGTAGTCCTTGCCGAATTCGACGCGACCCGGGATATCCGAGATAATCGCGTGTTCTTTCGGTTTACGGGCTTCGAACAGCTCGGCAACGCGCGGCAGACCACCGGTAATGTCACGGGTTTTCGAACCTTCACGCGGGATACGCGCAAGCACATCACCAGCAGCGACCTTCTGACCGTTCTCGACCGAGAGAATAGCATCAACCGAGAGGAAGTAACGGGCTTCAAGACCGTTATCCAGGTTGATGACCTCGCCGTTTTCGTTACGCAGGGTAACGCGCGGCTTAAGGTCGGATGCCTTCGGCATGCTCTTCCAGTCGATAACCGTCTTCGAGGCGATACCGGTCGCTTCGTCATAGACTTCGCGAATGGTTACGTTCTCGAGAAGGTCGACATAGTTCACGTAACCTTCTTTCTCGGTGATGATCGGCAGGGTGTACGGATCCCATTCAGCCAGTTTCTGGCCACGGGTAACCTGCGCGCCTTCATCGGTCAGAAGTTTCGCACCATACGGAACACGATATTTCGCACGTTCACGACCGGTCTTGTCGATCAACAGGATCTCGAGGTTACGCGCCATGACGATGTTCACGCCCGACGAGTTCTCAACAACCGCGCGGTTTTTCAGTTTCACGGTGGCATCGAAGTTTGCTTCGACACCGGAAACTTCTGCACCACGCTGCGCGGCACCACCAATGTGGAACGTACGCATGGTCAGCTGGGTACCCGGTTCACCGATCGACTGTGCGGCGATAACACCGACAGCTTCACCGATGTTGACCGTGGTACCGCGGGCCAGGTCACGACCATAGCAATGGCCGCAAACACCGGTTTCGGCGTCACAGGTCAGAACCGAACGGATACGCGCCATTTCGACGCCAGCCTTTTCGATCAGATCAAGGTGATCTTCTTCGACCATTTCGTTCTTCGGTACGATGATTTCACCGGTCGACGGATTGACAATCTCGTCAGCGGTGAAACGACCGAGGATACGATCGGAAAGGGTTTCGATAACCTCACCGGAGTCGACGACGGCTGCGATGTCGAGGCCACGATCGGTACCGCAATCATGCTGAGTGATGATGCAGTCCTGAGCCACGTCAACGAGACGACGGGTCAGGTAACCCGAGTTCGCCGTTTTCAGTGCGGTATCAGCCAGACCTTTACGAGCACCGTGAGTGGAGTTGAAGTACTCCTGCACGGTCAGGCCTTCTTTAAAGTTCGAAATAATCGGCGTCTCGATGATCGAGCCATCCGGTTTCGCCATCAGGCCACGCATAGCAGCCAGCTGACGCATCTGGGCGGCAGAACCACGGGCACCGGAGTGCGCCATCATGTAAACCGAGTTCACATTGTCACCTTCAGCCGTTGCCGAGATGACTTTCATCATCGCTTCGGAAACGTCGTCGGTGCACTGTGCCCAGGCGTCAACAACCTTGTTGTATTTCTCACCACGGGTGATGAGACCATCCTGGTACTGCTGCTCGTATTCCTTGACCTTTTCATGGGTCTCGCCAACCAGCTTTTCCTTGGCGTCCGGAATGATCATGTCATCCTTACCAAACGAAATACCGGCTTTACATGCCCAGTTGAAACCAAGGCCCATCATGCGGTCAGCAAAGATAACGGTCTCTTTCTGGCCACAGTGACGATAGACGACGTCGATAACGTTCGAGACGTCTTTCTTGGTCAGCAGCTTGTTGATGGTCGAGAACGGAATGCGCGGATGACGCGGCAGAAGTTCCGACAGCAACATGCGGCCCGGGGTGGTGGCAACACGAACGGTGATCGGTTCGTTGTTTTCATCAACCGTGTGGTAACGGGCATTGACCTTGGAATGCAGGTTTACAACACCTTCATCCAGAGCCTGCTCGATCTCGGCGATGTTGACAAACGACATGCCCTCGCCCGGCTGACCATCACGCTCCATGGAGATGTAGTACAGACCGAGGACGATGTCCTGCGACGGCACGATGATCGGTTTACCCGATGCCGGCGACAGGATGTTGTTGGTCGACATCATCAGGGTACGTGCTTCAAGCTGGGCTTCAAGCGACAGCGGTACGTGAACAGCCATCTGGTCACCGTCGAAGTCCGCGTTAAACGCAGTACAAACGAGCGGGTGCAGCTGGATGGCCTTACCTTCGATCAGGGTAGGCTCGAACGCCTGAATACCAAGACGGTGAAGCGTCGGTGCGCGGTTAAGCATGACCGGATGTTCACGGATAACCTGTTCAAGGATATCCCAAACTTCGGCACGCTCTTTTTCCACCATGCGCTTTGCAGCCTTGATGGTGGTCGCCATCCCGTACAGTTCCAGCTTCGCGTAAACGAACGGCTTGAACAGTTCGAGCGCCATTTTCTTCGGCAGACCGCACTGGTGCAGTTTCAGGTTCGGACCCACGGTAATAACCGAACGACCGGAATAGTCGACGCGTTTACCCAGAAGGTTCTGACGGAAACGACCCTGCTTACCTTTAAGCATGTCCGACATCGATTTGAGCGGACGCTTGTTGGCACCGGTGATCGGACGACCGCGACGGCCGTTATCAAACAGCGCGTCAACCGATTCCTGAAGCATACGTTTTTCGTTACGCACGATGATATCAGGCGCACGAAGCTCGATCAGGCGCTTCAGACGGTTGTTACGGTTGATCACACGACGGTAAAGATCGTTCAGATCCGAGGTCGCGAAACGGCCACCATCCAGCGGAACCAGCGGGCGCAGTTCCGGCGGAATAACCGGGATCACTTCAAGGATCATCCATTCCGGGCGTGCGCCAGATTCCTGGAAGGCCTCAATCAGCTTGAGACGCTTGACCAGCTTCTTGCGCTTGGCTTCGGAATTGGTTTCCTTGAGGTCGATTTTCGCGGTTTCGCGTTCTTCATCAAGGTCGATCGCCGCAAGCATATCGCGGATGGCCTCTGCACCGATACCGGCGCGGAAGCTGTCTTCGCCATATTCTTCCTGGGCGGTCATATACTGGTCTTCGGACAGAAGCTCACCCATTTTAAGCGGGGTAAGGCCCGGTTCGATAACCACATAGTTTTCGAAGTACAGAATGCGCTCAAGATCCTTGAGCGTCATATCCAGCAGCAGACCCAGACGGCTCGGCAGCGACTTCATGAACCAGATGTGGGCAACAGGTGCCGCCAGTTCGATATGGCCCATACGTTCACGACGTACTTTGGCCAGAGTCACTTCGACGCCGCATTTCTCACAGATAATGCCGCGATACTTCATACGCTTGTACTTGCCGCACAAGCATTCGTAGTCCTTCACCGGACCAAAAATGCGCGCACAGAACAGGCCGTCGCGCTCCGGTTTGAAGGTCCGGTAGTTGATGGTTTCCGGTTTCTTGATCTCGCCGAAAGACCAGGAGCGGATACGCTCCGGGCTGGCAATCTGAATCCGGATCTGATCGAAGCTCTGGGTGCCCTGCGGCTGCCCGAAGATCTTCATCAACTCGTTCATAAAGGCTCTCCCGCTATGCCCGGTCTCGCCGGGTTTCGCCAATTTCAGGCCGAAAGATGCGATTTGGCGACCGGGATGCCCGGATGGGCACCCCTGTCAGCCAAACACTTAGAAATCGTTCTGCTCAAGCTCGACATTGAGGCCAAGCGAACGGAGTTCTTTAACGAGAACGTTAAAGGATTCCGGAATGCCGGCTTCGAAGGTGTCTTCGCCGCGAACAATGGCTTCGTAGACCTTGGTACGGCCCGAAACGTCATCCGACTTGACCGTAAGCATTTCCTGGAGGGTGTATGCAGCACCGTAAGCTTCGAGTGCCCACACTTCCATCTCCCCGAAACGCTGGCCACCGAACTGCGCCTTACCACCCAGCGGCTGCTGGGTAACAAGAGAGTACGGACCAATCGAACGTGCGTGGATCTTGTCATCGACCAAGTGGTGCAGTTTGAGCATGTAGATATAGCCCACTGTCACCTTGCGATGGAATTTCTCACCGGTACGACCGTCATAGAGGTCGACCTGGCCAGAACCATCAAGGCCTGCTTTTTCAAGCATACGAACAACATCCGGCTCACGGGCACCGTCGAAGACCGGGGTGGCCATCGGGACGCCGCGACGCAGGTTGTTACCAAGTTCAATGACTTCGCCATCAGAAAGCTCTTTGATGCCGGCAATGTATTCTTCGCCTTCGTAGACATCATTAAGCTTGCTGCGCAGGTCATCCATCTCGCCACGACCATCGGCAACAGCATCGACGAGTTCGCCGATCTGTTCACCCAGACCACGAGACGCCCAACCAAGGTGGGTTTCAAGGATCTGGCCGACGTTCATACGCGACGGAACACCCAGCGGGTTCAAAACGATATCGACCGGCGTACCGTCTTCGAGGTGCGGCATGTCTTCAACCGGCATAATGCGCGATACGACACCCTTGTTCCCGTGACGGCCGGCCATTTTATCACCCGGCTGCATTTTACGTTTAACTGCGACGAAGACTTTCACCATCTTCATCACGCCCGGCGGCAATTCGTCACCGGCCTGCAGTTTGTCGACCTTGTCATCGAAGCGGGCCTGAAGAACAGCAATCGATTCCTCGAACTGTTTTTTCAGAGCTTCGATGTCAGACATGACATTGTCATCTGCAACAGCGATCTGGCGCCAAAGACCACGGGCTACACCCGACAGGCTTTCTTCGGTCAACTCGCCGGTCAGGCCCTTCGGACCATCAACCAGTTTCTGACCAACCAGAAGGTTCTGCAAACGACCATAGAAGTTACGCTCGAGGATCGCGCGTTCGTCATCGCGGTCCTGTGCGAGACGTTCGATTTCTGCGCGTTCGATTGCCAGAGCACGTTCGTCCTTGTCAACGCCACGACGCGAGAACACGCGGACTTCAACAATGGTACCGAACTGTCCCGGCGGGACACGAAGCGAGGTATCGCGAACGTCAGATGCTTTTTCACCGAAGATGGCGCGCAGAAGTTTTTCTTCCGGCGTCATCGGGCTTTCGCCCTTCGGCGTTACCTTACCGACAAGGATATCGCCCGGTTTGATTTCCGCACCGATGTAGACAATGCCCGCCTCGTCGAGGTTTTTGAGCGCTTCTTCACCGACGTTCGGAATATCACGGGTGATTTCTTCCTGACCGAGCTTGGTATCGCGGGCCATGACTTCGAATTCCTCGATGTGGATCGAGGTATAGACGTCATCGCGGGCAATACGTTCGGACAGAAGGATGGAGTCCTCGAAGTTGTAACCGTTCCACGGCATGAACGCGACGAGCACGTTACGGCCGAGAGCCAGTTCACCCATATCGGTACACGGACCATCCGAAATGATGTCACCCTTCTGGACAACATCGCCAACTTTCACCAGCGGACGCTGGTTGATGCAGCTACCCTGGTTGGAACGCTGATATTTCAGCAGGGTGTAAATATCGACACCCGATTCCGAAGCAGCAATGTCACCAGTTGCGCGAATGACCATACGGGTCGCGTCAACGGATTCAACAACACCATCACGGCGTGCGATCAGGGTTGCACCCGAATCACGTGCCACCGGAACTTCCATACCGGTCCCGACATACGGAGCCTCGGAGCGGATCAACGGAACCGCCTGACGCTGCATGTTCGAGCCCATCAGTGCGCGGTTCGCGTCATCGTTCTCAAGGAACGGAATGAGCGCGGATGCGACCGATACCAGCTGCTTCGGCGAGACGTCCATCAGGTCGATCTCTTCGGAGCGGGCCATGTAGTGGTCACCGGCCTTACGGGTGTTGATCAGTTCGTTGGTAAAGCTGAAGTCAGCGTTAAGCGGTTCGTTTGCCTGTGCGATGACATAACGGCCTTCCTCGATCGCCGAGAGGTAAAGAACCTCTGCGGTGACGTTACCGTCGACAACCTTACGATACGGACTTTCGATGAAGCCGTACTGGTTGACGCGGGCAAAGGTCGCCAGCGAGTTGATCAGACCAATGTTCGGACCTTCCGGCGTTTCAACCGGGCAGATACGACCATAGTGGGTCGGATGAACGTCACGCACTTCAAAGCCTGCACGCTCACGGGTCAAACCACCCGGGCCAAGCGCCGAAAGACGACGTTTGTGGGTAATTTCCGAAAGCGGGTTGGTCTGGTCCATGAACTGCGACAGCTGCGAGGAGCCGAAGAATTCACGAACAGCAGCCGCAACCGGCTTGGCATTGATCAGGTCATGCGGCATGACGTTGTCGATCTCGACCGAGCTCATACGCTCGCGGATCGCACGTTCCATACGCAGCAAACCAACGCGGAACTGGTTTTCCATCAGCTCGCCAACCGAACGCAGACGACGGTTACCGAGGTGGTCAATATCGTCAATCTCGCCACGACCATCTTTCAGGTCGATCAGAACACGGACGACTTCCAGAATGTCTTCGCGACGCAGGATACGAACGGTGTCTGCACATTCGAGGTTCAGACGTGCATTCATTTTCACGCGGCCAACCGCGGAAAGGTCATAACGCTCTGAATCGAAGAACAGGCCCTTGAACATGGCTTCCGCACCCTCGAGGGTCGGCGGCTCACCCGGGCGCATCACGCGATAGATGTCCACAAGGGCTTCTTCACGGTTGCTGTTCTTGTCCAGCGCCATGGTGTTGCGCAGATACGGACCAACCTGGTTGTGGTCGATCATCAGCAGACGAACGGAATCAACACCCCATTCTTTCAGCTGCTCGAACACTTCCTCAGTCAGTTCGTGGCCGGCTTCTGCCAGGATCTCGCCGGTTTCACCATCGATGAGGTCATCAGCCATGAACCAGCCGTTAAGCTGCTCTTCGGGCACGAGGATCTCGGTGACACCCTGTTCGGCGATTTTGCCAGCAGAACGCTTGGTGATCTTGGAACCAGCCGCAGCAACAACTTCGCCGCTTTTGGCATCGATCAGATCGAAGACAAGCTTCTGGCCAATGTAACGCTCGACGCTGAAATCGGTAACCCAACCATCCTTGGTGCGGCGGTATTCAGCCGACTCATAGTAATAGTTGAGGATTTCTTCCGGGGTCAGACCTTCGATTTCCGACGGATCGACAGAGCGGCCTTCTTCGGCACGCTGTGCACGCAGCTGTTCGGACTCTTCGTTTTCAAGAGCCATCAGCAGCGTGGTCGCCGGCAGTTTGCGGCGACGGTCGATACGGACATAAAGAATGTCTTTGGCATCGAATTCGAAATCGAGCCAGGAACCACGATACGGAATGACACGTGCGGCAAACAGATATTTGCCGGAGCTGTGGCTCTTGCCCTTGTCATGGTCGAAGAAGACGCCCGGCGAACGGTGCATCTGGGAAACAATCACACGCTCGGTGCCGTTCACGATAAAGGTACCGTGTTCGGTCATGAGCGGCATGTCGCCCATGTAAACGTCCTGTTCCTTGATATCGCGGATCGAACGGGCACCCGTGTCCTCGTCGATATCCCAGACAACCAGGCGCAGGGTAACGCGCAGCGGTGCGGCAAAGGTCATACCACGCTGGCGGCACTCTTCGGTATCGTATTTGGGCTGCTCAAGCTCATAGGAAACAAATTCAAGAGTTGCGCGTTCCGAAAAATCTTTAATCGGAAAGACGCTCTTGAATACTTCCTGAAGACCTGCATCGTCTCGCTGCTCCTGCGAGATTCCGGTCTGCAAAAACTTATCGTAGGAATTCTTTTGAACCTCGATGAGATTCGGGAGCGGAGCGACTTCGCTGATCCGTCCAAAGCTTTTGCGGATGCGCTTTCGACCAGTAAAGGACTTATCCATCATCGTTCCTTTAATCGCGCCTCCCCACACCGTCCGAACTCGTTCGTCCCTGCTCTGTCACGTTTGCGATTCGCGCAAAACGCATACAGCACAACGACGCCCGAGCCCCGTACGGGGCGGGCGTTCACTTGATTATGACTGTGGATGTTATTTGACATCCAACTTGATTGAGATCACTGATCCCTCGGCTGTCGACGCCGTCAAAGATAACCTCTGACCTAAACGGCCTTACGTTATGTACGATTACCTTTGGCAGCGTCAACCGTTAAATTCCTGTTCGCGCCTCTGCACGGGCTCGGCACGATTGCCGTAGTGCACAGAGACGGAAGGGCCGGCGCCCGAAGGACGCCGACCCAGACCTTGGCAAGAAGCCGTCGATTATTTGAGTTCGACGGTTGCGCCGGCTTCTTCCAGCTTCTTCTTGATTTCTTCGGCTTCGTCCTTAGCAACGCCTTCTTTGACGGCTTTCGGAGCGCCTTCAACCAGGTCTTTGGCTTCTTTGAGGCCAAGACCGGTGATGCCGCGTACTTCTTTAATGACGTTGATTTTCTTGTCGCCAGCAGAAGCGAGGATAACGTCGAATTCGGTTTTTTCTTCTGCAGCAGCAGCACCGGCAGCAGCGCCACCAGCAGCAGCAACAGCTACCGGAGCAGCGGCGGAAACGCCCCACTCTTCTTCGAGCATTTTGGAAAGTTCTGCAGCTTCAAGAACGGTGAGCTTGGAAAGCTCGTCAACGAGTGCCTTAAGATCGGCCATTTTACTATACTCCTAGGCTTGAACTTAGATATCTGAGATATCTGATTACTTTGGTTTACGCGGCTTCGCCTTTGTCGGCATATGCCTTCAGCACCTGGGCGATCTGGCCCGCCGGCTTGGAGGTCAGCGTAGCGATACGCTGTGCCGGGGTCTGGATCATACCAACCAGTTTCGCACGAAGTTCGTCCAGCGACGGCAGTTCTGCCAGAGCTTTGATGCCCTGTTCATCGAGAACCTGTTCGCCGATGGCACCAGCAACAAGAACCAGCTTGTCGTTGGATTTCGCGAACTCGGAGGCTACTTTTGCGACCGAAGCCGGATCAGCTGAATAGCCAATCGCGGTCGGACCGGTGAAGTAGTCTGCAAGACCAGCAAATTTGGTGCCTTCCAGAGCAAGTCGCGTAAGCCGGTTTTTGGTGACCTTGAAGCCCGCACCAGAATCACGCATCTGTGCACGAAGAGCGGTGATTTCAGCAACCGTCAGCCCCTTATACTGGGTGATGACGACGCCTTCCGCACCTTCGAACACTTCGCGCATTTCTGCTACGAACTGTTGTTTTTCATCGCGGTTCACTTTTAGTCTCCGACATTGCTTATTGCCCTGAACCTCACAAGGAGGTTCACAGACGCGACCAGTCCTTTCGAACTGGTCTGTGACGCCCGTCCGTTTGCCAGATGTTCAAGCCTTGTGTGAATCCCCGATGGGGAAAACTAAGAACCGGAACCTCTGCCTATGCAGGGAATTAAGAGTGGCAAATCCCACTCACCTGCAGTCTGGGACAGACAGGTAGAGAGGGCACTGAGCCCTCTCCGGTCCTGACCGATCCGAAGACCGGTCAGAATTCGAATTTTCTTACTTCGACGCGATGTCAGCAATCGACAGTTTCACGCCAGCACCCATGGTGGAGCTGATCGCAGCGCGCTGCAGGTAAACACCTTTTGCGCCTGTCGGTTTTGCTTTAACGATCGCATCGACGAATGCTTTTGCATTCTCAAGGATCTGTTCTTCGCTGAACGATGCCTTGCCGATACCTGCATGAACGATACCGTTTTTCTCGGCGCGGAACTGGACCTGACCAGCTTTTGCGTCGGAAACAGCGGTCGCAACATCCATGGTCACGGTGCCGAGTTTCGGGTTCGGCATCAGGCCGCGCGGGCCGAGAACCTTACCGAGACGGCCGACAACAGCCATCATGTCCGGGGTTGCAATAACGCGATCATAGTTCAGATCGCCTTTCTGCATTGCTTCCATCAGGTCTTCGGCGCCAACAGCGTCTGCACCAGCTTTCTGGGCTTCTTCTGCTTTGGCTTCTTTTGCGAAGACAGCAACGCGCATGGTTTTACCGGTACCATGCGGCAGGGAAACAACACCACGGACCATCTGGTCAGCGTGACGCGGATCAACACCAAGGTTCATGGCCATTTCGATGGTTTCATCGAATTTGGCTTTTGCACCTTCTTTGACGAGCTTTACAGCAGCTGCAAGTTCGTACTGGGTGTTACGGTCGATGCCCTCATAGGCCTGGGCAAGGCGTTTACCAGTCTTGGCCATCGTCTTACTCCACAACCTCGAGACCCATCGCACGGGCAGAGCCCTCGATCATTGCCATCGCGCCATCAACGTCAAATGCGTTGAGGTCAGCCATTTTGGCTTCTGCGATTTCTTTGACCTGTGCTTTGGTTACTTTACCAACATAACCTTTACCGGTGGTGCCGGAGCCCTTGGCAATGCCTGCTGCCTTTTTCAGGAAGTAGGATGCCGGCGGGGTTTTGGTTACGAAAGAGAAGGAACGGTCGGAATAAACGGTGATGACGACCGGAATCGGCATACCAGGTTCCATCTGCTGGGTCGCTGCGTTGAACGCCTTGCAGAATTCCATGATATTCACGCCGCGCTGACCAAGAGCCGGGCCGACAGGCGGCGACGGGTTGGCTTTGCCGGCGGGAATCTGCAGCTTAAGATAGCCGTCGATTTTCTTCGCCATTAGGGTACCTCTTAAAGAAGCGCGCGGTACGGCCATGGCTGACCTCCCGCGCCTTGATTGCTGCCTGCGTATACAAGCAGCGACTTAAATTTTCAAGATCGTTTTTTTTAAAGCTTCTCGACCTGGGTGTATTCCAGCTCGACCGGAGTTGAACGACCGAAGATCGAAACAGACACCTTCAGGCGTGCACGTTCTTCATCAACCCCTTCGACAATCCCGTTAAACGATGCAAACGGACCGTCGGAAACACGTACTTCCTCGCCGATATCGAATGCGATGGTCGGCTTCGGACGATCAACACCTTCCTGCACCTGATGCAGAATGTGCTGAGCTTCCTTTTCGGAAATCGGCATCGGCTTGCCACGGCTACCGAGGAAATCGGTAACCTTGGCGGTGTTCTTGACCAGATGCCAGCTTTCGTCAGTGAGATCCATCTTCAGCAGGACATAGCCCGGGAAAAACTTCCGCTCGGCATTGACCTTTGCGCCGCGACGTACCTCGACAGTCTCTTCGGTCGGCACCAGAACCTCTTCGATCTCGCCTTCCAGACCTTTCTTGATGGCCTGTTCGCGGATCGACTGGGCGACCTTTTTCTCAAAACCGGAGTGAACGTGCAAAACGTACCAGCGATGCGCCATAATCAACCCCCAACACCAAAGACCAGCTTAACACCCCATGCGAGGAGCTGATCGACAACAAAGAAGAAAACAGACGCAAGAGCAACCATCACGAAAACCATGATGGTCGAAACAGTCGTTTCCTTACGGGACGGCCACGAAACTTTTTTCGCTTCGGAGCGGACCTGCTGTACGAATTGTGCTGGCGACGTTTTAGCCATTGTCGGGGTTACACCGCTTTCTAATGCTTTATTTCACAACCCGGAAAAAGTGGCAGGAGAGGAGGGACTCGAACCCCCGACACTCGGTTTTGGAGACCGATGCTCTACCAACTGAGCTACACTCCTACAAGACATCAGAAAGTTGAAAAGCTTATCTTCTTCCTGACTAAATCCCGCCCGGGTGGCGGGGTGTGCGGGCGGGTTATAGCCGCCCGCACATCCAAGATCAAGCACTCAATCGTGCAAAATCTCAAAAATTATTCGATGATTTTCGCAACAACACCCGCACCGACGGTACGACCGCCTTCACGGATTGCGAAACGCAGACCTTCGTCCATTGCGATCGGTGCAATGAGAGTTGCGGTCATCTGAACATTGTCGCCCGGCATAACCATTTCCGTACCTGCCGGCAGCTCGATCGAACCGGTAACGTCAGTCGTACGGAAGTAGAACTGCGGACGGTAGTTCGAGAAGAACGGCGTGTGACGGCCACCTTCATCCTTGGTCAGGATGTAGGCTTCTGCTTCGAATTTGGTGTGCGGGGTGATCGAGCCAACGTGTGCCAGAACCTGGCCACGTTCGACGTCTTCACGTTTGGTACCACGCAGCAGCGCGCCAATGTTGTCGCCAGCTTCGCCCTGGTCGAGCAGCTTGCGGAACATTTCAACGCCGGTAACGGTGGTTTTAACGGTGTCTTTAATGCCGACGATTTCGATCTCTTCGCCAACTTTAACAACGCCGGTTTCAACACGACCGGTTACAACCGTACCACGACCCGAGATCGAGAACACGTCTTCGATCGGCATCAGGAACGGCTTGTCTTTCGGACGATCCGGAGCCGGGATGTAGTCGTCAACCGCTTTCATCAGTTCGATGATTGCGTTCTTGCCGATTTCATCATCGCGACCTTCCAGAGCAGCAAGAGCCGAGCCCTTGATGATCGGAATATCGTCGCCCGGGAAGTCGTAGGACGACAGAAGTTCACGGATTTCCATTTCGACGAGCTCGAGAAGCTCTTCGTCGTCGACCTGGTCAACTTTGTTCATGAAGACGACGAGAGCCGGAACACCAACCTGACGTGCGAGCAGGATGTGCTCACGGGTCTGCGGCATCGGGCCATCAGCAGCCGAAACGACGAGGATACCGCCGTCCATCTGTGCCGCACCAGTGATCATGTTTTTAACATAGTCAGCGTGGCCCGGGCAGTCGACGTGTGCGTAGTGACGGTTCTCGGTCTCATACTCAACGTGCGCCGTCGAGATCGTGATACCACGAGCTTTCTCTTCCGGTGCTTTGTCGATCATGTTGTAGTCCTGGAACGAAGCGCCACCGGCTTCTGCCAGAACTTTGGTGATTGCTGCGGTCAGCGTGGTTTTACCGTGGTCAACGTGGCCGACGGTGCCTACGTTAACGTGCGGTTTTGTACGCTCAAACTTTTCCTTGGCCATTGCCCTCAGATCCTATTATCCGAACCAAAAAAACACGTAGTAACCCACCGCACGAGCCGACGGGTTGCATCATAAGAATAATGGAGCGGGTGAAGGGAATCGAACCCTCGTCGTAAGCTTGGAAGGCTTCTGCTCTACCATTGAGCTACACCCGCATATTTATGCTGCGAGCTCTCGCGAGGGCGAGAGAGTGGTGGAGGGGGCAGGATTCGAACCTGCGTAGACTAAGTCGGCGGATTTACAGTCCGCTGCATTTGACCGCTCTGCCACCCCTCCATCAGGGTCGTAACGCCACCCGGGTTTGACCCCGGCCTCGTTGCGGCGAGGGAGGGAATACGGCGAAGGCACCTACCCTGTCAACAGCAAAAAAAGCACGAAATCGTATTTCCTTTCCTATATGTTCGCCAAGTTTCGCCGATCAAACGAAGCAAACTGCATTCAGTCCCCTACGGCCCGGAGGTTTCCGCCATATGTCGCGTCGCAATAAATCCCGTTCAGGAAATCGTCATCAAGGTGACGGGGCACCCGATGCCCTCCCGCAAGGCGATGAAAACCGTGAAGGCAATTCGCGCCGCGGACGAAAACGCGGTCGTGACGGTGGCGGATCGGGTGGCAATTCGCGCCTGATTCTATTTGGGCGTCACCCGGTAATGATGGCAATTGCCAATCCGCAGCGCACGATTCACAAAATCTGGGCCACCGAAAACACCCGTGATGAAGTCATGGCCGCGCTTGCCGACGCCGAGCGCGATGACATCGCAGTAGATTCGGCCGGACGCACCGACCTTGATGAAATGCTGCCGCCGGGCACCGTGCATCAGGGCATGGCCATGCATTGCGCCCCCCTGCCCCAGCTTTCTGTCGAAGAACTGATTGCCGATCACCGCGATTCTGAACAATGCACGGTTCTGATCCTTGATCAGGTGACCGACCCGCATAACGTTGGCGCGATTCTGCGCAGTGCGGCGGCCTTTGGCGCATCTGCGGTTATCGTACCCGACCGTCATGCGCCGCCCGAAACCGGCGTGCTTGCCAAATCGGCCAGCGGCGCGCTTGAAACCGTTCCCTATATCCATGCCGGCAACCTGAACCAGACGCTTGATAAGCTTAAGGGTGCGCATTTCTGGCTGGCAGGTATGGATGGCTATGCCGAACAGACATTAGCAGAAGCCAAACTGCATGGCCGTGTCGGGATTGTAATGGGATCCGAGGGTGAAGGGCTTCGTCGTCTTACGCGCGAAAGCTGCGACTTTCTGGTCAAGCTTCCGATGTCGGATCGCATCGAAAGCCTTAATGTTTCAAACGCAGCCGCCGTCGCGCTTTACGAACTGTATCGCAAGTAGGTCACAGCCCACGAACACGCGCGTTTGAGGCGTTTTCACGGGATGTAAATTTCCGTGCTTCAAACTCTTGCAATCATCAGCGGCCCGGATTATGTTCGCGCCGCTCACGCCGGCATAGCTATAATTGGTAGAGCAGCTGATTTGTAATCAGAAGGTTGGGAGTTCGAGTCTCTCTGCCGGCACCACTTAAAAGAAACCCCCGCAAGCCATCGGCTGCGGGGGTTTCTTTTGGTTATATGGGATATCGCCGATCTTTTAGTGATCGGCGATATCGTAATTTGAAGCCATCCCGCGTATTTTGCGGTACGAGTTATTGTTAACGACCTGCTGCTTTCAGGATCAAATTGGCAATCTCCATTGGATGGGAGACCATCGGAAGATGTCCTGCATCCAGCGTGACGGTCTGAGCCCCCATCCGTTTAGCAAGAAAGCGCTCGAATTCAGGCGAGATCGTCATGTCGTTTGCCGCCACGGCATAAAAACTCGGCTTATTCTTCCAGGCAGTGTGCACTGTTTTTTCCGAAAATAAAGAAGCTGCAGTTGGCTGTTGTACCGCGTAGTAAACTTTAGCTTCGTTTTCAGGAATACCATTGGCGAAGTATTTCAGAAATGCGTCTTCGGAAACCGTCGTGAAGCCATCCACCTTTTTAACACCGGCTCGAACCGGGGTATCGGGAAATGTCTTCTGAAGAGCAACAAAGTCCTCACCAGCCTGTGGAGCGCGCGCTGCAACGTAAACAAGTGCAGATACATTTTTCGCATCGCCGACGTCACTGATCGCAGTCCCACTCCAAGAATGCCCTGCAAGAACAGTGGGACCATCCTGCTGTGCAAGCGCCCGGCGGACATCCTCGTTCGAATCTTCAAGTGACGTCAACCGGTTCTGGACCGCCGTAACTTTCAGTCCTGCTTTTTGAAGAATTGGAATCACCTTAGACCAGCTAGAACCGTCTGCCCACGCACCATGGACAAGAACAACGTTTTCTGCCTTCACGGGAGCCGGGATCAATGTATCAGTCGCGTCTTGCGCGAACGCATTGCCCATACCCAGAACACCGGCAATAGCAGCCGCAGCGATTTTAATCATCATGGATTTCATATTCACACCTTTATGATTGTTGAAGCGTCTCAAATGCGCTTCCTATAAGTTTTCGGGTGTGCAGCACTTAATGAAACATTGGCACTGTTCACATGCGATCACGAAACTGCGATGTTATGGTCCTGACTTCCTTTGCATTGGGTAGTATTCGTTGAATCAAAGTAAAACCGGTTGGGAAGAAGCAATGCTTGCCGAGCGTCGGGGCGATACCGGTGCGTACAGCAACTTGCTCGACGAAATTGCCCGCAGCCTTCGCCGCACAATTCCCGGAAAGCTGATACGCATGGGGATTGATCCGCAAGAAACCGAGGACATCATTCAGGAAATTCTGATTGGCCTCCATAACAAGCGCCATACATGGGATTCCAATCGTCCGTTTAAGCCTTGGCTTGCAGGAATCGTTCGCTACAAACTGACCGATGCTGTGCGACGTTTATTTCAGGAAAAGGCGAAACATGCGGATATCGAAATTGAAGAGCTGACCGAAATGATCGGGACGACACCTGATCCTTCGAAGGCGATTGATGCGGAGCGTAACCTTGCAAAATTGCCCCCCCAACAGCACGAAGTTGTCAAAGCACTCGTACTTGAGGGTCAAAGTGTTCGAGCAACGGCTGAAAAACTTGATCGTAGCGAAGCCGCAGTCCGCGTAACTTTCAGCCGTGCTTTAAGTCGGCTTTTTACGATCTCGCGTTCAGACTAGTGCAAACAGGGATACTTCATGAAAACGGCTAAAACAGATTTGCTGATTAACTCCCTTGCGAAACAGGCAGGTCAGTCGGCTCATCTCTCGCCCAGTCGGCTTGGACTTTTGCTCGTGCTTGGTTCGGTTATGAGTGTAGGAATTCTTTTTACCGCAATCCTGTTACTGCTCGGTGCGCGAAACGATTTAACCACCGCACTTCACGAACCAGCCACATATTTCAAGCTTGCAGCCATGCTCAGCTTAGCTGTCGTAACTCTTTACATGACGTATCGCGCAATTTCACCTGATCGCCAAAATGCATCAAGGATACTATTTTCCCCCACTCTAGCGATCATTCTTCTATGGGCCGCAACAGATCAATCCAATGCATCGTGGTTGGGAGCTTCTGAATATGCTGTCATATCCTGTGTGCTGACCATCATCATCGCTTCACTTCTACCGCTTTTGATTATTTTCGGTTTGCTGCGGCTTGGGGCCCCGGTTGCTCCGACGCGCGTGGGAGCAATTGTCGGCATGCTGGCGGGCGCTCTTGCAGCTACGGCTTATACGATTACTTGTCGAAACGACTCAGGCCTCTTTTTGCTGATTTGGTATCCTTTTGCTGTCGCCATCGTGGCGGCATTCGGCGCTGCCGTCGGCCGACGCTTCCTCGCGTGGTAAAAAATGTAAAACCGACAATCGCTTTATTTACACCTCCAACAGAGGAATAGCTGCGGGGTTTTCTTTTGGTGTCAGCTCGGATGGTTATTCGGGAAGACCATCAAGCTTTGCGATTTCATCAAGCCCGTCATCCCACGCTGCCTTGCTGCCCAGCATGATATGGGCGTTTGGGCGTATTGATACCGGGCTGTCGAGACTGCCAGCAGGCACAACCACGAGCTTTCCTGCCATCTGCGTATAGGGAAGCGCTGAGCCGCATGTTTGGCAGAATGCCTTTTCATGACGCGTACCGGGAACGGTAAAGGACTTTATCTGCTCCTGTCCGGCAAGCCAGCTAAGCGTTGACTTGCCTGAAAACAGATTGGCCGCATGGGCCGAGCCGGTGTCCTTTTGGCAATATTTGCAGTGGCACAGGAAGAACGCATCAAAGTCACCCGTGATTTCGTAGCGCACAGCCCCGCACAGACAACCGCCGTGATGTTTATCAGCCATGACCATTCCCCTGCCCTAGCCGTCGCGTCTGGACGACGCATAGCGTTCCGAAACGTCGTAATAGTCATCAAAGCCGATGCGTTGGCGCAGGTCCGCCCAGCTCATCAGTTTGTCATCCCGCGGCTGGCCGACCTTCATGGTTTGCAGGCATTCGACCATCGCCTTCATGGCGGCTGCCATCAGCGATAGCGGATAGGCTGCGATCTGATAGCCGATCTGTTTGAGTTCTTCGGGCGACAGATCCGGGGTTTCGCCGCCTTCCACGATATTGGCCATCTTGGGACCGGGAAGTTCGGCACAAAGGGTGCGCATTTCATCGACCGATTTCGGGGCCTCGACAAACAGGATGTCGGCACCGAGTTCCTTGAACTTCGCGGCACGGTCAATCGCCTCGGTCAGGCCATGCTGATGACGTGCATCGGTGCGGGCCAGGATCAGGATATCTGCCCCGGCTTCGCGGGCATCGACGGCGGCCTTGATGCGGTCAAACGCCTCATCCCGGCCAACGACTTCCTTGCCCTTGGTATGACCGCAACGTTTGGGCGCCAGTTGATCTTCGATCATGACCGCCGCACAGCCCGCCTTGGCAAAGCCTGTGACGGTTCGCCTGACATTCATCGCATTGCCATAGCCGGTATCGCCATCGCCGATCACGGGGATCGATACTGCATCGGTGATGTTGCGGGCCTGATCAAGGACCTCGCCATAGGACATCAGGCCGAGATCAGGTTCGCCAATCCGTGCGGCAGAGGTCGCAAAGCCCGACATAAAGGTCAGACCAAATCCTTCCTGTTCGATCAGTTTGGCGGAAAGTGCATCAAAGCAGCAGGGCATCGTGATCAGATCACCGGTGGCAAGCAGTGCGCGTAGGGTATCGGCAGGTGATTTTACTTTGGTCATCGGTCTTTACAGCTTGAAGGGAATATAAAGGGCGAGATCGTGCCACACATACAAAAGGGCGGCACAAGCAAACATCAGCAGCAGGAACGGTGCAACACCCCGGGCAACCTCGCCCAGTCTGGCCTTTGCCACCGACTGGATCACATAAAGGTTAAGCCCGACGGGTGGTGTAATCAGGGCGCATTCGACCATGATCACCATGTAAACACCAAACCAGATCGGATCGAATCCAAGGGCAAGGGCGGCTGGCAACAGCACTGGTGTCATGATCAGCACCATCGAAAGCGCTTCAAACACCAAGCCCATCACCAGCAGAACCGCTGTGACAATCAGGATGAAGCCAAGTTCGGTATCAACCCCTTGGGTGATCATTACCGAGATGTCCTGCGGGATGCGATAGAGCGTGATCGCCTTGCCAAAGACCTTGGCCCCGGCAATGATCAGAATGATCGCAACCGTGGTTGCCATGGAATCAAACACCGCCTTTTTCAGCGCATCCCAGGTCAAAACCCGCATGATCGGGCCGGTGATGATCAGGGCGGCGGCAAAGCCGATGGCCGCAGCCTCGGTCGGGGTGAAGGCCCCTGAATAAATGCCCGATATGATCAGCACGGCCAGAACAACCGATGGCAGTGCGCGGATGGTAGCGCGTTTGCGTTCGGCCCAGTCTTTTTTCGGTTCAAGTTCCTGCCCGCCCATACGGGCATAAATCATCGAAAATATGATAAAGAACACCAGAAGCGCTATGCCCGGTCCGATCCCGGCCAAAAACAGCGAGATCACCGATTCTTCGGTAACAAATCCATAAATGATCATCGGGATCGATGGCGGGATCAGAATGCCAAGGGTACCGCCCGCGGCCAGCAATCCATAAACAAACCGCTTGTTGTAGCCACGATTGATCATTTCCGGGATGGCAACCGTGCCGATGGTCGCCGCCGTCGCAACCGAGGACCCGGAAATCGCGGCAAACACGCCACAAGACAGAATGGTCGCCACCGCAAGACCGCCCGGCCAATGGCCGACCCAGGCACTGACAGCGGCAAACAGGTCATTGCCGACACCGGCACGCAGCAGGATGTTTGACATCAAAAGGAACAGCGGCACGGCCAGCAGGATAAAGCCATCAAGCGTAGACAGAACCGCCTGTGGTGCCATCAAGGGCGAAAAGCCGCCAAGGATCAGCATGGCAAGGCCAAGCCCGCCGAGTGCGAAGGCAACCGGGACACGCATCAAAAGCAATGCGAACATCGCAGCAAGGGTCAGGACGATGGTCATTCGTGCGCCCCTTTCGGAATATCCTTGCCGCGTGCAAGCCCGATAATCTCGATCACCGCCTGAATGGCAAGCAGCGCAAAGCCGATGGCGACCGGCAGTTCGGCAACCCATGCCGGAAGATCAAGCATCGTGCCGCTGGTGCGGCCGCGCTCAAAGCTTTCATAAAAGATTTCCCAGCCCTTGATCGTCACCATCACCGAAAAGGCCAGAATGCAGGCCATGGCGATAATTTCGACAAGGCGGTGGACCTTGGGCGCGAGAAGACGGGTGATGGCATCCACCGAAATATGGCGGCGTGCGGCCAGTGCCCAGGGCATCCCCAAAAGCGATCCCCAGATCAGACACAGTTGGGAAAGCTCGGCCGCCCAGATGGTCGGGTGCACGAAGAAATACCGTGCCAGCACTTCGTAGGTCAGCATGCAGCCGGCAAGCACAAACAGGATGGCCGCGACCCACGCAATAATAAGCGTCAATCGATCAAACATGATTTAAACAGTGCATGTTGGAAAACGGGGCGTCATCACCACACATTATGGGCATTGGCCCGAATATGCGCGGTGATGACAACAAATCAAAATACGCCCCGGTCGGCGTCCAAGCACAATCATGCAGCGCATGGCACATGGCACCCGACCGGTGACGTTAAATCCTTAGAACTTCTGGGCGGCCTCGAAGACCTGTTTGCCAAGATCACCGGTATTGGCAAGGAATGCCTCGTAAACCGGTTTGGCAGCTTCGCGCCATGCAGCCATTTCGTCGGCCGTCGGGGTGTAAATGGTCATGCCGTTGGCTTTGGCTTCGGCAAAGGCCTCTGCCTCGATCGTCGACATGCGATCACGCACATCGTTCTCGGCATTGATGGCCGCGGTTGAAATGATGTCACGCTGCGCATCGGTCAAACCGTTCCAGAAGTCGGTATTCACAACGACGATGAATTCGATATCGGCATCGTTGGTGGTGGTGACGGTGTCCATGACTTCCCAAAGTTGACGGGATTTCACACCCGACATGCCGGTCATGCCGACATCAACCGTGCCACGCTGATAGGCGATATACTGCTCGGAGCCTGAAATCAGGGTCGGTGCCCCACCAGCAGCGGAGATGAAATCACCCTGGGTTTTCGAGAACACGCGGACTTTCTGGCCTTTCAGACCGTCCGGGCCTTTGATCGGGCCACCGTTCGACAGCATGATCGACCCGCCGTAAGCCTGCCACCACAGAACCGTCGAACCGGTTTCAGCAATGGCTTTATCCAGCGGCGCACGTACCGGGGAATCCGGCGAAACGGCCTTACGGACCTTTTCTTCGGTATCGAGCAGGAACGGCTGATAGAAGATATCAACCGCCGGGACATCACCGACGTAACGGGTCAATGACGCGACACCCATTTCAATCGCGCCAGATCCCACCGCCGCAGGAACTTCCTTGTCCTTGTAAAGCTGAGCGGAATCGTAGATCTGAACTTCGATATCGCCGTTTGATTCTTCCTCGACCTCGTTCTTGAACATCAGAAGGTTCTGACCGAGGTGGCTTTTCATCGGCAATTGCAGGGATATACGCAGTGTCAGGTCTGCGGCCTGAACCGTGCCGGAAAATCCGACGGCTGCCATCAGTGCGGCAGCAAGGGCAAATTTTTTCATGATGGACGTCCTCCGAGAACTTTTATTCTGTTTCTTTATTCAGGACGGCAAGGATGCGCCCATTTTTCGGCGGTATTCAACATGTTTTGACTACGGCGAAACCCTGACCGGGCTATCACTAGTGCAGCGCACATAAGACCGGAACTCAGCAAGATGAAGACATACAGACGAGAAGCACAGCTTTGATAACGGCACTGCGGTATTGAAATAATTTGCGATGGAAATGTCTATGTTCCCGGCCTGGCATGCCAGAATGATCGTTCTGAATACAAAACCGGGAATCGCAAGCCGTTTCAGAACACTATCTGTTAATGCGCTTATACATCACAGTGGTGCCGCTGAGCTTTTCGGAGTCTGGATCGCGGGCAAAGTCCGGGATGACGCCGGTGGTCTCGAACCCGAGTGAGGTATAGAGGATCTCGGCGCTATCGCCAGTTCGGGTATCAAGGGTCAGCAAGGTTCGCCCAAGTTCACGTGCGCGGTTTTCGGCCGCCTGCATCAACAGCCGGGCAATGCCACGCCGACGACAGTCTGGGCGCACCATCAGTTTGCTGATATCGCCGCGATGGGCCTGATTGGGCATGGTGTCATAATCAAGCTGGACCGTGCCAACCACGCGATCCTGATCAAGGGCGGCAAACAGGACCCGTTTTCCGCTCTTAAGTGCCGGGATGGTTTTATCGCGCCAGAAGGCTTCGGCCTCGTGCATCGGGAAGGGTTCGATAAAGCCGATGCTGGCCCCATCATGGACGCAGGCGTGCAGCATGTCGGCGAACTGATCAAGGCGCGCTGTGACGCCATCAGCATCAAGAGTGACGATGTCGAGATCGGGGGTGGTGCGCGTCGTCGATGGCATAACGGTTCTTTCGCTTAGTCGATGATAAACAGGTGATATTTCGCACCCTGATCGCGAGACGTTTGAAACACATTGCCACCGCGCAATTGATAGCGCAGGCAATCGCCCGCCATCAGATGATGGGTTTGGCCATCGACTTCCATCGAAAGCGCGCCAGACAGCATCACCAGATGATGTTCAAGCCCGTCACGCGGGGAGCCGTCATATTCAATGCGCTGGCTGGGGCCGATTTCGACTTCGATCACCTCGCCCGATAACTGTTTGGATGTCGGGGAAACCAGCCGTCTTTGATAGCCAGTATCGGGATCGGTCCAGACTTCCTGATCGGCACGGACGACCAGTGGAACAAAATCGTCTTCGACCATCTGCATCAGGCGCGACAGGGTGACGCCAAAAGCAACGCACAGCTTTCCCAGCACATTGGCGGTCGGGCTGACCTCGCCCTTTTCGATCCGCGACAAGCTAGCGCGACTGACCGCACTTTTTTGCGCAAGTTCATCAAGCGACCAGCCCCGTTCGGCGCGCAAGGCGGCCAACCGTTGGGCCAGTCTTGTTTCAATCTCATCCATGGCAACGTCCTTTAATCTCTTATTTGGGATATTTTTCCATTTATGAGAAATCGTCAAGATGAAAAAACCGACCCCGCTTTCTTTGCAGGGCCGGTTCGTCATGAGTTCGAAGCATTACAACGGATCAGGCAATGCCTGTCGGGATGCGCGCAATCACCTTGATCTCGAAATCAAAACCGGCAAGCCAGTTAACCCCGACGGCCGTCCAGTTCGGGTAAGGCGCCTGATCAAAGATCGCGCCCTTCACTTCCATGATGTCTTCAAACTGGTTTTCCGGATCGGTGTGAAAGGTCGTCACGTCAATGATGTCATCAAAGCTGCATCCAGCGGCCGCAAGGATCGCCTTGAGGTTATCGAATGCGCGTTCGACCTGCTGTTTGAATTCAGGTTCCGGGGATCCGTCTTCGCGACTGCCGACCTGGCCAGACACAAATAACAGATCGCCGGACTTGATGGCCGGGGAATAGCCATGCGCGTCATAAAGCGCATGGCGGTTTGGCGGAAAGACGGCTTGGTTTGAGAGGGCCATGAAGACCTCCTTGTTCGAGTAAAATTCGGTATCTGTGGTATTTCGAATTCAGTTCAGATACGCTGCGTATGTGAAGCAGATATATTCACATACGCAGCGTATGTCAATTCGCATACGTCACGTATGTTAAATTGGAGTGCCCGATGACTGCCAAAACGCGCGCTGAAAAAATGGAAGAAACCCGTATCAAATTGATCAAAGCGGGACGCAAGGCCTTTGCCGAAAAGGGATATGCGGAAGCCTCAATGGACGAGCTCACCGCAAGTGCGGGACTTACGCGCGGGGCGCTGTATCACAATTTTGGGGACAAGCGCGGGCTGCTGGCCGCTGTGGTCGATGAAATAGACTCCGCCATGGCACAACAGGCCAAGGATGCGGGGGATGCCGCAGGCGGAGGCTGGAACGGTTTGATGGCCGAGGGCAGGACATATATCGAACTGGCCCTTGATCCCGAAATACAGCGGATCGTTTTGCGCGATGGTCCGGCCTTTCTGGGCGATCCATCACAGTGGCCCAGCCAAAACCGCTGCTTGCAGGCGACAATCGCAACCCTGACGGAACTGGCCGATCAGGGTGCGATCAAACCGGTCGATATTGAAGCCTTGGCAAGGTTGCTAAACGGGGTCGCGTTGAATGCCGCCCTTTGGGTCGCGGCCAGCGATGATCCGAAAGATACCCTTGGCAAGGCAATTGCCGCCTTTGAATGCCTTGCGGCTGGCGTATTGGTAACGCCCAATGCCAACTGATGGTGGCGTGAAGTCGACCACCGCGCGCAGTCGAGTACGCGATCACATTCCGGCCCCTGCCCCGTCAAAGAAGGTCGGGATTATTTGCCATTTTCAAGGTCAAAGCCCGCACGGGTCCAGCTTTGAATGCCGCCTTTAAGGTTACTGACGGAGCAATCGACATGGGGCAGAACAGCATTGGCTGCCCCAAAGGAACGCTGACCGACGGCACAGACAAAAACCAGATCCGTATCGCTTTCATCGGTCAGATCGACCAGGGCCGGGATATCGAAGTTTGAGGTCGGGATATTGATCGCGGTTTCAATATGGCCGGTTGCAAATTCTTCGGCCTCGCGGACATCAATAATGGTGACGGCTTCTTCGCCGATCAGTCGATCAAGTTCGTGTGGTTCGATAAACTGTACGGTTTCGTCGCTCATTATGAAGTCCTTTGGTGGCTTTTGCGGCCCGATCCTGCCCACCTGTGATAGCTGTCGGCTTGCGGATTTTGCAAATGCAAAATATTTTTGTGCAAGGCTGTGGGAATGAAAGCGGCATCAAAGCTGGACGAGCGGTCACTTACATGTGAACATGAACACACGATTTTACGATGTTCGACAGAAGTATCGTCTTGCGAAATCAGTTCGTTATTCCCACGTCTGAATAACAGGGCAAATTGCCTCGGCAGGCTCAAAGGTCACTTTGAAATTCATTCGACAGAAGCCTGCCCCGACACATTGATGGTCGGTTTGTTGGTCGCCGCAACGGGACCCAAAAAGAGTCTGATCAAGACTGCACTACGGCGCTGACGCCGCAACTGCACAATCGAATTTTCACACGTTTGGCATGATCCGCCAGAGATTAACCGCGAACGCCATTTGTTAATTCATGACCGTCTGGCGGAGTCCCTTCACAGGAGACCTGCCGACGCCACCAGATCAGGATCGGGTTCGTCCCGTGCAAAAGCAAAACGCAAAAATTGCGCAAAAACAGGATTGAGACAGGAAACGTAAGTTTGACAGTGCGATAACGTTTGAAAGGAGACCGCGCCATGGCTGAGAAGGATATCTTCGAGCTGTATGCGGAAGGCTATGACGGAAAGCAGGAAACTGAACTGACCATCCGCGATTATCTTAATTTGTGTCGCGAAGACCCAAGTGCCTATGCCTCTGCCGCTGAACGCATGATCAAAGCGATTGGTGAGCCGGAACTGATCGATACCTCGACAGATTCCCGACTTGGCCGCATTTTCCTGAACCGAACCATCAAACGTTATCCCGCCTTTGAAGATTTCTTTGGCATGGAAGAAACCATCGAGCGCATTGTCGGTTTCTTCAAATATGCCGCCCAGGGTTTGGAAGAACGAAAACAGGTTCTTTATCTTCTCGGCCCGGTTGGCGGGGGTAAAAGTTCCCTTGCCGAACGGCTGAAAGAGCTGATGGAACGTGAACCGATTTACGTTCTGAAGGCCGGCGATGAAATCAGCCCGGTGTTTGAAAGCCCGCTTGGCTTGTTTAACCCGGCCAAGATGGGCGATGCGATTGAAGACAAGTACGGCATTCCCAAACGTCGCCTCACGGGACTTATGTCGCCATGGGCAGTCAAGCGCCTTGATGAGTTTGGCGGGGACCTGACCAAATTCTCGGTCGTTAAACTGATCCCGTCACGCCTGCGCCAAATTGCGATTGCCAAGACCGAACCGGGTGATGAGAACAACCAGGATATCTCATCGCTTGTTGGTAAGGTCGATATCCGCAAGCTTGAATATTTCAGCCAGAATGACCCGGATGCCTATAGCTATTCCGGTGGTTTGAACCGCGCCAACCAGGGCATTCTTGAATTTGTCGAGATGTTCAAGGCGCCGATCAAGATGCTGCACCCGTTGCTGACCGCCACACAGGAAAGCAACTATATCGGCACGGAAAACCTTGGCGCCATCCCATTCCAGGGGTTGATCCTTGCCCACTCGAACGAGGCAGAGTGGCAGACATTCAAGGCCAACAAAAACAACGAGGCCTTCATTGACCGTATTTCCGTGATCAAGGTCCCCTATTGCCTGCGCGTCACCGAAGAAACGATGATTTACGACAAGCTGTTGCAAGGATCAGAGCTTGAACACGGATCCTGCGCGCCGGGCACCCTTAAAATGCTGGCACAGTTTTCTGTCCTTTCGCGGCTGCAGGAACATGAAAACTCCAACCTCTATTCCAAGATGCGGGTCTATGACGGCGAAACATTGAAGGATGTCGATCCCAAGGCGAAATCCATGCAGGAATACCGCGATACTGCCGGTGTTGACGAAGGCATGGACGGGATTTCAACCCGCTTTGCCTTCAAGGTGCTTTCAGAGACGTTTAACCACGACACGCACGAGGTTGCGGCGGATCCGGTGCATCTGATGTATGTCCTTGAACAGGCGATCCGGCGCGAACAGTACCCGGAAGAACGCGAAAAGGCCTATATGGACTTCATCAAGTCCGAACTGGCCCCGCGCTATGCCGAGTTTATCGGGGCAGAAATCCAGAAAGCGTATCTGGAAAGCTATTCCGATTACGGTCAGAACCTGTTTGATCGTTATGTCGCCTATGCCGATGCCTGGATCGAGGATCAGGACTTCAAGGATCCTGATACCGGTCAGCTTTTGGATCGCAAGATCATTGATCAGGAACTGTCGAAAATCGAAAAACCGGCGGGTATCGCCAATCCCAAGGATTTCCGCAACGAGGTCGTCAAGTTCGCCCTGCGCGCACGTGCCAATAACAAAGGCAAGAACCCGGCATGGACGTCCTATGAGAAACTGCGCGATGTGATTGAGAAACGCATGTTCAGCCAGGTCGAGGACCTGCTGCCGGTGATTTCGTTCGGCTCGAAGAAAGACAGTGAGACTGAGAAGAAACACAACGAGTTCGTCAAACGCATGATTGATCGCAAATATACCGAACGTCAGACCCGCCGTCTGGTCGAATGGTATATGCGTGTGAACAAGGCCGGATAAGTTCCCCCCTGTCTTACCGGCCCTCGCCGGGCGGTTACCCCTTGTCCGCCCGGCTCTCTTTCCCGGCAGGATGGCCTGCCAAAGGATGTGAGTGCCCATGCTTTATATTGTGGATCGTCGCAAGAACCCGACCGGAAAAAGCCTTGGCAACCGGCAACGTTTCATGCGCCGTGCAAAAGCCCAGATCAAAAAGGCGGTTGAAAGTACCATCCGGTCGCGCGGCATTACGGATATCACCAGTGGCGATCAGATCACCATTCCCGGCAAGACGTTAAAGGAACCGGGTTTCCATCACCAGGGCCGTGGTGGTAACCGCAATTATGTCCTGCCCGGCAACAAGAAGTTTGTCCAGGGGGATCGCATCGCCCGCCCGCAAGGCGGCGATAGTGGTGCTGGCGGCTCACAAGCCAGTCCGGATGGCGAAGGTGAGGATGAATTCCAGTTCACGCTGACCCGTGACGAGTTCCTTGATATCTTCTTTGAAGATCTGGAACTGCCTGACCTTTTGAAAAAGAGCTTAAAGCAGACCACTGCATTTCGCACCGCACGCGCGGGCTTTTCGGTTGAGGGCACACCATCAAACCTTAGCCTTGTGCGGACCATGCGCAATTCACTGGCACGGCGCATCGGACTGCGTCGCCCCAAAACAGCCGAAGTGCGCGAACTTGAAGAAAAGATATCCGCCCTTCAGGCCAAGGCGGAACAACGCCCGAATGGCAAATTGACCAAAACGGACGAGGATACACTTCATACCCTGCTGGCGGATCTGGAAGAAGCCAAACGGCGCATGAAGGCAATTGCGTTCATTGATCCGATTGATACCCGCTATAACCAGTTTCAAAAATTCCCCGATCCCAATACACAGGCAGTGATGTTCTGTCTGATGGATGTTTCGGGCTCAATGTCCGAACAGATGAAAGAACTGGCCAAACGGTTCTTCATGTTGCTGCATCTTTTCCTGCATCGAAAATACGAGCATGTCGAGGTCGTGTTTATCCGCCATACATCCCGCGCAGCCGAAGTTGACGAGGAAACCTTTTTCTATTCGCGTGAAACCGGCGGCACGATTGTTTCCTCCGCACTGGAAGAAATGAAAAAGGTGCTGTTGGATCGCTACCCCACCGATCAGTGGAACATCTATGCCGCCCAGGCATCCGACGGCGATAACTATTCCAATGACGGGGCAAAATGCACCACCCTTCTGGCCGAGGACCTTTTGCCCAAATGCCAATATTACGCCTATATCGAAATCACCGATGAGCGCGAGGCCGAGATTTTCGCCGCCGCCGAAGGTGAAACCGCCCTTTGGAAGGCTTATGCCCCGATTGCCAAGGTCAATCCGCGCTTTGCCCTGAAACGGGTGACGAAGGCCGCCGATATCTTCCCGGTCTTCCGGGAACTGTTTGCCAAAAACCGTGCGGAGGCAGGCCGATGACCAGCAAGACCAAATCCGCTGACAAACTACTTTTCACCAGTGCCGACTGGGATTTCGATACGCTAAAGGTCACCTATGACGCCATTGAGGATATCGCGCTTAATGAGCTTAAGCTTGATGTCTATCCCAACCAGGTCGAGGTGATCACGTCCGAGCAGATGCTCGATGCCTATTCGTCGATTGGTATGCCGCTAATGTATCATCACTGGTCGTTTGGCAAACGTTTCGTGCGTGATGATGTCATGTATCGCAAAGGGTATCAGGGGTTGGCGTACGAGATCGTGATCAATTCCAACCCCTGCATTTCCTATGTGATGGAGGAAAACACCATCGTCATGCAGGCCCTGGTGATGGCACACGCAGCCTTCGGCCATAACCATTTTTTCAAGAACAACTATCTGTTCAAACAATGGACCGATGCCGACGGCATCCTTGATTACCTGCAATTTGCCAAAAGCTATATCGCCAAGTGCGAGGACCGATACGGCTTTGACGCGGTTGAGCGTATCCTGGATGCCGCCCACGCCCTGATGGATCAGGGCGTCAATCGCTATTCCCGGCCGGAAAAACCGAACCTCGCAGCCGAACTTCAGCGCGAACGCGAACGCGCGAAATATGAAGACGAAACCTATAACGATCTATGGCGCACCCTGCCCCAAACTGATCAAGGCGATCAGGACATGGATGAACTCAAACGCAAGATGCGGGTTGAGGAACGCCGCGCGCAGTTTGGTTTGCCCGAAGAAAACCTGCTTTATTTCCTCGAAAAGAATGCGCCATCGCTTCAGGCGTGGGAGCGAGAGATTCTCCGCATCGTGCGTAATATAGGACAGTATTTCTATCCGCAGAAACAGACCAAGATGATGAATGAAGGCTGCGCGTGCTATGTGCATTACGCCATCATGAACAGCCTGTATGACAAGGGCCTGATTTCCGAGGGCGCGATGATGGAGTTCATTGATTACCATTCGCGTGTGGTGTTTCAGGCAGAATATGACGACCAGCGTTATTCGGGATTCAATCCCTATGCCCTTGGCTTTGCCATGATGCAGGACATCCACCGCATCTGTGTTGATCCGACAGAGGAAGACCATCAATGGTTCCCCGATATTGCCGGCAACAACGCGCCAGTCGAAACACTGAAAGAAGCGTGGGCGCATTACCGCGATGAAAGCTTTATCCTGCAATTCCTGTCGCCCAAACTGATGCGCGACATGCGAATGTTCATGATCGATGATATTAATTCATCACCGCATCTCGAAGTTGCCGCCATCCATGATGATAATGGCTATCGCAAGGTGCGCCGGTCCTTGGCCCGCATGCATGACATATCCGTGCGCGAACCTGACATGCAGGTGGTTGATGTCGATATTCGCGGCAACCGCCAACTTTACATCCAGCATACCGAACACGAAGGCATCCGTCTTGAAAAGACCGAAGCAGAAATGACACTGGGCTATATAGGGCAGTTGTGGGGCTATGGCGTTACCTTGCAGGCCGTTGATTATGAAAGCGGCGAAATCCTGCATGAGGTGAATTATACGCCCGAAGACCTGGCAAATTGATCTCCTGACGTCGGGTTGTGTCGATTGCCATCAAGGGGTTGCTGCAAAGGGCCTCTTACAAAGTGGTCAGTGAAGCACAATATCAGCTATCAGCTGCTGTGTTTTGTTTTCGGATCGCCAGGAGCAACAGATTGCAAAACCGCTTTTGGGTATTGCTGATATCTGCCGTCATGTTTTCATTTACCGCCCCACCCGCACGGGGCGAAGAAATCGTGCGCATGGCCTTCCCGACCGTTGCGGTTGAGTTTTTCAAATACGAGTTCGGTGTTATCGAGCTTGCCCTTGACCATGCCGACGGCGACTTTCGGCTTGTGATCGAAGAATTCGAGGGCATGACGCAGGCGCGCATCAGCTCAATGATGCAAGAGGAAACGGTGGATGTCATGTTCACCGGTTACAGCCTCGAGCGAGAAGCAATGTTTTTGCAAGTTGACGTTCCGATGACACGAGGCTTGCTGGGATATCGTGCTTTCATCACGCATAAGGAAAACATCCCGGCTCTTAGTCAGGCAGCTTCTCTGGAAGAATTGAAAAAATTCTGCATTGGCACCGGGTCAGATTGGCCGGATGCCAGCATCATGGAGAAAAGCGGGTTTTGCGTTGATCGCGCACCGCGTGATCAGCTTTGGCCGATGGTCGCCAATAAAAGATTTGATCTTCTCAGCCGTGCGGTGCACGAGGGCTATCGCGAAATTGATGTTATCAGCCGGGAATATCCCAACGTCGTTCTCAGCCCGTCACCGGTTCTGGCGTATCCGTTTGATCTGTTCATTTACGTGAACCGCAATAATGAACGACTGCATGCGATTTTGACGCAGGGACTTTCGCGGGCCTATAGCACTGGCGACTTCATGCGACACTTCTTGTCGAACCCGCATATTCGTCAGGCGCTCGAAACACTGAAGGATCCTGACACCCATATTATCCAGATTGAAAATCCGGATATGAGCCAAAAGTCGCGCGACATTGACCCCGCACTTTGGGAAAATATCGTGCGCCGCAAATATGATGATGACTTTGGCTATGAACCCCGGGATCAGATGTAAATCCGATATTTATCAACAGATATCTGATTTACTGCATATGCAGATTTTTCGTTCTCAAAACGGAATAATCTTATTTGGATCAGGCAATGATCCTTAATCGGTTTAATTTTCCAGCCAGTATCGGTGAATGTCGGCGCTGTTATGCTCTGTCATTTCCGGGTTACCAAGATCAATTATCCGCAAATCTGGATGGTCCTGCAGGAACCGGGTTGCATAGGCAATTCCGGGATGTGCCTGAAAATACCTGTCGATCGCGCCGTTTTCTGTCGCCGCCTGAAACCCTTGTTCGATCAGGTCATGAAGGGGCTTGCTGTCGCGGCGAACATAAAAATAGAAATCATACGGATAGCGCACCAACAGGTTCTGATAGACCATCAGGCCATGCTGACTGAGCAGGTTCATGACGCTCTTTGTTCTGAGCTCATTAAGTGCCAGGTGCATGACATCGAACCGCCCGTTTTCAAGCATGGTATAAAGATTGTGCCCCGGCCCACCAACCACACACAGACCAGCATGTTCGAGAATGAGGGTATCAACCCAGGAATTCCCGGACCCGATGCAGACACTTTTCAAATCATCCTGACTTGCCACATCATCGAGTGCTTCAAATGTGTCCTCACGGGTGATGAATAGCCGATATCCCTGCAACCCCTTGGTCAGAGGATAATCGATTTGCAGCAAATCAGCCTCAGCTTCGCGACTATACCCGGCAAGGAGAACATTGACCTGACCTTCATCAAGCATGTTGAACATCCGCTTTTGCGACAAACCTTCCAGGGAAATAATTTCAAGGCTGTGATCACCGGGCGCGTATTGCAGTGCCAGTTCAAGCAAACCGGTCTCAAAGGCAAAATGCGTTTCGCGACCAGCCGGCAAGGGCAGTGTAAGTGTTTCGGCAGCAACGGGCCGAACCAGCATCAGGGGAAGGACAACCAACCCGCACAAACATCTGAAAAATGAAACCATTCCGCCTGCCACTATTCCCCGAAGTATCAGAAGCTTATCTTTGTTGTTTCAGGTGGGGATTGTTGCGTCTGGAAACACCCCTTCTGGTATGAAAACACCTGAATCAGAATTGAGTTTCATAGAAACCGCTGATCAGCAGCGGTCATTTTGCCAGTCGCAGTCGTTTCTTCTTGACGATTTGTTATGTTATATCATAACAACACATACCAAGTAACACACCCATTGCAAACCGGATCAACCATATGCCTTCCTTGCGCCGAGCCCTCCGTCACATTCTTTTTACCGCCCCGATCCTTGTTGCCGCCCCGCTGACCGCGGTTGCCCATGGCGAGGATGCCCCGAAAGTCGTGACCTCGATCAAGCCGGTCCACGGCATCACAAGCGCGATCATGAAAGATATCGGGGAGCCGGTTTTGCTGATTGATGGCGCGTCTTCGCCGCATACCTATTCTTTGCGTCCAAGCGAGGCGCGTGCGCTAAACGATGCCGATCTGGTGATCTATGTTTCGCATGCACTCGAAGGCTTCCTTGAAAAGCCGCTTGAAAGCCTTTCTGGCCATAGCCATCAGCTTGAACTGGTTTCCCTGCCGCAACTGTCATTGCGCAACATGCGCGAAGGCGGCACGTGGGAAGGTCACATGCACGCGCATGAGGGCGACGCGCATGATGATCATGAGGAGCATGAGGATCACGACGACCATGCCCACGATGGTGACCATGATCATGACCACGAAGCCGAATACGATCCGGCGGCACATGATGATCATGGTCACGACCATGTGGACGAACATGAAAAACATGACGATGATGACGCCCACCATGACGTCGCTGAACACCACGAACATGAGGGTATCGACACGCATATCTGGATGGATCCGGCCAATGGCGCGACCATCGCGATTGCCATCGCCGATGAACTGGCCGAGATAGATCCGGAGCATGCCGAGGACTATCGCGCAAATCTTGAGACGTTACTTGCAAGCCTGACCAACCTTGGTAATGATCTTCGGGAAAAAGTTGCACCGGTTCAGGACAAGCCCTATGTGGTCTTCCACGATGCCTACCAGTATCTCGAAGCAGGCTTTGGCCTGAATGCGGTCGGATCGATTACCGTTTCGCCAGATCAAAAGCCCGGAGCCAAACGCCTTCATGAAATCGAAGACAAAATCCACGATACTGGCGCTGTCTGCATATTTGCCGAACCGCAATTCCGCCCGGCAATCGTTCAGGCCGTCGTGTCTGACACTGGCATCCGGACTGGCACGCTTGACCCGCTGGGTTCTGACATTGCTGCCGGCCCCGATGCCTATCAGGAAATTCTCGCACAAAATGTCGACGCACTTGTCGATTGCCTTGGCGACGCTTCGTAAGCGCACCGCAATGCTTTTGGTTGCCTGCATGACGATGCTGGCAACCGCCCCTTCGGCATTTGCGCATCCACATGTCTGGATCGACGCGAATGCCGAATTCGTTTTTGAGAACGACAAGATTACTGCCATTCGCGTGCGCTGGCTGTTTGACGATCTGTTTAGCATGACCATGATCGACGAGTTCGACAAAAACCACGACACCCGGTTCTTTGACGAAGAAAACACCGCCGCACACGACAATGCCTTTGCAGCCCTTTCCGAGTTTTCCTGGCTGACACATCTGCGCAAGAACGAAGAACTGGTATCCTTTGCCAGTGCGACTGATTTTGTTGCCGATATCACCGATGACCGCCGGGTAAGCTATGACTTCAAGCTGATGCTCGAAACACCACTCGATCCGATCAAGGATGCCATCAGCCTGTCGGTCTATGATGCCGAATACTATATCGATGTCGCCTACACACAGATCGATCCCGTCCTGTTTGCGGGGGCCAAAAACCTGTCCTGCCATTTCGAGATGAGCGAAGATGAAAAGAACCGCATCTATTTTGACCTTGTCGCTCCGGTCCGTGCCGATGTTGTTTGCGCGGCCAAGGTGGCGGATGGCAGCAGTTCTAACGGCCTTGCTCCTGGCGATTTCGTTCTCGTCGAATAATCCGGCAGCCGCACAATCATCAAACCTTCTGGGTCGCGGGGCAACTGATACCCCCCAAAACAGTCCTGCGCCCAATCCGGATGCCGACAACGCCGAAGACAGCCTGATTGCCCTGCCCGACTGGCTTTCAGACCTTATTGGTCAAACGGTGATTATTCAGACCAAACTCAATCGTGAAATCACCGCCACGCTCCGCGAAGCCAAGGACGGTGAAAGCTTCTGGCCAGGCCTTGTCATTATTGCCCTGTCCTTTGGCTATGGCGTTTTTCACGCGGCGGGGCCCGGACATGGCAAGATGATCACCACCACCTATTTCCTGTCGCGCGATGCCGGATGGAAACAGGGTGTAGCAATGGGCAGCCTGATTGCCACCGTTCAGGCCGTTTCGGCCATCGTCATGGTCGGTGGACTGACCCTGATCCTTAATCTGGGTCCGGCAGCGGTCACTAAGAACGGCCTGATCATGGAGGCGGTTTCATACGCCCTGATTGCCACGTTGGGCGCAGTGATGGCGCTTCGCATCCTGCAAGGCCGTGATGATTGTTGTGATCACCACGGACCGGGCGAGCATCATCATGCACATGATCATAGTCACGACCATGACCACAGCCACCATCACACCCATCACGATGCCCCGGCAACTCAATCCAACTGGCAGATGATCTCAACCGGTGTTGTCGCAGGTTTGCGCCCCTGTACCGGGTCGATCCTTGTGCTGCTGTTTACCTTGGCCAATGGCATGTTTCTGATCGGGATTGGCGCTGCCTTTGCCATGGCGCTTGGGGTTGCGATCACCATCAGCCTGATCGGACTGGCAGCCATCGGCATTCGCACCGGCACACAGCATCTGTTCAGCGTTTCGGAAACGTCTTCCGGCATCATTCGCCGTACGGTCGGCTTTACCGGGGCTGCAATCATTACCCTGTTTGGTGTGATGCTGTTGCTGGCATCGGCAAGACAGCTTGGCTGGCTTTGACCCGGACATAAAAACAGCCCGCAAGGGGCACTTGCGGGCTGCAAACGATCGCGTCTATTTGGGCAAAACGGCCTCTGCCTTACTGGGCAGAGACAACTTTCATCACCAGTTTCCCGTCCGGCTTGATCGGGCCGTCTTCCTTGGCGCCCAAGGTGTATTCGAATACGCCCGTTTTCATGCCACCGGCTTCGGAATGCACCATCAGCATCAACATTTCGCCGGACTTGACCGGTTCCTGCAGGATGGCTGTTACGTCCATGTTTTCACCCTTTTTAAGCGGTGCATAGCCAACGACCGGTCCCGGCTTCATATCGCTGTTGGTGCGATGGACAACCAGCCAGCCATTTTCACCAGCCATGATTTTCGATGCGGTCACCACGCCACCCGAAACATCCTGATCCATGGCTTCGACCATCGGACCCATTGCGTTTGCCCCACCGGCACCGCCGAATACAAAACCGGCACTCAGCATCATTGCCGTGATCACGCCGGTTGCTTTTGCAGTTGCTTTGGCTTTGAAGGTCATGTGAAGTCTCCTTTGCTTTTGATCTGGAACGCGCTGTTTTCTGCGCTCGCTCATGTCATGCGTTTCATCGCACACACAGAAGCTACGCAGCCAAATCAATCGGGTTTCAGCAAAGGTGATTTTTTTCACTGAGCGACGGAAATCAGACGCCCATGGATCGCAGGACCGGTCGGCTGACCGGTCGGAGAGCCGCCTTCGGGCTCCAGACTGATGCCAAACGTCGCATTGCGCAACATGGCGGGATCAAATCCGCCAAGCTGTTTGGTTGTCGGATTGGCGATGTTTTCAAGCAGGCCAAGCGATTTCGGTTTTGGCCCGGTTTCCTCGGTCACAATCCAAAGCTGATAGGTCTTGCCTTCGGGTACGGTCGCCTCGACCGGGCGAATGGTAACTTCGCGGGTTTCAAGATCAACACTCATGACAAAGGCCGGTTGGGTGTCATCCCGGTGGAAGACGGCAACAAACTGCCCGTTCTGGACCGGGGAATTCAGATCACCTGAAAGCACAACCACAATCAGACTGGCCGCAATCGCCGCAGCCCCCAGCGCACCAGCGCGCCAAACAGCCAGCCGACGTTTGAGTTTGGCGAATTCCACCACACCCGGCACGTGTTGGCTGGCGGCTTGGCGCGTGGCCTGTGCGGCACCTTCGATCCGGGCACGAATACCGGCAAACAGATCGCGCGACGGGGCAACCGCATCATAATGGGTATTTAACGGCGACAGGCGCGCTTCCCAGTCAGAAATCGCGCGATCAAGTTCGGGTTCATGGCTGCGACGTGTCTCAACGGATTGGCGTTGCGCGGGCTCAAGAGTCCCCAACACATATTCCGCCGCCAACATGTCAATATCATCCCGGTCCGTCATGTTCCCAGGCATTCCTTTAATTGTCTCAGGCTGCGATGCAGCCATGTCTTGATCGTTCCGACCGGTTGGGCAAAGCGTTCTGCCAGTTCGGCACGTGACCAGCCTTCAATGTAGGCCAGCTTTACAATCTGCTGGCGGTCGTCTTCGAGATCGTTCAGGCAATGGTCAAGCTGACGCATCTCGTCTGCAACCGCCATCTGGTCAAATGCAGAGCCCGGCGATATCAGCGTTTCAATATCTGCATCCTCGATATCGGCTTCCGGGCGTTGCCGCCGGACGATATCAATCGCCCGGTTGCGGGCAATGGTTGCCATCCATGTGATGATAGAGGCACGACCGGGTTCGAAATCCCCTGCCTTTTGCCAGATACGCACATAGATGTCCTGAAGGGCGTCCTCGCTCTCGGCGCGATTTCTCAAGATACGCAGGACGATACCGAAAAGTTTCGCTGATGTTGCATTATAAAGCTGTTCGAAGGCATCCGTATTGCCTTCGATCGACTGCCTCAGCAGGTTTTCCAAATCCCGGGTCGATGTCATACCCACCGCCACATGCATACAGCCCGCCAGAAGTGCGGCTGTATGAAAGAAACAAATACGGGACCGCGCATGATCCCGAGCCAAAACTCTTTACGCCGCCAGATAGCAACCTGATCAATTTTATTTCAAAGAAAACAATGCGTAGGGTTGCCTGCATGCATGACTGGTTTGCCGCTCAGACCTGATATTCCTCGGCGATATTGTTGGCCGCCTTGATCAGGGCATCCATCACAAGACGCACGCCGGGCGAACGGCGCATATCCGGGTGCACCACCATCCACACACTTTCACGGCTGCGGCCTTCGACGTCTGCGTGGATCAATTCAAGTTCATCATCGCGATCACCAAAATAGCGCGGCAAAACGCCAACGCCATGGCCGGCGGCAATGAACTGACGGACGGTTTCGGTATCATCAGCACGGAACCGACAGGGCAATTCGCGGTCAAGGACCGTGCGCACCCATTCCCGTTTGGATGCGCCATATGTGGTGTCCTCATAACCGCAGAATTCCCAATCCATTTCCGGCACGCGGTCCTTATAGCCAACCCCGCCATACAGCCCCACACCCAGCTCAACCAGTTTGCGGGTAATCAGGCCCGGTTCGCGCGGCGTGATCATGCGTACCGCGACATCGGCTTCGCGTCGCGCCAGATTTACGATATTGGCCGCGCCAATGATTTCGAATTCGAGTCCCTTATGCGCCTTGAGCAATCGAGCAAGGCGCGGTGCGAACAATACGCGTCCGGCAACCGGGGGCACGGAAATGCGCACAACCCCGTGGGCGGCTTCATCGCCCTTTGCCTGTCGCTCGAATGTCAGGGCTTCTTCTTCGACTCGTTCGGCCACAGGAACAAGGTTTCGACCCGCTGATGTCAGCTGCCAGCCACGTGGTAATCGGTCAAAAAGTTTTGTACCAAGATCACTTTCGAGCGCCTCGATCCGCCTCGCAACGGTGGTATGTTCTTTACGCAAACGTCGCGCTGCACCGGACAGGCTATTTTCTTCCGCAAGAACAAGGAAGTAGCGTAAATCATTCCAATTCATAGGCGTTATTTGGTCCCTTGGAATCTGTCAAAATCGTCGTGCATTTTTGCACAGTAGCTATGCAAAACAAAGTAGTTCCCGTTTTATTTCGCATATGACATTTTCCGCCCATCGAAACGCAAATCAACCGTAGATCATAGGAGGCCATCATGGCACACACGGTTTCCGCTGCACCGCAATTCAATGCTGCTACCGACCCGTTCGCGAAACGCATGCCGTTCGGATCGCTTCTGAGCCAGATCGCCAACAAGATCGGTAAGGCACGTGCACCCAAAGCCGCGAGCTACGGTTGGGATTCACTGAGCCATGCTGAACTTGCCGACCTTGGTCTGCAGCGCAAATTCAACGGTTCGACCTGGTATGTTGACCGCATCTCGCGCTAAGGCGTGATCGGGCGCGGCACCGGTATCGCCGCATAGACGAACCTGATAGAAAAAGGGACCCAACCGGGTCCCTTTTTCGTATTTCGGCTCTGGGTACTGAGCTCAAAAATTTCAGCCGCGCAGCGCCTTGACCTTGTCGGTGGCTTCCTGCGCAAGCTTGGTGATCTTGCCCCAGTCACCTGCCTTGACCGCATCCTTGGGCGCGATCCACGATCCACCCACCGTGATGATGTTTGGCAGGGCCAGATAATCCGCAAGGTTGGAAAGCGACACACCACCAGTCGGGCAGAAACTGACCTGCGGCAACGGGCCCGAAAGAGCTTTAAGCATCGACACCCCGCCCTGCTGTTCCGCCGGGAAGAATTTCAGCGTGTCATAGCCATGATCAATCAGGTTCATGATCTCGGACGGGGTTCCTGCGCCGGGAAGCAACGGGCAGCCGGTATCTTTGGCAGCCTTAAGCAAGCCATCGGTATGGCCCGGCGACACCGCAAAGGCACAGCCGATTTCAGCCATGCGTTCCATCTGTTTGGCATTGATCACCGTACCCGCACCGGTAATCGCATCAGGTACTTCGGCGATGATGCGTTTGATGCTTTCTTCGGCCGCGGCACTCCGCAGGGTGATTTCAAGTACCGGCAGACCACCGGCGACAAGCGCCTTGGCCAGCGGCACAGCGTCATTTGCGTCTTCGATCACCAGAACCGGAACAACCGGCGCCTTGGACAGAATTTCACGCGATGAAAGGCTCATAACATCTTCCTTTTGTTTGCCAGTTACGCCGTTAAAATCTTGGCGCAACCGATCAGGGCCGGGTATTTCGCCGTCATCAGACGTACCGGCACATCATTCATCAAATCACGGAACCGCCCCTTGGCGATCATGCGGTCCTTAAGCGCGCTTTTCTTCATGTAATCGGTAATGCGCGGACCAATCCCGCCACCGATAAACACCCCGTCAAAGGCCCCGAGGGTTAAAACCAGATCCCCGGCGACACCGCCAAGGAACATGCAAAACCGATCCAACACCTTAAGACACAAGGCATCGCCGTCTTTAAGCGCACCATCGACAACCTCGGCCGCGGTTTTGGGTTCGACATCAATCCCATCAATCGCGGCAAGCGCCCGATAGAGGTTTTCAAGCCCCATGCCCGATAACACACGCTCGGCCGATACGCGATCAAGTTCCTGGCCGAGAAACTTGACGATCTCGTAATCAAGATCATCAATCGCGGGCAGTGACACATGCCCGCCTTCGCCCTGGATCGGCAGCCATTTGCCTTCATGCGGCAAAAGCCCGGACACACCAAGACCGGTGCCAGCCCCAACAACTGCCAATGGCAGCCCCGGACGCCCCGGACCATCAAACAGCGTGATCAGATCTTCGTCACCAAGATAAGGCACCGACATGGCAAGACCGGTAAAGTCATTGACCACCACAAGCCGATCCAGATTGAACTCGGCCTTAAGGGCGTCTTTGGAAAACACCCACGGATTGTTGGTGAACTTGACCGTATCAGCCATCGCCGGGCATGCCACGGCAACGGCGAATTCACGCAAATCCGTGCAATCGGTTTTGGCCATGAAGTCCCGCATGGCATCGCCGATGGTGGCATAGTCACGCACCGGCAATGTCATGGGTGTATGGGGATCGCCCGCCGCATCCAGCCAGGCAAAGCGGGCATTGGTCCCGCCAATATCACCAACCAGCTGCATTACGCGACTTCAGCCTCCCCCGGGAAGGCAGCAGAGGCGCCAAGTTCGGCCAGACCAACATGGTCGCGGAAGACGCCAAACATCTCGCGGCCAAAGCCATCCTGATGTTCGGCCTTATTGTCAAAGGTCGCGAAATCACGTTTGGCCAGTTCTGCGTCGGTGACGTTCAGCAACAGCTGGCCGCTTTCGGCGTCAACACGAATAATATCGCCGTCTTTCACCTTGGCGATCGGGCCGTTCATCATGCCTTCTGGGGTAACGTGAATGGCGGCCGGAACCTTGCCCGATGCGCCCGACATGCGGCCATCGGTCACAAGGGCGACTTTGTAGCCAAGGTCTTGCAGCACACCCAGCGGCGGGGTCAGTTTGTGCAGTTCAGGCATACCGTTGGCTTTGGGGCCCTGGAAGCGGACAACACAGACGACGTCACGATGCAGTTTACCTTCCTTGAAGGCCTCCATCATTTCTTCCTGGGATGTGAATACCGCTGCCGGCGCTTCGATCACACGGTTTTCCGGCTTAACGGCGGAAACCTTGATGACAGAACGGCCAAGATTGCCCGAAAGCATCCGCAAACCACCGTCGGCACTGAATGCCTTTTCGGTCGGACGCAGGATGTCTTCGTCCTGACTGATTTCCGGCGCATCACGCCAGGAAAGCTTGCCATTATCAAGATACGGCTCGGTGCCATAGGCCGCCATGCCACCGGTGTGAATCGTTTCAAGATCCGGGTGCAAAATACCGTTCTTGAGCAGATCGGAAATCACAAAGCCCATGCCACCAGCCGCATGGAAGTGGTTCACATCGGCCTGCCCGTTCGGATAAACACGGCAGAGCAACGGCACAATGCGCGAAAGTTCATCGAAATCATCCCAGCGAAGCTCGATCCCGGCTGCACGCGCCATGGCCGGAAGATGCAGGGTATGGTTGGTCGAGCCGCCGGTGGCGAGCAACCCGACAATCCCGTTCACAAATGCCTTTTCATCAAGGATTTTGCCAATCGGGCGATAGTCATTGCCAAGCTTGGTGATGGCAAGCGCACGACGTGCGGCTTCTTCGGTCAACGCATCACGCAGATCGGTGTTGGGGTTAACGAAGGCCGCCCCCGGCAGATGCAAGCCCATGACTTCCATCAGCATCTGGTTGGAGTTTGCAGTGCCATAGAAGGTGCAGGTACCGGGGCTGTGATAGGACGCGGTTTCGGCCTCAAGCAGTTCCTTGCGGCCAACCTTGCCCTGGGCATAAAGCTGACGCACACGGGCCTTTTCATCGTTGGGAAGCCCCGATGGCATCGGACCGGCCGGCACAAACACCGCCGGAATATGGCCATAGGAAAGCGCGCCCATGACAAGACCCGGAACGATTTTATCGCAGACACCAAGATAAAGGGCAGCATCAAACACATCATGCGACAGCGACACAGCCGTCGACATGGCAATGACATCGCGTGAGAAAAGCGACAGTTCCATACCCGGACGGCCTTGCGTCACGCCATCACACATCGCCGGAACACCACCAGCAACCTGTGCGGTGCCGCCCGCTTCAAACACGGCCTTTTTGATGCGGTCAGGATAAACGCCCAACGGCTGATGGGCCGACAGCATATCGTTATAGGACGTGACGATGCCAAGGTTTGCACCGTCTTCGCCGTTGATGCGCTGCTTTTCTGCTGCGCCACACCCAGCCGAGGCATGGGCAAGGTTGCCACATGAAAGGGCGGAACGATGCGGGCGATCAGATGCCGCTGCCTCGATCTTGGCAAGATATGCTTCGCGGGTTGGTTTGGAACGCTCGATAATGCGTTTGGTAATCTGTTCTATTTCACGTTTCATGGGGTTCAGCCTTTCGGGTTCTCGGCGCTCCACCACAGATCGACGGGGACATCGTTCTGTTGCAAGATTGCGCGAACCGGCATCTCTTCGATTTCCGTGCCGTTTTTCGCGGTTTCATAGGTCGACCATTTGGATTGTCCGGTAATGTGGATGGCAATGTACCGGGCATTGAGGATGGCGGGCAAAGTCATGCTGATGCGCGGGACCGGGGATACGGTCGGGCGGGCAGCGGCAACCAGTTCGCCATGCTTGGGATAAAGCCCGTTACCCAGGGCTTCGGGGGTTGAGGACGGGAAAAGCGATGCGGTATGACCATCATCCCCCATCCCCAAAAATACGATATCAAGCGGCCAGTGCATTTCAGTACGCAAACGCGCGCTGACGGTTTCCACCGCGTCTTCCGGGCTATTATCGGCTGTTTTCAGCGACACAAAGCGGGCGTTCTGTGCTTCGTTGATAAACAGGTTATCTCGTACCAGTTTTTCATTGGACTGATCATCATCAAGCCCGACCCAGCGATCATCGCCAAGGGTTACAATCACCTTTGACCAGTCAAGGCGCGCCTGTGAAAGGGTTTGAAACAGCGGCTTGGGAAAGCGTCCACCGGCGACAGCCATGCTGGCATGGCCGCGGGTTGCGATAGCAAATTCCAGACGATCAATGGTTTCCTTGACCATTGCCGCAAGCATTTCATCGCCGCTTTTGAATGTGCGTTCGTTTGTCATGTCTTCTTCCCGAAGTTGGGGTCATGGCGAGTTTGTGCAAGGCCCCGGCACATACGCACCGGGTATGCACAATGCTAGAACCCGGCTTCTTCGTTCCAGGTCCGGCCATCGCGTTCGATCAGGGCGATGGCAGCAGACGGGCCCCACGTTCCGGCGGTATATCCCTTGGGCGTGATATGATTGTTCTGCCACGCATCCTGAATGGCGTCGACCCACTGCCAGGCAATATCCTGTTCATCGCGGCGGACAAACAGGGTGTTGTTGCCATCAATCGCATCCAGCAAAAGACGCTCATAGGCATCCGGGCTTCGTCCCCCGAACGCCTCTGCAAAGGACAGGTTCAATGCCGTCGGGCGCAGACGCACAAGACCCGGCCCCGGGTTCTTGTTATTGAGCACAAGATGGATACCGTCATCAGGCTGCAGGCGCAGGACCAGCTTGTTGGCCTGATAGTTGGTCATGGATTTTGCCAGCGGGAAAATCTGGTGCGGGACGTCACGGAACTGGATGACGATTTCCGAATGACGCTTGGGCAAACGTTTGCCCGTACGCAGATAGAACGGAACACCAGACCAGCGCCAGTTATCAAGCTCTGCCCGGATCGCAACAAAGGTTTCGGTGGTGCTGTCGGTATTGGCCCCTTCCTCTTCGAGGTAGCCCGGCACTTCCTTGCCACCCACAGCGCCCTTGCGGTACTGGCCGCGCACGGTGGAGCTGTCGATATTGCTATCGTTGATCGGCTGAAGCGCTTTCAGCACCTTGACCTTTTCATCGCGGACCGCATCCTGATCAAGGACATAGGGCGGCTCCATCGCAACAAGGCACAAAAGCTGCAACATATGGTTCTGCACCATATCGCGCATCGCACCGGCATCGTCGTAATAGGACCAGCGGCCCTCGACCCCGACTTCCTCGCCTACCGTGATCTGAACGTGATCGATATGCGCGCTGTTCCACAGCGGCTCGAACATCGCATTGGCAAAGCGCAGGATCATCAGGTTCTGCACCGTTTCCTTGCCAAGATAGTGGTCGATACGGAAAATCTGGTTTTCCTCGAACACTTCACCGATCTGGCCGTTGATTTCGCGGCAACTGTCCAGATCATGGCCCAGCGGCTTTTCAAGCACGACACGGGAATTCGGCGTTACCAGACCGGCCTTTTTCAGATTAAAGGCCATGTCGGCAAACAGCGACGGACTGGTCGAAAAATAAAAGACGCGGTCACGATCAGGCTGATCGGACAGCTTTTCATACAGGACCTTGAACCCGCTTTCATCGCCGGCAGAAACCTGCACATAGGCAATGCGGCTGGCGAACTTCGCCCACGTCTCGGGTTCGAATTCGCCTTTGGGAATGAATTTCTTCCCGGCTTCTTCCAGCTTGGCCCGGAAATCTTCGTCGCTATGTTCGCTGCGCGATGCGCCAAAGATTCGGGTCTCATCATCGAAACGCCCGGTGCGTTCCATTTCATACAGTGCGGGAAAAAGTTTACGTAACGCCAGATCTCCGGTCCCACCGAAAATCACGATATCCGCGATACGATGCTTAAGCCTTTGCCTTTGTTTCATTATGCCCTTAGCCTTCCAACGTTTCCTTCCCGTCGCCAAGGTGGGACCCTGGATCTTGCGATCCTGGCAGACAATCGGGGCACGGCATTTTGCCGTGGTGGCAATCCCGGCCTTTCCGGAACTGCCTATCTGGCAGACAACTGCGCCGCAAGCGGAGCGTTATCGACCGCAAGCCGGCGTTTCGCCTTCCCATTCTGGTCGAACAAATAGCAATCCTGTACCCGGGCAGTTACCCCGACAGAGCTCCCTGATGCGATTGCCGTATCGCCAGCAACACGGGCAACAAAAAGCTCTTCGGCACCGGTCTGCACATAGACGAGGCCAGCCTCGCCCAAATGTTCAACCACATCGACCGTTCCTGCGAACAATGCTGTGTCCTGATCAGCAATGCTGCAATGTTCCGGCCTGACGCCCACTGTTACACGATCTCCTGTGGCAAGACCACTGCCATCAACGGGCAGATCGACGTCTTTACCAGAATCCAGTTTAACCGTAACAGTTTGTTGCGAGACGGCCCCAACAACCGCCGGAACGAAGTTCATTTTAGGCGATCCGATAAAGCCTGCAACAAATTGATTTTGCGGGTGATGATAAAGTTCCAGCGGGGATCCAACCTGCTCGACCCGACCGGCCCGCAAGACGACAATTTTATCGGCCATCGTCATCGCTTCGACCTGATCATGCGTCACATAAATCATCGTGGACTTCAATTTTTCATGAAGCTTTGTCAACTCGATGCGCATTTGCACACGCAGTGACGCGTCAAGGTTCGATAGCGGTTCGTCAAACAGGAACACGCCGGGTTGGCGCACAATCGCACGCCCAATCGCGACACGCTGTCGCTGACCACCGGAAAGTTCCTTGGGCTTGCGGTCAAGAAGCTCTTCAAGCTGCAAGATCTTGGCCACCGCCATGACGCGTTCATGCTGCTCGTCCTTGGACTTTTTCGCCAGATCGAGCCCGAATGCCATGTTGTCAAACACCGACATGTGCGGATAAAGCGCATAGGATTGAAACACCATGGCGACACCACGATCCTTGGGCGCGACATTATTGACGACCTTGCCGCCAATCGACAGTTCCCCGCCAGAGATATCCTCAAGCCCTGCGATCAACCGCAGAAGCGTTGACTTTCCACACCCCGACGGGCCGACAAACACGCAGAACTCGCCATCGCGAATATCAAGATTCACGCCATGAATGACATGGACCGGCCCGAACCGCTTTTCGACCTGCTTTAAAACAACATCAGACATCTTAAACTTCCCTCAGACTTCTTTTGTTATATGGTCCCGAAATAAAAACCCCACCCCGGCAGCGTCAGGCGATCACCTGCAACTGTGCCGGTGGCAAACGGGCAGTTCGGTTCGGATTGTCCGGGCAGTGTGACTGTCACCGGATCAGGGGTGGTGTTGAACACGCAAATCGTGCGCACAACGCCAGACATTCGGGCATAGGCAATGACATCACCGCCCAGATTTTCCAGCATCTCGATATCGCCATTGATGATTTCCGGATGGCTTTTGCGCCATGCCAGAAGATCGCGATAGAAATTCAGCAACGAGTTCGGATCGTCAGTCTGATCTGCCACTGCAAGTGCGCTGTGCTCTGGCGGAACCGGTAACCAAGGCTGATCACCAAAGGTAAATCCACCATGTGGTGCATTGGCATTCAGCCATGGCATCGGCGTGCGGCAACCATCACGGCCCTTGAATTCCGGCCACATTTCAATGCCGTAGGGGTCCTGAAGTAGTTCATAAGGTACAACTGCTTCTTCAAGGCCAAGTTCTTCGCCCTGATAGATGCACGGGGTTCCACGCAGAGAGGTGTAAAGTGCCGGGATCATGCGCAGGCGCGCATCATTGTCCCCGCCCTTGTCCTTGCCCCAGCGGCTGGCAACGCGCATGAAGTCATGGTTGGACACTGCCCAGCACGGCCAGCCATCCCCCAGCACATCAAACACGTTTTTGAGCATGTCCCGCACAAGCCCGGTTTCAAGCGGGCTTTCAAGCAGGTTGATGGTGTAAGCCATGTGAAGCTTATCCCCGCCTGAGGTGTATTCCGCCATGGTCGCAAGCGAATTGTCCGAGCCGATTTCACCCACTGTCGTACTGCCGGAATATTTATCCATCACCGCGCGCAGCTTTTGCAGGAAGGCTATATTTTCCGGGCGCGTCTTGTCATAGACATGCATCTGGCGCGTATAGGGGTTTTCCTTTGGCGCACCTTCCGGGCGATGTGTGCCCGGAACCCATGGCGGGTTATCACGCAGTTCCGCGTCATGAACATAGAAGTTCGCCGTATCAAGCCGGAACCCGTCGACCCCGCGCCGCAGCCAGAATTCGACATCTTCAAGCAACTGCGTCTGTACATCCGGGTTATGGAAATTCAGATCCGGCTGACTGACCAGGAAGTTGTGCATGTAATATTGCTGACGCGTGGTATCGAACTTCCACGCCGACCCGCCAAAGATCGACAGCCAGTTATTGGGTGGCGTGCCATCGGGTTTTGGATCGGCCCAGACATACCAGTCGGCTTTGGGGTTATCACGCGATGAACGACTTTCCTTGAACCAGTCATGCTGATCCGAGCTGTGTGACAGCACCTGATCAATCGTGACCCGCAGGCCCAAGTCATGGGCGCGTTCAACCAGATGATCGAAATCGGCCAGCGTGCCAAACATCGGATCGACATCACGATAGTCGGCCACGTCATATCCGAAATCCTTCATCGGCGAGGTAAAGAACGGCGACAGCCAGATCCCGTCCACACCAAGCGACGCGACATATTCCAGTTTTTGGGTCACCCCCGGCAGATCGCCGATCCCATCACCGTTGGAATCAAAGAAACTGCGCGGATAGATTTGATACAGGACGCCACCGCGCCACCAGTTTTGATCACCGGCCAAAGCCATTTTTGATCACCTTCAAGTCAATTTGGGACGAGATCGCATCAACCTTTGACAGCACCAGCCGTCAGGCCGGACACGATGCGACGTTGGAAAATCAGAACCAGAACAATCAGTGGAACCGTCACGATGACCGATGCCGCCATGATATTGCCCCAAGGCATTTCAAACTGGCTCGCACCTGAAATCAGGGCGATGGCGACCGGCACGGTGCGCTGTTCATTGGTCAGGGTAAAGGTCAGGGCAAACAGGAACTCGTTCCAGGCCATGATGAAGGCCAGAAGTCCGGTGGTTACCATGGCCGGCCACATAACCGGCAGGAACACCCGCGTGATCACCGTCCATGGGCTGGCGCCATCCATGACAGCCGCTTCTTCCAATTCACGGGGCAGTTCGCGCATGAATGCTGTCAGGATCCAGACCGTAAATGGCAAGGTCAGCATCATGTATGAAATCGCCAAACCGAACATGCTGTTATAAAGTCCGACCGCACGGATCAGCTCAAACATGCCCGACAGAACAGCCACTTGCGGGAACATCGACACCGACAAAATGGTGATCAGCAGCAACCCACGTCCGGCGAACTTGACGCGCGCCAGCGCATAGGATGCGGTTACCCCCATCAGAAGGGAAAGAGCAACCACCAGTACGCTGACAAAGATCGAATTGAAGATATTCCGCCCGAACGGCTGGCCTTCGAACACTGACAGATAGTTCGCGAAGCTGAAGCTTTCGGGCAGATAATTGACTTCAAACAGGGCCGATCCGGTTTCGAACGCGGTCAGGATCGCATAGTAAAACGGGAACACCGCAAACAGGACGATCACACCGACCAGCAAATAGAAACCGGCCTTTTTGACGATGTGATTAAAGGTCATATCCATCTTAGTGCCCCCCTTCATCAAGGCGCACACGGCCAATCATGATATAAGCCATGATGCAAAACGCGATTACCAGGAACAGCAAGGTGGATGCGGCAGAGCCATATCCGACTTCCTGAAAATCGACCAATATCTGTCGGGCATAGACCGACATGGTCATGGTGTTGGGATTGTTTGGCGTCAGCACGTAAATCACGTCAAACACCCGAAGAGCATCAAGCGCACGGAAGATAACCGCAACCATCAGGGCTGGCTTGATCAGCGGCAAGGTCACCTTGAAGAACACCTTGACCGGGTGAATGCCATCGACCTTGGCGGCTTCGTAACAGTCACTTGGCAACATCTGAAGGGCTGCAAGTGTCAAAAGCGCCATAAATGGCGTCGTTTTCCAGACATCGACCATGATGACGGCGGCCATCGCCATTTGCGGATTGGCCGTCCATGCGATCGGTGCGTCGATAAAGCCAAGGGCAATGAACAGGTCATTGATGATGCCGAACTGATCATGAAGCATCCAGTTCCACATCTTGGCTGACACAATCGTCGGAATTGCCCACGGGATCAAAACAGCAGCACGGACAAGCGCGCGCCCCTTAAATTCCTGATTGAGGACAAGGGCAACAATGATGCCCAGAACCGTCTCAAGCGAGACCGAAATCACCGAGAAATAAATCGTGTTCCAGACCGCCTGCCACCATTCCGGGTCGGCCAAAAGCCCGAATGTCTCGCCGTCATAAACGGCATAGAAATTCTCAAACCCGATAAAGCCGTAGCTGCCAAGATCAGACAGATTTGCATCGGTAAAGCCGAAGATAAACGTTCGAAGCAAGGGCCAGCCTGCCACTGCGGCCAGAATGACCAGCATCGGGGTCAGGAATAACCAGGCCGAACGCCGTCTTGAACGTGTCAGGGACGAAACCTGCGCCATGTTACTGCTCTTGATATTGAAGTCAGACGGAGCAATGCCCGTCAGTCACCCGGCTTGCCGTTTTGCGATATTAACAGCCGCTACTTCGGATGCGTTCATCACGGCAAACCGGCCTTGTGTCCGTCGGCGGGGCATCGTGTTTTGACGCCCCGCTCGACGGATGGGCGTTACCAACCGGAACGCTTGATGCGTTTAAGGCTACGTTCAAGCCCGGTAAGGGCCTCATCAGCAGTCTGGTTGCCAGAAAGGGCGCCATGAACAGCCTGCCAGAACTCGCTTGAAACCTTGTTATAGTTTGAACCGGTCACAGTTGATGGACGCGGTGCGGCATTGACAAAGGTGTCATAAAGATCGCCAAAGAACGGGTTGACCGAAAGCACTTCTTCGTCCTGATAGAGATCGGCAATCGTCGGGTTATAGGACCCCTTGATGGCACGGCGTTTCTGTTCCTCATAGGAGGTCAGGAACTTCACAAGGTCTGCGGCCAGTTCAGGGTTTTCGGAATATTTGGAGACTGAGAGCTGCCAACCGCCAAGGGCTGCTGCCGAACGGCCATCTTCACCACCCTTTGGCAGGGCAGCGACGCCTACCTTGCCCTTGACCGGGCTGTCAGCAGAGTTTGCCAGCGACCAGGCATAAGGCCAGTTGCGCATGAAGACCGAGTTGCCCGACTGGAACACACCACGTGCTTCTTCTTCGGCATAACCAAGAACGCCTTCCGGCGAAATCGTACCAACCCAGCCCGCAGCAGTGCGGATGGCTTCCTTGGCGGCATCGTTATTGATCGAAATGTCACCATTTGGCTCAACAACCGATCCACCGTTATAGGAAACAACCCATTCCAGCGCGTCGCAGGTCAGACCTTCATACGCACGGCCCTGGAACACATGGCCCCACATCTTGTCATTGCCTGCCTTGCGTTCGCCTTCCTGAATTTTCTGGGCAGTTGCGGTCAGTTGTTCCCAGGTTTCCGGGACGGGCTCACCGTACTTTTCCAGAAGATCCTTGCGGTAATAAAGAACACCTGCATCGGTGTACCACGGCATCGCAACCAGACGATCTTCAAAGGTGTTGTTGGCAACAATGGCTTCAAAGTGTGCTTTGGCCTCTTCGGCCATATGATCGTTCAGATCAATGAAGTGATTACCAAGAATACCTGGCCAGATCACGTCGATCTGAAAGACGTCGATATCGGCCGAACCGGCGGCCAGAATTTGCTGGTAAAGGGCCAGACGTTCCGTGGTGGAGTTCGGAGTGGAAATCACCGAAACCTCGTTACCGGTTTTGGCCGCCCAAGCATCGACACCTTCCTGACACAACGCAAGTTCCTGACCAACCGCGCCACACGAAATCGAAATTTTGGCTGCATGTGCCGCCCCGGCGATGGTGATGGCTGCGCCAAAGACGCCCGCAGTCGCGAGCAACTTTTTCATCAAGGTCATGGAGACCTCCCTATATTGATGTTTGTTTTCCATGCAGCCTTTTGGCGGCTGCCTTGTTTGTTCTTATTGGACGTATTTCTGTGCAGGATGGGTTCCGCGCCAGAACCCCAGTCGCACTATCCGGCTACAATCAATTCGGATTTTGCTTTCCCGGCGCGGAACCATCCGATTGAAAAAGGATACGCCTGATATGACCTTTTCAAAGTGTCATATCCTTCAAAGGATGATACTATTCTGCAAATTCAACGCCAATAGTCCTACAATTGACGGGTTAAAATGCGAATCATCCAGGAACGAATTACCAATCCAGATGGGTATAGCTGGGGTTATTTCCATTATGTCTGGGATGATTTCCGTTGTAACTGGCACCAGCACCCGGAATATGAGATGACCCTGACGCTCAACGCCAAAGGGTCGCGTCTGATTGGTGATCATCGTCAGGATTTCGATGGCATCGACTTTGCCATGGTCGGCCCCAACCTGCCCCATTTATGGGAATGCAAACGTATCGACCCGTCCCGCCCGATTGAAGTTTATGTCATGTGGCTGTCTCAGGAATGGGTGCAGAACCTGACCCATGACTTTGTCGAATTTGCCGACTTCCACGAATTGTTTGATCGGGCACGCCGCGGTCTTTCCTTTACCGAAGACGCGGTTGCCAAGGTAGAGAGTATCTGTCCCAAGCTTGATAGTGCCAAACCACGCGCACGCTTCATCCTGATGATTGAGATGCTGGAAACCCTTCTTGCCGGGATTGACCGTCCCTTGGCATCCGCCAATTTCCGGGGCGAGGCTGGTCATAACAGTGAATCGATCCGGGTTGACCGCGCCCTTGCCTTCATCCATGCCCATCACGCTGAACCGCTACGCGTTTCTGCTTTGGCCGATGTCGCGGGTGTAAGTGAAAGCAGCTTCTATCGTCTGTTCAAACGATATACCGGGCGCAGCGTGGTGGAATATTTGAACGAATACCGCATCTCGCGGGCGTGCGTTCAGTTGTCACGCACCGATCTGCCAATTTATCAGATTGCGGAAAATAACGGCTTTCCCAACCTGTCCAACTTCAATCGTCGCTTCCGGCAATATCGCGGCAAATCGGCCAATGCCTATCGCGAGAACATCCGCGTTCATGGCCAGTTCCCCGATCATCCGCCGACACCGGCCGCAGTCGCAGGTGCCGTTCCCGCCCGACCGCTTCCAAGCGAAGTTGATGGCATCCCGTCACGCACAGCCATCCCGGCAGCAACGATTGATGCGGCCGAGTAAAAGAACATCGGCGTTCTTTTTATCATGACTCGCGCAAAGGCACTGTTTTCTGCGGATTTCATTAAACCCGAGTCTCACCCTTTAACGTAAATGTTCTCATTCTCACCCAAAAATGAGAACATTTGAGAACAGAATATTTATATTTAATATCAAATACTTAATATATGTATCCGCATTTTGTTCCAATTTTGTTCTTGCGAGAACAAAATCAGAACAGTATGGTTTCCTCAGACAGATTGAGAAGGACACACCATGTTGAAACTGATCGAGAACCCGACCCGCTTAAACGAGCTTTGCAGCACAGTCGCTGTTGTCGGCAGCACAGGATTTTTCCTGTTTGTGATCGGACTTGGCATGGCCCAAACCCTTCGCGGTCTTGTCTAGGAATTCCCAACACACGTTATTTGTGTTTCTGAGGCCCGGACCATAAGCCACCCAGCTTTTGTCCATCACGGGCGTCTGACCGGCAGGCAACCCCGCACCCAAACCCTGTCCCGCCTGTCGGTCAGACCTTCCCTACGCCCGGTCTTCCCCATGGGGCCTCATGGACCGCAATAATTCTTTCCGCATACTCCGCCTACTGGCGCCGCTATTTCCCCAATAGCGGCGCTTTTTTTTTGATTTGCACGTACCCGGCACCAGATTGACCCCAACAAAAAACATGAGCCTTCCTCACATTTTCTCCGTCAATCGACCGCCAAGCTCCAACGTTACGTGCCAAAAACTTTTTATTGCATCGCAACAGTTTACGCTGCATTGCAAAATTTCACTCGACAAACCGGCAAAATTTCGTTTGAATCAGGCTGAAAAAAGATAATTCGTCATTTCCTCATACTTTATGGCTATTGCTTGTCTGCGGAACTCAAGTAGGCTTTGAAGCAACAATTGGATTTCAGAACGCTGATCCCCAGATAATGAGCAACGGGCGTCAGATCGGACAACGGAAATTATTCGTCCCGACCGGAACTCTGAAAAAAGCCAGATTACGCGCGCAGGTACGCTGTGCGCGGATAAAACAGGGTGAAATGCCGTAAACCAGGTCGGTGACCACACAAACTTTGTCGGTCACCCGGGAGTGAGAATAAATGCTGTATCACCTTTATGAATTGCAGCACGCCACAATAAGCCCGCTTCGCATGGCCGCAGATGCCAGCAAGAAGTGGCTGCGCAATCCGGCCAATCCAATGTCCTATACCCATCAGGGTCGGGCAGCGGCCGCAGCGTGTGACGTGTTCACGCATATTACCCATCGTTACGGCAAACCGGAATTCGGTCTGGACACGACGGTGATCAACGGTGAAACCGTGCCGATCACCGAAGAAATCGTCCACAGCGAAGCTTTTTGCAATCTGTTGCATTTCAAGCGCGAAACCGACCATCTGAAAACGCAGCCCGATGACCCGCGCCTGTTGATTGTGGCACCGCTTTCTGGACACTTTTCAACACTTCTGCGTGGCACGGTCGAAGCACTTCTGCCCGATCATGATGTCTATATCACCGACTGGATTGATGCCCGTCTGGTGCCCGTCCACCTTGGCCATTTCGATCTGGATAGCTATATCGATTATCTGATGCGCTTCTTGCGCAAGCTTGGCCCGAACACGCATATGATGGCCGTTTGTCAGCCCTCTGTGCCGGTGGTTGCCGCAGCATCCCTGATGGCAGCAGGCAACGAAGCCTGCCAGCCGGCATCGATGACCCTGATGGGGGGCCCGATTGATACCCGCGAAAACCCGACCGAGGTCAACAAGTTCGCCAAGCAACATACCCTTGACTGGTTTGAGCAGCATGTAATTTCACACGTGCCCCTGCCGCATGCGGGTGTGATGCGCCGGGTTTACCCGGGCTTTATGCAGCTTGCAGGCTTCATGAGCATGAATTGGGATCGTCACGTTTCCGCCCATCACGACATGTTCAATCACCTTGTCGAAGGTGATGGCGAAAGTGCCGATGCCAAGCGTCATTTTTATCAGGAATATCTGGCGGTCATGGATATGACAGCCGAGTTTTATCTGCAGACGCTGAAGGTCGTGTTCCACGAACACAGCCTGCCCGAAGGTACGATGCGCTGGCAGGGTGTTCCGGTTGATCCATCCGCCATCACCAAAACGGCCCTTCTGACGGTTGAAGGTGAACGTGATGACATTACCGGCATGGGACAGACCCGCGCGGCCCACAAACTGACCACCAATCTGCCTGACAATATGCGCATGCATCACCTGCAGCAGGGTGTCGGCCATTACGGCGTCTTTAACGGGCGTCGCTGGCGTGAACAGATTAGCCCGCGGATCAAGGAATTCATCCGCCGTCACGATCATGAAGGCAAAGGTGCGCGAAGCGCTCCCAATGTCACGCATATCAACGCGGCCGAATAACACCTAACCGCAACCATATCAAAAGCCGCCTGCATAAAAGCAGGCGGCTTTTTTGGTTTGATCACAGTACTGCCAATGACAAAAAGGCACAGGTGAACCGCCCTTCGCGGCAACGCGTAAAGTCTTAAACAGCAAAACAACGACTGAGCCCACCACCATGACCAGCTTGACGACATTTGACACTTTTCCAAAAGACAGCCTTGCCGTCGTCTGTGGCGCAACAGGCGGCATCGGAAAGGCCTTTGTCGATCATTTGCGGGCCAGCGGGCGGTTTTCCGGGGTGATTGCGCTTTCGCGATCCAGCAGCCCTGCCCTTGATTTTGATCGCCCGGAAACCGTCGCCGAATGTGCGGATTATGTCAAATCGGTTGGTGGCGAAGTGCGCCTGATCATTGATGCCACCGGCTATCTGCATGATGAAACCTTCCAGCCGGAAAAATCCCTGCGCCACATTGATGCCGACTACATGGCCAAGCAGTTTCAGATCAACGCGATTGGCCCGGCGCTTTTGATGAAGCATTTCTGCCCTCTGTTGCCGCGTTCAGGCAAATCGGTGTTTGCCACCCTGTCGGCCAAGGTCGGCAGTATTGGTGATAATCGCATGGGGGGCTGGTACGGATACCGTGCGGCCAAGGCAGCGCTTAATCAGCTGGTCAAATGCACCGCGATTGAAATCGGGCGGAACAAACGTGATTGCGTTTGCGTGACCCTTCATCCCGGCACGGTCGATACCGGGCTTTCCGGTCCGTTTGCCAAATCCGGACTGAAAGTACAAAGCCCGGACGAGGCGACGGCCAATATGCTCAACGTTATTGATCAGCTTGATGCCCAGAAATCGGGCGGGTTCTTTGCCTATGACGGCACGGAACTGCCTTGGTGATCCGTGCTTAATCAAACAGCTTGGTCAGAAGGGCGTGCTGTAAAAGGATCACGGTCTTGGCATCGCGGATACGACCATCGGCCATCATCGGAATGATGTCGTCAAAGCCGATCTCAAGCACATGGATATCCTCGCCCTCCTCGTGCAGGCCGCCACCATCCCCTTCGCGGTGATCGCGGGTGACTTCGGCAACGAACAGATGCAGACGTTCGGTCACAGATCCCGGGCTCATGAACAGATCAAAGACTTGACGGGGCTTTCCGATCTTATAGCCGGTTTCTTCTTCGACCTCGGCAATGACGGCTGCGGCCGGATCACGATCATCCAGCACACCTGCCGGGACTTCGATCAACATGCCGTCTTCGTTGCCATTGACAAAGCTTGGCAGGCGAAACTGTCGGGTGAGGATGACTGTGCGGTCCGTGCGGTTATAAAGCAGGATGCCCGCACCATTGCCACGTTCATAAGCTTCGCGCGTCTGACTTTGCCATGATCCATCTGATCGTTTCAGATCAAAGCTGACGCGATAAAGCCGATACCAGTTGTCCGACAGACATTCGATATCACTGACTCGGACGTGATCCTGATCGGGAATAGACCAACCTTTGGGCAGATCGAACATGATGGCGTCACCGGACTAGCGTTTCAGGAAGGCAGACAGGGTCAAAAGCACGGCATCGGGTTTCTCGGCATGGACCCAGTGACCAGCGCCCTTGATGCTGGTAAAGGCCGCCTTGGGGAAAAGCGATTTGATGTGATCACGGTCCTTGGGATCGACATAGTGCGAATTGGCACCCGAAATAAACAGCACGTCGCCATCATACTGATCGGCAAGCCCGTCCGTTGGCCAACCGATGATATCGTCAAGATGGTTGGCCATGGCGTCGATATTGACCTGCCATGACATCGCGCCCGTTTCCTTGTCAGTCGCGACATTCTGGGCAAGGAATTGACGCACGCCTTTTTCCGATACGCCAGAAGACAGGGCGTCTTCGACCTCGGAGCGGCGCGAAATGGTGGAAAAGTCGACATCGCGCATGGCGCTGATATAGCCGCTATAATCATGGTCATAGGAAACCGGGGCAATATCGACCACGACCAGATCGGCAACCAAACAGGCATCGGCCGAAAGGGAAAGCACCATTGATGCCTTACCGCCCATCGAATGCCCGACCAGATGCACCGGTTTATCGGATACCTCACTGATCAGTTCGGCCAGATCGGCCGCCATGGCCGGATAGGTCATTTCCGCGTCCCAGTCGGAGCGGCCGTGATTTCGCAAATCAGCGGTAACAACGTGATACTTTTCCGCCAGTCGCCGTGCGATGGCCGTCCAGTTGCGGGCCTGACCAAACAGGCCATGGACAATCACGATGGTGCCGTTGTCACGGCTTTCTTCGCCAAAGGCGTAATGGGCAAGTTTCATAAAGACCAACTTCTGCGCAATTCGAACGGGGTCGATCCCCCTTAATAGCGGTGCAAACTGCGAAGGTGAAGTGCCCAAACAAAAACACCTCCGCAACAACGAGATGCGGAGGCGTTTTTAAGCGTACCGATTGAACGGTCGCAGGGTGTGGTTGGCTGCGCAATTACGCGCCAGCAGCAACACCACCGTGGGGTTTGTTGTGTGCGCCAAACAGGGCACCAACTTTGCGTACCAGTGCAACAAGCATCTGACGCATAGCCTGTGCACGGAGATATTCAGCTTCGCGCTGCAGGGCAACCAGGTCATAATCACGATACATTTTCATGTCCGTTTCCTCTTAAAAGCATCCGGCGTTGTTCCCGCCGGGGTTTCGCTGTGTGTTTCGTTAAACCCGGTGTACGCCTGTTTGATCATACCGACGAGAAGAGTTTTATCACCCCAAACATGCACTCAACGCATACCTATGATCAACAATGAGATAATTCCGTCATGCATATTTCACATATTTGTATCATGACAAATAAGGCGTTCGTTTTGCTCACATTTTCACACTCTGAAACCCTTAACATCCCGTCAGATCTATGATGACCCTAATATGAAGATGCTGCCCGACGGTATTTCAAGTCCTGCGCAGAAGAAAAATCATCGAAAAATACTTGGTGCAGATCGATTTTTCGCCAAATGCGGTCAAAATTGCAGATATTTTCGCCAGAGTCACACCGCACAATTTTGCATAGCTCGCCCAAAAGCAGAAAACGGCAATACCCGGTCAGGATATTGCCGTTTTACGATCCGCCTATCCGGGGATTCTTTACACGCCTTCAGATGCCCGACTTAAGGGCGTAATTGAGGTATTTGGGTTCAAGATATTCCTCAAGCCCCCAATGACCGCCTTCGCGGCCCTGACCACTTTCCTTGACCCCGCCAAACGGCGCACCTTCGTGGCTGGTGGTGCCATCATTGATGCCGACCACACCGACTTCCAGACGATCGGCAAGCCGTTGGATACGCCCGATATCGCGACTGTAGATATAAGAAGACAGTCCGGTGCGCACCCGATTGGCAAGTGTGATCACGTCATCTTCGGTGCCAAACCGATAGATCGGCGCCACCGGGGCAAACAGTTCCTCGTCAAAGCAATCTGCATCATCGGGCACATCGGTCATCACAAGTGGCCGGGTGAAAAAGCCTTCGTCGGGCAAGGGCGCGCCATAGATCAGGTTTGCACCGCGCTTTTGGGCATCGGCGACAAGGCGTTCGACCTTCGCCACCGCTTGACGGTTGATCAGTGGCCCCAATTCCGTGCCGGGCACAAATCCATTGCCGATGGTCTGTACCTTGCTGGCGGCAACGAACTTTTCGACAAAGGCATCATAGATACCGTCCTGGACAAAGATGCGGTTGGCACAAACGCAGGTCTGGCCACCGTTGCGGAACTTTGAAATCATCGCGCCCGCAACGGCCGCATCAAGATCAGCATCATCCATGACGATAAAGGGCGCGTTGCCGCCGAGCTCCAGCGAGAGCTTTTTCATCGTCGGCGCGCATTGTTCCATCAACCGTTTGCCCACCGAGGTTGAACCGGTGAAGGACAACATCCGAACGCGCTGATCGCCTGTCAGGGCCTCGCCTATCGGGTGGGGCAAACCGGTCACGACGTTAAACACACCGGGCGGAAAACCGGCCTGCTCGGCCAGCTTGGCCGCCGCCAATGCCGAAAGCGGGGTATCCTCGGCCGGTTTGACAATCACGGTACAGCCCGCCGCCAATGCCGGCGCACATTTGCGCACCACCATGGTCAGCGGGAAATTCCACGGCGTAATCGCCGCGACCACACCTACGGGGTGTTTTTGCACAACAACACGCCGGTCTCGCTGGGTAGCAGGCATGGTTTGACCATAGGCGCGCTTGGCTTCTTCGCCATACCATTCGGCATAGGCAATCGCACCGACCACTTCGCGAAGTGCCTGATCAAGGGGTTTGCCCTGTTCAAGCGTGATCAGCGCTGCCAGATCCTCTTGATGGGTTTCAAGCAGATCGCGCCAACGGCGTAAAATATCGCTCCGTTCGCGCGCCAGCATCCGCGACCAGGCCGGAAAGGCGTCGTGGGCGGCATCAATCGCCTGACGAGCTTCGGAAGTCCGCATGAAGGGAACGGCACCGACGACGTCGCCCTTTGCCGGATCAATAACGTCCAGCGTTTCACGACTGTCCGCTGCCCGCCATTCACCATTGATATAGGCATACTTGAGGTTCCAGTCGCGGATAAGGGCGCGTGCACGCGCGCGTCCCTCACGAATAAGGGTCTCATTGGCCTGTGGATCCGGGGCGGATGATGCGGAGGGTGAATTATTCCGGGTGGCAGCGGACATGGGCGGGACTTCCTTGGCACGCAATAACAAAAACTTTGGTGATCACGCGCTTGTGATTACTGTTTCGGGGGCGTTGCTGGGACACTAAGCCTTGCGGCGGGCTAATGGCAATAACGTGCTTACATCTCAATATAAAAAACTAAAACTGAACGCTGCACTCAGAGAGACACTTTAACGCGTTTTGGAGAGAGAACCCAAGATGAAGAAGCTCCTTTTTGCCGGTCTCCTCGGCACGATCATAACTGCAGGCGCCACATTCCCGATGACGGCACAGGCCGATGAAGCATCCGACAACGCCGCGGTTGAAAACCGCAAGATGCTTATGGATGGCATTGGCGGCGCAATGGGTACACTTGGCTGCTATATGAAGGGCGAATGCACCCTGCCCGATCCGGTTCTGGCCAATCTGGCCAAAGGCATTGCGTTTTCAGCGGGGGCTGCCCCAGCAGCATTTGAACCCCAAACACCCGATGCAACCGTCAAAACCACGGCAACTGCCGATGTCTGGACCGATTGGGATGATTTCGCCGGTCGCTTCCCGGAATTGCAAACAGCCGCCCTCGCCCTTGCCGATGCTGTCGGTGACAAGGGTGCCATGGGTGCAGCGATGGGCAATCTTGGCAAGAACTGCAAAGCCTGCCACGACGAATTCCGCACCAAGTAAAATTTGATCTTGCGGCCCCACCCGGTCATGGGGTTTGCAGGCAAATCAAAAAGGCCAACGTTCCATCAAGGGAACGTTGGCCTTTGTCATTATCATTTGTTTTCCCGCACTAACCGCGCGCCAGCGTCACACCGCCCCACACCACAAGCGCACAGATAATCAGGAGCACAATCCCCAGCACAGGTGAGGCAAACCGGATATTTGCAAAGCGCCCTGCCAGTTCGACCGGCACGCGGCGAGTGCCAATGACAATCGCCCGGATCAGGTTTTCGCGTTTGACGACAAGATAGAACAGGGCAGCGAACACGTGCAGACCAACAGCGGCATAGATCAGATTGATGTTGGTGTGATGGATCCAGTTCATGATGCTGGCAACATCGGAACTGACATAGGCAACAAGTGGCCCGTCAAAGAACAGGAAGGTATCCTCGCTGGCAAACAGGCCAGATACCGCTTGCACCCCGACCAGTAAAATCATGACCAAAACCATCCAGCCCCCTGCCGGATTGTGCCCGGCATAGGTCAGTTCGGACATTGTCCCGTTCGGAATTTTAAGCACGTAATTGATCACGCGCTTGGGGCCGGTCAGGAAATCGGCAAAGCGGGCGTTTGAACTGCCAACAAAGCCCCAGATGATGCGAAAGATCACAAGGGCGAGGACGCTGTAACCGGCAATCGCATGGATATCAATCATCACCTGCCGATTGGTCCACCAAGCGGTGACAATGGCAATGACAAGGGCCCAGTGAAAAAGACGAACCGGGAAGTCCCAAAGTTTGACTTTCTTTTCGTCTGCGGATGGGGTGCTCATCGGATCTCTCTCTTTGCGCGAACGGTGGTTCTTGGATTGCGGAAAAAATCGCAGATCATTTTCCGTCAAGAAACTTAAAGACAGATCAATTTTCCATACCACTAAAAATTGTCCGCGATGCTGGGGCAACCAACGGTTATCACATTACCGAAAACTAAAACTTTGCGAATTGCCAATTCTTTAATTGAAAATCATTCTCACAAGCAGTATCAATTGGCGGAAGCAAAGTGATCAGGGTCACAGTTACTGTGCGCGTTCAGTTTTCGGGCGTGACGGATTTTCACCTTGATCGAAGGGGCTTTTGCCCTTGGCTCACCATTCAGGGATAGATGGGAACTCCTATGAAGATCGCAAAGATTCTGGGTACGGCCGCACTGGTCACTACCCTTGGCGCGCAGGCTTATGCCGCACCGGCCGCCAAAGACGTGCTGACCACTTATGCCGATATCGCGCATGCCGGTTACGAAGATTCACTGATCACCGCCAAGGAACTGCAGGCGGCGATTGATGAGCTGGTTGCAAATCCGTCGGCTTCGACCTTTGATGCCGCGAAATCCGCATGGCTGGCGTCGCGCGCACCCTATCAGCAGACCGAAGTTTATCGTTTCGGCAACGCGATTGTTGATGACTGGGAAGGCAAGGTTAATGCCTGGCCGCTTGATGAAGGTCTGATCGACTATGTCGAAACCGGCCTTTACGGCGAAGAAAGCGAAGAAAACCCGGCTTACACCGCCAATGTGATTGCCAACCCGACCCTGACCATTTCGGGCGAAACCATTGATGCATCGACCATTGATGCAGCTTTGCTTGAAAGCCTGCATGAAATCGACGATGTCGAAGCAAACGTTGCCACCGGCTACCACGCGATTGAATTCCTTCTTTGGGGGCAGGACCTGCATGGCACGGATGCCGGTGCTGGCGAACGTAAATGGACCGACTATGCATCGGGTGATACCTGCACCAATGGTAATTGCGACCGTCGTGGTGAATACCTTCAGGCGGCAGTTGATCTGATGGTTTCCGATCTTGAATGGATGACCGCACAGTGGGCCCAAGGCGGCGAAGCACGCGAAACCGTTCTTGAAGGTGATGGCGTGCCGGGCCTGACCGCGATTGTGACCGGCATGGGTTCGCTTTCTTATGGCGAACTGGGCGGCGAGCGCACCAAGCTTGGCCTGCTGCTGCATGATCCGGAAGAAGAGCATGACTGCTTCTCGGACAACACCCACAACAGCCACTTCTACGACGCACTGGGCATCCAGAACGTTTACCTTGGTCGTTACACCCGTGTTGATGGTTCGGTCGTTGAAGGCCCGTCGCTTTCTGATCTGGTTGCGGCCAATGACGCGGCACTGGATACCGAACTGCGTGCCAAGCTGGCGGCATCGGTTGTTGCCGGTAAAGTCATGGTCACCCGCGCGAAGGGCGGCGAAGCCTTTGATCAGCTGATCGCCATGGGCAACGAAGATGGCAATGCCGTCGTTCAGAACTTTGTTGATGCACTTGTTGATCAGACCAAATCGATCGAACAGATCATTGCCGCAGTTGGCATCGATGGTATCGAGTTCGAAGGTTCTGACAGCCTCGACAATCCGGCTGCTGTCAACTAATCCTGATCATCAGGCACCTGCCTGACTGACTGTGAACGGCGGGGGATGAAGTCTCCCGCCGTTTTGCTTTGACCTCGAATTAGAAGACTTCCATGAACCGTCCCGCACGCACGCCCCTGTTTTCATTCCCGTTCTGGCTGGCATCCATTGGTCTTGCTATTGCGCCAATCGCCGTTAATGCACAGACCATCGGTGACCCGGCGATGCCCGGCGGTGAAACAAGCTGGACCGGGGCAAAGGGCCGCAATGCCTTCGTGCACCAATCAGCCAACATGAGCTTTGAAAAGCGGCTTGATTTCAAGCTGGGGGAAGCTCTTTTTCAAAGATTATGGGTCACCGCCCCAACCCGTACCAAGGCAGCAGACGGATTGGGACCACTGTTTAATTCACGCGCGTGCAGCGGATGCCATATCCGCAATGGCCGCGGTCATCCGGTCGACGAAAATGATAGTGAAGCCGGGGCAACATCAATGTTGTTGCGCCTGTCCATCCCGCCACAGACCGCCGAGCAACTCCGCGATCATCTGGATGGTAAACTGGCCACCATCCCCGACCCGGTTTATGGCGGCCAGTTTCAGGATTTCTCGATCCCCGGCATTCAGGCAGAGGGAAGGGTCAAGGTGACCTATACAACAACCAATGTTCCTTTGGCCGGCGGTGAGACGGTTACCTTGCGCAACCCAAAATATGAAATGACCGATCTGGCCTATGGGCCGCTGCATCCAGACATTATGGTGTCCCCGCGCCTTGCCCCGCCGATGATTGGACTTGGGCTGCTGGAAGCCATTCCTGACAGCACCCTGATCGCGACCAGCGATCCGCAGGATAAAGATGGCGACGGCATTTCCGGGCGGCTTAATCAGGTTTGGGACATTGCCAATTCCAAGATGGCGATTGGCCGGTTTGGCTGGAAGGCGGGGATGCCGACCCTTGATCAGCAAAACCAGAATGCGTTCCAGTTTGATATCGGCCTTTCCACTCCGCTGTATCCAAATGCCAGCGGTGATTGCACGGCTGCGCAAACGGACTGTATCAATGCGCCCGATGGCAATGACGAAGAATTCGATGGGCTGGAAGTCCATTCCGTAATGACCGATCTGGTACTTCATTACGCGCGCAACATCGCCCTGCCTGCGCGCGCCAACGCCAATAATGCGGACGTCGTCGCGGGCGAAGCGATCTTTGAGGCGATTGGTTGCGCATCCTGCCACACGCCGCGCTATGAATTGCCCGAACGTGCTGACATGCCCGAACAATCCGGGCAGGTGATCTGGCCTTACACGGACCTGTTGTTACACGACATGGGCGACGGCCTTGCCGATCATCGGCCGGAGGCGCAGGCATCGGGCAGTGAATGGCGCACGCCACCGCTTTGGGGGATTGGCCGCGCGCAAGAGATTGATCCACGTGCCCGCTTCCTGCATGACGGACGGGCGAGAACCATTCTTGAAGCGATCCTGTGGCATGGGGGCGAGGCTGCGCGCGCCCGCGAGGCAGTCACAAAGCTGCCACCATCGGAGCGCAGTCAATTGTTGGCATTTCTAAAGTCATTGTGACGCGGTATATGTCGCAAGACCGAATGCCAAACCGGATACCAAACCAGATACCAAATCACGTGAATATCGGAATAAGTCATATGTTCTGCAAACCGAGCTGGCGCACCTTGTTGCTTTCGACCACCACCGTTCTTGCTGTTGGTGTGACCAGCCCCGATGCCCGTGCCGATATTCCCGATGAAAACTATCAGCCGGTTCTGGCGCACTTGCTGGGCACCGTAATGCCGCCGAAGCTTGATGACTTCCACGCGGCGACGGAAAATCTGACCAGCGAGTTCAAGGATTTCTGTTCAGATCCCGATAAGGGCGGACTTGAAGACACCCAAGCGGCCTTTCACAAAGCGATGGATATCTGGCAGGAAATCCAGCCCTGGCGCATGGGGCCGCTGGTTGCCAATGGCCGTGATCAGCATATCGAATACTGGCCGGACAAACATGGCACGGCCGCACGTCAGTTCCGCAAACTGATGTTTGACAAACCGGCCGCCTATACCGATCCCGAAAAGCTTTCTGGCGCCAGTGCAGCACTTCAGGGTTTCCCGGCACTCGAAGAAGTCCTGTTTGCCGATGATCACGGTGATCAGATGATTGCGGCCAATGAAGATGGCGTGTTCCTGTGCCAGTACGGCACGGCAATTGCCACCAACCTTGTTACGCTTTCGGGCGAATTGCAGGCCGATTGGCCGGAATTTGCCACGGCAATGGAAAATGCCGGACCGGACAGCATGGATTATCCCACTGCCAAGTTTGCCGCGACCGATCTGTATCGTGCCCTGCATGAAGGGCTTTTGATCATCTCAAGCCAGAAGCTCGCCCGTCCGCTTGGCGATGGGGCCGAGGACGCCAGTGCAGGCCGTGCGGAAAGCCCGATCTCGGAACGATCCCTTCGTAATATCGAACATAACCTTATTGGACTGTTTGCCATCTATGACGGCACGTGGGGGGATGTTGGCGAAGAAGGCAAGGGCCTGGCCACGTTGATTGACAACAGCCTGCTGGATCGGTCGTTCAAGCTTAACTGGCAGACTGTTGGCGACACAGTGGCAGGGCTGCCGCCCTCTGTTGCCGAGGTGCTGGAACAGCCCGATGGTTATGCCGTGCTGACAGACCTTAAGGGGCAGATTGATTTCCTGATCACGCTTGTTGAAAACGATGTCGGCGGCAATACCCAACTTGGTGGCGGCTTTAACGCGCTTGATGGTGACTAGGGCCCAGACGGCAGGAGATCAAAGATGGCATATCAACGTCGCAGCTTCCTGAAGCTTATGGGTGTTGGCGGGGCTTTCACCCTGTTGCCGGTGGGCCTTGCCCGTGCGGCAACCACCCCAAATCCCGAAGACCGCGCGGTTTATATCTCGGCCAGTGCCGGGGATAATGGCGATTATTATGTCAGCGCGTTCAATGCGTCGGGCAAGATCCTGTTTGAACAACCCCTGCCCGGCCGTGGTCACGACATCGGTCTTCGCCCCAACCATGTTGATGTGGCCGCGGTGGAACGCCGTCCGGGGCTTTATGGCCTGATCCTGGATCGCCATACGGGGGATGTGCGCGCCAAACTGCATTGCCCGGAAGACCGCCGGTTTTATGGCCATGCGATCTATTCCAATGATGGCCGATATCTTTACATCACCGAGAACGACTTTGATCACGCCCGCGGTGTGGTTTCGGTCTGGGATGCCGAGGATGGCTATCGCCGGGTGGCGGAGTTTGACAGCTTTGGCACCGGCCCACATGAACTGCATCTGATGCCGGGTGGCGACCATCTGGTGATTGCCAATGGCGGATTGCACACCCATCCCGATCAGGACGGGCGCACACCACTTAATATCAGCTCGATGCAACCCAACCTGTCAATCATTGATCGCCGGACTGGCAAGCTTGTTCATCAGGCGGCGCTTAAACATGACTGGCACAAACTTTCGATCCGCCATCTTGATGTGGCATCGAATGGCACGATTGCCGCAGGTTTCCAGTATCAGGGCGATTTGACCGATCAGGTGCCGCTTGTCGGTATCTGGCAACCGGGATCAGACATCCGCCCGATTGAGGCCCCCGACACGGTCCAATACCGTATGCGGCAATATTGCGGGTCGGTGCGATTTGATGCATCGGGTCAGGTATTTGGTATTTCCTGTCCGCGCGGCGGGCTTGTGACCTTCTGGGATGCGCAAACCAATGACTTCCTGACTCATATCGCCGCCCCTGATGGCTGCGGCCTTGCCGCGACGGATCGCGCCGGTGAGTTTGTTGGTACCAGCGGCCTTGGCAATGGCTGGCGAATGGATGCGATTCGCCGCAAACGTATGGAACTGCCCGACGATTCTTTGAAATCGCAGCATTGGGACAATCATTTACGCCGGATGATTGCCTAAAAAACCCAACGATAAAACCATTCAAAACCCGCACAAACCCTGCGGGTTTTTCTATTCCCAGCATCTGAAAATCGCGGAAATCCGGGCATAAACACCGCGCTTAACCAACTGTTTTTGTCGGGATATTTATATCAGAAAGGCATCAACCAAAAGTTTTTCGCAAATGAGAACGATTTTCACTTGCGTCGGTGTTTTTTCTTACCTATAACGGGTCTCGACACAGCCCGCGAATGCAACCCATTCGCACTTGTCCCCAAGCGGCTTGTCTCTCAGACCTATGGGTCCTCTCTCCCCATAGGCCTCTCAAGGTGGAAAAGCGGTGGTTATCGATGCGGGAAACGATAACCGCCGCTTTCTCTTTTCTGGCACAACTCTTCAGAACACCAACGCACAAAACAAAAACACCCGGACGATTGATCCGGGTGATGTGTTTCTATAACTGATGCCGTGTGGGTTCAGACGGTTTTGGAAAGCTTGTCGCCCGCTGTCTGAAGCACGGTTTTATAGAGATCATAGTTTTTACGTGCGTCGTCCTTGGGGGCGACGATACACAGCGTGGCAGAACAGATACCGCTTTGATTATAGACCGGTGCGGCGAAGCAATGGGTGAAGGTATCCACAATGCTGTCGAACGAGAAAAAGCGTTCATCATGCGCGCGACGGATTTCGGCGATATAGGCAGCAATATCCATTTGACGCCCGTCGGGCAGGATAAAGTCCTCAGCCGGGATCAGATCGCGGATTTCCTGATCACTCAGGTGCCCCAGCAAAAGCCGGCCAGACGCCGTCCATGGAATAGCAGTCCGTTCCCCGACATCGGCAGAAATACGAAATGGGCGGCTGCCTTCGCGTTGCAGGGCAACGGTATACTTGTTGCCATCAAGCATACAAAACTGGGAGGTTTCCTTGGTGCTTGCGGTGATTTCATCAAGCACCCCAGCCGCCTGCCGGGTCAGGTCGAAATAGTCCCGATAGGCAAGCCCAAGGAAATAAACCCGACGCCCCAAAAAGACCGAGCCATTGGCATCGGTAACTTCAAGCATGCCGTGATCGATCAGCGTGCCGATCAAGTCATAAACCGTCGAGGTCGGCGCGCCCAAAGCCTGGGCGATTTCGGCAGGACGCTGAGAGGTTCTGACATTACGCAGATGATCAAGAATATCGAACGCACGGTCAATGCCGCGCGCACGCTTTCGTATCTGCTGTTCTGTCATAAACCCCTCGCTTAACGTCTTACCGCAATAGTTGCAGACTGTTATGCCTTACGAAAGGCAATGCAGTCGACCTCTACTTTGCAGTCAACAACCATTGATGACTGAACACAGGCACGTGCCGGGGGATTTTCGCTGAAATATTCCTCGAACACGCCATTGAAGGACCAGAAATCACGCGCGTCATCAAGCCAGACACCAATACGCATGATGTCAGCTGCGGTGTAACCGGCATCTTCAACGATTTTGAGCATGTTCTCAATCGCGATACGAGACTGTTCGACGATGCCGTTGCCGACAACTTCGCCATCACGCATCGGGGTTTGTCCGGACACATAAAGCCAACCATCGGCTTCGGTGGCCTTGGCAAAAGGCAGTGCCTTCTGACCGTTGCCTTTACCTTCGCCAACGCCGTGTCTTGTAATGCTCATAAAAATATCTCCTGCTTCTTAAAATTCAGAATTTGCAAGGAAACCCTGCAAACGTTCGGTTTTCGGCGCACCGAAAATTTCCTCAGGGGAACCTTCTTCGTGAATACGCCCCTGATGCATGAAAACGACCTTGGTTGACACATCGCGCGCAAACCGCATTTCGTGCGTCACGAGCAACATGGTCATACCCTCAGTCGCCAGATCACGGACCACGGCCAGCACTTCGGACACCAGTTCGGGATCAAGTGCGGAGGTCACTTCGTCAAACAGCATGATTTGCGGGTTCATCGCGATGGCACGTGCAATTGCCACGCGCTGTTGCTGACCACCGGAAAGCTGCCCCGGATAGTGATCGCGACGCTGCCCCATCCCTACACGATCGAGCCATTTTTCGGCAATCGCGCGTGCGTCGTCCTTGGCCATCTTCTTGGTCTTGATCAGACCAAGCATGACGTTGCGAATGGCCGTCATATGCGGGAAAAGGTTGAACTGCTGAAATGCCATGCCGGTCATGGCGCGCTGACGGGCAATTTCACGTTCTGACAGGCGGCGACGTTGGCCGCCGTCCTGTTTGTAACCGATGGACTGACCTGCCAGTTCGATCGAGCCCTGCTCAAAATCTTCCAGAAGGTTCACACAGCGCAGAAGCGTGGTCTTGCCCGAACCGGAAGATCCGATCAGCGACACCACATCGCCCTGCTGCATGGTCAGGTCAATGCCCTTAAGCACTTCGACCTTGCCAAAGCTTTTGTGAAGGCCGGAAATAGTCAAAATTGGGGACATGATTGCCTCTTTATGGGATCGAAATGCGGCGTTCGACGGCACGACCAGCCTGCTCGATCACGAAGTTCAAAAGGAAATAGACAAAGCCCGCAAAGAGATAGAACTCGAGGCTGAGGTATGTGCGCGAGATGACCTGCTGGGTGGCCAGCAGAAGCTCCACCACACCAATGATCGACAGAAGCGTTGATGCCTTGACGATCTCGGTCGCGGTATTGACCCAGGTTGGCAATATCTGTCGTAAGGCCTGGGGCAGCAGCACGTAAACAAAGGTTTGCCCGAATGTCAGGCCGACCGATTTGGCGGCTTCGGTCTGGCCCGCCGGAATAGCGATCAAGGCACCACGGACGATCTCGCCGACATGCGACGAACAAAATAGCGTCAGTGCCAAAACACCGGCCTGAAACGCTGTCAGATCAAGACCTACAACCGACAGGATATAGAAACAGGCCAAGATCAGGACAAAGACCGGGGTTCCGCGCAGGAAGTCGATATATAACCGCACGATAAAGCGCAGCCACTTCGCCCCATAGGTCATTGCAAGACCGATAAAGACGCCAAGGACTGAACCCATAACCACAGATGCCGCAGAAATCAGGATCGTATCGCCCAACCCGGAAAGCAGACTTAGACGGGCGTTCCACAGTTCTGTCAGGAAAAGAGAGAAATTCATCTGATACCCCTTTAGCGTGGAACTGCAAGGCGCAGTTCAAGACGGCGCAGCAGAGCAGCGATCACATAACAGGCAACCACATAGATCATTGAGGCAACCATCCATGTTTCAATCACACGGAAGCTTTCGACATTGATCTTGCGCGCATAAAAGGTCAGCTCCGGCACGGCGATGGCCGCGGCAAGGGACGTATCCTTGAACAGCGAAATGAAGTTGTTTGAAAGTGACGGCAGAACATTTCGAAACATCACCGGAATGATGATGTTTGTCTTGATCTTGAATTCTGTCAGACCAATCGCAAGCCCGGCTTCGCGCAGTCCCTTTGGCAGTGCCATCAGACCGGATCGGAAAACCTCGGCCAGATACGCCCCGGCATAGATCGAAAGCGTAAAAATAAAGGACGAGATTTTATCGAGCGCGATGCCCAGTTGCGGCAGGGCAAAATAGCAAAACAGGATAAGAACAAGGATCGGGGTATTGCGGATCGCGGAGACATAAGCCACCGCGATCCAGCGCAAGGTTCTGTGACGCGAAAGCATCCCGAACGCCGCCAGAAGACCGATCCCGCATCCGATCGCAATCGAGACAATGGCCAAGAACAAACCCAGCCCGAGCCCCTCTGCGAGGAGATCCCAGTTACGCCAGATGACGTCAAAGTTGAAATCGTAATTCACAACGGAGTTCCCGGATGCTTGCGTTGATTACTTGTACTCGACAGGGAAGCCGATTTTCGGCGTGTCGAGCTCTTCACCAAACCAGGTTTTGAAGCTTTCAGCGTAGAACGGGAACTCAACACCGGTCATGCCTTCATGCAGAACGGTATTGACGAAGTTCAGCCAACGCTGATCGCCCGGTTTTACACCACAGGAATAGCTTTGCGGGTTCCATGCATAACCGGCGTCTTTGTAACGATCCGGATTCTGAACCATGAACCAGCGAAGCGCGGACTGATCAGTTGCCGCAGCTTCGGCACGGCCGGAATTCAGAGCCTGATACATCAGATCGACGCTGTCATACTGATCAACTTCAGCTTCTGGCAGGGCCGCATGCACCATTTCTTCGGCATAGACGTTCTGCAGAACTGCGACGGTGACATCATCACCACCTTCTTTCAGCGCGTCATAATCCGCGTAGTCGCCATTTGCCATCAGCAACAGACCAACACCTTCGCGATAGTAAGGAATGGTGAATTCGATCTGCTGGGCACGTTCGGCAGTGACCGTCATGAACTGGCAGGCCATGTCGACCTTGTCGGTGACCAGGTTCGGAATACGTGCGTCGCCCGACTGCTGGACATACTCGATCTTATCCGGGTCGCCAAACAGGGCCTTCGCCACAAGACGGCCCATATCAACGTCAAAACCTTTGAGCTTGTTGTCTGAATCAACAAAGTGCCACGGCGGATTGGTCGACCCGGTCCCAAGGACCAGATAGCCGCGATCAAGGACCTGCTGAAGTTTGCTTGTTTCCTGAGCGGATGCAGTACCGAGTGCTGAAGCCGCCGTCGCGGTCATGACAGTTGCGACCGCCAGAGTTTTAAGAAATGCCATTTTTGTCTCCACTTTCAAATGAGCCACACATTCTTGGATCGTTTTTTGTTTTTCCGTTATAACGGAATATATCCCGTTATTTCGGATTTACCCTAGCAGCGGCGTTCAAGATATGTCAATTTCGTTTTGCAAAAAGCTGAGAGCGCCAACCTCAAACCAATCAGGAACCAGCATGCTCGACACCCCCTGCCTTGTGATTGATCTCCCCGTCGTTGACGAAAACATTGCGCGTTTCCAAAACCTTGCCGTTGCGGCGGGCCTAAAGACACGCCCGCATATCAAGACGCACAAGCTGCCGTTTTTTGCCAAACGACAGATTGAGGCCGGGGCAATCGGCATCACCTGCCAGAAGATTGGCGAGGCCGAGGTTATGGTTGAGGGCGGACTCCGCGACATATTGCTGACCTACAACGTCATTGGTGATGCCAAACTTGATCGTCTGGTGGCACTGGCACGCAAATGCACCCTGTCGGTCACCTGTGACAACTTGACCGTTGCCAAGGGCCTATCCGCGCGCTTTGCGGATGAAGAAACCGAATTGACCGTGCTTGTGGAATGCGACACCGGTGCAGGACGGTGTGGCGTGCAAAGCCCGGTGGATGCCACCGAACTGGCTTCGAAAATCAACGAGCTGCCCGGATTGAGATTTGGCGGCTTGATGACCTACCCGCCGATGGACCACGCAGACAAAGTTGATAAATGGCTGAGCGATGCCAAAAAACGCATCGAGGACACTGGACTTTCATGCCCGGCTGTCTCGACCGGCGGTACGCCAAACCTTGACGCGCTAAACGCATTCGACCACGCGACCGAACACCGCGCCGGGACCTACATTTACAATGACCGTTCCCTGATTGCGCGTGGTGCATGTTGCGTTGAAAACTGTGCCGCAGTTGTTAAGACCACTGTGGTTTCCCGCCCAACCAAAACCCGTGCCATCATTGATGCCGGATCAAAGGCGCTCAGTTCCGACCTGCTGGGATTGGAAGGCTTTGGGATGGTTCGAGAGGCACCGGATGCGTCAATTGTCGGCCTGTCCGAAGAACACGGCATCATTGAGCTTGGTGACAGCGATTGGGACCCGGCAGTCGGTGACGTGATTTCGATTATCCCCAATCACATCTGCGTCGTGACCAACCTGTTTCCAACCGTCTGGATCAAGGATCAGAACGGCGAAGTGATGGAAATGCCGGTCGCCGCACGCGGCATGCTGCGCTAGTTCACCTCAGGGAGTTTTGTGATGTCTGTTGATGTCATTTGCATTGGCGAAGCCATGGGCGAAATTTCTTTCGACCCGGCCGGAAACGCCAGCGTCAAGGTTGGCGGTGATACGTTTAATACTGCGGTCTATCTTGGTCGCCTTGGGATCAGGTGCGCCTTTGCCTCTGCCGTCGGCGAAGACCCGTTTGGTGAGCAGATCCGGTCCGTGCTGAAAGACAACCACGTCAGTGATGCGTTCCTGATCACTACGGATCAGGCAAATACCGGACTTTATTCGATCACCAACCGTGCAGACGGCGAACGCTTTTTCCATTACTGGCGCAATCAGTCTGCGGCACGCCAAACCATGTCACTGGCTGGCCCGGCCTATTTGCAGGCGCTTGAAGATGCGCCATGGCTGTATCTTTCCGGGATCAGTTTGCATGTGCTTGAAGATGACACGACGCTTCTGTTCCAGACCCTTCAGGCCCACAAGGACAAGGGTGGCAAGATCGCCTTTGATGGCAATTTCCGGCCCAAGCTTTGGTCTGGCAAGGAAGAACAGGCGCGTGAGACATACGCCCGCATCACCGCCCTTGCCGATGTCATGATGCCGACATTCGATGACGAACAGCTTCTTTGGGGAGATAAAACGGCGCAAGACACCGTGGGCCGCATTGCCAAGCTGAGCTCTGCCCTGATTGTCGTCAAACAGGGGGAACAAGGTTGCCTTCTTTATGAAGGAGGGGGAACCCGACACATTCCGATCCCGGAACCGGTCACCCCGATTGATACGACGGCCGCCGGTGACAGCTTTAACGCAGGCTTTATGGCAGGCTTGCTTAAGGGACAGGACGGCGTGACAGCAACCCTTGCCGGACACAAGCTTGCCAGCAAGGTCATCACCCATCGCGGAGCGATCATTCCAGCCGAGATGATGGCAGACCTTTAAGCACCGGAACAAACCATTATCACAGCACAAAGCCCGGCATCATGCCGGGCTTTGTTCATTATGGCCGATGTTCACCCTGTTCTATGCCTTGCGCAAGGCGATCAACAGTCTCAGCGAATTGATGGTCACCAGAACCGTCGCCCCCGTGTCGGCCAGAACGGCAAGCCAGAGGCCGGTCAGACCGGTGATGGATGTCACCAGAAAGACCGCCTTAAGCCCCAATGCAATCGTGATGTTTTCACGGATCACCCGGCGTGCCGCACGTGACAACTTCACCAGATTGACCACATCACTCAGCCGGTCCTTGACCGCCACCGCATCGGCGGCCTCAAGCGCGATATCAGTACCCCCGCCAATCGCGATACCCACATCGGCGGATTTCAGCGCCGGGGCATCGTTGATGCCATCCCCGACCATCGCCACCGGACCGGATCGTTTCGGATCATCCCGCAGTTCCGCCAAGGCATTCAATTTGTCTTCGGGCATCAGTTCGGCGCGATACTCCATGCCAAGCTCTGCGGCCATGCGTTTGGCAACCCGATCCGCATCGCCCGTCAACATCACCGGTGTGATGTTAAGCCTGTTAAGTTCGCCAAGCGCGTTCTTCGCGTCACTGCGCGCAACATCGCGCAAGGCAAGGGCGCCGATTACCTGCCCGTCTTTCAGGACAACAACCGCAGTGCTGCCATCATCTTCTTGCTCAGTAAGCCAATCGCCCACCTCGCCATCCGGCATACCGTTCAGACGTTTGGCCGCCCCCACCCGATACAGCGCCCCGTCAATGCGACCTTCGACACCGGCACCGGCAATGGTTCTGGCCTGTTCGACCACTGGCAGATCAAGATTACGGTTTTCAGCGGCCGTGACGACAGCACGTGCAAGCGGGTGCGATGTGACGGCCTCAAGGGCTGCGGCAATCGTCAGAATACCATTCTCGCCATAACCATCGGCTGTTTTGATTGCGCTTAGTTTTGGTTTGCCTTCGGTCAACGTGCCGGTTTTGTCAAACGCCATAGTGCGCACAGCTCCGATCAGCTCCAGCGCAGCCCCCCCCTTGACCAGAAGGCCGATCCTGGTCGCGCGTGCGAGGGCCGAGGTGACCGCCGCCGGTGTCGAGATCACCAAGGCACAAGGGCAGCCAATCAGAAGCAGGGCCAGACCGCGATAAATCCATTCTTCCCACGCCTGCCCGAACAGGAGCGGCGGGATCACGACCGTGGCGAGCGCAAGCCCCATGATAATCGGGGTGTAGATGCGGGCAAACTTGGCAACAAAGCGTTCTACAGGTGCCTTGTGCTTTTCACTTTGCTCGACCAGCTCAATCACCCGGTCCAGCATGGTTTGGCCCGCCGCACGGGTCACGCGAATGCGGACCGGACTGTCGGTGACAATCGCACCGGCAAAAACATCTGTGCCCGCGTCGCTATAGACCGGGACCGATTCACCGGTCAGGTGGCTGTTGTCAATCTCGGCCACACCACTTTCAATCACGCCATCGGATGGCACCCGTTCGCCCGGGCGGACTTCGATGATGTCATCAACAACAAGATCACGCGGGGTCACGGTCTCAAAACCGGCATCAACAACACGCCGTGCCTGTTCCGGGGCGAGCTTCATCAACGCCTTCACGCCACTTCTCGCCCGGCCGGCCGCCACACCTTCAAGCCGCTCGCCAATGGCAAACAACAAGACCACCATCCCTGCTTCAAGGCTTTCGCCAATCGCCACTGCACCAATCACGGCAACCGACATCAGAAGCTCGATCGAAAACACCGCCCCGCTTTGCGCCAACCGCGCCGCCTTTTTCATCACAGGCAATGCTGCCAACAGGGAGGCCACGGACATGGCATAAGGCAACGTCACCGGGAAAATCGCACCAATCAGTCCGCCGAGTGCAAGGCAAATGGCGGCAAAGGCGATTTCATCATTTTCCGAGGACCATGGCGCGAAACGACGCAGAAGGCTCTGTTTGGGGGCGTTTAGCGAACCACTCTCAGCCGACGCTGCGCCCGCATTCGCGGCACTCGAGCCGCAACTGTTGCCAGCACAGCAAGACGATCCGCTTGCCTTTGCCGCCCCCTGAGGATTCTTTTCATGTGCCGGGTATCCAAGCTTATTGAGGGTTTTGGTAATGTCTGAACGGGTTTTATCGTGGGCTTCATCGATGCCAAGTGTCACGGTTTCGCGCATCATCGAGACATCAATGCATGAAACACCCTCAAACTTGCCAAGGGCGTTTTCAATCTTCGTAACACATGACCCGCAATCCATCCCGGCCACCTGCCAATGGTAATGGTTCACCGCACCGCCATGCTGGCGCAGGATTTCACGCATTTTTTCATCGTCGGCCTGACTGATCGGGGCGGCGGCCGAAATGCCCTGCGCATCACTGACAAAGCCATGATCAGGCACGGCCTTATTCAGGGCATCAATCAGCGTATCACGGCATTGCGTGCAATTGCCGATGGCAGGCAGGTCATCCCATTTGGCGACGAAAGACATTCAAGACCTCTTACGATCAAATTTCTGTTCATATGTTATATTCAAACTATGGTTCATATGTCTTACTGTCAATCACATTCAAACCGTCATTTGAATATAGCGATTGCGCACAGAAATGCCACCGAACCACTCCTGGCGAAACGGTAGGTCAAGATATTGAATTCACAACCGAAATAGAATTAGTCGTGGGTCACATGCGCAAACACATCGCGCACCACGCACGAGATATGTTCATCATCAATCTGATAGAAAATATGCCTGCCGCGCCGTTCGGATGCCAGAATCCGCTGGTCGCGCAAATGACGCAAATGATGGCTGCACAGCGATTGCGACATCTCGGTCGCGTCGGCAAGCTCGGAAACGGTTTGCGGCTTTTCCATGCAGCGTAAAACAAGCTGAAGCCGCCCGGCATCCCCCAACAGGGAAAAGATTTTCGCTGCCGCCTCAACATCTGGCAAAGCCAAATCCGCGCCAACGGCCCGTGATGCATCGCGGGTCACGGCTTCGCCCTGCTCGGCACTCAGACCAAGGCGGGCAGCCGCATCGCATTCCTGGCAATCATCAGGATCGGTCGCAGGAACAGGCGTGCGAGGTTTTGTTTTGCTTTCTGACATGGGGACTATTTTCCACGCCTGCCCGCACAAGGCAAGCAACACATAAAAATTCGCCTAAATCGCCGTCGCTTTCGGCAGATCGAAAACAATACGGATTGACTCATTGCGATAAATTATTAACGTTTTACATGAATTATATAACTTGATTCGGAATTCCCCTGTTCAGGAGCCCCACCGATGTCTTCCACCCAACACACTGATACGCTTAAGAATGTGCGCACCATCAGCACCCTTCTTTACTGGGTCTGCGCAATTGCCATCATCTTTCAGATTCTAGTCGTACCATTGGTGTGGTACGCGCCGGGCTGGGTCGAGGCCAGCACCAGTCAAATGACCGTCAGCCTTGCCGATCTGCACGCACTGTCAGGCTGGCAGAAATACGCTACCATGGGCGTAATGATGATCCCGTCACTTGTTCTGGCCTATGGCCTGTATCGCTTGCGCAAGATGTTTGGCGCCTTTGCACACAACGCCATTTTCCAGCCTGAACCCATCAGGCACCTCAAGGCATTTGGCATTGCCCTTCTGGCGCAAACCCTGATCAAACCGCTGACGGGTGCCGCCACCTCGGTTCTTGCGACTTTCCACCGCCCGGCGGGTGAACGGGTTCTGTCGATCGGGCTTAGCAATGCCGAGGCCAGCACGCTGTTTCTGGGCGGGCTGATCATTGTCATTGCCTGGGTGCTGGGCGAAGCCGCCCGCATTGATGCCGAAAACCGGAGCTTCGTTTAATGGCCATTATCGTTCGGCTGGACGTCATGCTGGCCACCCGCAAGATGAAATCCAAGGACCTTGCCGCACGGATCGGGATTAGCGAACAGAACCTGTCGCTTTTGAAGTCCGGCAAAGTCCGCGGTGTGCGATTTGAAACGCTATCGGCCATTTGCAAGGAGCTTGATTGCCAACCCGGCGACCTTTTAGAATATGAAACGGACAGCTAGGAACACATGCCGGAGGCGATCAGTTGCCTCCGGCCTTCCTAAATTCACGCTCGAATTAACCCGCCATGATTGATCTATCGCCTGCTTTGACAACGTAAGTCAGATACCGTTCTCAAAATCAGGATTTCCAGTGACTTACGAATTAACCATTCTGGTTCTCAACACGCTGCTCTGTCTGGCTTTCCCATGGGCCTATAACTATGCCTACGCCAAGCAGCCCGGTGTCGGGGGCAAGCGCCTTATGGGCAATCGTGATTCCCTCCCCGAACGGACCGGCATGGCAGCACGCGGGGCGCGGGCCCATCAAAACCATCTGGAAAACCTTGTTCCCTTTGCGATTATAGTTCTGTCTGCGCATGCCATCGGTGTGTCCAATACTGTTACCGTTGTCTGCGCCGCCATATTCCTTGCAGCACGCATTGCACATGGCGGGTTTTATCTTGCCGGCATTACCCGGCTTCCGCGCATCAATGGCGTACGTTCAATTGCCTATTTCGTCAGCCTGTTTTCAATGCTGGTTTACGCATCCCAACTGCTTTTGGCATAGGTTACCGCGATCATTTACGCTGGCGATTGATCCCATGCTTGCCGGCAGTCCTTAGTTTTGCCTAAATGCATACCAACAATGCCGCGCACAAAGCAGCGGCAACAGGGAATGGTTCAGGAAAGGACGTTTTACATGACGCAGAAAGTCGCACTGGTCACCGGGGCCGCACGCGGGATCGGACTTGCCACCACCAAACTGTTTATCGATCAGGGCTGGAAAGTCGCCATGATTGATCGCGACGGACCGGAACTAAGCGCTGCGTCAAAAACTGTGTCGGATGCGGCTTCGCCCTTTGAATATGACGTCTCCGACCCCGCACAGGTTGACCAGATGGTCGAAGCGGTGCTTTCGGCCCTTGGTCGGTTAGATGCTGTCGTCAACAATGCCGGTGTTGCCGACTTCCTGCCGGTCGAGGACACCAGCTTCGCCACCTGGCGCCGGATCATGGAAACCAACCTTGATGGCGTGTTCCTTGTCTCCCAGGCGACCATACCAGCACTCAAGGAAACCAAAGGTGCGATTGTGAATATCGGCTCGATCTCCGGCCTTCGGGCATCGACGCTCCGCGTGGCCTATGGCACATCAAAAGCTGCGGTCATTCACATGACCAAACAACAGGCCGCCGAACTTGGCGAATATGGTATCCGCGCCAATTGTGTTTGCCCGGGCCCGGTCAAAACCAAACTGGCGATGGCCGTGCATTCACCAGAAATCATCTCAGCCTATCTCGACGCGATGCCGCTGGGCCGTTATGGCACAGAAAACGAAATCTCCGAAGTCATCCACTTCCTGTGCTCCGACAAGGCAAGCTTTGTCACCGGCCAGATCGTTGCCGCCGACGGTGGGTTCGAAACCACCGGCGTTGGCCTACCCGCCCTTCGCAGAGAGTAAAGGCAATGATCATCCCATGCGCCCGCTTCGCCTGATCATAGCGTTGACCGCCATATTGGCACTGTCGTCCTGCCTCACCTTTAACTGGCAGCGCAGCGTACAACAGGCATTGTCAAATGCATGCAACGCAAGCGGGGATTGCGGTTCGGATGGACCGGAAAACAGATAACAACTGATTACTCCGTGCAATAAGCCCGCGCGAACAGCTCCATGATCTCTTCAACGTATTCTTTCTTGGGATGCCTGTTATCGTCGACAAACGGATCAGGATAAACTTCCTTGATCAACTCATAAGACGGGAAATAATAGACTTTATCGCGCTTCTGGCTTGGATACCCGTATCACGGTTTCGGATACAATGAATCATGCAACAAGCAGGGCTGCCATCGCCGTCTATTCGAATGGTGCTGCACGCGACCTTGGCCGTCGCAATATCACTGTGAATATTGTTCAGGCGGGAATTATGAATATGGCATTCAAATCAAAGAACAAACTTCCCGTATCATTTTAGATAGCCACACAATCCAGAGAGCATTGCAACGTTAAGATGAAGTTTCCGCCGCAATACTGATTCTTGAGGCCCTTGACGATGGCTTAATCGCAGGAACACCAATGGATGTTAATGGCGAATTTACTGAATAGAGCACCAACCACGGATTATTTGCACCTTAAACAACAAAACGGTGCGCCATTGATGGGCCGCACCGTTTGCAGTTTCAGCACTAGAAAATCTATTCCCACTCAACAATAGTAACGATGGAAATAATTGATTTATATGGAATCATCTTCCATTTCCTTAGAAAACACGAGAAGAAACATTAAATCTCAATAACATTAAAGCGCCGAAGACTTACTTCCTCTTTCCCATGCCTCAGACAACTGCTGTTTACGCTTACGCACAGCATTGCGAACAAGAACAAAGGTGACGCCAAACATCCCACCGAACAATGCAGACAAAGTAATTATCAGCGAAAACTTTGGCGACGGCTCAATAGAAATTGAACCAAAAGATATGATTTTCTGCCCGCCATCAACTAAGCGAATAATCCTTTTCGCATTCAACATATTGGTAGCGACAACCTCTGTACTCAAAAAGGCGTCGTCAAGTTCGGTCTGAATCAATGCGAGTTCATTCTGTGCTTCATCGTAAGCACCTGCAGTCAACAAATCATTTAGGTGCACAAGTTTTTCTTCGTACTTATTTACATCTAACGGATTTCTTGTTGTAAGCGACAATTCTGGACCATCTTCTTCCCAACCTTCGCCCAGTAAAGAAATCACAGAATTTCTTGCTTCATTTTTCATGCACTTAATATTAGGGCCACATATCTGCTGGGAACTCACTGAATACAATTCCACTTTAAGAGGAACAGAAACTTCGTACTTTGGTTGTCCAACTTTCGAATAGCTGAAACCAACTACAGTCGCCAACGAAACGAAGGCTGCTATTAGCCACTTTCCGTCCCATAAAGCTTCAAAAAAATCAAACAAGTCGATTTCGTCGTCGTATGCTTGACGCACTTCAGACATCAAACCTTCTCCATAATTACTGGCCCCAAAAGTGCAAATTAAAGCTGAACACTCCACAAAATCCACACAATGCAGATTTTGGCAATCGAAGCGTAACGTATTAATTTGCCTACAATACTCGGAGGGGTGTGGATTTGAACTGTAATAAATCAGTTGAACGTCAAATCCCCTTAAAGCATCAAACAAAGTTGGAAATCTGCGTGCCAACCGCCATTAAAGCAAGGATAGAGGCATTATCAGTGCCAATCAAAAAAGAACTTTTCTTCGTAGCCTTCTGCCCTAACTCTCGCCTTTAATGCCTGTGTAGCCGGAACCAATTCTTTAAATTTCCGCTCGTGTGTCTCAACGTAAAAAGCACCTACTTTATCCACCATCTTTGTATCTAAAAGATGGTTTAGCAGTTGAATCTCATACCCTTCTATATCGATTTTTATCAATTCCACAGGTTCATTTAGTGCTCTTAGGAACTCAGAAAAATCCACTTCATTTATCAACTCAAAGTTTTCACGCGACACATTTGGCTTACCATCAAGCAAACTACTTGCCTGCGTTAAATCCTCTGTAGTGGAAGCAACATTTCTGTGGAGATACAGTTTTGTTTCTTGATTATTCACTCCAGCGGCCTCATTTCGCGGCTCAATGTTTGGATATTTTTTAGCAACAATCTGTAACTTAGAAAATGCAGAAGAGTTAGGCTCGAATGCTATAACTCGAACACCTCTTCTTGCTATGCACTCAGACACCAGACCAACGTTTGCACCTACATCAATCGTCAAATCAGATGGAGAAAGCTTTTTTACATGCTTCATAAACTCTACTGGAAGCACATACTTCTCATATCTAAACTGTCGAATCTTGGAGTAAACACCCGGCAAATGCTTCGCCAGAGTTCTTTTGACGTAATTTTTCATTAATTCACCTAAAGTGATACAATAACTATAACCTCAACCAACCCAAGGTTCAGCTTGGGAAAAAATCTTAACTTTGATATTTTCTTCACTTTACTCATTATGCAGCATTTCAACGTCGCCCCGAATATCCTATCAACCAAACATCACATCTCAAACAACGAATTTTTTCTACTTGGCATTCGAATTTCCAGAGTATGCACCTGTCAGTTAAACGTTCACTTCTGTGATTCGAGTACCAAAGCAAGAGATAACAAAATAAATCACTACAAATAGAGTCATACTGCAGAGACCTAAGCGATATATCACATCTGCTCTGCACGACATATAAAGCTTTTTATGCGTAACCGATGGGACCGGAATGAGGACCGGCGTCTTCCGTTACAGAACAATGATCAAAAGTCACTCGTTACAAGATTTGGCAACCATGCACATCATGTTCTTCTAACCAACAGCCATGTAATGCACTCTCTCGCAACCAGACTTGAAGGATCCGCTTGAAACTGAGACTTCTCAGAAAGTGTAAATTCCAGTGGATACCGTAAACATGCGGCCGACCTACTTACCCAACACCTAAGCTGGCGATCTAAAAGCAAGACCAATGCCTCAATCCCCAGCATAAACGCACTACGCAGGCAATAGATACTACGCCTTTTAACTTAACCAATCTTGTAGCTTCTGGAAAAATCACATCTTTTTTACACTTGGCGGAATGTACTGGATTTTGGGGAAAGTATTTAAATCGCGTCCCATTATACCAAACATTCATAGTGTCAACCATATAGCCAATGCGCTATGAACCATGTGATTTTCAGCGCTTATCTCTGTCGTGTTGTCGATTAGGCGACGGTGGCTGTTCATGAATGGGTTTGGATTGTGCTCGTGCTGCGCATTTTTGTGTCGTACACTGTTGTGGTCTTGCCTGACTATCCTTGTCTTTGTTACAGCAGCAGTGCGCGTCACAGCCTTCGTTTCTGGCTTCGACATCTTCGAAGCAGACACTACCATATGCCCGCTTCGCCTGATCATAGCATTGACCGCCATATTGGCCTGTCGTCCTGCCTGACATTTAACTGGCAGCGCAGCGTGCAGCAGGCATTGTCAAATGCATGTAATTCAACTGGCGACTGCGGGTCGGAAGGGCCGGGCTCGAACTAGGCCAAAAGCAAAACGGTGCGCCCTTTGGACGCGCCGTTTGTTGGTTCCGGTATCGGAAAACTTATTCCCACTCAATCGTTCCCGGGGGCTTCGAGGTGAAGTCATAGGTGACACGGTTAATGCCGTTGACTTCGTTGATGATCCGATTGGCGATGCGGCCAAGCAGTTCCGGCGGGAACGGGAAGAAATCGGCGGTCATGCCGTCGGTTGAGGTCACGGCACGCAAGGCGCATGCATAATCGTAAGTACGACCATCGCCCATGACGCCAACGGTACGAACCGGGAGAAGCACAGCGAATGCCTGCCAAATGGCGTCATAGAGGCCGGCATTGCGGATTTCTTCGAGATAGATCGCATCAGCCTTGCGCAGCACATCAAGCTTTTCACGCGTGATCGGCTGACCCGGGATACGGATGGCAAGCCCCGGTCCAGGGAACGGGTGACGGCCAACGAAGCTGTCAGGCAGGCCCAGTTCACGGCCAAGGTCGCGGACTTCGTCCTTGAACAGCTCACGAAGCGGTTCGACCAGCTTCATGTTCATGCGTTCCGGAAGGCCGCCGACGTTGTGGTGTGACTTGATGGTGACCGACGGGCCACCGGTGAATGACACACTTTCGATCACGTCGGGATAAAGCGTTCCTTGTGCGAGGAAATCTGCACCGCCGATTTTCTTGGCTTCTTGCTCAAACACTTCGATGAACAGACGGCCAATGGTTTTGCGTTTGGTTTCCGGATCGGTTTCGCCTTCGATGGCACCAATGAAGGTATCCGACGCATCCACATGCACAAGCGGGATATTGTAGTGATCACGGAACAGGGTCACGACCTGATCAGCTTCACCGGCACGCATGAAACCATGGTCAACAAACACGCAGGTCAACTGATCGCCAATCGCTTCGTGGATCAGAACCGCAGTCACCGAGCTATCAACACCGCCTGACAGACCACAAATGACCTTGCCATCACCGACCTGTTTGCGGATTTTGTCAATCGCATCGTCTTTGTAGGCATTCATGGTCCAGTCGCCGGAACAGCCGGCAACACCGTGCGTGAAGTTCTTGAGCAACTGGGCACCATGCGGTGTATGCACCACTTCGGGGTGGAACTGCACAGCGTAGAATTTCTTGTCGTCATTGGCGATAGCCGCAAACGGTGCGCCGTCAGACTTGCCAACAACACGGAAACCATCAGGCAGCGCATCAACACGGTCGCCGTGGCTCATCCAGACCTGTTCGCGGGCGCCTTCGGCCCAGACCCCTTTGAAGAGGTCGCAATCCTCGATCACATCGACAAAGGCGCGACCGAATTCACGGTGGTCAGAGGTCGCAACCTTGCCGCCCAGCTGATTGACCATGGTCTGCTGACCATAGCAGATGCCCAGAACGGGAATGCCAAGCTCAAACACCTTTGCCGGTGCCGAGGGGGCCTTGTCCCAATGGACAGACGCCGGGCCACCCGAAAGGATCACGGCCTTGGGGGCATATTCATCCAGGAACGCGTCCGAGATGTTGTTAAAAGGATGGATCTCGCTATAGACACCGCTTTCGCGCACGCGACGTGCAATCAGCTGGGTGACCTGGGATCCGAAATCAATAATCAGCACGCGATCAGTCATCGGGCCGTATCTCCGTCGAAGATTGGGTTGCGCCGTACATACGCCAAACCATCGTGATGGGCAACCCGGCGCAGATGGTCCCCCAACGATACATTCAAAAAACTTGTCTTGTTGTTACGGTTGTCGCGGTGCAATTGCGGCGGATTTGCGCGCAGAGCACCCCGAAAACCCCACAATTGATCCCTTTTTTCTGCGCAATGGGCGCGCAGTATCTGAGCTAACGGAACGCGGGAAACACCGCGTCCAAGCACGAGCATCAAACGATTGATCAACGCAAGGGACACATCATCATGAGCACTTCCACCGGTAGCAAAATTGCCATGGCCGTCGCGGGCCTTATCCTGATTGCCGGCACGGCAACCGCCATCGCCATGACCCAGAAAGACGGTGGCACCAGCCTGCCGCTTATTGGCACCGAGGAAACCGCACCTGCGCAAAACGGCAAAGACCTGATCCCTGATAGCGCCGAAGAAATCGTTCCGGGCATGAAAAACCTTGAGAACGGCGACGCGTCCAAAGGAAGCGACGGTAGCGCAACTGGCACCGGCACCATCTTTGACGAGCCGGTACAGACCACCGAGTAACGCGCAAACGCGTTGACGGTTAAACAAAATCGGCCCTGCGAGCATCACTCGCAGGGCCTTTTGATTTGCAGGCAGAACAAGGGCGGTGTGAGGCTGGGACTGGGTTCCATATGCCATTACCGCCAGTGTCATTACTTTACCTTGCCTTTTGCAGTGCGCTCGAACACCGCAACAAAGAAACCGTCCGTTCCATGCACATTCGGCGACAAACGCAGCCACGGCTTGTCCTTGCCGCCCGGTACAGGCACTGATTTTGGCGCATCCGGCCAGATTTCATTAACCGGCACCGGTTTGAAATCCTTGCGATCACGCATGAAGGTTTCTATGAGACGTTCGTTTTCCTCGGGCATGATCGAACAGGTCGCATAAATCAGGCGACCGCCCTTGGTCACCTTGGCGGCACCGGCCTTAAGGATTTTGCTTTGTTCAGCCATCAGGCCGCGCAGGTCACGCTGCCCAATGCGCCAGCGCAGTGCGGGGTTACGACGCAGCGTCCCAAGGCCCGAGCACGGAACATCAAGCAACACCCGATCAAAGAAGCCCGACTTGTTACGCAGCCAGCTGTCACGTTCATCGGCAATGATGCGTTGTTGGATGCAATCGCCTGCCCCGGCACGACGTGCACGTTTGCGCGCATTGTCGAGACGACCGCCATGGGTATCACAGGCAAGAATACGGCCCTTGCCGCGCATGTCTGCTGCAAGGCCAAGCGTCTTGCCGCCACCGCCCGCACACATATCCAAAATCGTCATGCCCGGCTTGGCATCGACCAGATGAACACAAATCTGCGATGCTTCGTCCTGGATTTCAATCAGGCCGTCTTTATAGGCCGCCGTGACCAGCATGTTCAAACCAAGCGGCAAACGAAGGCCATTGGGCGCATAGGGGGTGCGTTCGATATCCTTGATGCCATCAGCCTTCAGCGACTTGATTGCGTCTTCGACAGTCCCGCGCAAGCGGTTCACGCGCAGATCAAGTTTGGCCGGCTGGTTATACGCCGCCATTTCGGCTGCAAGGTTTTCGTGATGCAGCTTCATCAGTTCGGTATAAAGCCATTTCGGCAATTCGGCCTTTACCGCACCGGGCTGCGCATCATGATCAAGTGTTTTGCCCGAAAGCTTGTTGATCAGATGCTTTTCATTGGGACGCAAAATATCGGGGCAGAATTGTTCGCCGCAGAAACGGTCTTCGATGTCGCTGGTTGTCAAACCGTCATGCAACACCAGATCGGCGATCATGCGCGCACGACCGTCCTGGAACTGATAATCGCATTCCGCCAGCCACCAGCCCAGACGCGCCTGATGACGGATCAGGTTATAGAAACGTTCGCTGATTTCACGACGATCCCCGCCGCCGATATACCGGCGTGATCCGAAATAGCCTGACACAACGCGGTCAGCGTCATCTCGGTTATGGGTCCAGCCATCGTAAAGTTCGATAACGGCTGCTATGCGGGCACCGGGTTTCAAAGCGTAAAATCCAACCTGTTTGCGGGTGAAAGACTGCTCCGCATATGGGAAGCAAAAAATCACTCTACGATAAAAAAGCTGATGACGGCAGGAAGGCCTGCCGTCATCGAAATTTGAATGCGCCTCATATCATGGCAAAGACCATTCGCCAACAGCGTCAAACGCAAGGCTGGTCAGCCAATCAGCAGGCGCAAGTCCATCAGCCGCCCGGACGATAGTTCGGTGCTTCGCGGGTGATGGTCACGTCGTGCGCATGGCTTTCACGCAGGCCCGCATTGGTGATGCGAACAAATTCTGCACGTTCGCGGAAGTCTGCAAGCGTTGCCGAACCGGTATAGCCCATGGATGCCTTAAGACCGCCAACCAGCTGATGGATGATCTGACCAGCCGGGCCTTTGTAAGGAACGCGGCCTTCGATGCCTTCGGGAACCAGTTTGAGGTTATCCTGAACATCCTGCTGGAAATAACGGTCTGCCGAGCCGCGTGCCATCGCACCGACCGACCCCATACCACGGTAGGATTTGTACGAACGGCCCTGATAGAGGATGACTTCACCCGGGGCTTCGTCAGTACCGGCCAGAAGCGATCCAACCATGCAGGTGCTGGCACCAGCCGCCATCGCCTTGGCAATGTCGCCAGAAAACTTGATGCCGCCATCAGCGATGATCGGAATATCAAGCTTATGGGCCATTTCACCACATTCAAGAACAGCGGTCAGCTGCGGCACGCCAACACCGGCAACGATACGGGTTGTACAAATTGATCCCGGGCCGATACCGACCTTGACCGCATCTGCACCAGCCTCTGCCAGCGCCTTGACGGCGTCTGCGGTGGCGACGTTACCGGCAATGATCTGGGTATCGCCAACCTGGGCCTTGATCTGTTCGACTGCCTTGATCACGCCGGCCGAATGGCCGTGTGCGGTATCAATGACCAGAACGTCGACACCTGCCTCGATCAGGGCAGCGGCGCGTTCAAAGCCGGCCTCGCCGACACCGGTGGCGGCGGCAACGCGCAGGCGACCGCTTTCATCCTTACAAGCGTTCGGGTGCAGTTTGGCTTTTTCGATGTCCTTGACCGTGATCAGGCCGGTGCAACGATAGGCTTCATCGACAACAAGCAGCTTTTCGATACGATGTTGATGCAGAAGCTTTTTGGCCTCGGTGGTGTCGACATTCTCGGTGACCGTGACCAGACCTTCGTGGGTCATCAGTTCGGAAACCGGCTGCGAACGGTTGGAAGCAAAACGGACATCGCGGTTGGTCAGAATGCCGACCAACTTGTTCGAACCACGTTCGACAACCGGGATACCGGAGATGTGGTTGGCATCCATCAGGTCAAGCGCATCGGCAAGCGTTTGATCAGGATGAATGGTGATCGGGTTGACGACCATACCCGATTCGAACTTTTTGACGCGGCGAACTTCTTCGGCCTGCTGTGCGATATCGAGGTTCTTGTGAATGACCCCCATGCCGCCATGCTGTGCCATGACAATCGCCATTGCACTTTCGGTAACGGTATCCATTGCCGAGGAAAGCAGCGGGATTCTGAGTTCAATATTCTTGGTAATGCGGGTGTTGGTCTGCACCTGAGCAGGCAGCACTTCTGATGCTGCGGGTTTGATCAATACGTCGTCAAACGTCAGGGCTTCGGCAATGCGGGTCATCTGGCCACCTCGTTAATCTGAGTTGGCGCGGAATTTATACACGTTATGCCCCAAATGCCAAGTTTTGTGCGCCCATAACAGCCCTGTGATTTTATTGATGCTTTATTTTGCGCATTCCGTTAGAAACTGGTCGATGGGGCTGCCGTCAGGCGAGCCCCTTTTTCATTTCCGCACATGCAAGCCTTGGGAACGCGGACCTAAAGGCTAAAGACAAACTGGTCGTAATCCATGCCAGCGTCATTCAGAAGGTCGGTGACCATCTTGATCCCGCGCGCCATGCCTTCCTTGCGGTTGGCTTCCTTGGCCTCTTCTTCACACAGAGCCTTATAAAGCGGGATGACCTTTTCGACAGCATCACGACGCGGCACGCGGCGGTTGGAATGATACCCGATGATCTTGCCATCCGGACCGAAGCTTGGCGTAACGTTTGCCAAGACCCAATAATGGTCGCCATTGGCGCTGCGGTTGATCACATAGGCGAAAATCTCGCGCCCGGCCTCAATGGTTTGCCAAAGCAGGGCAAAGACCGACCTTGGCATATCGGGATGGCGGATGATGCTGTGTGGCTGACCAAGGATATCGCGTTCACGATACCCAGCGACACGCAGGAACGTGTCATTGGCATATGTAATCCTGCCCTTGAGATCGGTCTTTGAGACGATGATCTCGTGCTCGTCAAAATGACGTTCCACCCCTGTCAGGCTAAGATTGTCCTGTTTCATCAGATAAACCCCACAAGCAATGGCCACCCCACATGGCCCGTTCCACCCGGAATGCAAGATTAACTTCTTGCCACCTTGATCATTAACACCTTGGGCGCGATCAGGGTTTGATGTAACGCAACAATGCCTGAAGAATTATAACTATTCCAGCCTAGCCCATTGTATGAATTGGAATAATTTATTGATGCTTATTCGATCGGCGACCAGTTGTCGTCTTCGCGGATTTCGGCATTCCTGATGTCGTCCTCGGCGTTATTCTGGCCGCGGAAACCGGTTGCGATCAGATAGGCCTCGGGACTTTCGGGGCGCGATGCTGGCGGTTTGGCGTGCTTGGTCACACGGAAGTTCTTTTTGACACGATCAAGAAGCTCGTTCTCGGTACCGCCCTTGAACACCTTGGCAATGAAAATGCCGCCCGGTGCCAGAACTTCCTCGGCAAACAGCAAAGCATGTTCGACCAGATCAATAATACGAATGTGGTCGGTCTGCCGGTGACCGGTGGTTTCCGGTGACATGTCGGAAATCACGGCATCAACCGCGCCCTGCAATTCGTGCTTGATCATGTCCGGCGCCTTGGGATCAAGGAAATCGGCCTGCAAACAGGTCGCACCCGAAATGCCTTCCCATTCAAGGATATCAAGGCCGACAACCTGGCCCTTGCCATGTTTGGAGCCGACCATATCAACAGCCACCTGCGTCCAGCCGCCGGGGGCCGCACCAAGGTCAACAATGCGCATGCCCGGTTGCAACAGATCAAACTGGTTGTTGATTTCAATCAGCTTGAAGGCCGCACGCGAACGATAGCCAAGACGCTTGGCTTCTTGCACATAGGGGTCGTTGAGTTGGCGATCAAGCCAGCGGGTCGAGGAAATCTTGCGCCCCTTGGCACTTTTTACACGCGTACGCAGGCCACGGCGTGCGCCGGTGTCGATGGCTGCAATGGCCGAACCCTTGCGGCGGCGCTGCCCGCCTTTTCCGCTGCGATTGTCGCTCATGATTTATCCTGAACTGAATTCTGTTTTGGCCAGACCTGCCGGGACATGGATGTCAACCGATCAGGAAGAAGCCGGAATATGCGACACTGTATGACGGCGTGCGTCGCATGGGTCAATAGCATGGCCATCTGCGCGCATCAAATCGACCAGAATGCCTTCGCGAAGACCACGGTCGGCGACCTTAAGCGTCGCCAAAGGCCAGATATCACGAATCGCGGCAAAGATCGCCGCCCCGGCATCCATCAGTTCGGCGCGCTGATTGCCAATGCACGGATGGCCCTTGCGTTTGTCCGATCCCATGCGCAGCAAAAGCTCGGTCACGCGTTCAGCATCATCAAACCGCAGATCAGACCCATCGACCTTGTGACGCTCATATCGTTCAAGACCAAGGGCAATGCCGCAGAATGTGGTGACGGTCCCGGATGTGCCAACCATCTGGACCTTATCATCATCAAGCATGTCCGAGCAGCAATTGCGCTTGGCAAATTCTTCAAGACGTTGACGGATTTCGGTGCGCATGGCTTCAAACCGTTCGCGGCGCTCCTCGACCGTGGCATAACGTTCGGTCAGGCACAGAACGCCGCAGGGCATCGACAGGGTTTCAATGCACTGGGTCTTGCCGGTCTTGTCGACCTTGATCCAGCAGATCTCGGTACTGCCACCGCCAATATCAAACACCACCGCATAGGGACGTTCATCCAGAAGGGCCGAGCAGGCCTGAAGCGCCAGACGGCTTTCCTCGTCCGGATTGATGATATCAAGCGAGATACCTGTTTCATCGAAAACGCGATGAACGAATTCATCACGGTTATTGGCAGTGCGGCAGGCCTCGGTTGCAACGGCACGAAGCTTTGCCCCCGGATGGCGGCGCAGTTTTTTGGCACAGACCCGAAGCGCATCAATCGCCCGGTCCATCGCGGCCTCACACAGATAGCCCTTTTCACGCACACCTTCGCCAAGGCGCACGACACGTGAAAAGGCATCAATCACCTTGAAGCCATCATTGCACGGCCGCGCGACCAGAAGTCGGCAGTTTGAACTGCCCAAATCAATCGCGGCATAAAGCGGGGCTGTAATGCAATCGACGATGCGCGATGATTTCGCGCCACCGTCAGGGACCTGAACGGCGGTTCCCGGTTGCGGCATGCCCGGTTTATCGGGGCCATCAAGCACGGCATGCCCGCCCATCGCAGCGCCGCCTGCCGGGCTGCTGCCCCTGTGCGAGTTGCTATGGGGGGATTGGTGCTTCACCGTTCGAAAACCTGCCTTCTGTTACACGCATAATTTCTATATCGCGGATCATCATGATATTTATGTGACGATCTCGCGAATCAACTATATGAGTGTAACGACAATCCCCGGCAAGGCAAATCCCGTATGCGGTAATCGCATGGTTGACCAGATGGAAACAAAAAAAGGGTTGCCAAAACCGGGCGGGTTTTATACATAGCGGCCCACACCGCGCCGCACGTCGCGCACGGTGGACCAAGTTTTGTTGGGGAATAGGTTAACGGTAGACCTACGGACTCTGACTCCGTCAGTCCTGGTTCGAATCCAGGTTCCCCAGCCAACCTTTCCGGACATCGCAGCGCATTCTTCGTCCTGCAATTTGTACGTTCCGGGCTATAAATGACGTACGCAAAGTTCTGTTGGGGAATAGGTTAACGGTAGACCTACGGACTCTGACTCCGTCAGTCCTGGTTCGAATCCAGGTTCCCCAGCCACTTTGCCCCTAACCTTCCCACGGCACTTTCCGACCAACCGCAATGTCGCTGAATTGCAGCGCAAACACGTTCGATTTAAAGTGCCTGATCATTGATGGCATCTATTTTGGACGGAGACGTCGCATGAAGAAGGTTTCTGGTGGCTGCCTGTGCGGTAAAATCCGCTTTGAGACAGGAAATGAGCCGCTTCGGGTCGGGCTGTGTCACTGTATGGATTGCCGCAAGCATCACGGGGCGCTGTTTCACGCCTCGGCCATTTTTCCGGAAACGGCGGTCGAGATTACTGGAAAGACCCAAAGTTATCAGGGGCGGCATTTCTGTCCTGATTGCGGATCGTCAGTGTTTTCATGCAGCGATGACGAGATCGAGCTTCATCTGGGCGCCATGGATGCCCCGGATCAGTTCATCCCGACCTATGAGCTCTGGACGATCCGACGTGAAAAGTGGCTGCCGGAATTTCCTGTCAAACACCTTTACGAGCGCGACTGAACGATCAATCGCGGTAACAGCACCTACTCACTTAAATGGCAAGGCGGTGATGTTTGATCGGGTTTGTCCGCATCACCTGTGGCCTGCCCGTCAATATAGCGCGTCCCCTGATCGGTGATCAGCACATCGACAGGCACGTCATATTGATGAGGAAGAATGTCATCAAGCCGGGTGGCTTCTAGTCCGATACCCACCACCAGCGGTTTTCGCGTCGCGGCCGCCAGTGTCCGGTCAAAAAAGCCGCCGCCATATCCCAGACGATACCCTGCCGGATCGAACCCGACCAATGGGGCCAGAAGCACATTTACAGCGACTTCCTTGCTATTGGCTGGTTCGGGGATTCGTGCAAATCCCGGCACCATTTCGGTATCGGGCGTCCAGTCATGAAAGATCATCGCTTGATCCTTGCCTGGAACCACCGGAAGGGCTGCCTTCCCGCCTGATTTGACATGGGCAGCGATCACCGGACGCAGATCAATTTCGTTCTGGATCGGCCAATAAAAACCGATCGTTGCGGCGGGCCGATCTTTCAGGAAGGTCGCGAAATGACCACGGACTTGATCGGAGAGTTTCTGGTGGGTTTGCGCATCAAGACCGGCGCGCCAGCCAAGCAAAGCGCGCCTGACCGCGTGGCGCCATTCCGACTGTGTGGTTGCATCACCGCCAACAGGTGCGGCAGGAAGATCAAGGATCATGAATGCTCGGAGAGTTTGCTGGTTTGATAAAAGTCACGCGTTAAGGCCACACCAAAAAGCGGGCCCCAAAAACGCATAACGCGCCGGAAGGCCGGCGCGTTAACGGTTGTCAGCAAAGAAAGCTGCAAGCCAGATAGAAATTTAGAGAATGGCGAGTTCTTCTGCCGACATGCGGCCGTTGCGACCTTCAATCAGCTCAAACTGAATTTTCTGCCCTTCATCAAGTCCCTGCAGACCAGCACGCTGAACAGCGGTGATGTGCACGAATGCATCTTTGCCGCCCTCGTCCGGGGTGATGAAGCCATAACCCTTGGTCGCATTGAACCACTTAACCGTTCCGGTAGCCATATCCGTAGTCGTCCTTAGTTTAGTATGCGCATCCCCAAAGTCAGGAATGCATGAAAACAGTCCCTGCAGTACACCGACCAAATGCGCAACCACCATCAACCAGAGAGCGACCACACACTTGAAAGATGCACTGCATCGTTTCAATAATTACCCAATTTTCGGCTTAGTGCAATGGATTCATGCATGAAGTTCTTTTTTCGCTACCACGCGTAATCGACCATGTGACGCAGGTCACCATGCGGCACCTGCCCGGAACCGGACACACCCATAGATGAATCAAATGCCGAAACGAATTCCCGTAAAGGTTCTGTATCGCGGCAGATCAGCGAGATGTCGACGGTGATCACCGGGGGCAGCTCGGCCTCGATGATCTCGGTTCGGCCAAACATGCGGATATTGGTGCTGTCACCGATGATCCCGGTCAGTCGTCCGGCCGCAAGCAGCTCGACAGCCTGCTCGAGACTTCCAAGATCATGCCAGACGATCTCACCACGCAGCGACAGACTCGGCCTTGGCAGATTGGCAAGAATTCCGATATCGACCTGCGGCAGGGTGCGGATATCGGCACCGATACGCTGGAACACGCGAAGTTCGAAGCGAACCTTGCTTTTTGAGGCAATGGTGTCCTCAAAACGTGCCGGGTGGGATGCAAGAATACAGTCGGTCAGCCCCGCATCAAGCGCATCACGAAAACGGTTATAGGGAAAAACATCAAAGGCAACCGGACGCTGTTGCGCGCCAAGCAGGGTAATGAACCGCCGCTGACCGGGAAGAGCATATTGGCTCCATTTGGCGTCAAACACGATATTGCTGGCAACGCGCACCGCATCAGTTGCGTTCGCGCCAGAAACACCAAGACCGCAGACAACAAAAAGCCCGACAAACAGGGCTGCTCGCATCGCTATTCGGCTGGTAACAAGGATCAATTAAACGCCCTGCCCTAGTGGTTATTACAGATGCCGTCACGCGCAAGCCGTTCCCGGGCAACATTCGACTAATAGCCATATAAGGTCGCCCGATCTGAATACCAGATAGTGATAATAGAAAGACTGCCCCGCACACCGTCAGGAAGGATGAAATGAAGTTCTTGCGCCAAATTGGGGCAGAAGGCCCGACAGCCTGAAAATGGATAAAATCAGCAGATTTTCATGGCAGGCAGAGTGATCATTCTACGATCCGGCGTCGTATATGCCAGTACCGACTTTTCAGGCGTCAAGCGCAAGACGCCGTTGTCACCTGACAATTATAAAGCCATTCATTCGGGATGTCTGAATTTGTCATTGTCTGAGGGGTAGAAGTGCGTGACAAAGCCCCTTGCTTTAGACGATGATAGAGCAAGCCTAATATAAAAAGTATATCTTGCACCTAAATGTGCACGGGCACCCTAGAGCATCGGTTAATAGCGATGCAGGGTCTAAGTTGGGACACGCTTGACTGAATGGATATGATATTCGGATCGGATAACAGGAAGTGACAGCGACAACCAAGATCGCAAACCCACGCGACATTGCGCATAACGTTATGGCGCTCGTCAACGAGCTCAACTTGCAGCCGACGCCACAGGTTTACCATGTTTTCTACAGCTACCTGACAGACGAGGTGCCCGAACTCAGTCAGTTGATCAAGGTCTTGATCCGCAACACGCAGGATCTTGATGAAGAGACTGTTTTCCGAATTTACCACAAGTACCTCGGCACCCACGCGATGCAACAGCATCTGAAACAGGGGGTCGAGGGCCTGCAGTCTGCTGTCGAACGTGTGGAAATGGCAGTTACGTCGGTCATGCGGGAGACGGATACTTTCTGTGGCGATATCGAGGTCGCATCACAGCAGTTGCTGGCCTCGGACATCTCATTGGAGGACGCCCGGTCTGTCAGCCGTGGCTTGTCAGAAAGATCCAGCAAAGCGCGCGATACATACAGCTCCTTTAACGGCAGCCTTGAGGAATATCACAAGGAAGTTCTCAGGGTTCGTACCGAGCTTGAGCTTGTCCGCCGGGATGCCCTGACCGACACCTTGACCGGAATTGCCAACCGCAAGAATTTTGACACGTCGCTTCGCGATGCGGTGACGACGACAATGGAGTCCGGCGCGCCATTATCGCTTTTGATGATCGATATCGATCACTTCAAGGAATTCAACGATAATTTCGGGCACCGTGCCGGTGACGGTGTCCTGAAGGCTGTGGCGCGGGTGCTGGTCAGTTCGACAAAGGGCGCAGACACTGTTGCCCGTTATGGAGGCGAGGAGTTTGCGATCATCCTGCCCGATACCGAGCCGGAGAACGCCGCAAAACTCGCCAACAAGTTGCGACAAAACGTGTCAAACCAACATATTATAAACAAAAAAACCGGCAAGGATTTCGGCAAGTTAACCGTTTCAATTGGCTTGACGGCCTATAATCTTGGAGAGAATATAATGGAGTTTGTGGACCGTGCGGACAAAGCGCTTTATATGGCAAAGCAGGATGGCAGGAACACCTGCGTCACGCAGTAAAAAGCGCTCTGGCGGACCACGTCAAAACAGGGCATGAATGAAGACATCTCTGAAAACAGAGAGTTCGAAGACAAAACCAAGAACCGACCAAGACACCGAGCTAACACACATGTCCGAATAGGCCAAAAGAGCAGAACCGATGACCTAACAATCGGACCTGCGATGTACAACATAGTAATGTGTTGCACCGGCTTTGCAGGGCGGAGAAGCAGATGAAGACACCCAATAGCGAACGTAAAATCGAGCTAACGCACAAGATTTTCAAAACGTTCGAAGAATGCCACTTTCAGAAGTCTGATATCTCAGACGAAGCTCTTTTTGTCCTGAAAATGGCAGAAGGATCGGTTGTGTCTTTGCCACTTAAGGCCATTTGCCGCGAATTCGACATCGACCCGAACTCTGCGGATGGTGAGCTGATCGGTCTGATCGACAAGTCGCTTAACTTTGTCAACGTCCTGCGCCCGGGCGACAACCTGCCGCTTGAAGTTCTGACCGGTGAAGCATCATGGGCTGTTGACGAAGATCACAAGGCGATTGCCTATAACCGTATTACCATGCAGTTGGTAACCTGGATGTCGGGGAGTGAAGAACTCATCACCGACCCGGACCAACTGATGCAGATCGCCGAAGATCCGAACACCAAAAAGAAGATCAACCAGGCTTTTGACGAAGTTGCCGAAAAGCTCGGGTTTGGCAAAGAAAACCGCGAAGAAGTCGTCAATCTTGTACATCAGGTCGCTGATGAGCTGTCCTATATTGAGACGCTCCGCGTGAAGTATCGCAAGATCCTGATGGTGGATCGCAAGTTGCAGGACCTTCGCCGCATCTATGCACATGAAAAAGGTGTTCTCGAAACCGTCACGCAGGCTATTCGCCTGCTTGATGACGCCAAGAAGAAGTTCGAAAACACGTTTGACGAACTGGATGCCAATACCGGCGAGATCATGTCAGTTCTGCGTAACTTCACGTCGCAGCGCCAATATATCCGCAGCCAGCGTGATGACCTTTACAAACGTCTGCGCGCGTGGGAACCGCTGATCGAACAGTGGGAAGAGCTTGAACTGGAACGCGGTCCAAAGGCTGTCAATCTGGTCAAACAGACCTATCAGTTCCTGGCCCCGCGCTTCATGAAGGTCAAGCAATGGCTGCTGATGACCAAGGTGCAGGACGGTGTTTCCGAACAACACAGCTTCAAGAACGAAGACGAACGCATGGGCAAGCTCAAAGGCAAAATGATGCAGTGGTAGCCCTGCCCGCCGTGCTAGGGAATAGAAAAAGGCGCGCTGTTCAAGCGCGCCTTTTGTGTTTCGAAACTGCCTTGTCGACCTGCCTTAGCGGGCCTTCTCACCGGTCATGGTGATTTTAAGCGCCACATGATCATCCAGAACGGCAATCGATTTTGACGCATTGGCCGGCACCGGGACCTTGCGATCAATGCAATAGGCAATCATCGCAGCCGCAAGTTCTGCGCCTGCAGTTGGCACAATCAGCTTTTGACCTTCATCAGAAGTAACCGTCATACGCGCGATGACTTCCGGTTTGCGTTCCACCTCAAAGCTGCTGATCTGACCGGGCGGAAGCGCCTTTCCGGTGCGTCGACCATGGGCCAGAATTGCCTTGATCAGTTCGCCGTCCTCGAAAACGATACAGCGTATCTCGCGCATGGTCGGAAATCCTCAAAACAGTTGTTTGATTACATATTGTTATGATGAAACAACAAAACAAACATCAAATTCAGTCAACGCGTTGAAATAATGCCCAAAGCACGACCAAACGCCGCGAGCGGCCACCAGATCAGCTGCTTGCCAACCAGATGCCAACGCCGATCATCAATGTTCCTGCAACCCGATTGAGGATGCGCACGTTACCGCTTTTTTCAAGGAAGCGACGCAACGACCGCCCACCGGTGGCATACATCGTCATGCAGATCAGTTCGGTGACCAGAATGATCGCGACCAGCACCGAAAGCTGTGGCGCGATGGGATGCTGCAAACTGATAAATGGCGGCAGCAGGGAAATCATAAAGGCCCAGCCCTTGGGGTTGGCAATCGCGGTAACAAAGCCCTGTGCTGCCAGCCCGGCTGCTGTTGCTGTCTTGACACCTTCGACTTCGCCGGAAATTGCCATGCGCCCGCGCGAGCGCCACAACTGAATGCCAAGCCACGCCAGATAGGCCCCGCCGATATACTTAAACACCGCGAACACGGCCGGATATTGCAGCATGATCGCCGCCACGCCCAGTGCCGAGGCAACCACCACAATGCCCACACCGATCAGTTCACCCACCATCATCCAGAGTGTGCGTTTCAGACCAATTGTCATGCCAAGGGTCAGCGCAAGTGTCATGCACATACCCGGCGTAATGGAGACAAAGAAGGCCGTGGGGATGAAAGCCCCGATCAACGACAAACTCAGCATAATGGTTCCTGTGGCTTGGATGGCGCTCCGCCCTGACCGTCACCATTGGGGGCGTGACGTCATCAGGGACGAAATCACTACCCGATTAGTCAAATTCCGACCAGTATCTTTTTGGTATGGCCGAAATGACATTTCGGTTGCCGTATCGACGGTACCAAAACAGCACAATGGCTCGAATATCGTAACAGAAACGCACGAGCCAAACCCGGCCCCGCTAAATTCCACTCAAAAAACAGACCAAAAGGTACAAAAATTACTTGACCTGAAGGGGCCCGCCGACGAAATTGGGGACGTCGCCAGCAACAGCTGGCATTCAAAGCCAATTGATGAAGACCGATGACCGCAGACATTTGCAACATTGATGCATATGCCGACCGTGCCGAAGCCACCGCTTCGCGCGCGCTTGCGCTGTCTGCCCTCAACCTAATTTCCGGTCTCCTTGGTCTAGCAGAGCTAGGCGCTCTACGACTTACTCGCCCCTGAGCGAATCATGCCGGTCCGGATCACACGAATAGCTTGTCGATCCATTTACCGCAGCTCAGGGGAAAAAGTCGCGCCAGACGGCCCGCACTCCTTCCAGACAGAATTTACATACCGGGCAAAGACCCGTTTGATCAGGAAACAAGATAATGGCTAGTGCAAACGACAATCGCGTCATCATTTTTGACACCACCCTGCGTGACGGGGAACAGTCCCCGGGTGCATCGATGACGCTTGATGAAAAGCTGCGCGTGGCGCACGCACTGGCGGAACTGAAGGTTGATGTCATCGAAGCAGGCTTTGCCATCGCATCGAACGGCGACTTCCAGTCCGTCCATGAAATCGCCAAGCAGGTCAAAGGACCGACCATCTGTTCTCTGGCACGTGCCGCCAAGGGCGACATCGAACGCGCGGCAGAGGCATTGGAACCGGCTGAAAACAAACGTATCCACACCTTCATCTCCACCAGCCCCCTGCATATGAAATACAAATTGCAGATGGAACCGGAACGCGTTCTGGAAAAGGTGATTGAAAGTGTGACACTGGCGCGCAAGTTCACCGACGATGTTGAATGGTCGGCAGAAGACGGTTCGCGTACCGAACATGACTTCCTGTGCCGTTGCGTCGAAGCGGCCATTGATGCCGGTGCGACCACCATCAACATCCCCGATACGGTTGGCTACACCACGCCGACTGAATATGCCGAACTGATGACCATGCTGTTTAACCGCGTGCCCAACATCGACAAGGCGATCCTGTCGGTTCACTGCCACAACGATTTGGGTATGGCGGTTGCCAACTCGATCTCGGCGGTCAATGCAGGGGCGCGTCAGATCGAATGCACGATCAACGGTCTGGGCGAACGTGCCGGTAACGCCGCACTTGAAGAAATTGTGATGGCCATCAACACCCGTAACGATGCCTTCCCGTTCACCACCGGCATTGATACCACCAAGATCATGAACGCATCGCGTCTGGTTTCCGCTGTTTCCGGCTTTGTCGTACAGCCAAACAAGGCAATCGTTGGTGCCAATGCGTTTGCCCATGAAAGCGGCATCCATCAGGACGGCTTCCTGAAGAATTCCGAAACCTATGAAATCATGAAGCCGGAATCGATTGGCTTGAACAAATCAAGCCTGGTCATGGGCAAGCATTCCGGTCGTCATGCATTCAAGGAAAAGCTCAAGGAACTGGGCTTTACCGATTTGGGTGACAACGCGATTGAAGATGCCTTTGCACGCTTCAAGGACTTGGCCGACAAGAAAAAAGAAGTCTATGACGATGACATCGTCGCTCTGGTCGATGACGGCATGCGCGACAACGAACATATCAAGTTCGTTGGCCTGACCGTTACTTGTGGCTCCAAAGGTCCGCAGACCGCAGAACTGGAATTGACCGTCGACGGCGAAACCCGCACGGCCAAGACCACCGGCGATGGCCCGATTGATGCGACGTTTAACGCGATCAAGGAAATCTATCCGCATGACTGGCGCCTGAAACTCTATCAGGTGCATGCCGTAACCGAGGGCACCGACGCCCAAGGCACGGTCACAGTCAAACTCGACGGCGAAGATCGCACGGTTGTCGGCAACGCATCGGATACCGATACCGTGGTTGCATCCTGCCTTGCCTATGTCACGGCAGTGAACAAGCTGATCGAAAAAAGCAAGAAAACCGCACCGGATGCGATGGCATCCTAAGCATATCTTACCGGTTTACATCCAAAGGGCGGCACCTGTGCCGCCCTTTTCTTATGTGTGAATGGTGGCATGGCCAACGCTGTGATAGAATTTGGCACCCATGAATGGAGTTGCCCATGGCCCGGCCAAGCAAAGCTCTGCGTGCGTTTCCATATGTTCTGATCGTTACGATTGCTGTGGCCCTGTCTGTTGGCATAGTCACAAACTCTACAAACGCGTTCGCACAAACGCCGACAATGCCGTCGGGTCAGTCTGTCACCGTGCCGTCATTGCCCTACCCCAAAAGCGGTTTGAGGCAACGCCTGATTGCCGCCGGGAAAGCCATCCCTAGCGTTGATGAAAGCCTGCAAGCGGGTATTCCAGCAGTTTATTTCGAACCGGCTGCTGGCAATGGAGACACAAAGCCACCTTATCCTGCCATCGTCGCCCTACCCGACTGTGACAACCATTTTCCCGAAACATGGATCACGATCCTGCGACAAAGCGGATATGCGGTGCTTTTGATCTCACCACCTAACGCCCATCCGACGCAGGATTATTGTGGTGGCGGGGAACTTCAAACGCCAAAACACGGTCTGTCCTACTGGGCGTTCGATGCCATCAGCGCGCTTCATTACCTTGCCGGGGTAAAATCCACTGCGCCTGAAAATATTGCCGTCTTCGGATATGGCTATGGTGCCGGCGCAGCTCAGCTGGCGATATATCGGGATGGCCATGCCAAGCACTACCAACACCGATTTAAGGCGCTTGTCGGGCTAAGACCGCAATGTATGTCGGAAATGGACAACTTTGTGCCCAGCCTGCTTGTGGCTATCAAAAATGATCCGTTTAACCCGCCGGCATGGTGTGAATGGCGTATGGATCGCGACCTTTACAACGGGCGCGAACCCGTTCGGTTTGAAGCCGTTGAAAGCAGCGAAATGATTGAAAAACAAACGACTCGCACAACGTTGCAAATAGAAAACAGTCCGCTTGTAGTCTCACTGGTGACAGATTTCCTTTCTGCAATGGGCATCTCAGAAAATATAGGACGAAATTGAATTTCTCCGCCAAGACCATATTACTGATCATGTTTTTGATGCCTTATTTCAGGAAAATTACGCGCCTTAATTATTCCTCAATCCCCTGAGCAGATTATTCGTGCATCGGCTTATTCCTTACGCTATCAAAGCCGGTACATTCGCTTTTGAGATTTTACTTTTAACCGGGGCATAGGGCAGGAATGTTTTCCAAGCTTCTTGGGGTTTTATCCTCCGACATGGCGGTGGATCTGGGCACCGCGAACACACTGGTTTACGTTAAGGGACGAGGCATCGTTCTGAACGAACCATCCGTGGTGGCCATTACCGACGAAAAAGGCAAGAAACAGGTCCTTGCAGTTGGTGAAGAAGCCAAACAGATGCTCGGTCGTACCCCGGGGTATATTCAGGCGATCCGCCCGTTGCGTGACGGCGTTATTGCGGAATTCCACATCGCCGAGGAAATGATCAAGCACTTTATCCGCAAGGTCCATAACCGTCGCAACTTTGCCAGCCCGGAAGTCATCATCTGCGTACCGTCAGGTTCGACCGCAGTTGAGCGCCGCGCCATTCAGGAAAGTGCAGAAAGTGCCGGCGCGCGTAAAGTCTGGCTGATTGACGAGCCGATGGCCGCTGCCATTGGTGCCGGCCTTCCGGTGACGGAACCGACCGGCTCCATGGTTGTCGATATCGGCGGTGGTACCACCGAGGTTGCCGTTCTCTCGCTGGGCGGTATCGTCTATGCGCGTTCGGTACGTGTCGGTGGTGACAAAATGGATGAAGCGATCATTGCTTACATCCGTCGCACTCATAACCTTCTGGTCGGCGAAAGCACCGCCGAACGCATCAAGAAGGAAATCGGTTCTGCCTGTGCACCGGATGACGGTGATGGCGCAACCGTAGAAATCCGCGGTCGTGACCTGATGAACGGCGTTCCGAAGGAACTGCTGATTTCTGAACGTCAGATCGCAGAAAGCCTTGCAGAGCCTGTTTCGGCAATCATCGAGGCGGTGAAAGTCGCCCTCGAACAGACCCCGCCGGAACTTGCTGCTGACATCGTCGACAAGGGTATTGTTCTGACCGGTGGCGGCGCGATGCTTGGCAACCTTGATTACGTTCTGCGTCATGCAACCGGTCTTCCGGTTTCGATTGCAGATGATCCGCTTTCCTGCGTTGCACTGGGTACCGGTCGCGCGCTGGAAGAGAAAAAGATGCTGCGTAACGTCCTGCACACAGCATACTGATAAAAAAGCGGCCTTGAATATCATCACCGGGTCGTATCCTTACTGGACGCGACTCGGTGATTTCGTTATGGTTGAATATCCCGCACGGGATGAAGAACAACCTTTTGGGAATTCGCGGGGAATACATTGGCACAGCATGGTGGTCCGCAGCAGCGTATCTTTTCGCCGTTACGCACGGCCCTTCACCGCTTCGCTTTCATACTGCTGATTTTATCGGCTTTTGGCCTGATGCTTCTGGGCAAGGCCGATACTGTTCTGATCGAGCGGATCCGCGCCGCGTCGGCTGATCTGGTATCGCCGGTGATGAACGTCATTTCCCGCCCTGCGGCCAGCATCAACGAGCTGACCGACAAGATCTACAACCTTGCCCATCTTTACGAAGAAAACGAGCGCCTGCGCCGCGAAAACCAGCAATTGCTGGCCTGGCAGCAAGCGGCACGCAATCTTTCGCATGAGAATGCCCGCCTTCGCGATCTGGCAAGCTACACCTCCCCGCCTGCCCTGCATCTGGTAACCTCCCGCGTGATCGCGGATATGGGCGGCGCCTATGCCCACAGTGTAATGATCTCCGCCGGATCGCGCGACGGCGTTGCCAAGGGGCAAGCCGTGATTTCGGACGAAGGCCTGATTGGCCGCGTTGCCGAGGCGGGGTATCAGGCGTCACGTGTTCTTTTGATCACCGATATCAACTCGCGTGTGCCGGTTGTTGTGGAAAACTCGCGTGATCGGGCATTTCTTTCCGGTGACAACACCAACCGCCCGCTCCTGACCTTCCTGACTGCGGATGCGGCCGTGGCACCGGGTGACCGTATTCTGACATCCGGCCATGGTGGTGCTTTCCCACCGGGCATTCCAATCGGGGTTGTATCATCGGTTTCGGAAAATGCCGTTCGCGTTGCCCCAATGTTCCGCCGCCATCAACTGGAATATCTGCGGGTTGCTGATTACGGCCTTCAGGGCATCCTGAGCGAGGACCGCATTCGCCAAAGCCAACCGTCCAACGATGCAAAAATCACAGAAGTATCGCCGGACCTCCCTGATGGCGTCGGCATTGTTCCGGCAGACCCGACCGGCAATGACGGCACATCCCCCTCCACCAGCGCGGCAGGGGAAGCCCAGTGAAACCCGGCGTCTGGCATCGACTGGACATTATTGCCCGCGGCCTTTTTCCTGCCTTCAGTGTTTTCGCTCTGTTGCTGATTAATCTTTTGCCGCTCAGCGTGCCGTTGTTATCGACTGCCTCACCGGCACTGGCATTGATGGCTGTGTTTTACTGGTCGGTGAACCGCCCTGACCTGTTAACGGCTGTTACAGCCTTCCTGCTGGGCCTGTTGCAGGATCTGTTGATGGGGTTACCGCTTGGCGTCAGTTCGCTTGTGCTCGTACTGGTGCAAACCGGATCGGCAAGTCAGGGGCGCTTTTTCCATAACAAGCCGTTCAGCGTGATGTGGTGGGGCTTTGCATTGGTGGCCATTCCGGCACTTTTGGTTCAGTGGCTGCTGAGTTCGGCTCTGATCGGTGCATTGTTGCCCTTCAAGGCCACCATGATCAGCTATGTGTTGACGGCTGCCTTGTTCCCGATTGTTGCCTGGGTTCTGGCGCGCGCACAAAATACCCTTTTGCGTTATGTCTAGACTGCCATGCGCGAATGATGAACTGCGCAATATTGATGTTTTGGCAACGGCTACTAGCTATGATGGGTAAAGGCTGTTTTAATCCCCGATCAACCGGGATAGAACGGGCCAGAAATTGAACACTCGGCCTTACGGCTACTGACGAAATACAGGTAACCAACGCCCATGTGGCATCGTGACTCAGACCGGTTCAGACTGTTTACCCGACGCGCCCTGATGCTGGGTGCGGGCAAGGGTGTATTGCTGACAGGTTTGGCCGCGCGCATGTACTACCTGCAGGTCCTTGAAAGCGACCGCTATCAGACGCTGGCCGATGAAAACCGCATTTCGCACCGCCTGCTGCCGCCGCCGCGTGGACTGGTGACCGACCGTTTCGGTGCCCCGCTTGCCGTAAACCGGCAGAATTATCACATCATGATCGTGCGCGAACAGACCCCTGATGTCCGCCGCACACTTGAAATCCTCGATCAGATCATCGAGCTTGGCCCCGACACAATCGAGCGCGTTGAACGCGATGCCGCCCGTCGGCGTTCCTTTGTTCCGGTGACAGTGCGCGATAACCTGACATGGGATGAGGTCGCACGCGTCGGTGTCAATGCCCCTGACCTTCCTGGCCTGATCATTGATGCCGGACGATCACGAGACTATCCCGAAGGCCCCCACCTTGCGCATACACTGGGTTATGTTGCCGCGGTATCCGAAAAGGAACTGACAGGCGATCCGCTTTTGGAACTGCCCGGCTTTACCATTGGCAAAAGCGGCGTTGAAAAGGTTTATGACCTGGCACTGCGTGGCACGGCCGGCACCAGCCAGGTCGAAGTCAACGCACTGGGTCGCGTCATTCGCGAACTGGAACGCGAAGAAGGGGACAGTGGTAACACGGTTGTCATGACGCTTGATCTTGAATTGCAGCGCTACACCAATCAGCGGCTGTCGGATCAGGAAAGTGCGGCCGCCGTGGTTATGGACATCCATAATGGTGAAGTGCTCGCCCTGTCGTCGCACCCGGCCTATGACCCGAATGCCTTTACCAATGGTATTTCGCACAAGCTTTGGAACAGTCTGGTCAACAACCCGTATGCACCGCTTTCCAACAAGGCGGTAAATGGCACCTATGCGCCCGGTTCGACTTTCAAGATGTGTGTCGCACTTGCCGGACTGGAAGCAGGCATTATTTCGCCAAACCAGAAATTCTTCTGTAACGGGCATCTTGATCTTGGCAATGCACGTTTCCACTGCTGGAAACGTGGCGGTCATGGCTGGATGAACATGCATGACTCCATCAAGCATTCCTGTGACGTCTATTACTACGAAATTTCCCAAAAAATCGGGATCGACCGGATTGCTGCGATGGCGCACAAGCTGGGCCTTGGCGAAGATACCGGCATTGACCTTCCCAACGAACGTAGCGGCCTGATCCCGACCAAGGACTGGAAGGAAATCCAGCTTGGCAAACGCTGGCAGGGCGGTGAAACACTTATCGCCTCTATCGGACAGGGATATGTTCTGGCAACACCGTTGCAACTGTGCACGATGACAGCGCGTCTGGCCTCCGGCAAGGCGGTGCGCCCGCACCTGACGCGTGACAACGTCACCCCAGAAGGCGTCACCAGCCGCCAGGCCGAAGAATTTCCGGAACTTCAGGTCAGCCGCGCCAATCTGGCCCGAATTCGTGACGCAATGAACGGTGTGACCAACGAATTGCGTGGCACAGGCCATGGCGCACGGATCGCCATCAAGGGCATGGAAATGGCTGGTAAAAGTGGCACCAGTCAGGTTCGCCGCATCACCATGCGCGAACGCCAGACAACCGGGGTGCTCGACAATAATGACTTGCCGTGGAAATACCGTGACCACGCCCTGTTTGTTGCCTTTGCGCCGGTCGATAACCCGCGTTACGCCTGCTCTGTGGTCGTTGAACACGGTGGTGGTGGTTCGAGTGTTGCGGGTCCGATTGTCCGTGACCTGCTGCTAAAAGCGCAGGAACTGCAATCTGCGCGTCAGGGCATCTCGGCCGCTGACCAGCCCAATAGTGCAAATCTCCGGCGCAATCCGGCCCACAGCGATCAGGACGAGGGTTAAGCCATGGCAGGAAGCAGATTTCGCATTGGTGAAGACCCGGATTATGTGCCGATTGGCCGCCGATTGTTGTTGCTGAACTGGACGCTTGTTCTTTTGATCGCAGCCCTATCTGGCATCGGCTTTGCCATGCTCTATTCAGCGGCCAACGGATCACTGCAACCCTGGGCCGAACGTCAGATGATACGTTTTGCCGTGGGTGCTGCACTGATGATCATCATCGCGGTAACCGATATACGTGTCTGGTTGAAGCTTGCCTATTTCTCGTATTTTGTCGCGCTGATTTTACTGGTGGCGGTCGAAATCAAGGGCGATATCGGCATGGGCGCGCAGCGCTGGATCAATCTGGGTTTCTTCCAGTTGCAGCCGTCCGAACTGATGAAAATCTCTTTGGTTCTTGCACTTGCGCGGTATTTCCATGGTTTGACGACCGAAGATGTCGGTCGTATCCCGCTTTTGATTCCACCAATTTTGATGGTTCTTGCGCCCTCTGCCCTCGTGTTACGCCAACCTGACCTTGGCACCACATTGCTTCTGATTGCCGGGGGTGGTGTGATTTTCTGGCTGGCCGGGGTGCGCATCTGGAAGTTCGCGCTTGTTCTCGGCACGGCACTTGCGGCCATTCCGATTGGCTGGCAGTTCCTGCGCGAATATCAGAAGAACCGCGTTCTGACCTTCCTGAACCCGGAAAATGACCCGCTTGGTGCGGGCTATCACATTACCCAATCAAAGATCGCGCTTGGGTCTGGCGGGCTGTTTGGCAAAGGGTTCATGTTGGGCTCCCAAAGCCATCTGAACTTCCTGCCGGAAAAACAGACCGACTTTATCTTCACCATGCTGGGCGAAGAATTCGGCTTGGTCGGCGGCATGGCGTTGCTGGGCCTTTATGCGCTGGTGATCACCTATGGCTATGTCATCGCACTGCGCTGTCAGAACCAGTTTGGGCGCCTTGTCGCCATCGGTGTGACCTCGACCTTCTTCCTTTACGTCTTTATCAACATCGCGATGGTGATGGGGCTGATCCCGGTGGTTGGGGTCCCGTTGCCGCTTGTGTCTTATGGCGGCACGGTGATGATGACAATTCTGGTCAGCTTCGGGCTTTTGATGAGCGTATCGATCCACCGCGACATCCGGATTTCCCGGCAGGGCAATGACGACGGCCGGAATTAAAGACACGCATTCCTGATGCACATGCATCCGGCGTCGCACCGGAACTATCCGATCAATCAAATGTCGGACGGCAGCTGATCCTTGAATTCCGAAAGCCTGCTGAAGTCAGCCAGCTTGCATTGATTACGCCCGGCTGCCTTGGCATCATAAAGTGCCCGATCCGCCAACGAGTACAATATCCCCGGGATATCGGTGCTTTCAGAGTTCCTCAGAACATCAAATTGCACAGCAACGTCCTGATCAAACTCAGCCAAACCCTTCGCAGACGGCAAGCCCGACACCCCAAAGCTTGATGTAAAGGAAAGCTTGCTACCGCCATACTCGACACTGTTCTGCTCCAGGCCCTTGCGCAAACGTTCAGCAAGGATCATCGCCCCCTGCAATTCCTCCCCCGGCAGCAACACAGCAAACTCTTCACCGCCCATGCGCGCCGGAATATCAATGGAGCGCAGTGTTGTTCTAAGTGTGTCTGCCAAGGCAACCAGAACCGCGTCACCAGCCTGATGGCCATAGGTATCGTTCAGCGCCTTGAAACGGTCGATATCAAGAAGAATGAAGGATACAGGCGTGTCCCTGCGCCGCCAGACGGCAACAGCGTCCTCCAACCTGCCCAGAAAGGCACGGCGGTTAGGTAACCCGGTCAATGGATCCGTTGACGCAAGCACCTCAAGCTTTTGCATCGCGGAATTGAGTTCTTCTGTACGCTGCGCGACACGTTCTTCCAAAGTGATGTTCGCATTCTGCAGTTCGTCGCGCGCTCTGCGCAATTCCCCGACTTGCTTGCGGATCATTCCGAAAAGCCCGACCGTCACCGAACCAAGCAACTGAACTTCGTCGTCATGACGATGTTCCGGCGGCATCTGAAGCGGGCGACTATCGTCTGTTGGGTTCGCGTTAACGATATAGTTTCCAAGCCGGATCACGGGTCGTGAGAAAACGAAGTAGCTCATTGCCGCAAAACAAAGGGCCATCACCGCCGCCAAAATCATGGTCGCAAGGAACGACCACGAAAGACGCGTCATGTAGGCGTTCACATAAACCTGTGGATTAAGCTCAATCACCATCTCGCCAATGGTGGCGACAGGTTTGCGTTCGGGGTCGCGCACCGGAACAGTGATGGTTTGCAGCCCGCCAAACATCTTCTCGGCCCAGCGCGAGACCGGTATTTCGCCTGCGGGTCGTTTTAGCTCAAAAAAAATACCGTCATTGGCGTTGGTAAGCATAACGCGTGCAATGGATCTATTGTTGAGCATCCCGCGCGCCATAATATCGGCCAGTTCGCGGTCGCGCTTGATCATGACTTCAGTCGCGACAGGCGCACTGGAGGAAAAGATACGCTGGTTGCTCTGCTGATAGACACCTTCGAGCCAGAGATAATCCTGGTATCCGCGTATGGCGACGATGACGAGGCCAAGAACAACAGCCAAGAAAAGAGAGTACTTTAACTGGCGGGCCGCAATTGTGCTGCCCAATCGCATCCCGGCAAGAGCATCAAAATGCTTTTCGTCTGATTCTCGTGCCAAGCGTCTCGACCTTGTCTTTCTAAAGAGTTACCTGATGATGGCTTTTGCTATTCACGCATGCCATCGCCGGGATGTAACACAAAATTATACTCTGTGCCGAATGGGGAATTGGCAATACTAAAATCCTTAAAATCCAAGCTGTTCCAATCCCTGCTGCCCAGGACATCGACAAAGTGAGATATGTTTTCGCGTGTGATCGCCTCCATCCTGAAAGAGATTTCGGGATGATGGGAAAGAAATTCAACGCCATGAATGTAATCATGAAGCAATACCATGACCCATGCGCCAGCAAAAAAGTGCCCCCCGTGGGTCATGGTCATCTTGCCGTCTGCAACGTTGCGCAACCCCGCGGGTGACCAGTTCAGCCCACCGACAAAGACGTCTTTCCCGGGTTTCCGCCCTGCTTTCTCCAGAGCCGCAATTGCACCCAGTGCAATATCATCATTGGCAGCCCAGACCGCATCGACGCATCCGCCCCGTCTAAGCCAGTTTTCTGTCTGACGGTATGCCTCATCGTATGACCAGTTTGCCACCAGACGACGCTGTTCGCGAAGAAGCGGAAAACGACTAAGCGCATGATCAAGTCCCTGCAATCGCTGAAGCGAGGCTGGTGTCTTGCTGTCCCCGGCGATGGATAACAGGCATAGCGGCGCTGGTTGCCGATTTTCGGCTTGAAGACGTGCACTATCTATCAGGGACTTGGCGATGTCATAACCGGCACGCTCGTTGTCCGGCGTCAGGGAGAATATCCAGTGATCAAAGTCCCTGCCCGGATAGCCATATGCGTTCTTCTGCTCTTTTGTCAGGTCATTGAGCAACATGATGACCGGGATGCCCCGTTCTTCTGCCTCCAGAACGATGCGCATTCCCTGCTGATGTTCGTTAACGGCAATGATGTAGTCAGGCGCGGGCTCAAGGGCAAAAACCTTCTGCGCACTTTCGATCATCATCTTGCTGTCGCGGTTGCTATCAAAAACGATCAGTTCATAGCCAAACTGATCTGAAGCCGCCTGCATGGTGTCGCGCACATCCTTCCAGAAACCGCGATCCCCATAACCCGGATTGATAAAGGCGACGCGGGTTGGAACGTCAGTGGCGTCATGCTCGGTCGCTTGTGGGGTTGCCAATGGCATGCACCAAAGCATAAGCACGAAAAGCACAACCACCGCGCACGACTTCAAACCAATTTTCTGTACTTGCTCTTTTCGCTGCGGGCTACAGCGTCGGACTAAACAACCCACTTAGGCATACCTCGATTTATAATACATCGCTTCAAACCGGCAACGCGTGCATGCTCGCGCCATGCCACAGCTGCAAACGGTGGCGGAAGCAACAGGCGACCTCCACCCCGACCGGTTAGTTATAATATACGATGGTATACATACTTGATGTCAGGATGGGAACCGGTTCTTTGCAAAATCGAGGTAAAATAAACGCGAGATCAGCCGCCGGTTGATTGCGTACGCTTCAACGCTTCGACCAATTCCTTGTTCGACATGTTGGCCCGGTTCTGTATGCCTTTTTGCGCGGCCAAATGATACAGATCATCTCGACGCCACTTGTCGTAACTTGGCGCGCCGTGAAGACGCTTTGCAGAAGTTTCCTGATCTTTTTGCCCAGAAATTTTATTAAAGCTCGCCACTGTTGCCTCCATGTTGGGACGGTCACAAGCAGTCTTGGCACTGCGTACAGTGCTGGTGGATGAAAATCCGTTCTAGATTTCATGTAGGGGGAATTGCCTGATTTTCTATTCCCCGGAACGCATTTTTCATCGCCAAACGGCGTAACAAACTGAGTAATCTCGCAAAAATAATGAAAAAGGCAGATCCAATTGATCTGCCTTTGGGGTTACTCACACGATTGAAGCAACAGATAACAGCTATGGCGTGGCAAGGAGCGCGCGCATGGCGCCAACCGTCTGCTGTGTTATCCCGTCGAGTTCCTTGATCTTGTCATCAAGCGCGGGATCGAAATCACCCTCGAAACGTTCAAACGCCAATGCAGCTTCTGCAAGTTCGGGCGCCGCCATATTTCTGGCCATCCCCTTGATGGCGTGTCCAGACCGTTTAATACCATCAGGGTCCTTTGTAGCTGCGGCTTCGATCAGTCGGGCGCGCTCTTCGTCGTAGGACGCCGGGAGCAAATTCACCAACAGCAATACCTGATCCTTACCAAGGGCCTGGCACAACTCGTCAAAACGGGCGTTATCAATCAATTCCATCGACAAACCTTTCTGTGCAGCCCAAGACAATATCACGTCTTGCACAACACCACTCAACCAATGCCAAGTCGGGGGCATTCCGGCTTTTACTGCATATGGTTAATCGTAGCACAGGCGTCCACAACGTCATTTGCCCATTTAAGGGTTTCGGTATCCATTGATTGCATATGACGGTATTTTTCAAACTGCTTGGCAATCAACGCCAGACGTTCCAAAAACACCGGCGGATGATCAAGTCCCAACAATTGATCGGCAAGCGGATCAAAGGCGGCATTCTGAAATTCAACTGACAGGCTGATTCTGGGTTCGCTGGCATACGGGCTTGCCCTTCCACCCCAATGATAAAGATCCTGTCGCCAGCCCATCACCGCACCAGGCTTGGCCGGAAGGGCGCGAATGTCTTGAAGGCGGACCTCACCCGGCTCTGAAACCGGTGCCGGGTAACCTTTTTCGAAATTGCGGGGCAAGACATGCATACAGCCATTTTCAGGCGTGGCATTGCTTAGCGGCACCCAAAGAGAAAGGCTGATCAGCATCTCATCGCCAATCGTACTTTCACCCTGATAATCGCGATGCGGTGGCCAACCACTTCCATCAGCATCGGGATCGACATGCCACGCCCAGAAGTGCGGCAAAAGCGCAATACGATCGCCCAGAAAATGGGTCAGAAGCGGTCGTAAACGACGAAACACATCCCACGCTTCATCGTAAAGATATATCAGCGCGGGTGACAGGCCACTGGCAACAAGCACTTCAATCCCTTTACGAAGTTTTTCAAGCTCGCCCGCCGGCAAAACATCGTGGATCAGGAAATATCCCTCATCCCAAAACCGTTCAGAAAGCGCGCCCCCATCAAAACCACCTTTATCGGCTCCAATTTCCGCGACTTCGGTGCCTGGACTTACACCGTTGGAAATCGACAGTTGCGGGTTAAGCTTCTGCCATACCTGAATGTTGGTGGCATTTTGGGCTGTGATCATGGGAAAATGTCCGGTATTGAGGATGGCCGGACGATACGCAGCACTTTCCGCAATGGCAAGCGCGGAAACTTGATCCAAACCGCAGACAGTTCACTTTCGATCAGGCCTGGCCCCATCATGACAAACAGCCATATCACGCCCAAACAACAACCGCCGATCAATCACGGTGGCGCAGTTGATCGGGCGGCAAGCAGATATGGCATTCCAACAAACGACTGGTTGGATTTATCGACCGGTATCAACCCGATAGCCTACCCGGTTCCCGATATTGAAAATGCCTACTGGCAACGCCTGCCACTCACCTCGGAGCTTGATGGCCTGAAAGCGGCAGCCACGCAGTATTACCACCTGCCGACGACAGATCATCTTGTTTGCGCCCCGGGCACACAGGCCCTGATCCAGATGATCCCGTTCTGGCTGAAAGACCGGATGGCAGATCAGGCGACTAAAAACGTCCATGTCATGGGCCCGACATACGGTGAACATGAACGGTGCTGGCGACGTGCCGGGTACCATTGCCAACCCCACCAAACCGATCCGGCTAACAGGATTGCCAAGGCCACGGATATTCTAAGCACTGCCGAAACGGGAACAGTCATCATCCTGGTCAATCCCAACAACCCGGACGGGGCCATGTTTGCCCCTGACGATATCTTCAAGCTGGGCAAACTTGCAAATGCACGCAATTGCTGGCTTGTGGTCGATGAGGCCTTTATGGATTGCCAACCGGACCAATCGGTTTGCTCGCGCATTGATCAATTGCAAAACACCATTGTGTTGCGTTCATTTGGCAAGTTTTTCGGCCTTGCCGGGGCGCGACTTGGCTGTGCCGTCATGGATCGCAACCTTGCAACTGATCTTGAAAGCCGCATTGGCCCATGGGCCATTCCCGGCCCGACCATGGTCGTGGGCGCACAAGCTTTTTCCGATATGCACTGGCAGCAGCAAAGCCGAACACGTCTGACGGCAGACGCAGCGCGGCTTGATGATCTCATCACCAAGAACAGCAGACTGGCTCTATCAGGCGGCACCGATCTTTTCCGCTACTACGACGGCGAGGATTGTGTTGCCTTGGCAGATCACCTCGGACACCGGGGCATTCTGGTCCGGCTATTTGATCATGATGCAAACAAGGTTCGGTTTGGCCTGCCCGGAACCGATGCAGACTGGAAACGCCTTGCAGAGGCGATGGCAGATTGGCACAGCCCAAACCGCTAAAATGACCTAAAGGCCACTTTCTTCCCAGGATTGCTTTTTACGATAGATTGTTGACGGGCTGACACCCAGGGCATCGGCTGCACGCGGGATGGATCCGCCACAACGCTCAATCGCCTCTTCGATCGCCTGTTTTTCAACCTGCCAAAGCGGCCTGATCTCGCCAAACCCCAGCCTTCCCGAACCGGATGCTAACGGCGACAATGCAGTTTGATCTTCGTCCCCAAAGTTGCCGCCCGCGCCAGCACCAAGCAGTTGGTTGCTGCGCCCGGAATTATGGTTTTCGACAACCTTGCGCATTTGTCGGGCACCGGCAAGGAAGGCCAGGGCCTCTGGATCACCGGCCCAATGACGTCCGGGACCGCCCGGCTCGTTTGAGACGACCGGATGGGGTGGCGGGGCTTCAATCGTCCCTGACCCGAACTGGTCACCGTCAGTGCCGCTATTGACCGGCCTTGGCACCATTGAAAGCGCCACCTCGGTCCCGTTATTGAGCACAACAATGTTGCGGATGATATTTTGCAACTGGCGAATATTGCCCGGCCAGGAATACCGAGCAAACAGGGCGGAAACTTCGGGACTGAACCGTTCGAAATCGCGGCCTTCCTCGCGCGTGAAGCGTTGCAGATAGAAATTGGCAATTTGCAGGATATCGTTATCGCGATCACGCAGGGGCGGCATATGCAGCGGAATAACGTGCAAACGGTAATAAAGGTCTTCACGGAACCGACCGGAACGAACTTCTTCAAGTGGATCGCGGTTGGTCGCACAGACAAAGCGCACATCAACTTTTTCTATCGAACTGCCGCCGACTTTCTGGAATGACCCGGTCTGGATAAAGCGCAGAAGCTTGGTCTGCAGGTCCAGGTCCATTTCGCAAATTTCATCCAGAAACAGCGTGCCGCCATCGGCACGATGTGCCGCCCCTTCGCGGTCGGAAACAGCACCGGTAAACGCCCCTTTGACGTGACCGAAAATCTCGCTTTCCATAAGGTCTTTGGGAATGGCACCGCAGTTCAGCGGAATGAACGGATCCTTTGCCCGTTCCGAACGACGATGGATTGCCTCGGCGGCGAGTTCCTTACCGGTACCGGACTCACCGGTGATAAAGACAGTCGCACGGCTGGGGGCAGCATTTTCGATAATGCGATAGATATCACGCATGTTTTCCGACCCGCCGATGATGTCGAAATACATCTCGTCGGCATCGGGACTTTCCAGATCAATATCCGGGGCAGTCTGAAGGGCGGGCGCACCTTTGATCGCCTTTGTCACGGTGTCGCGTAACTTGTCAGCGGTGAAGGGTTTTAACAGGAAGTCCCATGCCCCTTCGCGCATCGCCTCGACCGCGACATTGATTGATCCGTGGGCCGTGATAACAACAATTTTGCAATCCGGTGCGATTTGCGCGGCAGCACGAAGAACCTCGCGCCCGTCCATATCGGGCAAAATAAGATCCAGAACAAGGACATCCGGCGGATCATGGCGTAAACGTTCTATGGCATTTGTGCCACTGACGACGTGATCAACAACGTGACCGTCGGCACGCAAGTAATCCTGATACACGCGCGCCAGCGACAGCGTATCTTCCACAATTACAATGCGTGCCTGCTCTGGCATTTTCTTGTTCGTATCCCGATATACCAATGTAGGTCAGCATACCGATAGTGTTGCTCATCTCACAACTACTAACATGTATTGCAGTCACTACCCAAACCATACACAATCAGATTAACGTTAAGAAAAGCATAGTCTTGGCCGGGATTCCGCCACTGGCCAAACGCTTCAAGGAGAGTCCAGACTTGAATTACAAGACAGATTTCGCCAATGGAACAACCACAGTCGAAGTGACCGGTCGCTTCACATTCGGCGATCATTCGAGCTTTCGCAAACTGATCGAAGAAGTTCGCGGACATGGCTCATCGACGCTTGTTCTGGACATTTCCGGTGTCGATTTCATTGATTCCGCCGGTCTTGGCATGTTGCTGCTTGCACGCGACGAGGGCGAAAAATCCAACACAAACGTCATCCTGCGTGGCGCACAGGGACAGGTCAAGCGCATGCTTGAAGTTGCCCGCTTCGATACCTTGTTCCAGCTGGAAAACTAACCAATGCCCGTTGGCCGAGACTCACGTGCAAAGTACTTGGTTGCAGTGCCGCACTCCGTCGCGCAAGAAGACCTGTCAAAGCTTGTCGCTGGCATAAACCTTTGGGACGCGACGGAAGCTGCAGCTAAATACATATCCGGGCAATCGCCCGAGGATTTTTCAAGCCAACGGCGTTTTTCATTTTGTATCTTGCCATCACAGGTCGGTCGCGACTGGCTTGGCAGCCTGATCCGTCTGAACTGTGACACCTTTGTCGAATGTTTCCCCGAACTCGACCTTGGCGACTTGGCACCGCTGGTCGGTAAGAAATCACTGCCAAAACATGACCTGCTGGTCTGTCTTTCAACACGCAGCGCCTATCATTTACCGGTGGCACGCAAATTTGTGACCAGCCTTCGGCATCGCGGCCTGATTGGTGATGGCGTCGCGTCCTCGGTTGAAATGGCGGTTCAGGAAGCGTTTGCCAACTCGCTCATACATGGCAATCTCGAACTTGCAACCGGCGGCCATCTGTCGATGGATCGCTTCAAGGAGCTCGGCGAAGAAACCGAACGCCGCCTTGCATCCGGCCACCATGGCGCCCGTGCGATTATCCTGACAGCACGTCGGCGCAAAAATGGCCAAGTCGTCATCACCATCAATGATCAGGGCAACGGATTTTCACCGCCTGATGCAAACGCAACCGCCCCGATTTCGCGTAAGGACACGACCTTTGGCCGCGGCCTCCCCCTGATCAGAAGCCTCTGCCACTCTGTGAATTTTCTGCGGGATGGCCGAACGATCGAACTGACTTTTGATGACAGTCAAAGCACGACGGCGTTGGGCGACACGGCATTCCTCAATGATCTTGAAACACGCCTGACGACGTCGCCCGATGCACTGCGTATTGCACAGAACGCAACCATCCTGATTGCCGACGACACCCTCTTGTCGCGTGAAATCATTGCGTCCTATCTCCGGGCTGACGGGTTTACCAACCTGGTTTTTGCCAAGGATGGCGAAGATGCGATTGCCCAGATCAAGGCGCATAATCCCGATCTGATCATTCTTGATATCATCATGCCGAAACTGGATGGTTATGCCGTATGCAAGGCCGTCCGTGCTGATCCTGCCTTTGCAAAAACGCCGATCATCGCCCAAACAGCGCTTGAAGAGAACGAAGGACGCACGCGCATTTTCGATGACGGGGCAACCGACCTTATCCTCAAACCGCTCAACAAGGCAGAACTGATCGCGCGCACCAAGATCCATCTCGAAAACCGGCTGCTGGTGCAACAACTTCAGGCCTATCAGGCACGCACCCAGTCAGAACTGGAACTTGCGCGCAACATGCAAGAAAACCTGAACCCGACACCGGAACACTATCGCGGGGTCGGCATGGATTACGGCATGCGGATCAGTGCGACATTCCAGATGTCGTCCGAGCTCGGCGGCGATATGTGGGGGTTAGTACCAATTGATGCCCATCGGCTTGGCGTTTACATCGTTGATTTCGCAGGTCACGGGCTTGGTGCCGCACTCAACACCTTCCGCCTGCATTCCCTGATATGGTCCGAACAAGTCGACGATCAGACTCCGGATGTGTATTTGCAGCGGCTTAATCGTCATCTCAAGGGGCTTTTGCCTGTCGGGCAATATGCGACAATGCTGTATGGTATCGTTGATCGACAGAATAACACCTTTGCCTATGCCAGTGCCGCCTGCACGTCACCTGTTCTGGGCAACACTGCGACCGGCGAGGCACGCTATCTTGATGGCTCCGGGGTGCCACTTGGTGTTATCAGGGACGCCCGATATGAAACCCGCGAAGTCCCGTTCGACAAGGACAGCTTCCTGCTGCTTTACAGCGACGCACTGATCGAAACAACCTTGGACAATGGTCAGTTTCTCTGTGAGGCAGGCTTGCTCAAGATGTTGCAAGACACCGTTCTGGAAGGCGGTCGTGACATTGATCTTGCCGCACAGATTGCCGATCAGTTCATGGACCGTGCACCGGCAAAGCTTGATGATGATTTCACGATCGTTTCCCTACAAGCAGCCAATATCCCGTCTGCCGGCTAAAAACCTGCCGGATCAGGAAACGCGGCCCCCACGACCAATGGTGGACTGGATCAGGTCGCCAAACGGCTCGACATCCCCCCATATGACCTCTGTGTGATCAAGTGTCGGTTGCGGTCGCGTCTTGCGGTCATCATGCGAAACGGTATGCATACGGTTTGCGACCACGGTGCGTATCAGGTTGGCAAGCCCCTTGCGGGCACCGGCATGATCGGGTTCGGCGGCAAGAACAGCACCAAGCTGATCAAGTGCGCGCATCTTGTCCCGGCATCCCAGCAAATCAGCGGCAAGTACGCGCAACTCCCGCGCATCGGGGCGCAGGCTGATGGCGATTTCAAGATGTTCAAGCCCAAGGTCACGTCGACCGGTCTGGATATAAACCCTTGTTAGGCCCAGATGCGTCGCCCCATCAAGATCATCAATCAGCAACGCCCGGCCAAACGCATTCAGCGCAAGATCACATAGACCAAGATCAAGCAAAACGTGGCCCAGCACACGAAGGCGGGCGGGCTGGTCGGGAAGACTGTCGATCAGACCGCGCAGACGGGTACGGATTTCCGGGGCAAGCTCAATATCGCCCGTAATCGCCATTGCGGATGTTTGCAAAATCTCTGTCTGCGACGACATGGTCAACGGCCTCGTTCCCGCCAAAAATCGGGACCGGTGGTTGTGTCATTTCACAAAGTACCGTTCCCGCTTTTGACAGAGTAGCGCCATCTGGTTGCAGGAAGATTAACCGAGTCGCAGCTTATCGTATCCAAGGGCCGAGGTTTACGGCACTTGGCCCGACGTCACTTGCCAACACCTTCGGCCAGCGCATCAAGTTTGACTTCGCGAACCGGGCGGGCAAAGAAATACCCCTGCATCAGCCGCCCTCCCAACGTGATGATCACATCGCGCTGGCTGTCGTTTTCGATCCCTTCCAGCACGCAATCAATGCCGAGGTTCTGGCACATATCAATCACCGTCTTGACGATACGGCGGCTGCGTTCGTTATGCGACAGCGGGGCGACAAAGCTGCGATCAACCTTGAGCACGTCAAATTCAAGTTCGTGGACATAGCGCAGGCTGGAATAACCGATGCCGAAATCATCAAGCGCAATGCGCGCCCCATGATCGCGCAAATACCGGATGCTGGTCCGGGCGGCCTCAAAGTCACGCAAGAACGCCGTTTCAGTGACTTCAAAGGTCAATCTTCCCGGGTCGATACGATGCTTTTTGATCTCGTCAATCAGCCACTCGACCGTATCGGACAGAACAATATCGCGCGCCGAGAGGTTAAACGATACAGGCAGGTTTTCCGGCCAGTCCTGCATATCGACCATCAGCTTTTCGAACAAAACCCGTGTCAGAAAACCGACCTGGCCGGTCTTTTCTGCCACCGGAAAGAACGTGCCTGGCGAAACCGCCCCCATCTGGGCACTTTCCCAACGCGCAAGCGCCTCAAGCGAGCTTACCTGCCCGGATCGAATATCAAATACCGGTTGATAATGCAGGCTGAGCTCGGTCGATAAATCCGCCTTGCGCAGCGCCTGTTCAATCTGGGAGTCATGGCGGATCAATGTTTCGTGGTGGGCGGCAAACAAAACCGCCTCGCCGCGCGCATTCTTTTTTGCATGATAAAGCGCAAAGTCAGCCCGCTCGAACAGACCGTTCGGGCTGCGCGCCACTGTGGGATAGGTCGCAAACCCCAGTGATGCCGAAACCTGCACGGTCACACCATTTAGGACAAACGGTCGATTGAGCGCGTCACAAAGCTCCTTGCCAAGGGCAATCAGTTCAAGTGCATCGTCATAGCCCTTAAGCAACAATCCGAACTCATCCCCGCCCAAGCGCGCCAGAAGCGTCTCGTGACCAAGGACTTTGCGAAGCCGCCTGCCCGCCTGCTGCAACAGCTCATCGCCCGACGGGTGACCATGCACGTCATTGACCGGTTTGAAACCGTCCAGGTCAATCATCGCCACCGCGAATGTTTCATTCTCGGTGGCGGCATTCACCGTATCTTCCAGCACGGAAAAAAAGGCCCGGCGGTTGGATAAACCGGTCAGCGGATCAATCAGCGCCAATGCCTCGTTCTGGCGCGACAGTTCGATCATCGTCTGGTGCTGTGCTTCAAGGTCGTTCTGGGTCTGGATCAGGCCAGAAAAATTGGCATAAAAGCTTCGGATGATCTGAATGATCATCAACGACACAAGCGCCATATTGACTGCGATCGCGACATAAACTTCGTTGCCACTGGTTCCGAAGAAAAACACGAAGGTGCCCAGCACAATCGCAACAACCAACAATGCCGCGGGCGGGAAATTCACCAGACAGAAAATACAGCCAACAACCGTGATCGATATGAAATAGGCAACGTGGCCGCGCTGATAGGCGTCGCCATAATCAAACATCGTGATCGCCCAAAGGGTGAACAGGACGGATATCACCACCGCCAGCACCCTGATGCGTTTCAGATGTTTGATACAGACATCAACATCATCGATATCAACGCGGGCGCGGTTCCAGGCAACCGCACGAAAAATACAAATGACACCCAGAACAATCACCGCATGGACTGTCATCCAGTCGGGTGCTGTTCCGTAATGGGTATAGGCAAGGGCGACTGCGTTGGCCAGCAGCAGCATATAAAGGACAGGTATCTGACGCGAAAGAGCACCAACCTGGGCCCGCAACAGTTCCGGCTTGTCTGTCCGAATTTTTAACGTGTCGGCAAAACCTTGCCAGAAACTACCGGCTGCCACTTGTCCAAGACCTAACGCGTTCTTTATCCCGAAAAAATACTATACAGGAAAAGTGCGACCGAACATCACTGATTGCAAGCGGCGTCTCAATACCCCTTCCCGGAATAACTGGGGATCTGTTTGGTTTGGCCTAGGTCTGGTTACGTCTTGGCAGTTCGACCCTTCTGCGCCTGTGAACGGCGCGCAGCCCCAAGCGCCAAAGTGGCAAACTCAAGAATTTGTTCTTCGTTATCAAGCCATTCACCGGGCACTTCGAAATAAGACAGGGTCACCGGCCTTCCCGACGGTACGGCAAATGGCTGCATCCCCATCGCGTCAAAGCGGTCCCTGGTCTGCGCGTCTCCTTTGAGATACAGGACATCATCGGAAATGATCGCAAAGAAGGCGCCGTCACAATAAAGCCCGACGGCGCCAAACATCCGTCTGGACCTGATATGCCCCAAAGGTGCCAGAAGCTCTGACACCAGCAGAACGAACTCGCTATCGACCGATGCCATTAAGGATCTCGCCTTCAACACCTTCGGAAATCAGATAATCACGCAATGACCGCCCCGGAACCGGGCGAAAGCGCGATGTCGATATTTCCATATGGGCAATCCGGTCCGCCCGAAAAACGCGAAAGGCCTCGCGCAATTCGCACCAGCTGGCCAGAAGCCACGTACTGCCAAAAAACAACATGCCAAGTGGCCAGACCCGGCGACGGGTATTGTCGCCCTTTGCATCGGTGTAATCGATATCAATCAGAAACCGTTCGCGGATGGCCCGCCTGAGGTCTGGCATCGAAATGGCAATCGGTTCCTGCGCGATTTCGGCAATCGCAATCGGGACACCACCAACCAGACCACGGATTTTTTCGGGCAACACGGCCTCGATCTTGGTCAGGGCATCACCGGCGGCACGTGCCATTTGCGGATCGGTCCAGCTTTGAACCATGCGGGCGGCGACAACAAGTGCCTCGATCTCGTCGGCATCAAACATAAGCGGCGGCAGGTCATACCCATCGCGCAGGATATACCCCACGCCCGCCTCCCCCTCGACCGGAACACCCGATGCGGCAAGGTCGCGAATGTCGCGGTAAATCGTGCGTTCGGAAACTTCAAGTTCCTCGGCCAGGTCACATGCGCGGCACAGTTTGCGTCGGCGCAAGATTTGAACAAGGCGAAATAATCGGTCAGCCCGTCTCATGATCACTCCTTTGTCATCCTGCCCCAAAAATTATCATACCGCTCCTGACAGGCTCCTGTCAGGAGGGATGTGCAACCATTGACAAATCGGGACAGGATTTACCCCCAACGTCAGGAGCATGACGATGAAAGTCACCAACGCCTATCAGATCATCATCACCGAAAAATTCACCCAAAGCCGCACCTTTTACAAAAAGCTCGGCTTCACACCGGTCTTTGACGGAGACTGGTATTGCCAGCTTGTCTGGCCGTCCGCACCATCCGTTCAACTTGGCCTGATGAAACAGGGTCACGAAACCCAGCCGCCTATGTTCCAGGCGGCCACCATCGGCGAAGGAACGGTTCTTACGCTGGAAGTCGAAGAAGCCCGCGATGCAGCAGATGAATTGCGTGAAGCCGGGTTTGAATTCGCCCTTGACCTTCGCGATGAGCCATGGGGCCAGCGCCATTTTGCCCTTCTTGATCCCAATGGCGTGCGCATCGACATCGCAAGTGCCACCGCCGAACTTTCCCCGGAATATGCCCAGCAGTTCAAGGAAACCGGCGAAGGCGTACTTGCCTGACCTCCCTCGCGCACCAAGCCCCGCAAACTTTCTGCCAACGGCCTGCCCAAGTGGCGGGCCGTTTCTTTTAACCGAGCATCTTTGCAAACCGGGATATCGCTGCCGCGGCATCGGCGATGTTCTGGCTTTGGGTACGTCCGGAACTTTTGCGCGGCTTGAAGTCATGTTCACCGTCTTCAACCCAGTGAAGGGCAATACGATCCGAAAGCCCGTAACCCGCAATCTCATCCGGACTGCCAAACGGATCGCGCGTGCCATGACAAATCAGGCTCGGCGTTTTCAGGGTTTTAAGATGTTCTGTGCGCAGGTTTTCAGGCTTGCCCGGTGGATGAAACGGATAGCCAAGGCAGACAAGACCGGCCACACCAAGGTCATCTGCCACCATGCTGGCGATCCGTCCGCCCATGGATTTTCCGCCGATGATCAACTTCTCTGGCCCGCCAAGTGCGCGAACAACTTCACCGTAATACTCGATCAAAACCGGTGCCCGATCCGGCCCGCGCTTTTTGCCATCAATTCGGCGTTTGGCCATATAGGGGAACTCAAAGCGTGCAACGCGCAGGCCCGCCTTGGCAAGCTCGCCCGCCATTTCGTTCATGAACGGGCTATCCATAGCGGCCCCAGCCCCATGGGCCAGAACGATTTTCAGGGCAGCGTTTTCATCGCCATCAAACTGAAACTGGATCGGATCGGTGCTCAAAACAGGTTCCCTACTGGCTGGCCGATATTGCTTACTGTCATACAGAACCTGCCGATATTCTCCAAGTCCGACATGGCCTTCATCCGGCGGGATCACGCAAATACTCGCATCCATCGCACAAGCTGGCTATAATTGTGATCCCCACCTTGACGCCCCCCACAGGCGCCAGCACGCCATCACATCGCGCCACCCGCGATCAGATGCCTTCCATCCATGACAAAGGCCGCATCGTGTCATCCGAACCAACGTCACCGATCATAAATCCCCCGAAAGAACGGCTTGGCCGTCTGCCGAAACCGGTTCAGTGGTTATTGCTGATTTCCACCTCCGTCGTGTTTTCCGTTCTGCTCCATCATTGGCAAGTCCCGGCCTCACTTCTGGTGGGGCCGATGATCATCGGCATTCTGATGGGCACCAACGGCGCAACGATTGCCGCCCCCAAGCAACTTTACCTTGGCGCACAATCGGTGTTGGGCGTGATGATCGGCGGGTCGATGACCATCGGGATTTTGACATCCTTTGCCACGGACTGGCCGATGATCCTTGGCGTTACCGGCATCACTTTGCTTGCCAGCAGCTTTTTGGGCTGGGTCCTGTGCGTCAAACAGGTCCTGCCCGGAACCGCAGGGATCTGGGGATCAACGCCCGGTGCGGCATCGGCCATGGTCATCATGGCAGACGCCTTTGGCGCCGATGCAAGGCTTGTGGCCTTCATGCAGTATGTGCGCGTGGTGATCGTTGTCGGTGTCGCGTCCAGTGTCGCCAATTTCTGGGTTGATCCGGAAACGCTGGTTGCCATGGGACCCCATGACTGGTTCCCGGCTTTTGACCCGGCCGGTTTTGCGCTGACACTCTGTCTGGTGGTTGCCTGCTGCTTTGTCGGTCAAAAAGTACGTTTGCCATCCGGTCCGCTTCTGGTGCCGATCATTGTCACCATGATCCTGCATGTCAGCGGTTTTTTCGATGTCGTCCTGCCGGAATGGTTTCTCGGCCTGACCTACGCAATGATCGGTTGGGTAATCGGTTTGAAATTTACCCCACCGGTCCTGCGCCACGCAGCACACGCATTTCCCAAAATCCTGTTATCGATCTTTGTTCTGATCGGCTTCTGTGCCGGGATTTCGGGGCTTTTGGTGTATTTCATGGATGTTGACCCACTGACCGCCTATCTCGCGACCAGCCCGGGCGGCCTTGATTCTGTGGCCATTATCGCGGCCAGCACGAATGTCGACCTGTCCTTCATCCTCGTGCTGCAGGCAACACGCTTTTTCATGGTGCTGGCCTTTGGGCCGCCCCTGGCACGGCTGGTCGCCCGGCGCACCCCCATCACGTCGAAAATCGGATGAACGGATCAACCTAGGTCATTAGACGATGCGTATCTTGCCAACAAACCCTTCGACGCGGGCGCTTAACTCTGCACCCTGTTTTTCAAGGTCATGGGCAGCGTTCCCAAGCTCGCTTGATACGTGCTCACTGTGTTTGATCGCTGCGGTTATTTCCGAGACACCATCACCAACCAAACGGGAGTCCGCGACCGCGGCATCGACACATGACACAACCGAAACGCAGGTTTCTGTTTGCTGATCGGCTTGTGTCGCCGTCGCCTCTGCCCGGTTCTGAAGATTATCCATCGCCACGGCAATCTGTTCGATATCGTTACCCGCTTTAGAAATCGCATTGAGTATTTCACTCATCCAGCGGGCGATATCCTCGGTCGCACTGGCAGACTGGCCTGCAAGCGCTTTGACCTCCTTGGCGACAATCGCAAACCCCTTGCCTGCCTCACCGACGCGCGCCGCCTCAATCGAAGCGTTCAGTCCCAGCATCTTGGTCTGCGCGGCGATGGCAGAAATGGAAGCCAGCATCTTCTCTGCATCAGCAGCACGATCTTGCAGCACGGCAAATCCGGCGCGCATTTCGCGGGCCTGACTGCCCATATCGTGGGTAATCTTGACGGTTTCGGACGCATCCGTACCAACGACGGCCAACGCATCCTTAAGACTTTCCATCTGGTCTGCGACGTCTTCAATCCGTGAAATGGCCCGCCCGGTCGCATCATCAATGCCGCTACTGCATTTTCGGGTTTGATCTGTGCTTTCGGCCAATACATCAAGCGCACCACGCATTTGACTGACAGCAGCCGCCACCATGCCAACAGTTCCCTGAACTTGCGACTCAAAGCTTGAGGCCAGGGCCTCACGCGACCGAATGACGCGTTCACGTTCCAGCACACGCGCAACCTGCCCGCCAACAAACCCAAGAAGCTCAAGCATTTCGTCATCAAGCTGTGCGACGCCCGGGCTAAAGAATTCAATGACCGCCTCTGTCTGTCCCTCCAGCTTGACTGGCAGGGCAAAACAGCCACGCAACCCGTTTCTGGACGCCGCCGCAGCACGCAAAAAGCCGTCTTTCACGGTGACATCGGCGATACACACAGGCGAACCCGTTGCCGCGACAGCGCCAATAAGACCCTGCCCGATCGCAAACACAGTCTGTTCGGACTGGGTGCGAAATTCGGCAATGTCACCTGCCGAAATCGAAGAACTGATTGACCAGATACCCGCAGACGAAAGTTTGTCATCCACACGCAGATACGCATGCCCAACCGGCCACTGACAATAATTGCAGACTGCCGAAAGGATTTGGGTAACTGCCGTTTCCTTGTCTGCGACCTCATCGGCGACAGCACTGACCGTCCGCAACAGCCGCAGGATGTCAGTCATGCTGGTTTTGCGATTGGGGCCGTTAAATTCAGGATCGTTTTCAGGGGAAATAGAGCGAATAAAACCAGCAAGCATTTGACTAACTCCGAGGCATAACCGTCGAGCGTCACCAAAAGACGCTGACAAAGTTGCGCAAGCCTCGTTGCCTGCCGATGAATCATTGAGTGAGTGGCGTCGTTGCCATCACGTGCATTACAATAACCTAAAGCTGCACACGCGAAAAGAATATTTCGCACGTGCAGCACACTTAATTGATGTTTATCAGATGGTGAAAATGCCCTGACTGAAAAACAGTCAGTTCACGGGTCTAAATTCGTGCGCGGCGAAACACACCAGACGCCGTCATCACGCCAAGGATCACCAGAACCACTGCCAGAACCAGCGCGAGGTTGCCCGGTTCGCCCAACAGGATCACACCGCCAAGTGCGGTCAGGGCCGGGGTCATTGCACCAAATGCGGACGCACCGGTCGATCCGATATGGCGCACGGCAAGGCCATAGGTAATCACGGCAACACACCCGGCCAACAAACCCTGCGCTGTGAGCAACATCATGATATCCCCCATCGGGGCATCGCCAATGGTGGTGCCGGTAAACAACGCGATAATCGCCATCACGACAAACGACCAGAAACCGACAAAGGATGCGGCTTCAAGCGCGCCAAGGCCGCTTTGACGCATGGCATGGGTATAGCACGCCCACATAAAGGCCCCGGCCGAAACAAGGCCATAGCCCATCAGCATGTCATCACTGATCACACCGGCCGGTTTGAGCGCCACAAGCGAAGCCACGCCAACTACCACGGCGGCATAGCCAACGATGCGGACCTTGCCCGGACGCTCACCAAACAAAAGCATCGCAATCAGAACCGCCCACACGGCCATCACACCGGGCAAAAGAATGCCAACGTGGCTTGCCGGAACGAACTCAAGGGCGCTTGCAACCATCAGGGTATAAAACGCGCCGGAGCCAACGATCATCAAAATACCATTGGTCACTGAAAGGCCCTTGGGCCAGATGCCTTTTCTTATCCAGATCGGGGCAAGCAGGACAAAAGGCACAACAAAGCGCATCAGGCCAATATCAACAGCGGTAAAGCTTGAAGTCATGGCATAGCGGGTGGCAATCAGCCAACCGGCCCAGATGCAAACCGTCGCAAGTGCGGCGGTCACACCAACCAGTCGGCTTTCCGTCGCACCGGTGGCAGAGAGCGCGGAAGTTTCAGACATAACAGGTTATCCAGTAAGGGGTTGATTTTGCCCAAATCAGAGCATTTCTTGCGCACCGCAGCAACCCCTTTGACCTGAGGTCAGCTATGCGAAGGACAAAATAGTTCTTTCCTAGATTGATTCGAGATACAGTTTTTTTAGGTTTTGCTACGTTCTCCTGCAATCAAGGTAAACTATGTACAGAAGCGAAATCACAACAATAGCGTTACTTGGCACCGGAACAGTTTGCGGGGCTGTTACCGTCGTTGCTTGGCAGGGGAACATTGATTGGAAAGATTGGATAGGTATTGGTACAGCTATCTTAACACCGATAATAACTCTTATCGGTGTTTTGGTTGCAATCCGGAATGTCGACCGAACATTGGCTGAACAACAAAGGCAGACTACAGAGAGTTTGGCTAGAGAAGCTAGCGAGCGAAAGAAGCTAGCAAAGGTAGAGTTGATCAGCCTTCCGCTTTTGCTCCACGAGATAACCACTCATTGCGTGGAAGTCGTTTATGAACTCGTCCCATACCTTCATCATCTCAGGTATGATTTTGCAAAGCCGATTGAGATAGATGTTCCTGATCCGTTACCTCAGTCAGTACCAGAACGTCTTGGGCGCATAGTTCGACATCAAGCGCCACAACTTCAAGACGCCGCGCTTTCTATTGGGGCAGACATCCAGACCTGTAGCTCCAGACTATACCGTTTTATAGACGAGACTGCGGGCCGAAAAGTCGATAGATCCTATGGCAATTCAGGACAAAAACTAGAACAGCTTGAGAGGATAATCGCCGACTACGTGGTCCTCCACAGTCGATGCGTTGCACTGTTCGAAATCAGCAGGGGACGCCCAGTTGAAGATTTCAAGAACCTCTTCCCAGAGAGCGACCATATTGTCGAATCACTCCGAAGTTGTGGAGTGCACGACAAGCAAAATATCAGAGAATCGGTTTTCCTACGTTTTCCTAAGTCCGAAAGTTAGGGTTACTGGTAAAATCCGACTATCTCAGTAACCCTAAAAATCAGATGCCGAATTCGGCGAAGAAATCGTTGCCCTTGTCATCAATCACGATGAAGGCCGGGAAGTCTTCGACTTCGATCTTCCAGACGGCTTCCATGCCAAGTTCCGGATATTCATGGACTTCGACCTTCTTGATGCAATCCTGTGCCAGACGGGCGGCCGGACCACCGATAGAGCCCAGATAGAACCCGCCATACTTGTTGCACGCATCCTTGACCGCCTTTGAACGGTTACCCTTGGCAAGCATCACGAACGAGCCGCCAGCGGCCTGGAACTGTTCGACATAGGCATCCATACGACCGGCCGTGGTCGGGCCGAACGATCCGGACGGCATCCCTTCCGGCGTTTTGGCCGGACCGGCATAATAAACCGGATGGTTTTTAAGGTATTCCGGCATCTCTTCACCGGCATCAAGGCGTTCCTTGATTTTGGCATGCGCGATATCGCGGGCCACGATCACGGTGCCGGTCAAGGAAAGACGGGTTTTGACCGGGTATTGCGACAGCTGCTTGCGGATTTCGTCCATCGGACGGTTCAGGTCAACCTTGACCACTTCGTCATCAAGATGCTCATCGGTGACATGCGGCAGGTACTTCGCCGGATCATGTTCGAGATCCTCGATGAAGATACCGTCCTTGGTGATTTTACCCAGAATCTGACGGTCGGCAGAGCACGACACACCCAAACCAACCGGGCAGCTTGCGCCATGACGCGGCAGACGGATCACACGCACATCGTGGCAGAAATACTTGCCGCCGAACTGCGCGCCGATGCCCATTTCGCGGGTCATCTCAAGGATTTTCTGTTCCCATTCCAGATCGCGATAGGCCTGACCATGATCGCCACCTTCGGTCGGAAGGTTATCGTAATAACGCGCTGACGCCATTTTCACGGTCTTCAGACACGCTTCCGCAGAGGTACCGCCAATGACAACTGCCAGATGGTAAGGCGGGCAGGCAGAGGTGCCGAGCGTACGGATTTTTTCATCCAAAAACTTGCGCAGGCTTTCCGGGTTCAAAAGCGCCTTGGTCTGCTGAAACAGGAAGGTTTTGTTGGCAGACCCGCCGCCCTTGGCCATGAACATGAATTTGTATTCATCGCCCTTGGTCGCATAGAGATCAATCTGTGCCGGAAGGTTCGAGCCGGTATTCTTTTCCTCGAACATATTTTTCGGCGATACCTGCGAGAACCGCAGATTGTGTTTCTGATAGGCCTGCCAGATGCCTTTGGACAGGGCTTCTTCATCGGAACCATCGGTGATGACCTTGCCACCGCGTTTGCCCATGACGATGGCCGTACCGGTATCCTGACACATCGGCAAAACACCGCCCGATGCGATGGAGGCGTTCTTCAAAAGATCCATCGCCACGAACTTGTCATTCGGGGTGGCTTCTTCGTCATCAAGGATTTTGCGCAGCTGTTCGAGATGCCCCGGACGCAAAAGGTGCGAGCAATCAAAGAAAGCCTGAAGGGTCAGTTTCTCGATCGCCTCGGGCTCGACTTTCAAATAGGTCTCGCCATTGACGTCAACGGTCGAAACACCCTCGTCCCCGATCTTGCGGTAAGGGGTGGTGTCCTTCCCCTGCTGAAACATGGGTTTATAGACAAAATCACTCATCGGAAGGTTCTCGTCTCTCTCAAAAACAAGGTGGGTTTGTTCTTTGTGTGGCTGGTTTTAGCGCCAAATGGATCAAATTGCCACGATACATTAGCGTAATACGCCCTGCCCCGGACGCGGGAACCATCAACGGGAATCAGGCAAAGAAAAAGGGCGGATCAAGCCCGCCCTGTAAATCTTCTATTTCTTGCGGAACGCATCAAGTGCGATGACCTCGCCGGTTTCATTGGCATCCGGCTTGTGTTTTTTGCGCGATTTGGATGGCTCGGTCACGAGCGTCGGCGCACCGTCTTCGCCTTCAATCAGATCGGCATCAAGATCATCATCTTCGTCATAGTCGAAATCTGCGTCATCCATTTCTTCTTCGACACTGAATGTCAGCATGAAGTTGGCGGACGGATCGACAAAGGCCAGCATCGCGTCATAGGGCACGACAACCGTGGTCGGCATGCCATCAAAGCTCATTCCGACCGAGAAGTGATCATCTTCGGATTTCAGATCCCAGAACCGGTGTTGCAAGACAACCGTGATGTTGTCTGGATGCGCCTTGCGCTGACTTTCAGGCAGGGCCACACCGGGATGGTTGGTCTGGAACGTGATGTAATAGTGATGCTCTCCGAAAAGGCCCTCTTCGGCCACACGCGCGAGGATATCTTTCACCACACCGCGCAGCGCCTGGTCGACCATAAGATCGTAGCGGAATTCTTCCGGTTCTTGCATCAGTAATCCTGTATCTGGCGGAACCACCGGCAATGTCCAGCGCGTCCCGTCATTGTCATATAGCATCTCTGCACGCCAATTACATCTTGGCGTGTTTGATAATCACTCTATTCATAACGAAGCGGGAAAGAAATACAAGAGTGGGGCGTTCTGTTGCTAGGTGCCCCGTCCCCCACCAAATTACCGCTCCCGGCAATCGGAATTTCGCTTTGGTGCTAGTACCGCTTAGGCGGCAACAGCAACCGGAGCATTGTTGTCGTTTGCATTTACAAACATTGGCCCGATGCGGTGGTACCATGCCGAGCGCCCACATTGACTTTTACTGCTCACGTCGATCCTATTTCGGCCCCACGAAGATTGTCTGAGTCGGACAACCGATAATTTTGGTGGAGCCGCCGGGTACCGCCCCCGGGTCCGTAAAGCCTATTCTGTCACGCAGTTTAGCGCCGTAGTCGGGTTGCCCCAACAGCCCCTATATAGGGCAAATGACCCCCTTTTCACAAGGGGAATCGGGAAATCTTTTTTTTGATTTTTGCGGGAACATTTCGGGCTCCGGCAAAGTCCGATTGCCCGTTTTAGTCGATATCACACCCGACGGAACGTATCGGGATAATCGATCACAAGCCCCATATCATCGATCTCAAGCTCTGCTGAGAAATTGCGAAACAGCCCCTCATAGCGGTAACGACGATCCGGGATCAGACAGGTGTAACGTTGTGGTGCGCTACGTGGCAGGAAATCGCCCTCTATCTGGCTTGGAAGCGGCACATAGGCAGCCGAAATTTCCCGCGCTTCGCCCTCGGCCAGTTTTAATCGTTTGATCGGAAGCATGTTTGTCGCGGGCGTTATGCCGATATCGACATCAAAGCACCCCGCCAAAGACGGCAATTCACGCTTTGCAATGCAGTCAAACCAGTTTCCCTTGCCGTCCGAGGTCACATGCATCTGCGCCCCGCCGACATAACTTACCTTCACTTCACGGGTGGCAAACATCGCATCCGTCACCACAAGGTAAGACCCGCCATAATGACCATGCCGCGTCCCGACCACGACTCCTTCAAGCTCTATCCCGTCCGGATCTGACTGACAGACACAGTGCTCAAGACCGTTTCCATCCCAATCAACCCACTGAACAGCTTTTTGCAAGGCCAACACTCCCATACGCCAAACGCGCCCAAAATTCAGATAGTTGAGTATATCCACTGTTCTCAAGTTTACCTGACCTGTCCTGACACCTCCTGTCAGCAGAAACGGTTCAAATAACGGTCCGGCAAAGATCGGATGGCGTCGCTTGCCCGTGACCATCGACCTGACTATGCTGCGACAAAAGTGATTCTTAAAATGCAGGACTGAGCATGCAGCAATATCTTGATCTGATGCGTCTGGTGCGTGACACCGGGACGCGCAAGGAAGACCGGACGGGTACTGGCACGGTTTCGATCTTTGGTCACCAGATGCGCTTTGACCTTTCCGAAGGTTTCCCGCTGGTCACTACCAAAAAGCTGCATCTGAAATCGATCATTCATGAATTGCTGTGGTTCCTGGATGGCGACACCAACGTCAAATACCTTCAAGACAATGGTGTGCGCATCTGGAACGAATGGGCTGATGAAAACGGTGACCTTGGCCCGGTTTATGGTGGCCAGTGGCGTTCATGGCGCGGGGCCAATGGCGAAACCATCGACCAGATCACCGGCCTGATTGACCAGATCAAAAACAATCCCGATTCCCGCCGCCTGATCGTGTCGGCTTGGAACGTTGCGGACGTGCCCAACATGGCACTGCCGCCGTGTCACTGCCTGTTCCAGTTCTATGTGGCTGATGGCAAATTGTCCTGTCAGCTGTATCAGCGCAGTGCGGATATCTTCCTGGGTGTGCCGTTCAACATTGCGTCCTATGCGCTTCTGACCATGATGATTGCGCAGGTCTGTGATCTGGACGTCGGTGATTTTGTCCATACCCTTGGCGATGCGCATCTTTACACCAACCACCTTGATCAGGTCGAAGAACAGCTGTCGCGTGATACCCGCCCGCTTCCGACCATGAAGATCAATCCCGCCGTCAAATCGATCTTTGATTTCAAGTATGATGATTTCGAACTGGTTGGTTACAACCCGCATCCGCATATTGCTGGCAAGGTTGCTGTTTGATGGCGGATCAAAAGATCGAACGGGTTGCCGTGGTTGCCGCAGCCGCCAATGGCGCAATTGGCAAGGATGGCTGGATGCCTTGGGAACTGCCCGAAGACCTTAAACGGTTCAAGGCACTCACCCTTGGCAAGCCGATGATCATCGGGCGTGTGACATTCGAGGCCATCGGTCGTCCTCTTCCCAAACGCACATCAATTGTTGTGACCCGTGACACCGACTGGTCCTTTGACCACGAAAATGTGAGGGTTTGTCACACTATCGAAGAAGCCATTGAATTGGCAGACGAAATCGCCGTGCGGGATGGTGTCAATGAAGTGATCATTGGCGGGGGTGCGCAGATTTATCACCTCGCCCTGCCGTTCACGACACGTTACGAGCTGACCGAAGTCCATGCCGAGATCGAGGGCGACACCTTCCTTGATCCGCTGCCCGCTGATCAATGGCGTGAAACCAAGCGTCAGAAGATCGATAATCCTGACGGGCCGGATTACAGCTTTGTCACACTGGATCGGATCGCGTCGTAACCCCAAGTTTACCAGCAAATCACAAGCTCTTGTTGATTTTGCGGCCAGGTCGGCCCATCTTCAAAGCAATTACAGAACATTCGTTCCAAAGTACGGATCTGATCGAAGGAACTGCCAATGCCACGGCCACGTGCGTTTGATGAAGAAAGCGTTCTTGATAACGCCATGAACATCTTCTGGAGCAAGGGGTTTGAAGCCACCTCCATTCAGGATCTGGTGGATGAAACCGGCCTGAACCGGGCGAGCATGTATGCAAGCTTTGGCGACAAGAAGGCACTGTTTCTGCGTGTCCTTGATCATTACAGCCAGAAAATCAGTGCTGAACGCTTTGCCGATCTGCGCAATATCGAAGATGGTCGCGCCGCGATTGAAAAGACATTCCGTGACGCGGCCAAAACCGGCACCGCAGAAGGACGGCACAAAGGCTGCCTGATGGTGAATTCGGGCATGGAGCTTGCCCCGCACGATCCGGAAACCGCCGCCATCGCCCATCAGGCATTCCGTCGGGCCGAGGATACCTTTGCCGCCGCACTGAACCGCGCAATTGGTCAGGGAAAAATTACCAAAGGCAAGAATGTCCGCGCCCTTGCGCGCTTTTTGGCTGGATCGTTTCAGGGGGTTCAACTGATGTCGCGCCGTGGTGCGGATCAGGAAACCTTGAACGACTATTGCGAAACCATTCTGGCCGCACTCGACTAAACCTGCGCGATTTTTCGTAACCCTTTCTGGTTGCGCATTGCCCTGCACTCCTTGATAGTCACGCGCTTGTTTCAATGCCCGCACATCGGGTGCAAAAGCCGGATATATCATGATACGCAGCGACACGTTCTGGGACTCTGCCGCCGACAAATACGCCCGCAAACCAATCGGCAACGAGGCCGCCTATGCGCAAACCCTTGATCGCACGCGCGTCTATCTTTCCCCGGACCAGAACGTGCTTGAAATCGGCTGTGGGACCGGCACCACGGCCCTGAAGCTTGCCCATAGTGTCGGGCAGCTGACAGCCACCGATATTTCCGCACGCATGATCGAAATTGCCCAAGGCAAGGCCAAAGATCAGGCGACCAACAATGTCACCTTCGCCCAAAAGACGATTGATAATATCGGCAAAGGGGCAGAGCGCTTTGACGTGGTGCTTGGCTTTAACATCCTGCATCTGCTTGATCAGCCGGAAGTTGCCATTGCGGCGCTACATAAGGTCATCAAGCCGGGTGGCATGCTCATTACCAAAACGCCCTGCCTTGGTGAAAAGCTTTGGTATCTCAAGCCCCTGATCTGGGTCATGCAGAAAATTGGCAAGGCGCCGCACGTTCATTTTCTGAATTATGCCCGCCTCGATGGCATGATCCAATCTGCCGGGTTTGACATCATCGAAACCGGCTCCTATCCGGCCAGCACCGGATCACGTTTCATCGTCGCCAAACGGGTTTAACAATACCACCGCACCAAAGAGTTCCCATCACAGTTCAGTGATGGCAGTCCTTTGTTGTTGATTTATAGAATGATCGTTCCATAATCGCTTTCAATTAAACCTGACCCAAGTCATGAGGAACGAAATGTCTGTCATTACCCCGCTGATGCCGCGCCAGAAGGTGCCATCCCTGTCCGTCCCGCTTGTCGGTGGCGGCACATGGTCGCTTGCCGACCAAAGCCCGGAAAACTTCACCATGGTCGTTTTCTATCGCGGCCTGCATTGCCCGATCTGCGGCAAGTATCTCAAGGATCTTGATAGCAAGCTTGCAGACTTTGCCAAGCGCGGCGTGAATGTCGTTGTTGTTTCGTCCGATGGCGAAGATCGCGCGACCGAAGCCAAGGCGAAGTGGGAGCTTGAGAACGTTGACCTTGGCTATGGCTTGGATCTTGATAACGCGCGCGAATGGGGTCTTTATATCTCGACCTCCAACGGTGTGACGTCGAGTGGTTATGAAGAACCGGCTGTTTTCTCGGAACCTGGCCTGTTTTTGGTGCGTCCGGATGGCACGCTATATTTCGGGACTGTTCAGACCATGCCGTTTGCCCGTCCGGCGTTTGATCAGATCCTTGGCGCGCTTGATTTCGTGATTGCCAAAAACTATCCGGCACGCGGCGAAGTGATTGATCATACAAATCCCTAAACCCGCGACCGAAAGCCGATAAAATGCCAAAGGGCTGGTTCCAAAGCGCAGGAACCGGCCCTTTTATTCTTCATACAATTGGATCGCTTCGATTAACCCGCCATTGCAGCGGCAAAATGCGGCGCATCCAGTTCCTGTGCACGCCGATAGGCCGGGCGGGCATCAATCCGGGCGATGTAGGCCTCGAATTCCGGATATTTCGGCAGAATGCCGAACATGCAGCCAAACCGAATGGTCGAACCAAACACCACATCAACGGTGGTGAAGTTCTTCCCCATCAGCCACGGGTCGGCCTTGCCAACAAAATCGACCAGAATGGGCACCAGCGTTTCCCAGTCGCGATAGGAATTCTGGCTGCTGTCTTCCGCCTTGTACTGGCGTACACGGTCAATCAGGGCCGGTTCGATGGTTGCCGGTGAAAAGAACAACCAACGCAGATATTCGCCGCGTTTCGGATCATCCAATGCCGGGGCCAGACCAGCCTCGGGATACAGATCTGCAAGATAACAGCAAATAGCAGCTGCCTCTGTTACGACAGTATCGCCATGCACGATGGTTGGCACTTTACCAAGCGGATTGAGTGCTAGGAATTCCGGCGTTTGCCCTTCCCCACCCCGGATGTCGATTAGTTTGACATCAAACGGGATGCCCAGTTCCTGCAACATCCAATGTACGGTACCGCTGCGTGATGGTACGGCGTGATAAAAGGTCAAGTTCCGCTGTGATGGCATTCTAAAGGCTCCTGCGTTTGCGCGTGTGATTATGTTTGAAATCCGGCGGCAATTTCCCCTTGTTTCCCAACAATGTAAACCACGCGACATACAGGTTCCTGACAGCTGTGTGTCAGCAGGATGTCGGTCCTCGAACTGACCACAACATCACATCAGCAGCATTTTATTATATTTAATATCCCTTAATAAAATCACCCCAGAGTTGTATAGTGACACCCAAGAAGATCCAAAGAAGATCGCCCGGCATCACATCACACAGGGGACTTCACATGGCCAAACGCAGACTGATTGTATTTTTCGACGGCACCTGGCAGGAGCCTGCCAACACACCTGAACCGACCAACGTCGTCAAACTTCTGCGTGCCGTACCGAGCAGCGACAAGGATGTTTCGCAGATCGTGTTCTATGATCGCGGGGTCGGGACTGGCGATGTGATCGATAAAATTCGCGGTGGTGCGTTTGGTAACGGGTTGCTTGAAAACGTCGTTGATGGCTATCGCTTTCTTGGCAACAACTATCAACCCGGCGACGAGATCTTTATCTTTGGATTTTCGCGTGGTGCCTTTACCGCGCGCAGTCTGGCGGGATTGATCGGGCTCTGTGGTCTTTTAAAACCACCCTATCTCGGCCATCCGCTCCAGACCGATATCGCGAAAATTGCCAGCTCGGACCTATCGCCAGAGGCAAAACGCACCAAGATTTCGACCCTTGATATCAAAACCCAACCGGATGTGCCAATTGAATGCGTCGGCGTTTGGGACACAGTCGGGTCGCTTGGCATTCCGGGCGACCTTGGACGCCGCCTGATCCCGGCGAAGTATCATTTTTACGATGTGCAGCTTGGCGGGCACGTTCGGGTTGCCCTGCATGCAATGGCGATTGACGAGAAACGCAGTGCCTTTTCACCAACGCTGTGGGTCAAGGAAAAGGGCACCAAATTGCCGGACAAACAGATTGTCGAACAAGTCTGGTTCCCCGGCGTACACAGCAATGTTGGCGGGTCTTACGATGATTGCAGGCTATCTGACATCACGCTCGACTGGATGATCAAGCGACTCAAGAAACACACCAAGCTCAAGCTTGATGAGTCACACCTTAAGACCAAACTGGCCCCGTCGGTCGACGGGCGCGGGTATGAAAGCCGCACCATGCTTTATGCGAGCTCCCGCCTTTATCCCTATCAGCGCCTGATCGAACAGATTACACCGGAAACCCGAAACTTCTGGGACAAACTGCGCATCAAATGTCCGAACTTTGACCGTCGGAACATCATCCCGGATGGGCTTGAGACGATCAATGAGGCCATCCATGTCAGCGCACTGGAACGTTGGAATATCTCTACCGGCGTCTTGCATGACAATTCGCACGAAGGGTCGCTTGAACGCGTGCTGTATCGCCCGCCTAACCTGAATGCGGTGCTTAAGGCCCATTATGCCGGTAAACGTACGCCCAACATCATCAACTGGAGCGGCGCGACCATGCGCAAGGACATTCCATGGCCCGATCAATCGACCCTGGAATAATCGGCGGATCAATCGTCGCTATCTGATCTCTTGCGCGGGCGCAGTACAATCCACGCCGCGACAAGTGTCAGCAATGCCAAGCCAAACCATGTCAGGGCATAGGTCAGGTGGTTGTTGGGGAAGCGAATTTTGGTCAGGCCACCCAGTGGCAGCTTGGCCGGGTTTTCTGCCCCGTCACCGTCAATGAAATATGGCGCGACGTTGGTCGCGTCCAGCCCCCGCTTGGTGGCCATCGCCTTTACATCGCGTGAATACCAGCGTTCCTCAGAGGGCACATTATCACGGATAAAGGTGCCAACCGGCTCGTTGATCCGAAGCAGGCCGGTCACGGTGACTTCGCCCACAACCATGCCCTCAGCCCGCGTGTCAGGGGCTCTCTTTTCGGTCGGAACGAAACCGCGATTAACCATGACAATCGTGCCATCATCCCGCATCAGCGGTGTCAGAACCCAGTAGCCCGCCCCGTAATCAGTGGCAGTATAGACCTGCGTTTCAAGATCGTTGCGATAGGTGCCCATCACACTGACCTTGCGATATTCATCGCGTGCGCGGGTTACATTTTCCCAGTCATCACGCGTGGGTGCGGCAACCGCATCACCATGCACACGCCCATCGACCCGTTCGATCAGATCAAGTTTCCAGGCCCGGCGTTCCACCTGCCAGTAACCAAGGGCGCAGAACCCCGAAAACAGGATGGCAGCCAACATCAGAACGACAATTCTGGTCGTCGTTGACGGGCCTCTTTTCGGGCTATCGGATGCAGCAGCGGAAACGCGATCGTCGGACATGCCGGGTTCTTTCAAATGGCAATATGTGGGTGGTTAAACAAAAAGGGCGCGATCCCGCTACAGGTATCGCGCCCCCTTTAAATATCAAGCCAGACTAGCCGAAGCTTGGGATCATATCGTGATCCATCTGCGGCATCATGTTGGTGTTAAGGTGATACATTACCCACAGCGACCCGGCGATGGCGATGGCCACGATCACAAGGGTAAAGATCAGTGCCAGCATGTTCCACCCGCCTTCGGATTTGGTGTTCATGTGCAGGAAATAGACCATGTGAACAATGATCTGAATCACACCAAGTCCCATCACCCAAAGGGCGGTTGCAACCTTGCTGTCCAGAACACCGTCCATGACAAGCCAGAACGGGATCGCGGTCAGAATGACCGACAGAACGAACCCGATCACATAGCTTTTATAGGTGCCATGCGACGCCCCGCCATCATGATGGCCATCATGTGCGTGTGAATGTGCGCTCATCCCAGAACTCCCAGCAGGTAAACAACGGAGAAGACACCGATCCAGATCACGTCAAGGAAGTGCCAGAACATCGACAGGCACATCAGACGGCGCTTGTTCTCAACGATCAGGCCACGCTGGGCGACCTGAACCATCAGGGTCACAAGCCAGATGATGCCAAAGGTCACATGCAAACCGTGGGTCGCCACCAGCGTGTAGAACGCCGAGAGGAAACCACTGCGCATCGGGGTCGCCCCCAGGCTCCAGAGGTGATGGAACTCATAGATTTCCAGCCCCACGAACGCGACGCCAAACAGGCCGGTAATCGCCAGCCAAATCTGCGTTCCCTTGATGCTGCCCTTTTCCATCGCCAGCATGGCAAAGCCATAGGTGATCGAGGAAAACAGCAACATCGACGTGTTGATCGCTACCAGTTCGAGATCAAACAGATCAGCAGGCGAAGGACCTGCGGCATAGTTCTGGCCAATAACGGCATAGGTTGCAAACAGAATCCCAAAGATGAGGCAATCGCTCATCAGATAGATCCAGAAGCCAAGCATCGTCCCGGTTTCCGGGTGATGCTCTTCTTTCAGGTAAAAGACCGGCATTTCGGTCTGTGCGGCAGTGTTATTCGCCATTGTCATTCCCTTACGCCTGCTGTTTTGCCAGAAGGGCAGTACGTTCGTCTTCGGTTTCCACGACTTCAGATGCCGGGATGTGATAATCGCGGTCATAGTTGAAGGTGTGGGCAATTGCACCGACAACCAGGGCAATGAAGCTTGCAATCACCAGCCACCAGATATGCCAGACCAGCGCGAAACCAAGAACAAGCGACAGAGCGGCAAGGATAAAGCCAGCGCCGGTATTTTTCGGCATATGGATATCCAGGAAGCCTTCCGTCGGACGGACATAACCACGTTTCTTCATGTCGGCCCATGCATCAAGATCATGGACAACCGGGGTAAAGGCAAAGTTGTAGGCTGGGGGCGGCGACGAAGTCGACCATTCCAGCGTACGACCATCCCCCCATGGGTCACCGGTTTCATCACGAAGCTTGTCACGTTTGATCACCGCAACAACGATCGACAGAATGAACGAACCGATCCCCCCGGCAATCAGAAGCGCACCAAAGGCGGCAATCACGAACCAGATCTGAAGCGACGGATCGTCAAATTGGCTCATGCGGCGGGTAATCCCCATCAGACCAAGAACATAAAGCGGCATGAAGGCGAAATAGAACCCGACAAGCCAGAGCCAGAAGGACATTTTGCCCCAGAACGGATCAAGCTTGTAGCCGTATGCTTTCGGGAACCAGTAAACGATACCGGCAAACATCCCGAACACCACACCGCCGATAATCACGTTATGGAAGTGCGCAATCAGGAACAGGCTGTTATGCAACACAAAGTCAGCAGGCGGAACGGCCAGCATAACACCCGTCATGCCACCGATCACAAAGGTCAGCATGAAACCAATGGTCCACAGCATCGGGACATCAAAATTGATGCGCCCCTTATACATCGTGAACAGCCAGTTAAAGACTTTCGCACCGGTCGGGATCGAGATGATCATGGTCGCGATACCAAAGAAGGCGTTCACGCTGGCACCCGAGCCCATGGTGAAGAAGTGATGCAACCAGACGACATAGGACAGGATGGTGATAACCACGGTGGCATAAACCATCGAGCTATACCCAAACAGACGCTTGCGCGAGAATGTCGACACAACTTCGGAAAACACACCAAACGCCGGCAGGATCAGGATGTAAACTTCCGGGTGCCCCCAAATCCAGATCAGGTTGATATACATCATGGCGTTACCGCCAAGATCGTTGGTGAAGAAGTTGGTGTCTGCGTAACGGTCAAGCCCAAGCAGAACCAGAACAGCGGTCAGAACCGGGAACGCAGCCACGATCAGAACGTTGGTGCAAAGTGCCGTCCAGGTAAAGACCGGCATTTTCATCATGGACATGCCCGGTGCGCGCATTTTGACGATGGTCACAACCAGATTGACCCCCGAAAGCAACGTCCCGACACCGGCAATCTGCAAGGCCCAGATATAATAATCGACCCCGACCCCCGGACTGTAGACAATGTCAGACAGCGGCGGATAGGCCAGCCAGCCGGTTTTCGCGAACTCACCGACAAACAGCGACACCATGATCAGCGCGGCACCACAGGTGGTCATCCAGAAGCTGAAATTATTCAGGAACGGGAACGCAACGTCACGCGCGCCGATTTGTAGCGGCACGACAAAGTTCATAAGCCCCGTCACCAGCGGCATGGCCACGAAGAAGATCATGATTACGCCGTGGGCGGTGAATATCTGATCGTAATGATCAGGGGGAAGGAAACCTTCCGAGCCGCCAAAAGCCATCGCCTGCTGGGCACGCATCATAAGCGCATCGGAGAAACCACGCAAAAGCATGACAAGCGCCAATATGATGTACATAATGCCGATTTTTTTGTGGTCAATCGACGTGATCCACTCGTTCCAGAGATATCCCCAGAGGCGGAAATAGGTGATACCGCCGACAACAGCGATACCGCCCAGAACCACCGCCGCAAACGTCACCACAAGGATCGGTTCATGGAACGGAAGTGAATCAAGTGACAGCCGGCCAAATATAAAATGTAAAAGGTCCGGATTAGAGAACATCGGATTACTCTTCTTTCAAATGCAGACAGGCATCGTAGCCGATGCCAAAACTGCGAAGGGCCGGTTGGCTTTTACCAACCGGCACTGCTTCAGAACCCTGTTGAAACACCTGACGGCGCAACACTCATGGCACGCGAGACCTGTTCATTGTCAAACAACGGCAGGTTCGCAAGTTCACCAGCCAAGCCACCTTCCGGTGCAGTGCAAAGCGTCGCAACGTAGGACTTGCTTTCGGGCAATGGCTGACTGCCACGCATCTGCGGCACGTCATAGGTCAAGGACATGACGTTATTGATACCGGCCAGACCGCCGCCACCATTTTCGTCAATATGCATCATCTCGTTCATGCACATTTTCGACTGGTCAACGCACATGTTGAGGATCGCGTTGTAAAGTTCCGGATCTACCGAGCTGAAGTACCGAACCGGTTCCTTGATGCTGGGTTTTTCAAGCTCAAGATATTGCGAACGCCCCAAAAGGTTTTCATCGGCCTTCACATTATCGACCCAGGCATCAAACCCGTCTTGGCTCAGCCCGTGGAACTTAAAGCGCATATGAGAGAACCCCTCACCGCTGTAGTTCCCCGAGAACCCGTCAAAAACACCTTCTTCATTGATTACGGCATGGAGTTTTGTTTCCATCCCCGCCATCGAATAAATCTGGCCCGCAAGAGCCGGAATGAAGAACGAGTTCATGATTCCCGAAGAGGTGATTTTGAACTGGATTGGCGTATCGACCGGAGCTGCGAGTTCGTTGACAGTCGCAATGCCCTGTTCCGGATACAGGAACAGCCATTTCCAATCGAGAGAAACGACTTCAATCACCATCGGCTCATGATCTTTTGGCAGTGGACGTTCAGCATCAATACGGTCGAGCGGACGATACGGATCAAGCGTATGGGTCGTAACCCACGTAATCGCGCCAAGGGCAATAATGATCACCAGCGGGGCAGACCAGATGACAACTTCCAATTTGGTGGAATGATGCCATTCGGGATCGTATTCCGCATCCTTGTTTCCCTGCCGGTATTTCCAGGCAAAGAAGACCGTCAATGCCATGACCGGAACAATGATCAGCAGCATCAGGATGGTTGATACGATAATAAGGTCGGCCTGCTGAGAGGCAATATCGCCCGACGGATCGATCACAACAAGGTTGCAACCGGCCAGAAGCGAGAACATTGAGGTCAATGCGACGCCACGTACAAGTTTTGAAAGCATGCGCTTCATACTTCCTCAGTCTCTGGAAGATGTTCTCACAGACAACCATATGCCTGCGAGCCGCATAGCGACCCACCAAAGATCGCCACGCGTCGTACCCTGCCGCACACGCATATAGGAATTATAATTCCAGACATCCACGGAAAGGGCACAAAGAAAGCAATTTTTTTTCAAAAAAATGCCAAATCGGAAATTCGCGGGAATTGCTATAGCTGCGTTGCAGCAATGTCAAGCTACCCGCGGCGCATAGCAGGGTCGTAATGACAATTATCATTCGGATGTAAACCACGCGTTGTGCGGTGCATCACAATAATTGACACTGACGTTTGCAATTCACATGTCTATAATTAGACTCGATCCAAAGTCGTATCGTTCTTCGAACCGGATTTGTGATCCAATCAAAAGCAGTGAGGGCCCAAATGGTCCGACAAGTGAATTAGGGAGAACGGCGTGAACCAAACGACAGAAAACTACGCGACCGCCACCTCTTCGGGTTTGGAACGCGACGCACGGCATCACAATGCCGACGCCACCAACGATCCGGGACAAATCGCGCTTGGCGTGATTATTGGCCGGACATCAGAATTTTTTGACTTTTTCGTCTATTGCATCGCATCGGTGCTGGTCTTCCCGCAATTGCTGTTTCCGGGTGAAACCGCATTGGTGGGGACGATGTATTCCTTTGCCATTTTCTCCTTGGCCTTTATCGCCCGCCCTGTCGGGTCGCTTGTCTTTATGACAGTCGACCGTGCACACGGGCGCGGAGTAAAGCTGACGATTGCCATGTTCCTGCTTGGCGGTTCCACCGCCGCGATGGCCTTCCTGCCAAGCTTTGAGTCCGCTGGCGTTCTTGCCATTTACCTGTTGTGTGCCTTCCGCTTCCTGCAGGGATTGGCATGGGGGGGTGCCTGGGATGGCCTGGCGTCGCTTCTGGCACTGAACGCACCGGATAACCGCAAGGGCTGGTACGCGATGATCCCGCAACTGGGCGCGCCGCTTGGCTTCATGCTGGCATCTTCGCTGTTTGCTTATTTGCTACTCACACTTCATCCCGACGACTTCCTGGCCTTTGGCTGGCGTTATGCGTTCTTCGTTGCCTTTGCAATCAACGTGGTGGCGCTGTTTGCCCGCCTGCGTCTGGTGGCAACGTCCGAATTCGGCCATCTGCTTGACAAGAACGAGCTTGAGGCAGCCCGTGTCATCGACACGCTCAAACATAATGGTCGTACCGTTGTGCTGGGTGCGCTGGTCCCGATGGTCAGCTACGCGCTGTTCCATCTGGTAACGGTCTTTGCGCTGACTTGGGTCTATCTTTATGCCAATGGCAATCCGGGGCAGTTCCTTCTGACCCAGGGTGTTGGCGCAGTGTTGTGTGCCTTTGGCATCATTGCATCGGGCTTCATTGCCGATCAGCTCGGCCGTCGTCGCCTGCTTGGTTACAGTGCGGGTATCATCCTTCTGGGTGCGATCCTGACACCGCTGCTTTACACCTATAACATCATCAATGAAGGCATGATTGTTCTGGGTGGCTTTGCGGTTCTGGGCCTGTGCTTTGGTCAGGCGGCCGGGACGCTGGCATCGAACTTCAAGCGTGAATACCGCTACACCGGATCGGCCCTGACATCCGACCTTGCATGGTTGCTGGGCGCAGGTTTCGCACCGCTGATCGCACTTTATCTGTGTGACAAGTTCGGTCTGGCCGGTGTTGGTGCCTACCTGCTTTCGGGCGCGGTTGTCACCCTGCTGGTGTTGCAATTCAACAAGCAGTTCGGGGCAAAAACCACCGACTGATTGCCAAGACATATACGTCAAAGCAAACACCCCGGCCAATCTGGCCGGGGTGTTTTCGTTTGCAGAGCCGTTTCGTCGGCTTATGCGTAGTTCGACGGGAACATGGCGCGTTTTGCGTCTTCGTCCATTTCCGTCTTAAAGGTGTGGTCCTTGCCAACCTCGCGCGCACTGACCGCTGCCGGCAGGCGATTGATCGCATCAAACCAGCGTTTGATGTTGGGATACTTGTCCCAGACATCCGGGTTCTTGTGCACGAACGGGGCCTTGTCGATCCAGCCCCAGGCCGAGATATCAACAATCGTCATTTCATCGCCGACGATGAATTGGCGACCTTCCATATGGTCTTCCAGTACCTGATAGTGGCGGGCGATCTCGTTGCGATAACGGTTTACACCATAGTCACTGCCCTCAGGGGCGACATGCTGGAAATGCACCGCCTGCCCAGAAAACGGACCCAGACCCGTGGCAATAAACATCAACCACGACAGGAATTCACCGCGATCTTCCGGCTTACCCAGGAACTTGCCGGACTTTTCAGCGAGATACAGCAGGATCGCGTTTGAATCAAACACGCGCACTTCCTTGCCCCCCGGCCCGTCGGTATCGACAATTGCCGGGACCTTGCCATTCGGGTTGATGGCGCGGAAGGCCGGGTCATGCTGCTGACCTTTACGGGTATCAACCGGCAGGACCTCATAAGGCAAACCACATGCCTCAAGCATCATCGAGATTTTCTGCGGGTTGGGTGTGGGGTGGTAATAGAAGCGGATCATGACACGTCTCCTTGCCAGGTATCGCCGTTACACAATGGCGTGACCGGCTCTTGCATTTTGGAATGATCGTTTTAAATTGACCGATAACAACCTGATTGGCAAGCTTCGATTATCGAATTCGCCATCACGAATAGTTTAAAGGAGCCTTTGGCCCATGATTGATCTGTATTACTGGCCAACCCCCAACGGCCATAAAATCACACTGTTCCTTGAAGAAGCCGGACTGGACTACAAGATCGTGCCGGTCAATATCGGTACCGGCGATCAGTTCAAACCGGAATTCCTGGCCTTTTCACCCAACAACCGCATGCCCGCGATCATTGATCACGATCCGGCCGATGGTGGCGAGGCCATTACGGTGTTTGAATCCGGTGCCATCTTGCAATATCTGGCCGAGAAAACCGGAAAGTTCATCCCGACCGATGTGCGCGGGCGCAAAACGGTGATGGAATGGCTGTTCTGGCAGATGGGTGGCCTTGGCCCGATGGCCGGTCAGAACCATCATTTCGGCACCTACGCGCCGGAAAAGATCCCGTATGCGATCACCCGTTATGTCAACGAGACCAACCGTCTTTATGGTGTGCTGAACAAGCGTCTTGAGGGCCGCAAATTCATTGCCGGTGACGACTACACGATTGCCGATATGGCCTGCTATCCATGGATCGTCAGCCACGAAAAGCAGCAGCAGGACCTTAATGAGTTCCCGAACCTGAAACGCTGGTTTGAAGCCATACAATCCCGTCCGGCAACGATTGCGGCCTATAAGGCGGGCGAAGGTCTGCGCGCTGGCGAAATGAGTGAAGAAGACAAAAAGGTCCTGTTTGGTCAGACGGCGAAAAGCACCCGCGCCCGTTGAGAATGTTGTGATCAACGAAGAAGCCGCCGGATTTTCCGGCGGCTTCTTGCATTGCGATTTTGATCAATCGACGGCCTCAGGCACTCCGCACTTCTGCGAGGAAGGCCTCAACCGCCTTGTTAAGATCTTTTGCCTGTCCACCGAGACCCTCGGCAAGCGCAAGAACCTCGTTCGAAAGGCGGTCTGCCTCGTCGGCCGCAGTTGATACACCCGTGATGTTTTCTGTCACTTCACGTGTACCTTGTGCGGCTTGTTCGACATTACGGGCAATTTCCTGGGTCGCGGCCCCCTGCTCTTCAACCGCTGCGGAAATCGTTGTGGTCGACCCGTCCAACTGACGAATGGTCTCGGCAATTTCGGCAATGGCATCGACGGCATTGCGGGTTGCAACCTGAATATCCTCGACCTGGGATCGGATATCTTCGGTGGCCTTGCCGGTCTGGCTTGCCAGATTCTTGACTTCGTTTGCCACCACGGCAAACCCCTTGCCTGCATCACCGGCACGCGCCGCCTCAATCGTTGCATTAAGCGCCAGCAGATTGGTCTGTTCGGCAATACTGGTGATCAGCGACACCACCTCGCCAATCTGATTGGCGGCATCGGCAAGCAGCTCGATCTTTTGGTGGGTTTCTTCGGATGTGCGGACCGCACCATTGGCAATCGAGGACGACTGGGAAACCTGATTGCTGATTTCCGCAATCGATGTACTGAGCTCTTCTGCCGCGGCTGAGACCGTCTCAACATTCGTTGACATCTGTTGTGACGCTGCCGAGACAACAGTGGATCGCTGGCCAACCTGTTTGGCGGTATCGGTCATCGCATTGGCCGAAGACTGCATATTGCCCGACGCCTTGATAACCTGGGCTACCACCTGGCCAACTGTGGCTTCGAAATTATCCGCCATCTTGTTCAATGCTTCGCGTTTTTCGATTTCAGCCCGACGCTCCTGCTCTTCGCGCTGGGTCCGCATCTGTTCCATCTCGATGGTTTTTTCGCGGAAAACTTCCATCGCACGGGCCAGATCACCGATTTCGCTTTTCTGATCGGTATATTCGACCGACACGTTGTGATCGCCGCCTGACAGCTTCAACATGTTATCGGAAATGGCAAACAGCGGAATGGCGATACCCCGGCTGATCATCACGGCACCTGCGATCACGACCAACAAAATGCCGCCGGCAACCGCCCCCATCACGATCATGCTGTTGATAAAGATCGCGTTGACGTCATCAATATAAATGCCGGTCGCGATGATCCATTCCCATGGCTCGAACTTTTTCACAAAGGACAATTTGGGACGGGTGCCGCTGCCATCGGGTTTTTTGTAAGTGTAATCGACAAAACCCTGACCATTTTTTGCCGCCATATCGGCAAAGGCGGCATAGTGTTTTTTACCCGCCCCGTCGGTTGCCTCGCGCATGTCACGTCCGATCAGATCGGGCTTGATATCGTGGAACAGCACAACCGGTGTATAGTCAAAAACAAAGAAATAGTTGGTTTCGTCATAGCGCATACTTGAAATTGCCGCACCGGCGGTTTTCTGCGCTTCTTCTTCGGTCATTTCCCCGGCAAGCTGCTTGGAGTGATAGAAATCTGCGATGCTGATCGCCGTTTCCACCAGACCGCGTGTCTTGACCTTGCGGTCTTCAAGCATGTTGCTGCGCAATTCATAAAGGCCGAATGCCCCGACGAGAAGTGCCGCGATAATAGCAGCACCAACAATCAGCAACAAACGCGTGCCGATTTTGATAGACCCGAGCTTTAGCATGAACGTCCCCAGTTCAGTATCACAATTCAATAGCGGATATGTTTGTTTTCACAGGCTTTTTTCAAGACATGTAACAATTTATTTCTACACATTCTTTGTGAACAACCTATTACACGCCTACGTTGATACGGCGATCCAAGCGATGCTAAGATCACCAACCGATGTGATCGCTACGCTTGCAGTCTCCGTAACAATTCAAACGATTCCGGCCCAACACCGTCCCCATATCAACCAGCGGAGAACAGATGCACCCGAGAACGCCGGATCACCGGGCCTTCCCCAAGAAATTTGTCGCATTCATTCGCAAGTCTCATTTTGCCCTTTTGATGCTGGCACCGGCATTGATCCTGACGGCTTGCGCCTTTCCACCCGAAAGCGAGCTTTATCGGCAATCCCCTGACATCCCGCCATACAAGCAAGACAGTTTTGCGCAATATGTTTCAGAAACTCGTGATTGGGTTGCGGCACATCGCGTGTTTATCACCGATGATCGCGACACCGAACTGGCGCGCAACATTCCTTTTGAACTGGGGCGGACGACAACGGATGGCACCGCGCCAAAGCGTGGCATCCTGTTCATCCATGGCTTGGGGGCAAGCCCGTGGTATTTCCATGACATCGCCACCGAACTAGCAAAGAAGGGCTGGCTGGCACGGTCCATGCTTTTGCCCGGTCACGGCACACGTCCGGCCGATCTTGGCATTCCGGATTATGCGGACTGGAAACAGGCGGTTGCCCATCAGGTCGCGCTTTTGCAAGATAAAGTCGATGAAGTCTGGCTTGGCGGTTTTTCGACCGGCGGGAACCTTGTCACCAGCTATGCGGCGGAACATTCCAAAATCGCCGGATTGTTGTTGCTTTCGCCGGGCATTTATCCCGATAACGGCTTCCTTTTTCTGACGCCGGTTATCAAATATCTGTGGGACTGGGTTGATGCCGATCCCGAAGACAATGCCATCAACTATCAATCACTGTCGACCAGGGCAGCGGAGCTTTATTACCGAACCGTACAGGATGCGCAGGACCATCTGGAGGCAAAGCCGTTTGATCGCCCCGTGCTTCTGGCCATGAGTGCTGATGACAGTGTGCTCAATCCTTATGAGACACTTCAGGTTTTTGAAAAGCGTTTCACCCACCCCAAATCACGCTTTGTCTGGTACGATGACACACCAGCACCAAGCAACGACAACCGGGTTAAAACGTTCAACAGCAAGCTGCCAGAACAACAGATCAGCTCATTTTCGCATCTGAGCCTGCTGTTCTCGCCCGACAACCCGTATTATGGCGTGAAGGGCAGCTTTGTTTTTGTTGAAAACGGTCAGGAAGACATCGCCCTGCCAGATGATCTATCGACCATCTGGCGCAGCAGCTGGGGCTATACCGAACCGGGGAAATACCACGGCCGGTTAACCTGGAACCCCTATTTCGATGCGATGATCGACACAATCGGTGATGTCACCCAATAAGTCAGAGGACCCGCCAATATCATGACCAGCGTTGAACAGGAAACGATCACCCCGCGCCCCAATCACCGCACACGGGTGTTTGCCCTGATTGCCTTTATGGTGCTGTGCCTGATCATCTCGGCATCTGGCGGGGCGGTGACTGCAACCAGCGTCAATGACTGGTACGCAGCACTGAACAAACCGTTTTTCAATCCGCCCAACTGGCTGTTCGGGCCGATGTGGACGTTGATTTACTTCTTGATCGCGTTCAGTGGCTGGCGGGTCTGGTTGAAAACCGGGATCAGCAACGCAAAGGGCCCATTTGCGCTTTATGCAGCGCAGCTGACACTTAATCTTGCATGGTCGTTTTTATTCTTTGGTGCGCAGTCACCGCTTCTTGGCCTGATTGATATTGTCATCCTGCTGGCCGTGATCATCGCCAACATGATTGCATTCTGGCGGATTGACCGCCTCGCCGGAATGCTATTGGTGCCATATGCGGCATGGGTCGGCTTTGCCACCCTTCTGAATGCCACCATCTGGCACCTGAACGGCTAAAATCACATCCCAACATTTACCGGGCAACCGACTTTTTGTTTGCGTTCCTCGTGCTTGATCGATAAATGTTACGTTATAACATAACATTTATCGCAGCATCCAACCGAGGTCAATGATGAAGCGCCTTCCCGTTACTGTTCTGTCCGGCTTTCTCGGCGCGGGCAAGACCACTCTTTTGAACCATATCCTGAACAACCGCCGTGGATTGCGGGTCGCCGTGATCGTCAATGATATGAGCGAGGTCAATATTGACGCCGATCTTGTGCGCAATGGCGGGTCTGAGCTTTCGCAAACCGACGAAAAACTGGTCGAAATGACCAATGGCTGCATCTGCTGCACACTGCGCGATGACCTTCTGGCCGAGGTTCGCCGCCTGGCCGAGCAAGAACGGTTTGACTACCTGCTTATTGAATCAACCGGCATTTCCGAACCGCTGCCCGTTGCGGCGACCTTTGATTTCCGCGATGAAAATGGTCAGTCGCTGGGTGACATTGCCAAGCTCGACACCATGGTGACTGTTGTCGATGCCGCGCGGATGATCGCTGATTACAGTTCGACCGACATGCTGACAGACCGTGGCGAAAGCCTGGGAGAAGAAGACAACCGCAGCATTGTTGATCTGCTGGTCGATCAGATCGAATTTGCCGATGTCATTGTCATGAACAAGCTTGACCTGATTTCGGACGACGAACGCAAAACCGTCCTTGCGATCATCAAGGCACTGAATACCGATGCCGAAGTGATTGAAACCAGCAACAGCGTCGTTGTGCCCGAACGGATCCTGAATACCGGTCGCTTCGATTTTGATCGCGCCCAAAGCCATCCGCTGTGGGTCAAGGAGCTTTATGGCTTCGCCGGCCATGTTCCCGAGACCGAGGAATACGGCATTAAAAGCTTCACCTTCCGAACCTCCCTGCCGTTTCACCCCGAACGCTTCCATGACTTCATCAACAGTGAATGGCCCGGCGTTCTGAGGGCAAAGGGGCATTTCTGGTTGGCTAACCGTCCGAACTGGGTTGGTGAAATCAGTCAGGCCGGTGCAGCGGTCAAGACCGAAGCACTTGGCACCTGGTGGTGTGCGGTTCCACGCGAACAATGGCCGGACAATCCGGCATGGCGGGATATGGTTCTGTCAAAATGGGATCCGGTCTTTGCCGACCGACGACAGGAAATCGTCTTTATCGGACAGGATATGGACGAAGCCGCCCTGCGCGCCCGCCTGTCGGAATGCCTGATTGATGAGAACGAAGACAGTCTGTCACTCGGTTTTGATCCGGCGCGCTATGCAGGCCTTGCCGATCCGTTCCCACGCTGGGGGCAAGCCGCCTGATCGAAATGCTCAAAAACAAAACGCCACCTTTCGGGGTGGCGTTTTGTTGTTTTAGACGCTGGATAGGATCTGCGCGCAAGCTTGTTAGCTGCTTGGTTCAAGGGCTGCTTCCGCACTTTCGGCTTTGGCCGCGTTATCATTGTCCGTGTCCTCGGACTTGACCTGCGCGACGCTATCCATCCCCAGCCGCCCGATAGACGGCAACCTCAAGGCCGGACGATTGAAATCAATCCCGAAATTCAGACCCATCAGGTTAAGTTCGATCCCCTCTTCCAGACCAAGCGACATACCAAGAACGCCTAACAGGTTCGCCTGCACGCCCTGTCCGCTGGAAGAAAGCCCAACCGGATTGGTGATCGGGCGATAATCCTTGCCGATCGCATTGGCCGGCATATCAAGGTTAAGCCCCGGCACTTCCCGGCCGATATGGGCGATGAAGGTGTTGCTGTTCGGGCCTGGATAACTGCGATATTCGCGCGGGAACGGATAGGATTTGATCGCCTGTTCGATCTCGGGGATCAGCTTTTCGGCCGCCTCGCCCCGATGAGCCGCCAGAAGTTCCGGCTTCGAGCCATACCAAAGACCATCCGGGATCGCGTAATTCTGGCGCACGACATTGCCACTGCCCCACCCCACCACGTCATAGCGGGTATATCGGGTTTCACCCGCACGCTTATAGATGATCCATGGATGAACCGCGAAATAGGCGCGCCAGCCAAATGTTTCGGCCGCCATCACCATGACAATTGCCTGATCCCGGTTGGCGACCGCGTCAGGTGCCACACCCGAAGAATGGCGCGGCGCATTGCGCCACGTATAGCGTTCCTTGGCTTTTTCACCCGGTGGGTCTTCTGCCAGACTGATGCCAAATGGCAGGACAAGAACGGCCAAAAGACCAAGAAACAGGGTTTTGCCTTTACGCAACGTCGATCCAATCAAACTAACAGGTCATGACTTTGTTATTACGGATAAAGCAGACAAGTAGGATCAAAAAAAGGCAACGCAACCTTCTATCCTGAGTGGAATTCATCTGTATTCCGCTAGAGACGGCCAAGGCGGGCCTATGGCCAGGCCGCAAAAGTATCATCGCGCACACGCTCGTGCGCGCGGCGCAGGCGGCGATAGGCGCCGGGCGCCTCCCCCATATAACGTTTGAAGAACCGGCTGAAATAGGCTGGATCGCGGAAGCCCAAACCATAGGCAATCTGCGCCACACCAAGCGGGGATTGTTCCAGACGCATGCAGGCCTCGCGCAGGACACGTTCATGGATGATCGTTAAGGGCGGCTTGCCGGTTGCGCGCAACACAGCAGACCCCAATCTGCGTTCACTGACGCCAAGAGCCTTGGCATAATCAGCAACATTCCAGTGTTCGCGAAAATGCAGCTCCAGCACCTGCAAAAATCGCTGAAAGGTGATTGAACCCGGACCGTGCTGGTTGCGTTGCGCCATCACGCCCTCTGCCAGACGCAGAACCATGGTCAGAATAATCTGTAAATGCGCGCCAACCACAAGACTGGCACCAAGCGCATTTCCCATCAGCTCAGACCGGATGGCTTCAAAGCTGCGCTCAAGCAACACCAGATTGCCACTGCCCTCTTGCGGGGTAACGTTATGAACGGTGTCTGCGGCAAAGCGCAAAGGCAAGCCATTCCCGGCCAGACCACCTGCGACTGAACTGCAATCGCCGCAATGGCGTGCGACCAGATCCTCGGCAACCGAAAGCAAATAACCGTCACTGCCGGGACCAACACTAAACCGCTGCGTTTCGCCAAGCGGCAACCAGACAAGGGCGGGGGCCGTGCAACTGATCGTGCCATGCCGCAAGCCAACCTCGGCCCGGCCACTTTGCAGCAACACTGCATAACAGCGATCTCGCCGCGCCGGATCGTTCATCACCCAGGCCTGTTGCGACAACGGGTGATCAAAACGATCCATCATTGCCTGTGCTGCGACAGGGACAAGATCTGTAAACGGGCTGTCGGTACCTTCGTTCTGGCTTGCGGCCGGAAATGGATGACCTTGTCGATCAATCATGCCTTTTTATCGCCCATCTATTCCCAAATAGTTATAGGTATAAATGTACAATTTTTCGTCTTAAATTGTCAATTTAGGCACCTTTACATTGGAACCGTTCCATTGCCTACTGGAAAAAAGGTCAAAGAAACCGTCAAAAACAAAAAAATGTAACGAATACAAACCTGTTATTTTGAAACATCAAAACAACAGTGGGGAGGATAACCACCAATTTTACTTCGTTATGCGAAGTATCTTGGTAAAAATGCGACCGTATCCTCCGAAAAACACATCAACCGGGCCAAGGTCCGGGTCATCACCCTGCTGTGTCAGGCGACGTTTGACCGCTTGGTCATGAGCGATATTTTGCTTCGTTGCAGTCCGGCAGATAATGAAAATTCAGGAGAAACGTCATGAATCAGGCCCAGCTTTTGATCAACAATCAGGACGTAAGTGCGTCAAACAACCGCACTTTTGAACGCAAGAACCCAGTCACCGGCGAAGTCGCGACTGTCGCAGCAGCCGCCAATGCCGCCGATGCCCGCAAGGCGGCTGATGCAGCAGCCGCGGCCTTTCCGGAATGGTCGAAAATGGGTCCGGGCGCACGGCGCAAGATCCTGCTTAAGGCCGCCGACATCATGGAAGCCAAGGGCGATCAGTTCGGTCAGCTGGTCCTTGATGAAACCGGCAGCACGCGCATGTGGGGTGGATTTAACGCCCATCTTGCCGCCAATATGCTGCGTGAAGCCGGTGGCATGACGACACAAATTCAAGGCGACGTCATTCCGTCTGACACGCCGGGCCTGATGGCCATGGGCATTCGGCAGCCGGTTGGTGTGGTTCTGGGCATTGCGCCCTGGAACGCCCCGGTGATCCTTGGCACGCGTGCCATTGCCATGCCGCTGGCGTGCGGTAACACCGTCATCCTCAAGGCGTCCGAACTTTGCCCGGCCCTGCATCGTTTGATCGGTGATTGCCTGGTTGAAGCTGGTGCCCCTGAAGGTGTCGTCAACGTTGTGACCAATGCCCCGGAAGATGCCCCGGAAATCGTAGAGACCCTGATTGCCCATCCGGCCGTGCGCCGCATCAACTTTACCGGTTCGACCCGCGTTGGCCGCATCATCGCCAAGCTTGCGGCTGAACATCTTAAGCCGGTTCTGCTTGAACTGGGTGGCAAGGCACCATTCCTCGTTCTGGATGACGCCGACCTTGATGAAGCGGTCAATGGTGCGGCCTTTGGCGCCTATATGAACCAGGGCCAGATTTGCATGTCGACCGAACGCCTGATCGTTGACAATGCGGTTGCTGATGACTTTGTTGCCAAACTGGCGGCCAAGACCAAAACGCTGACCGCTGGCGATCCGGCCAAGGCCGAGAACATCCTTGGCGGTGTTGTCAGTGTCGAGGCGGTCAATCGCATCGAAGAACTGGTCGAAGACGCGGTTTCCAAGGGTGCGAAACTGGTTGCCGGTTCGGGCAAGGCCAAGGACGGCGTGTTGATGGATGCCACCCTGCTTGATCACGTCACCCCGGCAATGAAAATCTATTCCGAGGAGAGCTTTGGCCCGATCTGTGTCGTCATTCGCGCAGGCGATGAAGACGAGGCTGTGCGCATTGCCAATGACAGCGAATATGGTCTGTCTTCTGCCGTCTTCTCGACCAACATTCCGCGTGCGATGGACGTTGCCAAACGCATTGAAAGCGGCATCTGCCACATCAACAGCCCGACCGTTCAGGACGAGGCACAGATGCCATTTGGTGGTGTGAAGTCGTCCGGTTATGGCCGTTTCGGATCCCAGGCATCGATTGATGAATTCACCGAAATGCGCTGGATCACGATCCAGAGCGGCAAGCGCCACTACCCGTTCTAAGCGCTGCTGTTCATAAAGATACGCAGGGGGGAAGCCTGGTTTCGTGGGAACTGCTCCCTCACCAAATCAGGACCTGTGTGCGGGCCGTCAGATGCGTCATCTGGCGGCCCGCTTTTTATAATAAGCGGATCAGCCGCGCAGAACGGCCTGCACCAAAACTTCCAACGCGCTTGAAAACTTCGATCTGTCTTTTTGGGTAAAGGCGGCATTCCGGCCCTGCTCGCCGGTAACTTCGCGCATGTGAGCGGCAATTTCACGGCCCGCCAGCGCATTGCCAATATTGGCCTCGGTAAATTCCTGACCGTTGGCTTTTAAAACCCTGGCACCGATTTCAATCCCGCGCGATGCCAGCGGAATATCATTGGTGATGATCACATCACGTGCGCGCGCGTTTTCCGCAATCCAGTCATCGGCGGCATCGGGCTCCGGTGGGACAATGACGATTTTGATCAAGGGATTGCGTGACGGGCGAATGCCGCCGTTTGATACCATGATCATCTCAATCCGGTGGCGTTCGGCGACACGTTCGCACTCTGCCTTCACCGGGCAGGCATCGGCATCAATAAACAAACGTGGACGGGTGTTTTCAGTATTTTCGTTCATGGCGCGATAATCGCCGGGACGCGATCAAAGTCAAGCCATCATGAACCCTGCCTGACCGACGCAGAATGCTTTGCATCGCGCATCACGGCCAAAACCACCGCCCCGACAAAGGCAAACGCGCAGGCCATCAAAACGGTTGTCTGGAAATCAAAGGCACTGGCCACCACCCCGGTCAAAAGATTGCCGATCAGCCCCCCGACAAACAGCGTGCTGACATAGTAACTGGTGGCAACACCGGGCTGATCGGTGGCGAAGTTTTGGACGAACGTCATGCTGATCCCGGCAAAGATGCCGTAATAAAGCCCATCAATCGCGGCGAGTGCCAGCACATCGACAAGTGTTGTGGCATGATAAATCAGGCCAAAAAACACCGCCCCCAATAGGGCTGCGATCAGCATGCCTTTGCGTTCACCAACACATTTGATCAGCGTTGCGCAGAAATAAATCACCACCACTTCAACAAAGCATTTAACTGTCAGGGCAAAACCCGCCGAGGACGCGACCAACCCCAACTCGGTCGAGAAATAAAGCGGCATTGCCGAAACAAACACCACATTGGCCACCCCGATGAAAAACACCGGCACACAGGCCGACAACAGGCCAAAGTTGAACGGGACTTTCTGCCCGGTTTTCAGACTGTTGGGGTGATGGCTTTTAAATGCGCCCGGCACAATCACCAAACAGGTCACACACCAGATCGCGGCAAGTCCGGCAATTGCATAATAGGTCGGCGCAAAACCATAGACGCCATAAAATGACAAGGACGCCGCCGGCCCGACCATCCAGCCAAGCGATGTCTGGATGCGAAGGAAGCCGTTGAACTTGACGACATCGCGCCCGGTCTGTTCGGCAAACAGACGCCCGAATGAATACATCACCGAAAGCGCACCGGACCCAATCCCCAGAAGGATCGATGCAATGCCAAGATAAACCCAGTAAATCTGAAACAGACCCAGCAGGGTCATGCCAATCCCAAAGCACAGAATACTGGTGACCAGCAGGAACTTGACGGGTACTGCCCGGTCAATCGCGTGGCCAAATGTGCGGTTCACAATCAGGGTCACACACACCTGCACAATCGCCACCAGGCTTAGCTTCCAGGGGGCTTGCCCCAATCCTTCGACAACATAAAGCCCGGCCAAGGGTGCCGCACTCGACGAGGCAAAAGCCCCAACGAGGAGCAAGCCAAGCACAAGAAACGGATAGCGATCCAGAACCGCCATGATCGGCGACAGCCCGGCCTTTTGGCCAGACCCAACATCACTTACCCCGTCATCTGCCCCATCACCCTGCATCGAAACCGCCCCCTAACCTGTCATGGCATCACGGGAACCGTTCTAGCGCTTCAACCTGAAATCGTTAAACATTTCTGCGCCTTGCGCATCAGATGTCATAAAAGCATCACGAACGACGCGAATTTGATCAGGCAAGACCGCCAACGAAACTTGAAAGTTCCGGCGTTTTTGGATTGGAAAAGACTTCTTCCGGATCGCCGGTTTCATGAATGCGGCCCTGATGCATAAAGACCAGCTTGTCGCAGACTTCACGCGCAAAACGCATTTCGTGTGTGACCATGACAAGCGTCATGCCCTCTTCGGCAAGTTGGCGGACAACCGCCAGAACCTCGTTGACCAGTTCGGGATCAAGTGCCGATGTCACTTCGTCACACAAAAGAACCTTTGGCTTCATCGCCAGTGCACGGGCGATCGCCACGCGCTGCTGCTGCCCGCCCGACAATTGATCGGGGTAATGAATCATCTTGTCCGCCAAGCCGACCTTGGCCAGCATTTCCTCGGCGATTTGTTTGGCTTCGGCCTTGGATTGCTTTTTGACGACCTGTGGGGACAGCATGACGTTTTCAAGGGCCGTGTAATGCGGGAACAGGTTGAACTGTTGAAACACCATGCCGACCTGAAGCCGAAGCGCCAGCAAATCCGTATCCCGTTCGCTGATCTTTTTGCCGCCAACCATGATGACACCGCTGTCAATCTGCTCAAGACCATTGATGGTCCGCAACAGCGTGCTTTTGCCCGATCCGCTTTTGCCAATCAGGGCAATCACCTGCCCCTCATCAATCGTCAGATCAATACCCTTGAGGACTTCCAGCTCGCCAAAACTTTTGTGGATGGCATGCAATTCAACGAGCGACATGGCGGAACTTTCCTTCGAGGTGGCGGGCAAAAAGCGATAGCGGATAGCAAATCAAAAAATACATCACCGCCACACAGCCATAGACCGTGAATGGCGCATAGGTGGCATTGGTGATCATGGTGCCGGCCTTGGTCAGTTCGACAAAACCGATGATCGATGCCACCGCGGTCCCCTTGACCACCTGAACCGAAAAACCGACGGTTGGCGGAACAGCAATGCGAAGCGCCTGGGGCAAAACGATATAGCGCATCTGCTGGGTGAAATTCATGCCAAGGCTTGCCGAGGCTTCCCATTGGCCCTTGCCAACCGATTCAACACATCCGCGCCAGATTTCGGTCAAAAACGCGCTGGTAAACAATGTCAGACCAAGAGTTGCCGCAATCCATGGCGACACATCAATTCCGATCAATGGCAGACCGAAAAAGACAATGAATAACTGCATCAAAAGCGGCGTGCCCTGAAACAGTTCGACATAGCCGCGCACCAGCCGGATCCCCCACGGATTGCCCGCCGTGCGCACCATCAAAAGCAACAACCCGACCAGCCCGCCCAGCACGAAGGCCGTCAGCGACAGCAACACCGTCCAGCGCGCCGCAAGCAGCAGGTTATAAACAATATCCCACAGGGTAAATTCAGACATGACGCCGCCGTTCAAACAGGAAGTTGCCCAGAACCTTCAACCCCATCCGAAGCAGGATCGACATCACAAGATACAAACCCGTCACCACGAAATAGACCTCAAACGCCCTGAAATTAAGCGCCTGGATATAGTTGGCCCCAAATGTCAGCTCCTCGGCCGCGATCTGCGAACAGACCGACGATCCCAGCATGACAATCACGATCTGACTGGAAAGGGCCGGCCAGATTTTCTTGAGTGCCGGTAAAATCACGACATAGCGGAAAATCTGCACCCGGTTCATCGCAAGACTTTGCGCTGCTTCGATCTGGCCTTGCGGGATGGCCAGAATGCCTGCACGGATGATCTCGGTTGAATAGGCACCAAGATTGACGATCATCGCCAGAACAGCCGCCTGAAATTCGGTCAGCTTCACGCCAAGGGCCGGAAGGCCAAAGAAGATAAAGAAGAGTTGCACCAGAAATGGTGTGTTGCGGATCAATTCCACATACACACCAACAATCTGGCTGATCACCGGGGCGCGCGACGCACGCGCCCACGCCCCCATGATCCCGAGCCCGACGCCAACCACAGCACCGATGACTGTTAGCTCCGTGGTCAGGATGACCCCGTCAAACAGCAGCTGCCAATGCGGCACTATGGCGCCGAAATCGAATTTATATGCCATTGATCTATAACGATCCTGTCAGTCAGCCAAAAAGCTTAGAGTTTTTCCGGAAGCGGAATACCAAGCCACTTTTCGGCAATCGCATTCAAACGACCATCGGCGATTGAAGCCGCTATGATCTCATTGACCTTGGCCATGAGTTCCGGCTCGTCCTTGTTCAGGCCGACATAGCAGGGGGAATTTTTGATCAGGAATTTCGGCTCCGGCTTGCGCGGCGGGTCGCGTTCAATGATGGCGGCTGCCGTCACGTTACCGGTCGCGATCAGGTCAACCTGCCCTGACAGGAAGGCCGAAATCGTGCCGTTATTGTCTTCGTAGCGTTTGATATCAACATCAGAGGGCGCAATCTTGGTCAGTTCAAGATCTTCGATCGCACCACGGGTCACGCCAACCGACATACCCGCAAGGTCGGCTGCCTTTTCAACCGAAAAATCAGCCGGGCCAAAGACGCCGTTATAGAACGGCGCATAGGGATCGCTGAAATCAATCACCTTTTCACGGTCCGGGTTCTTGCCGAGGCTGGAAATCACCAGATCAACCTTGCCGGTGTTGAGATATGGGATGCGGTTGCTCGACGTGACCGGTACCAGTTCAAGCTTTACACCAAGCTCTTCGGCAATCAGGGCCGCCATATCAATGTCATAGCCCTTTGGCTGCATATCGGTCCCGACCGAACCAAATGGCGGAAAGTCCTGCGGCACGGCAACTTTGAGAACACCGGCCTCGGAAATGCTGTCGAGCGCGCTGGCAGACGCTGCCCCAAGCGGTGCGGCAAGCATTGCCACCGCAGCAATCGCAGTTTTGAAGAATTGTTTCATGAGCCTCTACCCGTCTGTCTAATCGTTTATGAAGTTATATGCGTTATTTTTAGCCTGATTTTGACGCTGCACATTTTTTGATCTTTTGTCTATGAATAATTTTTTCTTCAGCGTAAATTCAGCATGTGATTGATCATAATCCTTTAAAAATCAGCATTTTTTGAATATCAAAAACCATTCAACTGGTCTGACCAGATGTGGGACAATATATGACACGCAGTGAAACCACCCCGGAACGCGCCGCACGTGACATTCGGAACCTGATAAAAAACAAGGGTCTAAAGGCAGGTGACTCGCTGCCCGCCCAGCGCAATCTGGCAAGCGAACTGGGCATCAGCCGCACCAGCCTGCGCGAAGCTCTTGCCACACTTGAAGCACTTGGACTGATCCATATCCACGCCGGAAAAGGCGTGTACATCACCGATCGCCAGAACCTGCCGCCGATTGGTCAGGACCGAAATCGCCAGGCCGGACAGGTTTATCAGTTCCGACTTGCGATCGAGCCCTATGTTGCCGGCCTTGCGGCCCAGATGCGCAGCAAGGATCACCTCGATGCGCTTGAGACCAGCATCACCGATATGCGAAACGCACTAGAGACAGATGACCTGATTGCCGCTGCCACCGCCGATACGGAATTTCATGAAGTTCTTCTCTTGGCGTCGGGCAACCCTATGTTTGCCAAGGCCATGCATCCCGCAGCCCAGATCATTCACGAGAACCAGATGCTGCCCTTTGCAAACGCCAAGGCGATTGCCGCCCCGCTCGCCGAACACGAGCAGGTCTTGCGTTATGTGCGTGAACATAATCCATCCGGCGCGCGCGATGCCATGCATTTCCATGTCCTGAGTGCTGCCACCCGCGCCAAGATCGCCTTCTTGCGCCCTTAAGCACAACATTCAGCAAAACAAAACCCCCACCCGGTTTCCCGGATGGGGGTTTCGTTAATACGGTGCCCCTCACAAGGAAGGACAAGCCGAATTAGGCAGCGGTCAGATCATCTGCCGAAACGCGGCCCGAACGTGAGTCGGTGCGCAGTTCGTAGTTGATTTTGTCGCCTTCCTGCGGGTGGCCCATGCCAGCGCGTTCAACGGCGCTGATGTGCAGGAATACGTCATTTCCGCCTTCGTCCGGCTGAATGAAACCAAAACCTTTAGTTGCGTTGAACCATTTAACGGTACCAGTTGCCATCTTTAGATCTCCTATCGAGTATTGATTGGCGTTTCGACACACCCCGCGTGGGTGCGCCTATAGGGGTTTGAAAAACAATCAGGCGCGTTCACGCCTCGGCTGTTTTCCAGAAGTGTTTTCGCGGCCCGCACCACCCGGCTGCCCGCCGGACTGTGCGCCACGATGATTGCGATTGCGGTTTACACCGCCGCGCTTGCCTTGCGGTCCGGTATTTCGGGCACTATTGCTCCCGTTACCAGTCGCGCGGCGTTCCTCGGCACTGCCCATAAAGGACAAACCGGAAGAAATTGAATTGTCAGCTTTCGCCCCGTCGCGACGATTTCCATTGGAATCAACGCGTTTCGTCGGGCGCTTGCCACCATCATTCTGACGGGGGCCGTTTTCGGCGTTACCACCACGACCATTGGCAGGTTTCGACTTCAGGCCACCCTTGTAACGGCTTTTGGATTTTTCCAGTGCCGGGTTCGAAGGGGCCTTGTCAGCCGATGCTCTTGAAGCATTGTCTGCGCCATCGCGGCTTTGCGTCGTTTGTTTGCGGGCATCGTCACGATCACGACGCGGCGCAGAAGCGCGCGCATCACTGCGATCTGAACGTTCATTGCGGGCATTCCGGCCATTGGCCGGACGACCACCGCGACCATTGCCGCCCGATGCTCCACGTCCGCCATTTCCGCGCGACTGACCACCACCATTACTGCGGCGGCCACGGTTGCTTTCACGCGCTTCGTCGGAAAGTGCTTCCTGCTCGGCTGCGGCCTTGGCATCACGGCGATCAATCACCGGAATGCTTTGGCGGGTGGTTTTTTCGATATCGCGCAGAAGACCGCGTTCTTCTTCATCACAGAACGCAATTGCCGATCCGCTCGCACCACCGCGGGCCGTACGGCCAATACGGTGAACATAGCTTTCCGGCACGTTCGGCAGTTCGAAGTTCACAACGTGGGTCACGCTATCGACATCGATACCGCGCGCGGCGATATCGGTTGCGACAAGCACGTTGATCTGACCATCCTTGAAGGCGTTCAGAGCACGTTCGCGCTGGTTCTGGCTTTTGTTGCCATGAATGGCGGCCGCACTGATTTTATTGGCTTCAAGATGGCGCGCGACACGGTCGGCACCGCGCTTGGTCCGGGTAAAGACCAGCGTACGCTTGAAAGCCGGATTATCAAGAAGCTCTGCCAGCAGCTGACGCTTACGCGTGCGTTCGATCAAATAGACCGACTGTTCGACACGTTCCTGGGTAGTGGCAACCGGGGTTACCGACACCTTGACAGGATCAGACAGCATGTCACCCGCCAGCTGACCAATCTGGGTCGGCATGGTGGCAGAGAAAAACAGGTTCTGGCGATCGCGCGGCAACATCTTGATGATCCGCTTGATCGGCGGCAAGAAGCCAAGATCAAGCATGTGGTCGGCTTCATCAAGCACCACCACTTCAACATGTTTAAGGCTGAGCTTGCCGGCGTCGACATGGTCAAGCAAACGACCAGGTGTTGCGACAAGAACCTCGACGCCAGGGGTTATCGCCTTGATCTGCGGACCAGGGGCAACACCACCAACAACGACAGCCGTGCGGACATTGAGAAAGCGGCCATAGGCACGGAAACTCTCGCCAATCTGGGCGGCAAGTTCACGCGTCGGCGCAAGAACAAGTACACGGCATGCCCCTTTGGGCGTGCGGGTTTGGGATTTGGAAAGGCGGTCAAGGATCGGCAATGCGAACGCTGCCGTCTTGCCGGTACCGGTCTGTGCGATACCAAGCAGGTCCTTACCGTCTAGAAGAGAGGGAATGGATTGTGCCTGGATCGGGGTCGGCGCGTCGTAGCCTTCTTGGGCAAGCGCGCGAAGGACCGGCTCGGCGAGGCCGAGTTCGGAAAACTGGGTCAAATAAGGGTAACTCGTAAATTGGAGGCTGCAGACAGCTGGGACTTCGCCCGGTGAAAATTAGTAATCAGGTCTGCGCCTTGCAGTTCTGGAAGCACCCGCGTAGCTGGATACTTCAATGCGTTCTTGGGTTAACCACTCGACAGTAGGGGCGTTAATTCCCCTCTACGCTTCTGGAGCGATCAAATAACAGCCACACCATGCGCAGAGTTTTACCCCCTTGTCAAACAGCTTATTTTTGACAGCCCCGCGTTTTACGCACAACGGCATGGCAGAATTGCGCTGCCATGCCGTTGTAAATTCAAATGCATACTGCCTTTGCTGGCATCAATACGCCGCACACGGGTTCCCTGCCCCGCACGGATTATAGGCAGCACACGGATTGCTGGCGGCACATGGGTTACTTGCCGCTGGCGCGCACGGAGACGCGGCACAGGGCGAGGCTGCACACGGGTTATAAGCGGCACACGGATTTCCTGCCGCACATGGGTTCGAAGCGCTACACGGATTGAATGCAGCGCAGGGATTGGCGCTGCATGGTGCAGCAGCGCAAGGGTTAACCGACCGCACACCGCAGGGGTTAAAGCCACCGCACGGACTGGAAGGGCTGCAAGGGTTTCCTGCCGCACACGGGTTGTAGGCTGCGCACGGATTGGCCGAACACGGGCTTGCCGCACAGGGGTTATACCCTGCACCGCATGGATTCGCGCCACAGGGATTCGCCGCACACGGATTATATCCTGCGCCACACGGGTTTGCAGCACATGGGTTCGCCCCACATGGACTTGCGCTACAGGGATTGGCAGCACAGGGATTGCTGCCCGCTGCCGGAAGTTTGGCCGGGGCCGGATTGGCAACTGCCGGGATATTTGCGGTGTGGCTGTAGTGATCCAGCGCAACGGCACCGGTTGCCGCAAGGAAGACCGCACCAAACAGGAGTGTGTTTTTCTCGCTCATTTCCGGAAACCATCCATTCCAAAGACAGGACGCAACGCAATGCCGATCCAGCTACCGACAAAGGCCAGCACAAACCACAGCCAGCCATGCACACTGCCGGACGCAATCCCGCTAAAGAATGCGCCGATATTGCAGCCAAACGCCAGACGCGCGCCATAGCCCATCAAAAGCCCGCCAATCGCGGCCGCGATAAGCGATGCAAGCGGAACAGAAACCTTCGGCGCGAACTTGCCCGCAAGCGCGGCGGCAAAGGCTGCCCCGATCACGATGCCGAAATTCATCACAGACGTATTATCCTGCAGGACCGAATTGCCAAGCGCACGCGCCGGGCCAGCCCAGTTCCAGAATTCCCAGGTTTCAACCGGAATGCCCATCACCTGCGCGATCTTTGCGCCCCAAAGACCAAAGCCAAAAGTGATCGACCACGGATGGCCCGCAATCAGAAGCGTCGCAACATTAAGCCCGGCCAAAAGCAAGCCGGTCCAGATCATCGGCCACGGGCCACGGATGAAACGCGCCAGACCTTCGCGCGGTGCGGTTGAAACAACTTCCAACCCGCCATGGGCACGCTTTTCGACGAACACGGTCAGCAACGCCACCAGCGCCAGACCACCAAACGTCACGGCAAGACCACCGCCAATGCCATATTCACGGCCAAGGCTCATTGGCGGCAAGGAGGGCAGCTCAAGCCACATCGGCAAATGCGCCGTCCCGATCACCGCCCCGATAATAAAGAAGACGAGCGTGATCAGCATCCGCGCACTGCCGCCGCCAACCGTGAACAGCGTGCCCGAACCACAGCCCCCACCAAGCTGCATGCCAAGCCCAAACAGAAACGCCCCGATCAGGACGGACATGCCGACAGGCGCAACCGCACCGACGACCGATCCGCCAAACGGATTACCAAGCGCCAGCAACGGGATAAAGGCCGCCGCCGCAACCCCGATCATCAGAAGCTGCGCGCGCAAGGCACGGCCGCGCTTCTCAACCGAAAAGCGGCGCCAACCGCCGGTGAAACCAAAGGATGCGTGATACAGCGCAATGCCCAGCAGTCCGCCAAGGCCATAAAGCACGGCCTGTTTAAGGTCGACCGCCTGTGAAATGGCGATCCCGACAAGGACAAACAGGACGGCGGTGATGGCAGCCGGTCCCTTGTCAAAGGTGAAACCCGGTGTTGCCGGATTTGCATTCAGGGTTGTTTCAGACATGGTGAGGCTCGATTACCTGAAATCAGATGCTTAGGCTCAGGACCTGTTAATTTGGTATGAATGGTTCACCGTATTTGTGCGGATACGCGGAGCAAAACCGCAGGAAGATTTACATCTTTCAAGGCTTTGCGACAAAGTAGCCCGTGCAAATACGGTTAATCCGAAGGACAGAGGTTATATTTGCAAACTCCTGCGTCAAATCCCTTGTCCGGGATACCAGCCCGACCTGCGGGCTTTTCCTTGGATTTCACAAATATAACCTCTGCCATTCAAATCAAATTAATAGGTCCTGAGCCTAACACAAACGGAACCGGCTGCGCGGTTCCGTCCAGAAATTTCGCGGTTTGGTGAAACCGTATGGCGATCCGGTTATTCCGGGATGACCATTTCACGGTTCGGATCTGCCGCCCATTCCGTCAGGGACCCATCATACATGGCGGTGTTCTTGTTGCCCATCACTTCAGACAGGCCAAACCATGCAACCGATGCCCAGTGGCCGGTATTGCAATAGGTGATTTCCTTGGCATCCTTGGAAACACCGACATTGGCAGCAAGGTTTTCAATCACATCCGCCGCGACAAAGGCACCGTCCTGATCGCTATAGAACTCTGACTGTGGAATGTTTTTTGCACCGGGAATGGCGCCCGGACGGGCAACAACACCGCTTTTGGCTTCGCCCTTGAACTGCGACACCGGACGGGCATCAACAAGTGCAACACCCTCTGCCCGTGCCTTGGCAACATCATCGGCACTCGCAACAAGTTCCGGGCGGAAATTGGCATTGAATGCAACAACCTCTGGCGTCACCGGATCGGTCGAAACGTCCTTGCCTGCCGCAAGCCAGGCGCGCTGCCCGCCATCAAGGATGGTGACCGCGTCATGACCAAGCACCTTGAAGGTCCAGTAAACGCGGGTGGCAGAACCGAAGTCGGAGCTGTTCTGGCCAGCAGGAACGACGACAACCTGTTTGTCATTATCGATGCCAAGCGCACCGATGCGTTTGGAAATCACATCAACCGGCGGCAGCATGCCAACCACATCATTGACCTTTGCCCGCCAGCCAAACTTGCCATAGGGCGCAAAGACGGCACCCGGAATGTGGCCAGCTTCATAAGGGTTACCGTCCTTGGTAAGCGAGCGGATATCAACAACAACCATCGACGGGTTATCAAGATTGTCCGCAACCCAGTTGGCATCAACCAGCGGCTTTTCGGTAAGACGTTCCGCCTGCGCAGCACTGCCCACAAAGGCAAAGGTGACCGCCGCAACGGCAGAAAGGATAAGGGAACGCATGGGACTGTCTCCAATGATCAATTCATCATGATTTTGTGCATTATACCTAATTGAACATAAATAAATGTCAATAGATCAATAAATACACTATTTTTTTGTTTTAATTGAGCAAAGGACGGGACAATGCGCGCCACAACGCACCGAACTCAGGCCTTTCAGGGGCGAAGATTGTTCAGATAACGGGCAAATTCGCGCGCAAATGAATCCTGGGTTTCCAGATTGCGCAAGGCGGGCGGGCGGGTCAGGAACCCGTGCAGGGCGGCAATGATGAATTCCGCCACGGCAGACGGTTCGATATCGGTACGGACTGTTTTGTTGAACTGCGCCTTGCCGATGTGGGACGCAAGTCCGCGCCGCCAATAGCGATACACACCATCAATACGTTTGCGCAGGCTTTCATCAAGTTCACCGGCACCGGATGCCAGACGCGCCAGGGGGCATCCGCCTGCCAGCATTTTCGGTGCATTTTCACCGCCCAGTCGATCCACCTGCCCCATCAAAACGGGCAATATGTCTTCAGCCCCTTCAAGGTCATCCAGCCAGACTTCATCGACATAGCCCGGCAAGCATTCCTCGATCACGGCATTGATCAGCTTGGCCTTGCCGGAAAAGTGGTGATAAAGCGCACCTTTCGTACAGCCGCTTTGTTCGAGGATGTTATTGATTGACGCCCCGCCGAACCCGGCGCGGCGGATTTCGCCAAACGCGGCACCCAGAAGCTTTTGACGGGTGGCATCCGGGTTGCGGATCCGTTTGGGGACGAGTGCTGTTTCGGACGAACCATCAAGTTCCATGCTTTCGCCGACTTCCAGCACATCATCATCATGACCTTCATCAGGACGTGAAATGCGGGAAAGGGCGGCAGAGAAGCTGAATGGTTCTTTTGACATCGCGCCGTTCTGTTTTTTTGATTTGAACCGGAGATCGGAACCCGTAACTTTCAGGTTCCACTGTTTTTTTCGTGCCGTCAATCATACTGGTGTTTAGTCAAAACATCCGCATGGGGACGAACATCACGCAGCCCCTTGCAATTCAGTGCAAAGCGTACTCTATTGTTCGGCCATGCCCTTTTCGGGCGAGCCCCAAACATCCGTTGGATCGAAGATGCAGCTTGATTCCATCGCCTTCGTTGCAGCCGAAACCAAAATCGCACAGGATGCGATGTACCGGCTAAAACACAGATACGGCCACATTGCGCCCGACAAGGCCGACGTGATCGTAGCCCTTGGCGGCGACGGGTTCATGCTGGAAACCCTGCACCGTTATATGGGCCGCAAGGTGCCGATCTATGGCATGAACCGGGGCACGGTCGGATTTCTGATGAATGAATTCCGCGAAATGAATTTGACCGACCGCATCGCAGAGGCCCAGACCGTGGAGCTGCACCCGCTTCAGATGGAAGCCCACACCGTTTCGGGAGAAAGCCTGTGTGCGCTGGCAATCAACGAAGTCTCGCTATTGCGTGAAACCCGTCAGGCCGCCAAATTGCGCATCAAGGTTGATGGCGTCGAACGCCTGGCCGAACTTGTTTGTGATGGCGCGCTTGTTTGTACGCCGGCCGGAAGTACCGCGTATAACCTGTCGGCACATGGTCCGATCCTGCCGATGGGAAGCGGGTTGTTAGCCCTCACACCGATCAGTCCGTTTCGCCCGCGTCGCTGGCGTGGCGCGCTTTTGCCCCATGGCGCAGAAGTCGTTTTCCAGATCGAGAACCCCGAAAAGCGTCCGGTTTCGGCCGTTGCCGACTATACCGAGGTTCGCGATGTCTCGAGCGTGAAAATCCGCGAAGACCGCAGCATGAAAATCAAGTTGCTGTTTGATCCGGAACACAATCTTGAAGAACGTATCCTCAAGGAACAATTCGTCGAATGACCACCGCCGCACTTGCCCCGTCAGAAAATACCATTGAATGGTGCCGCAAACTGATCCGCCATCAATCCGTCAGCATGACGCCCAATCTGGCACTGATTGACGAGGTGAAGGCGTTTCTTGACGGTTTGGGCTATGACACGCTGGTTGTGCGCGACCCGACGGATACCAAGGCCAACCTTTATGCCACCATCGGCCCGAACGTTGCGGGCGGTGTGATCCTGTCAGGTCACAGTGACGTGGTCCCGACCGAAGGCCAGAACTGGGCATCCGATCCCTACGAGATTGATATCCGCGACGAGAAGCTTTATGGCCGCGGATCGTGCGACATGAAGGGTTTTCTGGCCTGCCTTCTGGCCAAGGCGGAAACCTTTAAGAACGCCAACCTTCGGGTGCCGATCCATCTGGCTTTCACCTATGACGAGGAAGTCGGCTGTCTGGGTGTCCCCAGTTTGGTTGAGGCGATCAACAATCTGCCGCACAAACCGGCCATGTGCATTGTCGGCGAACCGACCGAGATGAAGGTCATCACCCAGCACAAGGGCAAGTTTTCGGCGCGTGCACATTTCACCGGTCGTTCGGGGCACTCGTCGTTGCCGCGCGAAGGGGTCAATGCGGTTGAATTTGCCGCCGAACTGGTGGTGTTCCTGCGTAAGCTTGGCCGTGAATGCCGCGAAAACGGCCCGCATGATGACGAGTTTGAGCCAAACCACACCACCTTCCATACCGGTGTGATCAAGGGTGGCACACAGCTCAACATCATTCCGCAGAATTGCTTTGTCGATTTTGAATTCCGCAATCTGCCCAATGATGACCGCGAAGCGCTTAAAGCCAAGATTTACGATTACATCGAAAATACCCTCGAACCCGAAATGCGCGAGATTTACGACGATGTCGGCATCGAGGTTGAAGTGATTTCCGATATGCCGGGCCTTGCGACCGGCGATGACGAGGAAGTCACCAAACTGGTTATGGCGCTCACGGGTGCCAACACCACCGGCAAGGTCAGCTTCGGTACAGAAGCCGGCGCGTTTTCAGCCCTTGGCGATATCCCCACGGTCGTCTGCGGTCCGGGCAATATCGAACAGGCCCACAAGCCCGACGAGTTCATCGAACTTGATCAGTTGGGCCGTTGTGAAGTGTTCCTTGATAAGCTTCTGGGTGTTTTGACGAGGTAACCCCCAATGACAAAGGGCTGCAATTTGAGGCCCCTTGCTCTTCTGCTAGACGGTTGTCAAAAATTCCTCTGTGTGAGCATTGGTGTAGAGCATTGGCGACATTGGCTAGCTGCCTCGCCATAATTCGGCTTGCGCTTTCACACCGAAGAGTTCCTTTATCACCACCATAACCCGCGCCGGAAGCACTATTCACGTTGCGACACAGGCATCACAAGCCGGACATAGGGTTAACTTTTTCGTCGCAATGCCACTACTGATTCAGGTGCTTTCACCCAGCGCGTAGGTCCTGACAAAACAATAGAAAATCAATCTTGCTGCCTACCCAAGAAAAACTTATTGAAGTCCAGAGCGGATTCCACATCGTATTCCTCACCAGAGATCGCCTTTTTATTTATTTCTATCAATTTCTCGCGTAATTCTAACATTGTTTGTAAGTTTTTATCTGTTAACACACCAGCATACATCGTGCTTCTCATAACCTCATCAAGGTCAGCTAAGCATTCGATAGTGTCCTCACCTTGCTTCATACTCCCAGTATATTGGCCGGAACCACCGGTTCCAACTGGCTGAGTCTGAAGCGCTGTTGCATGGACGCACGAAGACCATAATGAGACAACACGATTGAACGTACCCTGCTCTATTAAATGCTTGTTGTGCTCTGCATCGAACTTCAGCTGTTTTTCTAAACGAATATTTTCAATTTCAGCGACCTTTACGCTCGCTTGACTACGCTCTTTTTCGACTTCACCCAACGTAATGATGCGCTCTTCTTCGAGCTGCAACCTATCCTGCTCGAGCTGAACCTTTTGACGCTCTAGCCGCACTCTTTCCGTTTCCAACTCAAGCCTTTGAGCCTCGATTTGACCAACAAGCGCTCGATCATCCTTTGCGATTATAAAAGTAGCCCAAGCTCCAAGCGCTGCTGCTGTAACGAGTGCAATCGGCTCCGAGTATCTCACACGACTAGCCTGCTGATCATCAGAACCAGCAGCCCCACTTCGGCTAGGCAACAAAAGGTTAAGCAGGGAAACACATAAGCCAAAAAGGATAAGCGCAGCAACAAACTCCCACGCCAATATCAAGTAGTAAGCTCCGCCCTGGTCGGGAAGTTCGCTTAAATCACCAACCTTTCCACCATCCAGAATCAACAGAGCTATCCAGTTCCTCACAAGCCCTTCTTCATATGTTAGATAGAAGACAGAAGCGAAGAGCAAAATAACTGAAACACCGAATAACAGACGCCTTGCCTTATGAACAATTTGATGCATTCTCTTCACCTAACCCGTTGATTGCACACCTGTGAATATTGCAATCTTAAGTTAAGCTCGTGCAAAAAATAAAGACCTAATATAATACGTAAAATAAAGGAACCAATCCACGACGAACCTCTGAAAAAGCAACTAGCATACAAAAATACAAAATATATCAGGACATCGAAGCCGGCTTATTAAACTCGGTCGCCATATGCTGCAACTCGTCCCAAAGGCTACCTGCAAAGCTTCGCAGAACGATCAGTTCAAAACTGTCATCCTCAACACGGGTGATCATCGCACCGATATGCCCGATCTGGGTCATGGCCGACTGACCGATGGCAAAAAGGTCGGCTGACAAATCGACCATGGTGCCCTTGGCCAGAACCGTTCGCGATGACGCCCCCGAAAGGACCATGCGCACCCGCCCGTGTGTCTGATCGCAAAGGGCAAACTGGCTGGAAAGTGCCGACTGGATTTCAGCCCGCTGGTCAGAAGAAACATCCGCATCCCCCACCCAGAACCACTGATTTGGCGCGGATTTGCGCACATCCGCACCAAGTTCCTGGGCAATCTTTGCAAGCGCCTTTTTCAGGGCCGCTTCATCGCTTTTCGCATCGCCCAGCACGTGAAAGACAAAGCCCCCGGTGACAGGGGCAAGACGGATTGACGCCCCCTTGTCCGCCGCCGCGACATCTAGGAATGGCGAACGATTTTCTAACAGATAATCACGCATGGAGTTTCTCATTTTCCGGGTCGACAAAGGCAGGATCACACAGGATGCCGGTCACGGTTATTCCGGCCAGACCGTTCCAGATAACGACTTCCTCACCAACGCGGCTCGGGCCATTTTTGACCAGCGCCAAACCAATCGCATGGCCAAGCGTCGGGGAATGACACATTGAGGTGACATAACCCTGATCATTGGCAAGAGTAACCGCATCACCGGGATTAAGGATATGCGATCCGGTGGCGAACTTGTCAGACGGTGATTTCGGCTTGATCCCGACAAGCGCCGGTCGCGATGGATCAACCAGCCCTTCACGCAGGTTCATCACACGGCCGATGAAATCATCCTTCTTGGCTGACACCATCTTGCCCATACCAAGGTCCGCCGGTGTGACCGTGCCGTTGATTTCCGCGTGGGTGACATGGCCCTTTTCAATCCGCATGACGCCAAGGGCCTCTGTGCCATATGGCGTGATCCCGAATTCTTCCCCGGCAGCCATGATCGCATCGGCAACGCTTTCACCGTATCCGGCCGGCACGGCAATCTCATAGGCCAACTCGCCCGAGAACGAAATTCGGAACAACCGCCCCTTCAGGCGCCCGCCAAACATCGATACTTCACGCGCAGCCAGGAACGGGAATGCCTCGTTCGAAATATCGTCATCAATAATCTTGGACAGCACATCACGTGACTTCGGTCCGGCAATCGCCATCTGCGCCCACTGATCGGTTGCAGATGCCAGACGGACATCCAACTCCGGCCACAGCACCTGCGCGCAGAATTCCAGATGGGTCAGAACCCCTGCGGCAAGGGCGGTTGTCGTCGTCATGAAGTAATGATTTTCGCCAAGGCAACTCGTCGTGCCGTCATCATACACAAAGCCATCCTCGCGCAGCATGATGCCATAGCGCGCCTTGCCCACTGGCAGCTTCAGGAAGGCATTGCAGTAAACCCGATTAAGAAACTCTGCCGCATCAGCGCCAAAAATCTCGATCTTGCCAAGGGTGGAAACATCACAGATGCCGACGTTGGTTCGCACGGTATTGACTTCACGATCAACGCTGTCACGCCAGAAAGTCTCGCCGTCCTTCGGGAACCAGCTTGACCGATACCAAAGGCCGGTTTCAACAAACTTTGCGCCATTGCGCTCTGCCCAGCCATGCAGGGGGGATTTGCGCACCGGCTGGAAATCCATTCCCTTGGATGCGCCAACTAGCGCGCCGAATGATACCGGTGTGTAGAACGGGCGGAAGGTTGTTGTGCCGATTTCGCCGGGCGATACACCCTTGTTCTCGGCCAGAATGCCAATGGCATTCACATTCGATGTCTTGCCCTGATCGGTTGCCATGCCGTTGGTGGTATAGCGCTTGGCAAGTTCGACATGATCATAACCTTCGCGCATGGCGAGCGCGATGTCAGACGCCGCGACGTCATTCTGATAATCGACAAAGGCCTTACCCTTGCTTGATGCCACCCGCCAGACCGGCAGGATATGATCGACTTTTTCCTCGGCCTGCTCGACGCCCGGGAGCGAAGCGGCCTCGCCCATCACACCCAGTTCTGCAAGCGCCTTGACCGCAGCAACACCGCCGTCGGCGAAACAGGCCGCAATACCGAATTTTCCGGCAACTGCGCCGCAGGGCGTCATGCCATCGGTATTTTCCGGCGGCATGAAACCGACATGCGCGCCCGACCAAACCGGCTTGCCACCGCGATGGCAGGCCAGATGCACAATCGGGCTGTATCCGCCTGATACGGCCAGGGCATCGACCGCAATGACTTCATCACGACCGTCATCATGGCGCACCGCGATGGATTTGATCGCCTTGCGCCCAGCGGTATCACGCACCATCGCACCGGCAATCAGGCGCGCCTTACCGTCATAATCAATATTCGGGCAGGTGCGCGGATCAATGATCGCGGCGACCTCTATACCGCGCGCCTCAAGGTCCAGCGCGGTCTGATAGGCCTGACTGTTATTGGCAAACAGCGCCACCCGCTTGCCCGGTGCCACGCCATAGGCATTCAAATAAGTGCGCATGGCCCCGGCCATCATGACACCCGGGCGGTCATTGCCGCCAAAGACAATCGGGCGCTCTTCCGCCCCGGTCGCCAGCACCACCTGTCGGGCGACAATCCGCCACAGGCGTTCCATGGCGCGATGGGGATTAATCTCGTGTTCTGGCAGATGCTTCTGCACCCGTTCAACCGCGCCAAATACCTGATCGTCATAGGCGGCAAAAACGGTGGTGCGTTTTTTGATCTCGACATTGGGAAGGGCATGCAATTCACCAATGATATCGGCAAGCACTGTGTCGGCTGGTTTACCACCCACCGGGCTACCTTCGGCGATCAAACCACCACCAAGTTGCGCCCCTTCGTCGGCAATGATCACGCGCGCCCCGGCCCGCCCGGCCGTCAGGGCAGCAGCAAGCCCAGCTGGCCCCGCCCCGATCACCAAAAGATCACAATGCGCCCAGCATTTTTCGTAGTAGCCCGGATCGGGATCATAGCTTGCCCGGCCAAGCCCTGCGGCCTTGCGGATCAGCGGCTCATAAACCTTTTCCCAAAAGGCCGCTGGCCACATGAATGTCTTGTAATAGAACCCGGCGCCCAAAAGCGGCCCAAGCAACCCATTGGCCGCCCCGATATCAAAATTGACATTCGGCCAGCAGTTCTGTGATCGCGCCTCAAGCCCGTCAAACAGCTCCGCCATGGTCGCCCGGGTGTTGGGATCACGCCGCCCGTCCCGCCCGATGGTCAAAAGTGCATTGGGTTCCGCCGCCCCGGCGGTCAGGATGCCGCGTGGTCGGTGATATTTGAAACTGCGCCCGACCAGTTGCCTGCCATTGGCCAACAAGCTTGATGCAACTGTATCGCCACCAAAGCCAGTGAGTGCTTCGCCATTAAAGGTAAAGCGGCGCACATCATTGCGGTCAATCAGGGTACCGCCATCAATCCGGAAACTGGTCATGCCCTGCCCTCCGCCTTCAAGGTGCTGGCATCGACGACGTCAGACGTTTCGTGGGTAAGGGTATTGCGGCTTAGCACCAGCCAGCGGCGACACCCGCCGGAATGATGCCAGTATTCGCGATTTTCACCGCGCGGGTTGTCGCGCAGGTAAACATGATCAAACCAAACGGCTTCATCGGCACCGGCATCTGGGCGCGGGGCGGCAACTTCGCCACGGATTGTAAATTCCTCGCGTGGGCGCAAACCACAATGCGGACATTTGACAAGACTACTCATTTCCAAATTTCCTCAATGCAGGTTGGCCTGGGCGCCAACGCCCTTTTCATCCAGAAGATACCCGCGCGCAAAACGGTCCATGCGAAACGCGGTTGCGGTTTCATGCGGCGCATCGGTCGCCAGCAAATGCGCAAAGCAATATCCCGACGCCGGGGTCGCCTTGAACCCGCCATAACACCAGCCACCATTGAAATAGAGGTTGGATAAATGCGTGCGATCCATGATCGGCGATCCATCCATGCTCATATCCATGATCCCGCCCCAACTGCGCAGGATACGCACCCGCGACAGTGCCGGGATCATCGCCATACCGGCCTCGGCCACATGTTCCACGCATGCAAGGTTCCCGCGCTGGGCATAGGAATTATACCCTTCGATATCCCCGCCAAACACCAGACCGCCCTTATCGGATTGCGACACATAAAAATGCCCCGCGCCAAAGGTGACCACAGTATCGATAAACGGTTTCAACCCTTCGGACACAAAGGCCTGAAGTGCGTGGCTTTCAATCGGCAGGCGCATATCGACCATTTTCGCGACATGGCTTGAACTGCCCGCCACCGCCATGGCCAGCTTGTTGCACCTGATAGCACCCCGCGTGGTTTGCACCCCGGTGATCTGATCCCCATCGCGGTCAATGCCGGTGACTTCGCAGTTCTGGATGATATCAACGCTGTTCCGATCGGCCCCGCGGGCAAAGCCCCACGCCACCGCATCATGGCGCACCGTGCCGCCGCGCGCCTGCATCAACCCGCCCATGATCGGGAAACGGGCATTCTCATAATCAAGGAACGGCAGCTTTTCGCGCAACTGGTCCCGGTTCAAAAGCTCCGCATCGACCCCATGCAGGCGCATGGCATTGCCACGCCTTGTATAGGCATCGCGCTGGGCATCGGAATGAAACAGATTGATCACGCCGCGCTGGGACACCATGGCGTTGAAATTGAAATCCTGCTCAAGCCCTTCCCAAAGCTTCATCGAAAATTCGTAGAACGGGTTATTGCCTTCAAGCAGGTAGTTGGATCGTATGATCGTCGTATTCCGCCCGATATTGCCCGATCCAAGATAGCCCTTCTCAAGCACGGCAACATTGCGCACACCGAACACCTTTGACAGGTAATAGGCGGTTGCCAATCCATGCCCGCCACCGCCGATGATGATGACATCGTAATGCGGTTTCGGATCCGGATTGCGCCAGGCCGGCTTCCAGTTCTTGTTCTTGGAAAACGCATTGCCAAGCAATGACAGGGCTGAATAACGCATCATCGATCTTTCGCTGTTGCCCACATCGGGTACCCAGCAATCTTGACAGAGGTGCAAATTGCAGCTTGTCTATTAAAGACATCCAATAACACAAATGCGACATCGCGATATTATTGTCGCCCAACGCGGGATACCGGCGTCATGAGCCCAGCCCCCCAAAGCAGAACCACACGCACCCCGCGTACCGGGCAACTTGATGCCAAACCGGTTCCGGCGACCCAGAATATCGGTTTCATGTTGCTGCCCGATTTTGCGTTGATGTCTTATGCCTCGGCGATTGAGCCGCTGCGTGCAGCCAACCTTCTGGCCGGTCAGCCGATCTACAAGGTGTTGAATTATTCGGCGGCGGGTGGAAACGTGTTGTCCTCGTCGGGCACGATGGTGCCGACCACCCCGCTGTCGCAGGCCCCGACAAGTTTGCACACCCTGTTCATCTGTGCCGGTGGACATCCGTCGCAATGGCAGGCACCAGGCATGCTGGGCAATTTGCGCAAACTGTCCCGCTGGGGTGTGCGCATGGGCGGCATATCAAGCGGCGCCTATGTTCTGGCCGCCGCCGGGCTTCTGGGGCAGCGCCAATTCACCATTCACTGGGAACATGCCCCGGCCCTGATCGAAGCCTTTCCGGATCTGGAACCCCAACGCGCACGGTTTGTGATTGACGGGGATCGCATCACCTGTGGCGGCGGGGTGGCGCCGCTTGACATGATGCATGCCATGATCGCCGAAAACCTTGGGGCGGATTTCGCAACCCGGGTGTCGGACTGGTACCTGCATACACAAGTCGGACAATCGGGCGGCCCGCAACGGGCATCGCTTGCCGAACGCTATAACGTCCATCATGCCGGATTGCTCAGGGTTCTGGAAAAGATGGAAACCACCATCGAAGATCCGAAAACCCGCGACGAAATGGCGCGCTTTGCCAGGCTTTCAACCCGGCAGCTTGATCGCCTGTTTGATCAGCATCTTGGCAAGTCGTTCCTTGAAACCTATCGCCAGGTCCGGCTTGAACATGCGCGCAGGCTGTTGACGCAAAGTGCCCTGACCATTTCAGAAATCGCCTTTGCCACCGGCTTTTCCAACAGCAGCCATTTTTCACGCAGCTACAAAGACGCTTATGGCTTGAAGCCAAGCGAAGCGCGCGGTCACTAGATCGTTTCCATTGGTCGGTCGCCTGCCATTATCCCCCCATCCAACCAAGAGCTGCATTTCCCATCATGGAAATTGTCAGAATCGGCACGACTCCACGAGTCTGCATATTTTGAATGCATCAATTTTCTTCGTCTATTTTTTACTCAACTCAATCGTGACAGGCCAAGATAAAATTTTAAGTAATTGATTTTTATATAATTTTTGCGTCGCACAATAAAAAACACATTAGAACTTGTTCACTATAGGGAATTGATTTTTAATAAAAGGAATGTCCATCGGGGGGCATTTTGTGATGGAGAGACTAAAATGGAACAATCCGTACCAGAGTTGATGGCGAGGCTGGACAGCCTTGAAGCATCACTCAGCATGGCAACGACCATCAATTCCGAAGTATTCTATTGGTGGTGTACTGCACTGATGCTTGCAATTCACGCAGGCTTCCTTGCCTATGAAATGGGTGCATCGCGCGCAAAGAACGCGCTGGCATCCGGCATGAAAAACCTCATCGCGTTCGCATTCCTGATCCCGGCCTTCTATTATATTGGCTGGTGGATCTATCTTGCGTTCCCGACCGGCTTCACCATTTCCGACGGCTCCGAGGCAGGTCTGCCCTGGAGCGAATATATGGGTCCGAACCTGACTGATAACGCGTCAGGTATCTTCTATGCGGCCTTCACGCTGTTTGCGGCAACCACTGCCTCGATTATGTCGGGTTCGGTGATCGAACGTATCCGTATTTCCGGCTTCACCATCCTCGCCCTGTTCCTCGGCGCTGTTGTCTGGATCCTTGGCGCGTCCTGGGGCTGGCATCCGGATGGTTGGCTCACCACCGAGTGGGGCCTGCATGACGTTGGTGCGGCGGGTGCCGTTCACACCATCGCTGGCTTCTTCACACTTGGCGTTCTGATCAACCTCGGCCCGCGTATCGGTCGCTTCAATGCCGACGGTACAGTCAACAACATCAACGGCCACAACATGCCGATGTCGCTGATTGGCCTGATGCTCATTGTTATGGGCTTCTTTGGCTTCCTTGGCGGCTGCATCATCTATACCGGCGACACCTGGATGACCATTTACAACACCCCGGCAACCCTGTCGGCATTCGCATTCAACACCCTGATGGGCGTTGCAGGCGGCATGATCGGTGCGTATCTGGTCACTCGTGATCCGTTCTGGATGATGTCTGGCGCCCTGATCGGTGTGATTTCGTCTGCACCGGCACTTGACCTTTACTATCCGGGTCTTGCCTTCCTCGTCAGCTTCGGCGGCGGTTGCGTCATGCCGAAACTTAACGACATCCTTGTCGAGAAATTCAAGATCGACGATGCGGTTGGCGCGGTTGCCGTCCACGGCTTTGGCGGTGTCTGGGGCCTGGTAATGGCCGGTATCTTTGCGTCTGGCTACCAAAACGTTGCCGGTCCGGAGATCTCGTTTGTTGGTCAGCTTTCAAGTGCTGTCGTCTTCATGATCCTTGGCTTCGCACCGGGCTACGTTCTGTCCCTGGTTCTGAAGCTTGTTGGTCTGCTGCGCGTGTCTGAACAGGCAGAAGTGGCTGGTCTCGACAAGGCAGAAGTACCGGTAAGCGCCTATCCGGAAAGCACCGTTCCGGCGGCATTCGCCAACGATCCGACTTCGCCGACCCCGGCTGAGTAAGATCATTCTGACACATCGAAACAAGGAAACTGAAACATGAACTCAGCTCCGATTACCAGTTGGGAAGGCGCAGAAGCCTACTTCACCTTTGCTGACAAACCGGCTCTGCTCGTGGCGCTTACGCTTGTTGGTGTTGGCGTGTGCATCTGGACCATCGCCTCGATGGCCATTCACGAGAACAAAGCCTACAAAGACATGTAATCTGATTGACGTGACGCAGCACCGATCTGCCCTAACCCCTTAAGGTGCTGCCTTACTCAACCGACACAGCGAGAGGCCAGTGTCAAAGCTGGCCTCTCTGCCTTTTCCCGATAAAGTAAAAACACCAAATACCCTTCAGGCCCGCCGCTTTCAGATCATTCACCGCACACGAGGCCACAATGATCGACCTTGCCCGAACACCGGAAACCTATCCGCACGCTGTCCGCGCTGCGCGCCCCAGTCGCATCATCAATGCCGGACGCACCGCGATGGCACGCAACCGCGAACGCTATGAAATTCCCGGGCGGGGCGCGATCATGATATCGGTGCGCGAGGGCGATCAACTGGCACTGCGCAATTGTGAAGGCATGCAATCGGTCGAGCTGATCGGCCTGACACCATCGGGCGCCGCACGGCCCGAGATTTTTGAACCTTTGGCACATGGCGCGCCGCATGGTTTGATGGATCTGCTGTCTGATCCGTTTGATGACAGCCTGACGCGCTTTGCCAAGACCTTGCGCAAACGCGATATCAAACTTGAAACCTGCCTTGCCCATCGGCTTTTTGGCAATGCCAGCCCGCCCGGTGATACGGTCGAACTGACCATCCAGCTTGACGGTTTTGTCATCATCGCCACCCCGGCACCGCTGATGCGGATCGATGCGCATAATACCGCAACACCGATCACAGCCCTGATCAAGCGCGCCCATCATTCTGATACCTACAGCTTCGCGCTGCCCGATCCGCTGGCCGATCCGGTTGTGGATTTGCGTGTGCATTCCGCCACCGCCGAGGCCTATGAAATCAAGGCGGGTGATTACATCCAGATTCTCGATGTCGACGGGCGGCAATGTACCGATTTTCAGTGTTTTGATGCGCGCAAGCTTGATCGCGGCATTCAGAACCCGCTGGATGTGACGACCACGCGCACATTGATGGGTCATGCCTATCCAATGCCGGGCCTGCATGGGAAATACTTTGATCAGGATATGGACCCGCTGGTGGAGGTCGTTCAGGACACCTGCGGGCGTCATGACGCCTTTGCCATGGCCTGTGCCGCGAAATATTACGACGATATCGGCTATCCCGGCCATGTGAACTGCACGGACAATTTCAACACAGCCCTTGCCAAGCATGGCGTTGATCCACGCGCCGGCTGGATGGCGATCAATTTCTTTTTCAATACCGGTATTGATGATCACGGCGTTATGTATGCCGATCAACCGTGGTCGCGGCCGGGCGATTATGTGCTGTTGCGTGCGATAACCGATCTGGTCTGTGTGTCATCGGCCTGCCCGGATGACACGTCGGCGGCCAACGCCTGGAAACCGACCGACATCTATATCCGAAGTTACGACGGCGCGGAGAAATTCAGCCATGCCGTTGCCTGGCGCCCGACTGCAGAGGCCGAAGCAAAAATGACCAAAGAAACCGCCTTCCACCCGCGTTTAAGCGAACTGACGCGAAACTTCGTTGACTATAAGGGGTTCTGGCTGGCCCATGAATATACCGGCCACGGCATGATCGAAGAATATTATGCCTGCCGTGAAAAGGCCGTGGTCATTGATCTATCCGCCTTGCGCAAGTTTGAAATCACCGGCCCGGACAGTGAAGCCCTGATGCAATATTGCCTGACCCGCAATGTCAAAAAGCTTGGTATTGGTCAGGTCGTCTATTCCGCGATGTGCTATCCGCACGGCGGGATGATTGATGACGGCACGCTACTGCGTCTGGGGCAGGATAATTTCCGCTGGATATGCGGCGATGATTACAGCGGCGTATGGCTGCGCGAACAGGCTGAAAAACTTGGCCTGCATGTCCTGATCCGTTCATCAACCGATCAGATGCACAATATCGCCGTTCAGGGCCCCAAAAGCCGCGATATCCTGGACGAAGTCATCTGGACTCCACCGCATCAGCCCAAGGTTACCGAAGTCGACTGGTTCAAATTCACCATTGGCCGGATTGGCGATGCCAAGGGCGCGCCTGTTGTCGTGTCACGCACCGGATATACCGGCGAACTGGGCTATGAGGTCTGGTGTCACCCAAAGGACGCCATAACCGTTTTTGATGCCATCTGGGCGGCAGGCAAACCGCACGGTCTGACACCGATGGGGCTGGCTGCCCTTGATATGGTTCGGATTGAGGCGGGATTGATCTTTGCCGATTACGAATTTTCCGATCAAACCGATCCGTTCGAAGCCGGGATCGGCTTTACAGTGCCGCTTAAATCCAAGGAAGATGACTTTATCGGCCGCGATGCCCTGATCCGGCGCAAGGAACATCCGTCGCACAAACTGGTCGGGATCGAGATTGATGGCAATGTCACGGTCAGCCATGGCGATTGCGTCCATATCGGGCGTGCCCAGATCGGCGTGATCACCAGTGCCATGCGATCACCCATTCTGGGCAAGAACATCGCGCTGGCGCGGGTTGATATCGCGCATGCCGATATCGGCACCGAGGTTGAGATTGGCAAGCTGGACGGGCATATGGTCCGCCTGCCGGCGACCATCACAGCCTTCCCGCATTATGATCCCAAGAAAGAAAAGCCGCGGTCCTGAACACCGCGACTAACTGCCCCACAAAAGAAACCCCGCAGCCATAAAGACTGTGGGGGCGACTGCGAGTTTGGTTAAGGGAGACGGCGGGCTTGCGCCCGCTTCTTTGAAAGTCCTGAAAGTCGGCTGCCTATTCGGCAGCCGTTTTCTTTTCAACCTGCAAATAGGCTTCAAGGCTGTCGTCAAGTTCGTCGAGCCACGGCGTGTGATGGGCTGGCGACATATTACCGGTCATGAGCGACCGGTATGACTTGTTGCGATAGCCCATGATGTCGTGGGCCTTGTCATGTTCCCATTCTTCGAAAGTCTTGTTCACCCCTTCGATATCAAACATCGGATAATCGGTCATCTCGATCAGTTCGGCGGTGTAATCACCCTGGAACCAGATCATGTCGTGATCGTCCTTAAGGCCTTCTTCGCGATCACGCCAGGCTTGGCTATCTGCCTTCATCTCGTCCTTGGACGGCAGTGGAATGCGCCCCATGATGACATCACGGGCGAACCATGCCTGCGCATCAAACATGTTGAAGGTATAGAACTGGTCCTGCATGCCGAGATACATCAGTTTCGGATTTTCTTCCCAGACGACGCCTTTATAAAGCCCCAGCGGCCACAGACGGTTCGCGGTCTTAAGTCTTAGATCATCGGTCAGGAACGGGAAGTGATGCTGATAACCGGTGCACAGAATGATCGCATCGACATCACGCGATGAACCATCCTTGAAATAGGCCGTATTGCCATCAACCTTGGCAAGAAGCGGGACTTCTGCCCAGTTATCGGGCCAGTCAAAACCAATCGGGTTGGTCCGGTGGCTGACCGTGACGGACTTACAACCATATTTATAGCATTGCGATCCGATATCCTCGGCCGAATAGGATGTCCCGATGATCAGGATATCCTTGCCTTTGAACTCCAATGCATCACGGAAATCATGGGCGTGCAGAACGCGCCCACCAAAGGTATCAAACCCCGGGAATTCCGGCACATTCGGGGTGGAGAAGTGACCATTGGCAACAATGACATGATCAAATTCCTCGGTCGACACCACATCGTTTTTCAGATCATGCGATGTCACCAAAAAGGTTTGGCTTTCTTCATCAAACTCGACACTGCGGACCGGGGTCCTGAAACGCACCCATGGGCGGACATTGGCCTTTTCAACCCGTCCTTTGATGTAGTCCCATATCACCGCACGCGGCGGGTAGGATGCGATGGGTTTGCCAAAATGTTCTTCGAAGGTGTAATCGGCGAATTCCAGACATTCTTTGGGTCCGTTTGACCACAAATAGCGATACATCGATCCATGGATCGGCTCACCATATTCATCAAGACCGGTGCGCCAGGTGTAGTTCCACAAACCACCCCAGTCTTCCTGACGTTCGAAACACACGATTTCGGGGATTTCGGCCCCTTTGGCAGCAGCAGATTGAAAAGCACGCATCTGCGCCATGCCAGACGGACCGGCGCCAATAATTGCAACACGAAGTGTCATAGCCTTAAATCCCCAATAAAAGCGTTTTGTGTCTCCTTCATCCGGCAGATACCGGATCATTTCCTTGGTCTTAGTCGGGGAAAATCCCCGGTGACGTCGGCGCACCGTCGTCAAATTGTGAAAGCCACTCGACCAATATCGGGTGGTAGCGTGACAGTCCCTTATATTCGACAAGTTCCGGGCGCAGATCGCGCATCACACGATGCAGGCGACGGCCCCACTTTGGCTGGGTGACGACTTCGTTCATCGCCATCAAATATGTCCGAATTGGAAACAGAATCGCGTTGGAGCGTGGCAAACGCCAAAATGTCTGAAGCTCCACCCGCAGATGGATCTTTTCGCCGATATTTTCCGGCGTCACCGTCATGCGATCCGGGCCCCATTTGGGATAGTTTTCCGGGCTGGTATCGAGACGCGGGTTGACTGTGAGCGTCCAGTTCAAACGACGCGACGGCTGCCCCTGCGGCAAGGTCAGAAGGAATTTCAATGCGCGCTGAAACACACCCAATTCATGGGCCAACGGAACCGGCGCATGCCATTCAAAGAAATTCATGCCAATGTCAAAATCAAGCGACCAGTCGGCCTGTGCCGTGATGATCCCGGCATCCATCCAAAGGTTGCCATCGCGCTGATCAAGGATGGCGTGATCGCCCTGTACCTGACGCCCGATATATTCCATCGGGTGGCACGGCAATGTCGAACTGTCGCCAAAGGTAAAGGTATCGTCGATCTGAAGCGGCGTATTGATCCAGTGCCAGCGATCGCCATCCATGGTCAGTTTAAACAGATCGGGATAGTCGCGCGCCTTTGACACCATCACCAGTTCAAGGAAATCCCAACCCGCCGTTTCCATATGCGGCAGGGCCTGACAGCGCCCGGGGTCCTCGGCCAAGACAAGGGCTCGGTCCTTCATTTCCGCGACGTAATGTTCATCCACATCGAACGCATTTTCAAACGGGCTGCCCGTCCGGGCGGCATGATGCGGTTCGATATTGGTCGAATACATGTATTCGTCTTCCGGGAAAGGGAACGGAAAACGCGGAATATTTGACGGGCTGTTGGCGTAGGAAAAATCGCCGCGGAAGCTTTCGTCTTTAAACTGGATTGTCATGACCAAAATCCCCCTTACAGATCAAGTTCAAGGCGTTTGCCACGGAACCGCGAAACGCACGGCATGATCCGCTGCTTGGCTGCGCGCTGTTCTTCATCAAGCCAGTGGTCGTTGTGCATGATGTCGCCATCGCAGGCGACGACCACTGTTTCGCACTGACCACACGCCCCGCCCCGGCACATGCAATTGATCGGTGTGCCGGATGCCTCCACCGCTTCAAGCAGGCTTTGCTCTGCGCCAACGGTGATATCGATCCCGGCCTTGGCAAGATGCACTTCAAACGGCTCCCCAACCGGCGGAGCAAGGAAGTGTTCGAAATGAACGTGTGCTGCGGGCCACCCCAGACTGGAGGCGGTTTCAACCACCCGTTCGATCATGCCTTTGGGGCCACAAACATAAACGTGCGTACCAAGTGGCTGATTGGATAAAAGCACTTCCAAATCAACGCTTTCCCCCTGATCATCGCAGTAACACGACACATGATCGCCAAAACGATCCGCAAGGCTGTCCATATAGGCCGCCTGCGATACGGAACGCGCGGCATAGTGCAATTCGAACGGCACGCCGAGCTTATCGGCCTGGGTCATCTGGGCGATAAATGGCGTAATGCCGATGCCACCAGCGATCATCAGGTGTTTTCGTGCCCGCAGATCGAGCGAGAACAGATTAACCGGGGCAGAGATTTTCATCTGCATGCCAGGTCGCACCTGTTCATGCATGAATTTCGATCCACCGCGCCCGGTATCGTCACGGCGCACCGAAATGGCGTACTGGTCGCGCTCGAACGGGGAACTCATCAGCGAATAGGGGTTTTTGCGTTTGGTGCCGTCATCAAGCATCTCGACAACGATATGCGCGCCGCCTGAAAAGGCCGGCAGCTCATCACCATTCACATGCTTGAATTCAAACCGTTTGATGATCGGGTTGACCTCGACCACGTTGCTGACAACCACCGGAATCAAATGATCGGATGCACTCATTTGAACACCTCCTTGATCTCGATTTCCTCTGTCGGGTCTTCGGCATTGATGCAGACCCCCTGAAAGGCTGCCAGTCGACGGGAATAATGATCGCGCACCAATAACAGCAAATCGCAGGTCGGACATTTGACCGGTTGGGTGGTGACGTCCTCAATCATGGTTTTGCAGTGAACGCACTGGACACGTCGGGCCAGACTGCCGCGATGCTCACACTGCACGGCTGTATGATCCAGCCCGCATTCTTCACCCTTGGCGACACCCTGCCCGACCAACCCTTCGGTTCCGGCCAGATAAAGCTGGCTGCCCATTTTGGCATCTGAAAGCCATTCGCCCAGTTTGGCGACGGCTTCTTCGATGGTCGGGAAATGCTCGAACCGTTTTGCCCCCAGAGCATAAAGCGATGTGATCAGGGCGGCTTCGCCCGGTGTCGGTACATAGAGGATATGCACCTTTTCCATCATGTCGCGGGGCAGTTCCTGCACGTCCCGGATGATGCATTCGGCACCGGATGCATCGGCCAGAAAATAATGCGCCAGACCGGGCACGATTTTAAGCGTCCCATAGGTCGGACGGGAAAGAATGCTTTCTTCTATCAAGCTATCAGACATGGTAGCGGGTCCCATTCTGTCAGAAACCAAAGGATCAGGCGCATGATCCGGAGGCCTCTGACAGCCCCCGGTTGTTTGGCTTAACCCTTGGCTGTTCTTTTCAATTTTTTGGGGTCATCAAATGGCATGGTATGGGCCATCGCACCGAGCATTCCATCGGCACCCTCGACCTCAAGCCTGATACCTTGCTCCGCACATTCGACGGGCATACGGGCAATCGCCATGGTCTGATCTTTGAGCGGGGAATACATCGCACAGGTCACAACCCCGACCTTTTCGCCGTCCGTGAACAAGCCCGCCCCTTCGGCCGGGACTTCCTTGCCATCAAGCAACAGACCAAAGATTTTGAAGCGTTCCTTGCCCTTCAGGCGGTAATGTTCCTCGGCCCCGCGGAAGCCTGTCTTGCCCGGGCTAACGGTGAAATCAAGGCCAAGCTCCCACAGGGTATCGCCCGGACCTTCGTTTTCGAACGGGTACATCTGCGAGTTATCATAGGGATAAAACAGCAGGTAACTTTCGACACGCAGCATATCAAGCGTGGTAAAGCGGGTCGGAATGATGCCCATATCCTTGCCCTCGGCAACGATCCGGTCCCAGATCATTCCGGCATCCTGACCACGACAGAAAATCTCATAGCCGCGTTCACCGGTATAGCCGGTGCGCGAAATCATTACAGGCAGGCCAAACAACTGCGTCTGGGTGTGATGGAAATAGGGCAGATCGCGGATACCCGGCACATATTCCGCCAGATAATCCACCGCAAGCGGCCCTTGCAGCGACAAATCATGAAGGTTGTCATCAAAACGAACGGAGACATCACGGCCCATGGCGGCCTTGGTCAGTTCTTCATGCCCGGTGCCCGATCCGTGCACCACCATCCATGAATTCGGCCCCATGCGATAAATCACGCAATCGTCGGTAAACTTGCCCTGATCATTCAGCATGCAGGCATAGACAGACTTGCCCGGATAGATCTTTTCGACATTGCGCGTGGTGGCATAGTCAATCACGTGGGATGCATGCGCGCCGGTGATATGAACCTTTTTCAGACCTGAAACATCCATGATCCCGGCCTTGGTGCGGATCGCGATATATTCCTCGTCCCAATCCTTGTCATAGGTCCAGGCGGTGCCCATACCGCTCCAGTCTTCGAGATTGGAACCAAGCGCGCGATGCCGATCGGCAAGGGCTGAAAATCTCCAGCTCGCAGTCATAGTGATGGCCTCCTGATATGATCGCCTATGCGCACAATCAGCGCGCTATTATCGGCTTATTTTGTTCTATATTTTGGCGGCATATTGTTCGCGAGTGCAATAATTATTTTCATTTTATTCAAATTTTATTCCTTAAAAGCTATTTTCTACGGCATTGCAGCACCTTTCCCAACACCATTCATATATCCGCTATGGAAATTTATTTTCCCCGGAGTTGATAAATATTTCCTGCCAGTGTAAGTCATGACTGCGGCGTATCGTCGCCCAACAGGGGAAAACCCGGGCACTTACGACCGACAAAAAAGCAGGTCCCATCAAAGGGGCCGTTCGAGGAAACCAGAAACGAGCGGGACCCGCACCGGGACAAAACCGGTGACGGAGAACAGGCCAGCATGGCAAATAGCAAAACAACACAAGCACCGCAGACCACCGCCAATAGCGAGCAAGGATCAGGCATGGACACCAAGAGCAAACCCGCCGCCCTCACCCAGGACCCGCACGCGCTTCGTGAACCCAAGGAAAACAATCTGGAAATTGCCATCGGCCATGAAGTCCGAGCGCTCCGCAAGAAGCTGGGCATCACGATTTCCGATCTGGCGTCGGCAACCGGGATTTCGATGGGGATGCTTTCCAAGATCGAAAACGGCGTGACGTCGCCGTCGCTGACCTCGCTTCAGGCGCTGGCAAGTGCGCTGGGTGTGCCGGTGACCGATTTCTTCCGCCGTTATGAAGAACCGCGCAACGCTGTGTTCGTGAAATCCGGCGAAGGTGTTGCGATTGAGCGCCGCGGCACGCGCGCAGGCCATGAATATAACCTGCTGGGCCATATCGATAACAACACCAGCGGTGTCGTGGTCGAACCCTATTTGCTAACGCTTACCGAGGAGTCGAGCAGCTTCCCCGCCTTCCAGCATGAAGGCATGGAATTCATCTATATGCTTGAGGGTGAAGTCCGTTACCGCCATGGCGATCAGCTTTACTACATGAAAGAAGGCGACAGCCTGTTCTTTGATGCCGACGCCCGCCACGGACCGGAAGAACTTCTTTCATTTCCAATACGTTACCTATCGATCATCTGCTATCCCGCCCGGGGATAAGCATTCACTCCGGTGAAAACATCAATTCACTGAGAAGAAATTTTTATTCTTCATAGTTGATTCCGCATTCGCGAACAGGTAGTCTCCGTTTCAGAAACAGAATGGAGACTGTCCTGCCATGTGCGGCATTGTTGGTTTATTCCTTAAAGATAAAAGTCTGGAACCACAGCTCGGCGCGTTGTTGTCTGAAATGCTGGTGACCATGACCGACCGTGGCCCCGATAGTGCGGGCATCGCAATTTATGGCGCAGATCAGAATGATCTGGTCAAACTCACGATCCAGTCTCCGGAACCGGAAACAGATTTTGCCGGCCTGACCGAAGACCTGCGCAAAGCCGGGATCAAAAACGCATCGATCCTGCCCAAAAACACCCATGCAGTGATTACGGTTTCAAGCGATCAGATTGATGCAACCCGAAGCGCACTTGAAGACCTTCATCCGAATGTGCGCGTCATGGGAACGGGCACGGCGATGGAGATTTACAAGGAAGTCGGCCTGCCCAAGGACGTGCTTGAACGCTTCAAGATTTCCGACATGAGCGGCACCCACGGGATCGGCCATACCCGCATGGCGACCGAAAGTGCGGTGACCACCCTTGGCGCCCACCCGTTTTCGACCGGTTCGGACCAATGCCTTGTGCATAACGGTTCGCTGTCGAACCACAACAACCTTCGCCGCGAACTGACCCGCGAAGGCATTCGCCTTGAAACCCAGAACGACTCAGAGGTCGCAGCCGCCTATCTGACCGGCGAAATGGCCAAGGGCAAAAACCTGGGCGAGGCCCTGACAAGTGCGCTTGATGACCTTGATGGCTTCTTCACCTTTGTGGTCGGCACCAAGTCGGGCTTTGGCGTTGTGCGTGATCCGATTGCCTGCAAACCGGCCGTGATGGCGGAAACCGATGCCTATGTCGCATTCGGCTCCGAATACCGTGCACTGGTCAACCTGCCGGGCATCGAAGACGCCCGCGTCTGGGAACCGGAACCGGCCACGGTTTATTTCTGGGAACACTGATTAACACGAACCCTGTCGGCTGCTGCGATGCGCGCACCGACCCGACTGCACTCACCCTGCGGTCCTATGAGGAAGGAACACAAATGCCAGTGTTTGATCTTGCAACCACCGAACTGCGCGCGCTCAATCAGGCGCTTCATGCGCTTGATAAAAGTGGTGTGCCTGAGGATTTCGAAATTACCAATCCGCGCGGCGCGCATGCCGTAGCTGTCGGTATCGACGCACCGGTCAATGTCACGATTAATGGTAGCGTCGGTTATTACTGTGCCGGCATGAACGAACAGGCCACCGTCACGGTCAATGGCAATGCCGGTCCGGGTGTGGCCGAAAACATGATGTCGGGCAAAGTCGTGATCAAGGGCGATGCCAGCCAGTATGCCGGGGCCACCGCCCATGGCGGGTTGCTGGTGATCGAAGGCAATGCATCGTCACGTTGCGGCATTTCGATGAAAGGTGTCGATATCGTCGTTAAGGGCAATATCGGCCACATGTCGGCCTTTATGGCGCAGTCGGGCAACCTTGTTGTTCTGGGCGATGCTGGTGATGCGCTGGGTGATTCACTTTATGAAGCACGCCTTTTTGTGCGCGGCACGGTCAAAAGCCTTGGTGCCGATTGCGAGAAAAAGGAAATGCGCACTGAGCATATCGACCTTCTGACCAAGCTTCTTGCAGATGCAGGCATCGCGGATGTGAAGCCCGAAGAATTCACGCGATATGGCTCTGCCAGGACGCTTTACAACTTCAATGTCGATAATTTCGACGCCTATTGATGCGGCACGCTGAACCCGGCCCAACGATGCAAACGCTGCGGTTCAGCCCAAAGACAGGATCAGAAGATGAGCTACAAAAATCCCGTTACGACGCCGCGTAAATCGGCAACCTTTGATGACTACACCCTTTCGGAAATCCGCCGCGCAGCTGCGACGGGCATCTACGACATCCGTGGCGGTGGTGCCAAACGCAAGGTCCCGCATTTTGATGACCTGTTGTTTCTGGGCGCATCGATGTCGCGCTACCCGCTGGAAGGGTATCGTGAGAAATGCGAAACCGGCGTCACGCTTGGCACCCGGTTTGCAAAGAAACCGATCGAGCTTAAAATTCCGATCACCATTGCCGGCATGAGCTTTGGCTCCCTGTCCGGTCCGGCCAAAGAGGCGCTTGGCCGCGGTGCGTCTGCAGCGGGCACATCGACCACGACGGGTGACGGCGGCATGACCGAGGAAGAGCGCGGCCATTCCACCCAACTTGTCTATCAGTATTTGCCGTCACGTTACGGCATGAACCCGCGCGATCTGAAACGTGCCGATGCGATTGAAATCGTTATTGGTCAGGGCGCAAAACCGGGCGGTGGCGGTATGCTGCTGGGGCAGAAAATCTCGGACCGTGTGGCTGAAATGCGTAACTTGCCGATGGGCATTGATCAGCGTTCCGCCTGCCGCCATCCTGACTGGACCGGCCCGGATGATCTTGAGATCAAAATTCAGGAACTTCGCGAAATCACCGATTGGGAAAAGCCGATCTTTATCAAGGTCGGTGGCGCACGCCCCTATTATGACGTCGCCCTTGCCATCAAGGCCGGGGCAGATGTCATCGTGCTTGATGGGATGCAGGGCGGCACGGCCGCAACCCAGGAAGTGTTCATTGAACATGTCGGCCAGCCGACCCTTGCCTGCATCCGCCCGGCGGTGAAAGCATTGCAAGACATGGGCATGCACCGCAAAGTACAGTTGATCGTATCGGGCGGCATCCGAAATGGTGCCGATGTTGCCAAGGCGCTTGCCCTTGGTGCGGATGCGGTTTCCATCGGCACCGCCGCCCTTGTCGCGATTGGTGACAACGACCCGAAATGGGAAGCAGACTATAACCAACTTGGCACCACCGCTGGTGCCTATGATGACTGGCATGAAGGTCGTGATCCCGCAGGCATCACGACACAGGATGCCGACCTGATGAAACGGGTTGACCCGATTGCCGCCGGGCGGCGACTGGCCAACTATCTGAAGGTCATGACCCTTGAAGCGCAAACAATTGCGCGCGCCTGCGGCAAAAATCATGTGCACAACCTCGAACCCGAGGATCTCTGTGCACTTAATATCGAAGCGGCCGCCATGGCGGGTGTACCGCTTGCCGGGACCAACTGGATTCCCGGTCAGGGAGGATTCTAGAACATTAACGCACCACCCGACCCGGTGTGCCTTTTGGTACGCCGGGATAACGGTTGGCACTGCATAAAATTCGTCAGGGGACTTCGATGACCAAGGATCTATCAGCATTTGCCCGGGAACGCGGCATCAAATACTTTATGATCAGCTTTACCGACCTGTTTGGCGGTCAGCGCGCAAAACTTGTCCCGACCCAGGCAATCGCCGACATGCAGGAAGACGGTGCAGGCTTTGCGGGCTTTGCCACCTGGCTTGACCTGAGCCCGGCCCACCCCGACATGTTTGCCATTCCTGATCCTAGCTCTGTCATCCAGTTGCCCTGGAAACCGGAAGTCGCCTGGGTCGCAGCCGATTGCATCATGGAAGGCACACCAGTCGAACAGGCACCGCGTAATGTCCTGAAAGCCCAGATCGCCAAGGCCGCCGAACTTGGCCTCAATGTCAAAACCGGGGTTGAGGCGGAATTCTTCCTGATCACCACCGATGGTTCGGAAATCTCCGACCCGGCAGATACCGCCGAAAAGCCGTGCTATGACCAGCAGGCGGTCATGCGTCGCTATGACGTTATCGCCGAGATTTGCGACTATATGCTTGAACTCGGCTGGGGTGCGTATCAGAACGACCACGAAGATGCCAACGGCCAGTTTGAAATGAACTGGGAATTTGATGACGCGCTTAAAACCGCAGACAAGCATTCGTTTTTCAAGTTCATGGTCAAATCAATTGCCGAAAAGCACGGCCTGCGCGCGACCTTTATGCCAAAGCCCTTCCCGGGATTAACCGGCAATGGCTGCCACTGTCATGTGTCGGTCTGGGACACTGACGGTGCCAATGCCTTTGCCGATGATGACATGCCATTTGGCCTGTCAGCCAAGGGCAAAACTTTCCTTGGCGGCATCATGAAGCATGCCTCTGCCATGGCGGTGATCACCAACCCGACGGTCAATTCCTATAAGCGTATCAATGCGCCGCGCACCATGTCAGGTGCAACCTGGGCCCCGAACACAGTGACATGGACGGGCAACAACCGCACGCACATGGTCCGCGTTCCGGGGCCTGGGCGCTTTGAATTGCGCCTGCCCGACGGGGCAACCAACCCGTATCTTCTTCAGGCCGTGATCATTGCAGCGGGCCTTGATGGCATGGCAACCAATGCCGATCCGGGACCACATTACGATATCGACATGTACAAGGAAGGGCATTCGATCAAGGATGCACCGCGTCTGCCATTGAACCTGCTCGATGCCCTGCGTGAAATGGGCTCTAACGAAGAGCTGCAACTTGCGATGGGCAAGGAATTTTCAAGTGCCTATCTCAAACTCAAACAAACCGAGTGGAATTCTTACGTTTCTCACTTTTCCCGCTGGGAACGTGAGAACACACTTGATATTTAATGTTTCTGCCCGGCCTTATCTCATTCCCCGATGGACGGGGCCGGGCAATTTTTGATTATTCCAAACGAGAAAGCCAGACGCGATGAAAAGCTACGTTCTGACTGTTTCCTGCGATTCTCAGCGCGGGGTGGTTGCTGCTATTTCGACCTATTTGGCCGAAAATGGCTGCAACATTACCGATAGCTCCCAGTTTGACGACCAAGAAACCGGCTTGTTCTTTATGCGGGTTGCCTTCGTCAGCGAAGAAGGTGTTGATCAGGAAACCCTGATTGCAGGCTTTGAGGGTCCGGCAGCAGAACTTGGCATGAAGTACGAAATCCATGACAGCTCCGAGAAGATGAAGGTTCTTCTGATGGTGTCGCGGTTTGGTCATTGCCTGAACGATCTGCTGTATCGTTGGAAAATTGGTGCGCTTCCGATTGATATCGTTGGCGTGGTGTCAAACCACCTTGATTATCAGAAGGTTGTCGTTAATCACGACATTCCCTTCCACCACATCCCGGTGACCAAGGACAACAAGCCCGAAGCCGAGAAAAAACTTCTTGATGTTGTTTCTGACTATAACGTCGAACTGATCGTTCTGGCCCGCTACATGCAGGTTCTGTCTGACAGCCTGTGCAAGAAAATGAGCGGCAAGATCATCAATATCCACCATTCCTTCCTGCCAAGTTTCAAAGGCGCCAACCCTTATCGTCAGGCCTATGAACGCGGGGTCAAACTGATTGGGGCAACCGCGCATTATGTGACCGCCGACCTTGATGAAGGCCCGATCATCGAGCAGGACATTGCCCGCATTACCCATGCCCAGAACTCTGCCGATTATGTATCCATCGGTCGTGATGTCGAAAGTCAGGTTCTGGCGCGTGCGGTGCATGCCCATATCCATCACCGTTCGTTCATCAACGGTAACCGCACGATTGTCTTCCCGCCAAGCCCGGGAAGTTATGCATCGGAACGCATGGGATAACGACCCGCCGCGCACAAACGAAAAAACGCCCCGGCCATTGCGGCACGGGGCGTTTTGCATTTTGGATCGCGCGAAAACGTGCGGCTTAGCGCCAGGATTTGGTTGCCCGACGATCGACAGCACGCGGCACAATCCCGCGTGCGGCATTGCCAATCGCGTCCAAAACGTTGCTTGCGGCGATATCACACTGGCGATCGGCCATGCGTTTGAACCGTGCATCAAATACCGGCTTGCGATCGGCAATGTCGCGGGGATCGGATGCGACCTCTTCCCCGCGTTTGAATGCCTCGGGATCGAGCCAATCCAGCGTTAGCCCGGTCAGATCAAGACGCAGCACATCGCCATCCTTAAGATAGCCGATTGCACCACCTGTAAAGGCCTCGGGCACCATATGGCCGATGCAGGCACCCTTGGTCACCCCGGAATAGCGGCCATCGGTGATCAGCATCGATGAGGCTTCGAGAATGCGGTGATGGCGCAAGTTCTGTGACGGCGAAAACATTTCCGGCATGCCATAGGCTTCCGGCCCCTGCCCGCCAATGACGAAGGCAAAGGACAGATGGCCCTGCTCGAACATGTCCTTTGGCGCATTCATATCAACGCGGTTTCCACCATTCCGACGCACGACTGCCGCAATCAGTTCTTCATCAACGCCATCGGTTTCAATCAGGCGTGTAATCAAATCGGGCGAGGCAAAGTCAGCATTACAGACATGTTCGTTTTCGTAATAGCGCACGATGAAAACATGATCATCAAAGTGCGACAATAACCGGTCGCTCATACCCGAAGTTTTGACCGCACAGTTTTCAAAGAAACTGCCAGTCAGGACATCTACACCCGAACGCTGCCGGACCGGGTTGGCGCGAATGACCGATGCATCGCCAAGGGAGAGATCAACCGGGTTTTCCAGATTGGCAATCCGTTCTGCCCAGGTTTTCCCAAGGATGGTCGGTGCATCAAGATCCATCGCCACACCAAGATCGGCCAGAATGCGATAGATGCTTTCCATGCCGCGATTTTTGCCTTCGGCCATTTGCTGCGCCAAAACAAAAGTGTCGCGGTTTTCCGTCAGGCTGTGGGCGAAAATTTCCGGCACCGGCGTTTTGGTGCGCACATCCTGATAATCATCAATCGAGATATCAAAACCGGCATAGCGCATCATGAATGGCAGATGCAAAAGCATGTTACTGCTCGATCCCGTGGCATTATGAACACGCACGAAATTGGCGAAGTTGGCCTTAAGCAGATTGCCAATCGCATATTCCGGTTTGTTGAAAACACCAAACAGGGCATCGATCCCTGCGGCCACCGCCTCAAACGGTGGTACATCAGTCAGCAATTCCAGCTCCGGTGGGGTCAAACCGAACGCCGCCAACATGGTACGCGACGAATTGCCTGTCCCGTTAAAGGCACAAATGCCGCCCTTGGAGTCACAGGTCGCGGTTGCCAGTTCGTCCAGAACCCGACGTTCAAGTGCCCCGTCGATAATTCCCAGAAGCCGGGCACGTTCGAGCAACCCTGCAAACGCCTCGTCCGACGTGCATTGCAGGATATAGCGCATGTTTTCGCGGATATCGCCACCAAGGTCATCATGCCCGGCGGCATCGGAGTCAGCGGCGATTTTATCGAGCAACCGACGCGTGCCTTCGGGAATTTCACCGCCTTTAAGAACATGCGACGGTGCAAACACTGCCCAAACCGGTGCCTGATCACCACGCCAAGCACGTGCATGATCGGCCGCTGCCAGACCAGCCACCACAGCGGCAGGTGATTTGTCGCAGCCGGCAATCACATAGGCCGCGTGATAACTGTGGCCTTCAAAGGTGATATTGACCGCCGCCGCAGTATGGTTGCGCGATGCCAGTGAATAGCTTTGTCCGATATTGTTTTGCGCGGTGCCATCGCAAATCACCGGCACATGGAACAGGAACGGAACCCCGCCCATTTCCCAAATGCGCAGTGCCGCCATCAGGGCCTGCGGACGATCCAGAAGATGGGCCGGATGATCCGGCGCGCCGGCAATGATCGCAATGCGCGGGCGGTTTTCCACCAGACGCCCGACCACGTCCTTGATTTCAGGAACGGCAAAATTGCGACTACTGGCCACAACCGGGTTTTCGTTCACAGCATCGCGCAGCAACCGGACGACTGTGATCGGCTGGTTGGCGAGCCCCTGAATGCAGTCGCGATACGGGTTGGCTTTTTCATCGATGATGATTGGCTGATCAGAGATATTTGCAGGCGACATATACTGTTTTTTTCCAAGTTAGAGCAGTGGTCTCGGGGTGCGCAGCGGTCTTGGCACCCGTCGAAACACACGATCAGACGATGCCGCCATCCACGATGAAGTTCTGTGATGAACAGGCCGACGAAACATCAGATGCCAGGAAAAGAACCATCTGTGCAACATCATCCCCCACCAGCCGGCGTTTGACGCATTGCTGCTCCTGAATGCGTTCTTCATCCTCGGGAGAAATCCAAAGATCAAGCTGGCGCTGTGTCATGATGCAGCCCGGCGTCACCGCATTGACGCGAATGCCATATTCACCCCAGTCCCGGGCAAGCGCACGCGTGAGGCCAATAATACCTGCCTTTGCGGTCTCGTACGTTACCAGATCCGGCAGGCCCATCATATAACTCACAGAACTGAAATTGATAATACTTCCGCACCGTTTTTCCTTCATGCCCGGTGCGACTGCCTGGGCACAGAAGAAATGATGGTTCAGGTTCACATCCAGGCCATCACGCCACTTGTCAGGACTGATATCTTCGGGCGAATGCCGATCATCGCGCGCTGCATTGTTTACCAGAACGTCAATCGGACCAATCGCAACCGACATGTCGCGAACCGCATCGGAAATAGATGATTGGTTGCGCAAATCGAGCGATTTGTAGATCGGGGTTACGCCGTGCTCTTCCTTTATGGAGGCGATCAGTTTTTGCGCGGCGGCATCATCGATATCGAAGAACCCGACCCGCGCGCCCTGCGCACAGAATGCGCGCACGATCGAGGCGCCAATCCCGGATGCACCGCCGGTTACAAGCACGGATTTACCGTCAATGTCGTGATAACTCGCTGTCATAACGTTCCCTGTCTCTTTTAATATTATTTTAGGTGAACAAATTAATTGCTGCAGCGCACCACACTATAAACACCGCCAATTCAACCATTAATCGCAAACTGCGATATAAAAATGCGTGAAAAGCGATGAATTTAATTTATTCACTAAAAAATATTTGACAGGACGCCTTCTTCACGTCAACATTTTTTCGATAACAAAAATAAATGTCACCAGAAGACACATTTATTCAGGGAAGAAACCGATGAAAAAACTCCTATCAACGGCCATGTTGGCCGGAACCGTTCTGCTGTCTGCAAATGCCTTTGCTGCCGATCTGACTGTTGGTGTCAGCTGGTCGAACTTCCAGGAAGAACGCTGGAAAACCGATGAAGCCGCCATCAAGGCTGCTCTGGATGCTGCGGGGGCTGAATACATCAGCGCAGATGCCCAAAGCAATCCGTCCAAACAGCTTTCCGATATCGAAAGCCTGATCGCACGTGGTGCCGATGCCCTGATCGTCCTTGCACAGGACTCAGCATCAATTGGCCCGGCTGTCGAGAAGGCCCTGAACGAAGGCATTCCGGTCGTTGGCTATGACCGCCTGATCGAAGACTCGAACGCCTATTACATTACGTTCAACAACAAGGAAGTCGGCCGCCTTCAGGCCGAGGCCGTTTTTGCCGAACAACCGAAAGGCAACTACGTCTTCATCAAAGGCGCACCGACCGACCCGAACGCCAACATTCTGCACGAAGGACAGCTTGAAATCCTGCAGAAGGCAATTGACGCAGGCGACATCAAGGTTGTTGGCGAAGCCTATACCGACAGCTGGCAGCCAGCGATTGCGCAGCGGAACATGGAACAGTTCCTGACGGCTGCGGATAACAAGGTTGATGCTGTTGTCGCATCCAACGATGGCACCGCCGGTGGTGTTGTTGCAGCATTGTCTGCACAGGGCATGCAGGGCATTCCTGTATCGGGTCAGGACGGCGATCACGCTGCACTGAATCGTGTAGCACTTGGCACCCAGACAGTTTCGGTCTGGAAAGATGCCCGTCTTCTTGGCAAGCGTGCGGCTGAGATCGCCGTTGAACTTGCCAAGGGCACCAAGCTTGACGAGGTTGACGGTACCGAAGATTGGCAGAGCCCGAATGGTGTCACCATGAAGTCTTACTTCCTTGATCCGGTTGCGATCACCCAGAACAAACTTGATCTGGTGATTGATGCTGGCTGGGTATCGAAAGACGTGGTTTGCCAGGGCGTAACCAACAGCAAGGTTGCGGCCTGCAACTAGGCCAGCCTGTTTCCTCCGACCTTGCATAAACCCGGGGCCGACTGCATTTCACGCATCGCGCAGATATCGCAGTTCGGCCCCGCTGCTTTACGAGCTTTTTCATGTCACGACTACTTTCGAAAATGGAAGTCGACCGTCGTCTGGTTGGCCTCGCCGTTGTCCTGCTGATTATCTGGGTGGGTTTTGACATTGCCTCGGGTGGTCGCTTTATCACCCCCCGAAACATCTTTAACCTGTCGGTTCAGACTGCCTCTGTTGCGGTGATGGCGTGCGGCATGGTCCTGATCATTGTCACCCGTCATATCGACCTCTCGGTCGGGGCGGTCCTGGGTGTTCTGGCCATGATCATGGGGGTCGTTCAGACCGATGTCCTGCCACAGTTCCTTGATTACAACCATCCCCTGACTTGGCTGCTGACGCTTCTGGTCGGCATTGTTGTCGGTGGCCTGATCGGTTCCATTCAAGGCATGGCCGTCGGTTATCTTGGCGTCCCGGCATTCATCGTGACACTTGGCGGGCTTTTGGTCTGGCGCGGATCTGCATGGTGGGTCACACAAGGGCGCACTGTCGCCCCGCTTGATCAGAATTACATTCTGCTGGGCGGCGGCATCGAGGGAACGATTGGTGCCACCTGGAGCTGGATCGTCGCCTTGATCGCCATTCTTGCGATCATTTACGCCGCGATCATGGAACGCCGTCGTCGCCTTTCCTTCGAATTTCCGGTCAAACCAATCTGGGCTGAATACACCAACACGATTATCAAAGCAGGTTTGGTATTGATTGTTGTCGCGACACTGAATGCCTATCACCTGCCAACGCGTGCGGCAGAACGCCTTTTGGAAAACAAGGGCATTCCGGTCACGCCAGAAAACCTTGAAATTTCGCATGGCATTCCGATCCCGCTTCTGATTGTTGCGCTTGTCGCGATCATCCTGACCATCGCAGTCAAACGCACCCGTTTCGGTCGCTATGTCTTTGCGATTGGTGGCAACCCGCAGGCGGCTGAACTGGCCGGGATCAACGTCAAACGTATGACGGTGGCGGTCTTTGCCCTGATGGGCGTCCTTTGCGCGATCAGTGCGGCGATTTCATCTGCCCGCCTGCAGTCGGCCGGTAACGATTTGGGCACGCTTGACGAACTTCGCGTGATTGCAGCTGTGGTTATTGGCGGCACCTCGCTTGCCGGCGGTCTTGGGACGATCTATGGCGCGCTGATTGGTGCGCTGGTGATGCAAAGCCTGCAAAGCGGCATGGCGCTTTTGGGGGTCGATACCTCGTTGCAAAGCATCGTCATCGGCCTGGTTCTTGTCGTCGCCGTGTTTAGCGACAAGTATTTCCATCGCCGTTACAGCGACCCGACCGCGTAAGGAGACCCGTGATGACTGATCCAAACATGACCAAAGATCCGCTGGTCGAAATGCAAGACATCCATATCAGCTTTGGCGGGGTGAAGGCTGTTGATGGCGTATCAATCGATCTTTATCCCGGCGAAGTGGTTGGCGTTCTGGGCCATAACGGTGCGGGCAAATCAACGCTGATCAAAATTCTTTCCGGTGCCTATCAGGCCGATAGCGGCCAGATCATTGTTGATGGCAAGGAAGCGAAGATCGAGAACGCGCGTGATGCACGCGACAACAATATCGAAACGATCTATCAGAACCTTGCACTCGCCGACAATCTGGACGCCGCCCAGAACCTGTTTCTGGGACGTGAAATCACTGACAAGTTCGGGTTTCTGGATGATGCCGCCATGGAACACAAGGCGCGTGAAGTTCTTCATCGCCTGAACCCGAACTTCAAAAAGTTCACATCCCCGGTGTCTGCCCTTTCGGGCGGGCAGCGCCAATCGGTTGCGATTGCGCGTGCTTTGTTGTTTGAGGCACGCGTGTTGATCATGGATGAGCCCTGCGCGGCCCTTGGCGTTCATGAAACAAAGATGGTCGGCGAACTGATTGACCAATTAAAGCGTGACGGTTTGGGTATTTTGTTGATTAGCCATGATCTTCATGATGTGTTTGACCTTTCTGACCGGTTGCATGTCATGAAGAACGGAAAACTGGTTGGCAGCGTTAGAACCGAAGATGTCACACATGACGACGTACTTGGGATGATCATTCTGGGCAAAATGCCCGAGCACCTTCTGCATCTGGCTGGCCCCGGCGCGACCAATGCAACGGGTGCTGCGAATGGCACCACCCACAGATAAACAAGCGAGACACCGAGATGACCACAGGCTTCCCCATCAACGCCCAAGACATCCTGCCCGATGACGCAATTAATGCTGTCCTGATCGGGCGCATCTGGGACCCGCGCGTTTCAGGACCGACACCGGTGCTTCTTGATGGTGAAACGCTGCGCGATATCAGCAGTGTCGCACCAACCGTCAGCGAAATCCTTGAACTTGATGACGTTCTGGCAAAGCTTTCAAATCCGGCAAGCTTCCCGACTGTCGCCACACTCAGTGATATTCTGGACCAGTCCCGTCCGGGGGCCGATGAAAACACCCCGCATCTTCTGTCCCCCAATGATCTGCAGGCGATCAAGGCAAGTGGCGTGACCTTTGTGGCAAGCCTTCTTGAACGCGTGATCGAGGAACAGGCGCGCGGTGACTCAAGCAAAGCCGATCAGATCCGCACCGAAATCACCGGCATTATCGGTGATGACCTGTCGCAGATCGAACCGGGTTCGCAAAAGGCCGCCGATATCAAAACCGTGCTGCTCGAAAAAGGCGCGTGGTCGCAATATCTTGAAGTCGGGATTGGCCCGGATGCGGAAATCTTTACCAAGGCCCCCGCGATGTCAGCCGTCGGGCATGGCGCACATGTCGGTTTGCACCCGATTTCAAACTGGAACAATCCGGAACCGGAAGTGGTTCTGACGGTGACGTCAAAGGGCAACATCGTCGGCGCCACCCTTGGCAATGACGTCAATTTGCGCGATGTCGAAGGGCGCTCTGCCCTGTTGCTCGGCAAGGCAAAGGACAATAACGCATCCTGCGCCATCGGGCCGTTCATCCGGCTGTTTGATGGCAAGTTCACGCTGGAAACTGTCAAATCGGCAGATATCGCCATGGCCGTCGACGGGCCCGAGGGATATCACCTTGATGCGGTCAGCTCCATGAGCCAGATCAGCCGCACACCCGAAAGCCTTGTTTCACAGGCGATCGGCAAACATCATCAATATCCGGATGGTATCATGCTGTTTCTCGGAACGATGTTCGCCCCGACCGATGATCGCGGTGGTGCGGGCAAGGGCTTTACCCATGAAATGGGCGACCTTGTCAGCATCTCGACACCAAGCCTTGGCAAACTGGTCAATCAGGTCGACCGTTCGGATGCCATTAAACCCTGGACGTTCGGGATCAGCGCGTTGATGAACAACCTTGCGCGTCGCGGATTGCTCTGACCGCGGGCACATTAAATTGCCCGGATGGGCATGTTAACAAGGATACTGACCCACCACATGATGCGCCGTACAGAAAGCGAAACACCGCGCCAGCCCTCCCAGACGGCGATCTTGCGCTATCTGCGCATGCATGGCCCTGCTGCACGCATTGATATCGGTACGGCAACCGGACTAAGCCCTGCGACCGTTACGTCACTGACAGCCGACCTGATGGCGCAGGGCCTGGTGCAGGAAAGCGAAGGCGGCAACAATAACGGCAATGGAAACGGTAACGGAAATGGAAACGGTAACGGAAATGGGACAGCCACCACACGTGGCCGGCCAAAGGTGTTGCTTGATCTGGTGCCGAATGCTGCCTGTGTCATCGGGGTAAAAATTACGATCAATCAGATCGAAATTGCGCTGGGTAACTTTAAAGGCGAGATTGAGCGAAGTATCGAGCACAGCATCAATACCCGCGATCTTGGTGCGAACGAGTTGACCAGAACCCTGATTGCATTGATTGATCGTTTTCTCGAACGCAATCGCGATTTCTGCATCCATCCGCCCGCGGGCATCAGCATCGCCATTCAAGGGGTGACCGACAGCAATAGCGGCGAGATCATCTGGTCACCAGCGCTCCGTCATCGCCATATTCCCTTGGTCAAATCACTCAGCGAACGATATGGCAGCGCTGTTCAGATGTCGAACGATGCAAACTGCATCGCAACGGCGATCTCGCAAAATACCAACCTGCATAATGATGGCGACTTTGCCGTGATCATGCTGGGCTACGGGATCGGCATGGGACTGGTTCTGAATGGCAAGGTCTATAACGGTGATTTCGGGACTGCTGCGGAATTCGGCCATACCAAATACCAACCTGACGGGCCGCTGTGCAATTGCGGCCGACGTGGATGTCTTGAGGCCTATATCGGGGACTATGCCGTCCTGCGTGATGCATGCGGCGTGATTGACCTGCCCGATACCAATAATCTGCACCCCAGCGAAGAACAGATGATGGATCTGGTTGCCCGCGCCCGTCGTGGCGATACCGGCCTTGCCGAACTTTTCCGCCATGCTGGCAAGGTTCTTGGATATGGCATCGCCAATCTGATTGCCCTGCTGGGCCCCAAACAGATTTTCATTACCGGATCGGGTGCCCGGGCATTCGACATGATGGAACCGGAACTCAGGCGCGGTCTGGACGAGGCACAGGTGCCGGAACTCAGCCGAAATCCGAAAATCACCTATCTTCCTTGGGACAAGGACCTCGCCCTTCAAGGGGCGATTGGCCAAAGCCTGCTCAGGCATGACGAAAACATGTTTCAGGCCACCGCAACGGTCCGCGACTAACAAAAAAAAGCCGCCCAAATGGGCGGCTTCTTCTTTTCAGCAAAACTGTCGCGAAGAGATATCGCTTACGCGATGTCTTTCGGCAGAACATCGGTCGGAATGTTCTGATAGCAAACTGGACGCAGGAAGCGACGGATCGCCATGGTCCCAACCGAGGTTGCCCCGAAGTTGGTCGATGCCGGGTATGGTCCACCATGTACCATGGTGTCGGATACTTCCACACCGGTCGGGAAACCGTTGGCCAAAACGCGGCCAGCCTTGTGTTCAAGAATCGGCAGGAGTGAACGGGCATCTGCCGCATCGCCGGCATCAAGATGCAGGGTGCAGGTCAACTGACCTTCAAGCGATTTGGCAATCTTGCGCATTTCGGCAACGTCCTTGACGCGAACAACAAGGCCGAGCGGGCCAAAGACTTCTTCGCCAAGCTCATGGTTGGCAAGCCAGTTTTCACCGGTGGTCTCAAACAGATACGGCGTTGCATTGCGCAGATCACAAGACGTGGTCAGAACTTCTTTAACACCCGACGTCGCCGCAACACGCTTTGCACCAGCGCGATAGGTTTCTGCCATGCCATCGGTCAGCATGGTTTGCGGACCAACACCCGAAAGGCCTTCCTTGGCGGCGGCAACGAATGCATCGGCATCAGGACCTTCGATCACAACCGCGATGCCTGGGTTGGTGCAGAACTGACCAGCACCCATGGTAAGCGACCCTGCCCAGCCTTTACCGATTTCCGCACCGCGTGCCTTAACAGCAGTCGGCAGCAGGAACATCGGGTTTACCGAACCAAGTTCGCCAAAGAACGGGATCGGTTCCGGACGGGCAGCACACAGATCATAAAGCGCACGACCACCGCCAAGCGAACCGGTAAAGCCGACCGCCTTGATCAGCGGATGCTGCACCAGGCTCTGACCCACATCGCGTTTGCCGCCCTGGATCAGGCTGAATACGCCCGGGTGAACACCACATTTCTTGATCGCGGCATCAATCGCCTGGGCAACGATTTCACCGGTGCCCGGATGGGCCGAGTGACCCTTGACCACGACCGGACAACCAGCAGCCAGTGCCGATGCGGTATCACCACCCGCGACCGAGAAGGCCAGCGGGAAGTTGGACGCACCAAAGACTGCAACCGGACCAATCGGACGCTGCATCAAGCGAAGGTCAGGACGCGGCAGCGGCGCACGATCCGGCAGCGCTTCGTCATAACGACGATCCAGATATTCGCCGTCAAGGATGTGGCTGGCAAACAGGCGAAGCTGACCGACGGTACGACCGCGCTCACCCTGAAGGCGTGCTTCGGGCAGGCCGGTTTCCTGGGTACCGATTTCGGTGATTTCATCGCCACGCGCATCGATTTCATCGGCAATGGTGTTGATGAATTTCGCGCGTTCTTCGCGGGTTGAATAGCCGTAAGTCCAAAAGGCTTCTTCGGCGGCCTTTGCGGCCTGATCAACCAAGGCGGGCGTGCCGACCGGGAAGGTGTTGGCCGGGCCATGGGCCGGCTCGGACTGGAAGGTCGTCTCGCCAGCGACCCATTCACCGGCAATCAGATGTTTTCCTGTCAGGGTATAAGACATTTCAATCGATCCTTTGGAATGCGTGGATAGGGGTAAATTGATTACATGAAGGTCAACGTAACCGCGATTTTACTGACTTGCCAGCCATTCCTCATACTTTTTATGATTCTCTTCTTTGGTGCAGGGATAAAGTCCGATGATTGACGCCCCATTGGCCACCTGTTCGATCACAAACGCCTCATAACTTTCCATGCCTGCACAGGCATCGGCAATCTCGTCTGCCAGATGGGCGGGGATCACCATGACCCCGTCGGTATCACCAACAAGAACGTCGCCCGGGAAGACAGCAACATCGCCACACGCGATCGGAACGTTGATATCAAGCGCTTCGTGCTTGGTCAGGTTGGTCGGCGCTGACGGACCGGCACAGTAGGCAGGCATGTCAAGTTCACCGATCCCCTCGGCATCGCGGAAACCGGCATCTGAGACGATCCCGGCACCACCGCGCACAGCCAGACGGGTAACAAGGATCGACCCGGCAGACGCCGCAGACGCATCCTTGCGACCATCCATCACCAGAACATGGCCCGGCGGGCAGGTTTCAATCGCAACACGTTGCGGATGGTCTTCGTTGCGGAACACCTCGATCGGGTTGCGGTCTTCACGTGCGGGGATATAGCGCAGTGTAAAGGCCTGTCCGACCATGTTCTTCTTTTTCGGTGCCACCGGTCGAACACCCTGAATGAACTGGTTGCGCAGGCCCCGCTTGTAAAGCTGGGTGGCAACAGACGCCGTCGAGGTGCGCATCAGTTTTTCGCGCGTGGCATCAGACAATACATATTCCGTCATGGTCGGTGTCCTTAGAAAATGTCAGGTTCGCCGGCAGTTTTGCCGAAATCGGTTTCAAGGAAGTCAAAATCGCAGCCCTGATCGGCCTGGGTCACATGACGCGAGAACATGTAGCCATAGCCACGTTCGAAACGGGGCTCGGGCAGTACCAGGGCCTTGCGCCGCGCTTCAAGCTCTTCCTCGGGAACGAGCATATCAAGCGAGCGATTTGGCAGATCAAGGCGGACCGTATCGCCATTTTTCAAAAGGGCGAGTGGCCCACCAACATAACTTTCCGGGCTGACATGCAACACGCACGCGCCGTAAGATGTGCCGGACATGCGGGCATCGGAAATCCGCAACATGTCACGATGCCCCTGTTTGATCAGGGCCTTGGGAATGGGCAGCATGCCCCATTCCGGGAAGCCCGGGCCCCCCTGTGGTCCGGCATTGCGTAGAACCATCACATGATCAGGCGTGATTTCAAGGTTCTCGTCATCAACAGCCTTTTTCATTTCAGGATAGCTGTCAAACACCAGCGCCGGTCCTTCATGCACATGGTATTTGGGATCACAGGCGGCCGGTTTGATCACCGCACCGTTCGGGCAAAGGTTGCCCTTCAGCACGGCAAGCGAGCCTCCCTTATAGACCGGATTATCAAGCGGGCGGATGACATCATCATTATAAACCACCGCGCCCTCAAGGTTTTCACCAAGGGTCTTGCCGGTCACGGTCATGCAACTGGTATCCAGACGATCTTCCATCTGCTTCATCAGGGCGCGCAAGCCCCCAGCATAGAAGAAGTCCTCCATCAGGTAATCCTTGCCCGACGGGCGAACATTGGCAATCAGCGGCGTATTGCGGCCAAGTTCGTCAAGATCTTCAAGCTTGAGGCCCACACCTGCACGTTTGGCCATCGCAATCAGATGGACCACCGCATTGGTTGAACACCCGGTCGCCATGGCAACAATCGCAGCATTTCGGCAGGAGCCATCGGTGATGATCTGATCCGGTGTCAGGTCTTCCCAGACCATATCGACAATCCGGCGCCCACAATCAGCCGACATGCGCTGATGGCCGCTATCGACTGCCGGGATCGAGGATGCACCGGGCAGCGTCAGCCCCATGGCATCGGCAATCGCCGTCATGGTAGATGCGGTACCCATGGTCATGCAGGTCCCGGCAGACCGGGCAATGCCGCCCTGAATGCCAAGCCACTCGTCGTCGCTGATATTGCCGGCACGACGTTCATCCCAGTATTTCCAGGCATCAGAGCCAGAACCAAGGATTTTCCCGGCATAGTTGCCACGCAACATCGGGCCTGCGGGCAAATAGATCATCGGCACGCCAGCCGAAATCGCCCCCATGACCAGACCCGGGGTGGTTTTATCACAGCCGCCCATCAGAACCACGCCATCAAGCGGATGCGAGCGGATCATTTCCTCGGTCTCCATGGCAAGCAGGTTGCGATAGAGCATAGAGGTCGGCTTGGTGAAGCTCTCATCGACCGAAAGCGACGGCAGTTCGACGGCAAAACCACCAGCCTGTGCAACACCACGTTTAACATCAACAACGCGTTCGCGGAAATGGGAGTGACAGGTATTGAGTTCCGACCAGGTGTTCAGGACACCAATAATCGGCTTCCCACGAAAATCGTCTTCGGAATAACCAAGCTGCATCATTCGGGACAGATGTCCGAATGTGCGCAAATCGTCGGGGGCGAACCAGCGTGCCGATCTCAGGTCCTGAGGCTGTTTCTTAGTCATTGTCTTATCCTCGGAATGTAAAACGCGACCATGCTTGCAACGGGCGGCACTCAGAAAGGCGATCTCCGGTCTTGGACGCAAACGCCGTGGCCTGAGGATTTCCGCCGCCGCTGACAGGCACAGAAAGATATTCACTTGTGACTGCTTAATATAGTAATATATTAGTGCATGTCGGGCAAGACGCCTGTATACAAATTGTGTGACCAGAAATGAATTGCGGGAACATCATGGTCGAAAACCTGTTCAAAGAAGCACCGATCGCAAAAAAGCGCCTGCCCAAACTCAAGCGGGGCTCGGCAAGTACGCAGCTCCATGATTCCTTGCGCAAGCGCATCATCGATCTCGAACTTGCGCCAGGCCAATACCTGTCACGGGCCGAAATCGCCGAAGAATACGGGGTCAGCCAGACACCAGTACGTGATGCGTTGCTCAAGCTTGAAGAGGAAGGCCTTGTTGACACCTTCCCGCAATCCAAGACAGAGGTCTCGCGCATTGATGTCGAGCAAGCGCTGGAAACCCAGTTCCTGCGTCTGTCGGTCGAGCTGGAGGTCACCCGCCGTCTCGCCAATGCCAAAGACCCTGCCCTGACTGTCAAAGCGCACTCCATCCTTGCTCAGCAAAATGCGGTCAGTGCCGCAAACGATCTTGATACCTTTGGCAAGCTTGATCGCGATTTCCATTACGCGCTCTATGAGGCTGCCGGTGTTGCCCAACTTTACGGTGTGGTTGAAGCCAGGTCAGGCCACATTGACCGCCTGCGCAAGCTCAACCTGCCCGACCCGGGAAAATCGGCATCCATCCTTGATTGCCATGCGCGCATTCTGGCCGCGATTGACAAGGGTGACGCCGATACTGCCTGCGAGGTCGTTCGCGAACATCTGATGGGAACACTTGCCACCGTCGATGCCATTCGCGAACGCCATCCATCCTTCTTCTAGGACGGCGCGGTTACCCAAAGGCAACCTAACCGATCAGGCCGTTCCCCTTCATAAAGCTTGAAAGCTTTTCCTGCTGGGCGTCGGTCAGCGGCCAGGCTGATGGCGGGCGTGTAGCCCCGCAATCATCACCCAGTAATTTGAGCGCTGCCTTCACACCGGTGACGTTGGTGCCGTTCATTTCTTCAGCCCGGACTTCCTCGAATGCCTTCATTTCGGCGATCAACTGGCGCGCCTTGGCATAGTCGCTGGCTTCAAGGGCCGCGTGAATGGCCATGGACCGTTCCGGCCAGACATTAATCAGGCCCGAGGTAAATCCACGTGCGCCAACTGCATAAAATGCCGGTGCCCATGTTTCGGCAAGGCCCCCAACCCAAACGATATCCGGATCGCAGGCATGGATGGCCTCGGCCAGTTTCATCGGGTTGGGCGTCGCCCATTTAACGCCAGCGACACCTTCGACCGCGCACAATTCGGTAATTGCCTTAGTGCCGATGGCATCGTTACGCAGATACAGCATCATCGGCAGACCACCGGACGCATCGGCAACACGTTTGATGTAGTCAACAACACCGCGCGGGGCGACAAACGGGTCTGGCGGTTGATGGATCATCAATGCCTCTGCCCCGGCCTCGGCCGATGCCTTGGCCAAGGCGCAGGCATCACGCACTCCGCGTCCAATCCCGGCCAACATCGGTGCCCGGCCATCAAGTATTTCGGCCACCGACTTTGCCATCGTGATTGCCTCATCGGTGGTCAGAGCATAAAATTCGCCGGTATTGCCATTCACGACCGGGAAATGGACGCCAGCCGCCAGCGCACGATCAATCACCGGGACAAGCTTTTTGGGCGCGACATCGCCATTGTCATCATAGGGCGTGACCAGAATGCCCGAGATGCCAGACAAGACGGCGCGCAATTCAGTTTTTGAAAGTGCCATGGTTTTCTTATCCCCGTGCCGTGGCCCGCGTGCCGCGGATCAAATATCCGACTGACCGGCGGGACCATCTTGTAATATTTAATTACATCTTGAATAACAAGTATACGCGGATATGGCAATTCCAATTATGCGCTCAAGACACCGGAAAGCGCGGTTCAGGCAGACGTGTACAATTACACCTGTGTTGCAAACAGGTGATCATCAAAAAGTTACAAGTTGGAAAGAGCCGCTTACAGGTCAGGCAAAGCGGCGAAACAGACCACGCCGTTCGCGGCAGATCATGGTCAAACCGGCCTTCCGCGCGAGGTTTACCGCCGTCAATGTCGGGCCCGAAAGGGTGACAAGCCCGCCAACCCCGAATTGCACGGTCTTGGTAACAATTTCATAGGAGCAACGACTGGTCATCAGAATGAACCCGCCGGTCGGATCGATCCCCTGTCGCGCGATGGCGCCAAGCACCTTATCGAGTGCATTGTGGCGACCGATGTCTTCACGGACCAGAACGATGTTACCGCTAACATCGACAAAGGCGCTGGCATGTAGCAACCCACCGCCTTCGCGATTGCGGGTCTGATGATCGGGAAGCGCGTCAATCGCCCGCAAGACGACATCCTGCGTCATGTTGGACGGCGTGACCGTCCCGATCTTGTCCATGGCGACGGCTTCAAGCGACTGGACGCCGCACAAACCGCAACCTGATCGGCCTTCGAGTGTCCGTTGACGATCGGCAAGACGATCAAAGACATCTTCATGCAGATCAGCCTCGATCACATAACCCTGCAGGGTCTTGCGCACGTCGCGCAGCGTGATCTGGGAAATGTCATCGGCAATGCCTTCGGACAGGGCAAAGCCGACCATGAAGTCTTCAAGGTCGTGAGGTGAAACCATCATCACCGCATGGGAATGACCATTAAACGTCAAAGCAGCCGGGACTTCCGGCTGCAACATGATCGGTGCGTCATCATTACCATCATCGCCTGACACGGCGCGCGCAAGATCAACGTCGCGCCCGTCCAGAATGCGATTTTCCGATGGCTTGGCCATCATGCGGTTTCCTTGACCTTCCGGATTTTTGGCGCTGCCTTGATGACCAAAGGATGGAAGTCGGCCTTGCCTTCGGCGATCATGTCAAACAGCTGCTTGCGCATGCGCGGTTCCCAGAAATCGCTGATATGGTTGGCAACACCATCCACGCCCTCGCCCTCCGGCTGGGATTTGAAAAAGGTCGCGATCTGATTGGCCATATAGACAAGTTTGTCGGGTGCCATTGCGGTTCACTCTTTGAATGTAAGCTTTGTATTCAAGCAGGACGCGCCAGACATCATGCCAAGGGAGTATAGCACAATGTCTGGCTCGTTATCCTATTCGGCGGCATCAACGCGCGGTTTGATCCGACGCGACTGTTCGGCCTGACGATCATATTCGACCTGCCATTCGGTCGGGCCATTGGATGACGAAACCTGAACAGCAGTAACCTTGTATTCCGGGCAGTTGGTCGCCCAGTCGGTATAGTCGGTCGTAATCACGTTGGCCTGTGTGCCCGGATGGTGGAAGGTCGTGTAAACCACGCCCGGCGCAACACGATCGGTGATGGTGGCGCGAAGGGATGTTTCGCCCGACCGGGATGCCAGACGTATCCAGTCGCCTTCACGAATGCCACGCTGTTCGGCATCGTGCGGGTGGATTTCCAGAAGATCTTCCTTGTGCCAGGCGGAGTTTTCCGTACGGCGGGTCTGGGCACCCACGTTATACTGACTAAGGATACGGCCCGTGGTCAGCAGAAGCGGGAAGCGCGGACCGGTACGTTCATCGGTCGCCACGTATTCGGTCACAACGAACTTGCCCTTGCCGCGAACAAAGCCATCGATATGCATGACCGGGGTCCCTTCGGGCGCCTTATCATTACACGGCCACTGAACCGATCCTTTGGCTTCAAGCAGGTCATAGTTGACGTTGGCAAAGCTTGGCGTAGTCTTGGCGATTTCATCCATGACCTGCGACGGATGGGTGTAGTTCCAGTCAAGCCCCATCGCACGGGCCAAGTTCTGGGTAACTTCCCAGTCGGCAAAGCCGTTCAGCGGCGTCATCACCTTACGCACGCGGTTAATGCGGCGCTCGGCGTTGGTAAAGGTCCCGTCCTTTTCAAGGAAGGTCGACCCCGGCAGGAACACATGCGCGTAGTTGGCGGTTTCATTGAGGAACAGGTCATGGACGACCACACATTCCATCGCCGCCAAGCCCGCCGCCACATGTTTGGTATCAGGATCAGACTGAAGGATATCTTCGCCCTGAATATAGATGCCCTTGAACGTACCTTCGACAGCGGCATCAAGCATGTTCGGGATACGAAGACCCGGTTCGTCATCCAGTTTGACGCCCCAGATATCTTCAAAGATATCGCGGGTGGCACTGTCCTGAATATGGCGATAGCCCGGCAGCTCGTGCGGGAAGGATCCCATATCGCATGAGCCTTGCACGTTGTTCTGACCACGCAGCGGGTTCACCCCCACACCCGGACGACCAATGTTACCGGTCGCCATCGCAAGGTTGGCAATCGCCATCACAGTGGTTGAACCCTGACTGTGTTCCGTCACACCAAGACCGTAATAAATCGCGCCATTGCCACCGGTGGCAAAGGTACGCGCGGCCTTGCGCATGGTTTCGGCATCGACACCGATCATGTCGGCAACGGCCTCAGGGCTGTGTTTCGGATCGGATACAAACGCCGCCCAATCCTGGAACTCGTCCCAGTCGCAACGTTCACGTACGAAAGCCTCGTCAAACAGGCCCTCGGTGACGATCACATGAGCAAGAGACGTCAGAACCGCAACGTTGGTGCCCGGACGCAGCGGGATATGGGCAACCGCCTCGATATGCGGAGAGCGCACAAGGTCAATCCGGCGCGGATCGATCACGATCAGTTTCGCGCCCTGACGCAGACGCTTTTTCAGGCGCGAGGCAAACACAGGATGCCCATCGGTCGGGTTGGCCCCGATCAGGATGACAACATCGGTCTGTTCAACAGAATCAAAATCCTGCGTCCCGGCAGATGTCCCGAAGGTGGTTTTCAAACCATAGCCGGTCGGCGAATGGCAAACACGTGCGCAGGTATCAACGTTGTTGTTGCCAAACCCGGCACGGATCAGTTTCTGAACCAGGAAGGTTTCCTCGTTCGTGCAACGCGACGAGGTAATCCCGCCCAGCGCGCCCTTGCCGTATTTGGCCTGAATGCCCTTGAACTTGTCCGCGGTGAAACGAAGGGCTTCTTCCCAACTGACTTCCTGCCACGGTTCATCAACGCTTTCGCGAATCATCGGGTTGAGGATGCGGTCCTTGTGATTGGCATAGCCATAGGCAAAGCGCCCCTTCACACAGGAATGCCCACGGTTGGCCTTGCCATCCTTATAGGGGACCATTCGGACAAGTTCCTCGCCGCGCATTTCCGCCTTGAACGAACAGCCGACCCCGCAATAGGCGCAGGTGGTAACAACGGAGTGTTCCGGCTGGCCGATTTCAATAACGGATTTTTCCTGAAGCGTTGCCGTCGGGCAGGCCTGTACACAGGCACCACAGGATACGCATTCGGAATCCATGAAATCTTCATGCATGCCCGGCGACACGCGGCTTTCAAACCCACGACCTTCGATGGTCAGCGCAAAGGTGCCCTGTACTTCTTCACAGGCCCGCACGCAACGCGAACAGACAATGCATTTCGACGGGTCGTAGGTGAAATACGGGTTGGTTTCATCCTTGGCCATATAGCGGGGGTTTTCTTCACCGTTCTGGCGAACCTGAACGTGGTTTTCTCCCTCATACCCATAACGCACGTCGCGCAGGCCAACCGCACCTGCCATGTCCTGCAATTCGCAATCGCCATTGGCTGCACAGGTCAGACAATCGAGCGGATGGTCAGAGATATAAAGCTCCATCACGCCTTTGCGAATTTTCTTAAGCCGTTCGGTCTGGGTATGAACAACCATGCCATCAGATGCTGGCGTCGTGCAGGATGCCGGGGTGCCGTTGCGGCCTTCGACCTCAACCAGACACAAGCGGCACGAGCCAAACGCATCGACCATGTCGGTCGCACACAGTTTCGGGACCTGAATACCGGCCTCCATCGAGGCGCGCATGACAGAGGTGCCTTCGGGCACGGTAATGTCCTTGCCATCAATGGTCAGGGTTACCGTCTTTTCGGAATTCTTGGCGGGGGTTCCGTAGTCAACTTCTTTGATCAAGGACATCGTTTCACTCCGCAGCTATATCAAGCGCGCGTGGCTTGAAGTCATCAGGGAAATGGGTCAGTGCACTCAGGACCGGGTACGGGGTAAAGCCGCCCAGTGCGCACAGCGATCCGAATTTCATGGTCTCACACAGATCGCGCAGCAGCTCGATCTGCAATTCAGGCTGTTCACCACGTTCAAGCTTGTCGACGACTTCGGTGCCACGGATCGAACCGATGCGGCATGGCGTACATTTGCCGCATGATTCAATTGCACAGAATTCCATGGCAAAGCGGGCCTGCTTCATCATGTCGACCGTGTCATCAAACACGACAACACCGGCATGGCCGATCAATCCATCACGCTTGGCGAATTCTTCGTAGTCAAACGGCGTATCAAACAGTTCCTTGGGGAAATAGGCCCCCAAAGGACCACCGACCTGAACCGCCTTGACCGGACGCCCTGTGGCCGTCCCACCGCCGATTTGTTCGACAATTTCACCAAGGGTCAGACCAAAGCCGACTTCATAAAGCCCGCCATGTTTGACGTTCCCGGCAATCTGGATCGGGATGGTGCCCCGCGACCGGCCCATGCCATAATCGCGATAATATTCCGCACCCTTTTCCAGAATGACCGGCACAGAGCACAGCGAAATCACGTTATTGACGACAGTCGGTCGGCCAAGGAAGCCTTCAAGGGCGGGCAATGGTGGCTTGGCACGGACAACACCGCGCTTGCCTTCCATGCTGTTAAGAAGGGATGTTTCCTCGCCACAGACATAGGCACCAGCCCCCATGCGGACTTCCATATCGAACGCCTTGCCGGAACCAAGGACGTTATCGCCCAGAACACCGGCGGCACGGGCGACCTTGATCGCCTCGTTCATGACATCAATCGCAGTCGGATATTCTGAACGGGTATAGACATAACCCTTGGTCGCCCCGGTGGCGAGACCGGCAATGATCATACCTTCGATCAGGACAAACGGTTCGCCTTCCATGATCATGCGATCGGCAAAGGTCCCGCTGTCGCCTTCATCGGCGTTACAAACAATGTATTTCTGATCAGCTGGTGCTTCGCGCACCGTGTTCCATTTGATCCCCGTCGGGAAACCGGCACCACCACGACCTCGCAGGCCACTGTCGGTAACGGCCTTGACGATTTCTGCGTCCGTCATCTTCAGCGCATTTTCAAGCCCGGTCAAGCCTTCATTGGCGCGGTAATCTTCAAGCGATACCGGATCAACAATGCCGCAGCGCTGGAACGTCAGGCGCGACTGGCTTTTGAGGAACGGGATATCCTGGGTGCGGCCGAGATACAGTTTATGGGGGCCACCTGTCAGGAAGTCGGCCTCAAACAATGCGTCGATGTCATCGGTACTGACCGGGCCATAGGCGACACGCCCGCGCGGGGTTTCGACCTCGACCATGGGTTCCAGCCAATACATGCCAAACGAGCCGTTGCGCACAATCTTGACATCCGAACCGACCTTAGATGCCTTTGCAGCAATCGCGGATGCGACTTCATCGGCGCCCAGTGCGACGGAACCGGAATCAAGTGGAACGTAAACCTTCATGCTCATGACCCCACCTTTTCCAGAATGCGATCCGCACTGACGCGACCAACAACCTTGCCATCAATCATCGCGGCTGGCGCGCAGGCACAGAGACCAAGGCAGAAAACAGGCTCCAGCGTGATTTTGCGATCAGCGGTGGTCTGCGACCAGTCGACTTTCAAATGACGACGTATCTGATCACCAAGGGCATCGGCCCCCATGGCCTGACAGGCTTCGGCCCGGCAGATCTTGATGACATGCTTGCCGGCCTTTTCTTCGCGGAAGTCATGATAGAAGCTTGCCACCCCGTGGACTTCCGCCCGGCTGAGGTTCAGCTTCTTTGCAATTGTCTGAAGCGCGCCATCGGGGATATAGCCAAATTCTTCCTGCACCTCGTGCAGAATTGGCAATAACGGTCCTTCCAAAGTGATCAACTGATCACAAATGGCAGCGACGCGGACATTCTGGTCCTCGGTCGTTTCCGACATGCAAGCCTCTCTCTCAAGCATGTTATCAAATTCTTGTTTATTATGAACATTGTCGGGCATTGTCCCGACCTGTTCAATAAAGCCATCCCGTTACGCGATAGCGAAAACCTATCAAGCGGTTTGCAGCTCCGAAATCCGGGCGGCTTCTTTCAAAAGTGCTGAAACCACTGGGGTTGCAGGTTCGCGTTTTGCCGCGATCAGGCCAACCGTGTGGGTGGCATCCGGCTCAATGATCGGGATCGATTTGACCCGGTCACGCATCCCAAAACTTTCGACCATTTTTTCCGGCATGATGCTGGCCCAGTTGCCGGTTTGCACATGGGTAAACAGCGCAATCATGGAATCGCTTTCAAGTGTCGCACTGACCTTTGCCCCGGCGGCATCAAGATGCTGATCGATGATGCGGCGGTTCTGCATATCGGGTGTCAAAAGACATAGCGGCAATTTGGCTGCTTCGCGCCAGGTGATCGTTTCCTGGCCTGCCAGATCATCGATGTTTGATGTCAGCAATTGATAACGTTCGCGATAGAGCGGGATGGCGGTTACCTGCCCCAAGGGTTCGTTATCAAGATAGGTAATCCCGGCATCAATCCGCAGATCATCCAGCAATGCCTGAATTTCGGCCGAAGTCCGTGACAGGATGGCAAAGCTGACATCGGGGTGCTTTTCGCGAAATGGTGTCGTCAGCTCATGGACCATCGCAAGGGCTGTCGGGATGACGGCAATCTGCACCTGCCCGGTCAAACCGAACCGCATGGCGCGCATTTCATCACGCATTGAACGGGTGCTGCCGACAATATGGCGCGCCCATTCAAGAACACGTTCACCTTCGGGTGTCAGGCCCTGATAACGCGATCCGCGCTTAACCAGTACAACACCAAGATGATCTTCAAGCTGGCGCAAGGCGCTTGAAAGGGTTGGCTGGGTCACGCCGCAATGTTCGGCAGCATGGCCAAAATGCTGCTCGCGGGCGAGAACCATAAACATTTCGAGTTTATCAATCATGGCGTATCCGGCATCGCAAGGCGGATGCTTTTTATGGCGGTGACCGCGATCCTGTTTTCGGGTCGCTTTGTTTTTGACTGAACACTCTACGTCGCGGGGAAGTGTTCTGGTTGCAGGATAACCGATTACCCCTTCGGGCATAAAGGTTATTCCTGCAACAGAACGCAGATCCGGGCCGGATGAACAGAGCCCGGATCTGACCCCAGCATGATGTCCCACTCATGCCCGGTTTTGCCGGAAAGTGGAACCGGCAAAACCGGGCGCTGGCCATGGGTATGTTGGCCAGCACCCTTGGTCAGGTTAGGCCTTGGACGGAGCCTCGCTTCCGCCAGCTTGCTGCGTTTCCATGTGATGCTTTTCATGGATCGGGCTGACCAGTTTGTTGGCAACCAGCGCAATCGCAAGCAAAGCCGCCATGGCATACATGGTGGTGTTATAGAGGCTTGAGGTCGGATCAACCGTCCCTGCCGGTGCGATTTCCATCAGACGCCCGATGGTCACCGTTTTGGCCGCAACCAGTTGATCAAGCTGGGCAATACCGGCACCGAACTTTTCCTGGAAGGCCGCCGGATCCACCTTTGAGGCCAGATCCTTGATCGAACTTGTGACCGAGGCCTGACGCAACTGGGTGATGGCAAGCGGACCAAGCACACCGGCTGTGCTCCATGCGGTCAGAAGACGACCGTGGATGCCACCGACATATTTGGTACCGAAGATATCGGCAAGATAGGCCGGAATGGTTGCAAAGCCACCGCCATACATCGTGAAGATGATCATGGTTGCGGCATAGAACATGACAAGCCATGTCACAGCCGGGTTGATGCTGACCTGTTCTGCGGCAAACGGGATCGAAAGATAAAGCGCGATGCCCAGAATGAAGAAGCAGTAATAGGTGTTCTTGCGCCCGATATAATCCGACATCGACGCCCAGAAGAAACGACCGCACATGTTAAAGACCGAAATCATGAACACATAGGTCGCCGCAAAGGCAGAGTTCACAACCAGCGGCAAGGTCGTGCCAAAGATTTCCGTCATCATGGTTTTGGCAACGCCAATCACCCCGATACCAGCCGTCACGTTAAAGCACAGCACAATCCACAGCAGATAGAATTGCGGCGTTTTAAGCGCCTGATCGATATGAACGTTCGCATGCGTAATCATGCGTTTGGACGCGGCATCGGCAGTCGGCGGCGTCCAACCAGCCGGAAGCCAACCTTCGCGCGGCACGCGATAGGAAAAGGCCGCAATAACCATCACGATGAAATAGGCGACACCAAGCGTAAAGAAGGTCGCAGCCGCACCGGTGTTACCGGTTCCGACAACATATACGCCCTCTTCGATTGGCACCGGGGCCGAGGCAACTTGTGCGGCACCGGCAACCACGACTTCAACCATCTGGCCACCGACTTCGGCCATGCGTTTGCCGCCCTCGGTCACGAGGTTTACGGCACTTTCCGGGCCAAGATATTCCGGCACCTTATAGAACGCCGACAGCAGGCTTTCCTTGATCGGGGTTGCGATCATCGCACCACCGCCAAAGCCCATGATCGCCATGCCGGTCGCCATACCACGGCGGTCCGGGAACCAGCGAATAAGCGTTGATACCGGCGATACATAGCCAAGACCAAGACCACAGCCGCCAAGCGCGCCGTACCCCAGATACACCAGCCAAAGCTGATGGGTCATGATGCCAAGGCCACCGATGATGAAACCACCACCCCAGCAAAAGGCCGCAACGACACCGACCATACGCGGGCCGACTTCTTCAAGCCATTTGCCGCCAAATGCCGCTGCAAGGCCAAGAAAGACGATGGCAACAGAGAAAATCCAGACAACGGATTGCAGGCCCCAGTCACCGGAGCTTGCACTGACCACGCCAAATTCCTTGATCAGTGGCGGGTTGAAGATGCTCCAGGCATAGACGGAGCCAATACACAAATGAATAGCAATGGATGCTGGTGGCACTTTCCAGCGATTGAAATCGTCACCAGCGACGATGTGTTCTTTTTTGAGCTTGTCAAACATAGCGATGTTGTCCTCCCGGTCTTTGGATTTTCCTTGCCCTTCCCCGTCGCACAATCGGTCATGGTGCAGGGCAAACACGGTTAAATCCGGAACTCTCAACATCGCAATCGCCATGCCATTGCATAACAAGCGCCGTTTTCTGTCATTCTTCCAAACTGAAATGGACTGCTGCAGCGCACACGCATGGACAAAATGTCCACATCTTTTTTCGCGCATAACGTGCAAATGGACAAAATGTCCACTCGCAACCGCAGCAATTTTAACGAGAGAATCCAAACATTGAAGGCCACCACATCATCAGCAAGATACGCTTCAGGCAAGACGCCCCCCGCTCGCGATAACCTTTTGACTATCCCTTAACATTACTACGATAAGGGCTTGGTACTTTGACGATTGACCGACAAACGCAGGATCCACATGCGCGACATTGTTACCGACAGATTGATTATCAGGCGTTTTTCAGAGGCAGATGCCGCCGAGCTTTTTGAGTATATCTCCAACCCGCGCGCAAATTGCTTTATGGCTGATAAAGTCTCAACTTTGGAACAAGCGAAGGTAATGGCCCAAAAACGTGCGAACGATGCGTCTTGTGTCGCCGTGTGCCTGAAAGAAACAGGCGCTTTAATTGGTGAGCTCATGCTCCATCAAGATGACGAGCACCAAGCCGACACCTATTCCGTTGGATGGAACTTCAATGGAAAGTTTGAAGGCAAGGGATACGCCAGTGAGAGCGCACGTGCCTTATTCGAGCATCTGTTTACGCAACGGGACGCACGAAGGCTCTATGCCTATGTCGAGGACGATAACTTCAAATCGCAGAAGCTTTGCGAAAAACTTGGTATGCGCAAAGAAGCTTGCTTCATGGAGTTTATTTCGTTTGTTAACAATCCTGACGGCACGCCCAAATACGAAAATACTTTTCAATACGCCATCCTGAAAAAGGAATGGTTGCGCCGACACACCTAAAAAACAAAATTCCAACGCGTTACCACGTTCCGTGACTTAGACCCGACCCACTCCTAAAACATGGTTCATTTAATCTGCTTCAGGCAGCCAGATGGTAAAGGTCGTGCCCTTGCCCGGTTCGCTTTCAACATCAAGTGACCCGCCCTGCCGATCAATCAGGGTCCGGGTGATGGACAGACCAAGCCCCGTGCCTTCGCGCCGCTTGGTGGTATAAAACGGATCAAAAATGCGATTAAGCACCTTGGCATCCATACCGGTTCCCGTATCGCGCACGGTGATCTTTATGCCGGGCTTGCCAGCCTGATCAACATCGGCATCAATCAATGTCAGCGTACCGCTTTCAGGCATGGCATGCAGGGCATTGACCATCAGATTGACAAGCACTTGCTGCAACTCGGTCCGGTTCATCAGAACCAGCCGGGTTGATTGATGTTCACGCACGACCTCAATATCGGCCCGACTGAGCAAATGGGTAACCAGCGGCATGCAATCGTCAATCACCTCGGCAACGCTGTGGCGCTCGACAAATCCGGCATATTCCTCTGGCTTGGCGAATTGCAGGAGCTTGGTCACGATCAGATTGATGCGATTGACCTGTTCATCAATCAGGCGGAATTCGGTATCACCCAATTTGGCATGCTCACCCAACAGATCGCGCAAGACATCAAGGTTACCCTGAAGTACCGCCACGGGGTTGTTGATCTCATGGGCGACACCGGCAGTGATTTCACCAATCGCGGCAAGCTTTTCGGACATGATCAATTGCTTGGTGGTGGCTTCGAGCTGACGGTTGGCTTCTTGCAACTCGCTGGTGCGGGCATCAACACGCGCGTTTAGCTGATCATTCCAGGCGCGCAGACGTTTATCGCGTTCCTGCACCTGATCAAGCAGATCATCAAGATGTTCCGCCACCAATGATATTTCGTCCTGAACCTGGTCAATACTGGTTCGGGCGGAGAAATCACCGCTCTCGACGCGACGGATGGTATTGGTCATGCGTTCCAGCGGCTTGAAAATACCGCGCGCCCAACGCAGGAAAATCGGCACCGAAAGGGCCGCCACAAACAGGAAAGCCCCAATCAGGATCAGAAGGCTTTCATATTTTGTCTGGGCAAAGGGTGCTTCGAGGAACCCGACATAAAGCATGCCAACCCGTTTGCCATAGCTGTCCTTGATCGGCTCATAAGCCGATATATACCAGTCATTGACCACAAAGGCGCGATCAAGCCAGACTTGGCCGTCTTCAAGGACAGTTTTGCGCACCGCACTTGATACCCGCGTGCCCAAGGCGCGACGATCGGCAAACAGCCGGACATTGGTGCTGACACGCACATCATCAAGGAAAAGGGTCGCCGTCCCCTGACTGCCTTCGGGCAGGCTGCTTTGGCGATAGACAAGATCGTTGATCGTATCGATGAATGCCAAATTCTGGTTGAGCAGAATACCCCCGACCAAGGCAGCATTTTGCCCGTTTGGCAATTCAACATGACTTGCCGAATGCACAACCATGCCCCGCGTTTCAGCATTGCGTGTCGAGGGCACGGCATTGGGCGTATCAATCAGATCCAGATGTGCGCGTTCGGCCAGATCGGGCGAAATCGCTGCCAAGTCGGTGTTGCTGAAAATATCGATGCTGGTCATCGATTGCCCGCGAAAGGCACTGGCAATCACTGGCCAGTCGGCATTAGGTTGGCCAGAACCTGTGCCACCCGGCGCGGGTGACAGATAAAGGAAATCAAGGCCAAGCTTGCTTTGACGTTCTGCAAGCAGGCGGTCAACCTCTGCAACATCACCTTTGGCAAGCACTTCGCGAAAGGCGACCGATTGGCCAAGTGCCTGGATTTGTTCGCCGGTATTTTCAAGGATATGCGTGAAGTATTGATGGGCAATCGTCAGATCGCCACTGACCTTTGATGTTAACAGTGCATCGAACTTGGTATTCCACCGCACCATCATCACGCCAAGCAACAATGGCAGGATCACAAGCGTCGGCAAAAGCGCAATCGCCAGCAATTTGAAACGAACGGATCGTGTTCTTTTGGCTGGGGGCTTGGTGGCACCCGACAATGACGCGTCGGTCATTCCTGTTCCCAGCTTGCGCATTTGCGATCAATGGTCTTGCGCGATACCCCCAACCGTCTGGCGGCTTCGTTGCGATTGCCATTGGTCTTGTGCAACATCGCCAGAATGTGACGACGTTCCATCTCATCAAGCGTTTCATCACGGTCAACTGGCGATCCCTGATCGGCAAGTTCATCGCGGAATTCCGCCGGGAACTTGCCAAGAATAAGTGTCCGTTCAATCAGGTTACGCAATTCGCGCACATTGCCCGGCCAGTCATAGCGTGTCAGTCCGGCGCGCACAGCTGCATCCATTGGCACGGCGCGCACGCCAAGCTGCTTGGACAGTTTGGTCATAAACAGTTCAGCCAGTTCAAGGACATCATCCCCACGGGCCGAAAGTGGGGGCATTTCGATATGCATGACATTGATGCGATAAAACAGATCCGCGCGGAACCGACCGGCGTCGACTTCGGCCTCAAGATCGGCATTGGTGGCAAAGATAAAGCGCAAATCAACAGGTGCTTCGCGTTCTGAGCCCACCGGGCGAACACGGCGGCTTTCAATCGCGCGCAAAAGCTTGCTTTGGGTCGCCAGCGACAACTCACCGACTTCGTCCAGAAACAGGGTTCCGCCCTGCGCATGCATGAAAAGCCCATCGCGGGCAGATTGTGCGCCGGTAAAGGCCCCTTTTACGTGACCAAATAATTCCGCCTCGATCATTTCAGACGGAATGGCGGCACAGTTGATCGGAACAAACGGCTTTTCGGCGCGATCAGAAAGCGCATGCAACGAACGTGCGGTGACTTCCTTGCCCGTGCCACTTTCCCCTGAAATCAGAATGGATGTCGGAAGAGGTGCCACGCGGGCAATGGTTTCACGGATTTCCTGAATTTGCGGCGAATAGCCTATCAGCTTGTCGCGCAGCAACACATGATCAGACGTTGCGCGTAGTTCATGGCGCAGCACATGGTTTTCACGGCGCAACCGCATCCGATCCAGACAGCGCGCCACCGCGTTCAAAATCTGGTTGGAGCGAAATGGTTTCAGGACGAAGTCGACCGCACCGGCACGCAGCGCCTTGATCGCGGTATCAAGATCGGCATAGGCCGTCATCAGGATGGCGTCAGAGAAAAAGCCGATTTCGCGCTGTTCGGTCAGCCATTCCACCCCGCTTTTACCGGGCATGATGTTATCAAGGATGACGACATCAAAATGGTGCTGATCAAGAAGGGCTGTGGCTTCTTCGCAGTCGGCGGCCTCTTCGACGCGTTTGGCACGTGGCCCCAGTGTACGGACAAGGAAATTGCGCATGCCCGGCTCGTCATCGACGATCAGGATGGATGCCTTTTCAAGCCACGGACCAAATTCAGGCCCCGGCCCGCCATGGCTTGCGTCATTGCCGGCAGGCGGCGCTGCCCCATCTGACGCGCCCAGAACGGTCGATCTCATGATGTCCCTCCGATGAAACATGCTTTTTGTTTTTTTAAAAGCTTAGTTCAGCGGAAAGAGAAAAGCAAAACCGTTGGTGAGGGTTAGCTCATTCTGACGCAGAAGTTACCTTCACCAACGGATGTGCAAAATATGGGATCAGGCTTGCTTGCGATGAATGGCAAACGGCGACCAGCTTTGGCTGACCGGCATGACTTCCAGCGAGTTGACATTCACATGCGCTGGCAAGTTCGCCACCCAGAAGATGCTTTCGGCAATGTCTTCGGGCTGGATCGGATCGGCACCACTGTAAAGCTTGTCGTAGGCTTCCTTGTTGCCACCGGTACGCACCAGCGTGAATTCGCTTTCACAAAGCCCCGGTTCGATGGATGTCACACGAACGCCAGTGCCAGCAAGGTCACAGCGAATACCCAGCGAGAATTGCTGAACGAACGCCTTGGTTGCGCCATAGACGTTCCCGCCCGGATAAGGCCAGTTCGACGCGATGGAAGCCAGGTTAACAATCGCCCCTTTTCGTTCGATCAGCTTATCAAGCAGGATATGGGTGATGGCGACCAGCCCCTTGGTGTTGGTATCAATCATTGTCATCCAGTCTGACAGATTGCATTCCTGTGCCGGACCGGTGCCAAGCGCCAAACCGGCATTATTGACCAGAAGATCGATCTCGGCGAAGTCCGCCGGAAGGCTGTCAATTGCGTTCCGTGTCGCATCGACATCCTGAATATCAAAGCAAAGTGCATGGGCAACCGATGCGCCACCGAGTTCATCGACAAGGGCGTCAAGCCGTTCGGCACGCCTGCCGGTTACGATGACTTTCCAGCCTTCCTTGACAAAACGCCGGGCCGTTGCCGCGCCAAAGCCAGAAGTTGCGCCGGTAATGAGTGCTGTTTTGGTCATGGGGATCTCCGGTGGTGTGAGTAGATGGTAAATGTCTTACAGACCAAGTGCGATGGTCTGAGCGAAACCGATAATGGCAATAAGAACGAGGCTGATGGCACAAACGCGGCGCCAAGTGGTTGCCGACATCCGGCGATAGATCATCTCGCCGGGGAAATAGGCGATCATGGCAATCACCAGCAACGGCAAGACAAGTGCGATAAAATTATCAGGCAACATGCCCGCGGCCGCCCGGGTAATAAATCCCAGCACATCGACCGCACCGAAATAGATAGCAAGCGTATTACGCACGCGGACATCCTGCGTGCCACCGGCCAAAAGCCAGGCGGCAACCAACGGTCCGCCAACGGCAAAGCCCGACATAAGGATACCGACCGAACAGGCCAGCAATGCCCCGATGACAAAATGTCCCATCCATTTTGGCGGATGGTGCAACATGGCAACCAATGCCGCCACCGCAATCGCAAGATTGGTGGCAATCCGGATGGTCTGATCATCCAGCGCGAAGGCGACATAAGGGCCAAGCACCGCCCCGAAAAGGCCAAAACTCAGCAGGATCGAACAGGCCCGCCAGTCGACCTTGGCCCGATCAAAATCGCGCAGGATCAAGCCGGTCAGGACAATATCAATGATCAGGATGATCGGCGTTGCCGTTGCCGGGGCCAGCAAGCTTGACAGACCAAGGGCCGCCAGCAGTGCAAAGCCAAATCCAGTGACGCCACGAAACAGGGCGGCAACCGCGACGACCATGCCAGACAAGATCAGTTCCATGGAATTCCTCGTTGTTACAGACCTGAATTACGCCACTGATGGCGTCGGCAATAGAGCCACATCGTCCCTTTTGATGGAGCCACATAGCGATCTGGACCTAAATATTATCGAGTTCTGGCACTAACGCCATGCGAGGGGACGGGTTTAGCTAGCAGCATAAGATTTCCGCCCCACACTCTTGCCGACAGGAGCCAGCATGAACGTGTCCGTCAAGCCGAACATGACCAACCATTGGATGCCTTTCACCAACAACCGTCTGTTTCATGAAGAACCGCAGATGTTTGCCAAGGCAGAAGGTGTGAAATACTGGACCCCGGAAGGCCGTGAAATTCTGGATGGTTCATCAGGTCTGTTTTGCTGTGCGGCCGGTCATGGACGCCCGGAAATCGCCGATGCGGTTTACAAGCAACTCAGCACGCTGGACTATTCACCGCATTTCCAGCGCGCCGCCCCTGTGTCGTTTGAATTTGCCGAAAAGCTGGCCGGTATTCTGCCAGACGGGCTTGATCGTGTGTTCTTTGCCGGATCGGGTTCCGAGGCGGTTGATACCGCAATGAAGATGTGTCTGGCCTATCACCGTGCGACCGGCAATGCCCAGCGCACCCGTTTTGTATCGCGGGCATGGGGCTATCACGGGGTGAACCTTGGCGGTACGTCGCTTGCGGGGATGGTCAATAACCGTCGTGATTTTTCCGGGATTACCTGTGATGTCGTGCATATGCGCCACACATGGACCGAAGAACAAAAATTCACCCGCGGTCAGCCGGAAACCGATGCCGATCTGGCCAACGATCTTGAAGAAATCTGCAAGACCTATGGCGGCGATACCATTGCAGCGGTCTTTGTCGAACCGATTGCCGGATCGATTGGCACCATCGTACCCCCCAAAGGGTATCTCGAAAAGCTTCGCGCGATTTGCGACAAATACGGCATCCTGCTGGTATTTGACGAAGTGATTACCGGTTTTGGCCGAACAGGTTCTGCTTTCGCCTCCCAGGCATTCGCAGTCAAGCCGGACCTGATCACCATGGCCAAGGCACTGACCAACGGCGCTATTCCCATGAGTGCGGTTGCCACCAGTGCCGAAATTCAGTCGGCTGTCTTCGAGGCTGCTGGCGATGCGGACCGCCCGGAATTCTTCCATGGCTATACCTATTCTGCCCATCCGGTGGCCTGTGCCGCCGGGATCGCAGCACTTGATATCTATGCCAAGGACAAACTGTTCGAACGTGCCAACGAATTGTCTTCGCACTTCCTTGATGGCGTGTTTGGCCTTCGCAACCTGCCCCATGTCAGCGATCTTCGCGGCTATGGCATGATGTCGGGTATCCAGCTGACACCGGGTGATGCGCCGGGTGCAAAGGGCAGTTGGGCACAGCGCGCACTGTTTGACGAAGGCCTGCATGTCAAGGCAACGGGCGATGCGATCATTTTCGCGCCCGCATTCGTCAGCACAGAACAAGACATCGACGATATGGTTGCCATCCTTCAGAAGGTACTTGGCGCACCAATGTAATCTGCTTTGAGGAGGACAGATTCCGATCTCGGGGGAGTGGGATCGCCATACAGTTTATTGTGCGGCGGTCCCTTTCCTGTTTTCGGCTATCACCGCCATGATGGCATTACGCAATTGAGTAATGCCGGGCGCGATCTGATCACGTTCAATCACCGCAAACCCCAGCCTGAGGCGATCACGCGGTGCGCGATCAGGATCGCAATAATGCACATCGCCCGGTTCGACCAGAACGCCGCGTTTGGCGGCTTCGCGGTGGACGGCCCATGCATCGATATTGTCGGGCAGCTTAACCCAAACTGCCGACCCGCCCGTGGTCGGGGTGACATTCAATTCGGGTAATTGCCGGGAAATTTCGTTTTGCATCAATTGCCACTTTTCCGACAGGCGATCACGCGTCCGGCGCAGGTGTGAGTCCAGATGACCTTCGCCAATGAACAACGCCATGGCCCGCTGATCCTGCGCGGATGGGTGGCGGTAATTCAGGCGACGCAGCGCACGTAATTCCTTGATCAGTTCACTGTCAGCAAGGATGTAACCAATCCGAAGGCCGGGGAACATCAGTTTGGTCAGACTGCCGATATAGATGATGTGACCGGAATTATCGTAACTTTTTAGCGCCGCGCGCTGATGACCGAGATAGTTGAGCTCGTGCTCGTAATCATCCTCAACCAGTATGAAGTCATCCTTGCGCGCCCGTTCAACCAGCTGCAAACGGCGATCCAGCGACATGGTGACACTTGTCGGGCACTGATGCGACGGCGTGGTATAGACCATATCGCAATTCGACAGCACCGGTGAGTTGGCAAGACCTTCGCTATCAATCGGAAGCGGACAAATATCGGCCCCGGTGGAGGCAAAGATATTGCGCGCATCCACATAGCCGGGATCTTCGACGCCAACTGTCCTGCCCCGCCCTGCCAGAAGCTGCCCGACCAGAAACAGCGCGTTCTGCGCGCCAATGGTAATCAGCAACTGTTCCGGATGGGCGCGCAAACCACGATGGGGCAGAATGCGGGTGATGATCTGCTCAAGAAGTTGCGGGTCATCCATATCAACCTGATCACCGACCCAGCTTTGCGAATGGGCAAGCGACCCGGCCAGCCGCATGGAATCGCGCCAGCGCGAAATGGTGGTTTTGTCGGGTGAAACTTGCCCGTAAATGAACGGATAGGGAAAATCGCGCCAGTTGGCCGGTTTGACGATATTGCGCGCCTCGGTCGGGCGGAACTGCAAATGGCGTCGCCACAAATCGGGATCGCGTTCCTTGGTAAACAGCGAGGCGGTCCGCGTATCCACACTCAGGCGCAGTTGTTGGCGGATATATTGCTCATTGACGAAATGCCCCCGCCGCCAGACGGCGGTCAGATATCCATCATCGAGCAGGCGCTGATAAACCAGCACCACCGTATTGCGCGATACCTTAAGGGCGGACGCCAGATCGCGGGTCGATGGCAAGGGCTCATGCGACGGCAACCGACCTTCAAGAATCGCATCGACAAGGCCCTGATGCAGCTGTTGCTGAAGGGTCTGACCGGCAATTGCCGGATCCTCAAGTCGAATGTCGAGCATCGGTTATGCCCCTTTTTTTCGGCACTGCAGCACGTTAACCGGCGTGGCACCATAGTTTTTGCCTTGTGGCTCTATTACTAGAGTAACCGGCAGATATACCATTTTGTCAATGCGATAAAGCAGGAACAAGAACCGCGATCATAATGCGGTCGGTTCAGGGAAGTTATGTCCACCAGGGAGGCGCATGGTGCGCCGCACATAAGGGAAAAATCCCGGCTATCAGGAGACATACGGATGACCAAGTTCACTTCCGGCCCGAAACTTAACCGGCGCACACTTCTTAAAGGTTCGCTTGCCGCCGGTTCGGCACTTGCAATGCCTGCAATTATCAGCAGAAAAGCACTCGCATCCTCTGGCGAAATCAACATTCTGATGTGGTCCGATTATCTGCCAGAGACGTTCCTCAAATCGTTTACCGATGCAACGGGCATCAAGGTGAATTACACCGGCATCGGCTCGAACGAGGAAATCATCAACAAGATGAAGGCTTCCAAAGGTCGCGGCTTTGACATCGTATCGCCGACCAACAACCGTGCCCTTCAGTGGAAGGCACTGGAACTGCTTCAGCCGTTTGACATGTCCAAAGTCGCCATCGAGGCGGTGAACCCGGCAATGGCCAAGATCGGCAGCACCGATTGGGCGTTTGAGGCTGGCTCCACCTATTGGTTGCCGCATATCTGGGGCACCGAAGGCATGGCGTGGCGTACCGATATGTTCCAGCCAGAAGGCATGTTCCCGTCCTATGGCGATGTCTGGTCCGAAGCCAATGCCGGCAAAACCATGGGCCGTGCGCATTCCATGATGCTGGGTGCCGGTCTTTACATGGAAACCACGGGTGAACTGGCCCCGGGTTCGGTCTGGAAAGCATACACCTCCGAAGAAGAAATGCGCCCGGTTTGGGAAAAGATCACCGAATGGTGCATCGCGCGTAAAGGCAACATCAAACTGATCTGGAACGATGCCGATACCCAGAAGAACGGTCTTCTGAACGAGGGCGTCATTGTTGGTCAGACCTGGGATGGCCCGCCGCTTGCGCTTAAAACGGCTGGCGAACCGGTCATGTATCGTGCGCCGAAAGAAGGTGCGCTGGCATGGGTCGATGGCCTTGCCCTGCCGACCGGTGCCGAAAACATCGAACAGGCTTATGAGTTTATCAAATATGCCTACATGCCGGAACTGGCAGGTGAGGCAATTGACCATCACGGTTACAACTCCCCGGTTCTGGGTGCCGACAAGTTCGCAGGCGAAGCCTATGCCAAGAACTTTGCCGATGCCTATCCGGGCGAAGCATTGGCCAACCTCAACCCGTGGCCGTCCGAACCGCAGTGGTATGCCGACATGCGTACCGAATATGTGAACCGCTTCGAAAGCGCCTGATTCCGATCTTTAGGGCGGCACGACTTTGCGCGTGTCGCCCTTTTTGGGTTTCTAGGGACATGATCCTAGGGCCGATGCATTTCAAACAACAATAATTCCGGTATCGCCTGTGTTTGCGGGCGAACGGGCTTTGACGTTTTCAGGGGGTTGTCAGTTCTATGACCAAAGAAATTTCGCTTGAGCATGTCTGGGTAGAGTTCGGCGAATTCACCGCTGTCCATAAAGCAAATCTGAACATCGCGGGTGGCGAGTTCTTTTCATTTCTCGGTCCATCGGGCTGTGGCAAGACAACGCTTTTGCGCTGTATTTCCGGTTTTCAGGAACCGACACGCGGCAAGGTCAAAATCGGTGGTCAGGACATGCGTGGTGTTGGCCCGAACAAACGTCCCACCGCCCTTATTTTCCAAAACCTTGCCCTTTTCCCTTTGCGTTCGGTCGCTGATAACATCGCCTTCCCGCTTGAAGTGCGCGGTGTCGACAAGAAAACCCGGCGCAAACGTGCCGATGAGTTGCTTGAACTGATTGCCCTGCCCGGTCAGGGCGACAAGAAAGTCAGCGAACTTTCCGGTGGTCAGAAACAGCGTGTGGCAATTGCCCGCGCCCTTGCGGTTGAACCTGACATTCTTCTTCTTGATGAACCGTTATCGGCCCTTGATCTTAAACTGCGTCAACACATGCGCACCGAATTGCGCGCCATTCAAAAGCAGGTCGGTCTGACCTTTATCTACATAACCCACGATCAGGGTGAGGCCCTGACCATGTCAGACCGCATTGCGGTGATGAACAAGGGCAAGATCGAGCAAATCGGCGATGGCAAGGCGATCTATGATCACCCGACGACAAGCTTTGTCGCGTCATTTGTCGGTGAAAACAATGTGCTTGATGGCACGGTTTTGTCCAATGACGGCAAGACAATGAAAATCGATGCCGGTCTTGGCACCCCCTTTACGGTCGAAAACCATCCGGCGGGCGGCCCGGCGTTGGCGCCCGGGGATGCGTGTCATCTGTTCGTGCGCCCGGAAGCGCTTCGGCTTTCGAAAGACGATAGTGCGATTAATCAGTTCGAAACCAACTTCGTCACCGAAGAGTTCGAAGGCAATATGCGCCATATCGTGATGAATGCGAGTGGCACGGACCTGAAGCTTTCGCTGATCAATGATGGCACAAACGCGATTGATGCCAATGCCCCGGTCAAACTCGATTTCGCACCGGAAATGGGCATTGCGCTCAAACCGGGCGAATTGGCCAGCGCGTAAGGGGGCCGTATCATGCGTGATCTTTTTTACGACCTCGTCAGACGCAACGGGATGGCGGTCTCGATCTATCTGATGCTTGCGGTCACTCTTTGGGTGTTTATTCTGATCATCCTGCCGCAACTGACCATGCTGGATTACTCGTTCCGATTTAACCTGCCACCGGCCAAGATTGGCGGCCCCGAAGACGTTTATACCCTTGAGCAATATCGATATTTCTTCCAGGGGAGCGGGGCATCGGACGGGATAAACACCCTTGACATCGGCATCCTGTTCAAAACGCTGCTTGCGGCTGTGTTTGTCACAGTGTTCGATTTGATCATCTGTTACCCGGTGGCCTTTGTGCTGGCGAAATCATCGACCGGGGCCAAGGCGCGCTTGCTGGTACTGGCCCTGATTGTGCCTTACTGGATCAACGAAATTCTGCGTGCCTTTGCGTTTCGTATTCTGTTTGGCGCCACTGGTGTGATCAATGAAACTGGCATGGGGCTTGGTCTTTGGGATACGCCAATTGACTTTATCCGTCAGGATGTCGCGCTCTATGCCGGGTTGGCTTATGCCTACATCCTTTTGATGATCTTCCCGCTTTATAACGCGATTGAAAGCCTTGATCGCAATCAGATCGAAGCCGCGCGTGACATGGGCGCCAACTGGTGGCAGGTCCATGCCAAGGTTGTCATTCCCTATGCCAAGCCGGGCATTGCATCGGGCATGACCATGGTTTTCATGCTTACATCCGGCGCGCTTGCCGCACCCCAAATCTTAGGGGGCCCATCAAACCTGTGGTTCACGCAGTTGGTCTATCAATGGTTTAACTCCGGCGGCAACTGGCCGCGCGGGTCGGCCTATGCGATGGTTCTGCTGATCGTCTGTATCGCGCTTGTCCTGCTGGTGATGCGCCTGTTCAAGGTATCGATCGGGGAGATCAAACAATGAAGATGAAATCCCCGACTGCATTGATCCCCGGTCTGTACCTGACCCTGTTCTTTGCCTATTTGTTTGGACCGCTGATCATTATGGTGATCACTGCGTTCAACTCATCGACCTTCCCGCGTGTTTCACCGTGGGAGTGCTTTACCACCGACTGGTTTGGCAAACTTGCCAGCGATGACAAGCTTCTTTCCGGGCTTGGTAATTCGCTTTTGATCGGGGTGGGCGTTGTTTGTGTTGCCATTCCAATTGGTCTGGCAGCCGCAATCACGCTGTCACAGGTTGGTCCCAAATTACGCGCAGCCCTTTATACGATCTTCATTGCCCCCATTCTGGTGCCCGGCGTTGTCATCGGTCTTTCGACCCTGATTTTCTGGGATAGGATCGGCACACTTTTCAATGCACCGTATGAGAGCTTCTTTTATGACGGAACGTTCCTGACCATCTTTGGTCAGGTGACCTTTATTGCCGCTTATTCGATGCTGGTGTTCCTGTCACGTATCCAGCGGTTTGACATCACGCTTACCGAGGCAGCCCTTGATATGGGGGCGACGCCAACGCAGGCGTTTGTCAAAGTGCTTTTGCCGTTCATGGCACCGGCGATCGGTTCGGCCACGGTTCTGGCGTTTCTGGCATCGCTTGAAAACTACAACACAACCGTGTTCACGATTGTCTCAAGCAGCACCTTCACCACGGTCCTGTCATCGAAGGTGCGGTATGGTCTTGATCCGTCGATTTCGGCCGTGGCGGTGATCATTATTGCCATCACGCTCATCGGGGCGATCATTTATGAATGCCGCAATCGCTATTACACCAAGGGCTGGGCCCATGTGATTGCCGAACGTCCGGCTTTGAAGATCGCGACCCATCCGGGAACGGTTGCCGTGATTTTGGGTGTTCTGACACTTGCCGCGGTTCTGTTTATCCAGAACCATGATTCCAGTGTCTGCACGGCGCAAGTCCTTGAAGAAAAGCGCGCCCTGCAACAACAGTTGATGGAACAGCAATCGATCAACACACCACAACAGGCTTTGCCAGCGCCGACCATGCCCAACCTTGGTCCGCTTGGCGGTGATGAAGGCGGGGCATCGGCACCAAGCCCGTTTGGCAACAACATCTTCTCGCCCGAGAACCTTGGAACCAGTGCGCCGGAAGGCAATTAGAAATTACCTTTCGGCAAGCTGATCAACAAAAAGGGCAGCACGCGATGTGCTGCCCTTTTTTGTTCCGTCATACCCTGATGCCTGATCAGGATGGGATGGCGGCGGTTGCCTCGATCTCGACCAGTGCTTCGTCTTCGATGAGTTCCTTGACCACAACCATGGTCATCGCCGGGAAATGCTTGCCAAGGACACGCTGATAGGCCTGACCGACTTCGCGCTGATGGGCGAGATATTCCTTTTTATCCGTGACATACCAAGTCAGGCGGGCAATGTGTTCGGGTTTGCCGCCAGCGGCTTCAAGAACGGCGACAATGTTTTTAAGCGCCTGTTCCATCTGGCCGACAAAATCCTTGGCAACAAAGACCTGATCTTCGTTCCAGCCAATCTGGCCACCGATGTAAAGTCGGGCACCATCGGCCAAGACGCCGTTTGCATATCCCTTGGGCTGTTTCCATCCGTCAGGCTGAATGATTTTATGCATTGTTTTCTACCACTTGATTGATTTCTTTTTCGATTTTGGCACGCAAATCATCTGGCCATGCCACTGACTTTCCGGCCCCGTGTTTCGTAAAAACCAGGGTGACCGTTGTTTTCAGGCGTTGCTCGGCACCTGATCGTGCGGTGATTTCCAGATCTAAGCTGGAACGTCCGATCCGGGTCGGGATCAGACAGAATTCCAAAACATCGCCGAGCTTGCTTGGCGCAGTAAACGCGACACTGAGTGCCGCTGTCGGAACGGCAACCTTCATCGGGCCATGCATGGTCGGAAACCCGAACCCGATGACCTGATCAAACCATTCCTCGACCGTGGCATTCACCATCTCGAAATAGCGGGGATAGAAAACAATCCCCGCCGGATCGCAATGTTGGAACATAACTTTCTGGGTATAGGTGAATGCCGCCATATCAGACCCCCAGATACCGGTCAGCCAAATCGTCGGTCAGTTCGTTCACCGCACCGGTCCAGGCCGTGATGCCCTTTTCGACGATCACATAGCGGTCCGCCACACCTGAAAGTTCCTTAAGCGATTTATCGACCACAAGGATCGTCAGCCCCAATTGTTTAAGCTGATTGATCGCCGCCCAGATTTCCTGACGCACGACGGGTGCCAGCCCCTCGGTTGCTTCATCGAGGATCAGCAAACGCGGATTGGTCATCAGCGCCCGACCAATTGCCAGCATCTGTTGTTCACCGCCCGAAAGGGTCATGGCCTTTTGATCACGGCGTTCGGCCAGACGCGGAAACAGTCCCGCCACCCGGTCAAAATCCCATTCGCCCGGACGAGCGGCAGCAATCAGGTTTTCCGTCACACTTAGCTGGGCAAAACACCGGCGTCCTTCGGGCACCAGACCAAGACCAAGGCGGGCCGCCTTGTGCGATGGCATCTTCGCCAGATCCTGCCCGGCAAAGTGGATCGAACCATCACGATGTTCCATCATACGACAGATGGTTTTGATCGTTGTCGTCTTGCCCATGCCGTTGCGGCCCATAAGGGCGACGGCCTCGCCTTCGTTCAGGGACAAGTCAATGCCAAACAGGGCCTGTGACGCGCCATAAAACGCGGTAACGCCACCAAGTTCGAGAAGTGCAGTCATATCAGGCTTCCTCCCCGAGATAGGCACGTTTGACATCATCATTGCCGCGGATTTCGTCCACCGTGCCGGTGGCAATAATCCGGCCATAAACCAGAACCGAAATCCGGTCTGCCAGCGCAAAGACCGCATCCATGTCATGTTCGACCAGAAGGATCGGTGCCTGTCCGCGCAAACCATCAAGGAACCCGGTCAGACGTTTGGAACCCTCCGGCCCCATACCGGCCATCGGTTCATCCAACAGAAACGCCTTGGGTTCCAGGGCAAGGGCGACCGCCATTTCAAGCTGGCGACGTTCCCCGTGCGAGATATCGGCTGCACGCATCTGCGCCCGGCCCGCCAGGCCAACCCGTTCAAGCTGTGCCATGGCCGGTTCGACCAGCGACTTGTCACCCAGCACCGGCTTAAAGAAACGAAACACGTTGCCGCTGACCGACTGGCGCGCCAGCATGACGTTTTGCAGGACCGAAAATTCCGGCATCAGGGATGACACCTGAAACGTTCGGGCAAGCCCCACGCGGGATCGTGCCACCGCATCAAGCGCGTTGATGTTCTGACCGTTGAAATGGATATCGCCGCGGTCAGATTTAATCTCGCCCGCGATCTGTTTGATCAGGGTGGATTTACCTGCCCCGTTTGGACCGATCAGGGCGTGAATTTCGCCCGGTCGCAGATCAAGCGTGACACTGTCACTGGCCAGAAGCGACCCGAACTGCTTGGTGACATCAGAAAGCGAAAGAATGGCATCAGACATGTTTACGCTCCCCCGCCAGAACACCGACAAGTCCACCGCGCGCAAACAGCACGACCAGCAACAACAGAACGCCCAACGGCAATTGCCAGAATTCCCAAACACCGCCGAGCAAATGTTCCAGAATGATGTAAAGGGCCGCACCGGCAAGCGGGCCAAACAAACGCCCGACCCCACCCAGGATGACAAACACCATGATTTCACCTGACATATGCCAGGACAGCATTGTCGGGCTGACAAAACGGTTGAGATCGGCATAAAGCGCGCCGGCAAGGGCGGTGATCATCGCCGAAATCACAAAGGCAACCAGACGAATGCGAAACGGCGCAATGCCAACCGCTGTCATGCGTTGCGGGTTCTGACGCGCACCCTGAAGGGCAAGACCGAAGCGTGACCGGATCAGAACGGCCGAGAACACCATCGCAATCGCCAGCATCACGGCACAAAGGGCAAAGAAGCTGATCGGATCAAGGGTGTTGATCCCCGGGAAGCCATTACGCACATAGATCGACAACCCGTCTTCCCCGCCATAAGCCGGCCAGGAGATCGCGAAGTAATAGATCATCTGCGCAAAGGCCAGCGTGATCATGATGAAATAGACCCCGCTGGTGCGCAGCGTGATCGCCCCGATCACCAGCGCAACAAGTGCCGAGACCACAAGGGCAACGATCCAGATAACAATCATCTGGGTTGTACCTTCGATCACGAACGGGCTTTCCATGATCGGTTCATAGTTCAGCGCATGGCTGGCAAGGATACCGGCAGCATAACCGCCAATACCAAAGAACGCCGCATGTCCGAACGACACAAGCCCGCCATAGCCCAGCACAAGGTTAAGCCCGACACCGGCCATGGCAAAGATCGCGACCTTGGTGGCCAGGGTGATGATGAATGGTTCATCCATGCCAAGCGCGACCAACGGTACGGCGATGAGCGCAATCGCAAGAATGGAATTAATCAGAAACTCGCGGTTCATGGTCATCAGGAAGTCGCCCCGAACAGACCGCTTGGCCGCAGGAACAGAACCAGCGCCATCACGATATAAATCAACATGGATGCCAGTGCCGAGCCAATCGCCGTGGCACTTGACGGATCAAGGAAGGTCGCAAAAGCATGCGGCAACAGGAACCGCCCCATCGTGTCGGTAAACCCAACCAGCAAGGAGCCGACCAACGCGCCTTTAATGGAGCCGATACCGCCAATGACGATCACGACAAAGGCCAAAATCAGAACCGGTTCGCCCATGCCAACCTGAACCGACTGGGTCGTGCCGACAAAGGCACCGGCCAGCCCGGCCAACGCAGCCCCAAGGGCAAAAACGATGGTGTAAAGACGATCAATATCGACACCAAGGGCCGCGATCATGCCACGGTCCGCCTCGCCCGCACGGATACGGATGCCAAGACGGGTTTTGCCGATCAACAGGAACAAACCGACCGCAACAGCAAGCCCGGCGACAATAATAGCCAAACGGAAAAGCGGATATTGCGATCCGCCCGGCAAGATAACAGTGCCGGTCAGGAAATCAGGCACGCTTAAAAACAGCGGGAAGGATCCGAAAATCCAGCGGGTGCCCTCGGAAAAAATCAAAATAAGCGCAAAAGTCGCCAGAACCTGATCAAGGTGATCCCGGTTATAAAGACGGCGGATAATCAACATTTCGACCAGTGCACCGGCAATTGCAGCCGCCATCAGACTGGCGACAAGCCCCAGCCAGAAAGATCCGGTCCATGCAGCCACAGCCGCACAGGCAAACGCACCGATCATATAAAGGGAGCCATGGGCAAGGTTAATCAGCCCCATCACACCGAAAACCAGCGTCAGCCCCGATGCCATCAAAAACAGCATCACACCGGACTGAAGGCCGTTTAACAGCTGCTCCAGAAAAAGAGAGAACATTATTGGAAACTCCGTCACAAGGTGGTCAGGGGCCAATTACAAAATCGAAACCGGCCCCCGGCCTCTTGTCAGCTCTTTATTACATCGAGCATTCCGACGCATAGGCGTCAGAGTGATCCGTCAGCGCCGTACCAATGATCTTGTTGGTCAGCACATCGCCTTCTTTGACGACTTCACGGACATACAGATCCTGGATCGGATGCTGGTTCGGACCGAAAGTGAACTTGCCGCGCACGGAATTGAAATCAGCCGCACGCAGGGCTTCACGGAAGGCATCCTTGTCCGAAATGCTTGCCTTATCCATCGCCGACAGCAGCAGATTGGCAGTATCGAAGCCAAACGATGCATAGAGCGACGGCAGACGACCATATTCAGCCTGGAAGGTCTCAACGAAAGCTGCGTTGGTCGGATTGTCGATATCTTTCGACCAGTTCGAGGTGTTTTTCACACCAAGTGCTGCGTCACCAACGGCACCGAGGATGCCCTGATCCATCGAGAAGGCCGGACCAATCAGCGGCTTGTCGACGCCAGACTGGGCATACTGCTTCATGAACGCGATGCCCATGCCGCCCGGCAGGAAGAAGAATACGTGATCGGCATCCGACGCACGAATTTGTGCAATTTCAGCTGCGTAGTCGGTTTGACCAAGCTTGGTGTAAACTTCGTTGGTGATATCGCCAAAGAAGAAGCGCTTGAAGCCGGTCAGTGAATCTTTACCAGCCGGATAGTTCGGCGCAAGGATGAACGCCTTTTCATAACCGGCACTCGAAGCATAGCCACCGGCGGCTTCATGCAGGTTGTCGTTCTGATAGGATACGCTGAAATAGTTCTTGTTGCAGCCCTTGCCTGCCAGCTGCGATGGTGCCGCGTTAACCGACATGTAGATCTTGTCCTGAGCCACCGCAGACGGCACAACCGCCATCGCAAGGTTCGACCAGATGATACCGGTCAGAACATCAACCTTGTCCTGCTGGATCATTTTATCGGCCAGCTGAACCGCGATATCCGGTTTGCGCTGATCGTCTTCGATAACGACTTCAAGATCGGGATTGTTTGCCTGTTTGACAGCAAGCATAAAGCCGTCACGTGCATCAATACCGAGCCCTGCACCACCGCCAGAAAGTGTGGTGATCATACCCACCTTGACCGGCTCTGCCTGCGCAGCTCCGGCTGCAAGCAAAGCAGCAGCTGCTGCGATGGTTGTCTTAATACCCTTCATTTAAGCCTCCGTGTTTATACAATTTTTCATTTAGCAACACGTTGATCCCGCGACATTTATGTCTTTATGCGTCACGGTTTTAGTGAACCTGATGCCTGCCCCTGATTTTGCAGTATTTGCATCCGGTCCGTCCATCCTCAAAGCGCGGTTCGTACCCGCCAGAGTTCCGGAAACAGTTCTACTTCCAACATTTTCTTCAGGTAACTGACGCCTCCCGTGCCGCCAGTGCCACGCTTGAACCCGATCACGCGTTCGACCGTCGTGACATGGTTAAAGCGCCATCGCCGGAAATAGTCTTCGAAATCGACCAGCTTTTCCGCCAATTCATAAAGCGACCAGTATTTGCCCGGATCGCTGTAAACCTTTTGCCAGGCGGCAATCACCGCATCATCCGCCAGATAGGGTGCCGACACATCACGGTTCAGAACGTCTGCTGGCACTTCAATCCCGTCTTCTGCATTCAGCAAGCAAAGGGCTTCGTCATACAGGCTTGGTGTTGCCAGCTCCGCCTTGAGCATTTCGGTGATGTCTTCGCGGTGCGCATGCGGGCGCAACATCGCGTGGTTGCGATTGCCCAGCATGAATTCGATCAGACGATACTGATAGGACTGGAACCCCGATGACGGGCCAAGCGCATCGCGAAACGTCGTATAGTCGCTTGGCGTCATGGTACGAAGGACATCCCATGCGTTGTTAAGCTGCTCGAAAATGCGCGACACACGCGCCAGCATCTTGAACGCCGGGCGCAGATCACCACCATGGATCGCCTTGCGGGCCGCACTGATTTCGCGAATGGCAAGCTTCATCCAAAGTTCTGACGTCTGGTGCTGAATGATGAAAAGCATTTCATCATGGGCATCCGATTGTGGATGCTGCGCTGTCAGGATTGCATCAAGCGACAGATAATCCCCATAGGACATCTGATCGGAGAAATCCGTGCGCGCACCTTCCGCGCTTGGATCATATGGCGAGGTCTGCTTTGCCATCTCAGGTCACCGCGTTGCGTTTGTGGAATTCCGGCTTGTCCCAAGCGCGGATTTCCATGATTTCAGCCAAAATTTTCACCGCACCATCAACATCACCCTTGTCGATATAAAGCGGGGTAAAGCCAAAACGGATGACATCCGGTGCGCGGAAGTCACCAATCACACCGCGCGCGATCAAGGCCTGCATAACCGCATAGCCCTGATCAAACTTGAACGACACCTGCGATCCACGTTCTTGGGGATTGCGCGGGCTTGCCAGTTCCAGCATCGGGCAATTTGCCTCGACCCCGGCGATGAATTGTTCACACAACTCGATACTGCGTTTGCGGATATCGGCCATGTCAACGCCGTCCCATGCCTTCATCGCTTCTTCCAACACGGTCATCTGAATGACCGGCGGTGTGCCGACACGCATGCGCGATACATCCGGTGCCGGGGTATAATCGGGATCAAAGGCAAAGGGGGCCGCGTGCCCCAACCAGCCCGAAAGTGCCGGGCGGGCGACCTTGGCATGATCCGGGCGGACATAGATAAAGGCCGGTGCACCGGGGCCACCATTCAGATACTTGTACGTACAGCCCACTGCGAAATCGGCATTGCATCCCGCCAGATCAACCGGCACAGCCCCGCCCGAATGCGCCAAATCCCATATCACCAGCGCACCAGCGGCATGCGCCAGATCGGTTAGGCGTTTCATGTCGTGCATGCGGCCCGTGCGGTAATCCACCTGGGTCAGCATCAGCACCGCCATATCTTCGTTGATCAGGCTTTCGACATCTTCCGGGTTCGGGGTCTTAAGCACATGACCACGACCAAGCGACTTGATCAGACCATCCGCCATATAAAGATCGGTCGGGAAGTTGCCATTGTCAGAAACGATCACCTTGCGATCCGGGCGCATTTCAAGCGCGCTTGCCAAGGCCTGATAGACCTTGATTGACAGGGTATCGCCCATCACCACAGTACCGGGTGCCGCCCCGATCAAACGTGCGACAAGATTGCCGACACGTTCGGGTTGCTCCATCCATTTGGCATCGTTCCAGCCACGGATCAGCATTTCCCCCCATTCCTGTTCGATCATCTCCTTGGCGCGGTTGCCCGCCGTTTTCGGCAGCACGCCAAGCGAGTTCCCATCAAGGTAAATCACACCTTTCGGGATATGGAACAGGGATTTGGTGGCGGCAAAGTCGGTCATGCAGACGGTTCCTGTTTAAGTCTGAAGCGCTGGATTTTTCCAGTCGCGGTTTTTGGCAACGCCTCGATAAAGACGACGGAGCGCGGATATTTAAACGGCGCGATGGTCGCTTTTACATGATCCTGAAGCGCTTTGGCCATCTCGGGCGTTGGATCAAACCCTTCGGCCAGGACAATATGGGCCTGAACAATCGTTCCGCGTTCTTCATCGGGTGCGCCAACAACCGCACATTCCGCCACCGATGCATGTGCTAACAACGCCGCCTCGACCTCTGGCCCGGCGATGTTATAGCCCGACGACACAATCATATCGTCGTTGCGTGCCGCGAAATGATAGTAGCCGTCTTCATCAACAAAGAACGCATCCCCCGTCAGGTTCCAGCCATCGCGGACATAGACGCTTTGACGCACGTCATCCAGATAACGACATCCCGTGGGACCGCGCACCGCAAGGCGCCCGACGGTTCCGACAGGCACTTCGTTCATTTTGTCATCGACAATCTTGGCCTCGTATCCGGTTACCGGACGACCTGTACAGGCCGGGTGGCTGTCACCAAATCGGTTGGAAATAAAGATATGAAGCATCTCGGTCGCACCGATGCCATCAAGCATCGGCTTACCGGTTTTTTCCATCCACGCTTCATAGACCGGGGCTGGCAGGGTTTCACCGGCCGACACGGCGGCGCGCAGCGATGACAGATCCGCACCATCTTCCATGGCTGATAACATCACGCGATACGCAGTCGGTGCGGTAAAGCAGACCGTTGCCTTATAGGTTTCGATGATTTCGATCATGTTGGGTGGCGATGCCTTTTCAAGCAAGGTCGCCGTCGCCCCGAACCGCAGCGGAAAGATCGCAAGACCGCCAAGCCCGAATGTAAAGGCCAGCGGCGGGGAGCCGACAAACACGTCATCAGGGGTGACATTCAGCACTTCCTTGGCATAGCCATCGGCAATGATCAAAAGATCCCGGTGGAAATGCATGGTCGCCTTCGGACTGCCCGTGGTGCCCGATGTAAAGCCCAACAACGCAACATCATCGCGCCCGGTCTTGACCGCCTCAAACTTGACCGATTTGGTCAGGGCAATGCGATCAAGCTCTGCATCATGATTGGCCGTACCGTCAAAGCCGATCACCTTTTTAAGGAACTTGCTGTCCTTGGCGCACCCCACCAGTTCATCCATCAGGCGCGTGTCACACAGAGCAAATTCGATCTCGGCCTTGTCAACGATCTGGCCGAGTTCGCCAGCACGCAGCATCGGCATGGTATTGACCACAACCGCCCCGGCCTTGGTCGCCGCCAGCCAGCAAGCCACCATTGCCGGGTTATTGGCCGAACGGATCAGGATGCGATTGCCCGGTTTGACCCCGTAATCCTCAGCCAATGCATGGGCGATCCGGTTGGTCCAGTCTGCCAGCTCCTTATAGGTACGCTGGCGACCATTGCCGATCAGGGCTGTGTTATCGCCAAATCCCTGTTCGACCATCTTGTCGGTCAGTTCGACCCCGGCATTCAGATATTCGGGATAATCAAACCCATCCAGATTGATATCCGGCCATTCTGCAAACGGGGGTAATTTATCCCGTGTGAAGCTATCGGTATGTGCGGTTGGTCCGAGCATTTTGAAGTCCCTGATACAGCCATTATTACGCCAGCGTTTGCCGTGCGATGATTATTTTCTGGACGTCGGATGCGCCTTCATAAATGCGAAGGGCGCGAATTTCCCGGTAAAGCGATTCAACGATGTGCCCGCTACGCACACCATCGCCGCCATGAATTTGCACCGCCTTATCGATGACGGTTTGTGCATGATCGGTTGAATAAAGTTTGGCCATCGCCGCTTCGCGACTAACCCGCGCAGCACCACTGTCCTTAAGCCAAGCAGCGCGATAAACCAGAAGGGCCGAGGCATCGATATCAAGCGCCATGTCCGCGACATGCCCCTGAACCATCTGCAAATCAAAAAGCGGCGCACCAAACAGTTCGCGTTCCTGAACGCGGGTGATGGTTTCATCAAGTGCGCGACGCGCAAAGCCAAGGGCGGCTGCGGCAACGGTCGATCGGAAAACGTCAAGAACCGACATCGCGATCTTGAACCCATCCCCACCCTTGCCCATCAGGGCGGATGCCGGTATACGGCAATCGGTAAATTTCAAACGTGCCAACGGATGCGGCGCGATGGTGTGAAGGCGTTCCGCGATTTCAAATCCCGGTATGCCTGCCGGAACGATGAAAGCCGAAAGCCCCTTGGCACCGGGAGCTTCGCCGGTGCGAGCAAAGACACAATAGAAATCGGCAATGCCGCCGTTCGAAATCCAGGTTTTTTCACCGTTCAGGACGAAATCATCCCCATCACGTTTTGCCTCAAGCGCGATATTGGCAACGTCTGAGCCCGATTGAGGTTCGGTTAGTGCAAAGGCGGCAATCGCCTTGCCGGAACGAACTTTTGGCAACCAGTTATCTTTCTGGTCGTTTGTTCCGAACAAGGAGATTGCGCCACTCCCCAACCCTTGCATCGCAAATGAAAAATCAGCAAGCCCATCATAACGCGCCAGTGTTTCGCGGATCAGGCAAAGCGATCTGACATCAAGCTTTGATCCCGCGTCAGCCGGATCAACCGCCGCATGGCGCAACCACTCGCCACTGGCAAGACGCGCAACAAGATCGCGACAGGCCGCATCAACATCCTCGTGATTGATGCCCTTGATGTTGCTTGCGGCCCAATCATCAAGCTTTGCCGCCAGTTCACGATGACGATCTTCAAAGAATGGCCAATCAAGATAGGTTTTATCTGCCATCAGTCGCCCTCGAACACCGGTTTTTCCTTGGCAACGAATGCCTTGTAGGCGCGATTGAAATCCTCGGTCTGCATGCAGATCGCCTGCGCCTGTGCTTCGGCCTCAATCGCCTGCTCGATGGACATATTCCATTCCTGGGCCAGCATGGTTTTGGTCATCATGTGACCAAAGTTCGGGCCCTGGGAAATGCGGGTTGCAAGTGCAATGGCTTCGGCTTCAAGCGCGTCAGCTTCGACCAGACGGTTATAAAAGCCCCAACGCTCGCCTTCCTCTGCCGACATGGATCGGCCGGTATAAAGAAGCTCTGCCGCGCGGCCCTGTCCGATGATGCGTGGCAGGATGGCACATGCCCCCATGTCACATCCGGCAAGCCCGACCCGGGTAAACAGGAACGCGGTTTTCGATGCCGCCGTCGCCAGACGCAGATCAGATGCCATGGCAATGATTGCCCCGGCCCCGACACAAACGCCATCAACCGCGGCAATTACCGGCTTGCCACAGCCAATGATCGCCTTGACCAGATCACCGGTCATGCGGGTGAATTCCAGAAGGCCCTTCATGTCCTTGTCGATCAGCGGGCCGATGATGTCATGCACATCCCCGCCAGAGCAGAAATTGCCCCCGTTCGAGCCAAACACGACCGCCTTCACGTCATCGGCATAAACCAGATCGCGGAATGTATCGCGAAGCTCGGGATAGCTTTCAAAGGTCAACGGGTTCTTGCGATCCGGGCGATCAAGCGAAATGGCCGCAACGTCGCCTTCCATGCGCCAGTTGAAATGTTTGGGCGTGATGTTTGCCATCTTAGTCATGGTGGGGCGCCTCGTTATGATGGGAAATGTTGCGCAGGATGCGGATCAGGGCATCGGCATCGCCAGACGACAAATCGGAAAACAGATCCGAAACCCAACCTTCATGCACCAGCGCACGTTCAGCAAAATCCTTTTCACCCGCCGGGGTCAGGCGGACAATCGATGCCCGGCGATCATTTTCGACCGGCATGCGAACAACCAATCCCTCTGCCACCAGACGATCAACGATGCCTGTGACATTGCCGTTTGATACCATCAGCGACTTGGAAAGCTCGCTCATGCGCATGCCATCGCGTTCGCGATAAAGGGCGGCCAGTACGTCAAAGCGTGGCAAGGTCGATCCGAACTCAAGGCGCATCTTTTCACGCAACTCGCCCTCAATCTTGCGCGACACCTTCAGGATTTGCAGCCAAGCGCGTAACCGTGCCTTCGACAGATCAGACGTCTCATTTCTTGCCCGTTCGGAAAGTGCTTCGGATTTGTTCATGTTCATACTTCTCCTCCCGAAACGGAAATCGTCTGTCCCGTTATCGATGCCGCCTTGGGGCTGCAAAGCCACATGACGGTTTCAGCAACCTCTTCAGGCTGAATGAACCGGTTTTGCGGATTGATTTTGGCAAGGCTTGCGCGCGCGGCATCCTTGCTCATGCCGGTTTTGGCAACGATGTTTTCCACCGACTTTTCCAACATCGGCGTTTCCATGAAGCCCGGACAAACCGCATTGATCGTGATCGGGCTGGTGGCCAATTCTGCCGCCATGCCCTTGACCATGCCCACAACGCCATGTTTCGCTGCACAATACGCCGTGACATAGGCATAGCCCTTGAGCCCGGCGGTCGAGGCGATTGAAATCAGCCGCCCCGGCTTGGTCTTGTCCATTGCAGCCAATCCTTCGCGGAACGTCAAAAACGTCCCGGTCAGGTTGACATCCATGGTCCGTTGCCACAGATCGACCGATGTTTTACCAATCGGGGCACTTTCGGCCATGCCGGCATTGGCGATCACAAGATCGGGGGTACCGACCACATCGACCATGGTCGTGAACATATCTTGCACTGAAGTTTCATCGGTGACATCGGCCACGATGGCAGTGATGTTTTGATGTTCGGCAACTTCGGCCAGCACATCTGATCGCCGTCCGGACACCACAACCTTCACCCCGGCATCGGCAAGCATCCGGGCCATCACGGCCCCGACACCGGTACCGCCGCCGGTGATCAATGCGTTATGAACGGCAAGATCGGTCATCGGTGCTTATACCTTTCCGGTCATGGTTTCAGCCCGCTCGGCCAGACGGCACATCTGATCACGCCCGGCATAGTATGGCGCCGGCCAGTTTTCGGTGCGATTGCCAAGGCTGGCTGCCTGATGCAGCGTCCAATACGGATTGGCCAAATGCGGTCGCGCCAAACAAACAAGATCGGCACGCCCGGCCATCAGGATCGAATTGACGTGATCGGCCTCATAGATATTGCCAACCGCCATTGTCGGAATACCGGCTTCATTGCGGATACGGTCGGAAAACGGCGTCTGGAACATACGGCCATAAACAGGTTTGGCATCCGTTGTCGTTTGCCCCGCCGAAACGTCACAAATATCGACGTCATTGGCTTTCAGCATCTTGGCGATCTCGACCGCCTCTTCGGGCGTAATCCCCGCATCACCGACCCAGTCATTGGCCGAAATACGCACCGACATCGGCTTATTCTTGGGCCATGCCGCACGAACGGCATTGATGACCTCAAGCGGATAACGCATCCGGTTTTCAAGCGATCCACCATATTCGTCATCGCGGATATTGCTGACCGGGCTGATGAAGGATGACAGAAGATAGCCATGCGCGGCATGAACCTCGATCATGTCAAAGCCTGCACGATCGGCCATTTTGGCAGATGCAACAAACTGATCACGAACCATATCCATGTCTTCACGCGTCATGGCCTTGGGCACCGCATTGCGGTCCGACCATGCGATGGCAGATGCCGACATCAGCGGCCAGTTGCCATCCTTTAACGGTGCATCCATTTCTTCCCAGCCAAGCTGGGTCGAACCCTTGCGCCCGGAATGACCGATCTGCATGCAAAGCTTGGCATCCGTCTCGGCATGAATGAAATCTGTAATCCGCGCCCAGGCCTTCTCGTGGCTGGCATCATAGGCACCCGGACAGCCCGGCGTGATGCGACCTTCCGGCGAGACACAGGTCATCTCGGTATAAACCAGTCCTGCCCCACCCTTTGCGCGTTCGGCATAATGCACCAGATGCCAGTCGGTCGGGCAGCCATCAACCGCCTTGTACTGTGCCATCGGCGAGACAACGATGCGGTTCTTAAGCGACATGTCGCGCAACTGATAAGGCACGAACATCGGATGACGCACCGGCGCACTTTCCGGAAGGCCCGCCTGCGTCTGGAACCATTTTTCCGCACCTTCAAGCCATTTGGCATCGCGCAGGCGCAGGTTTTCGTGACTGATGCGCTGTGATCTGGTCAGAAGCGAATAGGTAAACTGGGTCGGATCAAAATCGAAATAGCGTTCGATTTCTTCAAACCACTCCATCGAGTTGCGTGCAGCTGACTGCAGCCGCAGGACCTCAAGACGGCGTTCGTCCTCATATTTCCCAAAGGCCGATTTAAGATCGCCTTCGGAATGCAGGTAGTTCGCCAGCGCAATCGCACTTTCAAGCGCAAGCTTGGTTCCCGACCCGATGGAAAAATGCGCTGTTGCCGCCGCATCGCCCATCAAAACGATGTTTTCATGTGACCAGCTTTTGCACAAAACCCGCGGGAAGCTCAGCCAGGCCGAACCACGAATATGGTGTGCATTGCTGATCAGATTGTGACCGCCAAGATGATCCTTGAAAATATCCTCGCAGGTCGCAATCGACTCTTCCTTCGACATCTCGCCAAAACCATAGGCATCCCAGGTTTCCTGAGTGCATTCGACAATGAAGGTCGCGGTTTCGTCATCAAACTGATAGGCGTGCGCCCAGATCCAACCCTTGTCTGTTTCCTCAAAGACAAAGGTAAAGGCGTCATCGAATTTCTGATGCGTGCCCAGCCAGACGAACTTGCATTTGCGGGTATCGATATCAGGCTGGAAATGTTCGGCAAATTCGGTGCGGGTTCTGGAATTCAGGCCATCACTGGCAACGACAAGGTCAAATTCCTTGGCGTAACGCGCTGCACTTTCGGCCTCGGTCTCAAAGCGCAACTCCACGCCAAGTTCGCGTGCCCGATCTTGTAACAGGATCAGAAGCTTTTTACGGCCAATGCCACAGAACCCGTGACCGGTGGAAATTGTCTTTTCGCCGCGATACTGAACCGCGACATCATCCCAATAGGAAAAGTTGGCGCGAATGGCCTCGGCACTTTTGGTGTCATTCTCGGCCAGATTGTCCAGCGTCTCGTCAGACAGCACCACGCCCCAGCCAAATGTGTCATCAGGCTTGTTGCGTTCAATCACAACAACCTCATGCGCAGGGTCGCGCAATTTCATCGAGATTGCAAAATAAAGCCCCGCAGGACCGCCACCCAGACAAGCTACTCTCACCAGCTTTTCCCTTCCTGATTTGTTTGGTTGTTTCGGGAAACTGATAAAACGGTACGCCTCGTTTTATTTTATTTCAAGCACAAATATTTTAAGTTTGAAATATCTACGGATTTGCCTAGAATTTGATCCATAACCAGAATGCACCAGACAGGTGCTGTACGAAATTTCAGGGAACCGACCATGATTACCGACTGGGATGATGCTTATGCCAATGGCGATTACATTGCCGATGCCGCAACCTATCCGGAAATTTGGGCGACCCAGTCGGCAAAGTTTCGCGACGAGCTCAGTGGCGACAATCGCGCCCAGATTGACATCTCATATGGCAACGCCCCCCGCGAAAAATATGATCTTTTCCTGCCGACTGGCACACCAAAGGGCTTGGTCGTGTTCGTGCATGGCGGCTACTGGAAGGCGTTTGATAAATCCAGCTGGTCGCATCTGGCGAATGGTGCAGTGACCAGGGGCTGGGCTGTCAGCATGCCAAGCTATACACTCGCCCCCGATGCACGCCTTTCCGACATTACCCGCCAGATCGGGGCTGCAATCACCCATGCCTCGGACCAGATTGCCGGTCCGATCCACATCACGGGGCATTCGGCCGGTGGCCATCTGGTCAGCCGCATGGTTAGTCACACGTCACCGCTTTCGTCCTCCGTTCTGGCACGGATCGAAAACACGGTTTCCATTTCCGGCCTTCATGATCTTCGCCCGCTGCTGAGGACCTCCATGAACGACACCCTCGGACTGGACGAGGCCGAAGCCGAACATGAAAGTGCTGCCCTTCTGAAGCCCGCCTTACCATGTTCGATCACCTGCTGGGTCGGGGCCGATGAACGCCCGGAATTTGTTCGCCAGAACGATCTGCTGGCCAATATCTGGACCGGCCTTGGCGCCCGCACGCGAAGTGTGCATGCCCCGGACAAACACCATTTCAATGTGATTGCCGATCTCACCGACCCGGATTCCGATCTCGTTGCCTGTCTGCTTACCCCCATCAGTGCAGAGGACGCATAAAATGTCGACCGTCACACTGACACTTGAAAACGCCATTGCAGTTATCACCGTCAACAACCCGCCGATTAACGCGACCAGCCACGCTGTGCGCAGCGGGATCGTCGATGCCCTCGATCAGATTGACGCCAATGATGACATCCGCGCCGCGATATTGATTTGCGACGGCAAGACCTTCATTGCCGGTGCTGATGTCAGCGAGTTTGGCCAACCGCCCAAGGCACCGATCCTGCCCGACGTGATCAAACGCATAGAGGCCGCAACCAAACCGGTCATCACCGCCATTCACGGGCACGCCCTTGGCGGCGGACTGGAAGTGGCCCTTGGCTGCCATTACCGCATTGCCGATAGCACCGCCAAACTCGGCCTGCCAGAAGTCAACCTCGGCCTGATCCCGGGTGCAGGTGGCACCGTTCGCTTGCCGCGCCTGATCCCGGTCAGCGAGGCCATCTCGATGATTACCAGCGGCAAACCGGTCTCGGCCACCAAGGCCAACGAGATCGGCCTGCTTGATGCGATTACCCACGGCGCCTTGGGCGATGCCGCACGCGACTTTGCCAAGACCATCCTCAATCGTGAAACACCGGCATCGCTTCTTGCCCGGAATCCCATCGATGCGCCGAGCTCCGCGCAATGGGATGACATAACAGCCGCAACGAAGAAGAAGGCCCGTGGTCAGGTCGCCCCGCTTGCCGCCATCTCCGCCATCCGAAACGGCATTGAACACGGCGCGGACGCAGGCCTTGCCTTTGAGCGCAAAAAATTCATCGAACTGCGCGACAGCGATCAGTCAAAGGCGCTGCGCCACATCTTCTTTGCCGAACGTTCGGTTGCCAAACTGTCCGAACTCAAAGGTGTCGAAGCTAACCCGATCCGCGAGGTCGGCGTGATTGGCGGCGGCATCATGGGGGCTGGCATCGCGACCGCGTCCCTGCTCGCGGGCTTTGATGTCACGATCATCGAACGCGATGAAACTGCCTGTGACAATGGCCGTGCGACGGTTGAAAAACACCTTTCCGGCAGCCTCAAGCGTGGCCTGATCACTCAGGATCGCTTTGATGCTCTGATGGCGTCTCTTTCGGCCAGCATTGATTACGCTGCCTTGTCTGATGCCGATCTGGTGGTCGAGGCCGTGTTTGAAGATATGGCGGTCAAACATGATGTCTTTGGCAAACTAAGTCTTCATTGCAAGGCCGATGCGGTGCTTGCGTCCAACACATCTTATCTCGACATCAATGAAATTGCCGCCCGCTGCGTCAATCCGCGGCGCGTGATTGGCCTGCATTTCTTCTCGCCCGCCCATATCATGAAGCTGCTTGAGGTTGTCCGAACCGACAAGGCCGACACCAAAAGCCTTGCAACCGCGTTCGAGTTTGCCCGCGCCCTTGGCAAGATCGCGGTCCCATGTGGTGTCTGTGATGGTTTTATCGGAAACCGGATCATGTCCGCCTATCGCAAGCATTGTGAATACATGCTCGAAGACGGCGCACTGCCCCATCAAATTGATGCCGCCATGGCCGAATTCGGCTTCCCGATGGGTCTCTTTGCCATGCAGGATATGGCTGGCCTCGAAATTTCATGGGCCACCCGCAAACGCCTCGCCCCGTTCCGCGATCCCTCCGAACGTTATGTCGCTTTGGGGGATTACCTTTGTGAGATGGGCCGCTTTGGCAAAAAGAACGGCCTTGGCTGGTATCGCTATGACGAACATGGCAAGGCCCATGCGGACCCAGAAGTCGATGCACTGGTGATCGCCGAATCAGCTAAAAAAGGCATTATCCGGCGCGATTTCACCAGCACGGAAATCATGGATGTCATCCTTGGTGCGATGCGCAGTGAAGGCGACAAGATCCTCGCTGAAGGGATCGCCAACAGTGCTGATGCCATTGATGTTGTCATGGTCAATGGCTATGGCTTCCCACGGCATAAGGGCGGGCCGATGTTTATGACTGGCAATGAGGATTAGGAGAGAGTTGCGGGGGCAGGATTAGTCTCCGCCCTATGGGCTCCGCCAGCTCCGGCCTTTGGCCTTCGCAAAGAACCTGCAAACAGGCATGGCCTGTTTGCGATCTTCCAATCCGTATGCACCCGGCAAGCGAACATTAAAAAAGCCCGCCACAAGGGCGAGCTTATTTAATGTTGGTTGCGGGGGCCCGAGGCCACCTTTGTTATAACTTCAGGCGGACTTTGGCTTTTGCGCTCGGTCGCAATGTCGAGAATGCCCATCAACTCACCACGCAAGCTGATTTGAAATTCGCCGCGTTTATCTCCGGGCGTAACAATTATTTCTCCCACGACGGACCTGATTGCGTCTGCCGCCTCCGCATACATCTGCGGATCGTCGAGAGCCGCGGTCAGGTTTTGCACCTTCTTCCGGTAAATCTCTGCAATATTTGGATGGATATCAGGAACGTCTTGGGGAACCTCATTCATACGCGCGATGATCTCTTGTTTTTCCTGCTCAAGCTCTTCCATACGGGCCTTCATCGCCGACTGGTACATTCCATCTTCAATAGCCGACATAATACCGGCAATACCGCGCTCGACCTTTTCCAGTTTCTGCCGATCAAGGACAGTTTGCGCACGACGCTCCCGGTTCATCTGATTCAGACCTTCGGCATACGCCTGAACCGCTTCTGCCACCGCCTCTGCAGAAACCAGTTTTTCGGTAAGCCCGGCCAGAACACGGGCTTCAATCTTGTCCCGAACAATTGTTCGACCATTGTCACAGGTTCCACGACGATAACGATTTAAGCATCCATAGCGGTCCCGGGTGATGATGCCGTAGTTACCACCACAGCAACCGCACTTGATAAGGCCGGAAAACAGGAAAGCCGGTCTGCGCAGGCTATTGAGCTTTGCGGCATGGTATGCGCGAACACCCTTGGTAACATTTGCATACTTCCTGGAAATTTCTTCCTGCCGACGACGCGTGGCCTGCCATAGATCATCTTCAACGATACGCAACCCAGGCACCTCAGTCCGAACCCACTCGGTTTCCGGGTTAGGTCGTGAAACCCGCCTTCCGGTCGCCGGGTTCTTTACATAATGGAGCCGGTTCCAGATCATCACGCCGATATAAAGTTCGTTATTCACGATGCCAGTCCCTCGGGAAACATGACCACGAATGGTCGTATCACCCCAAACCCGACCATACGGTCCGGGTATGCCCTCCCGATTGAGATCAGCAGCGATCGCCTTTGGACTTTTACCCGCAGAAAATTCACGGAAAATGCGGCAAACAATTTCGGCCTCTGCCACGTTGATTTTTCTCTCGCCCGTAACTGGCTCACCGTCGCTGTTCAGACGCTTTACAACATTATATCCGTAGCAAACCCCACCGCCTGACTTACCGTTCTCAACACGACCACGAAGACCTCGACGGGTTTTATCGGCAAGATCCTTGAGAAAGAGCGCATTCATGGTGCCCTTGAGGCCAACATGCAGTTCAGAGATTTCACCTTCGACCAATGTAACAATCCGTACACCGGCAAACTTCAGATGTTTGAACAAGGTTGCGACATCGGCCTGATCGCGGCTGATACGATCCAATGCCTCTGCCAGCACCACATCGAACTTCTTCGTCTGCGCATCTTGCAACAGGCTTTGAATACCCGGCCGCAAGGTAATGCTGGCACCCGAGATTGCTGCATCATGGTAGGTACCGACAATTCGCCATCTTTCCCGCTTTGCCTGCTCCCGGCACACACGGAATTGATCTTCGATAGAGTTTTCACTTTGGTTGTCAGAGGAGTAACGGGCATAAAGCGCTGTACGGATCATGAGGCTTTCCTTTCTCTTAAAACAAAAGGTTCACCCTTTGGGGCCTTGCCCCTTTATCTCTTCTTCCAATGTGGCAGGACTATTGTCGTTGGCTGCCCGACGTTGTTTTTTCTCCCAAGCCAAATAGTGTTGTCGAGCGATATGATGGCCTATGGCACGGGCGATAATACGAACAGAAGGGGCCAGCTTAGTTTTCACTCTGCCACTCGGTCGATCATTGTCGTTAGCCGAGAGCGTTACAGCTATCCTTGTTTCTAGTTTTTTAGGCATAGGTCCATCTCTTTATGCAATGGATAGATATGCTCAGGATGCTCTAGTCAAAAGATCATAGGAACCGCACTCAAATACGTCAGACATACGTTTTTGCTCAGAAAGCCCTCCATTCGCAGCTTCGTTATAGCGCTCAACTCAAGGTATGTGGCAATGAGGGCGCAGACAAGCGCACACTGTCTTCCCTGTAGAGGCAAACTTTCACAACTGTTCGAACAGAAGGTGCTTTAGCGATAGAGCGTTTCTGCCTCAATGCCGATCTGAACAATCCCCTTTCCCAGAAATGTGTAGATGGGAAAATGCGAAAATACGCCAACGATGGTTTAAACGGTGACGTGAGTGTAAAGTGCGCTGGACCTGCAAAATAGAGCAGCCACATGACCTCCGGCCCCGGCGTGGATTGTGGATCGGTCTTTAGTTGCTGACTTCTTGCCCGGCACCCACACTTCCGCTGTGTCCGTCAACCGTTTGGTAGAGCCACTGAGGATTTCGAAAATAGTGCGTGCCGAAGTTCAATCTCTGTTCCAGCTATCCGGGTATGCCGTGTATGGAAGCGTTCGACCATATCTATCGCTGCAAGCGGCGTGGGTCCATCTGTAAGCGCTAGAGGAGTATGGCTAATAATGGCGCCAGAAATACGTTCCAGAGCAAAGGTTACGTCTCCGTCTAGTACATATCCCAGCATACAGCCGATGGGTAAACTCTCGGCATACTGTTCAGTGAGAAAGCGCATCATACCTTGTGTGACGTAGACCGTGGCCAAGGAACTGCGGCTTCCGCCATTGATCACGTTGAGCCGCTTACATTCATAGGCTAGATATCGTTCCCGCTCCCAGTCGAACAGCACGGCGATGTCGATGATGCCTTTACTGTATTTCGCCCCGTCTGTTGCAAGACCAAATGGCTCGAACTGATACTCGACCCAATGACACAGCCGACGCACGACAACGTCCTTGGTGAGGCGATCGACAAGGTTAATGGTAATATCATCTTCCTCCGGTTGCTCCGGAAGCACGGCCATGCAAGCAGGCCATGCTGCAGCAATTCTCTCCAGAAAGCGGTCATCAAATGAAACGAAGTTCTCGACCCATCCCTGCGCATCACCGATTAGCATCAATCAGCACCCCGCGGTCGTGGTACGGCGGCTGCTTGCTGGAGATCGAGCGCTATTCCGTCTGCATCAGCGAGTGCTGTGGAGCATAGCCAGAAGCGCATCTGCATCGGTTTGATAAGGTAAAGGCAGTCACCGACAAAAACTCGGAGGTCTGGCATCAGTTGAAAATTGCCATCAAGTGGCCTGTGAATGTGCGCTGACAGTTGCTCGAGAACGTCTCCAATCCCCCCGACTGCATCCTCAACATAGTCTTCATGCCCTCCCAGACGCAATCGAAGTATCGCGAGGTCCGCTCCGCGCGCGACCAGGCGAGCATCAATTTTCTTGCCTTTGAACCAGTCCGTAAGGCTAGCCGCCAACATTCTCGCATATTGCGCCCGTTGTAGTTCGTCTGGTGCCCCCCACAACTTCGGATAGTGACCCTCATGGGGTTGGAGCGCCGGCAGGATCGCCTCGACAGCATCGTCGATCAGCGCGATTTCATCATCTGACAGGCAAAAATACTGGTACGCCAGGCGGTCAATTTCCCGAAGAATCGCACCGTCGTCGACCTGCATCGAGAAGGGGTCGTTGGAGCGTTCGCGTGCGTCATCCACAATCGCAACCAGCTCAAGAGCAGCTTGAGCGGCGATGGCTCGATCAGGGACATCGTCGGGCGATGGAAAAGGCAAACGCAGCAGATCAGCCTGCTGGACCTCGGGTCGATCCGAACCGAACGAAGCGGTGCCATGAAAGGCGTACCAGACCGCAATGCGACTATTGAGTATTGCCGTTAGGACCTTCGCACGGTCGCTCTGGCCGTCTGGCACAACGATCGCTTGGAAGATATGCTGGAAGGTCAGCGGCTGATCGCAATAAGCGGCCCGAAGACGGTTTTGCGACGTTTCGACCCCCCTCGGGATAAGGATGCGAGCGCCATCGAATCCAGCCTCGAATCCGCGCCGACGAACCGTCGATGCCCCGGCCGGCTGCAAGCCTTCTGCCGCCTGAGCCAAACGTGAATAGGCTGCAATTGGCAGGTCGGGCAGTCGGCCGACGTACTCGCTGGCGAGCGGAGGCGCGTCGCTTTCGCTGTTCTCATTGTAAGGTTGATACCCTTGCCCGATCACCCAGCGATCGCCCGGCTCTTCGCGGCGACGGCTCAGGCTGCCGTAATCGCTGACGAAAGCTCCTAGTTTGGGTAGCCTCGCGAGGTAGCCGAAGAGCTTGGCGTCTGGCTCGCGCATCCAAAGGCGCTGCTTGAAGATGAGCGGATTCTCCAAGACCGCACCCACACCCAGTGCAACCTTGTCAGCGCTGCTCAGCGTGATGACACGCTTGATACGCAGATTAAGGTCGGCCTTTGGTGCCCAGTAATCGAAACGATATGGGAAACTATCTGGGTTCGGGCTACCGTAGATGATCAGAGCAGCAGGGCGATGGGCCTTCTCGAAAAGCTGAAATCGGAGATCCGCGAAGTTGATGATGCGGCGGACCTGAGATTTACGGAAGAACATGTCGCGGGCTTCAACCGTGTTTTGGGCGTGGTTGTGCAAAAATCCCATCGCTGGCAACAGGAACGCGATCAGTCCGCGGTCGGCGAGATGCGATAGTGCTTTCCAGCTGAATGCCCAAGCGTCCTCGCCACCGGGCATCGGATGCCCTGCCTTCTTGCTCCACTGCACAGACGAACGTGCCGGACCGCGTCGACTGGTCCATGGCGGGTTGCCGATGATGACCTCATACTGGGCGCTATCCGGCGACACTTCGAAAAAGTCGCGGCAGACAAGCGTCTTGCCCCAGAGTTCCGGGAGGAGTTTTCCCCAGGTGATGAGCTTACGGATGTCGCGTGGCGACACCTCCTCAAGGAGGGCGACGTAGAGCGAGAATACCGCGACCCGAACGGCACCGCCGTTCAAATCCCAGCCATGGATTTGGCTCAGCAAGGACAGCAGCGTCTTCCAGGAAATCGTCTGCGTCTTGTGCTTGGCCCGCCAGTGCTCACACAGCCGCTGGAACGAGCGGACGAGGAAAACGCCTGAACCGCAGGCGGGGTCTAGAAAGTTTCCGGTCGTCCGTATCACATCCGGCAACATCTCCCACGCTTGAGAAACGATGGTATCAGCGAGGAACATGGGCGTGTAGTAGGCGCCGTTGGCGCGTCGTTCAGCCTCGCGCTCACCTAGAAAGCGATCATAGACAGCGCTGACCAGTTCTATCGGGATATAGCGGAAGTCATAGCCCCAGAACCGCTGTTGGCCTGAATGCGCCATTTCCTCGCGGCCCGACCGAAACCGCGCCAAGATCATCAGATGGGCGGACGTAACTTCGGGTGCCTCGCCCATGGGCTCAAATGAGCACGGCGCGACAAACAGATCGCCGTTGAAATCCGCATGGAGCGTTCTGAAGAAGGACCGGAAGAGATCAACATCGCCCGTTTCAAGCAGCGCCGAGAAACTCTCGGCTCTCTTGTCGGAGACGGTCGCAAAATAGGCGGGCGTTACGATCTCCCGGTCTTCAAGATAGGCGATAAACATTGCCTGTATGAGCAAGGCTTGCGCCGCATCAGCGGCAAGCCCGGCTTTCTGCAAGAGGCTGTGAGACGCATTCAGATTATCAAGGAGAACCTGATCGATGCGTTCCTTTGGCGGGAAATACTCGCTGTAGTCCTTCCAGAGACGTCCAGATTCCGCGCCATAGATGAGATTTTGAAACCTCAGGGCTTCGGTCGTCAGGCTTAGGCTATCGATAAGGCAGCGCGCCTCGAACGCATCGCCTGGATCGCTAAGCGGAGTGCGAGCGAGCGAAAACGCTCTAAGCGTATCTTCGGCGATTACCAGCAACAGGCTCGCCAAGCCCTGATTCCACAGTGTGCCGTGAAGGTCGAGTATTGCGGCACGGTCATAGTGATCGGCTTCCACGATCGCTACAGTTGGGACGCCCTGGACGCAGAAGATAGCTGATACGCCCATTTCAGTGAGAGCTGCCCGGATAGCAGGCGCATGCGGCACGTCGCTAACGGCGTCGGCTGACTCGTAGAGTTCAGGTGAGCGCCGATATATGAGCCCCAAGCGATCTTTCCACTCCGGCGTCAATGTGGAGGTCATGCTCGTTTTCCACGTCGTTCTGACTGCATAGCGACGGGAGTGGGAGGGAACTGGAGATGACCTTGAACTTGAGTGCCTTCGGTCACCGTAAGCGCCGAGCGCAGTCGCATTACGATTGGCGCGCACGGTACACAGATCGTGCAAGCGTCCGGGAAGCGGCGTTGGGCTACATTTGTGTCGACCAAGCGAAAATTATCAGCCTCGATCAAGGCTACGCAGTTTTCAAGCGACAGCCAAGACCGTTCCCGGCACTCCTTAAACAACTGATCGAAACGGTCGCCGACCGTTCCCACGCGCACACCGAAGTTCCTGACCAGTTCGACGACAATCGCCATGGCAACAACATCCCCCGCAGTGAAGCTGGGAGCATGCCCTTTATGTAAAGCCAGTGCCGGAATCGCCTTCCGCCACGCACGGAAGGCGTCCACCGAAATGGAAAGCAGTTGACGAATTTGACTTTGAGTGTAATGCATTGGACAATGTTAGCATGGAATTCTCCCCGCATCAATACGGGGTTAACACCACTTTCGTTCTCTATATGTTCCAGCCCCTTAAATGACAATAGAGAGAAGCGGCTATTCAGTAATAGTGTCAAATAGAACAGCATAAGGCACCCTCTAAATCTGCAGAATCTATGCTCTAGAACCGCACTGAAGTGACTTTAGTTGGTTAGACATGTTCAATTTATGGCGTCGTTCGAACTTGACGGCAGACAGCATCCCCATCGAAGAAGATCGCACGCTTATAGGCCCCTTTCCTCAGGCTATCTGCATTACTTCCAACAAATATCAGGAAAGCAACTCTTCCAACCTTTCCCGCAATTCCGCATGCTTGGCTGGGTTCTCATCCTTAAGACGCCGCAGATTAAGAAGCTTCCATTGAACCGCCGGAAGCTGTTCTGCTGCAGGCAAACCTATCAAATTAAAACCCGGCTCTCCACCATGCAGAGACAACAGGAATTGGGCAAAATCCCCTGTGAGGGCATTTTGGATATCGGCAATCAAACGCGACCGCACGTTTTCCAGATCGACAGGATCAACCTCGTCTCGCGTCATCCCTGCGAATTCCTGATCATGTAGTTCCTTGATCGGAACAAGTGCCGGGTCCAGTAATTCATGCGGGGGTCGTCCCGATGTGCTGACATAGACAAGGAAAACCCGCAGCAGATAGTCAGTCAGCCCTTCATTTTCATATAGCAGCTTGACGTCAAACAGGTCCCGCGGGTGCTGACGATCAAGAGCAGCATGCAGCTTCCCGGCATACAGGTCCTCAAATGAAAGGACATGCATCTCGGCAAACCCGAAAGCTTCTTCCACGGTATCGGATACCCTGTGCAATACAGGCGGTAGAACCGTACCGCGCATGACCGGAGACGTCTCGATCTTCACATTGGTCGTTCCGCGTGTAGCCATGATCCGGGTTTCGACATTTCCGCCACCGGCGATCCGCTGAAACTGTACATCCCTGTTATCTCGGCTTGCCGCTGCAATGATCCGGTCCAGTGCCTGATCAATATTTGCAAGGGACGTTGCCCGATCTTCAATCGGCAAATAGGTAAGGTCGATATCAACAGACAGGCGAGGCAAATCTCGGTAGAAAAGATTGATCGCCGAACCGCCTTTCAGCGCAAAGACCTCCTCTCGCGCAATCACCGGCAGAAGGCGCATCAGCAGCCGGACCTGTTCGACATAGCGCTCACGCATTATGACCTCCCTCCCCGTGCCCCGAGGGCATGAATGCTTCGGGGACTGATATCCGGTAGATCGGGTGTATTTTTCCATCCTTGATCAGGGCGCGCGGCCCCGATCCCAAATCTATCTGAGATTTGTCGAGATATTTCAGCCAGGCGTGAGCGTGACGATCCGCAAAAACAAAAAACAGCCGTTTGACCTTGATGCTGTGACAAGCGCGCAACAGCTTCATGAGGTGTTTCGGGCGCAGATTGGCAAGCCCCTGGAAAATCATGTCGAGATTGTCAAAACCGGCATGCGATGGCAATTCATCGAGTGCCTCAAGGATCGCCCGTTCCGGCGAGGACACCTTAAGCGGCCAATGCCATGGACTGACAGTTGGGCCTGTATTGCCGTTTAAATTCTCGAGTTGACGTTCCACGTTCTCGATACCGGCCGGATCATCCGCAAACAGGTTGGTCGAGCGGACAATAAACTCTGTTTCTCCCGGCAATCGCGCAAGCCAGGACGGTACCTCGCCATAGAGATAGATGCGCTCTTTATGGCCCAGGGATAGATAATGAGAGAAACCGTGGAAGGTCAGTGCACTCAATCCTCCCAGATGAACCTCATGTTCCATAATCGACTGGATCGACAGCAAAACGAGCTGCCAATCGGGAGCGGAATTCCGGTTCAAGCGGGGTGAATGATCCGTGCGTGATAGTGGCCGACGGTAGACGCCCCTGACCACCCGCTCCAGCCAGCCTCGCTCGGCGTAGTTATGGATTGATTTGGGATCGACGCCAAACCGCTTCAGCCATGCGGCATCAACCAGGAAGCCGGGTGGTACCCGCTCCAGCATAGGTTTCAATCTTGGTGTTCTTTGATGGCTCATAACCATCAAAATCGCATCTTTTGAAAACATCATCAATTGAATTTTTAATTTGTCTTCTTTTAATGGCTTTTAACCATCAAAATCATGATCCAGTAAAACATCACAAGAGTATCGCCCTATATCGAGATGTTACAAATCCCGAGCTTTTGTAACACCGCCCCCGGCATCGTATGAGACGACACCTGCCCCACATCACTCACGACGATTTGCTTTGCCGCCCCTCCTGCGCGGTACCTGCTATCCCCTCCTTCCGCGCCCGCACGAATACCCGATCATTCTCAAGAAACGCCTCAAGCATGAACGGAATCAGTTCGGCAACTGCCTCACTCTCGCCGTAAGTCTCGCGATAGAGTGTCGCATAATCGCGCAGCTTGCGGTTCAGGCCGGCATTAACAGTCACCGTCAGTTTGACCGGTTTGCGATCAGGCAGCTTGGCAAGTTTCATCATCATTACTCTCCACCATAGGGTTTAAGCACAAGGTCGCGCTGGATGATCACCCGGACCGGCCAGCCGGGACGGATCTTGATGGTCGGCTGAATGTTGAGGTTCTTCTCGGTGATCTGCCGCCCGGCCCGATCGACATTCTGCTGGGTGCTTTCGCGAATGGCGCGGACCAGATCGCTCTCGTCGCTGCCGAGCGTTAGCTCTGTTCCGACCCCGAGCAGGGTCGCCAGTGAGATGCCCTTGAGCAACTGCCATGTGTGATAATCGACCTCATCCTCGAGCCCGGCATAGCCGCTGGCATCAGAGGTCGGCATGTTACCAAGCCGGATCGACGTTCCATCGGGCATCAGGATGCGCTGCCAGACCACCAGCGCGCGGGACTGACCGAAAGCAACCACACTGTCATAAGTCCCGATCAGTCGCGCCCCCTGCGGGATCAGCACCGTTGATCCGGTGACAGTGTCATACACATTGGCATCCACCTGGGCGATGATCTGACCGGGCAGATCGGAATTGATCCCGGTCACAAGGCTGGCTGGAATGATGCTCCCTGCCATGACCTGCCAGGGCGAAACCGGGGTTTCCAACGGATGCGGATTGTAAATCCCGCCATCATCATAGTCGCGCATGAAGTCGAGCTTACGCTGCCGGTCATCCGGGACCACATTCGGATCGGCACTGGCTGCAATTGAGGCAACTTCCCCATTTATCGTTGCTCGGTTTTCGGAAGCTTGAGTATTTGGCCGTTCAAGTGACACTGCGTTGGCCAGCGAGAAAAACACACCGGACTCCCTTGCATCAATCGCCTGTTGTGCCTGCCGTTGCTCGGCGAGCGAAAGCTCACCGGATGAGACATCCATTCCCTGGGCACGCTGGGCCGCTACAATCGGTCGCCCCAGATCACCCGGCAAGGGTGGCCCGAGCTTTGGCACGTCCTGCTTTATCTCGGAATAATCCTTGGGCAGATTTTCCAACTGATCGGGTCTCGCCTGCTGCCCGGCATGATAGAGCTCGTCATTGTCATAGGCGTTTTTCAGGGACGGTGTTTGCAAGGCCATCATCGCGATCCCGAGAAGGGCGCCCGACCCCAGCGCGGTAACCCCGATCACGATACTGCGCCGGAAGCGGACAATCCGGGCATCGGGCCGACCGCGCAGCTCAAAACTCTCTTCAGGCTTATCCATCATGATGGTCTCCCCCACCTGAAGCCTCGAGATGCGTGATCCGAACCACCTGTTGCGGGTCGGTGCCCATACGCAGTTCAGCCGCCCGGAATAGCTGATCTACGATGTAATAGGTGCCGCGCTTGCGGTAATTAACCAGTTGGGTGTCGCCATTGGCACTGATCACGAACAGTGGCGGCACCTCGCCCCGATCAATATGCTCGGGGAATTCGATATAGACCTTGCGTCCGTCATCGAAGGCCCGGATCGGTCGCCATGGTGGATGATCTCCCTCAATCTCGTAGCCAAAGCGGATCTTCTCAAGCGCCAGATTGCGATCAACCGGTTGTGCGGCAAGAGCATCTACATTTCTCCGGCGCAACATCACCAGACGGTCCTGCGGATAGCTCCAGGAAATCGCTGCCATCGCGGTTTCTTCGGTGCTGAGCATTTGCAGATGATAGGTTCGCCTATCGGTGGCGATCATGAGATTGGTCTTGAGCGCCGGTGCGAAGGGCTTGATCAGGATATGAACCTGTTGCTCGTCGCCCGATCCGCTGGTGGTATCGCCAATCACCCAGCGTACCGTATCCCCCGCCGATACCGCACGAAGCTGTTCACCGGGCTGCAGGGCAATATCGGTCACCTGCCCCGGTGCGCCATAGAGACGGTAGAGTGCGCCCTCGCTATAAGGATAGACCTGCACGGCATTGATATAGCCGTGTTTGGAGGGTTCCAGAAGTGCTGCCTTATTCGCCGTCTCCACCTGCTCTTCAGGCGAGAGCTTGTCTGCCGGTGATTGACCTGGCAGCGGCATCAGCTGCCCTGGCAGGGGCAAGGGTTTGGGAACCTCGACGATTTCGACCGGACGTGCGGGCTCCGCTTGAATGGTCGCCTCTTTGAAGCTGGCCCGATCGTAGCTAATTGCAGGCGGCGGAGTTCCAGCCTTGCAGGCCGTGAGCACCAACATCGAACAGGTGAGCATCATCGCATTGTGTTTCATGAGCGTTACTCCTGCGATCCGGGAGAGGATGTATCGAACTCGCGCGACCAGTCGATTGCCCGGACATAGAGCCCGAGCGGGTTCTTGCGCAGTTCTTCGGCATTGGCTGGTGGTTTGGAGATCACCGTCAGGATGGCGGTCCAGCGTTCGGTGCCCATCAGCGTACCGCGCTCATAGATGCGCTCCTGCCATTTGATCTGAAAGGATTGATCAGACGCCCGCACCACGCTCGAGACCTCGACCGACGCACTGCGCTCGCCGATCCCGGCAAAGGGGTCGTTGCGATTGGCGTAATCGTTGAGGAACTGCACGGCCTGACCGGTGACGAAATCATAGGCTGCCAGCCAGTTCTGCCGCACCAGCACCGGATCGGTCGAAACCGAGCGCACCAGTTTGATGAAGCGCGCCAGATACCAGACGACTTGTGCATCGGTGGGCTGGTAGTCCGGCGCGACCGGCGCAATTGCTCTTGCTTCGCCGAAGCGATCGATCTCGACGATATAGGGCACCACCCGGCTTTGCAGGGATTGCCAGATCAACCCTCCCGATAACGAACAGGCCAGTGCAAAACAGCCAAAGGCCATCAAGCGCCAGTTCCGGGCCTGAACGCGCGCCGATCCGATACGCATATCCCAGACCTGACCGGCCTTCTGATAGGGCGTTTCGGGTTCGGGCGTTGAGCAATAACGCTGCAGGGATCTTTTAAACGGCATCTATTCCCCCTTTTCATCGAGAGACGGATTGGCGCCAGCACCCGGGCGATCACCATCGCGCACAGCCTGCGTGGTCGAGTGTCGGTGGGCTCGCATGTTCTGTTCATGACGCAGCCGTCGCGCCCAGTCGGGTGCTGTTGCTCTATTGCTGTTGGCTGCATGAAAGCTTGCCGATCCGGCAGGCGCGCCACCGGTTGCAGCCCAGGCCGCGGCCCTGCCCTTCTCGGCCTCAAGCTTCAGTGTTTTGACGGCGCGATACGACACGGAGCGGACGGTTTGACTTGCCTTGCCTCCAGCCGCACGGGCAACACCGCCCATACCGGCAGCAGTTCCGGCCAAGCCAGTTGCTCCCGAGGCGGCACGTCCCACCTGAAAGGACGTTGTGACCCCAGCGCCAAGTGCAGTTGCCGCACGCAGGGCAACCAGACCGCCCCCGGCAACCGCCCCGACACCACTCATCGCAGCACCACCGACCAAAAGCGTTGCTCCGGCAGCGGCACCAGCCGTTCCAAGCGCAGCCCCGGCACCAAGCTGCGGCGCACCAGAGACCAGCCCCGACGCAATACCGGGTCCGAAAATACCCAGCCCCAAAAGCGCCAAAGCACCAAGCACCATCGACATGGCCGCTGCCATATCGGGCTCCTGCCCCTGAAGGGTATTGGTGAAACTCGTAAACAGGGTGGAACCGATCCCGACAATCACGGCGAGTACCATCACTTTCACACCTGATGAAATGACATTGCCAAGCACCCGCTCGGCCAGAAAGGCGGTCTTGTTCCACAGCGCGAACGGGATCAGTACGAAGCCGGCCAGGGCTGTCAGCTTGAACTCGAGCACCGTGATGAAGAGCTGGATCGAGAGGATGAAGAAGGCGATGATCACCAGGAACCAGGCCAGCAACAGCACGAAGATGGTCAGGGCATTAACGAAGAGATCGGGAATGCCGACCAGGTTGCCGACCTGCGCAATCAGTGGCCAAGCTGCTTCATAGCCAGTCGCGGCAATCTTGCCTGGTCTCAGCAGATCATCCGCGGTCAGGCTTCCCGGTACGGTTTGCAGCCCCAACCCGGCAAACGAGGCATAGATGATCCCGGTCAGGGTCTGAAAGTTATTGAGGATCAGCGCGAAGGTTCCGACATAGAGCACCTTGCGGATGAGACGGGCGAGAATATTGTCCTCGCCACCCAGCGCCCAGAACAGACCGGCCAGCGTGATATCGATCCCGATCAGGATGGAGGTCAGAAACCCGACATCGCCAGACAACAGGCCGAAGCCACTATCGATATAGCGACCAAACACCTCCATGAAGCGATCAATGATGCCAAGATCGTCCATACCCAAACCCGATCCGATTATTCGTCATAGACACTGGATGTGCCGAGGAAGCGTTGGGTCAGAGCCCGCCCGCTTTCCTCACTCTGGGCCTTGCGCGCACGATCCTGGGTTTCCGCCCGTTGCTGGGCAATCAGCATCGACTGGATCTGCATCTGCTGTTTGGTCGAAAGCGCCAGCAACTGATTGGCGGTCTGCTGGGCGGCCAATGCACCGGGTGCACCCTGGCTTCGCGCCACCAGATCGTTAAGCAGCTGACGGTCCTGCTGGATATTGCCAGCGATCCCTGCCTGCAGGCGCAGGCTCTTGCGATAGGCCGTCATGGTGTTTTGCCAGCGTTCGCGTGCAGCACGCGCCGCGTCACTGGCCTTGAGGGTTTCCTCGTAGCTGTCGGGATATTGCCGGGCGAGTTGCGGGTCGAGTTCGGCAACATCAAAGCCGATCCCGTCAGCCTGCATCATCAGGCCATCGATCCGGTCAAGCGCACTCATCATCTGGCTGGCGGAGGAATAATCCAGACGTTCGAGATTGCGCGCCATGTTCTGCAACATGGTCGCCTGGTTCTGAAGCGAGCGGATCTGGTTGTTGATCTGTTCCAGCGCCCGGCTGGCCTGCAGGATGTTCTGGGCGAAGTTGGTGGCATCAAATACCGGCCAAGCGGCAAGGGCCACATGGCTCCAGAACAGAGCCGGCAAAATAAATGAAAGGGCTTTGAACATGATGCGTTTCATGAGGCTTCTCCTGTTCGGGAAAACTGCCCGATCAGATCCCCGGCCCAGTCCAGCCCTCTGGCCGCGAGGAAGTGTTGGGCAAAATCCGCATGCCCGTGATCGGCCAGAACCTGATCGATGAGCTTTTGGGCGGCCGGGTCCGAGGCCCCGCACAGAGCCAGTGCGACCGGGCCAAGTCCGAGTTCGAACAGCCGATTGCCCTGCCTGGATTGCAGGTAATAGTGACGTTTGGGTGTGGCTTGGGCGATCAGGTCGATCTGGCAGCTATTCAACCCGAACCGCTCATAGGTCTCTCTCGCCTGCGGTTCGATCGCCCGGTCATTGGGCAGGAAGATCCGCTGCGGACAGCTTTCGATGATGGCTGGCGCAATGGTTGAGTCCGCGATATCGGCGAGTGACTGGGTCGCGAAGATTACCGAGACATTGCGTTTGCGCAGAACCTTCAGCCATTCACGAATGCGCGCGGCAAACAGCGGATTGTCAAGATAGATCCAGGCCTCATCGAGAATGAGCAGGCTGGGGCGACCGTCAAACCGGGCTTCAAGCCGATGAAACAGCCAGGTCAAAACCGGCAATACCGCCCCGGCCCGGTTCATCAGTTCCTCGGTCTCGAAGCAATGGATATCAGACAGTGTTAACCGGTCTTCAGCCGCATCAAGCAGATAGCCGAGCGGGCCTTCCAGCGTATAGGGCTGAAGGGTTGCCTTGATCGCATTGGATTGCAGCAGCATGACAAGGCCGGTGAGCGTCCGTTCTGCGACCGGTGCACTTGCCAGACTGGACAGGGCGGACCAGACCATATCCTTGATCTCGGGGGTGACCCGGACCTTCTCGTGATCGAGCAGCATCGCGATCCAGTCCGCGGCCCAGCTTCGGATCGCCGGATCGCCGATCTCGCGCAGCGGCTGGAACGACAGTCCTTCACTAGCCCCCAGAGGATAATGCTCCCCGCCCATGGCTAGCACCGCGGCGCGGGCCGAGTTGCCCTTATCGAACATATAGATCTGCGCATCGGGGTAACGGCGAAACTGCATCGCCATCAGGGCGAGCAGAACCGACTTGCCCGCCCCGGTCGGCCCGACAATCAGCATATGCCCGACATCGCCGATATGGGTGGAAAAGCGAAAAGGCGTGGTTCCCGAAGTCTGTGCATAAAACAATGGCGGACAAGGTTGCCCTGTGACTTCGGAGAGATGGGCGTTATCAGTCGGTCCGGCCCAGACTGCTGAGAGCGGTGTCAGATGGGCCAGATTGAGCGTGTGGATCAGAGGCTGGCGGACATTGGCATAGACATGCCCCGGTAGACTGCCAAGCCAGGCTTCGACCGCATTGATCGTCTCGCGAATAGTTGTGAAGCCATGCCCATTAACGATGCGCTCCACCGTTCTGATCTTGTCCTCGACGGCCTGAAGATCAGGGTCGAAGACCGTCACCGTCACGGTCAGGTAGCCAAACCCGACATGATCGCCACCCAGCGCCTGCAAAGCAGCATCGGCATCCACCGCCTTGTTGTCTGCATCGCTATCAACAAGTGCTGATGCTTCATTGGTCATCACCTCACGCAGGATAGCGGCAACCGATTTGCGCTTGGCGAACCATTGCCGACGCAAGCGGGTCAGCACCCTGTTGGCATCTGTGCGATCCAACGGCATGAAACGCGACACCCAGCGATAGGAAAAATCCTGATGATTGAGCGCATCCAGTACGCCGGGACGGGTCGTATCGGGAAAGCCGAGAAGGGTGATGCTGCGCAGATGCCAATCGCCCAGCATCGGCTCCAGACCACCGACAAGCGGCGTGTCGGCCAGGATGGCATCGAGATAGATCGGAATTTCGGGCGCATGTACCGGATGGTGTTTGGTCGAGACGGTGCCATGCAGAAACGTCAGCGTCTCGTCGTCATCCAACGGCACCACCTCGGGCATGAAGCCCGCCAACAGGTCCAGCACCCGCTCCGTATCCTCGGTGAACCGTTCCAGTTCCAGCCGCCAGTTCCGTCCTTCTTCCTTCCGGCCGGTTTCCACAAACAGCCTTGTGCCGCGTGACTGGAGATCAGGCGGCGGCATGAACAGCAAGGTCAGATAATAGCGGCTTTCAAAATGTGCGCCCTGGCGTGCCTCGGCAAAGGCCGCCCGGCGTTCCTCATCGACCAGCCACGAGGCGGGATCGGGAAATTCAGACACCGGATAGGTCTCGGCTTCCCTTCGGTTTGCCTCGAAAAAGAGCGCCCAGCCCGAACCGAGACGCTTGAGCACATTATTGACCCGCGCACAGAACCCGATCAGTTCGGCTTGGGTGGCACTTTCGAGATCGGGGCCGCGAAACCGAAATGTCCGCTGAAAGCTGCCATCCTTGTTCAGGACAATCCCTGGCGCGACCAGAGCTGCCCATGGCAAGAGATCGGCCAGACACGCATTCTTGTTGCGATATTCGGCAAGGTTTAGCATCGCCACCATCTCCTCTGGCGCAGATGGCGGGCGAGGACCTGCAAAAAATCCGGATCACGTTTGGCGGCAAACACCGCCAGCGTCTGACCGATAAAGAACAGCCCCAGTCCGGCAGCCCATTGCTGCAGGCCAAGCCCGATGGCCGCCGCAAACGTGCCATTCAGGATGGCGACCGACCGCGGTGCGCCACCGAGAAAGATCGGCTCGGTCAGTGCCCGATGCACCGGAATGTCAAACCCTTCGATGGATCGATCATCACGCATCAGATCAGCGCCCCACCGCCAAACGAGAAGAAGGACAGGAAGAAGGAACTGGCCGCAAAGGCGATCGACAGGCCAAACACGATCTGGATCAGGCGTCGGAACCCGCCGGAGGTTTCGCCAAAGGCCAGGGTCAGACCGGTGACGATGATAATGATCACCGCAACGATCTTGGCCACCGGTCCCTGAACGGATTCCAGAATGCGCTGCAACGGTTCCTCCCAGGGCATACCCGAACCGGCGGCCATGGCATCGGGTGCCAGAACGATCAGCATGACTGCCGCCAGACAGAAAGCGGACAGGAGAGTGCGTGGCGGTGCACAATGTCTTGCGGACATGAATTTCCTCCATTCAGATCGATTGTAGTCGGGGAAGAGTGAGCGGGGTCAGGCCGTAATCGCCATTGCCATCCAGACTGTTGAGCGTGGCGATGGTCTCGATCTTGCGCGCCGGACCACGCCCGGAGATGAACACCACCAGATCAATCGCCTCGGCGATCAGATGTCGCGGCACGACCGTGACCACTTCCTGCACCAGCTGTTCAATCCGGTAGAGTGCGGCATGGGCGGAATTGGCATGCACGGTCGCAAGCCCACCGGGATGGCCGGTATTCCAGGCCTTGAGCATATCGAGCGCTTCCGGCCCCCGCACCTCGCCGACAATAATCCGGTCGGGCCGCAGGCGCAGGGTCGAGCGCACCAGATCGGAAAGCGACACCACATCACGCCGGGTCCGCAGGGCCACGCAGTCACGTGCTGCACATTGCAGCTCGCGCGTATCCTCAATCAGGATCACCCGATCCTCGCTATCGGCGATCTCGGCAAGTAACGCATTGGCCAGTGTGGTCTTGCCCGACGAGGTACCCCCGGCGATCAGAATGTTTTTGCGATCACGTACTGCCTTGCGCAGGGCTTCGGCCTGCAGCGGCAGCGCGATCCGGTCACGGACATAATCGGCGAGTGTGTAGATGCGTTCGGCTGGTTTGCGGATGGCAAAACAGGGGGCACGGACCACGGGCGGCAATAATCCCTCGAAACGTTCGCCACCGACGGCATTGGTTTGGGCCGGGAGTTCGGCGCTGACGATTGGTTGATCGGCGTGAGTTTCTGTACGGATGTGAGATGCCACCAGACGGATAATCCGTTCGGCCTCCGCCGGGTGAATAACCACCCCGGTATCGATACAGCCCTGCCCCAGCCGATCCAGCCAGAGTTTGCCATCCGGGTTGACCATGATCTCGATCACGGCGGGGTCCCGGAGCGCTTCGGAGATCGGGGCGCCCAGTGCGGAGCGCAACATGTCGCGGCGACGCTGTTCGGAGACGGTACTCATTGCTCCGCCTCCGCCTCATCACTCTCAAACGATTTGCGGCCACCGGCAATCTGGCGGCCGACCTGTTCGATGAATTTCTGGTAGCGCTCATTGGCCACCGCCTGAGTGGCCTTGTCCGGGACCGGGGTATGGGCGTTGAAAGTGAGATAAAGCCGCACGAAAAACGCGAGGCTTTCGGTCAGGACGTCGATATCCCGGCGCACCAGTGCACTCTCACGGCTCAAGCGGTCCAGGCGAATGCGCAATGCCTCATCAACAGCATTGGCACCGCGATGGCGGAGATAATGACGCAGGGCATCGCCGATGATCGCGGATTTGGAGGTCCCCGGACGTGCCGCCAGTGCTTCAAGCTCGGCACTGGTATCGGCATCGATATAGATGTTGTGACGCGGCTTCATCGCCCCTGCCCTGACTATCGGAAATGGTCAGGGAAGAATGGAGGAAGAGCGGGAAATCTCTTATGCCCCCCAATTACGCTCAAGGAACATTCAACGCGTAAATCTCGCTTTCACGTCCTTAAGGTGATGCTTCAATATGTTGACAGAACTTATCAAAACCCTGAGAGCAAGACAGACCATTGTGACATGAATCTGATTTTCACCAAGGAACACGGAAAATTACATAATGAAATCAACAGGTAAACAACTGCATCGAAAATTGAAACCCCACGACATGTATTCACGGTATTAATAGCGCTGTGTGACATCAAAGAAATGCCATGACGGATATCATTGAAACGTATCTTGAAGATTTTGGCCCTGCACTATCAGGAACAATCAGCGAGCATCTTGAGAAATCCCTCGGCATTAGTGCTGCGGCTGCCCGGAAACGGGTATCACGGGCCTCTGGGAATATCCGGCGACTTGGATATGTTACGTTCGCGAGAAAAGCTCGGTTCATGTATATTGAGAACCAGTTTGGATCACCTCTTTACTGGCGAAAACTGGTAGATGCGCTGTTTAGCACAAACAGCGCATACGGATATGCAATTGCCGCTTTGATACAGCGCGGAGGTTTTGTTCCGGAATGGGAGTTTCCCATAGTATGCGGAGCACCGATCAAACAGTCGCGACATTTGTCCCCCGCAACCATTATGCAACGCCTGAAAGAAGCAGGTTTACTGCAAACGATCCAGGTAAACGGATTGGGTGACTGTATTTGCATTGTTCAGTCGGAGGAGCATTACAATAGTCTAGCTGCGGACACTCGTGTTCGACTGATTACAGAGAACATCTTGCTCCTCGCCGTAAAAGACTGGCTCAGAAAGTTGGGCATCGTAAGCTTCGACAAGGTCACTATTCGTAGCTCTACCAACGCTCCGAAGGTTGGTACATTTGTATGGGACCTTACCGCACCGTCCTACCTTGGTTGTCTAATCAAAACCGGTAAGGACAAAAAAGTGAAGCCGGGCTTCGTCGCTGCAGACGTTTATCTGGGCGACACGATCACAGAGCCTGGAAGTCGTCCTTTTATAAACAAATGCAAGACAGTGCGTGCATTGCGGAATGTCGGCCCTTGTATGCAGATATTCATAGCGAACCGCTACGAGAAAGAGGCGTTTAGTCTTCTTAAGCAAAACGGCATTATGCCTGCAACACCAGAAAGTCTTTTTGGAGAAGATGTCGCCAAAGGGCTGAGTGAATTAACTTCGGTTTTACATGATGCTGCTTCTCATTCATTAGATCCCGAGCGTTTTGAACGACTGTTTGCGGCACTGGGAAAAATAGAAGGGGCAGCAAATCAGCTACGAGGGACATTGTTTGAGTACATTGCAGCCGAAGTCGCTCGCAAAAACTATTCGTCCCTAGTGAGGATGAACCAGATTTATAAAAACCAAAGCGGCAAAAAGGCTGAAGCAGATGTTGTGATAATAACAGATAACATCTCGGTCAGGTTCATTGAGTGTAAAGGATATAGTCCTCGTGGGGTCATACCGGACACAGAAGTACGACGATGGCTACAACATAATGTACCGGTAATTTATAAAGCAGTGAAAGTGCATCCGGACTGGCAAAATCTGGATATAAAGTTTGAGTTCTGGACTACGGGCATTCTGTCTGATGAAGCTATTGCAATGATTAAAGCGGCACAGGTATCGACAAAGGCGACCCGATATAGTTTAGGCTTCAAACTGAATCAAGATGTGTATGACTTGTGTAAATCGACAAAGGATAAAGGGCTTATTACGGCGTTTGAGAAACACTATCTGCCTCCTTACTAACCGTGGAATATTAGAGACCATCAAGCAAATCTCTGTCCGGCCCCAAAGCCTCATTCAGCCCATAAACGCGTGCAGGCTTTGACAATCGGTCAATCACCCGTTTGTCGGCAACGACCTCGCTATCTTCATCAAGCAATCCAGGCAAATCGGCTTGTTTAAGTTCCGGTTCAGTGACTTTCTGCTCTTCGGACAGTGAAGGATGTCGTTGCTGCTGCATTCCACCTTCATCGGCATTCCCGGAAACGGAAGGATCACGATCTGTACCGGACAGACGTTCATCCATTTTGCACACCTGTCCTGACCAGTCGTCTTTTCGTACGTTTGGTTTGTCTGAATATTCTACTTCTGAAAGAACCCGTGCCTGCAAAATACGGCACGTGAAATTCCGATCTTCGTAATAACGTAACTTCTTCGCCCGGATCGGCGAAAGCCCGGAAATCAGGACCAGTTCATCTTCGGGTGGCAATTGCATCACCTCACCTGCGGTCAAAAGCGGTCGTGCCGTCTCCTGACGTGAGACCATCACATGGCTGAGCCAGGGCGCCAATCTATGGCCTGCATAGTTGCGCATGGCACGCTGTTCTGTTGCCATGCCCAGCGCATCCGAGATCCGCTTGGCAGTGCGCTCATCGTTTGACGAGAAAGCGATCCGGACATGGCAGTTATCAAGGATGGCATTGTTCTCGCCATAGGCCTTCGAGATTTGATTAAGCGATTGCGCGATCAGATAAGCCCGGATGCCATAGCCGGCCATAAAGGCCAGTGCCGTCTCAAAGAACTCCAACCGCCCAAGCGCCGGAAACTCGTCGAGCATCATCAATAGCAGATGCTTGTGCACCTTGGCGGGATCACCTTCGAGACGTTCCGTCAATCGGCGACCAATCTGATTAAGCACCAACCGCACCAAAGGTTTGGTTCGGGAGATATCGGAAGGCGGGATGACCAGATAGAGCGAAACAGGTTTGTCGGCATCCATCAGATCGGCAATCCGCCAGTCACACGCAGCCGTAGCCATCGCCACCGTCGGATCGCGATACAACCCGAGAAAGGACATAGCCGTCGACAGAACACCGGATCGCTCGTTCTCGGATTTGTTGAGTACTTCCCGTGCAGCCGATGCAACAACCGGATGCACCTTCGGCTCATCCGGTGTTCCCAAATGATTGGTTGCCATCATCCGGCGCAAGGTGGCCGGAAAAGAACGACGCGGATCGGACAGAAATGTCGCCACACGCGCCAGGGTCTTTTCTTCCTCGGCATAAAGCACATGCAAAATAGCGCCGACCAGAAGCGCATGACTGGTTTTCTCCCAGTGGTTACGCCGTTCCAGTGCGCCCTCCGGATCAACCAGGATATCTGCAATGTTTTGCACATCCCGGACCTCGTCAGGTCCTTTCCGCACTTCAAGCAAGGGATTGTAACGGGCCGACCGGGGATCAGTCGGGTTGAACAGCAGACAATGTGAGAATTTGGAGCGCCATCCAGCCGTCAGTTGCCAGTTTTCACCCTTGATGTCGTGGATCACGGCTGAGCCGTTCCAGGACAGAAGTGTCGGGATGACCAGTCCCACACCTTTGCCCGAACGTGTTGGTGCAAAGGCCATTACATGCTCCGGCCCGTCATGCCTGAGATACCTACCCAGATATTTTCCGAGAAACACGCCTTTAGGCTGAAACAATCCGGCTTCCGAGATTTCACGGGGGAAGGCCCAACGTGAGGAGCCATAGGTTGTAACCAACCGGCTATGACGGGCTCGCCATAAGGAACCAGCCACTGCGGCAGCACATCCCATAAAACCACTTCCTGCGGCCAGCATTCCGGCCTTATCGAATACCTCCGGCGCATAGGCCTCAAAGAAATACCACCATGTAAACAGCTTCCATGGTTCATAAACCGGCCAATCGAGAATAATGAACCAAGGGCTACCGAGTTGCGCCTGATAGTTCAGCATTTCGGCACACCATTGAGTGGCTCCCCAGACACCGAATATGATGACGGTAAAAACAACAAGGATCTGACCGATCAAAAGCTTGGTCGGGGTCATGTTCTATCCTCCCGGTGCCGACAGCAATGCCCAGGAATTCTCACACAAGGTGGATAAAGTGAAAATTGTGGTTATGTACGCTGTTCTGCGCTAGTCACTCTCAGAAGAACGACAAACGCTTTAAATCACTGCATAAGAATATGATTTTTCAACGTACTCTTCCCCGTAGACACAGCAATTCGCCTGCATCATGCAAATGTGGCCAGAAGGCGCGGATACTCAAAAGCAAAGACGCAAACGATACATGGACGAAAAGAGCATCGATTGCATCGGTATGGGGAGCCGCTATTTCCGCTTTAGGGATTATAATCGGTGTTGTCGGATTTTCGTTAGCTTACACGGCCTTCAAACATGACGAAAAGGTGCGCCGCAGCACTTTGATTGCAAATGCTTGGACATTACTAAACTCAAATCTAAGTGAGTCTGCCAATCGCGGGCAAGCTGACTCTGCAAGCATTCTACTCAACAACAATATCTCATTGAAAGGCTTGGAAACAGCTGATGCCAATCTGGAACGGATGAACGTTGCCACCGCCACACCAAGAGCAGATTTTAGCTGGGCAGATCTTTGTCATAGTAACTTGCGGGGTAGTAGTCTTGGAAACATTTCGTTGGAAGGGACAATATTCGGTCCATTGGCTGACCTTACCGAAATTACTTCTCTGAACGCTGATCTTTCAATGACCTATTTAAATGAGAGCAGGTTATCTAATTCCAATTTCTCAGGAGCACGTTTTTGGCGCGCTGACTTACGTGGAGCGTTCGCCGACGGCGTTGATTTCAGTGGAGCAGAGTTCTTCTATGCGGACATGCGGAACGTCATGTTTTCTTCTTTCACTTTCGTCACAGAAACAGGTACAAAAAAATGGAAGAAGCCGACAAATTTAACCGGTGCAGAGTTCTATGGTGCCGACCTGCGAGGTGCTGATCTTGAGAAGGTGGTAGGTTTAACTACAAGAGCTCTTGAGGGTGCATGTCTTGATGCAAATACGAAGTTACCCACTGGTGTAAAAATGCCGAACCACCTTTGCGAAATCGAAGTTCCCAAAGGTAAGATAATGGTACGTAATGCAATTGGTTTTTATGGCGGGAAAACCGCTGATACATATCTCGAGCGCGCCAAAGCATGTGGCTTCAAAAGTACTGACCTTCCACCTGCCATCAGGATAGAACATCCAGGCTTTACCATCAAAACTTACGGGCAATGAAAAGGTATTGAGGATGAAAACTACTAGGATATTGAAGGTCCACCTCTCGACCTGCCGATTGCCCATGATATCGTATTCCCGTCACGCATAATCCCCGACACCTGCCTGCCGACCTGACGCTCCAGCACAGCCCGCCACGGAACAAGCGTAAACTCCCGGCTCTTTTCAATGAGTGCGTATTTCCCGCTGGCAAGATCGACCGAACGCCGTAATGTTCCCTCCACGCGCTCGCCAGAACCGGTCTCGACATGAGGTAATCCGAGTTCTTTCGAAAGCTGTCGGGCCATACGTGCCAGCTCCCGCTTTCGCAGTGTATCGATCAGATCGGACCGATAGATGATCCGGTCCTGCTCCTGACGTGCCAGTCTTTGCGCAATCAGCCATTGCCGACGTCTGGCCTGAGCATCACGCATCTCCCGGCCAAAACCGGCGTCCCGGACAGATAATGAGTCTGACGCCACCAGCTCACGATCCAGCCAGGTCGCTCCGTCACTTTCCAATTGCTGTTCAAGCGACAGACGGGATAGTTGCCGAATGATCACCGCCGAGGCTTTGCCGCGCTCCCGTTCATATGCAGCTGCCCGCTCAAGATGGTCGGGTGCAATAATCCAGGTCCCATCAGGTTCACGTTCTACACCTTGGGTTAACCGACGCATGGCTTCCAGCCGCCGGACATGGGTCTTGGCATATTCCTCTGTCGCCGTCGGATCATATTCCAGATGCATATCGATGTTGTATCGCCCGTCATTTTCCCGGGCGATCTCGTCCACCGTGCGATCAACTTTCCGGGGCTGGACGTTTCTTGGCGAGATATGAACAATGCTGTCTTCCGGAACCAGCTCGGTCGCCTCCCCCTTGCCGATCTCGACATAGCGGGTCTTGCCATCCAGACCATCGATGATGAGGTAATGCCGGTCATTCAGTTCGTCCGACAGGCCGCGTGTGACAACACGACCGATGATGGGTTGTTTGTCCGGTTCATGTTCGGAATTGATTACAAAATCGGCGGGGCTACGGGTAATCTCCCGGCGCTTCATCTCACGATGCATGGTCTTGACGATGTCATCACGTGCTCCCATCCGGGATAATGTTGCTTCCAGACCTTCCTCAAGTCGCCATTGACCCGGAGTTATCTCCTCGGCCAGTCCAAGACGCCTGAGCTTCTGCAAACGTCCTGCCCGCAGGTTCTGGCGAAAGGCATCTCTGTCTGTCGCACTGACAATCCGGTCCTCGTCCATCTGACGCAGCAGGTTACGATCAATACTGGTCAGGCGATCCTGGTCGATTTCACGCCACAACCGGTTTTCAATTTCCAGATCGGTGCGGGGTCCGAGATCGAGACTGACAATCTCGGCCGCCCGCTCGCGCATGCCGCGTGACATATAATTGCGGGCAATAACCAGATCGCGCCCCTGATCGTCCTTGCCGCGCACAAGAATATGGGTATGCGGATGGCCGGTATTGAAGTGATCGACCGCGACCCAGTCGAGTGTCGTACCAAGGTCGTTTTCCATCTGCCTCATCAGCCGCCGGGTAACGGGTTTGAGATCGGCATATTCTGCGCCGTCCTCTGCCGAGACGATAAAGCGGAACTGATGCCGGTCGCCATCGGCCCGTTCAAGAAACGCCTTGCCATCCGCCCGATCCTGATCGGCGTTGTAAAGCTCGCCGGGCAAACCTTGTCTTGTAACGCCGTCGCGCTGGATATAGCGCAGATGCGCCCGTGCGCCCTGCATGCCTTTTCCCGCCAGCCGGACAATCCGTGATTTGATAATCACCCGACGCTGCCGAAATGCGGCATAGTGATCACGACTGGCAAGAACCTGCCCGGCCCCGCTCGCACGTCCCAACCGGCTGCCGATAAAACGGGACCGGCCCAAACGCCGATATCCCCCTGCCCGATTGGTCGCTGCCAGTACCCGATGCAGGAACTTGCGCCCACCCATGCCGCCACGCGAGCGGATCTTGCCAAGCTTGGGTTTGAAGACATCGTCAGCCATTGTGTTCTCCACGACCTGTCCACAACATTTGGCACCAATAAACGCAATTGTTTTCAACGGGTAACGCGAATAATGGCACCATCCCTGCCCGCCTTGGCACTATCCTTGATCCTGAAAAAAGATGTGCAGGCAAAGACTTGAAGGCATCGAGGCAACGCGATGGTGCCGTTGTTTTATCTTGCCTTACGCCGCCCTTCCCGTCTGCCTGCAACCGCATACCAGTTCTCACGAGGCTTCAAGCCTGCGAAAAACTCACGGGAACACTTCCGAACCATTGCTGTGACTGGAAAGCGGGAAGAACAGGGCGGAGCCGGAGAAATCTCCGGTCCCACCTGTATTATCGTGCTCTCGCGTTGACAAAAGCTCTTCAAGCTTTTGGACATAGCGCTCCGTCTCCACCGGCAAGGGCTTTCCGAAACGCTGATGAGATTCATACCGTCCGGGCCCAGCATGATAAGCCGCGAACAGAGCGGGATAGCCGAACCGATCATACATCTCGCGCAGATAGGCCGTACCTGCGAGAACGTTGTCACGCGGATTGAAGGGATCATAGCCAAGGATATAACGCTGTCGCAATTCACCCCAGGTTGTCGGCATCAACTGCATTAACCCCATCGCCCCGGCCGATGAAACCGCGTCGGGTTTACCGCTACTTTCCACCTCAATGACGGCACGGATCCAAGCTGAAGGAATGGCAAATCTTTGCGATGCGGTTGCGATTTCACGGTCCCAAATGTCCACTGGTTGAGCGTGAATATTTGCAATGAAAAGCCCCATTAGAACGGCGATCAAGAGGTTCAATCTACCCATATCGGTACGAGCCTCCCGATCAGGTTTTCGCGCATCACAGGCCCGAAATACCGGCTATCAAAAGACGTTGATGCCTCTGTCATCAGCAAGAAATATTCGCCTTCCTGCAGCAACCGACAGCCCTGCCACAGAGGCATTTTGCGCCCGGAACTGTCGCGCTCGAGCTGTCGGGCGACCGCATGACCGTTGATCAGAATGACGTGGTGATGCGCACAAACATGACCTCCGGTAATGGCGGCAATGCGTTTGACAAGCCGGACATTGGCCGGGATGTAGTGGCGTGAACTGGCCAGTTGCGACACAGGTTTCGGGGCCCGAACCAGAACGAAATCACCCTTCTGGGGTGCACCGAAAACCATCCGATAGAGCCCGACTGGGGCGCTCGGTGATGCATTCCAAATCAGCCAAGGGGTCTTGTTGTGGGCAGCGGAGAAACCGATCAAACCAATCCCGATAACACCCAAAAGAAAGGGACCGATGACATTCCGGACATCCTTCCGGGGCATCGAATGCAGCAATAAATGACGGCACCTCATGAGCGCTCTCCGTCATCGGGGTGCGTGCCGGGTTCACGCCCTTCCGACCAGGCATCGAGATCGTCGATATGGTAGCGAACATAACGACCATGCTTGCGATAGCGCGGTCCCTTGTCGTTAAAACGCATCTTTTCGAGGGTTCGGGCGGACAGGGAAAGATAGAACGCCGCCTGCTGGGTGGAGAGGAAAGGGCTGCCCTTGCGGGCTTCAATCGCCCGTGTGTTGTAATCCGTCATCACGCGATCCTTTCGTCGAACATCGTCAAAAGCGATCGGAGTGTGGCGGGACTGAACGGGTCTGGGGACGCTCGAAAACCACCCCCTGTCAAAAACGATCCCCCTATTGATGACGGGATTTCCATCACGAAAGGAGGCTACACCAATATTCAACTGCGGTCCGGAACATGCCCTTTGGTTATGGATTGTGCAGGGATTTCAGCAGACCGTTCAGCTCTAGAATCTGCTGTTCGGCTTCGCGTTTTTCCTCTTCCGGCAGGCCGTTCCGCAGTTCAATTTGCACTAACCAGAGGGCCTCGCGCAGTTCGTCTTCACTGTAAAAATGGCCTTGGTATGCGATGCGATATGACATGATCTGCTCCTTCGATTGAACCGTTCTGTCATTGAGAACAGCGATCCGAAGGCATCCGCGTTGCATCGGTCAGGGACGGCTTTAGCCGCCGCGAAGCGGGCGCGGGAGGAACCGAAATGCAGAATGACGCAAAGCGGAATGACGCATTTTGGCGGGGCACGCGATCCTTGACGGATGCTAAAAGCCAGATGCCAAAGTGGCACATTCGAGACGACAAACTCTCTTCCCCCTGCCCCACACGGCGCACAGTCTGTGATGGCGGAACATAAGAAAAGCCCCACCGGGATAACCCGGCAGGGCCAAGTGAGAAGGATATTTTCAGCGTTCGCGCGGTTCCCAGAGGGCCAGATGCGAGACGCCATCCTCGGTCGGTGTTTCGAGTTTGACGAGGCGGGCCCGGACCCAGTTGGGACCGAACTCGGGGGCGGCGATCTTGAGGTTGATATAGGTTTCACCGCTGGTTTTGGCGATCTGGCTCCAGCCCGCGCCCACTTCGTAGCGGTTTCCGTTGCCTGCATAGACGCGATAGTCAGGAGCGTTTTCGGCGATTTTTTCGGTCGGAACGATAACCAGGTTGGCGTTGATATTCAGGGTTTTGAGAAGGCCGGTGAAGCTGCCGTCATTCTGTTTGGTGAAAGTGCCAAGGGTGATAGCCATGATACGTCTCCATTTGCTGTTTTATCGCGGGATCATCCCTGCGATGTCGCCAGCGAAAAGACCGCATAGCCGGGACAGTTCATCCAAAGGAGCGCAGCGAAGCGAAGCACCCGCACGAGCGGAAAATTTGTCGCGCGAGGAAGCCGGACGCAGTGCGGCGGGGACATTTTTCGCTCCGGCGGGTTGAACGGAACGGCGCGGGATTTACGCACCCAAAGACATGCAGGAATGGTTTCCACGAACCTCAAACAGCCCAAAAGCGGAGACGAATATCTGTTCTTCCACAGTGCTTTGTCCCTGCAGATCGTGACGTCACAAGCCTCAGCTATACCGACTGAGCTCCCAGCCAGTTATAGTTCCAATGCCAAAACATCAAATCATGCGCCATCAGGCAATTTCATCATGCCGAACACAGAGCTCGAAAGGAGTGCGGAAGCATCGAAACGATAAACAACAGCGAGATTATCCTTATTATTGGCTGACAAGCACCCGATCCCAACAGGTCCAAGGAGCTGCAAGCTTGTCGAGCAGAATCGGCAAGCAATTAACGGCCTGCGCATTGGACGACACATCATGTGCCGTCCTTGCCAAACCGCCAGACCGGGATACCGGCCTTGCGCGCCTTGTCCGCGAGGTTCTGCGAGATACCCGAACCGGGAAACACGATTACGCCGATAGGCAGGGCATCAAGCATCTGATCGTTGCGTTTGAAGGGAGCAGCATTGCGATACCGGTTCCAGTCGGGCTTGAACACGATCTGGGAAACGCCGCGATTGTCTGCCCAGCAGGCAGCGATCTTCTCGGCCCCTTTCGGTGAACCGCCATGGATCAGCACCATATCCGGATGCTTTGATTTGGCTTTATCGAGTGCATTCCAGATACCGACATGATCGTTGCATTCGAGACCACCGGTAAAGGCAATGCGGGGGCCAGGCGGCAGCAGGGGTTCGATTTCCGCCTTGCGTTTAGCCGCCAGGAAGTCGCGACTGTCGATAATCGCTGCGGTCACCGTCCGACGGTTGGTGAGCGATCCGTTACGCGGGCGCCAGACCGAAGCGGTCAGAGCTTCGTAATGATCGCAGGCGATTTCTCGGAAAGTTTCGAACATATCGCGCCGTTCGATGATCAACTCACCCGTGGCAAGAGAACGTTCGAGTTCGACGGATTTGATCTCCGATCCATCCTGTTCAGCGGTCAATCGGCGCTGTTGCTGCTCATTGTCATCCAGCAACCGATCCAGCCAGGCAATACGGCGATGGAAGATATTGACGACATTCCACAGGCATTCGCCGAGATCTTCTTCAAGTGCACTGTCGCCCAGAAGATCGACAAATATATTCATCCCGGCCGCAATAAGTTGATCAGCCTGATCGGGTTCCGGCATCGGACCAGGATTGTTTTCATCGGGCTCCGGACGATATCCGAACAGATGGAGTTGCTCGCTTGCCAGATTGGTCGCGGAGGCATCGGAGTGGTCGGTTTGCAGTTGAGAATTGCAGGACAGCATGGTTCTTTCTCCCGGTGACGAGACCGCATCCTTTGCGGTCTTTCCGGGGATTGTCCGCCGGAGGGATCAGGGCTGGTGGCATCCCTCGGTCCTTTTGCGATGGCAGCGCACAAGCGCTATCCGGACCCCAACGCAGTGGAGGACAGCCTGCTGTTGCCACCGGCCCGACCTCCGGCAAATCCCCGCACTGGAAAGACCGCGATGCGGTCCTGTGGAGAAAGAACAGACCTGTTCTGTCATGCTAAACCGTGACCAGACGCATGGCGGCAGCGTGCAGGCTATGAGCAAGATACAAACTGCGGAACATCTTCGGGAAGCAGTTGACCCGCAATCCATTGCCGAACCGGATCCGGACTGAAGGTGTTCAGGTCGGCATTGAAGTCATTGAGCCGGGGCACGAGTGCATGGATATCCCGATCCGCATGCCGGGACCGGAGACGGTTGAACGCCCGCCATCCGGCTGGATCATTATCGCGCGCCACATAGAGCCGCTGCAGACTATCGGGCAGGGTCAGAGCCCCGAGATGAGCTGCCGACAGGGCGGCAAATACCGGCAGGTTCGGGAACAGCATTTTGAGAGTCAGAGCTGTCTCAAGGCCTTCCGCCGCGATAGCAATGTCGCCCAACTGACCGAAATGAACGGCATGTCCCAGAAGCTGTCCCAACGCTCTCCGTGGTTGCGCGACCGGTGCCTTGTCAAAGGTTACTGGATCAAGCCAAGTCCGATGAATACCGGTGATCACGCCGCCAAGATCGGTCACCGCCGCGATCATCGCGGGCCAGACCTCAAACCCGGTTTCATTGCGATAATAGCACTGCGGGTGGAACCGCAAGGCAGTGTGATCCTGGGTCAATTCTATGCCCCTGCTATCGAGATACCGTTCGGCAAGTGTGCCCGTGATCGAGACTGATGCGGCAAAAAGACGTCGTGCAGCAGCAACCGGATCATAAACATCCGGGTTTTCATGTGGGGAAGTAACCGGTGGTTCGGGAAGACGCGGCATGTGCAGGAAGCTCCGTGCTTCCGCCAGAGTACCCCGGAAACCCAAACCACGATTGAGCATGATCAGATCGAGAAGATCGCCATATTCACCGGTGGCAGCATCGCACCATTTCCCGGCACGGCGTCCACTGATACGGATAAAAAGACTGCGCCCCGGATTGCCATAGACATCACCGCAGATCCAGTATCGCCCCTGCTTTCTGCCCGATGGTAGATAATATCGGCATACCGCCAGGGCCTGACGGGCCAGCGCATCTGCCAGCATTCCCGCCTGCATGATATCGCTCCTCATGAAAAGGCCCGGTCCAGATCGGACCGGGCCAGAAGGCAGAGGCGGGATTATTCGGCGGCTGTCGCCGCCGGTTCCGAAGGCACGTCATCCTGTTCGTGCTCGGAAGCTGTTTGCGTTTGCGGTTCCAGCTCTGCCGTCCGTAACGGCTCGGGCACCCAGCCGGTATCGATCAGCAACTGTTCGGCCTCGCGTACCATATCGCCCTTCTTGATGTGATCGATCCGTTGGGCAGCGTCCGCGCCCAGCGCCTCAATGACCGCTTCGAGAATACGGTTCTTCGGCACCCGCGAGAGGTAATTGTCCGCGGTCGGTTTCCAGCCGGATGCCGCCATATCGAGCTTGAGAACATCGGCAAGGATATCGGCATGGCGGACGGCATCGCTGTGACGGTTCCAGGGTTCAGACACCGCATAGAGGGTCAGCGAGACGCAATGGGCAAACACAGCCATACGGCTGTCCATATCCATTTCGCGCAGCGCCGCCCAGAGATGGTCGGGATCATCCGGCATCTGCCGTTCCCAATTCTCATGACGTGCAGCGATATCGCTTGCCGCCGGGCTGTCATTGAGATCGGGTGGCTGGACCGAGAAGCCACTGCTTTTAAGCGTGATCTGCAGGCAGCTGCCCGAGCCATAGTGATAGAAGCTCTGCAGGACCAGAACATGCAAGGCCGCCAGAAAGGCAATATCAGGATCGCCGGCCAAAGCATTGCGCAAAGCCAGTGTCCGATAAGCCGTGAGTTCGAGAACCAGACGGTCCGACAAAGGTTTGACACGCGGCTCATCCGGCTCGTCTGCACCGTCAATGGCCGTGTCGGGTACATTCTCGCTCTCGTCACTTTCATCGCCGGTTTGCGGTTCACCGGATTGATCTGGATCGAATGCAGTGTCGTCATCCTGCTCCTGATCTTCCGGCTTCACGAAACCGCGTTCGATCCGCACACTGCCATCGGACTCAAGACTGATAAACACACCGGCCTTGGCGATATCATCCGGAGCATAAAGGACCGCTCGATTATCGAAGGCTTCAAGTTCGGCCTCGATTTCCCCGAGACGTTTATCCACTTCCTCGGGCAGGTCTTCATCCTGATCGACGAAATAACGCTCTTCGATCCCGGCCAGTTCGTTTCGCAACGCGTCCTGCCAGGCCGTTTCCTCGTCTGACAATGGTTCGACCTCGCCGCTGATCCGTTCCAGACCGATGGTGTGGCCATAGGGGAAATCGACCGCGACCTCGATCCATTTCCAGCCTTCATCTACAATCGCATCACACTCGGCTTCAAGTCCGGTTGCGACCAGCTTTTCAAGCAAGGCAACATCCTGAAGCCAGCCTTCGTCGACCTGCGAGAACAGGTCGCGCATCACAACACCACCAGCTTCCTCATAGGCTTCGAGACCGACAAAGCGCACGCGTTTGTCGGTAACCCGCACTGTATCTTCGGTCAGCAAGCGGCGGATATAATACGGTTCCTGATTGTAGGCCTGCCGGACACTATCCCAGACTTGTTCCTGACGAGCCTGATCATCGGTCACGCTAAAGGCCATCAGTTGTTCAAGCGTCAGCTCCTCTTCGGCATAAAGATCGAGCAGTTTTGACGATACGGATGCCAGCTTCAGCCGTTGGCGGACAATCTTCGCCGTTACAAAGAAGCGCGCGGCGATATCTTCGACGCTCAGGCCTTTTTCGCTCAGGGTCTGAAACGCCCGGAACTGATCGAGCGGATGCAGATTGATCCGCTGGACATTTTCGGCCAAGGAATCTTCCTCAAGCAACCCGTCTTCGCGCATGACACACGGGATTGCCGCGTTCTTTGCCAGCCGTTTTTGTTTCACGAGATATTCCAGCGCTCGGTAGCGTCGGCCACCGGCCTGGATCTCGTATCGACCGGTTTCCTTACCGTCATCATCCGTAACCGGCCGGACACTGAGAGATTGCAGCAAGGTTCGCCGGGCAATGTCTTCGGCCAGTTCCTCGATCGAGATCCCGGCACGGACATGCCGGACATTGCGTTCGCTCATCACCAGTTTGTCAAACGGGATATCCTGCGAACGGGACAGGGAGATTTTCTTGCGATTGGTCATATCGGTTCTCCATGACGGACCGGGAAAAGCCTTCTTTTCCCAACCGAGCCCGTCACAAAGCTCCGGCCTGTTCTTTCACTCTTTTCCTGTTTGAAGGGTCCGCCAGTCCTGCGGCAGGTCAAAACCGCCCGACCAGATCCCCTTGCCAAGGAACTTCGCGGTGCGCTCTACTGCTGTGTAATTGTAAAGCCGGTTGGCATCCGGATCTGCCACCGCCCAACCGTTTTTGACCAGCCATTCGGCCAGATCGTCAGCGCCGGTATGGCATATTGCGATCAGACGATCATAGGGATCACGAAGATCACCCTGCCAGACCTCGCAGTCGACCTCCCTGCCCTGCAGAAAATCGGAGAGTGCCGCTATCGCCTGCTGACCGCAGGGCCACGCCGTTCCATCCGGTTTGCGGCACGTCTGTCTGGCTTCCACCGCATCGACACCATAGAGACGATAGCGGATATCCTTGATTTGCAGGGTGTCCGCATCGATCACTTCGGCGGGTCCTCTATGATGGTCCGTCTCAAACAGTGGTGTGATGGCGAGCCCTCCGGCGATCACAGCAAGGGCCATGACCGCATATTTGACAGAAACGATCATGCGCATGATGCCGCCTCCTTTGATCCGGCTTCGGTTACGGTATTGAGCCTCGCCAAGAGATAGTCGGCAGATTTTGACGCTTGGCTGGCGGCACGCACGATCGCGCGATTATCCTCGCGCAGGACCTGGAGCCACGAGGCGAGATAATCGGCATGCCGGACAGTCGGAACGATACCGAGTGAAGCACAAAGAAATGCCGCTGACATTTCTGCGACCAGTTCCTCGAACGCGTATTTCTTCGAGCTAAATGATCCGCTTTGATCGCGGTTAAGGCGGGTTTTATGGCCGGTGGCATGACTGCATTCATGCAGGGCTGTGCGATGCCAGTTGATCGGCTCGAAATAGGCCTGGGGTGGCGGCACCCGGACATAATCGTCCTCAGGGCTATAAAAAGCCCGGCGTCCACCGATCCGGAAATCAATACCCGATGCCCGAATCAGTTCCTCGGCCTTCGGCTCGATTAGGCTTGTATCGGGCGGAACCGACTGTGCGGTTACTTGTTCCGGCAAACCGTCGCACTGGTCGAGATTGAAGACCATGAAACGTTTGAGGAACGGGATGGCCCGTGGATTCTTGCTGGTATCCGGGGCGAACTGCCCCGACTTCTTGCCCTCCCGCGGAATAAACCGGCTGGCATAGACAACCGTGACACCGCGTTCACCCTTGCGCACAGTGCCGCCAAGCTTGAGTGCCTGTCGGAAGGTCAGCCAGCTTTGCGATGAATACCCGGCTTCGAACACTGCCCCCCAGAGGATCAGGACATTGATGCCGGAATAGTTGTGTTCGGTCGTGGCATTTTGCGGCAATCCGAGAGAGGCATTTGTCGCTGGACTGCCCCAGGGTTGAACCCAGGGAAAGGTTCCCTGTTCAAGCTGGGCGATGATTTTATCTGTAATGTCCTGATAGAGGTTGGAGCGGATATGTTTTCCCGTTTTGCGATTATAAGCTGTCATGGTCGTTCTCCACGACAGGCCGGTCAAAAGCCTTTCTCTTGACCTGACAAACCTGTCGCAGAGTTGTTTGCCCTCTCTGGCTCTTGACCGGCTGACCTCCTGCCTGACAGCCCGCTCCCACCCTGCAGGATGTCGAGATACCCGCCATGAACCAGCCCGTCGGCACCGCGCAGCAGACGTTGCACACGAGTCCTCAGAAAACCAGCAGACCAGTCTTCGGCAACGATCTGGTGACCATAAAGCACTTCGGCGATTTCCCGGTGAGAGGCACCAGCCTGCCGCCCGTCCCAGGCCTGAAGCATCATTTTCCAGCGCGGCGCACGTCGTTCGGCGGGATACAGGGCGTTTGGAAATTGTCCGGTGCGATAGAGAGCGCAAAACCTTTGCAAGGCGAGCGCCTGTTCTTTCAGGCGCTTCATACCGGAAACGATAAATCGCAAACGGACTGGTCCCTCGAGAAGGGTACCTTCGGCAATCATTATTTGAAGATGACGGTATTGGTCGCTCAGCAGCAAATGCTGACGATGGTCTTGCGCAATAAAAAGAGTGGCTGAGGCACCAAACCTGGAAATGTCGAGAAGGTCGATGTCGCCCTCTCTCGGGATATGAATTGCATGCGCCACCAGAACGAAGGGATTGCTCTTCGGTGACCAGATGACGGTATCGGCCTTCCCGTCGGCAAAACATGACATACCACGGGGTCAATTTCTGATTGTAGCGTGATCGGATTATCCTTGGCTTAAGCATCACGGGTTTATCAACTAGAAAAGTGCATTCCCCTAGATGACTGGAAAAGTCTCTATTCCTCTTAAGCCATTGCCATGCCCATCCGGCCCTGTCCAAAGCATGAAAGCCATCATAGGCAACGGGGTCCGTCCAATTACGAGGATGAATCTCTTGTGATTTTGCAGGCAAACCATTCATGTGGTGTGCCTCCTTCAATCAGCCACTGTGCAAAATGAAGATGCTTGATGGACGTAAAATACCTGCAAGCATTATCGATAAATATCGATAAGACTGGAGCATGATGCTTTCAGGATTCAGGCATCAATTACAAAATATGGTTGTAATCTGGGCTTATTTTGGACCTGGAACAACCAAACTTCAAAACCATCACATTTCGGCCATTTTGCACCGCAAAATAAACTTTCAATCAAAAGTTTAAAAACTCAAAGAAAAGACCCGCAAATTGAATAAACTCCCTTGGGAAGTCTCGAAATGGTCGACACTGAAATTTGGGATTTCGGCTCAGGAATCCCCACCAAACATCTAAGGTTCCTTCATCACAAAACCATTGGAGAGCTATTTATCTGTCGTTGTGATATCTCCACTTGCGACGGACTCATTCTTGGCACAGCCCAACCCTGTGTTGCACTCCATGAGGGAGACCCTACCCTTTTACGCTACAATTCTGCCCGGAGGAATTATCGTCTCAAGGTTCGATGCGGTCACATCCACATCAGTAATGCAAACTCTCTTGCAGAACTCAGCTGGTCAACACCACAAAGAATATTGGTTGTGGCAATGAGCACCAAGTTTATTGAAGAAAATGTGGCTTCTGCCTTTTCCGGCAATATTCCCTCATTGCCATCGCGCTTGGCCATTCGAAACGACTGGCTTCTCGAATTACTGTTGTATATGCGGAAATCTCTCGGAGAACCGGCTCACTGCGATAGTGCGTGCCTCGAACTATTAGGGGCATCGCTGGTTATCAAGTTATACGAGATATTCGGAAAGAAACGCCTATATCAACCTTCTATCATTACGGGAGGGCTTGGTTCTGTGCGTGAGAAGAACATTAAAGTTTTTATAGAACATCATCTGACTGAAAACATTCGACTGAATGATCTTGCTAACGCGGTTGATCTGAGCACTGATTACTTCAGGAAGGCATTCAAACAGAGTTTTGGTAAGTCACCCTGGCGCTATATCCGGGAAAGACGGATAAGTCAGGCTAAAGAAATGCTGATAAAGCACGATCAATCAATCACAGAAATTGCCCTGAACCTTCAGTTCTCAAGCCATTCGCACTTTACGGATATCTTTCATCAGATAACGGGAATCTCTCCTTCAAAGTTCAGAGATCACAACAGCAGATGAAATTTGTGATTCGACGCCCAATTTATCTAAAGCTAGAAATTGAAAAATGCCAACGCAAGCGCCCCTACGGCGGCAATCAGCAGAACCCTGACGATCCCCCAATGAAAACCCAGCAACATAATGCCGCACAAAGCTGAAATTCCAACTGCGAGTAGATCAATTGACGCCATTTCAGGTAGCCAGAAATTGAAAATTCCGGCTTCATATGTCGACACATTCTTAAAGAATACATGAAGTGCGAACCAGATCGCGAGGTTTAGGATAACCCCAACGACCGCAGATGTGATCATGGCAAGCGCATTTTTAAGCCTCGGCCGGGATGCGATCCAGTCGATATAAGGGGCGCCAGCGAATATCCAGAGAAAGCAGGGAGCGAAGGTAACCCAGACCGTAAGAGCAGCCCCGAGAAGCCCGGAAATCATCCCACCTTCACGATAGGCAGCCAGGAACCCGACAAATTCTGTCACCAGAATAAGCGGCCCCGGCGTTGTTTCCGCTAGGCCAAGCCCGTCCATCATTTCACCGGGCAACAGCCAGCCAAAACTATTCACCACATCCTGTGCCATATAGGCGAGAACCGCATAGGCTCCACCAAAGGTTACAACAGCCAGTTTGGAGAAAAACATCCCGAGCTCAGGCAAAACCGCCGATTGGCTGAGCCCAAAGGCTGCCAAAACCGGAGTCCACCAGATCAGCCCCCAAATCACGATGGTCTGCAGTGTTCCCGAAAACGACAGGGTGGATGGCGTGCTATCGTGGTCCGCTTTGGGGGCATGACCGGCTGAAGTAACAGCAACCCCGTAAAGGGCTGCACACACTACAATCAGCGGAAAGGGAACGGCAAAAGCCGAAATGGCAATATAGGCCAGCCCAGCAACTACCCAGTTTTCTCTGTGCCGCAAGGCACGCCGCGAAATGCGCAGCAATGCTTCGAGCACAATAATCACCACGGCGGCTTTCACACCAAGGAACAGTGCCGTTGTAACCGGCTGGTTGCCAAACAGCGCATAAACAATGGAAAGAGCAAGAATGACAAGGGTGCCCGGAATGATAAATAGAAGCCCTGCTGCCAGTCCGCCAACTGTTCCATGCAGTTTCCAGCCTGCGTAGGTAGCAAGCTGCATGGCTTCGGGACCGGGAAGCAACATGCAAAAACCCAGCGCATCGAGATACTGTTTTTCTGTCAGCCAGCCACGCTCATCAACGACCTCGCGATGCATGAGCGATATTTGCGCGGCAGGTCCCCCGAAAGACAAAAGGCCTATGCGCGCCCAGACTTTCAATGCATCAGAAAAAGACGGGGGTGTCGCAGAGAGTGCTACGTTTTTCAATTCTCATGTCTTTCCTGAGAAAAAGTCGCTTTCTGTTGGGCTATCCTGATTCTTAACAGCTGGCCTGTAAAGCTCCATTCACAGATGTCTCAATGTCGAACCGTCAAGTAAATGGGACCAAACATCGAGTGATATTGATTTAGGTTCAAACCAATCACGTCAAATTGATCGAACTGCCTAAATCACAAAATATGATACTCAGCATCATGCAGAACTAACAGCTTAATAATTCCATTCATCAGAAAGGCGGGCATTCCCTGACAGATCGTTTGCCATCTCTCTTAAAAATGCGGAAACGAGCTCCGAAATTGCCTCTGTATCTTCTGTGCCAATAGCGTCAAATAAATCCCGACTTGCGGTCATGGCCTCGATATTATTCGCTGTTTTTAACCGGAAATGACGCAGAACACGCAAACCTGTCAGGCAAGCCAAAAAGTGCTTCTGCCGATGCAGTGGCATAACAATGTCGCGGTTAGGAAGAATGATGACCGGATCGGCGTATCTTCCGTTTTCCAATTCCCAATTCCAAAACAAAAAATTGCGCGGTTGCGATATTCTGATCATCCATCCGTCATGCCGGAGGTAATCCAGCCGTCGGGCAATGTGTGGATCATATTGAGAAAGGCTTTTCAGATAGTCATCCCGGCACGGTCCTGTGCTTAAACGCAACATAACCTTGGTGAACCGGTTAAGATACCGAGCGTCCTGCCTTTTCACCCAGATATCGCCACCTGTGTTGCCGCAAATCTCCATATGAAAGACATCCGCACGTTATAGAAAACCCGATACTCTACCTAATATGTAGACTTACTAGTTGATTTCAATGCAAGAGCAGGCGACAATGCCCGCATTGGTCATATTCGGCCAAGTTCTGGTCAATTTTGACCCGTGTCCCGGCTCATGCAAGGAGCGCACGTTAGATGCAAATGGATTGGGCTTCGCTGGAAATCATCTTTGTGCTGGCTCTGGTGGCAGTCGTTTTCTTCGGATTCATCCGCGAAAAACTGCCTCCGGATATTGTCGCATTGGGTGCCATGGGCCTTCTGCTGCTGACAGGTATCCTTTCCACGAACGACGCGCTGAGCGTGTTCAGCAACAGTGCTCCAATCACAGTTGCTGCCATGTTTGTCCTCAGTGCTGCGCTGGAACGGACAGGCAGTATTGATGGCATGGGGCGCCTGATGACCCGCTTTGCCGGGAAATCCCCATTGTTTGCTGTGCTTGCCCTGATGATCTCGGTAATGTTTTTGTCTGCCTTCATCAACAATACCCCGGTTGTTGTTATTCTGACTCCGGTCGTGATCTCGCTTGCACAAACGATGGGAACCGCACCATCAAAGCTTCTGATCCCTCTGTCTTTTGCCAGCATCTTCGGTGGCACGACGACACTGATCGGCACGTCAACCAACATTCTGGTTGACGGCGTGGCCCAGTCCAAAGGCTTGGAACCTTTCGGAATCTTTGAAATCACAGCTGCCGGAATCTGTATGGGCCTGGTCGGCATCATCTATCTCGCATTAACATCACGCTGGCTGCTGCCGGTGCGTGATACACTTGCCAATCTGCTCCCCACGAATAAAGAACGCCATTTCCTTGCAGAGGTACTGGTCCCGATTGATTCCCCCCTGATCGGCAAACCGATGCGTGAAGCCGGTTTCACCGAAAGCCGCGGCTTTCGGGTAATCGATCTGGTTCGCAAGGATGTCAGTATGCGGCGCATCCTGCGCGAAACCCTGCTCGAAACAAAGCTGGAAGCCGGGGATCGGCTGATCATCCGCAGCCGCGTCGGGGATATGCTGGGATTGCGAGAGGCCGGAGACGTTGACTTCCTGAAGCAGAATGGTGCTCACGCTTTCGAGCCGATTGCCGCCCAGGAAACGACAATCATGGAGGGCGTTGTAGGGCCACAATCGCGCGTCGTCGGTCGGCGTATCTCAGAGCTTGGGCTTCGGAGAATGTATGGGGCGTATATTCTCGCTGTACACCGGCAGGGGGAAAATATCGGTAATGATTTCGAGCAGGCCAGGCTGAAAATCGGCGATACCGTTCTGATCGAAGCAACACCTGCAAATTTCCGACGTCTGTTCGACAATCAGGAATTGATCAACCTCTCCCAGCCAAGCGAGCGCCCGTTTCGACGCAACAAGGCACCGATCGCCATTCTCGCTGTATTTCTGGTCATGGCCCTGGCAGCGTTCGAGGTCCTACCTATTGCCGCGCTGGCAATCATCGCAGCAACCGCTGTCGTTGCACTCGGCTGTCTTGAACCGGACGAAGCTTACGGTTCCATCCGGTGGAATATTCTTATGCTGATTTTTGGCATGCTTGCCCTTGGCATTGCGATGGACAAAACCGGTGCCGCCAAGCTGATTGTGGAAAACTTTGCCATTCTTGTCGGTGGCCTTGGTCCGATTGCCGTTTTATCCGGGTTGTATCTCATTACCTCAATCCTGACCGAGATGATGAGCAACAATGCAGCGGCTATTTTGCTGACCCCGATTGCGATCGGCCTTGCCGAACAGCTTGGTATTGATCCCCGCCCGTTTGTCGTCGCCGTCATGTTTGCAGCCAGTGCGAGCTTTGCAACGCCGATTGGCTATCAGACCAACACCTTCGTCTATAATGCGGGTGGTTACAAATTTATGGATTTCGTCCGCGTTGGGGTACCGCTGAACCTTTTGTTCTGGGCGACTGCCACCTTTATCATTCCAATCTTCTGGCCGCTCCAGTAAACAACATTTATAAAATGTTGTTATTTTATAAATCACATTTTATATTGGCTAAATATGACCCTTGCCTGGTTGAAAACCCGCATCCCAAAGAATGCGGGTTTTTCTTTTATTATTTAAAATCAAGTCACTAACTGTTGGCATGCTTATTGCCGTTATGACCCCGCATCTCAAACAGGCGGGAGGTCATAATGTCGACCACAACAATCATCGGCATCAGCGGCAACATCAATCGACCATCCAAAACCAGCATGCTGGTCAATGTCATTCTTGATGAAATCGCCCACAGGCATCTGGGGCAAACCGATTTTTATGACTTGCTTGATGCAGCCCCGGGTTCATTTGATCCCGGCACCCCCTATGGCACACCGAACCATCTGGTCGATGCCATTGAACAGGCTGACATGCTGGTCGTGGGTACACCTGTTTTCAAAGGCGGGTATACCGGTCTTCTGAAGCATGTTTTCGATCTGGTGCATCCCGATGCACTCCGCGGTAAGCCGGTCATTCTGAGCGCTACAGGCGGGTCAAATCGTCATGCCCTTGTCATCGAACATCATTTGCGTCCGCTTTTCGCATTTTTCGGTGCCCTGACGGTTCCAACCGGCATCTATATGTCAGCCTCCGATCTGATTGAAACCGAGGCTGATGTCCGCAAAAAACTTGGCGCACGAATTGAAACCGCCGTTTCCCAGCTTTCCGCATGGCAACCGCAAGCGATCCGACAAGTCTCTGTCGTCGCCTAAGCCTTTTTCCGACAACAGACAGATATAAAGGAAATTCAGATGAAACTGCGAAATGTAATATCCCGGACAATTATCCCGGCCATCGTTGCTGTCGTCGGGTTCCCCGTAAATGCCATGGCAGAAGATGCCCTGACCGAGTTCCGTATCGGGTATCAGAAAAACGGCACCCTTGTGGTTGCCCGCCAGCAGCAGAAGATTGAAACCGCGCTGGAAGAAAAAGGCATTTCCGTAAAGTGGGTCGAGTTTTCGTCCGGCCCGCCACTGCTTGAAGCAGTCAATGTCGGCAGCATTGATTTCGGTACGACCGGCGATACCCCGCCGATCTTCGCCCAGGCCGCGGGTGCCAACATCGTCTATGTTGCCACCCAGCCGTCTCCGGGTACCGGCTCGGCAATACTTGTGCATCAGGATTCCGAAATTCAGACCCTTTCCGATCTCAAGGGAAAGAAGGTCGGTTTCACCAAAGGATCAAGTGCCAACAATCTGACGGTCGAGGCCCTGATCAAAGGTGGTCTGACTTACGATGACATCGAACCGGTATATCTCAGCCCGGCAGATGCCGCTGCGGCTTTTGTTCGCAAAAGCATCGATGCGTGGACAATCTGGGATCCCTATTATGCCATCGCTGAAACCAAACAGAATGCAAGGGTTCTGACCACCGGCGAACCAATTGTCGCCACCAACAGCTTTTTGCTGGCTAACGGCGATTTCGCACGAAAGCACCCTGACACGGTTTCCCGTGTCATTGCCGCTCTTTCCGAAGCGGCAAACTGGGCTGAAGCCAACCGCGACAAGGTTGCAGAAGCACTCGCCGAAGTCACTGGCGTCGACTTGCAATCGCAAGCCCGCGCGGCAGAGCGGGCATCTTTCGGCATTTATCCGATCACCCAAGACATCATCAAGACCCAGCAAACCATCGCGGACCGTTTTTACGAGATCGGTCTGATCCCGAAAAAAATTACCATCCGCGATGCGATCTGGAATGCACCGCAATCCTGATTTCTCGGCATACGGGACTGTTCACGACAACACAGGAAACAGATCATGACACATATTGAAAAAAACCGTCAGAACGCCGATCCGCTTAACTTCTTCTGGTTCATTCCGACAAGCGGAGATGGGTCTTACCTTGGTTCACTGGAACGTCAACGGCCAGCAAATTTCGATTATTTCAAGGAAATCGCGCAGGCTGCCGACCGGCTCGGTTATCAGGGTGTTCTATTGCCGACGGGTCAGGGATGCGAGGATTCCTGGATCACCGCGGCTGGCCTTGCAACCGTAACCGAGAAACTCAAATTCCTGGTTGCCCTGCGCCCCGGCGTAACCTCGCCAGCCTACGCGGCACGCCAGACCGCTGCCCTTGATCGGCTCAGCAAAGGGCGTCTGCTTCTGAATGTCGTTGTCGGGGGCAATCCGGTCGAACTGGCCGGAGACGGTGTTTTTCTCGCGCATGACAAACGGTATGAGCAGGCCGGGGAATTTCTGCATATATGGCGTGGGTTGCTGGCCGGGCACGAGGTCGATTTCCATGGCAAGCATTATCGCGTCGAAAAAGGCCGGATCAATTTCCCTCCGGTACAGCAGCCCCATCCGCCGCTTTATTTCGGTGGATCTTCGGAGGCCGCACAGGATCTGGCAGCAGAGACAGTGGAGCTGTATCTGACGTGGGGAGAACCCGTCGAACAGGTTGCCGAGAAAATCGAAGCCGTGCGCAAACGTGCAAATGACCGAGGTCGCAAAGTTCGCTTTGGGCTTCGTATTCATCTGATCGTTCGCGAAACCGAAGACGCAGCCTGGGCCGAAGCCGAACGCCTGATCAGCAAAGTCTCGGATGAAGATATTGCCAAAGCGCAGAAACGGTTCCTTGAACAACATGACTCTGTCGGTCAGCGTCGCATGGCGGAACTGCATGGTGGCAAACGTGATCGCCTGATTGTGGGACCCAATCTTTGGGCCGGTATCGGCCTGCTGCGACCCGGGGCGGGCACCGCACTTGTCGGGGATGCATCCACCGTTGCCAAGCGACTACACGAATACCAGTCGCTTGGGATCGATACCGTTATCGCATCGGGTTACCCGCACCTTGAAGAAGCCTATACCGTTTCCGAGCTTCTTTTCCCTGAACTCGGCCTTTCGGCGTCAGGACAGCACGACCTTGACCCTGTCGGAGAATTTCCGGCTTCGGTCGAGCAGCGCAAGCTCGCCGTCAGCACATCATGAATCATGGAGACGTCCTGTGAGAACGATTTTGCTGACCAAAGCCCGCCCCTGGATTCTTCCGGTTCTGCTTGTCGCCGCCTGGCAGGCGGCGGCAAGTGCCGGGCTTATTCCACCCTATATTTTACCCGCTCCAAGCGCGGTTCTCGGCGCAGCATCCGGTCTGATCGCATCCGGCGAGTTGTTTGATCATCTGCTGGTCAGCTCCGCCCGCGCTCTTGGCGGTTTTGTGATCGGTGCCACCATCGGCTTTGCCTTCGGTTTTCTGAACGGCGTTTCAAAAACCAGTGAGGAATATCTCGATACAACCCTGCAAATGATCAGGAATGTTCCGCATCTCGCCCTGATTCCGCTGGTCATCCTGTGGTTCGGGATCGAGGAACAATCAAAGTTGTTCCTTGTCGCACTTGGCGTATTTTTTCCGATTTATATCAATACGTTCCACGGTATCCGCACAGTTGATCGCCAGTTGATTGAAATGGGGCGCATTTACGGACTGTCATCAAGGCAATTGTTCTGGCGGGTCATCCTGCCGGGCGCATTACCATCAATCTTCGTTGGTGTGCGCTATGCACTTGGCATCATGTGGCTGACGCTGATCGTGGCAGAAACCATCGCGGCGTCTTCGGGTCTTGGCTATATGGCAATGCAGGCCAGAGAGTTTCTGCTGGTGGATGTCGTCGTACTCGGCATCACGATATATGCCCTGCTTGGAAAACTGGCGGATACCGCCGCACGCCTGCTTGAACGCCATTACCTCGCCTGGCATCCATCCTTTCAAGTTCATTAGAGTCTTCAAGGAGAAGTCGTCATGACCATTCAGGCACTGGAGAAAAGTTCTTTCCGCCGCATCACAACTGCACCCCGACGGCCAGTTTTACCTCAAACCAGTGGTGGGGTCGCCGTAACGCTTCAAAACCTGCATAAATCCTTTGACCACACAGAAGTCCTTAAGGGTATCGACCTTCATATTCCGGCAGGACAGTTCATTGCTGTCATTGGCAAAAGCGGTTGCGGCAAAAGTACCCTCCTGCGACTGATCGCAGGACTTGATGCCTCGACCAAAGGCGAGATCTCGATCGGAAGCGGCGGAGAGACGGCATCAAGGATTGTGTTTCAGGAACCCAGGCTGCTTCCTTGGGCAAAGGTTATCGATAACGTGAAACTCGGCCTTACCGGTACGCCTGTTCGTGACCCTGATCAGGTTCTTGACCTCTCTCTGGTCACACTCGACGAGGTCGGCCTTGAGAACAAGCGGGATGAATGGCCATCGGCTCTTTCGGGGGGGCAGAAACAACGTGTCGCTCTGGCACGCGCACTGGTCAGTCATCCCCGGCTGCTTGCCCTCGACGAACCCCTTGGGGCATTGGATGCTCTAACACGGATCGACATGCAAAATCTGCTGGAAGAGGTCTGGCTGCATCAGGGCTTCACAGCAATTCTCGTGACCCACGACGTATCCGAAGCCGTCGCTCTTGCCGACAGGGTTGTTTTGATCGATGAAGGGCAGATCAAGCTGGACATCGAGATCGATGTGCCTCGACCACGCCGTCGCGGTAGCGCGATACTTGCAGAGATTGAAGGTAAAGTTCTTGATGTTCTGTTTGAGCAAGATCCCGAGAAGCAGGCGGGATGATCTTCACTATATCAAGTAGTTACAGTTGATCAGATTGCAGGCGGGATTTTTTTATCGACAATGTCTACTAAAAAGGTAGACTTTAAGTAGTTAATGAAATCTCTCTTGCGAGGCTTGAGAAATGGAGGACCGGCTTGACATATCATCGCGATTTGCGACCGGGACAGTCAGCAGAAGTTCTGCGGCTGGCCCGACGGGGCGGCGCAGACATTCCGCCAAGTATACGCGCGAGCGCGCTCGTGTTTCGTGATCCAGTCTCACTCGAATTGCAACGGCGTCTGCTGCAGTTTTCTGTCAGCGATGCCAGTGTTCTGATTGTCGGGGAGACCGGCACGGGCAAAGAACTGATTGCACGTTACGTTCATGACAACTCGCCACGTGCCGGCGGCCCATTTATTGCGGTCAACTGTGCTGCCTTGCCCGAAACGCTCGTCGAGGCAGAACTGTTCGGCTATGAAAAAGGCGCCTTTACTGGCGCCACCGAGAATCGCACCGGATGGTTTGAAGCCGCCAATGGCGGGACAATCTTTCTTGATGAAATTGGCGACCTGCCGTTGGCCTTTCAGGTCAAGCTTCTGCGTGTCCTTCAGGAACGCGAAGTCACCCCGGTAGGCGGTCGCAAGACACGTCCGGTTGATGTGCGCATCGTTGCGGCAACGAATGTGAATCTCGAAAATGCCGTGCGCGCCGGACATTTCCGGGAAGACCTTTTCTTCCGGCTGAATGTCGCGCGGCTTGACGTCGCCCCCTTGCGGGCCAGACGCGATGACATTCTAACCCTTTCGGAGCACTTCTTGCATGTCTACAGCGAAAAAACCGGGCGCCAGGACCTCTCTTTGGGCAAGGAAGCGATCAAGGTTCTTTTGCATTACTCCTGGCCGGGCAATATCCGGGAACTGGAGAATGCCATACATCATGCCGTTCTGGTGGCAGCAGATCACGTAATCCGTCCGGACGATCTTAATCTGAGCCATGTGGCCCTTGATAAAACCAGTGGATCGGATGCGGATACCATCCGGCATATCATCCATGACCTGATCCGCCGCGAAGGCAAGTTCTCTCTTGATGATCTCGTGCATATGGCCATTGAAGAGGCTTACGAGATTGCCGAACACAACCAGATCAAAACCGCAAAACTGCTCGGACTTAGCCGCAGCCAGCTACGCACTTTGCTGAAAAACCATCGTATCGATTAGCGCGATCACACCGGGCGCCTTGGCAATCATACCGGTTCAACGACAGGAGACGATCATGGCATACAAAATTGGTATCGTCGGCGGCGGCCTGAGCGGCAGCCTTCTGGCCATACAGTTGCTCCGCCGCCTGCCCGAGACAGACGAAGTCATCGTGTTCGAGCCACGTTCGGTTTGCGGTCGGGGGCTGGCCTATGGCACAAACTGCGCCTCGCACATTCTGAATGTTCCTGCCGGAAAAATCAGCATTTTCCCGGATCGAAGGGATGATTTTATCGAATGGCTCGCGACGTCCGACGATCCGGAAATCCGGAGATATGCGACCGCAGCCAGTTTCGTGCCCCGGCAGATTTTTGGGGACTATGTTTGTTCCCGACTTGATCAGTCAATCAAGCAGCGTTTCCGGCCGGAAAGCTTTGCTCATGTGCGCGATACCGTGAATTCAGCCTATCCGGCAGAAGGAGGACATAAACTTCATATCCGGACGGAACGTGATCAGATCTTTGAAGTCGACCATCTGGTGCTGGCGATGGGGAACTCGCTTGCCAGTCAGACCAGATATGGTTTTCTCCATCCGTGGAATACAGAACGGACAGAGGGAACGTCGATGCGCGGCCCGATACTGGTACTGGGTTCCGGGTTAACCGCAGTTGATACTCTGCTTCGCCTGCGCGAAACGGGCTATGAAGGTCAGGTTGTTTTTCTGTCGAGGCGCGGTCTGCTGCCTCGCCCACACGATCTGACGGAACCGGAAAATCATCCTGCATTCACACCAACGGACGCAGGTGCCCAGCCTCTTTCAACCCTGCTTGCCAAGGTGCGTAATAATGCCAAGCAGTTTGGTTGGCGCACAACGATTGATGGCCTCCGTCCAATGACTCAGGCCATCTGGCAGGCACTTGATGACGTGAAACGTCGTCGATTTATCAGACACTTGCAAACCTGGTGGGATGTCCACAGGCACCGTATGTCGCAGGAAACGGCTCAGATTATTGAAGCCGAGCTGGCCTCCGGAAACCTCAAAATCATTAAAGGCCGCATTTCCAATGCTCAAAAGAAGCCGGGACAATCTTGGGAAATTTCAATCCGCAGGCATGGACAGGAGACAGCGGAGGATTTCAGCTTTCCTGTTGCCTATGACTGTACAGGCCCGCGTGCGGACTTGGAAACTATCGATGTGCCCCTGATCTGGTTCCTGAACAATATGGGGCATATTCGCCCCGACCCTCTCGGACTTGGTATCGACGTCGACGACACCTGTCAGGCGATCAAAAGCAATGGCAAATCGTCGAAGTTTATCAGCGTCATCGGGCCGTTAACCCGTGGCAAGTTTTGGGAAATCACTGCTGCGGCCGAAATCAGGAATCAGGCTGCAACGCTGGCCGAAGATCTGAGCAACAAAGCATCATCGCGTTACGAACGAACATCTCTGATCTCTGCCGATCTGCCTGCAACCATAACCGGCAGGGAGATCTTGTGAACGTGTCCGCACAAAGACTGGTCTACCTGATCCTGTTTATCGGGTTGCTGATTTACTTTTCAACGAACTAGGTTTGCCCAGATCGGGTAAACGCTGACAACTCAGGAGCATGCCCCATGGAACATGCAATGAAAAAATTGTTGTTGCCTGGCTACAAAGGCTCGAATGCCGGTCACTGGCAACGGATCTGGAGCGACATTGATCCCGATGCCATCATCGTCAATCAGGATGACTGGCTAAAGCCCCGGCTGAAACCATGGATCGAACATGTTCGTTTTGCCGTAAGCAAGAACCCCAACGCCATCCTGATCGCGCACAGCCTTGGATGCATACTTGTCGCACATCTGGCACGGGCATTCCCCGATTTACCAATTGCCGGAGCACTGCTCGTCGCTCCTGCCGACGTTGACCGTATTGGAAAAACTTATCCCGATCTTGCCGGCTTCGCCCCGATCCCGATCCGAAAACTGCCTTTTCCATCAATTGTCGTCGCCAGCCGCAATGATGAATATTGCGACTTTACCCGCGCGCGTTCGCTTGCCTCGGCCTGGGGGAGTGAACTGATTGATGCCGGCGAGGCTGGCCATATCAATATAGAAAGCGGGCATGGCCACTGGTCTGACGGCTTTAAACTGGCAGACCGGCTTGTCGATCTCCACTATCAGCAGCTTGCAAAACAAAACATGCAGCAAAATTCACCCAATATCGAAACACTTTATTCGGTGTAGTTAGGGCATAAACAACATGAATGGCGGCATTTTAAGCCGCCATTCAGTTTTATGAGCACAAAAAACAATGCCTCAACAGATACCTGAGAAACACACGAACGAAGAACCATGGTCCGGGTTCAGTCTGAAATGGTTGATACTCATTTCAATTGCCGCTGCCGTATGCAGTATCATTTTTGCGGGCAACACCCTTGATCGCGTTACCTTGCTATTTAACGAGCAAATTGCCTACATAAAGGCTGGGCAGGGTTTTCTGGCCTGCATCATGGGCATTTCAGCACTTCTTTTCGGATGGCTTGCAATAACAACTTTTGTCAAAGCAACATCCCTGCTTCTCAAGGCTAAGTAACCAGTTTGCCTTTTCCCCTGAACCGCGATCGTTTCTGCACCAAACGAATACTCATATCCGAAATACAACTGGCAACAGCATCATGGCTATCACAAACACCAGAATGCTAACGGGCAATCCACAACGCCAGTAATCGCTGAAGCGATAGCCACCCGGACCCATAATAATCGTGTTGTTGTGGTGGCCAACCGGGGTGAGGAAATCGGTCGAAGCCCCGATTGCAACTGCCATCAAAAACGCATCGGGGGCCAATCCAGCACGGTATGCCAACGCCATCACAATAGGCGCCAGCACCACAACAGTCGTCACGTTGTTCAGAATCGGTGTTATGCCCATTGCCAGCAGCATTGTCAGGGCAAGTAGCCACATCGGACCTGCCGTCCCCGCAAGTTGCAACAAATATCCCGCAATCAGTTCCGCCGTGCCGGTTGAGCGCAAAGCCTCCCCGATCGGAATAAGTGCCGCAAGCAAAACCAGAACCGGTCCTTCGACCCGCCTATACAGATCACGCGCACTGACCACACGCGTTAACAACATCATGGTGACAGCCGCTACGAAGGAAACGGCTGGTGTCGCGATACCACTCGCTGCAAGGAAAATCGCCACGGCAAAAATCGCCACAGCCCACAAGGCAGCCCGGGGACGCAACCGGATCGACCGTGCGGCCAAAGGCAAAAGGCCTAGATCGGAAATCGCCGTATCAATGCGCGAAGGATCGCCTCGAAAAATCAGAATATCGCCCGGCATCAAAGTCGCGTCAGCCAGACGCCCTTCGAACCGTTTGCTTTGACGGGCCATGGCAACGATATCAATCTGCCATCGATCCGCCGGTTCGAGTGTATGAAGGTTACTGCCCTGAATGATGCTGTCGGCCGGAACCACGGCTTCGATCATTTCTGCATCATCTGACAAAACACCAATCTGTCCGGGCAACCTGAAGCCATACCGGTCACACAATAGTTCAAGTGTATCAAGTTCGGCCTCGACAATCATCAGATCGCCAATTTCGAAAAGCTGCCGGTTTTTAGGCGCAAAAAGCCGCCTGTTTTCGCGCACGATACCGTGGACCTTGACTGGTAAAGCTGCCTCGAGTTCCGGCACAGAAGAAAAATCGGCAATACCATTGGCCCCGACACGTAATTCTGTCAAGAAGCGACCGGAATCTCGCTGCTCCCCGACGGTCAGATGCCGCCCCGGTATAAGCCGCCACCCGATAAAAACAAGCCAGACCACGCCGGCTACGGCGATTACACTGCCAACCGGGGTAAAATCGAACATGTCAAAAGGCTGACTGACGGCAGTTTGCCGGATCTGGGAAATGATCAAATTGGCTGGCGTTCCAATCAGGGTTGTCATTCCGCCAAGAAGTGTCGAGAACGACAGGGGCATCAAAAGATAGCCGGGATGCTCCCCCCGTCTCGCCGTTGCCGCCAGTGCAACCGGCATCAAAAGGGCCAATGCCCCGATATTGTTCATGAAGGCTGAAAGAACTGCACCAGTCGCGCAGAAAACCGCAATCAGGGACCAGCGACTTTCGAACCTTTCCGAAAGGATATGGCTGACCGGTTCCAAGGCACCGGTCGCCACAATACTGCGTGTAATGATCAGAACACCAGCAACGGTAACGACGGCACCGTTGGAAAATCCCATAAAAGCGCTGTCCTGGGGCACGATTCCGAGAACCACAGCAGCCAGCAGCGCAAGAACCGCGACCAGATCATATCTGAAACGGTCACTGGCCATCGCGGCAATTGCAATCAAAATGATGGCGACAAGGGCCAGTTGGTCGAAATTCAAATGCCGCTCCGTATCCTGTTCTTATTCCGGAAAAAGGGCGTATTTTCGCAGAGAAATCTCCACCCGCGTTCCCGGTTTCAGCTTACGCCAGTCATCATCATTGTGCGACAGCGCAATATCAAGATGGGTATTCCAGCTATCAAGAGAGACATCCATGACCACGGCCGGGCCGGTCGCCCTGATATCTCGCACAAGACCCGTAAGAGCCTGCCCCTCTTCCTTGGCTGCCACGCGGATATTGTGAGGGCGCACATACAATACATAATTGCCGTCCGGCTTGTCTGTATCACCAATCGCAATCGGCCTTCCCGGCAACAGAACCTGTCCGTCTTTAACGGAAACCGCAAGCTTGTTTACATCGCCGATGAATTCATAAACGAATGGCGAGGCCGGTTCCTCATAGACATCGTTCGGTGCCCCCTCTTGGGCAATACGGCCGTCCTGAACCACAACAACCCTGTCAGCAAGATCAAGCGCCTCTTCCTGATCATGGGTGACAAAGACTGTGGTATGGCCGGTTTCATCGTGAAGTTCACGCAACCATTTGCGCAGTTCATGACGAACCTTGGCATCAAGGGCTCCGAACGGTTCATCAAGCAGCAACACGGATGGCTCGATCGCAAGGGCGCGGGCCAGTGCAACACGTTGTTGCTGCCCACCCGAAAGTTGGGCAGGAAAACGATCCTCATATCCCGAGAGCTTCACGAGGGAGAGAAGATCACGGGCCCGTGAGAGAATCTCTTGCTCTGATGGACGACGGTCTGCGGGGCGGGCACGCAGACCAAAGGCGATGTTGTCAATCACCCGCATATGCTTGAAAAGCGCGTAATTCTGAAAAACAAAGCCGACATTACGTTTGCCGACCGACAGATTGGATGCGTCATCCGCATCGAAAAAGATCTGCCCGCTATTGGGGAATTCAAGTCCTGCGATCAAACGCAAAAGCGTTGTCTTGCCCGACCCGGAAGGACCCAGCAGCGCAACAAGTTCACCAGAACCGATTTTCAGATCAATGTTGCGAAGCGCCGTCTGGCTTCCAAAATCCTTGGTCACATTATGAATATCGATCTGCATGATCGTTCGTCTCCTCAGCTACGATGGCCCGGTGCAAGGTCATCGCCATGCCGCCATTCCAGTATGGATTTCAGAACAAGGGTGAAAAGGGCCAGTAGAGCCAACAGTGAAGCAACAGCGAAAGAGGCCGAAAAGGCGTATTCGTTGTAAAGAACCTCGACATGCAGCGGCAACGTATTGGTCACGCCACGAATGTGACCCGACACCACGGAAACCGCGCCAAAGTCCCCCATGGCGCGCGCACTGCATAGCAAAACACCATAGAAAAGTGCCCATTTCACGTTGGGCAATGTAATTTTGATAAAGGTTCGCCAGCCACTTGCACCAAGCGACAGCGCGGCTTCTTCCAAAGAGTTTCCCTGACTTTCCATCAACGGGATCAGTTCACGCGCAACGAAGGGGAATGTGACAAATATCGTCGCCAGAACAATGCCCGGGGTTGCGAAAATGATGTCAATATCTGCAGCGTCAACAAAATCACCGAACCAGCCGTGACTGCCAAACAACATCACAAAAGAAAGCCCTGCAACCACTGGCGACACGGAAAATGGCAGATCGATCAGTGTGACAAGGATGCTTTTTCCGCGAAAATCATGCTTGGCAACCGCCCAAGCCGCTGCGATCCCGAACAGGATGTTCAGAGGAACTGCAAAAGCCACAACAGTTAACGTTAAACGCAAGGCTGAAAGGGCGTCAGGTTCAACCAGTGCCGCCAGATACGCCTTCCACCCCGATGCCAAGGCTTCGGTAAAAACAATAACCAGCGGAAAAACAAGAAAAATGAACAGAAATAACAAAGCTGCAAGAATCAGCAACCAGCGCACCAGGACTGGCTCGCCAATTCCGCGTTGGAAAGAGTCGTTTGAAGTCATGGTCTTACCTTTTTCAAAGGCCGCTTCGCTTCCGGCTCCAGACTTGAAGTAGATTGACCAGCAACAGCATTGCAAAAGATATGACAAGCATGGTTGTCGCTATCGCTGTGGCGCCGTCATAATTGAATTCTTCAAGGCGGATAACGATAAGAAGCGGTGCAATCTCAGAGATATTGGGAATATTGCCGGCGATAAAAATGATTGACCCGTATTCGCCAATCCCACGCGCCAAAGCCAAAGCAAATCCTGTCAGAAGTGCGGGCAGAACAGCCGGGAAAATAACCATTCGAAAGGTAAACCCACGCGATGCACCGAGCGAGGCTGCGGCCTCTTCCAGCCTTTGGTCAAGCTGCTCAAGCACCGGTTGAACAGAACGAACCACAAACGGCAGCCCGATAAATGTCATGGCAATTATGATACCAAGCGGCGTATAGGCGGCTTTAATGCCCAGTGGTTCAAGATACTGACCAAAAGGGCCATTCTTCGAATAGATCGCAACCAAGGCAATACCCGCAACCGCAGTTGGCAAGGCGAATGGTAGATCAATAATGGCATCGATGATTTTGCGTCCCGGAAAGCGATAACGCACAAGAACCCATGCCACGAGAAAGCCAAATACAGCATCGATTAAAGCAGCAGCCAATGCCGCTCCAAAACTCAGCCACAGGGAGTGAAGAGTTCTTGGCGAACCAACGATGGCAATAAAGTCGTCCCATCCCATACCGGCCGACCTTGCAACAACTGCCGCCAAAGGCAAAAGTACGATCACGCCAAGATAAGAAAGGGTATAGCCAAGCGTGATCCCGAAACCCGGGATCACGCGGCGATTGCCAAATGCACTTGCAATAGAAGTCATGTTCAGTTGCTCTGATAAAGCTGATCGAACGTGCCGCCATCGGCGAAATGCTCTTCCTGAGCACGAGCCCATCCACCAAAACGATCCTCAACCGTGAAAAGTTCAAGCGGCGGGAAGCGCTTCATGTCCTCGGGATCGGCATGTTCAGGTGCGACGGGACGGTAGTAGTATTTTGCAGCAAGCTTCTGCCCAGTCGGCGAATAAAGATATTCCAGATAGGCGGTTGCGATATCGCGCGTACCATGATCATCGACAACCTTGTCCACCACCGAAACAGGCGGCTGTGCGAGAACCGATTTGGACGGAACGACGATTTCAAACTCGTCGCCGAGGTTCTCTAGAGCAAGAAATGCCTCGTTTTCCCATGCCAGCAGCACATCACCAATACCGGTTTTGACAAAGGTATTGGTTGAACCGCGGGCACCTGTATCGAGAACCGGCACGTTTTTATAAAGCTTCGAGATAAACGCGCGGACCTGTTCCTGATCTCCGCCAAATTCATCCTCGGCAAATGCCCAAGCGGCCAGATAGTTCCAGCGTGCGCCACCCGATGTTTTCGGGTTTGGTGTGATCACCTGAATATCGTCGCGAACCAGATCACCCCAATCCTGAATGTTCTTGGGGTTACCATTGCGAACCAGGAAGACGATCGTCGACGTATAGGGGGCAGCACCAAGTGGAAGGCGCTCTTTCCAGCCAGTATTGATCCAGCCGGTTTTTTCGGCAATTGCGTCGATATCGGCCTCAAGTGCCAATGTCACCACATCGGCCTCCAACCCGTCAATGACCGAACGGGCCTGACGCCCCGAACCGCCATGCGACATCTGAATTTCGACGGACTGTCCTTTTTCCTTCAGCCAGTGGTCGGCAAAGGCTTGATTGAATTCCTTATACAACTCGCGGGTCGGGTCATAGCTGACATTCAGCAAGGTGACATCAGCAGAGTCGGCATTCCCGGCGACAAGCAAGGATGATGCAGCAAACATTGCCGCGCCGATTAAGTTTCGGCGTACAGATTTAAGTGGACTATCAAGCATGATTATTCTCCCTTATACTTATAGGCCATATTCTCTATCTAATTGGTAGACTTAATCAACATTAAAATGGCCTAACTGTGGCAATTACGTATCAACAGTCATTCAGTGTGATTATGAAATCAGGCGACGACGGGAGTTTTCTGGCCCAAATCAGGGCCAAGGGCATCCTGCAAAGTTGTGCTTTCCAGCGCCGCAACAGTTGCCTGATATGATTCGGCGAAGACACGCCGCACGCGACACGATTTCTCGTCTTTGCAATCTTCACAAGGTTGGTACGCCATCTTGCTCAGGCATGATAGCGGCGCAATTGGCCCTTCGATCAATCTGACAATTCGACCAATAGAGATCTCTTCCGGATTTTTGATCAGCGTATAGCCGCCATGCTTGCCGCGCCGACTGTTAATCAGTCCGTGATGTTTGAGATCGAGCAGAATCTGTTCAAGAAACTTTTTGGGAATCGCTTCCTGCTGCGCAAGCTCGGCGATTTGCATGGCCTCGCCAACACCAATATCAGCCAAAGCAATCATCGCCTTCACAGCGTATTTTGTTTTCTGCGACAGCATTTTCTTACACTATATCTCTACCGAATAAGTAGACATATAACACGTAAGTGCAGGTAGAATCCAGAAACATCTTTGGCTTTCCGCTATTTCCATCCCAAAAGGCGGAGAGGCATGAAATTATTTTACGACAGATATCAACGCTCCCCTCGGAACAAAAAGGATGATCCATCATGCTCGCCGCTATTGAGTGAATTGGGAGCATAGAACGCGATGCTTAAGAGACACCCTAGGTAGCACTACATACTTCCACGAAGACCATTGATAGATATTGGTCAAGGAGATCTTCGTAGACACGGTGTTTTGTTTTACGGCTTTGTTATATCTCGCAAAGGAGCGATTTATAACAGAAGTGGTTGCGGGGGCAGGATTTGAACCTGCGACCTTCAGGTTATGAGCCTGACGAGCTACCGGGCTGCTCCACCCCGCGTCAGGGTGATCTATCTGTACAGTCTGCGCGCGGCTCCGCCGTGCTCAACCTTCGGCTTAAAATCGCTCCACTGGAGC